>NZ_KE386817.1:0-173283 GCF_000428905.1 Brumicola pallidula DSM 14239 = ACAM 615
GCAACAGCAAACGCCACACTAAAACAAATGGACGGCTTCGCCATCCGAGCTATCCATCCCCGCCCTGAACGACGAGGCTTTCCGCTCAATTCCGGTAATATATAAAGCTGTCATATGCAGAATAATAGATAGTCCGGCGGTCTCTACCTGTATGCATAGTCATACCGGTAGCGTTTGCGTTGCTTGTCATTGATAGCCTTGCCAAGTAGCGATTATTTATACCGGTTATTTTTGCTTAGCGAAAGTTGACACAGCTACTGCTGCTGCAGTTGCGCTGCAGGTAGTAATAAAACATCCCCAAGCCCAATCGATCAATGATATTTTTAACGACCAATTGGCTAGTATCGCATAATTCGTTAGGTTGTATGTACCATAGGCCGCCAAACCGAGTACAAAGCCTCTAAAGGCAACAACAGGTACGACCTTAGGTGCGACTTTAGGTATGAATTTAGGTATGAATTTAGGTATGAATTTAGGTATGAATTTAGGTATAACTTTCGAACCTTCAGGTGTTGCCATTACTAAGTGATTAAAACTTGGCTGTACGGCCAAAATAGTGATGCTCAAAGCGTAAATGAGGTAAAAGCTAAGCCATGGCCAAACTGGATACGCCACCCTTAACATACCTTGCATTTCTTGCTGATAAATTTCATCTGCAATCAGCCCCAACCAAATAGCGTCCATTAAGCCAAAACATAGGATAATGGATACCAGTGAGATAAGTATCGCTTTTAACATCCCGTTAATCCTTCTTATAAAGTCGGATATTATAGCTTTCTTACGTTATCACCGCTATCCCTGTCAATAAAGCGAACAAAGGGGTCTATGCCGACATAAGAAAATGACGATTTAGTCTTAATGGTAATGGTATTGGTATTTTCACCTGACGTTAAACGGTGTTTTTGACGATAAACCATCTTATTTTCACTGCTAAAATCATTAGGATCTTGACTGAATAAAATAATGTCAACAAACTCATCAAATGGCTGTTCTGTTTCTTCACCTTTACCATCTGCTTCAAATTGTGTTGCCGACACCGTTAAGGTTACACTGAATTCATCGTCTTTTTGTTTATTTACGACTGTATCGACTATCTTCAAGTCATAAATACTGATTTGATTGAACTGAGTATCGATAAATGCATGGTCCTCTTGCAAAGCAACAGACTTTAGCGCGGCAACTAAATCAAGCGTGGTAGGATGCACCGTATCACTAAACTTATACTCGGCAATAAGTGCTTTTAAGGCTTTATTCATATTCTGCTCGCCTATTCTGTCACGCAAAGCCATCATAACAATCGAGCCTTTGCGATAGTGAATATACTGCTGATTTTCTGCCCGCAGCAGAGGCATTTCCTCTAGATTTTCGTTGGCTCTCCCACGTAAATAACTGTCTAGCTCGAAAGTTAAGAATTTACGTATTTTTTCTTCCCCATATTGCTTCTCCATGACCATTAAAGCGGCATATTGTGAAAGTGATTCAGATAGCACGGCACTACCTTGCACATTTGCTCCATTCAGTTGATGACCAAACCATTGGTGCGCAACCTCATGGGCGGTTATATAGTAGACAGGATCGATTTCTTTCTTGTCACGCAGGTCCGTAATAAAACCGATATTTTCCGAATAAGGCACTGTATTGGCAAAACTTTGTGCAAAGCTTCGATAGCCCGGATACTCAATGATACGCAGTTGCTTATGTTGATAGGGACCAAATGCTTGAGTGAAATAGTCGAGCGAATCTTTGCTTGAATCAATCATACGCTGAACATTCCAAAAATGTTCGCGGTGATAATAAACGGCAATTTCAACACCGTTATGCATTTCTGTCTTAACCTCAAGCTTGGCTGACATTATATTAAAGAAATTCACCATAGGGCTGTCCATTGCATATTCGAAATAACGACGCCCGTCTTGCTCCCATTCCTTCTTCAAGTACCCTGGTACGATCGCAAATTGGTCGGCACTGGTCGACAAGGTGGCTTTAAAGTCTATTAGCGTTGTTTGTGGCCCGAAGAAACTTTCATTGTAACGAGTCGAATCTTCAAGCAGATAAGCTCTTCGAGGAGGCCCCAATTCACGTTTTCTGCGTTCGTGTTGATCGCCAATATAAAAGCCTTGATTTACCCCAAATGAAGGGTATAAGCTGAAGTTAGAAATAAAAGTACCATTGCTAACCACTTCTGTATCCTCGCCCCTGTCTTTAAATCCCTTATGCTCTCGCACAACTTTAATAGTTCCGTTGCGCTTTTCACCCGGTTGCATCGGTTTATCAAAAGTAAACCAAGCAACGTCAACCATCTCTCTTTTACCCAGACTACCGCCTTCAATTTGCACCTCTGAAACAGGACTGAAATTTGGGTGGTTGACTAAAAATTTTTCGATGGATTTATTGGTTCTATTTTCGACTATGATTTTGGTGATGGTTTCGACTCTGCGTGCACTTGGGAAAATAGCGATTTCAGCATCTACTGAAATAATAATCGGCGTGGGATCGTCTTCAAATTTAGCGAATTCTTTTTCATAAAGCTCTCTATCGTCGAGTGCTTCATTTTGAGTAGTAAATTTATTCAGTACTTTTGTGTTGTAATGAATAATTGAACCAGAGCCAAGAAATAAGAGCAAACAAACAGAGATAGCAGTAAAGCCACCTCTACCAATTTGATAGGGCAGCATCTTAAATCTAGCCCGCAATCCGCTATGCGGACCGCGGTGCCATAAGCTGAAACTCACTATACTAAATACCACCGCGAGTGACGACCAATATAATAAGTACCAATTTTGGGTTGTTAACGTCCAACCATAACCATTCATGTCGGAATATTGTAAAATGGGTGCTAGGCTGTATTGGAACATATTATGTTCAATGCCTATTTGACTGAACACGATGGAAACAAAGAAATAGCCAACAAATAACAACATGCCTATGTACTTACTCGGGCTCATTGTTTGTAACAAAAACGAAAGTACGATTAGCAGAATCAAACTACTTGCCGCGTAGTAAAATAAGGATACAACATATTGAATTATATCTAGGTTGCTATAACCTAAAATTAGTTGATTAAAGATTGACGCCAGTATGCCGATCAAAAATATGCTAATAATCACTAAGCAAACCGCAATAAACTTAGAAAGCCAAAAGGTTATGTTAGCCACTGGCATACTATCAGTAATATCGCCCATACCAACTGTACGTTCACGCCAAACAACTTCAGCACTGTAATAAGTAATGACAATAATATTGACCAATCCAAAGGCATTCTGAATAAGCTGCACCATCGTTTGCGTCAAAGGCCAATTGGACGCTCCGTAAAGACCTATTGGGTCAAGAAACTGAGCAATTAAATTGAAAGCACAAAACAACATAAGAATAGGAAATGCAGGACTAAATAAGATTTGTTTTATTTCAAATTTAGTTCTTGTCACAAATTGCTGAATACCTGAGCCTGGTTGATATTTTACTTTGCTTAGCGTTGTAGTTGGTGTTTCAACAAACGTGTTATCTTTATTCTTCTTCTCTTTAGTCGACTTCATTGTTAACGGCGAAAATATTTTGCCAAAGCCCAACAAGCTAGCGACACCAAGCGTAATCCAAAGCGCTCTATTAGTAATCACTTCTGCGGTCAACTGCACCGTCATTGTGTTTTTATCAAATGGGGTCCAATAACTCGTCACTTCGCTGAACGTATTGATGCCGAACGGATCTATAATTGCGAGGATCTGACGTTGATTTGGTTCATCGAAAATTGCCGATGATACAACGTAAATGATCAACAATCCTAACGCAGTAAGATACACCGCCATAATACTTCGAAAACGTAATGCTACAGCGTAAAACAAAGTGGATAGAACAAAAATACTGGTGACTGAATAAATAAAAAAAGGAGCAAGGTAAGACACTAAGTTGAATTCTCCCAACCTCTCTTGATCCAACCATGGCATTAGAGAACCGATAAGCAGGGCAAGTGGCACCATCGAAGACACGCTCACGCACACAAGAAACGCACCAAAAAAGCGCCCAAGTTGATAAGACATTGGCGGGATCGGTTTTGTACAAATAATTTCTGACATCATGGAGGTGTCATTTCGACTGGCTGTATTGGCAACGAAATTGACCACCACAAACATGGCAAAGAGGCCAAAGGTGAGCATTGTATTGGCAATTACATAAGGGCTATTTAAATTAGTATTACCGCCGGCCCCAGCAGTAACTTCTTCGATAGTCATGATTAAAAAAGGCAGTAAGAAAAACACCAAACAGGTGACAATAAAAGAAGGTTGTTTGATGTAATAACGCCATTCAAACGCGAGCATCTTTAAAAACATGATAGTCCCTTAGATCGCGTTAGTGCGTTGTTGATGTAAGGTAGAAAAGTAAACATCTTCTAAATTTGTTGGCGCAGACTCAAAGCCTTCAGGTGGTATGTCGGCCATGACATGAACGACAGTTCTGCCGGCAAACAAGCGTTTAGATATTAATGCCATATTTGCTTCAATTTCTTTTGCTTCATCCATGCTGACAATTTTTCGCCAAATTTTTCCTTCGAGGTTATTGGTTACTTCAATCGGATTCCCTTGCAATAGTATTTCGCCGGCACCTAATACCGCCATATCAGCACACAATTCAGATACGTCATCCACTATATGGGTGGACAAGATAATGACTTTGTCCTCCCCCAGTGTCACCAATAAGTTATGAAAACGATTGCGCTCTTCTGGATCTAGCCCCGCAGTTGGCTCATCCACAATAAGCAGGTCCGGATTTCCCAGCAAGGCTTGAGCAATCCCAAAGCGTTGCCGCATTCCGCCTGAAAAACCACTCACTGCATTTCTACGATGTTGAAAAAGATTAACATGAGCTAGCAAACCGTTAACTGCCTCTTGGCGTTCGGCCTTATTCGCAATACCTTTTAAAATAGCCAGATGATCAAGTAAATCATAAGCACTAATACGCGGATAAACGCCAAAATCCTGAGGCAAATAACCTAAACGTTGACGCAGCTCATTAGGTTGCAACAACACATCAATACCATCAAAGGTAATAGTGCCTGCATCAGCCGGTTGCAGTGTTGCTATGGTTCTCATTAACGACGACTTACCTGCACCATTGGGGCCTAACAAACCAAACAGACCATTAGGAATAGTAATGTTCACATCATTTAATGCGTTCACCCCATTGTCGTAGGTTTTTGTAATACCGGAGATACTTAACATAGCGTCCTCTTCAACCGTTTATTATTATTTTATAGCGCACTTTATAGAGCACTTGACACATCACTTTATGATCGCTTTTATGGCAAAATCAGACAAATAACCACAAGCTAATCCGTAACATGACTGTTTTCAACTTATCTAAACTAACAGCGTCAGAATGAAAATTGAACAACTGATGGATAAATTAGCGGTTTAATTAGTATCTAAATGTTACCAACAATAAAAACGGTCATTTCGATGTCGAAATGACCGTTTTTAAATACAACATAAATAGTCTGTGGGGAGCTAGTCGGAACTAGCGAGAAAGACTCGTATACTCATCGTAAGTCCCTTTGAAGTAGTTAAGTTTTTCGTCTTTAACTTCAATGATGCTGGTTGCCAATGTTGAAACAAACTCTCTGTCGTGGCTAACAAAAATGAGTGTACCGTCGAAGTTTTTCAACGCTTTATTGAGTGCTTCAATCGCTTCCATGTCCATGTGGTTAGTAGGTTCATCCATAATAAGCACATTAATATCTAACATCATCAACTTACCAAACATGAGTCTGTTTTTTTCACCACCTGAACATACATTCACTTTTTTGTTAACGTCATCAGAAGTAAATAGTAAGCGACCTAATATTGCTCTTACGGCCAAGTCATCATGTTTTGGCGTTCGCCATTTAGACATCCAATCAAACAAAGTAATGTCAGCCGAAAAGTCCTCAGTGGTGTCTTGCGGGCAGTAACCGATAGTCGCATTTTCCGACCATTTCACAATGCCGCCATTGACTTTTAATTCTTCCATTAAACAACGCAAAAACGTCGTTTTACCCGCTCCATTTTCACCGATGACGGCTAATTTTGAACCCGCTTCTAGGAGAATTTCATTACTTTTAAATAACGTTTCGCCATCAAAACCATGCGTTATATTAGTTAGTTCAAGTGCTAAACGATGCAGTTTTCTATGCTGTTTGTAATTAATAAACGGTGTTTGACGGCTTGAGGAAATAACTTCAGTTAATTCTATTTTTTCTAATTTTTTGGCGCGAGATGAAGCCTGCTTGGCTTTTGAGGCATTTGCAGAGAAACGTGCAACGAACCCTTGAAGCTCCTCAATTTCAATAGATTTTTTATCATTTTCACGATGTATTTGTTCTTGCGCTAATGCAGCTGCTGCCATATACGACTCATAGTTTCCTGGGTAAATGCGCAATTCACCAAAGTCGATATCGGCCATGTGTGTGCAAACTGAGTTTAAGAAGTGGCGATCGTGGGACACGATAACCATGGTACATTTACGTTGGTTCAAAACGTCTTCTAACCACTTAATGGTGTAAATATCCAAGTTGTTAGTTGGTTCGTCTAAAAGTAAAATATCTGGGTTTGAAAATAACGCTTGGGCGATAAGTACTCTTAACTTCAAACCTGGCGCAACTTCAGACATTAGGCCAAAGTGGTACTTTTGATGAATACCAGCTTCGACTAACAGTTCAATTGCTCTTGCTTCGGCAGTATAACCATCCATTTCAGCAAATTCTGACTCTAAGTCTGCTACCTTCATACCGTCATCTTCAGACATTTCTGGTAGAGAGTAAATTCGGTCTCTTTCTTGTTTCACTTCCCAAAGATTAGCATCACCCATGATAACTGCGTCAACCACTGAGAACTTCTCAAAGGCATATTGGTCTTGACTTAAGGTTCCTAATCTTTCACCTGGGGTGATAGATATGTTGCCTGAAGTCGGTTGCAGCTCGCCTGTCATAATTTTCATGAAGGTAGATTTACCACAGCCATTTGCACCGATTAGTCCGTAACGATTGCCGTTACCGAATTTAGCTGATATGTTTTCAAAAAGTGGCTTCGCGCCAAACTGCATGGTAATATTTGCTGTAGTAATCAAAGAAACGTCCGAATATAAAAAATTATTAACGTGGCAAAAAGCGTTGCGCACGATTGTTGAAAATCGCGCGCACTATACATGATTATTGCTGTTTATTAAACCAAGAATAGCGCATGAATGGCTTTCATTTGGGCCGCTTGCAATTGATAAGCGGTATAAAGTTGCTAACCCTTAGTATATACTCGCCTTTTTTATTCCGTGACAAGTAAATTATGATCCACAATGACGTTCTACGCCGCTTACGTTTCGCCCTGAAACTTAACGATGGTTCTGCTATCGACCTATTTAAGTTGGCCAATTACGACATGGAAACCGAATACTTACAGCGAATAATGAAAAAAGAAGAGGAACCTGGCTTTATTCTTTGTCGTGACAAAATCATTTCTCTGTTTTTAGACGGCTTGATTATTAAAAGACGCGGCAAGCAAGAAGGGATTGAGCCTCAATTGCTAAAAGGCGAAGAGCGTTTAAGTAACAACGAAATACTACGTAAAATTAGAATTGCGATGTCTTATCGTGATGACGATATGATTGAAGTCCTTAAATACGCCAACTTTCGATTTAGTAAAGGTGAGCTATCGGCGCTGTTTCGCAAACCTGATCACCGCAGCTACAAGGCTTGTGGCGATCAGCTTCTAAGAAACTTTCTACAAGGCATGGTTAAAAAATACCGTCCCGACGCCAAAAAATAAGACGCCAAGCTTAATCTACAAAGGTGTCAGTCTATTTTGATAACCGCTATACTGCTGTTGTCTAGAGAACCTAAAAACAAATGACCTTGAAATTCTATTGCCGTAGTGATGCTTTGATAACCTTTTGCAGATTGCAGGTTTTGGATGACGTCGCCTTCAGGTGTAACACCAATCACAAAGCCATAATGAGAACTGGCTTTTAATAGGCTCTTGGGTACACCGCCGATAAGCCTGCGTAGAAACGGGTTTTGCGCTAAGCCTTCAACCAAAGGGTCGCGCAAGGTAACGAGTGAAACCCAAAAGATACCATCTTTAAAGTATAAATTGTCCGGCATTGCTGGAAGTTGCTCAATGAAAATATCACGGCTGCCGGCTTTATCCCCTTGCAACCATAAACGATGAATTTTGGCTTTACCCGTTTCATTTATTAGCACAAATTCATCATTGGGGCCAACGGCAACGCCATTGGCAAAAAACAGATTGTCCATTCTTAAGCGTGTTTCGCCCGTTGTAGGATTGTAGCTCAGTAATCTGCCTGTTGAGCTTGCTTCCAAAAAATCATAAACAAAATTAAGCATATCGAACCTAGTCGATGCATCACTAAACCAAATAGTCCCGTCGTTAGCAATGTCGAGATGGTCAACAAAAAGTAGTTTTTTACCCTCATATTCATCTACTAAAACACGTATATTACGCTGTTTATCAATGGATAAAATACCCTTGACTGCATCGGCAACAATTAAGTTGCCTGCAGCATCAAAGCGCAAACCTAAAGGTCGCCCTTGTGTATTAGCAAACTCCTCAAAAGCGATACCACCAGAGAGTGAATTTTGCGCGTTAGAAGTTATGCTCGAGTTGCTATATGCTGCTAGTAAGTCCGCCACCAGCGCCCTTACAATTCGGCCATCATCATAGCCCGTATACAAATAGCCATCTTCACCAATAACAATATCTTCAGGGCCTTTGCCGACATCGACCAAGAACTGCTGTTGTATGCCAACACTATCTCGCTCGAAGAGTCCATCGTTTGGCGTATAGACACCAGTTAAGCCGTTATCCGGATCGGGTGACCACGCCACCGGCCTAACGGGTGAGATTAGCCACATAATCAGTATTACTGAGCCTAAAACGAGAAATATAGCTAACAAGGTTTTTTTCATTTAATGTCGTCCGCTGTCGCATCTATTGGAGGAAATGGTTTCGCTTTGTATTCAGGAATAGGTTGTTCTTTAATTTTTTCTTGTAAATAAGCAATGCCTTTATTTAACTGCGCATCAATGCCTTTATATGTAGCGTGTGGCATATTGTTGACTTCAATGTCTGGCGAAATACCACGCCCTTCTGTGATCCAGCGCCCGTCCATCGCAAATACTGGGAATTCAGCTACCCTTGCCATACCGCCATCAACAACCGAGTTACCGCCACTGAGCCAAACACCAGCACCTGCGGTTTGTTTTCCAATTACAGTGCCTAAATCTAAGGCTTTAATTCCGGCAGTAAATGTTTCACCATCTGAATAAGTGAACTCATCCGCTAACACCACCAAATGGCCTCTAAAGGCTTGCTGCATATTGGTCGAACGTTGGCCATTGGTGCTTTGCCAAAATGACCATGCGCGTCTTAATAGTTTTTCAATAATAATACTATCGATATTACCTCCTCTATTGCGGCGTACATCAATAATCAAACCCTGTTTTTTATATTGAGCGTAAAATTCCTTTGCGAAGGTGGACAGATCGCTTCCTGTCATTGCATACAGATGCAAATAACCGATATCTTGGTCTTGCTCAGCAACTTTACTTGCATTCGAATAGACCCAATTGCGGTATCTATAGCGCCCTTCATTTCCACTCGATTCAGGTTTAACAATGGTATTAATTTGTTCACCATTACGTTCCAAAGTTAATAAAACCTGCTTGCCTGACTGAAACTTCAGTTGTTTAACTAAATCAGCAACGGTTGTGATGGCCGTATTGTTGATTGCTTTCACAATGTCGCCGTTCATCGCATTGACGCCGGGACTGGCCAAGGGCGAGGCTTCATCTGGTAATTCAGGATCGTGCAGGTAAATATGCGAAACCAAGACGCCATCGACAGAGTCGAGAAATGCAGCACCTAACGAAGACGAGGAAGCGGTCTCATCATTGTCGATAATGTCACCACCTCTTACTTGCGAGTGCAAGGCATTCAATTCACCCATCATTTGCTTAAAAATATCGTTTAGCTCGCGCCTGTCTGTCAATCTTTTTAATAAAGGTTCATACTTCGCTTTAGTAGCCAACCAATCGACACCACGCATATCCGTTTCGAACAACGAATCTCTGTGCATAAGCCAAGCATCTTTAAATATTTGACGCCATTCATTACGAGGCTCAATTCTGATTTTCCAGCCTTGAGTCTGCACCATATTGTCTCGCGCATTACTAGGGAAGATCGAGCCCGCAGACACTACATACATTGAAGTAGCAGCGCGACGACCTTTCTGTATGAGGATTGATTCACCGTCTTTAGACAGTTCGTAAGCACTAATTGCTGATGTATAGGTTTTTAAAGAGGGGTCATATTTAATCCCAATTGACTTTAAATCAGGTCTTGAATTAGGTTCATTCACTTGGTCAATAACGTATAAGAAACGAGAATTCGCGGACAGCTGTGAATAATTACCCGCACTTACCGGTACTTTCCAAAGCCGTTTCTGAATACCTTGCCACGTAATCTCGATTGATGTTTTTTGATCTGCGTCAGCGTTTTTCTTAGATGACATTTGGTCTTGTAACTTATCGCTTTCATCTTGCTCGTCACTTGGGAACGCATCATCCTCATTTTCTTCAATTTTATCAACGTCTTCATCGTCAGTTTTAGATAATAATCCGATGCGTTCCTGAGGTTGTGCAAATGGAAACTTTGAGGCTGCGTTTAATGCAATAGCATAGATTTCTGCCTTACGATCAAACGCAGGCCCCATATTTCTATCACCCCATGGACTGTTCGGGTTTGCATTAAAGTTTCGGTCTGATAAAAAATACAACCACTTACCGTCGGCACTAAATGTAGGTGAGTATGATTCATACTTCTGACTGGTTAGCGTTTCTGACTTTTCTTGTGATAATGAATGCAGTATCACTGACGTACGCTCGTTACCCGCCTTAACGTAAGCAAGCGCAATGGTATCGTTATCTTTGAACCAGTTAAAACTGCTAACGCCAGAAGCAATGTTATTCAATAATAGGGTATTTTCACCCGATGCAATATCTAACAGGAACAACTCCCCCTGTTTTGTATCATGCGCGAGTTTTGAGCCATCGGGCGACAACCACATATTTAAGCGTGATGTCTTGCCATCATTAGTCAATTTTTTTGGCGGTGTTTGACCATCTAACCAAAACTGCCAAACTTCACTTTCACCACTGTCGTCATTGAATGTAAAAACCGATTTATTATCGATATTGAGGATTGCATTTCTGCTGCGAGACGTCGGCTTTGTATTGATTTCTACCAGTCTTTTAGTGTCTGTCCCGGCGACGGCAATTCTGCCCCTGGCGGTTACAACGACTTTATTGCCTTTTGGCGATAATGAGACGTGCGATAGGCGCTCGAGTGGCTTTTCAATCCAGCGTTCACGCAAATGCGGAAAATCTGACGTGAGTGCAATACTTACTTTTTCACTGCTATTTTGCACTAGATCTAAGATAATAATATCTGCACCAAGTTGATAGGCAATTGTGCCATTGTGCATAGAGGCACTGCGAACTCCCCATTCAATATATTTGGTGACGGGTTCAGCGTTTTCGCCATTTAATGACATACGCCATAAATTGTCGATACCGCTTTGGTTGCTAATGAAGTAGAGGTGTTGATTAAATAGCATCGGATTTTTTACCGACCCAGTGTGCGCCTCGGTTAATTTTGTCGCTTCCTCTACATTATCCAAGTTATACTGCCACAGCTCACCCGTTGCTCCACCTTTATATTGGTTAGCATTATCCGTTGATATTTGCAGGCCATGCTGCACAAAATAAAGCGTATTGGTTTTATCATCAATAACGCCTTCTACCGCATCTGAGACTTGAATATTATTAACAACTAAGGTCTTAGGATCGACTGTTTTAAGCACCCAACTGTTCGCGGGGCCCGTAATCGTTGTCGATGTTGCATATACAATGTCTCCGCTTTGGGTCCACCCTTTAACCATTGCTCGGCTATTTTCAAACGTAATACGTTTTGGTGCACCGCCTGTTACAGAGGTTAAATACACCTCAATAGTACCTTCATAATTTGCAGAAAAAGCCACCTGTTGACCACTTGGTGAAATGAAGGGCGTTATTTCTTCAGCAGAATGCGTGGTTAGTCTCACCGCTTCATTTTTTACCAATCCACTTTGATGATTGACTCTCCATAAGTCGCCTTCAGCAGCAAATACAATTGTATTATCGTGAATACTAGGGGTTCTAAAATAACCCGCATTAGATACGTCTATTGATGCAATTGCTTGACTTGATAAAATACTAAGTCCGATTGAAAAAAGAGCTAGCTTCGAAAGTGAATATCGACATATTGGTATCATGACTTACCTTGCATTTATTTATAACAGCGGAGGTGACGTCAACCTCAAGCTATGTTTACTTTTAATGGGGTCGTTAGATTTGTATTAACGACAAAGGTTACTGTGAGACGAAATCATCTATTTCGCTCATTACTGCCCCATGCTCATTTGATGGACACGAATATTCTCTATTTCAGCAATGCGCAGCTGATCGCTAATTTGCTCGCCTACGCAGCCATTCAGTATGGCCTGTTTAACTATCTTTTTTGTATCAAGCTTTTTTAAAGATAACAAATACGACTTTGCAATGTCAGACTGCGGATAAGGTTTATTAACCAATGTAGGCCCTCTTCCTTGAGCGTCACACCGACAAGCATCTAAGAATTGAAAGAATCGAAGCTCATTTTTCAGTACGTTCATATTATCAATTAAAAAGACATGTAGTTTTTTAGGTGTTAACTCTCTAATTCTGTGACATTGAGTGTGGTTATCACTCGTCAGCTTGGCTATTTCTGTGAGTTTCTTAGGTATTTTTAAGCGCTGACAAAAGCGCTCAATGACCTCAATTCCGAGCTGTTCATGTTGGTACAATTTTGCATATCTTGCAAACGCTACGGGCTTACCAAAATCATGAGTTAACGCCGCAAATCTGGTCGGTAAGTCAAAGTGTAAATCCGCTGCACGCTGCAAAACTAGCATCGTATGCACAAACACGTCACCCTCAGGATGATGTTTAAAGGGTTGAGGAACCCCTCGCATATTTGCCAGCTCTGGGAAAAGGCCAAAATCTATCAGTGTTTCGAAAAACAAATACGGGTAAGGCTCCATCAATGCCCGCTCCGTTTCTTTGTATACCCGCTCTGCTACCAAGTGTGTTAGTTCACCATTATTAAACATATCAGACATGAGCTGTTTTGTTGACTTATGGATTTGCCATTGTGGTCCTAAACGCGCATAAAAACGAGCCACTCTCAATACTCTAACAGGATCCTCAGCAAACGATTCAGTAGTATGTTTTAACACTTTATTGATAAGATCTTCTTGACCATTGTAAGGGTCAAAAATGCGTCCATATTTATCCATCGCCATTGAGTTAATGGTTAGATCACGGCGCGCTAAGTCATATTCCAACGTGATATTTTTATTCGCATCTGCAGCAAACCCCCGATATCCATTACCTGTTTTACGTTCAGTTCGTGCCAGCGCATATTCTTCTTTTGTTTTGGGGTGAAGATAAACTGGAAAATCATCACCTACTGATTGAAAGCCGAGACCTTCCATATTTTCTGTGCTTTCACCTACCACCACAAAATCTCTATCGTTGCACGCAACGCCTAACAGTTTATCGCGCACAGCCCCACCTACAAGATAAACGTGTTGGAGTTCTTTTGGTGCATCAAATTCAATAGTAGGCATAGTAATTAGCGGTTTCCTAGCAGTAACGATAACTGTGTTGTAATAGCTGTGTTGTAATAGCTGTGTTGTAATAGCTGTTTGCGATAACTGTTTGGTATAATAACCCAAATTTGAATCAGGTTGTTAACGTGACACGCTATAGCGACTTAATTATCCCCTTAATTACTGTAAAGGTCACTACAACCGCCAAATGTTAGGCGAAAACCTGCGATAAAAGTAAAGTGTAAAGATAGTGTAATGTAGATTGTCGTTTACAGCAGCTAGCAGTATGCTGAATCGGTAACTATTTTGAGTCTAGTGGGCTGGTCTATAAGCAGTCCGTAGTGGGCTGGTCTATAAGCAGTCCGTATAAGAACATTAAATTTTTTGAGTAGAATATGCAAAAAAGTTCCCTGTACATCGCGTTTAACCGCTTTGGTTATGGTGCGACACCTGCCTTAGCGAAGTTGAATATTCAAGATCCAAAAAAATGGTTATTAGATCAGCTCCGCGATTATTCTATTCAAAACCCTAAATGGACAAGTGAACAGGCCCTCAAACAAATATTCGCCTACCGACATGATAGAAAAATGATACAGCAATCTGCGGAAAATAATAAAGCGATAACGTCGCTCAAAGACAAACGTCGAGAAATGATCAACAGCAGCAAAAAGCTCAGTGCACAAATCATACTACAAGCGATCCAAACCGAACAACCATTGCAAGCACGGCTACAAGACTTTTTTGCTAACCACTTTAGCCTTAGTAATACCAATGCGAACATGCGAACAATCGCCCCCACATTAGAATCTGAAGCGATAGCGCCGCATCTAAATGGTTATTTTGCCGACATGTTAGTATCAGTTACTCGGCATCCAGCGATGTTATATTACTTGAATAATGAGAGTTCAATTGGGCCTAACTCAGCACTCGGCCTGAAGCGCCAAAAACGTGGATTGAATGAAAACTTAGGTCGCGAAATTTTAGAGTTGCATACATTGGGGGTTAATGGGGGTTATACACAAAGCGACGTGCAGGCCCTTTCAAAATCCTTAACCGGTTGGAGTATTGGGGGTAAGAAAAAGCGCGAAGCACTGGGTTTTGTGTTTAAAGCATATGCACACGAACCTGGAGAAAAAATATTATTAGGCAAACGTTACGCTGCTGCAACGCGTAATAGTGATCAACAAGCTGTTGATATGCTTAACAGTCTTGCAACTCATGATCAAACTGCACAGCATCTATCGTATAAGATCGCGAAACACTTTATAGCTGATTCACCACCGCAAACGCTGGTTCAGCAAATGGCAAAACGTTGGGTAGATACCAGAGGTCATATCCCAAGTGTCGTGACAATCATGATTGGACATCCATTGAGTTGGTTGCCAAAGTCAAGCAAGTTCAAAACACCCAGAGAATACGTCATTTCACTGCAGCGAGCTTGCCAACTTAGAAACACCAAACCAGATATTCTTAAAACCTTAGAAATATTGGGACAAGCACCCTACTCATCCGGCTCGCCCGCTGGCTTTTCTGATAACGCACAAGATTGGGCAAGTGCATCTGCGCTTATGGATCGCATTGAATGGGCTGAGCATATCGCGGGGCAAGTTAAAATGTCGCCAATTGAGGTTGCAATGGTAGCGTTGGGCGATTTATTGAGTCCCTCAACAGCCCAACATATAATGCGTGCAGAGAGTAAACAACAGGGCTTAGCGATATTATTTATGAGTCCAGAATTTTTGAGGAGATAACGCGATGACCAATATAAAGAATCCACGCAGAGAATTCATACGCTCAACAATTGCTGGGTGTGTGTTTTTATCCACTCCGACAATAGGTGCAGCGATCGCACATGCTACTGACAAGCAAGCGACTGACACTAAAAATAAAAAAGTGGTTTGGATAATGTTACGCGGTGCGATGGATTCACTGCATGCGGTTATTCCGGCTTTTGATCCTGACTACTTCGCTTATCGTGCGAATATTCTCAATGACATTAAAGGGTCTCTGCTGCCTCTAGACAATGGTTTTGCTTTGCACCCCGCATTTAAGCATTTGCACCAATTATACAAAAACAAACAATTTTCCCCAGTAATTGCAGTCGCTAGTGGCTACAGGGAACGATCACATTTTGACGCGCAAGACCAGATGGAAAGTGGCCTAAACGACATTGATCACGAAAATGGTTGGATGGCAAGAGCCCTACAACAATACCATGGCCAAGGTCTGGCTATTTCTCGCACCGTCCCTATCGCGTTGCGCACGAGTAAAGAGCCCTCAGCGAGTAAAGAGCCCTCAGCGAATAAAGAGCCCTCAGCAAATAAAGAGCCCTCAGCGAATAAGAATAAAGAGCCCTTAACAATTACATGGTATCCATCCAGTTTTAAAGCCGCCGACGATGATCTGCTCGACCAACTAGAACTGCTGTATGAGAACGACGAGGAATTAGCAACGTTATTGCAGCAAGCAAAGGAACAACGCGATAAGCCAAATATGATGTCGACAGGTAAAACACGACCAAAGTTTACGCTGCTAGCGAATAGATGCGGTGAAATACTACAAAATGACGACAACATTAATTGCGCTATGCTTGAGGTCGGTGGCTGGGATACTCACAATAACCAAGCTGGCCGCCTACATCGGCAATTTACTATGCTTGATGAAGGCATACAGTCTTTACAAGAAGGACTCGGAGAATCGTTTAAGGATACATTAGTGATAGTAACAACGGAATTTGGCAGAACCGTTGCATTAAATGGCACGGCCGGAACAGATCATGGCACGGCAAGCTGTTTATTCATGCTTGGCGGTAATATTCCGCAAGGGGGTCAAGTCTTAGGTAAGTGGCCCGGACTTTCCCAGAATCACTTATTTGAAGCTAGAGATTTAATGCCTACATCCGATGTGAGACAGTGGATTGCCAGAGGGTTACAACATCACTGGGGACTAAAACAGGTGCAAATTAATACAATATTTCCAGATCTCTCGGCTTAACAGAAACCAAAACAGCATTTTGGAAGGCGTTTTCACTATAAGTATTAAAAGTAACGGAATATACAAATAAGGCTTAATATGCTCATTATAAAAGCATGACGACATCTATCGACAATGTAGATTACCCACAAATACTGACCGTGGACAACTCAATAATTGACCCACACATCTGACTGGAAATACATTGCTGCAATTATCAAACAATCGCAACAACTTCTGCGGCAGATGCTTTTAAGGCTCCTCGCCGCGAGTATCCATCTAAACTCATTTTAATGCTTGTGAGTTTGCCATATATGGACGGATATGGCGCCTACCATCGCTCTTAATATTTGCGTAAATAACAAAAGTTACATTTGCAATCAGATGACGTTGTGTCTTAAAATTTAGTTAAGGCAGTGTTCATACATGCATGCTACAAACCTGCCTAAAATAGTACAAATCAGTTAAAATAATAATAAAATAGGGTAAATCATGCATAAATATAAAATTACTGTCCTCAGCGCAATCGCCGTTGTTGTTATTGCTTCATTGGCAGGATGTTCAAAACCAGCAACTGAAACGCAAGAAAACACATCTGAACAAACACCCGTTGCTGCGCAATCAACGCTACTTGTCGATGAGTCAAGACTCGACATCTATTATCCGGTTGAATTAACCGCCGATTTATCAAGCTATTCCCCGAATCAAAAGAAGATGTTGAGTGTGCTTATTGATGCATCTAAAATTATGGATGACTTGTTTTGGAAACAAGCGTTTGGTCAAGACAAATCTGGCTTTTTAGCAAGCATTGAGGATCCGAAAATTAGAGCCTTTGCTGATATTAACTATGGTCCATGGGATAGATTAAACGGTGACACTGCGTTTTTATCCGGAATGGAAGAGAAATCAAAAGGCGCACAATTTTATCCGGCGGATATGAGTAAAGAAGAATTCGAAGCCGCTAATTTTGAAGATAAACAAGGCCTTTACTCTATTGTCGTTCGTGACAAAAACGGAAATTTGAGCACACAAAAATATTCACAAGTGTACAAGTCCGAACTAACCGCCGCTGCTGAGCTGTTAGAGCAAGCAGCCACATTAGCTGAAAACAAGTCCTTTGCCAGCTATTTGAATATGCGAGCAAAAGCCTTATTAACTGATAACTATCAAGCATCCGACTTCGCTTGGATGGACATGAAAACCAATCCTATTGATGTGGTTATTGGGCCAATTGAAGTTTATGAAGACCAGTTATACGGCTACAGAGCAGCCTTTGAATCATACGTGTTATTAAAAGACCTATCTTGGAGTGAAAAACTAGCGAAGTACGCCGCTTACCTTCCTGAATTACAAAAAGGCTTACCCGTTGATGAAGCTTACAAAGCCCAAATGCCTGGCACAGATGCGGATTTAAATGCCTATGACGTTATCTATTATGCGGGGCATTCAAATGCCGGTAGCAAAACGATTGCAATAAATTTGCCAAACGACGAAGAAGTACAATTGCAAAAAGGCACACGCAGATTACAACTGAAAAATGCCATGCGTGCCAAATTCGACTTCATCATGTTACCCATTGCACAGCAATTAATTGTTGAACAGCAACGCAAACACGTCACGTTTGACGCGTTTTTTGGCAACACCATGTTTCATGAAGTCGCTCATGGATTAGGTATCAAAAACCTGTTAAGTGGTGAAGGCACTGTTAGACAAGCATTAAAAGAGCACTCTTCGGCCTTAGAGGAAGGTAAAGCAGATATATTAGGCCTTTATATGGTGCGTCAGTTACTTGAAAAGGGCGCAATAACTGAAGGGGTTTTGGAAGACTACTATGTGACATTCATGGCTGGGATCTTCCGTTCAATTCGTTTCGGAGCCTCAAGTGCGCATGGCAAAGCAAACATGGTTAGGTTTAACTTTTTCAAACAAGAAGGTGCGTTCAAACGCAATGAAGAAGGCTTGTATTTAGTTGACATCGAAAAAATGGGTAATGCAATAGACGCACTCTCAAACAAAATTCTTGTGCTACAGGGAGATGGAAACTATGCAGGCGTATCTGACATGGTTGCAACGATGGGTGTCATTAAACCTGATTTAGCCGCCGATTTGCAGAAACTGTCAGATGCACAAATTCCAGTTGATATTACCTTTAAACAAGGTAAAAAAATATTGGGCTTAAACTAAGAACTACATTTCGCTTTACCGTAAAGATACCTGATAGTTTTGGATTTGTAGCCAACTGAGGCGTAAAATTCAGTTTGAAAGTACTAACGAAATTCGACTTGAATATTACATAGATAGGAAACGCCATGGACTTTGGTGTTTCCTAAGCTGGTTAATGTCATTTATTACTTTTAGCCTTATTTAGTTCAATTTAATATTAGTTAACCTTATGTTAAAAATTAGTTCGCTATGTTTAACAAGTGTCCTTCCGAAAACCCCAGCTACACTGGTATCCACTCGACACAACGAATACTAAAACACAAAAAAAAAGCGTATTCCGTTTGCAAAAAATCAATATATTATAGACTTTGAGCTAATTGTAATTTAAATTTAGGCAAGGTAATTTGCGCGCTTCAACGTTTAAATCTTAAGCACGTTGAAACGTCGGATTAAAGGGAACTATATCTTGAAGATTGCGAATAATAAAAACAGAAAACGCAACTTATTAAAAATTTATAATTAACATTTATAAACGGAATAACACATGAAAAACAACCTCACATTATTAACCAGAAGTGTGCGTATTGGTTTAGCCGTTAGTGCTGCCGCATCCCTCACTTTTGCAATACCTGCACTAGCACAACAAGAAGACGACAAGAAAGCATCCATGGTTGAAAAAATCGCGGTTGTAGGTAGTCGTGCAGCACCCCGCTCAATCGCTGATTCACCCGTCGCAATCGATATTATCGGTGGTGATGAACTTGGCAAAGGCGGCAACACAGACATGCTTGAATTATTGAAAGGTACAATCCCTTCATTAAACGTACATGCAAACCCGATCAGTGATGCAGCAACACTAGTGCGTCCAGCTAACTTGCGCGGTTTATCTTCAGATAGCACACTAATTTTGGTCAACGGCAAACGCCGTCACCGTTCCTCTGTTATCGCCTTCTTAGGTGGTGGTATTAACGATGGTGCTCAAGGCCCAGATATCAGTGTTATTCCTAGCGTTGCATTGAAGCAAGTTGAAGTACTTCGTGACGGCGCTGCAGCGCAATACGGTTCTGACGCAATCGCTGGTGTAATTAACTTCGTCCTAAAGGACAGTGCTGAAGGCGGTTCATTGTCGCTTCGTCAAGGTTCGTATTACGAAGGCGATGGCGATACAAGTCAACTATCAGGAAACGTGGGTTTACCGTTTACAGCGGATGGTTTCGCTAACCTGAGTTTCCAGTATAAAAATTCTGATGCCACCAGTCGAAGTGTTCAGCGTGCCGATGCTACTGCATTCGAACAAGCCGGTTTAAATGTTGCAAACCCAGCGCAAATCTGGGGTTCACCTGAAGTAAAAGACGACATAACCATTTTTGGTAACATTGGTCTTGATTTAGGCGATGATAAAGAGTTCTACATGTTCGGAAACTATTCTGAACGCGATGTACGCGGTGGTTTTTACTACCGCAACCCGACTACACGCCCTGGTGTGTATGGCGGTATCGTGCGTAATGTTGGTGGCACTGCTGGTTACCGTCCGGGTGATGACGATGAAGCAGGTCAGACAGCATGGGATGCTGCTCCAGCAACTATCTTAGTGGGTTCGTTAGATGGTTTGTCACAACAATTAAACTGCCCAGTTGTTGAAATTGCAGCAAATGGTTTGCCTGATCCAACCGCATTAGGTCAGCTATCTGGCGCAAACTGTTTTGCCCATAACCAAGACATTGCTGAAGGTTTCACACCAAACTTTGGTGGTAACATTACCGATACATCCTTAGTTATTGGTACCAAGGGTGAAATCAAAAGCGGTGTTGCTGAAGGTTGGTTCTATGATGTCAGCGGTTCAGTGGGTCGCAGTGAATCAGCGTTTCTCATCTTTAATACCTTGAACTCTTCGTTAGGTCCAGATACTCCTCGCGATTTCGCTCCAGGTAAATATATTCAACTTGAAAAGAGCTTCAACCTAGACCTGGTGAAGCAATTTGATTTCGATTTATATAGCGAAGTGAACATTGCTGGTGGTTTAGAATGGCGTGAAGAAAGCTTTGAAGTTATTGCCGGTGACGTTGCTTCGTTTGAAAACGGACCTTTGTTTGACCAAGGTTTCAGCGTTGGTTCAAACGGTTTCCCTGGTTTCAAACCGTCTGATCAAGGTGTGTCAACTCGTCGTAACTATGCGGTTTATCTAGATACAGAAATTCCATTCACCGAAGCGTTTTTACTAGGTGTTGCTGTTCGCTACGAAGACTATGACACTTTTGGTTCTACTGCTAACTTCAAGTTAGCTGGCCAGTACCATGTAAACGATGATTTTTCTTTGAGAAGTTCATATAGCACAGGCTTTAGAGCACCTACCGTTGGCCAAGCTAACGTAAGTAACGTGCAAACCAACTTAAGCAGTGGTGTATTGGTTGATTCTGCGTTACTTCCTCCAACTAATCCAATTTCGGTTGAATTAGGTGGTACTGAGCTAACGCCGGAAGACTCAAAGAGTTACACATTAGGCGCTGTATATAGCTTAGGTGATGTTTTTGTTACGCTTGATTATTACAACATCGAAGTTGAAGACCGTATCAGTCAATCTGAGAAAATCAACTTAAGCGACGCAAACAAAGCAACACTTATCGCGGCAGGGGTGCCGAATGTTGCAGGGTTGGCACAGGTAAGTTTCTTCACTAACGATTTTGATACCACAACACAGGGTATCGATTTAGTTGCTAACTACGCTACTGAGTTTATGGGTGGAAACTCTACCTTCAGCATGGCGTATAACTGGAACGAAACTAAAGTTGATAGATTTAGTGCTATCACTGGTGCTTTTAAAGTTAAGCGTTTAGAAGAAGACCTTCCTAACCATCGTGCCACGGCAACATGGGCACAAAGCATGGATGAGTTCTCATTTTTTACACGTGTTAATTACTATGGCGAATACCAAGGTGTCCACGTAGATTATGATGCGACTGCTATTACAGCCGATGCCGCGGTTACTGTTGACTTTGAATTTAGTTATTTCCTAACCGAAGAATTCACTCTCACTGCAGGTGCACAAAACATCTTTGACCAAGATGCTCAACGCATAGACATACCGGCAAGCCTTCAGGCTTCTGAAGGCATCAGCAATAACACATGGGGTGGTGTTTTCTATGAAACCTCTCCATTTGGTATCAATGGTGGTTTCTACTACTTACAAGCAACTTATAGCTTCTAAGCAGTAAACACGCTAAAAAAGCCTTGGTCTAAACGACAAGGCTTTTTTCTAGCATTAATTTTTCTTTATTTACACTCTCTTATATGGCATTTTTACTTGCACTCGTTAATTGTGGATACGTATTATTTTGACTTTGCAGGACTCACATGCTTCTTTTGAAAAACGCCTCAACGTAGCGCAAGGTGCGGTTGCAAATGGTGATTTCAAACGTGCCTTTAGGCTATTCTCAGAGTTACAAAAATCGGCACCGAAGCGCGGTGATGTCTGTTATTATTTTGGATCTGCACTACTCAGCGTGGAAGAGTTTGACTCAGCAATTGCACAACTCTCTAACGCTTGCCAATTATTGCCAACACAATATGAGCCTCTTTTTAAATTAGCTGACGCGTTTGAAATGGTTAATTCCGTCAGTGATGTTGAAACCGTAATCAACTTTGCCCTAACTCAATTTCCTAAAAACGCTGTGGTTATCTATCGAGCGGCTAATTTTTACAGAGAAGTAGGTCAACTGATTAAAGCGGACAAGTTGGCCTCTGACTGTATAAGCTATTCAAATGACAACTTACTCAGTAGTTATGCATGGTTACTCAAACTCAACCTGGGTCAAACGCAAGATATAGACCAAGCGCATACTGCTCTCAGCGCAATAAATAATACATTACCTAACATTGACGACTTATCTGACAACATCTCTCCTAATGCGCCTAACAGCGACAAGGTCGACAATAACTCGGCCAGCGATAACAAATTGCAAATGATTGTTAGCTACGCGCTTGGTCGCTACTTCGAATTAGGAAAACAAAGTACACAAGCATTTGCACACTGGAAAGTTGCTAACCAGCTTCAATTATCTATGTGCGATTATCGAGTGAACGATTTGCGCGATCTTTTTGCAGCGATCCAAACAAATTCAAATGCACAAAAATATCACCGAGCTAAAACCACGAGTTTTACGCCTATTTTTATCCTTGGTTTGCCGCGCACTGGTTCTACCTTACTCGAACAGATGCTATGTCTGCATTCAGATGTGTCGAGTTTAGGCGAACAAGCTATTATTGCCAGTCAAGTAGCCAACTTCGTGGCCCATCGTACGCAACAGCCCTACCCTTTATTTATGCCCGAATTGGACACTAGCAAAGGGCAAGAAATTTGTCAGCAAGCAGCTAATATTTATGCAAATGCGATTAAGAAAAGACAATTAAGCACGCCATTTGTGATTGATAAACTGCCTGCTAACTTTCAATCTATCGGCTTAATTAAGACCATATTTCCACATGCAAAAATCATTCATTTAACGCGACAGTTTGCTGATACTGGGCTTTCGATTTTTAAAAATTATTTTGACGCAAACGAACCTTACTTGTGTGACCTCGCGGAATTATCAGCTTACAAGCAACTTTACAGCAAGCTAATGCAGCACTGGCGGCAAATCTATCAAGATGAGATTTTTGAAATAGAGTATGAAACTTTAGTTAGTCAGCCGCAATCTACTATTCAACAAGTACTTACATCTTGTGGCTTGAGTTATCAACAGGAATGTTGGTATGAGCAATATAAGAGAGAGGATAAGAGAGAGGATAAGAGAGAGGATAAGCGAGAACACAAGCAAAAATTCGTCAGCCTGGTTAAAACCTTGAGTTCAGCCCAAGTTACTGAACCGATCCATCAAAGAGCAATAGGCCAGCATAATAAATATGCCGCCTATTTAAAACAAAATGGTCTTGTTAGTGATTAATACAACACACATTATCCGAAAAAGAAGAGCCCAATTTCTGTCGCAATCAAAATAATAACTATCGATCCCAAAAACGATAAATGCTTGTGGTTTTGCTCGGCCGCCAACATGTCATATAGATCATGCATAGTCTGCAGTTTTAGATTTAACAATTCAATTCTTGGTTTAAGTTCTAAGTATCTTGATAAGCTCAAATACAAGTGTTCCACCACAGGGAATATAGCCTTATTGAGGCTGGTATGCGTTATTTACTGACACCAACATGACCGTCACGGCAATCGACAGAATGGTTCATCACGCACATATTGTTCAATTATTAAGAGACTGTTACAGAAGGACAATAGCAATGAAAGAAGAGAAATAAAACAGTAGCACCCGGTCAAGACAATTGCCGTTAACCGATCAAATTGCTTGACGCGCTATACTTTTTCGGCGTCTCCTTTTCGTAACTTACTTCTCCCAGAGATTAATATAGCCGTGACTTTCTTTTAAAGTTTAATTATTGTTTTGCCAAAATTATTACCAGTAAACATGCCACAAAATGCGGCTGGTGCATGCTCTATACCTTCAAAACAACTCTCTGCGTTTTTAAGTGTCCCTTGCTGCATCCACTTAAATAGTTGCCCTCTCATTTCGTCGTATCTATCAGATTCGTAGTGAGTCATAAGCCCTTTCATCGAAGCTTGACGTACAACCAAATTAAATAAATTTTTAGGGCCTAGCTGAGGCTCTAATGAGCTGTAACTGGCGATAGCACCGCACAATGCAATACGCCCATTTTGTGCAATATTAGCTATAGCGTCTTCTAACATTTGCCCACCAACACTATCAAAATAGTAATCGACGCCGTTTGGGCATTCATCAGCTATCAATTCGCTCAAAGGCGTAGATGATTTGTAGTTTAAACATCTGTCAAAACCAAATTCGTTAATTAATTTTTGCGATTTTTGGTCACTACTGGTAATTCCGATTACTTTAGCTCCATTAATTTTAGCGATTTGACCGGCAACAATACCAGCAGCACCAGCTGCCGCCGATATCAGGGCTGTATCACCTTGTTTAAGTTGCCCCATATCCACAGTGCCTATGTAAGCAGACATACCTGTTTCACCTAGTACACCTAAATACAAAGAATCATCACATTCCCACGCTGTAGGTAAAGGGTATACAGTATCGTTTTCTGCTGTTATCACGCTGTATTCTTGCCAAGCGCTGCGGGTCATTAATTTATCACCTTGCTTGTAACTTGGATTTTTACTTTCGATAACAGTCCCTAATACAATCCCCTGAACTGGTTGACCTAATGCCATTGCTGGTAATATATTGTTACCAGACCCTTCGTTCATCCAAAACCTGAAACCAGCATCTATCGACAAATAAGAATTTTTAAGTAAAACTTCTCCGTCTTTTAATTTCGGTATATCAACAATTTCTAATTTAAAATCATCCGAGGTCATAATTTTTTGAGGTCGTTTATTTAATAAAATTTGTTTATTCATGAATATACTCCTTAAATATTTCAAAAAAGCTTAAGTAACCTGTTTTTATTTATTAAGATGCTGAAATTACTGTCTATTTTCAGTACCTTTTTTGTAGTTGCAAAATATTAAACTGCCTTTTTTCGAAACTATAAGCTGATATAGTTTTTTGATATATATCGTTATACACACCAAATAAATTATATTCACGACCATTATAATTCATAAATTCTTCAACATAACATCGCCCGGTTATGACACATTCTTATTTCATATTTCATGGGATACCAGTCTATGTTGAACATCTGTATATAATGTCATGGCTTGTTTCCAAGCTGGTACTATTATATCAATACCGGTGATATCGAATAAATCTTCTGGTTCTTCTAATGTTCCAATTAACCATGTCGCGTCCTTTGTCCGACTATGAGACCAAGTATGACTGTGTAATCTATGCATAGGGTCAGCATAATTAGCGAACAATGTCTGTATAGCAGAACGTATTTCATAATTTGAATTATGAATTGACTCTACGCCCCCTCAAAATTTAAGTTGTCGTCACCTATTTGCCAACTTTTTGCGCATTTTTTTAGATCATCAAACAATAATGCCATAGGCTTAGTATTTTCGATTATTTCTATCATGCCACCGGGGTGGAAATCTGATGCAATATAACAAGCATTACTGCCATCAATTGTTTTTACCGATTGAACAATGTCTATATCATTATCTTTTAATGCGGAAAGCAATTTACCATATTGGTCACTTACTATTGCGCTGTGTTGCATACCGCCTTCTGGATAAAATTTCAAAAAATCACTATAGATAGAATCTGCTGAATTATGTTGTTGTATGAGTTCTATTTGCATATTACCTTGATAAGCAATAGCTAAACTAATGTCAGGATTTGTTTTATGGCCTTGATATATAACTTGCTCTAGTTCTAAATGCGGTAACAATAAGAACGGGCCAACACCTATAGAATTCCAATGCAAAATCGCTTTGCGTACATCAGGTACTACAAAAGCGATTTGCATTAAATCAGCATTATTTTGAAATAAATTTATGTTTTTGCTGAGCACCAATTAATTCCTCTTCTTAGTAACTCATAGAAGACATCTAACTCCCAACTACATCGTTCTACATCAGGATACTCTTCCATTAAAGGCTGCATATCGTAAGTTCCTCTACAATGGCCTAACGTAAGATAGAGTACCTGCCCTTTTTCATGATTATTTATATACATTACAGGGCGTTTTTCGTCATCGTTCCAAATATTACCCTCTTCAAAGTCAGGCACATCACCATTAAAATGTGTATGTAATAAACATTCGTGTTTGCCATAAAACTCAGAAAGATAAAGTTCATCAAATGTTTCAAAAGGTTTGAGGCCTTTTGTTAGTTCATGGCTTGGATCTGTTATTTCTACTTTAAAATCACATAATGGAGGATGTGCTAAAAACTGACTACCTAACATCTCCATAAATTCGGGGGCTTCTCTTGGTGTGCCTACACACACAGGATCAAATCCTAAAAACCGACATATAGAATTTGTTCCATGCAAAGCTAGCCATCTATTTCCTGCATTTAACCAAGCTTTAAGTCTTTTTGATTGTTCACTACTCGGTACAACATTACATGTATAAGTAATCAAAAAATCACTGTCACATATTGCGTCAATATCATTAAATGAATCACTGACTTTTACACGTATATGCATATGCTCACCTAAAAGTTTAAGCAACTCTAAGCGAGCGAAATCCATATCATGATAGTCACCGCCACATACAAGATAAGCATCAACTCTTTTTTTATTCATAAGCAATAACCTCTATACGCCTTTACACATGCCACCGTCAATGACATAGTTCCCACCTGTCATAAAGCTTGCAACAGGGCTTGCTAAAAAGGTAATCAGGCTTGCAACTTCATTGGCATCTCCCATTCTTCCAAGCGGGATCTGAGTAAGTGTATTTGTGTAAAGATCCGGCATTTCATTTTCTACGAATTCCCAAGCACCACCTTTAATATATATTGGACCTGGGCATACGGTATTTACTCTAATACCGTCTTTACCATGATAATGAGAGAGCGTTTTAGAATGGGTAATTAAGGCTGCTTTTAAGGCCATAAAACCAGGAGGTGCAGGTGCAAAATGTTCAATTGCTGCCGTAGATGAAACAAATATTGCTGAAGCATCATTAGATTTTTGTAGGTAAGGAAGCAGTGTTTCGAATCCCCTCACAGCACTCATTAGATCTACATCATAAAATTCTTTCCAAGCTGTCCATGCATCCATACCTAATGCAGTGCCACCTGTAACGTTAGAAATAAAAATATCAACACCCGACATTTTCTCAGCACTGTCTTTCAACCATTCTATAAAAGCATCTTGATCATAAAGGTTAACCGATTTGCCGTAACCCTTTCCACCGAGTAAATCTATTTCTTTAACAATGCTATCGATATCATCTTGGTTACGAGCGCACAAAGAAATGGTTGCACCTTCTCGAGCAAGCGCCAGAACAGTTTCTCTACCTATACCTTTTGTACCACCACTTATGATTACTTTTTTGTTTTTAAGATTGAGTTCCATCTTTTGCCTCCAGTTCGCATCTGTTTTTTTTACATGAGTTAATTTTTTGTTACTATATGTTAAATAAAAGTATTAAACAACATAAAAGTATCATATAAAAAACAGGTTTGCATGTTTTATTTTGGCTGTTTTTCCTCTGTCTTTTTCTGGATTTTACTGCTATAAATTATAATTTTAAGGTATGGTTTGTAGGGAAAAGAAAAAATATGAATTGTTTGTCCTTTATATCAACCGTTATTGAGTGATTTTAGTTAAATAATTCACCATTATTTTGTAATCATTGAGATGCCTATGACTTTATTAAACACATTAAACCTTGATAGTGACTTAGCACAACAACTTGAATTAGAACAACAGCTGATGTTGGGATATAAGCAGTGTATTAATACAACGAATTCATTATGGTTATGGCAGGCTACACCCAGTTTAGTTGTGTCTAAAATAGATAGTAATTTAAAAAATTTTGAAGAAGCAAAACTATACACAGAATCTCAAGGTCTGCCTGTTAATATAAGGCAATCGGGTGGCTCAGCGGTGATACAAAACGACCAAGTAATTAACATCAGCAGAATTTACATTCAAGATGATCCTATTACTATTCAACAAAGTTATTTAAATATGTGTCGACCTGTTTTAGATGTACTCAAGGATTTAGGGATTGAAGCTTATTTAGGCTCAGTTGAAGGGGCATTTTGTGATGGTGCGTATAATATCGTATATCAAGGTAAAAAATTAGCTGGGACATCTCAACGTTGGCTATCCGTACCTAAATCGAAATCTAAAATTATTCTAGAACACATGGTCATAGTATTAAAAAAAGATTATAAACTATGGACAAAAAAACTGAATGATTTCTACCGTATGGCAGGGTCTACTCAATCTTTTAAAGACTCAGCTATTATTTCATTAGAAGAGATTAAAGGTGACATAACTACCGAAGATTTTTGTAAAAAGTTACTAACTGAATATGCATGATTCAGTCGTAATTTAAGGGCATTTCAAATACAAATTCACAGGTGATAGAGACCCTGTAACAAAATCTGTTACAGGCTCATAATAGGTCCTAATAAGTCACTTAACGCTATATTGATTTTTTAAAAGCTATTTTTTCTTTTTATTTAGGAAATTATCAATACCATTAGCCATATCTTCCCCCATAACCCCAAGCAAAAAAGCTTCTTTTTCATAGTTTAATTGTTCTACTAATCGAGTTTCCGAATAACATAGTAATTTCTTTATTCTTTGATTAGTTTTGCTATACGTTTTTGTAAATTTTTGTAACCAATTAGCGACAGATTCTTCAAAGGTTTCGTCTTCAAATACATAATTCAACAGTTGAAAGTATAACGCATCTTGAGGCGAAAAATTTTCACTGAGCATTAATAATTCAGCTGCTTTTTTATGGCCACATTTTTGCGGAAGAGTATAACTAGCACCCCCATCAGGGCTTGCTCCTATTGCACTATAAGCAAGATTAAATACGCTTGATTTTTTTGCAATACCAAAATCACAGTGACTTAGTAAGCTAACTCCATAACCAGCACATGCGCCTTCCACTACCGCGATGATTGGAATCGGTATGCGTTTTACTTCGAGAATTAGCTCATGCGCTGAGTCAATTAATTGTGCTGCTAATTCTGGTTTTTTATCTTTTACAGCACGCGATAAAAGTTGAACATCACCTCCAGCCATAAAATGCTTATTACCCCTAAAAACTATGCCCGATAAGGATTCATCCTTCCTACAAACATCTAAACATTTTTTAATTTCAGCTGCTAGTTGTAAAGTTAAAGCGTTTCTGTTTTCAACTGAATTCCATATAATATATGCGATCCGATTTTCTATTTTTAATGTTACAAATTGCATGTTATCGCCTTTATTTTTTGATCTTAAATATGCAGAAATAGGTGGTATTTTTGCATTAAACTATTTGTATTAAACAGTTTTTCTGAAGTTTATCAGTAAATTTCATTTAAACTTTTCGTTAATTCCACAACGGCTTTTTTACCGTCACCAAATAACATAAGCGTTTAACTTGCACCTAAAATTACGCTTTTATTGGCATAGATGATAAAAAATCCATACTCTGAGCTCTTGTAATACGAGGCGTTAACTCTAATGCAAGTGTTGTTAATGCAGAGTCTTGTATATATGAAAAGTATTCAGCGCGCATCAAAGGATCCATCATACCAATGAGTATTTTACCTTTTGCTGTATTTTTATATGGTTAGATAGAATCAAGTTCAGCGTTAACCATCAATAAAATATTACTTGTGCCTATAATGGATCCGTTGTGTTCAGAAATTATGACACCTGTTTGAATATATTCTTCGTCGGGATAAGCTAATCACGCTCCAGCATTAGCAACAACCTGAATCTGAACGCCTTTTTTTATTAATTTTGAGACATTTGAGGGGACTAAGTCCACTCTTTATTTTATGTTAGATTGATTGAAGACACCCATTTTCAAAATACACATTAAAACGCGCTGGTAATCCTGTTCATATAGGATTATTACGAGAACTTCAGGCTATTTAAAGTTCATAGCATGATCGTTCTGAATCACCTTTATTGCTCTAAATGGATAATATTGAGAGTTTTCATTATTATTTATGTGTTAATTAAGTTTTAAAGTTCACACTGCTGTCAGACCCCCATCTACTGGAATTTCAGCACCATTCATATACGTGTTATATTCACTACAAAGCATAATCATCACATTGACCACTTCTTCTGGTTCCGCTAACCTTTGCATTGGGATGTTTGCATATAATTGTTCTTTGAATTTTTCATCTTTTCCTTTTGCAATATCATGTAACATCGGTGTGTTCGCAAATGTTGGACAAATAGCATTCACTCGCAAACCTTTACGGCCATATTCCGCTGCGGCTGTTTTCGTTAAACCAATAACGCCATGTTTTGACGCACTATAAGCACCTAAAAATGGGGAGCCAATAAGACCTGACACTGATGCAACATTTAAAATCACCCCTTTCTTTTTAGGGAGCATATGTTTTATTTGTTGTTTAAGACATAAGAAACAGCCTGATAAATTAACCTCTATGACCTTTTTGAAATCATCAAAGGGACAGTCTGCAATTCTATTCATAGAATTAATAATTCCAGCATTATTTATGGCTATATCAATACGTCCAAATTTTTCCATAAATTGATCAAATGTATTACTAACATCATGTTCATTACTTACATCGCAAGATAAAGCCATTACTTTTGTGCCATTATCTTCAAGTTGCTTACAAACTTTTTGAAGGGAATCAGATTGCTTATCAACTAATAGGAGGGTCGCCCCTAACTCAGCCATTTTTTTTGTGATTAGTAAACCAAAACCCGAGCTTGCACCACTAATAAAGACCGTTTTATTTTTAAAATTTATATTCATAATGACTCCAAAGTAATTACATATTCGAGATACTATGGCCAGCATCAACGACTAAAACAGATCCATTCATATAAGATCCTGCTTGTTCACATGCTAATAGTAGAAAAGGCACATCTAACTCATTTAATTGACCTAACCTTTGAGAAGGCATTGATTGTATGTATTTTTTGCCTTTATCTGTCTGAAAATAGTCTTCATTCAGTTCCGTTAAGAAGTAACCTGGACATAGTGCATTTGCACGAATTTTTTTTCTACTTAGTTCTAATGCTAATGAACGAGTAAGCTGAATAAGTGCCGCTTTTGATGTTGCGTAGCTACTTTGTCCCATAGATACTCGTAAACCCAAAATTGATGCGGTATTGACTATTGAACCAGAGACATTATTTTCTACACATTGTTTGGCCATACTAATAGCCATTCTCCATCCACCCGTTAAATTGGTCTCTAATACCGAATTCCAACTTTCTTCAGTTGTAGAAAGTGCTAATGTAGAGTCGGAGATCCCTGCGTTATTAGATAAAACTTGAACAACACCATAGTGAGAATATATATTGTCAAAAGCTGCACTAATACTTTGAGGATCTGTAACATCGAGAACAACTGACATTGCGGTACCACCAGCGTCTATAATTTCTGATACCACTGTATCTAACTTTTCTTTTCGCCTTGCTCCAAGCACTACTTTTGCCCCTTGCTTTGCAAGTAATTTAGCAAAATGTTTTCCTATACCGCTTGATGCACCTGTTACTAAAGCAACTTTATTTTCCAAGTTAAAATAAGTCATCGTTTCATCCTTTGGTTACTTTATAAGTTTCAATGCCATATCTACTAATACAGGAGACAATTTTCCGTACTCTAACGCCTTTTCGCTTACGGCATTTCCATCCAGCGATCTTTTATAAACACCTTGTAAAATTGCTGAAAAACGAAAAAAACTGAATGCTAGATAAAACGACCAATTTTGTATTTCATCAATTCCAGCTTCTTTGCAGTACATTTTCAAATAAGCGTCTTCACTCGGAATTCCAAGAGACTCTCGGTCAACTTCAGCCAAGCCCTTCAACACAGATGATTGTGACATACGTAATTGCATACATTGATACGCGATATCTGAATAAGGATGCCCTAATGTAGACAATTCCCAATCTAAAATAGCTTTTATAGTTAAATTGTTAGGCTCAATAATGAGATTGTCCAATCGATAATCTCCATGAATTAAAGTAACCTTTCCATCGTCTTCAGGGATGTTTTTTTCTAGCCAATGAATCAATGTTTCCATTGCTTCATTTTCATTCGTTTGAGAGGCTCTGTATTGTCTTGACCAACGACTTAACTGCCTTTCAAAGTAATTACCTGGACGACCATAATCACCTAAACCTGCAGCATGAATATCAACAGAATGTAATTTAGCCAGTGTTTTTGCCATTTGTTGATAGATAAACGATCTTTCTTTTTTTTCTAATCCCGGTAATTTGGGATCCCAAAAAATGTTACCTTCCTCAAAACTCATGACATAAAACATTGTGCCTAATGGAGAGTCATCACCAGATAAATGAAACGCTTTCGGTACTTCAAAACCATAATCACCTAAGGCTGAAATAACCTTGTATTCTCTATCAACAGCATGTGCAGACTTCAGCAATTCTCCGTGAGGCTTTTTCCTTAATACATATTTACCTGAGTCGGCCTCAATTAAATAAGTCGGATTAGATTGACCTCCAGCAAATTTCTCTAAATATTTTAGAGCGTTAAAACCCTCAACATGCCGTTCTAAATACTCATTAAGTAATACTAAATCAAACTTTTCTGCATTCATTTATTTAACTCTTGTTAGTAAAGCGTCTAATAAGTTGCTTAGATAGAGCCATCATATGAACTTCATCAGGACCATCAGCCAATCGGCAATAACGTGCGTAATTGAATCCTTCAGCCATACACCAATCATCACTTAAGCCTCCAGCGCCGTGAATTTGCATTGCTTGGTCAATAACTTCTTGAGTCATTTTAGGCACGGTGATTTTAGCTGCGGCAATATAGTCTCTTGCATCTTTAGCACCGAGCTTATCTATTTGATCTGCTGTTTTGTACGTTAACAATCTAGCTTGTTCAATTTGTGCAAATGCAGTGGCAATAAATTCTTTAACCGATTGATGTTGGCTTAATTTACGGCCAAATGTAGACCTATTTTCACTACGATGACAAACGAACTCTAAAGCCCTTTGAGCATTACCAATTAATCTCATGCAGTGATGAATACGACCTGGGCCTAAACGCCCTTGAGCTATTTCAAAACCACGACCTTCACCTAACAATATATTCTCTAAAGGTACTTCAACATTATCAAACAACAGTTCAGCATGGCCTAACGGCGCATCATCGTAGCCTAACGTAGATAATGGACGGACGATCTTTAAACCTGGAGTATTTCTAGGGACTAATATCTGCGATTGTTGCAGATGTCTATTTTCATTATTAGGGTCTGACTTTCCCATCACAATAAATATTTCACAATCTTTATGCATAGCACCGGTAATGAACCATTTACGGCCATTAATAATGTATTTATCATTTTTTTTAGTTATCGAACATTCTATATTGGTAGCGTCTGAGGAAGCGACTTGAGGCTCTGTCATGGCGTATGCTGAATGAATTTCTCCAGCCAACAACCGTGTTAACCACTTATCTTGCTGTGCCTTAGTTGCATACTTCATAAACACTTCCATGTTACCTGTGTCTGGAGCATTACAATTAAATATCTCAGGAGCCCAATGTATCTTTCCCATAATTTCTGCTAGTGGTGCATACTCCAAGTTACTTAAGCTATAACCACCGAACTTAGATAGTGAAGGCGGTATGTATAAATTCCATAAGCCTTGTAAACGCGCTTTGTTTCTCAACTCCGTCATTATCGGAGGAGTTGACCAACGGTCTTCAGCATTTTTTAACTGATTATTATAAATCTCTTCATTTGGATATACGTTCTGTTCCATAAACTTATTTAATAAGTTTATGTATTTTTGTGCTTTATCTGAGTGTTCAAAATTCATAATTATTCCTATTCTGAATCCAAGTATTAATAGCTGATAAGGTCTCTAGATTTGCTACCTTCAATGTGCGATAAGCTATTAAACGTAGTTAATTTTATCGTGCTTTCACCCAATATTAATGAGCTTATTGATGTATTATTTATTTGCAGACTAGGTTCGAAAGCCATCTGTTATCTAATCGCAGAGCATCTGCAACCATATGCCTTAGTATGCCACCAGAATTAATCACTAAAATATTATTACCTTTTGCGCTACGCAAATCATCAACAACGCTAGTTACACGCTGCCTAAATTTCAGGTAACTTTCTTCATGTTTAGGCAATCGTTCTTTAGACCAAACGGTAAAAGCTTTTTTAAACATCTAAAATATTTTGTTTTGTTTTTAGGCTCTGATTGGTGCTCAATAACATTGAATTATTTACTATTCAAGCTACAAAATTCTGCTATCAAAAATTCAAAATCGAACTCATTTAAACGTGATTCTCTTACTGCATTTGTTCCCAGTATTGACCTACCAAACTAGCTTTTTTTTAACCTTAACTGTCAACTGATCATAGTCACTTTGACTAAAGTCTACCGAGGCAAAAATCTTTTTTTCATTGGATTTAAGTTTACTTTTGAACAATTACAACCTAAGATACACGAACAAATAAAAACAATCAATACTGTTTTTTTATATTGCATATAATGATGTGTGAAAATCTATAAAAAGATATTGTATTCATAGTGGGGACAAACATGTTTTACAGTGGAAATCACATAATTTGTGAGCAAATAAGCTCACCTAATTCTTTTCTTAAAGTGATATTAGACTCAGATAATCCGGTCAATATTATTAATTTTTCTTGGTTTGAGGAGTTCAATTTACTTCTTGATAAAATTGAATCTTGTAATAATATTAATGGTCTAATTATCACTTCAAATAAAAAAGATTTTTGTCTTGGCGCAGATATAAAGAAATTGGCTAAGTTAATTAATTCCCCTGAAGAGCATGTAAAGTCTAGCATTGCTTCAGACTGTGAGGTATATAGTCGCTTGGAAAGCCTTCCGTTTCCAACCGTTGCCCTCATCAATGGTTTTTGCTTGGGGGGTGGCTTAGAGTTAGCGCTTTGCTGCGATTTAAGGTTAGTTCAGGAAAAGTCAAAATTAGGATTTCCTGAAACGAATTTAGGTATATTCCCTGGCTATGGAGGTACAGTGAGATTGCCCCGTATAATTGGAATGGATAATGCTTTATCTTTGATCCTTTCTGCTAAACATGTATCCGCGCATACTGCTTTGGAACTAGGTCTTGCAAATAGTATTATTGATTCACTCGACGGTGCTTTAAATACGCTAAATAATGCGTATTTAAAAAAAATAAATTGGCAGGAGATAAGAACAAAAAAAGTAACTGGCATTAGCTATACAGTACAAGAAATGAAAATATTTTTACAATATGCTGAACAAGAAGCAAACTTACATCCGCATCATCCAGAAAAAGCATCTATTGTCGACGTTATCCATAGAACGATTAATTTACCAATAACTCAAGCGCTACAATATGAAAATGCACAATTTGCAAAAGTAGCTAAATTACCAAGTGCTAGCGCTTTAATTCATCATTTCATTAATGATAGTAATGTAAATAGCCAATATAAAAAAATGGCTATAAAAGCAGGTAAAGACATCACAAACCTTTCTGTTTTAGGCGCTGGTATTATGGGAGGCGGAATAGCCTATCAATTAGCAATTAACAGCTTAAGCGTCATTGTAAAAGACATTAATAATGACGCACTTAACTTAGCCCAAAATACGTTCAACAACTATTTAATCAAAGCTAATAAAAAGGAACCTCTATCAGATAAACAACTCAAGATTGCCAATAATATTAGTTATACAACACTATATGAAGATCTTGAGAATACTGATTTTGTTATTGAGGCAGTGACTGAAAATCCTAAAGTCAAAAAACTTGTATTATCTGAATTAGAAGACCATATTTCGGATAGCGCGATCATCACATCAAACACATCGACAATTTCAATTAACGAACTATCTAAATCGCTAAAAAATCCGGAAAGGTTTTGTGGTATGCATTTTTTTAACCCGGTACCAAAAATGCAGCTAGTAGAAATAATTCGTTCTGCAGACTCTTCTGATTACACTATTTCTTGCGCGGTACAGGTTGCTTTAAAAATGGGCAAAACACCTATTGTTGTTAACGATTGCCCTGGCTTCTTCATAAACCGAGTTTTATTCCCATATTTTGCTGGGTTTAGTTTACTAGTTAATGAAGGTGTTGATTTTGTTTCTATTGATAACATTATGACTCAGTATTTCGGGTGGCCTATGGGACCAGCTTTTTTAGCTGATGTTATCGGGCTGGATACACTGGATCATTGTATTGATGTCATGGCCGAAGGCTTCCCTCAAAGAATGGCTAAAATAGAAAGTGATCCAATCTTTGTAATGTATAACAATAAAAGGTTTGGACAAAAGAACAATGCTGGGTTCTACAGTTTTAGTCAAGATAAAAGAGGTCGTCCTACTAAAAAAGCTGATGAAAGTTATGCATTGTTACCGAGTGTGAAATTTAAAGACCCTGAGGCTGATTATGTCATCGAGCGACTTATGATTCCTATGCTATTAGAGGTACTTCGTTGTATCGACGAAGGAATAATAAATACAGCCAGTGAGGCTGATTTAGGTCTGGTCATGGCACTTGGATTTCCAGCTTTCAGAGGCGGTCCGTTACAATTAATCCAAAACTGGGGATGGGACAAATTAATCCAAAAAGCCAAAAAATATGAACATCTATCGCCCTTATACGAGATACCACAGTGTGTACATAAAATGGCCAAGTACGATTTAAAATTTTACCCACAGAATCAGGAGTAATGACAATGATTAATGCTGTTATTGTAGATACGGTTAGAACCCCAATGGGACGGTCAAAAAATGGTGTGTTTCGCTATACTCGTGCCGAAAAGCTTATGGCACATTTACTAGAACAAATTCTAGTGCGTGCACCGCAGTTAGACCCGCATGATATAGATGACGTAATTATCGGCTGTGTTAAACAAACTAAAGAGCAAGGCTTTAATATAGCAAGAAGTGCTGCGATTATTGCTGGGATACCATTTAACGTTCCTGCACAAACGGTTAATCGCCTTTGTGGTTCTTCTATGCAGGCCATTCATGATGCAAGTATGGCGATTAAAGCGGGCTTAGGAGATGTTTATATAATTGGTGGCGTTGAACATATGGGTCACGTACCTATGAATTACGAACTAGATTTTGCACCTGAACTCAATATCAAAGTTGCTAATAATTCAGCTAATATGGGTTTGACTGCGGAACAGTTAGCTGAAGAGTATAATATTTCACGTGAATTGCAGGACGAATTCGCTTTTCAATCACATACTAAAGCCCACGCAGCAACGGTAAATGGTGGTTGGGATAATGAGATTGTGCCAACTTTAGGACACCTCGGTGACGGTACTATTGATCTTATTACAGAGGATGAAGTTATAAGAAGTGGTTGTACACTAGAATCTTTAAGTAAGCTATCTCCTGTGTTTGATCTACAAGCGGGCTCGGTCACGGCCGGGAATGCATCAGCAATGTCTGATGGTGCATCTGCCATGCTAATTATGTCAGAGTCAAAGGCAAAAGAATTAGGTTTAAAACCAAGAGCCAGGATTGTTTCACAAGCAGTTTCAGGTTGTGCGCCTGCCAGAATGGGATTAGGTCCTGTAGAAGCGACTAAAAAAGCTTTATTTAAAGCTGGAATTAACGTTCATGATATTGATTTAGCTGAATTTAATGAGGCTTTCTCTGCTCAAGCATTATCATGTATAAAGGAGCTAGGAATGATAGATGATCTAAATAAAATTAATATTAAAGGTGGAGCAATCGCTTTAGGTCATCCCCTTGGATGTTCTGGTTCTAGAATTACAGGCACATTACTAAATAATTTAGAACAACAAAATAAAAAAATAGGGTTAGCTACGATGTGTATAGGCTTTGGGCAAGGTATTGCAACTATTATTGAGATAGTTAAATAACTATCCTTGCTATTCAAAGCTATTAAGAGCTATTAAGAGCTATTAAGAGCTATTAATACCTATTTTATAATGACGTGGTGTAAATGTACTAATATAATTCTGCACGGGTTTATTTTTATTGGAATGTGGGGTTAATGATCGCTTACACTTCTAATAACCTGTTAAGATGACTCGTTCGCCAAAATTGATTTTAATTGAATGTTTGTTTTGTTAAAGTCCAGTCCATATTGTTTCATTAAATGATATTGCGTAAATTAAAGGTTTAGTCTGATGAAGAATAATAATAAACAAGCTCTAAAAAGTTCTAATACGAAAGAAGTTTTCTTCAAGGCAGCCATGGAATGTTATGTCAAGCTTGGATATGCACTTACAACGACAACAACTGTCGCTGAAAAAGCAAAATTGTCTAGAGGCGCTATGGTTCATCATTTTCCTTCAAAGAAAGTCTTGGTGAAAGAAAGTATAGATTTTATTAATAAAAAACGAATAGAACAATTTAAAAGCGATATAAATAAGTTTACAAAACAAGCTGAAAAATCCGAACAAGGTAATCAGGTTAGCGATGGCCTAGACGTCTATTTTAATTTATTACATTCAAAATATTCTGTAGCTTATTTTGAACTAAGAATGGCAGCAAGAACAGATCGTTATTTAGCCGACATTTTATTAGACGCAGATACCGAATTTGAATCTGTTTGGATGGATTTGATAAAACTGGCTTTTCCTGAATGGAATGATAAAAATATTACTTCATTACAATTTATAACTGATGTTGTGCAAGTTATGTTAGAGGGATTAACGTTAGTTAATTTTACTACTGATTCAGAACGTCGTACAAAACTAGTTCTTCTTTATGCTAAAGCTTGTGTTAGAGAAATGTTTGTTAAGGACGACATAGATGAAGTAATCAAAAAATACCAATTAACCAAGAACAAGTAAGGTATGCTTATGTATAAGAACTAGTCAACTAAACTCAATTAACAATTAAATTACCTTTGGCAAAGCCGAATCCTTTTTAGACGGCGCACCAAAATCAGAGTTTTAGCTGATCTCGGTCTGCATCATTTTTTTGATTATGGATAGCCTACAAAGAAGGTACAAATGAAAATCCCAACTCTGGTCGCTCTAACGAGGTTATAAATTACGTATTTGAAGAAAAGCGCTAAGCCTCTTCTAAGTGCGACTCGGTAAAATATTTTTAGATGCGTGTGCGATGTAAGAGACAAAATCCAGGGTGATTTTTCTGCACAAGCACCCGGCTCTAGTAACCCTGCGCTCGTTTCATTGTAATGAACCTCTCCCCCCCCCACCCCGCTTTACGGCTTTAGATATCTTCTATTATGAACAGATAATATTGTTGACCAATAACCCCTTGTCGGCAAGCAGTTGATATCCCAACTCCACACCTCATTCGCTTTTTTAGCCGGGTAACTCGTTGGCTTTTAATGGTTATTTATCAGCTTAGCTTTGCCTCGGTGGTGCGACATATTTTCAGCTTTTAATAGCCGGTAAAAATCGATTCTGAACTGATATACTCACCTCTGTCGGCTAATATCACTACAATTTAGCTTAGCAGTAATGAGGCAAAACATTCCTCATTACAAACGTTAATCACTGCTTTTTTACTCTCCAAACTTTCTTACTGACAAACTACTTTATTTAACTGGGCTTATTTAATATCGCTTTTTTAAATTGGCTTGAATGCCTTTAATAATCCATTAACGTTAACTCACCAATCCCTATTTATTTGTAAAATTAATTCAGGCGAAAACAATCCTGATACAGCGGGATAAAGTATTTCTACATTTTATATATAAGTAAAAATTTTAAACATAGTTCATATTGCTATAAATGGGAATTAACGGTTGATAGGCTATTATTTGAAATTTAAATATCAAATCCAACATAAATACAGTTCACGGAATCTTTTATATTGACCCGCCAAGTTTTTTTTGATATAAAAAACAGTACTGATTGTTTATTTTTATACAAAAATTCAGCTCTAATTAATATATTAAAATAGCTATCAAGCATAAACAAATTATAAGTGGGATATTTGAGTGATTTTAAATTTAACTGATGAAGAAAAGTGTTTCCATAAAGAATTGAAAGATTTTTTATCTCATGAACTTACACAAGACATTGTTGAAGAGAGTTTAAAAACAACAAGTGTATTTGCAGATAAAGATCTTGCTTTAAAATGGCAAAGTAAACTCGCGAAACAAGGTTGGGCAGCTCAGTTATGGCCAGAAAAATATGGCGGTATAAAATGGACGCCAATACAAAAATACCTTTTCGAAGTTGAATGCGCTAAAGCTGGAGCTCCAATGCTAATACCATTAGGTCTAAAAATGGTTGGTCCAGTAATTATAAAATTTGGAACTGAAGAACAAAAAGAACGTTTTTTACCTAACATACTTTCAGGTGATGATTATTGGTGCCAAGGATATTCTGAGCCGGGTTCAGGTTCTGACTTAGCATCGCTTAGATGCAAAGCTGAATTGAAAGATGGGAAATTTATCGTCAACGGTAGCAAAATTTGGACCACTCATGCTCATTATTCAAACTGGATATTCTGTTTAGTTAGAACTAAAAATACTCCTAAACCTCAGGCTGGTATTAGCTTTTTACTTATTCCTATGAATAGTAAAGGGATTACAGTTAGGCCTATTATTTCTATCAGTGGCGAGCATGATTTAAATGAAGTCTTTTTTGAAGATGTGCAAGTTGATACTAACAACTTGATTGGTGAACAAGGTCAGGGCTGGGAATGTGCCAAATACCTACTGACTTTAGAACGTGGCGCTAGTGTAGCTTCTGCTCGATTACGAAGTACATTAATAAGAATTAACAAATTAACCGAAACAGAGCAATTAGATTCAAAAAATAAAGTGAATACTAGTTTTTATGTAAAACAAAAACTTAATTCTTTAGACGCGAGGCTGTGTGCTTTCGAAAACACTGAATTTAGATTACAAAAACAAATAAATTCTGGGTTTGATTATGGATTTGAACCTTCATTATTAAAAACAGAGGCAACTGAATTAGAACAAGCACTAGCTGAACTAGCTGTGGAAGTGATAGGACCAAGAGCGCAAATTCTGGTTAGAGATAGCCTATCGCAAGCCTGGCCAAGTGCAACATCTGACGATGTCGATTGGGCATTACCTCGCTATCTTAACAGCCGTTCCGCGACGATTTACGCTGGCACTAACGAAATTCAACGAAATTTAATAGCACGATCAATTTTTGCTAATACGTGAGGTTTATATGTTTACTGATTTTAATTACGACAGTGAAATATCCAAAGAATTGGCGCAAACAGTATCGAAATATTTAATAGATAATAGTAATTTTCATTCGCATTATCAGTCAATAAAAAATAACACGGTTGATGCTTTAACTCACTGGGAAACTTATGCTGAACTTGGTTGGCTTTTAGCGCCCGCAAGAGATGAAAATAATGGGATTGGATGTACTAGTTATGACTTAGCTTGTATGCAAGTAGAAATGGGGAAACATTTAGCATTAGAACCATTCACTACTCATTGCCTTGCTGTTCAACTAATTGAATCATCTGACAATTCCACTTTAAAAGAAACAGTATTGCCATTAATGCTTGCTGGTAAAAATTTATGTGCTTTTGCAATTTTTGAACGAGCTAGTAGGTATTCATTAGATAATATTGAAACTGAATTTAAACAAAACAAAAATGGTAGCTTTAATATATGTGGTGTAAAACATTATGTAAGTGATATACAAAATGTGACACATATATTGGTATTAGCGCATGACAATCAAACTTCCGAAAAATGTTGGTTTTGTATACCGGTAAATCACTTAGGAATTAGTTTTAATTTCTATCTGGGAACTGACGATAAACCTATGGCTGACCTGACTTTCGATGTTAGAGAGTTAGATTCAAAATTCAAAATAAGTCTAAACACGACTGACCTTCAAGTAACACAATTATTAAATCAAGCTAACATTTTAAACAACGCAGATAGTCTTGGTTGCTGCATTCAATTATTAAATTTAACTGCACAATATTTACTTGATAGAAAGCAATTCAACTCATCTTTGTCGAGCTTTCAAAGCTTACAGCATATTGTTGCTGATATGTTTATTGCGCTACAACGAGTGTTATCCCTAACGTTTTATCAAGCACAAAGTGTAGACACACTTTTGACGGAGCATGCACAAGAAAGGATTTATATTACTAATGTTGAGCTATTCGAAAACACACAATTTATATTTGAGAAAGCAATTCAATTGCATGGCGGTATCGGTGTAACTGAAGAATTAAGCGTTGGTCATTTGGCAAAGCGTATCATCACTAATAATTGTAGATATGGTGATAAATTGTTCTTTCTGTCTCAGATAGAGTGATTTTTAAACCAACTGATATTAACCAATAAATTATATGAGGCAAAATTATGCAAGATAAAAAACCATCGCCGGGCCAAGCTCGCTGTCAAACAGAAAAATCAGTTAAGGAGTTATTAGATCAAGAGTCTAGAACTGCACCTGATATATTAGCTGATACATATAAATACCTTGGTAGTGAACCAATAAATAGTGAAGTTTTTACTTCACACAAGTTCTTACAAAAAGAGTATGAACTTATGTGGAGTAAAGTCTGGCAAATGGTCTGCCGAGAAGAAGATATCCCAGAAATTGGTAGTCATTTTGTATATTCAATCGGTACAAATTCTTTTTTAATTGTGCGTGGCGAAGATAATCAATTTCGTGCTTTTTATAATTCTTGTTTACATAGGGGGCGTAAATTAAAAACACAAAATGGCTGTTCTAAACAAATAAAATGTCCATTCCATGGATTTACGTGGCGACTTGATGGGGAGCTTAATAATATTCCCTTTGATTGGGACTTTTGCCACTTAGAAAATAAAAACATGTCGTTACCACAAGTAAAGGTCGAAACTTGGCAGGGTTTTTTGTTTATTAATATGGACGATAACTCGCCTTCTTTAAGAGAGTACCTTGGTGAAACAGATAATCACTTTGAGCGCTGGAATTTACAAAACTGCTCAAAAGTAGTTCATGTGAAAAAACGAATTAATTGTAATTGGAAAGTTGCAATGGAGGCGTTTATGGAAGCGTATCATAGTATAGCCACTCACCCCCAAATAATGACGTTCAGTTCTGATGCAAATAGCCAGTATGATATTGTATCTGAAAATGTAAGTAGAGCAATTCACAGCATGGGCGTACAAAGTGGATATTTACCCCCTGGCTCTGTTTCAGAACAACAAATTTTAGATACTTTGGTGTCAGGCTCTGGCCGTATAATAAATGACCAAAAAATTCTTGTGCCTGAAGGAGGCAATGCACGAGAAATATTGGCTGAAATTAGCCGTGAAAACTATGCCATTGAAGATGGTCATGATTATTCTCACGCCACAGATTTAGAGATGCTTGATGCATTAGTCTATAACGTCTTTCCAAACTTTTCGCCTTGGGGTGGTTATGTTCCAAATGTTATATATCGTTGGTTACCAGATGGCGATAATCCAGATTCATGTTTTATGGATGTAATGATTCTAAAACGTGTCAAAAAAGATACACCTAAACCTGCAGGTTGTCCTACCCATTTACTAAATGAAAATGAAAAGTGGTCCGATGCTGCAGAACTTGGTGCTTTAGGCCCGATTTTTGATCAAGATATGGGAAACATGCCTGTTGTTCAAGAAGGTATGCATGCGGCCAAACAAAAGCAAATTAATCTAGCTAATTATCAGGAAGTAAGAATAAGACACACTCACACTGTTTTGAATAAATATATGAAAGGCTGGAATGATAATAGCCAATAAATATTCTCATTCAATACGGTATTTGGCAGATTAGTGGAGTAAATTTTGAAAAAAATTATTATTATTGGTGGAAGTCACGCTGGTGTTCATGCAGCCTTCACCTTGCGAAATCAAATACCTGACGCCAAAATAGATATATTTAGCGATGAATCTCACTATCCATATCATCGCCCTCCACTATCTAAAAAGTCTCTACAAGAAGAATCTTGTTTGGATGATATCTTATTAAAACCAAAAGCTTTATATATAAAAAACAATATCACCTTTCATACTGATTCACCTGTAACAAATATTGATAGTCACAACTCTGTTATACACGCTCAGAATAAAAATTTTGAATATGACAAATTAATAATTGCAACTGGTGGAACTCCTCGAACTCTTGAAATAGATGGCGTAGCCAGTCAAGATATTTTATATATTCGTAATTTCGATGATGCACAAAAATTGAAAAATAAGTTATTAAATGCCCATTCAGTATTAATTATTGGTGGCGGGTATATTGGTTTAGAAACTGCCGCAAGTTTAAGAGTAAAAGGAAAAGATGTCACAGTAATAGAAGCGGCTAATCGAATATTAAATAGAGTTTTATGCCCAATTATGAGTGATTACTATCAGTCATATCACGAAAGTAAAGGTGTCAATTTTATAATTAATGACCAAATAGTGAATGCTAAAAAGCAAACGTCAGGATACCAGTTAAAGACAAAAAAGGGCGAAATGATATCTGCTAATATAATTATTGTTGGAATTGGAATAGTTCCTACAATAAAGTTAGCAGAAGAAATAGGCATTAATTGTAGTAATGGCATTGAAGTAAATCAATATTGTCAAACCAATATAGACAATATTTACGCGATTGGAGACTGTTCAAACTATTACCATGAGAGATATGGGCAAGCTTTAAGAATTGAATCTGTTCAAAATGCAACGGAACAAGCTAGAGTATGTTCATCTCATATATCTGGCAATCCATTTAAAGAGCCGGTTGTACCATGGTTTTGGTCTGATCAATATGACTTGAATTTAAAAATGGTTGGCTTAAACATTGGATATGAAGAAATAATAATACGTGGCGATATTAATAATCATAAGTTCACCTGTTTTTATATAGCCGAAAATAAAGTTGTAGCTGCAGATGCAGTCAACTCTCCTGGAGAATTTATGGCCGCAAAAATAATAATCACTAAAAATAAAAAAGTTGATCTTAATATTCTAAGAGATCAAAGTCTTTCAATATCAGAGGTAATGAAGCTATGGGAATTATAACATTTATTGACATTAATGGTCAGAGCAAAGAAACAATCCCCACTAATGAAGTTAATTTGATGCAATTAGCTGTTAATAACAATATTTTAGGTATTGATGCAGAATGTGGTGGTTGTTGCTCGTGCGCTACATGTCATGTGGTAATAAATAATAAACTTGATATTATTCCTAAAGCCCAAGGGGATGAATTAGAGCTATTAAATTTCGTGCCTAATAAAGAAGATAATAGTCGGCTTTCATGTCAAGTTTTAATAGATGAAACTTTGAACGATCTGATCGTAGAAGTGAAATCTGCTTAAAAAAATGTTGATTGTGAATTAAATTCTCATGCATTCTCAAAACATAATTCATAACGTATCCACTATATACGTTATGAATTAGATACTAAGATTGACTCTTCTTTTTGACGGAGCAATCGTCCTTTTACTGTTAGACCACTTAAATTAATTAGTAGGTCAACTTCATTTCAACATAAGTAATAATAATAAATTTTCAAGAATAAAGCGCTTAATTGGGTAATAATTGGCTGTTGGGACTGAAAAATAATTTTGTTGTCTAATTAAAGGAGTACCTAGTTAATTTACTTGGTATTAACTACCAAATCATTGAATATCATCTATATAAATCTGAGATTAATAAACAAGGAAAATATTGTATGAAGAGAACTAAATTATTACTCGCCAAGCAAAACACTTATGCAGATAAAGATACTTTTACCCTTATAGAGGAAAACATCGACAATTTAAAAAATGGTTATATTAGAGTAAGTGTCTCTTTAATATCTATAGAGCCAGCAATGAGTGGTTGGATTGTCAATAGAACAAATTATATGCCCACGCTTAATATCGGAGATATTATGCATGCTTTTGCAATTGGCAGTGTCATTGAATCTAACCATCGTAATTTTAAAATTGGAGACCGAGTAACAGGTAATTTAGGTTGTCAGACATTAGCTGACATTAATCCTGAAGAGACTGAATTAGACAAAACTATACCCTTAAATATAAGTGATGAACTCGCGGTAAGTGCCTGCGGTTTAACTGGTTTAACTGCATACTTTGGCTTACAAAAGATAGGTAATTTAAAAAAATCTGATACTGTAGTGGTCTCTGCCGCTGCGGGAGCCGTTGGTTCTATAGCAGGACAGCTTGCTAAAATAGTTGGCTGTCATGTAATCGGTATTGTTGGAAGCCAAGAGAAAAAAGACTTAATTATCGATGAGTTTAATTATGATAACGCTGTAAACTATAAAGCAGAAGACTTTAAAGAGCAATTAAACAAAGCAACACCTAATGGCATTGATGTCTACTTTGATAATGTCGGCGGACCCATTTTAAATTATTGTTTAGCGCGTTTAAATAAACAAGCAAGAATTGTTTTATGTGGTGCTATATCAAATTACAACAGCGATAAACCAATGACTGGACCAAGTAATTACTTTAATTTAGTATATCAAAGTGCTTCTATGCAAGGTTTTATCGTTCTCGATTATAAAGCTGAGTTCAATGACGCTAGAAAAATAATTTCATCCTATATAGATCAAAATAAAATTATATATAGAACCGAGGTTTTTGAAGGTTTAACGGCTATCCCGGATGCTTTACAGCACATGTTTGAAGGAAAGAATAAAGGAAAAGTGCTTGTAAAAGTCTAAATAAGCAGTCTGTAACTTATTCTGTGTAACTGCCACTAGTTAATGTGCTTCCCGAGACGTTCCTCGAGCTTAATGATAAAACGACTCATTCCCTGAGGCCAGTTATGAATTGGCATCGTCCACCTTTTCGATATCTCTTTGATAGCCAAGTACACCATCTACAAGTGCCGTCATTATTATCTCCATTGGTTAAAAATGAGGCGACAACAATCCTGACACAGCGGGGGTAAAAGGGTGTTCACAATCGCCGGAATATGCAACCTTCCCACCTTTTTGTACTTTCAAATCGTTTTAGTCGAGAGATCTAATCGCAAGGTAGGAAAATAGTTTCATTCTTATCCAGAGTTCAGGCTACATAAACAATTTATGTGCTGTAACCACCGTCAACGTTATAGCATCCCCCAGTACACAATTGACTTTCATCTGATAATAAAAACACCATCATTTGAGCGACATCTTTAGGTTTTGCTAGACGTTTAATTGATTGTCGACTAACTGCACCTATTTTTATTTCTTCGCCTAACTGTGCTGCTATGTCATTTATCATCCGACCTTCAATTCCCGTGGGGCAAACACAATTAACTCTCACGTTATTATCGCCCATTTCAAGACTCAAACTGCGCATAAGCCCAACAACACCATGTTTACTGGCAACATAGTTGGAAACAAACGGCGCACCTGTAATACCTCCCACTGAAGATGTTATTACAATACTGCCACCTTGCTTTTTAATTTCTTTAGCAACAGATTTTATGCCTAACCAAACACCAACTAAATTAACATTCAAAACAGAGGTAAAATCCTCAAGGTTCATATCTTCAATTGCGCTCATTTTCCCTGGTATAGCAGCATTGGCAACAAAACCATCGATTTTACCAAAATGCTTGATTGCGCAGTCAACCATTGCAATGTTTTCGGATTCTTGTGAAACATCAACCTTGATAACTTGTACTCGTGAACTGTCGTACTTTTGTTCAGCAAAATCTAATGCGGTTTGATTAATATCAGCAAGAACTAGATTAGCGCCATGGGAATAACACAAAGCGGTCAACGCTTGGCCAACATCTCCACAAGCACCTGTAATTATTATTGTTTTATTTTTTAATCTTGACATAATTCTACCTTATTGATAAATGGTAAACATATGATTAAAAGTCAAAAGAAGTAAATGGAGATTCATCATTACAACTATCATCATATAAACAAGAACTAACTAATTCTGAATCAAAAAATTCCCACAATATTTGAATTTTTACAATGCAAGATATGGCAATACCTTTGATTATATTTCGTACCATTTTTACTTAGGTCTCCATAATTGCAGCCACAAAATTATTTTCTATTCACATAAATTTAAATCGAGTACAGAATTTAAATTTAGATTATAAAATAATCTCGGAAATACAATTCTTGTTAATTCGGCTCGACTTACACAACCTGAGATTGGGGTTGAACCACTGATATTCACAACAACATCTTCCGCAAGAAGATTTAATAATTTATCTGAATAAAGTTCTGATAATGCCTTATAGAACTTATTTACAATAACAAGGCTTTGTTCTTTAACTGAGCTTTCATAGCATGTTGATTCCATACTTTTGCCCTTTCAAACCTTAGGTAAAAGAACCTTCGGTTAATTGTTCTATTGTTTCTGCTAAATGTGTCAAAAAATCACCTGCTGGTTGACCATCAATGGCACGATGATCGCAAGTAAGTGATAGTCCCATTGTATTATATTCTATACACACACCGTTTTTATCCAATTTTACCTGACTTTTTATTCTTCCAATCCCCAGAATTGCTATTTGAGGGGAGTTTATAATAGGTGTGAAATATGTGACTCGAGTTTGACCTAAATTACTAATAGTAAAAGTACCACCACTCATTTCTGAAGGTTTTAGTTGGTTATTATGAGCCCGGCTGATCAAATCTCTTCTTTGACTAGATATTTCTTCTAAACTTAAAAGATTAATATTATCTATCTTTGGTGCAGCTAAACCGCCTGCTATTGGCGTAGCTATTGAGATTGCATGATCATTTTTTAGTCTAATCTCGCCTTGCTCAATTGTGCCATTAAATATAGGGTAATGAGCTAAAGATTGACTAACGCACTTCAACAAAACGTCTTCAACTCCAATAGCAATTCCCCTATCTTTAAATATTTTACGAAAATTAAGCAGAGGATCAATCATCACATCAGTCATAAAACTTAATTGCGCTGACTGCTGTAAAGAGCTCATCATATTGTTTGCAATCATCCCTCTTAAACCTTTGAGAGGGATCACCTTATCAGGCTGACTCATAATCCGTATTCCTTAACTAATAGTAGCTATCTGTTGTCCTAATTGTACAACGTCTTCAGCTTCACTAATGATTGACAACTTACCAGATGTAGGCGCAATAATGTCTGATTGAATTTTTTCAACAATGACTTCGCAAATAGGATCTCCTTCAACCACCTCCGCACCATCTTTATAAATCCAACTTACTATTACACCTTCTTTATTTTCTTCCCACATATGTTCTGGAATAATTACTTTCATCATTTCACCTACTTCATTACGTCTAAAATTGCTTGTTTGATACGAGCCGATGTAGGCAGTACTTGCTGCTCCATTGGACGCGAATATGGAATTGTTGTATCAGGATTTGCTACTCTAATAGGCGCTGACTTGAACACATTAGGCTCTGATTCTATAACACTGGCAATGACTTCAGATGTAAACCCATAACTTTGATAGTCTTCATCAGCAACAACTAATCTGCCTGTCTTTCTAACTGAGTTAATAATGCTTTCTCTATCAAGAGGGACTAATGTTCGAGGGTCTATAACTTCAACACTGATGCCCTCTTTTTCTAATTCTTTTGCTGCATCCATAGCTTGGTGAACTGCCCAGCTTATTGCAACTACCGTAACATCGGTGCCTTCTTTTACTGTTCTAGCTACACCAAATTCAATTGTATATGGCTCATCAGGGATCTCACTCATTGAATCAGGGATAGGAGCGCCGAAAAAGCCAACACCTGACGTTCGTTTTTGGCCCATATAGACAACAAAATCATCACTTCTTATAGCTGCATGCATAAACCCTTTTGCGTCATACGCATTGGATGGGGCAATCACTTTCATTCCTGGCATATGTGCTAAACAAGCATGCAATGCTTGTGAGTGTTGTCCACCGTTGTTGTATCCACCGCCACTTCCCAACATCAACACCATCGGAACTTTAAATTCACCATTTGATAAATAATGATGTTTTGCAGCTAAGTTCACGATGGCGCTATAACAAACGCCAATAAAGTCGGCGAAAGCTAACTCAACAATTGGTCTCATACCTGCTATTGCGGCACCTGTTGCTAGGCCAATAAAGCCAGTTTCAGAAATCGGTGTATCTAGGATTCTGTCAGCACCAAAAATTTCGCCTAACCCGTCAGCAGTTCCAAAAACACCGCCAAACTTATAAACATCTTCTCCAAGCATAAAAACATTTTTATCGTTTTCCATTTCCCATTTTACGGCTTCTCGTCCAGCGCGTGCCATGGTTAAAACTCGATTATTAGACATGTTCATTTACCCCTATTATCTTTATACAAAATTACCAGTCAGTGCATTTTGTGCATCTGGCAATGGGCTCTTTATGGCAAATTCAACCGCTTCATCGACTTCATTTTTAATATCGGCAATGATAGAGTCAGCTTCGCTTTCCGTTATTACACCTTCATTAACTAACTTATTTTTATAATCAATAGTGCAATCTCTAAATGCTAATTTCTCTTCTTCTGGTACATAATGTTGGGGATCACCAAGCATATGACCTTGTAATCTATATGTTTTTAGTTCAAGAATAACTGGCCCTTTACCGCTTCTGGCGTATTCAGTAGCTTCTGTCATCTTATTATATATATCGTCAGGGTCATTAGAATCTACGTATAATCCAAGCGCATTGTAAGATGTTGCTCGATCACTATTTCTTGCAATAGCTGTAGATGCAGCTTTACTTACACTCACTCCCCAGTTGTTATCTTCAATAACACATATAAAAGGAAGTTTATAAACACCGGCCATATTCATTACTTCATGCCATGCTCCTTGGTTTACTGCTGCTTCTCCTAAGTAGCAAACGCCTATACCACCTTTACCTTGCATTCTGCTTGCTAACGCCATACCAGCTGCAGGACCCATGCCTTCTGCAATGATCCCACTAGAGCAAAATTTATGCTCTTTAGAATACAAATGCATATGACCACCACGTCCAGCTGATAATCCATTAGCCTTGCCCATAATTTCGCATAATATCTTTTTAACACAGATACCTCTTGCAATAGCCGTGTGATGGGGTCGATGTGCTGCAGTGATCCAGTCTTCTTGACCAAGTACAAAAACAGTACCCACGGCACAAGCTTCCTGACCATGTGAACTATGAATTTCGCCTGGGATCAAACCCGCAGCAATATCAAATACAGGTGTTTTATCTTTGTAGTAAAGCTCCATAATCCGATCATCCATATGCCTACTAGTGAGCATAGTCCGATACATTTTAACGCGTGTTTCGTTATCAGGTAACATAGTTTATTCCTAGATTGGTTATTGAATTATAATATTTTGTTTTTTTATCATATCCCTGAGAATATGTTTTTGAACTTTGCCAGACGGTGTTTTGGGTAATTCACTAACACATTCAATATGTTGTGGATGCTTTTGTTTCGCTAGTTCAGCACGTGTACACAACGTGCTAACATATTTTAAATCTATTGGTTCATCCGCTACGATATAAGCACAGACGGTTTCCACTAATCGCTGATGTGGTATTGAAATGACAGCGATTTCTTTGATTTTAGGATCTATTATCAGTACATCTTCAATCTCTTTAGCACTAATATTTTCTCCACCTCGAATAATTAAATCTTTTTTTCTTCCTGTTATTACAATAGCGTTATCAGGTGTTACAAATCCTAAGTCTCCAGTTTTAAAGTATCCTTCATTATCTATTGACGCATCAGTGTCTTCTTTAGAACTATAACCTAGCATCATAGATTTTCCCTTTACGAGTATTTCTCCCTCTTCGTTGAACGATAATTGATTGTTGTCTTCATCAACTATCTTTACGCCATAACGAAATATATTGCCATCAGTTGTTGCTGCTAAGCTTTTATCCTGAGGTTCAGTAAAGCCTAAGGTAACTATGGGTGTTTCACTACTGCCGTATACTCTTACCGCTTTGCATTTTCCTAAATATAAATTTGCATCATATATAATGTTAGGTGCAACTGCCGCGCCACCGCAAGCAAACAAACGTAATGCAATTTTTTGTTCAGGATCCGCTTTACAGATCTCGGTTAACTCTTGTAAAAAGGGTGTTGCTCCAACACAAATACTCGCACCTATTTTATTTATCCATTCCACTGCTTTATCAGCTTTCCATATCGCCATCATGGCTGAGGGTATTTTATGAGAAAATGGGAGCTCTAATCCAAATGTATAACCGGTTATATGGGTTATTGGTGAGGGCATAAACATCAAATCATGTTCATTCATAGACCAAAAATCAACACAGTTCTGCATCGCCCAGAACAAGGAGTAATGGCTGTGATATACGCCCTTTGGTCTTCCTGTAGTGCCAGATGTGAATAATAATAATTTTTTATCATTTATGTTTGCGGTATAACAATAATCGCACTTATCAATTACACGGTTGATAATTTTGCTAAAAATATCCTCATGAGAATTTGGCCTAATTATCATGACATCTTTTAAGTCAGTGAGCTCTTCTCTAGAGGATTCAATTAATTGTTCATAATTGTAGCTTCTAAAGGTTTCAGGAATAAAAATGCATTTTGATTTAGCCTCTTTCAACATGCAGATCAGCTCTTTACCTCGATATATTGGAACGATAGGATTGACAATCAACCCTAAAATTGAGGCTCCAATATTTATAATGGCCGCTTCGTGCCAATTGGGTAATTGGAAACTAATTACGTCACCTTGCTTCAAGCCAAGGCTATGTAAATAATCTGCACAAGCTAGGCTCTGGTTCCAAATTTTTCGATAGTTAAGTGAACCATGTTCTTCCGTATATATCGCGACATCGAACGGTGTTTTATCAGCTCTTAACTTAGCTGCTTGTGCTATAGTGTTAAACGGCCAAGGCACTGATAAATCATGTTCAAAAATACAATCTTTCATCAAAAATCATCACTCATTATTTAGGTATTATTTCGCCAGCCGATGTTTGAATAACAATTTTTCCGTTATCAACTATAAATGTATCGGTAGCATGCTTAATATCAAATCCATCAGACTCTGTACTCCAAGTGATATAAATTACATTGTTATGTACTGTTATATTTTCAATTTCCCATTGAGTTTTATTAGGAGGAATTATGTTAGTTGTGAATTCTTTGAGCATCTCTTCGATAGCATCTTTGCCTTCTAAAATACCTGCCCCAAAAATTAAAACGGCATCATCAGCATAATCTTCCATTAACTGGTTTATATCAGCCATTTTTAAAGCGTCTAAATGGGTTTCTATTAATTTATGGTTATCCATGATTTTCCTCATTAAGAGATTGACTGAGCGCCGTCTACTGGTAGTAAAGCTCCAGTAATAAACTTCGCATCGTCACTGGCTAAAAATAATGCTGCATTGGCTATATCATCAGGTTGACCACAATGTCCGATAGGGTGATTCGCATCAAACATAGCCTGTGCCTCATCTCTACTGCAATCTTGAGACATCATATCTAGATATTTTTCTAGCATCGGTGTGTGGATCGCGCCAGGATGAACAGAATTACACCTGATATTTAATTTGCTTTCTCCACAATGCAATGCGACGCATTTAGTTAATGCATCAACACCTGCTTTACTCGAACAATAAGCCGTTGTGAAAGAAAAAGATTTTAAGCTCATGGCGGAAGATATATTTACAATGGCATTGTTCTCATCATTTAATTTCATAAGTTTAATTGCGTAATGATCAGCTAAATATGTCCCGTTAAGATTAATATCATGGATTTTTTTCCATAATGTAAAGTCTGTCGTTTCTATATTTCCGGGTAAACTGATGCCTGCACAATGCAGTAATATATTAAGCTTCCCCGTTGTGTTTATCACAAAATCATGTAGTTTTATCCATTGACTCTCATTACATATATCTAAATCAAAGTAATAACCTTTATTAGGTAAACTAGCCAAAACCTCCTCTGCGGCTTGTTTTTTTAAATCTGCTATAATAACTGTCGCCCCTCTTTCAGAAGATTTTAATGCACAAGTTGCTCCTATACCTGAGGAACCACCTGTTATTAAGACAACTTTTCCATTTAATGAAGACATAGTTTTTCTCACTGTGATTTTAGTTTTATTAAGAATTAAAATAAAAAACATTCTTGACTGTTTTATATTGTCAAGATAAAAATTATTTTGCAAGTCTTTTTGACTAAAAATCACTATTTATAAATTATAATCTCTTATTTTTTGGGATAATTTTAATTACTTTTTACATTTAAACTGTTTTCCCTTATATCAGACTACTTTTAGTCTAGAAAATATTTAAAATAAACATGGATCGGTGAGTTAACGTTAGTGGATTATCAAAGGCATTCAAGTCAATTCAAAAAAGCAATATTAAATAAGCCCCGTTAAATAAAGTAGTTTGTCAGTTAGAAAGTTTGCAGAGCAAAAAGGCATTGGCCTCTCCACCCTGCATCGTTAGCAAAGGCAATTTAATACTTCAGGTTTAAAAGTGATTTCGTCAGATAAGCGGTCAAGTGTTCGCCCTAACCTGTTACGGTTAAAGTGAAACGCATTAACGCCTTCACGAAATAAGTGTTCTATCGGAAGATTGGCAAAAACTGAGGGCTAAGCGACAAGGGTCGATTTGAAAAAACCGAGGCCATTCATTATAGTGCCCTTAATCGCCTCACCGGGGTGGATTTCTTGCTTGTCATCCTGCAGCAAGTGTTTATCTGGCAAGGACACTATGTTTAAGTCGTCAAGAACGCCGGCAACTATGCCATAGTGGTCTAACCGCTTAATTCTTATTGTCATATCGCCCTCGAAAGTTGAGGTGATATTGTGCTCAAAACCATGAAAAGCTGTAGTTTGTATATATTATTTGATAAGACTCTATTAATAGAGTCTTATCTTATGATTTATTGCACTTTTTCTAAAATACTGACACAACTGATCCCTGGAGCACCATAAACTTGACTTAACGCCAGACGAGGATTTTTTGTCTGTCTCTTGCCTGCTTGGCCACGTAACTGAATTACATTTTCTATAATCTGACGAAGTCCAGATGCACCAACGGGCTCTCCATTTGCCAAACAACCACCGTCAGTATTTATAGGTAGTTTGCCGTTGATATGTGTTTCATTATTTGCAAGAAGTTGTTCTTGCTCCCCATCCTCACATAAACCAAGTTCAGCCATATGCATAATTTCGGCGCCGCTTTCTGTATCCTGAATTTGGGCAATATCAATTTCTTCAGGAGAAATGTTTGCTTTATTAAATGCATCTAATGCTGCATCTTTGGTGACAGTATTAACCATGTGAGGTTGATAGCTAGGCTGAAAAACTTCGAATGTACCTTCTCTTCTTGATTTAAAGCTACAAGCCTTTATTTTGATTTTTTGATTTGAAGGATATCTATTTGCTACTTCTTCGTTACAAATAATCAACGCTGCGGCACCTTCAGAAGGAGAACAAAACATATACTTTGTTAACGGGTGATTTATCATAATTGAGCTTTTAATATCATCGTAACTTAAAATTTTTGTTCTCCACGCATTTTCATTAAGATTGCCATTTTTAAATGCTTTCATAGCGACCCTCACAAGGGAAGATTCACTAATATTATGATCATGCATATAGCGATTTATCTTAGTAGCAAAAAATTGTGTAGTGAGGGCAAAGCCCATATCTCCATACCATTGCGGTAAATCCCATTTATCAAGATCGACACGAAAAGCACCAGGGTCATGTTTATCAAATCCAACAATAAGCCCTAAGCTTCCTTGACCAGCTAATATGGAGTTCATGCCTGTTATCATTGCACTGCCACCAGTTGCACATCCATTAAAAACATTGATAAATGGTAAACCCGTCGCTCCCATTTTATTTATGAGAGAATCTGCATTGCCGGCATCTTGACTGCCTCCAACAGCAAAATCTAAATCTTGCCATTTAAGTTTAGAATCTTTTAATGCCTTATTAACGGCTGATTTTGCTTGTTCTAATCCTGTTTTATCAGGCGTTCTACCAAATTTATGTAAACCAACTCCTATTATATATATATCGTTTTTCATGATTTTCTCCTTTATTTTTTAATCGGCTGAAAGGCAAACGTTGTTACATCATTTCCATTTCTAAAACTTTTAAACGGTAATTGAACTAATTCAACAGGCATATTGATATATATATCCTCTGTTGTGACGTCAATGAGTTTTGCCGTTATTCTTAATTCGTTATTTAAATCGATGATACCTAGGCAAAAGGGTTGGAAACTTTCTATTCCTTGCTTATCGTCATAAGGTGGGTTTTTGGGTTGAAAATGCTGGGTGGTCCAGCTCCAAATAGTACCTTTTTTTGGTAGTTTATATTCTTTCAGATCTGTTTCGCATACGGAACAGTTTAGTAATGTAGGAAAGTATAATCTACTGCATATTTGACAGTGGCCAGCGAGCAATGTGAATTGATTTTTGTCTCCGCTTAGTATTTTATTATCAATAAATTTATTCATCTTAGCCCTTTTTTATTTAGAGATTTATAGTAACGTTTTTATTTTTATCTTTAATATTGAAATAAAGGATAATTTAATAGACAAATACTTTTTGTATAACCTATTGTATTTAATATTAATAGTTATTTATTAATGGAGTTATGTTATTCGCATAACTCCATTAATAAGTAGATTAACTGAAAATATAATATCAATAACTATAATATTTTTAACTCTGCAAAACAAATTATATTCAGGCAGTACTGTTTTTTATTTTGTTGCGTATTGTCTTTAAATGATTTAACTTGATTAACAGTAAGTTAATAAGTTGTAAAATTTTGGGTTTTTATATTAAAAACTTACTTAATTAAATTAAGAATAAATTTTAACTGATATTTATAATAAATAGATATTTTAAGAAGTAGAGGTGCATTAAACAATAGAGCTAATTAGGAAATATATCGGGTTATATTTGCTGTTGGTTGTATAAGAATATTGTTTGTACTTATAACCGACATGCTATTTTTATATTCTACTGATATATCAATAGCAACTTAATAACAAGGCGTTGATAATGAAAACTAAAAAAAACACGTTAAGCTTGCTGATACAAGGACTACTACTTAGTGCAAGTACAGTAGCAGTGGCGCAAGAAACTGACCAGGCAGAAACTAAAGTCGAAGTTGAAGTTATAACAGTAGAAGCACGTAGACGGGTTGAACCACTTCAAGACGTTCCAGTCGCTGTAACGGTTATGACTGCTAAGCAAATAGAGCGTTCTCATAACATCAAAATTGAATCACTAGATAAATTTGCACCAAATGTTGAATTAGGAAAAATGCAATTTGGTGGTGGCGCAATTACGGCCGGTATTCGTGGTATTAGCTATGCAGAGGTTGAGAGAACATTTGAACCAGCAGTAGGGGTATCTGTCGATGGTGTCTTTTTTGGTACGGGTGTTGGTGCCATGGCAGATATGTTTGATGTTTCCTCAATTGAAATATTACGTGGACCGCAAGGTACACTCTTTGGTCGGAATACGATGGGTGGTGTTATAAACATAAAACGTAAAAAACCAACAGAAGAACTCGGTCTAAAAGCAGAAATTGGTTACGGTTCTTATAATGCGACGCATGTAAAAGCAGTATTTAACACTGGCATGCTTAACGATCAATTAGCAGCAAAGTTTTCCGTTTTCAAAAATCAAAACGATTTGTTCACCAAAAACTTCTATACAGGTCAACATGAAGATGGACTCGACCAATTAACGTTAGCCGCTAAAATCTTATATACACCAACTGATGAAGTAGAAATAATTCTTGCTTATGACAAGGTAGACGATAACTCAAATTATCCTCAAATAGTAAACCTTAGCGGAAGCAATAACTTATTCTGTTTTGGATTACCTGCAGCTGTCCCCGCATTAGGTAATACTTCATGTCAATCTGGTACTGCCGAATTAGCTGCTACTAAAGGTTACGATTATGATGATAATGATGTCGATTTTTCGAATAGTCCATTCACTGCTTCTATACAAAGCGATCTTTGGAGTCTTAATGTCTCAGTTGATATTAATGATGAATTAACATTCGAATCAATTACAGGCTATCAAGATGTAAAAGATAGGCTTATTGGCGAAGTTACTGGTATTCCAGATTTATTAGGATCTGTAGGTGTATTCGTAGTAGACAGACAACAAGAATATGACCAACTGAGTCAAGAAATAAGATTATCAAGTGACTACAGTGGTCCAATTAACTTTGTAAGTGGTTTATATTATTTTGAATCAGAATATTCTATGCAGCCACAAACAGGTATCTTCTTTGGCTCTGAAGTCTTCAAGTCTTTTGTTAATCAAAAATTAAACGCTTTTGCTGCTTTTTCTGAGGTTAACTATGAAATATCGCCAAAGCTTAGATTAGCTGTAGGCCTAAGATATACCGTGGAAGAAAAAGAATTTTCGATTAATAGGCTCGAGCGTAACCCAGCAGATCCGACAGATGAGAGGATAGCTTATGAATGTCCAAATCCTTCTTCTAGTTATGAACCTTGCGTTGATCCTAAAGAAGATTGGTCAAAACTGACACCTAGAGTATCTGTAGATTATAAAATTACAGATGACCTTATGGCATATGCTTCTTATTCACAAGGTTTCAGAAGCGGCGGTTGGGTAGGTCGAGCAGCAACTGAAACTGCTATTGGCACTTTTGAGCCTGAAGTATTAAACAGCTATGAAACAGGCTTTAGAAGTGAGTGGTTAGATAATTCTCTTAGAATTAACGGTACTGTTTTTTATATGGATTATAAGGATAAGCAAGAAGATTTTACAATTGCTTATACGGATGTTTTTGGCACTTCTAGTACAACTTCGAAAGTCGAGAATGGAGCATCAGCTACAGTAAAAGGCTTAGAGCTTGAAATTCGATATTCTCCAACTTTAGACTTAATAATCAATTCAGCTTTAGGTCTTTTAGATGCAGAATATGATAAATACAATGCACCTGAAGGTCCTAATGGAAGTGAAATTAACGTAGCCGACCAGCGACATTATCGTTTTGCCCCTGATTACACATTTTCTTTAGGAGCAGATTATTTCTTTGAAATATCAGGGAATGAATTGGTATTGACTGCTAATTATAAATATACCGATAAATTCTGGGTAACTCCATTGTTTGATTCACTCAATCAAGGTCGTGATCAGATTGAAGGTCATGATCAATTGGACGTGTCAATCAATGCGACATTTGACAATGTTAAGGTATCAATCTTTGGGGATAACATTACCCAGAGTCATGGTAGAGTCTTCCGTAAATTTGATGGAGGTGCATACCATTTTGGTGATAAAGAAGTGGGCCGTACTTTTGGCATAACTTTGGGTGTTGAATTTTAACTAGCATAACGTAAATCTCGGGGGGTAAGCCCCGAGTAAATGCTATCCAGCCCATGAAAAATCAAAGAAATGCTACAGAATATTAAGCGACAATCAACGTGAACCGTCAGCGGCAATCATCTTGACCGGTCGGATCTGTTAAGGCTCGACATTGAAATTCGGAGGAAAATCAGTGTCGAGAACTCACATTACAGAAAGACAAGTCAGGTTATATATGAAGCTACGAAAAGATTCCATGCAAGAAATCGTCGCCAGTAAAGCGAGCGTCTCCGTCAGCACTGCTCGGCGTATTGAAAATGAGCGTCATCAACTCAAAAAAGCTAAACGTAAAGGTGTACTCCAAGAAGTGCGCACTGACAGCTTGAGTGCCGCGTATAAAAACAATGGCACGCTTGAAGATTTTACAGCTCGTTATGAAGAGTTAATCGCGCATTATGGCTTTATTGCTAAGCGCAATAATCGAGGTGTAGCGCATGGGAATGGCGCGATTGAGTCGAGTAATCGCCATGTTAAATATCAAGTTGAGCAAGCACTTAGAGTGCGAGGCCCATTTGATTTTAATTGTTGCGCGGATTATGAAGCGTCTGTTGGAAGTGTCAGCGCTAGGCACAATAAACGAATCGCAAATAAATTCAAAGAAGAGCAGCGACGATTACAAACCTTACCTGCCTGTAAGAGCGTCAATTACTCACAAGAACATGTGCGCGTCAGGTGCACCAGTAACATTAACATTAACCGTGCCTACTCTGCTAGCGCCTTGATGCAGCAGCTCCAAGAGGCAAAACAGAGCAAGAAACCAGCGTCCGTGTTCGAGCTGATTGCCCATCGCTACGAAAGACATCGTTTAATCATCACCTCAAATCAGTCATTCGAAGACTGGGATACGTTATTTACTGACGTCACTATGACTGTCGCGGCAATCGACAGACTGGTTCATCACGCACATATTGTTCGATTATGAGGAGATAATTACAGAAGAAAAACAGCAATTAAAAAAAGAAATAAAACAGTGGCAACCGGTCAAGTTGCTTGACGCGCTATGACAGAAGAAGTTGTTAGAAAACATGTTCAAAACCAACTGGTAGAATAAGACCCTAAAGAAATCAACTTAGACCAGCTGGATTTGTTTTAAAAATAGGTCGCTTGCGACCAGTATATTTATAAAGGATCAATAATGGACGGCATTAAAGATAAGGTTATTTTAGTTACTGGTGCCGCTAGCGGTATCGGTGCAGAAATATCAAATTATTTATGTAGAGAAGGGGCTATTGTTATTGCCTCAGATTTAAAAAAAGATGATGTTCAAAAACGAGTTGATGAATTAAACAAACAAGGGGGTAGAGCTTATTCACTTAGTCTTGATGTTACTCAAGAAAATGATTGGAAAGAAGCAATGAATTTTGTGAGGATTAATTTTAATCGACTAGATGGCCTTGTTAATAATGCAGGGATATTTTTTAAAGCACCAATAGAAGAAACATCTCTGGATGCGTTTAATCGAGTTATGAAGGTAAATGTGTCTGGAGTTTTCTTAGGCGTTAAATATGCCATATCTTTCTTTAGGGAGCAGGCAAAAGACAATCAAAAACCAACGGGCTCTATAGTTAACTTAGCTTCCCTTGCAGGATTATTAGCTATCAAAGATATGGGTGCTTATTGTGCTTCAAAAGCAGCTGTTAGGAATATGACAAAATCGATTGCTGTCGAATGTGGCAACAATGGTGAGCGGATCAGAATAAATTCTATTAACCCTGGAACTATCAAAACTGAAATGACTATAGATGGCTTTGGTGCTGAGTTTTTTGATGAATATGAACAGGATACCTTACCTATTCCTTTTGGAGAGTACGGTTTACCTGAGGATATATCTCCGGCTGTCGCTTTTTTACTCTCTGAGGAATCAGAAATTATAACTGGGGCAGAGATAACCATAGATGGTGGTTGGTCAGCAGGTTTAACAGGAGTCAGCTTATGAGTAACAGATTATTAGGAAAAGGTATTATTATAACTGGTGGGACAAGTGGCATTGGAGAAGATGCAGTTTATCGTTGCTTAAAGGAGGGCGCACATGTTGTATTCACAGGCCGAGATAAAACACGATCAGATGCCGTATTAAAGCATGCAAAAGAAATATCTCAGCATGTAAAATTCTTCAAACAAGATGTAACTAATGAGGAGGATTGGATTAATTTAGCAAAATACAGTCAGACATTTTTACCGGATCTCGATGGTTTACTCAATAATGCGGGAACTTTTGAGGTTGGCCCAATAGAAGATCTAACGCTAGATAGCTTTGAATCGATAATGAACCTTAATGTGAATAGTATTTTTCTTGGATTAAAACACATACTCCCTATTATGAGAAAAAATAAAAAGGGGGTGGTTTTAAATAATGCATCTTTATCCGGTTTAGTCGGCCATGAACATTGTGTTGCATACTGCACTAGTAAAGCCGCAGCAATCCAGCTAGGAAATGTAGCTGCACTTGAAGCTGCTAAAGACAAGGTTAGAGTATTATCTTTAGCGCCAGGACCTGTTTGGAATAGTATGTTGGCAGATCGGTTTGGTGACAATCCCGAAACAAAACAATATTTTATAGATACTCAGCCATACAAAGAATTATGTGTACCAAAGCATATTTCTGACGCCATCGTATTCTTTATGTCAGATCAAGCAAGATATATAACAGGTACTGCTGTAAAAATAGACTGTGGCCGTGGTGCTGACTAAAAAGTTCAATTATGTTTGAGAAGCAGAAAAATATATTGGTTATGGGAGCATCTAAACCAGGTAATATGGGTCAGATAATCGCTAATGCTTTTATAGATCAGGGTAATAATGTAATTATTTCAGGACGTAGTAATCAAAAGCTTTAAAAGTTTAGTGAATACAATAATGCTATGTCGATACCTTGTGATATTTCATCTGAAATAGAGTTTAAAAATCTAGCAAAAACAATAGATGAAAAATTAGGACATATTGACGTAATAATTCAAGCTTCTGGTTACGGTGTTTCTGTTCCCTCTTTGGGTATGAAAGACAGTAATTTAACTGATATTGTTAACATACAATTTAAAGGCCCATTTAAATTATTTAAGGCATGCATTCCTTTAATGAAAAATGGGGCCGCAATAATTCAAATATCATCAGCTACTGCAAGCATTATGTAAGTAAACTATGCTGCTTACATGGGCACCAAAGCAGGAATAGATCATGTTGTGCTATGTATAGCTAATGAATTTGGTAACAAAAGTATACGGGCTAATTCTATTTCACCCGGATTAACTGATACATCTATGACAGCTGATAGTGCCAGTTTACCCGGATTAGAAAGTGCATTTGTAAAAGAATACGTTTTAGGACGAATTGGAATTAGCGAAGATATTGCTCGCACGACTTTGTTTTTAGCTGATGAGAACTGTTTTATAACGAGCCAAAATATCCAAGTTAGCGGTGGTTTAACATTAAAAAGAAATCCATTAGTTTCTGAAATAACATCCAGTATAGATAGTAATTGATACATCCTCAGATAATTGGTGTGAGGAACCCTTTAACTATTTTCTCGTAATAGGTAACCGATATCCACATGACCACTTATATAAATGATAGAGACAAACTAAATTACGCCGCTGGTGTTTTAGATATAGCATCATTGATACCTAAGTTAGACACGAAAGACGTTAATAAACTCAGAAATAGCTATCGTAAATTCGTGGGGGATGATTTGCATGATGATGTCAAAAATTATGATGTTAAAATATGCGATTATTTAGTGACGAATATTTATGACAAATACTCAATACGCATAAAAGTATTTAAGCCTAATAACAACCATATAAAACTACCAGGACTCGTTCATTTTCACGGTGGTGGCTTTATACTTGGTGACATTAATACTGACTCTGAACGATGTGCACGATTAGCCGAAGCGTTACAAATGTGTATTATTAATGTTGAATATCGATTGTCACCTGAATCACCCTACCCTACAGCCATTTATGATGGTTTTTCAGTATTAAGTTGGTTACAAACACATGGTGAATATATTGGCTTAGATATTAAACGCTTAGGTATATCTGGTGTAAGTGCTGGTGCAGCGATAGCAGCATCGATTTGTTTATTGTGTAGAGATAAAGATTTAGATTGGTTAAAGTTACAGTTTTTTTGGTATCCCGCACTCGATAACAATCGTGATACCGAATCTATGAAAAATGGACATCATGCATTTGTATGGAATACTCATAATGTAAATCATATGTGGCAATATTATTTAGGCGAATTAGACGATAATTGTAATGCTGTCCCAGTTAAAGCTAATAGATTTGATGGTTTACCTCAATGTTTTTTAATAAGTTGTGAACATGATCCTTTAAAGGATGGAGCTGAAATTTATGCTCAATTTCTAGTAGATGCAAATGTAGAATGTCACTCCATCTGTTATCTAGGTACGGTTCATGGTTTTGATACCTTCGGAGACTTAGATATCGTTAATAGAGCTTATGAACAAAGTATACAATGGCTAGGTATTTTATAAAAATTATTAACTATTAATTGAATATTTGTGAGCGTCTCGCCAAACGCACATACCGTTAATTGAGCGCTCATCCTAGATTTGTACCAGCGTCATAAAGGAGTTATGTATGGGCTGCAAAATTTCGTAAACGTCCGGTAATCCGACCTATAGCTTAGCGTCGTCCCATGGTGCATGTTTCGGTCGAAACCGGCCTACCATTTCGGTTCAATCCGCACACTGGTTCCTTGAAAAATAGCGTTATAAAGCGACCGGGTAAAACCGAAATGACTGACGTTTTTACCGAAATACGCACCATGAGCAGGCACCTGACTGTTAAATAGCCGGCTATTGGGAATAAAAGCAAAAATACTATTACATTATTTTGGATGAAATAATTGATTTTTATTGCATATAATTTATATGCAATATCCACCATCTACAACAAATTCAGCACCTGTAATATGTTGTGCTTTATCAGAATCTAAAAAAAGTGCCATTTCAGCAATACTTTGCGTACTTACTAAGTCATTTATTGGGCTTAATTTTTTAAAACCAGACAACAAAGACTCAGGGTCATCACTATCTTTAAGGGCTTGATCCATCATCGCAGTTCGTGTAAAACCAGGTAATATTGTATTACACCTTACGGGATAATTATTTTCTGCGGCCCAAAGTGCCATCGTTTTAGTGAGGCTTATTACACCTGCCTTACTAGCAGCATAAGCAGGTATATTTGACATTGGCTTTTTACCCATAATAGAAGAAATATTTATTATACTCCCACCATGTTGCTTTATTTCTTTTAAGCCAAAATGACAGCCCCACATTACTCCCTTTAAATTAATGTCTAACGTCATATCCCAATGTTTTTCACAAATTTTTTCAATATCATTTGGGCTTCCAATCCCAGCATTATTAATTAAACAGTTTAATTTCCCAGTTTGCTTTACTATTTCATCAATTGTTGATGTCCATTGCTTTTTACTTGTTACATCAAGAATTAAAGAAATAACATCAACGCCTACTTTTTTTGCAGATTGATACAATAGCTCAGGATCTTTATCTGTCATAACAACTTGATAACCTGCATTATAAAAAACCTTTGCAATATTGAATCCAATTCCTGAAGCTGCGCCAGTTATTAATACTGTTTTATTATTAGACATAATTTCACATACTTCTTAATCAAAGTTAATATATAGTTTTTCTAATCCACGTAATAATAAATTAGGTAAACGTTTTAAGTCATTTTTGTTTGCATCGAGAGTTATATTATCTAATCTATCTAATAATAAATTAAACGCCACAGCAGATTCTTTTCTTGAAAGCATAGCCCCGATACAGGTATGAATTCCATGTCCGAAAGCCAAATGCTTTTTGGTAAATTTTCGTTGTACGTCAAATTTATCAGGGTTTTCAAAAACCTTTTCATCACGATTAGCGGAGCCATATCTTAGCAATACAGTTGATCCTTTTGGTATATTTATACCATTAATTTCACTGTCTGCCGTTGAGGTTCGCCACATAGTGTTGCTTGGGCTTTCTAACCTTAGCATTTCTTCTATCATGTTGGGTATTAAGGTACGATCGTCTTTAACTATTGCCATCTGATCTGGGTTTTGAAGCAATAATAATAAGCCACCCGACATGAGGTTTGTAGTGGTTTCATTCCCAGCTACCAATAATTGTTGTGCTACATTTAATAACTCTGAGGTTTTTAATGATACACCATCATCTGTTTTAGCATGAGCCAAATCTGATAACATATCATTAGTTGGTGTTATTAATCGTTCATCTAGATAAGATTTCATTTTATGCTGAAATTCTACGACCCTTTTCGCATTAGCAATATCTTCTTCATCAGAACGCATACTTCCAATTAAATCAATAAATGCGTCAGACCATTCTTTAACTAAAAAATGGTCACTTTCTGGTATTCCTAATTGGTCTCCAATAATTTTTACAGGCATAGGAACCGAAAACTGTGATATAAATTCACAGCTCTTTTGTGAAATAAAAGAATCAATCAATTTGTTTGAAATTGATTCCATACTTGATTCCATTCTTTTTACTTTTGCAAACGTAAATGCAGTATTTACAAGTTTTCTAAATCTTTCATGAGAAGGAGGATCGTTTGTTAGAAGAGTAGCTGATTGAGGCCAACCTTCATCATATATTTTTATACAATCTTTATTTTTCAGTGACTTACCTAATAATGGGCTACTTGATTTACTCGAATACAAAAGAGGTTGGGCGTTAATCTCACATATATGTTCGTAAGAAAATACCATATACGTATTATCCATTTGAGGTACTTTATATATTGGAGCATATTTACGAGCTAATGAATTTGCCTCAAAAGGGTTTTGTACTATTTCTGGTGCTAAAAAATTTATTTCGTCTAGTGGACCCATAATATTTTATCTATATTTTATTCTTAGAATGGTTTAGTAAAGCACATACTTAAAAAACAGTCAAGATTGATTGTTTTATAACACCATGTTATCATCAAACCCATGCATTTAATTGGTTTAACTAAATGAATTTATCCATTATATGAAATTCATAACTATCGGGGAAAAACATGCAATTACCAAAAAAAAATAAGCAATTTATCCTAAAGTCTAGGCCCAAAGGAATACCTTGTAGAGACAATTACGAATTAACAGAATCTGTCGTAAAACCCCTGGAAGAAGGGTCGTTTTTAATGAAAAATGACTTTATTTCTTTAGATCCTGCTATCAGGGGCTGGATGAGTGAAAGTGAGGAAAGTTATATGCCTCCAATCAAGCTCGGAGATCCAATACGTTCAAGTACATTAAGTACTGTGATAGCGAGTAAAAATCCAGATTATGACGTGGGTGATTTAGTACTTGGTTTAAATGCGTGGGAAGAATATACCTGCTTAAATACAGTAAGACACATACATTCTTTTGCTACAAAAATGCCAAAGAATCTGGGTATTCCACACGAATGCCTTATTTCAGTACTCGGTGCTACTGGTATGACAGCTTATTTTGGTTTACTTGAATTAGGACAGCCTAAAAGTGGAGATACCCTTGTAATATCAAGTGCAGCTGGTGCTGTAGGCTCTATCGTAGGTCAAATTGGTAAGATCAAAGGTTGTAAAGTTATAGGTATTGCAGGAAGTGATGAAAAATGCAATGTGTTAAAAGATGAATATGGCTTTGATGAAGCAATTAACTATAAAACATTTTCAAACAGAGATAGCTTATCTAAACGGTTGAATGAGGTTTGCCCTAACGGTATCGATATATACTTTGAAAATGTGGGTGGATATATTTTAGAATCAGTACTCGATAATATTGCTGAAAAAGCTCGTATTGTTATTTGTGGCATGATTGCTCAGTATAACAGTTCTCAAGAACTGCCAGGCCCTTCTAATTTGTGGCAATTAGTTGTCAAATCAGCAACTATGAAGGGATTTTTAATTCGTGATTATGTAGATCAAATGGACAGTGCTGCAATTGAATTAGGTACTTGGCTGTCTGAAGGAAAAATTAAAAATAAAGTACATATTGAATACGGTTTTGAAAACATTCCTGAGGTGTTTTTAAAATTATTTGATGGTACAAATAATGGAAAATTAATGGTTAAGCTTTGATTTATAAAGCATTCTTAAAAAATATATATTTGAATATTAACGGGGTTTAATAGATCCAACTATTCCAGTTAAGAGTTAATAAACTTAACTGGGATAGAAAATAAAAAACGTAAAAAACAACCAAAATAATTTAAGCTCGATGCCATAGTATTAGTTGTTGAAAAACATTATTCCTAGGCTCAAGCGTCTGGAACTTTAGGTGTTAATCCTAACATTTTGGCCGTTGGTTAAAATAATCTGATAATAATGATGGACACGCTTTTTGTGGCAACGGCAAACCAACACCAGAGCAAGAAGAAATTCGACACTAGAAAACGCAAGTAAAACGTCTTGAAACAAAGATAAAACTGCCTGCCCAGCACCCTCTCCCACATCAAAATAGAAACACGCTTTGTACGATTAATATTTATGCAGATGCGATTAAGAAAAGGCCATTAAGCACGCCATTTGTGATTGATAAACTGCCTGCTAACTTTCAATCTATCGGCTTATTTAAGAACTTATTTCCACACGCAAAAATCATTCATCTGACGCGACAGTTTGCTGATAGTTAGTGATTAATACAACACACATTATCCGAAAAAGAAGAGCCCAATTTCTGTCGCAATCAAAATAATAACTATCGATCCCAAAAACGATAAATGCTTGTGGTTTTGCTCGGCCGCCAACATGTCATATAGATCATGCATAGTCTGCAGTTTTAGATTTAACAATTCAATTCTTGGTTTAAGTTCTAAGTATCTTGATAAGCTCAAATACAAGTGTTCCACCACAGGGAAATCCCCAAAAAATTCAGGTGTGTCCAACACGCGGTAATGCAACATAATGTCACTTCTTGTTTGCAATAGTAGGCCTCTCAATTTGGCTAACGCTCTGCGACTTAAGGGAAGCTTACCAGTTTGTGACAAGGTATTAATCAAATACTGATTATTACTAATTGTATGCTCGGCCAGTATCTCAAAATACTGCAATTTGGCTGACTGAGCAAAAGCATGACTCAAGGTTAACAAACTATCAACCTGCACATTAGGCAACGAGAGCTGGTTATCCACAATGACTAACTGACTGGATTCTTTGCCTGCTTTAACAAACTCATATCTGTCTGTTTGCGCGGGATTTACTCCTTTAGCGATGTGTTTTAGAACGGTCAGATATTGATCTTGTTTTGCAGGGTTAACTCCCCACGCCACCAATACCCCATAATCAAAAATAAAAAAGTGACCTTTGGGCATTTCGATGTGCACTGCATCGCGGTACCTTTGCACAATAAATAGTTTTTCAAACTGCGTTTTGACTTGGTCCAAATCAATTTGCGCTGCAAATAAGATAATTTCTGCGTTGTTATTGAAAAAACTCATTTCATCCCTCTCTTATGGATTCATTTTTTTGTTTGCCTGACTTTATAACTAAGCAAGTTCTTAATTTGCTTTTTCCAAAAACCGAAAGTGATGCAAAATCTTCTTTTAAAATCGGTAAATGCTGATAGTCCAAATCAATATCTTCACTTTCCCCTGCATCGCTTTGACTATTGCCATCCAGCCTAGTGCCTGTTTTATTGTAGAAACCTTCGCTACCATCAGGGTCATGCAAATATAAGCACCTGTCATCAGCATGGGTAATGGCCACCCAGTGTGGCGTTTTTTTACCGTCAAATTGATAAGTACTAATAAGACAAATAACAGCGAAACCTTTAGCCAGTGCTTTTTCAATCTGCGATAGTTGTATTTCATTTTTATGTACCCGCACATTCGCTTCAGTGGCTTTCTCTATAAAGTCTTGTTCTACAATGCGCATAATTGATTTTTTATGCTCACTGCGAACCCCATCAACAAACAAATCATTAACTTGTGTTGAATAAACTGCAACTTCAAATCCACGTTTACGAGCTGCTAATGCAAGTCCTAATGGGTGGCAACCACCATGTCCTGATGTCATAAAAATAGTCGTTGCATGGCGCCAAATATCGATTTCGGTGGCTTGATCAAATCGGGTATTTTTATGCAAATACTTCATCGCCATCATCAAAGCGCTTGGACCACAGGTAAATTCGGTGGTTTGCTTGTACCACGGGTAATAGCCAATATTGTCGGCCATCGTGGTTTGTTGTATGGCTTTTTGAAACCGCAAGGCATCGGCACCAGTTTCATAATACTGACGATAAATGCCAAACTTACGATAGCCCAACTTTTTATACATTTTTATGGCACCGAGGTTATCCTCGGCTACTTCCAAGCGCATAAACAAACGTTGCTCCGTTAACGCTAACGCTTCAAGCTTAAGCAACAACGCTGGTGCAATACTGTAACCTCTAGCTTTGGGCAGCACAGCAAGTGAATATAAGCGTGCTGAGCGACTACCTTTACGCAAAATAACCAGACCATAACCGACCACTTCAGCCGCCTTTTGGGCTAAAACTAAAATACCATTGTCTGCTTTTATCCAATAACTCATGCGCCTGCGCGACAACCTATCATTGTCAAAACACGCAAGCTCGATACGTTCTAAAGCATCTAAATCTTGAATAGCGGCTATTCGCAACTGCATATCATGCAAATCAACGACCTCGGCGTTAGCGGCCACGTGCTTCCAACCTGTTAGCAAATTCTTGCATAATAATCATGTACAATTCCTTGCCAAGATATAAATCTTCTACTTTTGACTCAATACTCGGGTTGTCGTTTACCTCAATGACATAAACTTTGCCATTAGCTTGTTTAATATCAACACCGTACAAGCTCTTACCAATCATTGAACAGGCTTTAACGGCAGCATCGAGCACCGGTTTTGGTACTTCAAACGTTGGCAATGTTTCAAAACCGCCGGTTGTATTGGTTTTTGAATCATGGTTGTAAATTTGCCAGTGGCCTCTGGCCATATGATAGCGGCAAGCGTAAATAGGACGACCGTTTAAGACGCCAATTCGCCAATCAAATTCGGTAAAAATGTATTCTTGTACTAACACTAGTGCCGACTCATTCAGCATTTTTTCTAGCTTGAGCTTAAGTTCTTGAATATCTTTAACCTTAAATACGCCCATAGAAAATGAACTCTCTGGCAGTTTTAATACCATGGGAAACCCAAAATCTTCAGCTAATTTTTCACAGGTTAGCATCTCGTTATCTGACACAAAATGACTGCGTGGCGAGGGTACTTTGTGATAGCTAAAAGCGTCATGTAAGAATACTTTGTTGCAGCATTTTAAAATACTCGTGGCATCGTCCATCACCACCAGACCTTCTTGCTCGGCTTTACGAGCAATATGGTAAGTTGGGTGATTGATAGCGGTGGTTTCACGTATAAATAGTGCGTCATAATGCGCAATATTGGTCGCTTGCGTTGAGTTAATAACTTCCGCATTAATACCAACAAGTTTTGCCGCTTTTATAAAATGCTTAATCGCTTTTGCATCGCTTGGCGGCGTAGCTTCGTTTTCATTACACAAAATAGCCATGTCCCAACGCGCCTGTTTTCTTTTACTGCCCCGTCGCCACGTTTTTAACATATAGTCATGTAATGCTTTCGCCAATTCGGTCTTGTCATTATTTTCAGCTGACTGCCAATCACCAAAGCCCACAGTCATGACAGTTGCATTGGCTTGTTTAATTACCGACACACTTAAGAACGGCGCAGGGAAACGTTCAAAGGCGAACTTTGCAATGGGGGCCATAGAGGCTGATTTTGTGCTACCGAAAAACACGTCACAGTGGCTACCATCCTGCACTTCATCACTCAAGGCTTTTGGTAGTGTAATAGTCTTCATCTGCAAAGATTGTTCTTGGCTCTCAATAATCAAATCATTTATGGTATTGACGCTAGGTAATACTTTGTGTGTTCTTGCTTCAGCTAAAAGCGAACAATAATATCCTTTACTCAAATATCTGTCCGTGGCACACAAATTAATGACACGCATTTTGCCTTCATCACGTTTAGGGAATTCAGATAAATACCTATCAAAATCAATTACTTCACAATCATGTAAATCTAATTGACTAAATTCATTCGGCGAGTCAACAACAATTAATGTCGTTATCATTTTTGCTTCCAAGTATAAGTAAAATTACGGGCTTAACATCGCGCGAAATATAGTCTTTACGTGCACTATATCAAGATAAAAATAAGCTAATTTGAGTGAAATAAATTGTTCCTCAAGAACATTTTATTTTGCTCGCATTTATACATTTGCGACATACACTTGGCACGTTAAAACACATTTTGATTCGGAGATTTTATGAAATATACATTACTATTGGTTGGCCTATTTTTTGCTGCATCGACTATCGCGGACGATCGTCCTGTCGCTGATACTCAGCTTATTGTGGAATATAAAGAATACTGTAAGGAAATTGCAGACGACGAGGGAACCGGAAAGTTATCAATGGAGGAATTCTTACTTGTATGTGTAAACGACGAGCTTGAGTCTGAAGGGTATCAACCAATTACCAAGTTACCAAAATAATAAAAAACTGCACCTTTTCATGAAGGTGCAGTTTTTATGAAGGTTCAATTTTTATGCAGGTTCATCTTATAAAAACAGGTAGTCACCAAGCCGATTTTTTGACACCATCACCCTACTTTTAATTGCATATAAGCAATAACGTCTTCTACTCCCCGGTTTTTTTGATTCTTCAATTGATTTAAGTAGACCGGTATTTTAACTTCTTGAGTCAACTGCGAGGGCGCAAAACTGGCTAGCACCCGTCGTAAATTAGTATCCAAAAATGCATGTGATTTTATCGGTAATATCAAACGACAGGCTTCAGCATCAGCCATTGTTAATGCAACGTCTATTGAAGATGTGCGCAACTTAGCTTTTCGTAATTCGGGATGCAGTTTACCTAATTTGTCGTTAATAGAGGGTGACCATTCAATATTGATATCATGGATTTCGATGCCAGGCTCGCCGTGCGAACTATTTGAGTGATACATACAAAGTAAGACTTCAAACAACAAAGTACTGTCAATATCATCCGACTTAACCTGTGATGTGGTTAACGCAACGTCAATACTGTGTTCATGTAGTTGTCTGGTGATTTGTTCAACAGTGGCAATTTCATGCTGAAAGCTAACGCTATTGAAGTGCGTCAGCAAGTTTGGTAGCCAATTAGAAAAGCACAGTAAAAATGCATTCTGGGTTGAAGCACAGCTAATGTGCTGGCACTCCTCTTGTGCCAATAACTTTCTGGCTTTTGACAATGTATTCGAAAGCTCTTGGGCATAAGGGATGAGCTTTTCGCCTGCTGGCGTAATTTGAATACTATTACGATTTCGAATGAACAATGCAGTGTTGAAATACTCTTCCAACAATTTAATACGAGCACTAACTGCAGACTGAGTTAAATATAAGTTTTCGGCAGCACGACCAAAGTGTCTGGTTTCAGCTACTTCAAGAAAGGTAGTTAAAAATCTAATATCCACAAAAAAACCAGTAATCGATTGATTACTGGTTTATAACGTGGTTTTTACTATGAATGCAATGCTTAATGTCGCAACCCAGCAAGAAATAGCTCAGTGCACACTCTCGGCATCGTCGTTTTGCTTATTGCGAGCAGCCGCCATATCCTTACTGGCACGCTTTTTACGCACCAACTCGGCTTTGGTTTGTTCAACCTTGCTCTCATCGTTTTGCTTACCCACGACCCAATCTTGGTTATCAAAATCGTCACTTTCTTCTTTGCGAAATCTGTAATCTTTACTCATAACACTTAGCCATAAATCAGGAATCTCTATAATAAAAAAAAAGAGCCAAATAAGTACAACAAATTATTTATTTCTTTACGGCAAAAATAATTGATTACTCAACATAACCTTCATTCGCGCTCACCGTTAGCGGATGATAACCCGGCTTTGCCTGCTCAAATGCTTTTTTCGCAAACGCTTTGCCATCGGGTGTCTTTGATAACTCACGATACAGCGGCTTGACTAATTTGTTACGGCCAATGCTCGTCAAATATGCATACAAACGTTCATACGCAGGTTTGTATTGATTTTTCACCGCAATCATCAGCCAGCTATGTGCTATTTCATTATTTTTGCTTGCCGTTAACGAAAATGCAGCATCCAGCTCTGCTAACTGCTTTTCATCTAAAAGCTCAGGCATATTATTCAAAAAATACAACCATTGGTGCACTGTCCACTCTTGCGTTTGGGTCATGTTAGCGCTGGTTTCTCCTGCTAACCATTGCTCTCTCGCTTTGTCGACATTCACAAAAGCGTCAGATTCTGGTACCGGGGCACCTTCAGGAATTCCAGGCTCAAAGATCCACGCATTAATGCGTGCTTTATCGAGCTTGTCGGCATATTGGCTTAGCAAGGTTACATCTAGGTAAGCTATAAACTCTTCGGTAGTAATACTTTTAAATGAAAAGTGCTCAAAATAACTTAACAGGAATTTATCAAAATTATCACGCCCTATTTTTTGCTCTATCTCGCGTAAAAATAGCGCTCCCTTTTCATATGGAATATTAGAAAATACATCATCCGGATTTCTACCACGCAAATCGATCGCTAGGATTTGGTCAGCTGGGGTGAGTGAATTTATATCAGCTTGCAAGTCTTGATAACCGAGCACTGCTTCCATATTGTAACGGTCTTCACCGTACACCATTTCCATAATGCGGTAGGTCAAATAAGTAGTAAAACCTTCATTTAGCCATAAATCACGCCATGTTGCATTGGTCACGGTATTACCTGACCAGCTATGTGCTAGTTCATGCGCGATTAACGATACCAGGCTTTTGTCGCCAGCAATCACGGTTGGCGTTATAAACGACAATCTGGGGTTTTCCATACCTCCAAAAGGAAATGAAGGGGGTAAAATCAATAGATCGTAGCGATCCCAGCTATAAGGACCATATTTATTTTCAGTCGCAATTAGCATGCTTTCAGTATCTTCAAACTCAGCGGCCGCAGACTCTAATATAGCGGGTTCGGCATATACACCGGTGCGCTCACCCATTGCTTTAAAATGCAGATCGCCAATAGCTAAGGCAATCAAGTACGATGGAATAGGTTGTGGCATATTGAATTCGTAGACGCCATCACGTTCAGTGTCAGGGTCATTGGACGCACTCATTACGGCTAACAGCTCTTTAGGTGTTCTGATGGTTGCTGTATAGGTTACGCGGACTTGTGGGGAGTCTTGCAAAGGAATGAAGCTTCGTGCATGGATTGCTTGCGCTTGGGTAAACAAAAATGGGTGTTTTTTACCTGCTGTTTGCGCTGGGGTTAACCACTGTGCACCGGAAGCTGTTGGTGATGTTTCATAATTAATAGTCACGGTGTCTGCCCCGTTGGGCATTTTGATATGCAACGCGGCACCTAAGTTTTCATCTGCCGCTTTCAATTCAAAAGGAACATCATTGCCTTGGCTTGTGACGCTAAAGATAACTAGATCACGAGTGTCCAATATCAGTTCATGTGCATTTTCTTGTTGACGCTTTACGGTCACTTGCACACTACCGATGAGTTTTTTAGTACTGAAATCAGCTGTTAAATCTAGGTTTAGATGCGTTACTAAGACCTCTTCTGGATTGGCATAAGAATGGTAGTCTTTGCCTACATCGATTGCAGAACTGGTTGCCGTGTCATTTTGCACGTTTTGACTAAGCATACTCTCAGTATTAACCGAAGGGACTTCCTCAACCGGAGAGCAAGCGACCAAGGATACAGCTAAAGTAAACACGCTTAGTCTAAAAAAGTTTTTCATTTGATTTTTTCCATCAGTATATTTTTGAATGAGTTTTAATTATTTGTTTTTTCAAAATTTGGCTTTTGTTTGCGGCCAATTATAGACGATTACAACGGATTGAGTTTGACATAAAACAAGATACGTGAAAACTGTCCCTTTTTATTAACCCTCGTCTGCACCCTCGTCACTTCTACTTTTAGCTACGTTATGTCGACTAAATATTGATACTAGTCACGCCAATAGGACGCTAAATATTCATACCCAATTAATCAAAAGCCGTCTTAAGTTTTAGACATTAAAGGAACATTACTGCTATCATTATCGGTCTGTCATGTTGTATCTCGTCGAATCTAAAAAAACCAACTATGAAATTTAATGTAACATTCACTCTGCTATTAAGCATGCTTTGTATCTACTTATTGCTGCATCCGTTCAAACTAAGTAATGCCGTTGACTTTAATCAACCAGCTTTTGCAAACTCATCTTCGGTCAAGTCAGAAGCGCAACATGCAAATGTGGCCGTTGCCTCAAATTTTATTAAACCGATGCAAGAGCTCAAGGCAAAATTCGAACTAAAAACACCGTATAAAATACGCGTTTCCTACAGTTCATCGGGAAAGTTTTTTGCCCAAATAGTGAATGGCGCGCCCTACGATCTGTTTCTTTCCGCTGATCAAGTAAAGCCTGACGAACTCATAAAGCGTGGAAAAGCAAGTGCTCTTGGACGCTTTACTTATGCACAGGGAACACTCATTTTGTGGTCATCCAATGCTACATTAGTTAATAACTCACCGGATGTTTTATACGATAATCAGTTCAGAAAAGTAGCCCTTGCCAATCCTAAATTTGCACCCTACGGTCAAGCCGCGGTTGATGTTTTAAAACATCTGTCAATAGTTGAACAGACCAAACCAAAATGGGTAATGGGGGAAAGTATTTCTCAAACCTATCAATTTGTTGCAACCGGTAATGCGGATATCGGATTTATCTCTTTTTCACAAAAACCAGAGCACGGTTCATATTGGCTGATCCCTGAATATTATTACAATCCAATAAAACAAGATGCTGTTTTATTAGAAAACGCAGAGCAAAATCCAGCGGCATTGGCTTTCTTTGAATTTTTGAACAGCAAAGACGCGAAAAACATCATACAATCACATCATTATACCGTTAATTGATACCGTTGATTGATTTTCACAATAATAAAATCGTGGCGTATTGCTAACAAGGAACTTGCATGGGACTCACCGAATCTGACATTAATGCTATTTGGCTGACCATAAAGCTAGCTTTTACCGTCACCATCATTCTATTGATAATAGGCACACCTATCGCTGTCTGGTTGGCAAAAACAAAGTCTTGGCTGCGCGGGCCGATAAATGCAATTGTTGCATTGCCATTAGTATTGCCGCCAACTGTTTTAGGTTTTTATCTATTAATCGCAATGGGACCGGATGGTCCTATCGGTCAACTTACTGAGCAACTTGGCTTAGGACTGCTGCCTTTTACCTTTTGGGGCTTGGTTATTGCCTCATTATTTTATTCGTTACCATTTGTTGTACAACCGATTCAAAATGCCGTAGAAGCTATTGGCAAAAAGCCATTAGAAGCTGCTGCCACGCTGCACTCTAAGCCTATAGATACGTTTTTTTACGTGATCTTGCCACTTGCTAGACCAGGTTTTATTAGTGCCGCTATATTAGGCTTTGCGCACACAGTAGGTGAGTTTGGTATTGTACTGATGATAGGTGGTAATATACCCGCAGAAACCAAAGTTGTTTCAATTCAGATTTACGATCAAGTTGAAGCCTTAGAGTACGCCGGTGCGCATCGTCTATCGGCTATTATGCTCGGCTTTTCATTTATTGCACTGTTGCTACTGTATAGTTTCCAAAAGCGCGGTATTGCGACCAAATTTAGAATTGGACGTTGATTATGACTCAAATTAACAGCACGTCGTCCACTATTATTGCTAATTTTCAGATCAGTTTACATAGCGGTTCTCAAGTATTCGAACTTAGCGTAAATAGCGAATTTCCCAGTACCGGTATCACCGCAATTTTAGGTGAGTCGGGCAGCGGCAAAACCACATTACTTAGATGCATTGCAGGACTTGAAAAAAGTGCCAAAGGCCTATTAAAAGTAGGCGAAACAACGTGGCTTGATGATAAGCATTGTGTTCCTACTTATGAGCGTGAAATTGGATATGTGTTTCAAGATGCGCGATTATTTGAGCACTTAAATGTGCAAGGAAATTTACAATTTGCAATAAAACGTAGCCATGAAAAAGTGCAAAAAGCATTTTATGCAGAAGTGATTAATGCATTAGACATTGGACATTTAATGCAGCACAAGCCAGATCAATTATCGGGCGGTGAAAAACAACGCGTCGCTATTGCTCGTGCCTTGTTAGTGAAACCAAAAATGCTGATCATGGATGAACCACTTGCTTCTCTGGACAATGCGCGCAAACAGGATGTACTGCCCTACTTAGCCGCACTGCAAAATATGTTTCATTTGCCGGTGCTCTACGTAAGTCACTCAACAGATGAAGTGTGCCGGTTAGCCGACCATGTCATTGTGCTCCACCAAGGCAAAGTCGTTGCTCAGGGTGGTATCAATGACGTATTTGCCAGTACTCAATTGCCACACATCTATAAGCAAGAAACTAGCACTATTATTAAAGCCAAAATCATTGAAAAAGATGAACGCTGGCATTTGGTAAAAGCGGAATTTGACGGCAACACACTTTGGCTACAAGATCACAATCAAGCGATAGGCAAAGCGGTCAGGCTAAGAATTATAGCGAGCGACGTCAGCTTGTCACTACAGGATGAAAAAGAAAGTACTATTTTAAATAGACTAGAAGGGCGTATTGGCGGTATCGAAATAGATAAAAAAAGCGCCACCGCTCTTGTTACCGTTGACTTAATGAATTCAGAGGTTGTTGCTCAAGTGACCCGTAAATCTATTGATGATTTATTCTTAATGGTAGGAATGAAAATTTGGGCCCAGATAAAATCGGTAGCTATTTTGGCTTAATAGCAGGTTGCCTGAGACATTTTTCAGCTTGAAAATTGGCAGTTTGCTTACTTATCTTTCGTCAGCCTTTGTACCTTTAGCACATTTATTTTTAGCGATGCGGTTGCTAAGCTAACTTCAAAGAAAAATGCGATGAGTCCCCCAGTCAACAATGCAATGCTGATCATAAACGTGACTAATATGGTGGTGTCTAGGTTGACACTAATTAAACCATTAATCATCAATAAAATAATATCAAAACAAATCACAAGGGCAGAGGCAATAAGGAAGTTGATGGACCAATTCGCCAGTCGCAAGCGTTTGTTTAGTGCCCGAATTTCGAGTCGAGCTTCACCATCAATGCACGACGGTTGTTGACGGCCTAAAGCTTCAAACCAGCGTGCTCTGTCAATCACTCTTCCTACTCGGCCTGTGGCGACATTAACTAGCGTTCCTATACCCACAATGAGGAAAATAGGCGCTAACGCTAATTGAATGATGTCGACAGCATTTGGGCTTAAAATAAATTCCACATTTCACTCTTTTTAGTCATCACTAAGTAGTTACATGTTATTGATTATTTGTTGCTTTGAATAGGATCTGAGGAAATACTTAATTGGTCGGTGTGATAGGATTCGAACCTACGACCCCTTCACCCCCAGCGAAGTGCGCTACCAAGCTGCGCCACACACCGACCGAAGGGTGTATTATATTGATTACATTGTATAATTCCACCGTTATTTTGTTTTTATCTTGATTGTGCTGTATTTAAGTATTGTCAAACCCAACTTTCACCTGTAAAAGTATGTTTTTTAATCATAAGTATTGTATATGGAAGTTCTCAACCTTCATCAATTGCAAACACCAGTTCATCTGATTGAGCAACAAAACCAATTATTATTTGCAAAAGTCGCTACCGACCTAACAGATAAGGGATACAGTATTCAGCCGTTTGCTTTGCCACTTGAGTTATCCAACAACTTGTTAAAACAAGTTTCATCAATGTCCTCACAAGCGTTTGTGGAAGCTGGGATTGGGCGTTTACGCAGGCATATGCACAACGATTTTGTTCGGCGTGACGAGATTTGTTGGATAACAGGCAATAGTGAAGCTGGGGCACAATGGTTAGACTGGACCGCTCAACTGCAACGCTATTTGAACCAACACTTGTTTTTAGGGCTATTCTCATTCGAAAGCCACTTTGCGCACTATGCTACCGGCTCTTTTTATAAGCGGCATTTAGATGCGTTCAAAGGTGAGGCAAACCGGGTTCTATCTGTGGTTGCGTATTTAAACCCGCATTGGCAGATGGGGGACGGTGGCGAGTTAGTGCTCTATCAAGATGAATTTGATGCACAAGGATTAAAGGTCATTCCAGCACTTGGCACACTAGCTATATTTTTAAGCGAAGCGTTTCCACATGAAGTGTTACCAGCTCAACGCGACCGCTACTCAATTGCGGGTTGGTATAGGATCAATGCAAGTTCAGCGGATCGAGTTGACCCACCAAGATAGACTATTCTCTGTCGGTTCTATCGTCAGAACTGATACGACTAGCAATGGCACCCGTTTGACCTTTGTACTTAGCATCAACTCTGGCGTTATAAGGCTTTTCGGCACTGCCACTGAGAACTTCAAAGCTAATAGCGCCTATTTTCATTTTTGGCTTCAGCGCTAGTGGCAATTTACCACTGTTAAAGAATTCCAGTACGATTTGACCAGACCAACCCGGGTCAATACGATGCGCAGTGACGTGTATCATTAAGCCTAATCTTGCTAACGAAGAGCGTCCATCCAACCAACCCACAATATTATCCGGTAGGGTAATAGATTCATGCGTAACAGCAATCGCAAGTTCACCTGGGTGCAGATAAAACGAATCGTTTTCACCTATGGTTATTTCGTCACTCATTACTGAATCAAGCGCCTTTTGTACGCTTTCTTTTTCACCGCTCAAATCAATATACGGCGCTGCATGGTCTTGAAATACCCTAAATTTATTACTTAAACGAACATCTACCGTTAGGCCGCTAATTTGGTCATAGTCAGGTGTCGGGTCAATTTTAATTTTCCCTTCTTGAATATGCTGGTAAATATCCTTGTCACATAAACGCATGCTTTGTTTCCCCAAGCTATATTGTCGAATGTTATCAGTCGCAGTACCGTATTATGATCACAGTTGGCGCAGGTTGCAACAGACTATTGTCTGCCTTTATGCGGGTAGCTAGCTTTTATTTACGACCTGTATATTGACGCCATTTTTACCCTCTGCGGCGGTCTTATCTCGGGTAAGCTGATGTGGCTGCAAAGTTGTACCTACTTTTATGGATACCTTACGCGCAATGCTTTGATAAATTGCAGTTACATTGCTGTCGGGCAATGCATTAACAACAGGTTTTCCATTATCAGCATGTTCTCGAATGTCATTGCTTAATGGCAACTCCCCTAATACTTCAGTGCCATGCTGCTCGGCTAAGAGAACTGAACCACCTTGGGAGAATGGATATGATTTTTCGCCACATTTACATTCGAAGTAGCTCATATTTTCAACGATACCAAGCACCGGGATCGCCAATTTTTCAAACATCGCGATGCCCTTTTTGGCATCTGCCGTCGCGATCGTCTGCGGTGTGGTCACAATCACCGCTGCCGACAATGGCACTTGCTGCGATAAGGTGAGGTGAATATCGCCCGTGCCCGGGGGCAAATCAACAATTAAGTAGTCGAGTAATGGCCATTTCGTTTCATAAATCAATTGTTTTAGCGCTTTTGTTGCCATCGGGCCACGCCAAATTGAGGCACTTTCACCGTCAACTAAGTAACCAATCGAATTAGCCGCAATCCCTTCAACCATCAATGGATACATGGTGCGGTTATCTTTACTATCTGGGTGTGCCTGGGGATTACCCAACATGATGGGAACGGAGGGCCCATAAATATCAGCATCCAATATTCCAACCCGAGCGCCCTCTTTTTGTAATGCATAAGCTAAGTTAACGCTCGTTGCCGACTTTCCTACGCCTCCCTTGCCAGAGGAAACAGCAATCACATTTTTCACGTTAGGAATGGGTGCAACCTTGGCTTGAGTAATTGGAACATTAAATGAGATGTCTATGTTGCAGTTAACAATATTGGGTAATTTTTGCTGTAACGCATTTTTTAAAGCCTCAAGTGTACTTTTTACAGTGAAGCCTAAACTGATTTCGATAGTCTGTTTTTTGCCTACTGCATATTTTGCAGGATCAGCCAAAACCACTATCGCATCGGTTTTTGTATATACGCGGTCAACTGCATAATAATCAGCTATCGCTTGTTCAATATCTTGAATTCTTTCTCGCTTGTTTTTCGAAAAAAACACTCTTTGCTCCTTAAACGTACTAAAACTGCTCGAAACAACCAATTACGTAATGCAAATTGGTGTTGTTTGGGCTACCATCTTGGCACATTTTTAATTTTGTGAAACTGACTAAAAATCATCTATGCCTACTACTTCAGCACAACCTGTTTCAAAGCGTCGAATTCTGACTACTAGCGCCCTGCCATATGCTAATGGCTCTATTCACTTGGGTCATCTTTTAGAACATATACAAACTGACATTTGGACTCGTTTCCAGCGCATGCGCGGTCACGAGTGTTACAGTGTCTGTGCAGATGATGCGCATGGTACACCTGTTATGCTCAAAGCCCAAGAACTGGGTATTACACCAGAACAAATGATTGAGCAAACACGTAATGAACACCACCAGGATTTGACTGATTTTCATGTAGATTACAATAACTATTATGTGACTCATTCGCCAGAAAACAAGGAGCTTTGCGAATTAGTATATAACCGATTGGATGAAGCCGGTTATATAAGCAAGCGCATCATCAGTCAGTTGTACGATCCTGAAAAAGAAATGTTTTTACCTGACCGTTTTATTAAAGGTGACTGCCCCAGCTGTGGCGCTGAAAACCAAAATGGCGACAACTGCGATGTCTGCGGTGCGACTTATAACCCGACTGAAGTTAAAAATCCTCGTTCAGTAGTATCCGGCGCAACACCCATTCTAAAAGATTCTGAGCATTACTTTTTTGATTTGCCCAAGTTTGAAGAAATGTTAAAAAGTTGGATCCGCTCCGGTGCTATTCAAAACGAAATGGCCAATAAGCTAGAAGAATGGTTTGAGAAAGGTTTACAGCAATGGGATATTAGCCGTGATGCGCCCTATTTTGGCTTTGAAATTCCAAATGCGCCAGGCAAGTTTTTTTATGTTTGGGTAGATGCACCTGTTGGCTATATGGCTAGCTTTAAGAATTTCTGTAACGCCAACGGTATTGATGACACTCCTTTTTGGGCAAAAAACACGGACACCGAGGTGTATCACTTTATCGGTAAAGACATTGCCTACTTCCATTGTTTATTTTGGCCTGCCATGCTCGATGGTGCTGGTTTTAGAAAACCCACCGGCGTTAATATTCACGGTTTTGTGACAGTCAACGGAGCAAAAATGTCAAAATCGACGGGTACTTTTATCAAGGCTCGAACCTATTTACAGCATCTCAATCCAGAATATTTACGCTATTACTTCGCATCAAAATTGAATGATTCGGTGGCTGACATCGACTTAAACTTTGAAGACTTTGTGTTAAAAGTTAATTCAGACTTAGTCGGTAAGGTGGTCAACATTGCCAGCCGCTGCGCGGGTTTTATTACCAAGCGTTTCGATGGCAAGCTAGCTAACAACATCGAGGCTCCTGAATTGTTAGCTGAGTTTCAAAATGCCAGCGAGACCATTGCCAGTTATATTGAAGCTCGTCACTACAACAAAGCAATACGCGACATCATGGCGCTTGCTGACAAAGCAAACCAATATATTGATGGGCAAGCGCCTTGGGTAACCGTAAAGGACGAATCTAAGCAGGCACTGACCCACGATGTTTGCTCGATGGGTATTCATCTATTCAGAATATTGGTGATATATCTTACCCCAGTAATACCAAAACTGTCAGAGCAAGCACAAGCATTCCTTAACGATAAGTTTACTTGGGACAGCGCACAAGAAGTTAAATTGGGTCACCCTATCAATAAGTTTAAAGCCTTATTGCAGAGAGTCGAAATGGATAAAGTGAATGCCATTATAGAAGATTCAAGAGATAGCTTGGGTTTGCCAAAAATTGACGAGCCTAAAAGCGACAGCAAGACAAATACGAAAGCAAAGGAATCAAACGTTTTAAAAGACGATGGCTTAACGCCACTAGAACGTGACCCTATTGCTGAAACCATTAGTTTTGAGGACTTTGCAAAAATTGATTTACGAGTTGCACTTATATCCAAAGCTGAACATGTGGAAAAAGCCGATAAACTTCTGCGCTTAGAATTGGATTTAGGTGGTGAGACAAAACAAGTATTTGCCGGTATTAAGTCAGCTTACAAGCCAGAAGATTTAGTCGGTAAAATGACGGTTGTGGTAGCCAACTTGGCCCCCAGGAAAATGCGTTTTGGTATGTCCGAGGGTATGGTTTTGGCTGCAGGGCCCGGTGGCAGTGATTTATTTATTCTTGAGCCACATGATGGCGCGCAGCCTGGTATGAAGGTTAAATAGAGCAAAGCTATTTAAATAAACGTAAATGACCGGCGCATGTCGGTCTTTTTTTGCCTAAACACCCATTAAATTAGAATACAAACGCTCATTTTTTTAACTGCAAGTGCCCTTAGGATACAATGCCACATGGCTTAATTTGTCAATGCAGATAAAAAGCGCGAAGCAGATGCAATTGCTCATATTTGATATCTTCACCTAAGGCTTCAAACACAGGCTTTAAACGTTCACTGCCATGTTCTTCAAATGCAGCAATACCCTCTTGAACTTGTTCCTGTGTTAACTTTGCCTCTTGTATCAGACGTTGAGGCTCAACTAATTTGTTTCCCAATTGGGCATATTTGTATAAATGACTATAGATGGTATTGTCTTTTACCTTGAGTAAAAGAGATAAGTCTGCCACTGATCTACCATTCTCAAATTGCTCCACCACCTCTTTTGTTTTGCTGCCTACGCTAGACGATTTAGCTATTTCTTTTTTAACCTGAGAGCTAGCAGTTTGCTTATTGGCAATCTCGTGCAAATCATGCTGCACGCAAAAGTCGACAATGATTGATAAAAATAGCTCGGCGTACTTAAGCAACTTTGCGCTACCTACACCATGAACTTGCAACAGACTTTGTTCTGAGTGAGGCATATAATAAGCCATTTCTTGTAGGCTGCGGTCCGAAAAAATGGCATAGGGAGGCACGTTCGCCTTATCTGCACTCTTTTTTCGTTCAGTTTTAAGCAGTGCCACTAACTCAACATTACCAATCACATCTGACGTTGAGGCCCTCTGACGTTTTTCTGGCGTCGCTTGCTGCAACATTGCATAAAAAGGCACCTTACCCTTTAACACATCAGTTGCTAACTGAGTCAGCTTTAAACCGCCAAACTGTTCATCTTGTTGGAGTAACTTCTTTTGAATAAGTTGTCGCGATAATGTCATCCACTGTTTTTTATTTAACTCATGACCAATATCGTAAGTTGATAATAGATTATGTTGATTTTGCAATACTTTTTCAGCGTTTGACCCACGTAGCACGTCTACGATGTGTCCAGCGCCAAAACGCTGACCGGTGCGGTGCACACAGGAAAGAAATTTTTGAGCCGCAACGGTTAAATCTGATTTTTGTTTATCGTCATTTAAACAGTTGTCACACTTAACACAGGTTTCGCTAACCTCAGACTCACCAAAGTACTGAAGTAACGGCACACGTCGACAATCCTCCGTTTCAGCTAAAGCAAGCATTTCGTTTAGGTGCATAGTAGCAAGTCGTTTCTCATGTTCATTATTCATTTGATCAATAAAAAATCTAATTTTCCCGGTATCACCGTAGCCAAATAGTAATAGACAGTCAGCATCTTGCCCATCACGACCCGCTCGCCCAATTTGTTGATAATAGCTTTCAATGTTTTTAGGTAAATCGTAGTGCACTACATAACGCACATCAGGCTTATTAATGCCCATACCGAAGGCAATAGTAGCAACAATGATGTCGGCATCGTCGCGCACAAACTTCTCTTGATTTGTTGCGCGCTTTTGACTATTTAAGCCAGCATGATAAGGCAATACAGAATACCCATCTTGTTTAAGTTTCGCCGTCAATTCATCGACGCCAGAGCGCGACTGACAGTAAACAATGCCGGATTGTTTTTGATGTTTTTGTATAAAAGCCCTTGTTTGCGCATACGCCGATTCTTTTGGTGCGACTTCAAGATATAAATTAGGACGGTCAAAACTAGCAATATACTCACTGTCATCCGTGATGTTAAGCTGGCGTTTGATATCATCCCGAACTCTTGGTGTTGCTGTCGCCGTGAGGGCAATTGTTACGGCATCAGGAAAACAGGATACAAGGCGATCTAATTGACGATATTCTGGCCGAAATTCATGCCCCCACTCTGAAATACAATGTGCTTCATCAATAGCGATAAAAGGCACATTTATACTTTGTAACAAGCCAAGAATAGAGGGTTGCAGTGCTGTTTCAGGCGCCAAAAACAGAAGTTTGACTTTTCCGTCTTTTAAACTCGCTATATTATCTTGATATACATCGGTAGTTAACGCGCTATTTAACACCACTGCAGGAATATCGAGCTCAACTAATTGCCTAACTTGGTCTTGCATTAATGAGATTAAGGGGGAGATAACAATTGTCAGGCCATCAAATACCATCGCGGGAATTTGGTAACACAAGGACTTGCCTCCGCCTGTAGGCATTATGGCTAGTGTGTTACGTTGCTGAAGCACGCTGTTAATAATATCTTGCTGCGTGGAACGAAATTGCTCAAAGCCAAATACATTTTTGAGAATGTGTTTGGCACTTTTAAATTCAGTGGTATTGGTGGCTAACTTCATACTCAAAAAACAGTCCGTAGTAGGTTATAAGATACGATTTCCACCATGGGTATTCGCAATATGAATGCATAAAGGGTTGCTTTGATGTGCGTCGCTAGATTACTTTTTTAGAGACTGTCGCTTGTGAATGTCCTACTCTTGCGCTAGCAGCAGCAAAATTCGGCTTTTTTACCTTCCATTTTGGTTTAATTGTCGACAGCGGTATTTCCCGTTTTCTCGCTACTAAAATGTACATCGACGAGAAAGCTGGTAAGTAGCGTTTGCAAAAGAGTTGCAACTTTGAACCCGATAAAAATCGTTTATTAGCGAACAAAGATGAATACATTACATATTCTTGCTCTACAATTTCAAAACCTAATAATTGCAACCAATCTTTGATCCGTGCACTGGTAAAAAACCGACCTTGATGCAGTAAGTTGTCTCTATTTATTGGCAAGTACTTTAACACACCAGCTAAACTATACGGGTTAAACCCAGCGATAATCAACTGACCATTAGCAGTGATTGCGCGGTTAACTTCTCGCAATATTTGATGCGGATCTTGGGCAAAATCAAGTTCGGCAGCTAATAAAAATGCATCAACCGAATTTTGTTGTAGTGGTAGTTCTCTGGAAATGCCGCGTACACTGGTTTTTTCATATTCTACGTCAGTTATATTTACGACGTGTTTTATTGAGCAGGTTGGGATATTGATATCGCTACTCAAACTACCCAGTCTCACAAAATGATAACCAAATATTCGCTCAACTAGCGGCGCACAAGCATTCTCGAGCTCAACTCGAATTTGTTCGCCTTGACTGAGTGCCTTCCACGAATCCGGATATGGAGGCTTAGTGTCACTTAACGCTGAACGCATCACGTAAAATTTACTTCCCTTAAACATAGTAAAATAGTAGTAACCAAGGTTATAGTGAACGTGCATCCTTATGCAAGTGTAATCAGATTAATTTGCGAGATACTGCTCAGCATCGCCAATCATATTCACTAAATGCAGTAAACCGCTACCTTTAACCACATCTATAAAATGAGTTTGTATGAATACTATTTTTGCCATTCCTGCCTTTTCTGACAATTACATATGGTGTATCCATGACAGCAAACATGCAATAGTTGTTGATCCCGGTGATGCATCACCCGTGATCAAAACACTGAATGAAAAACAACTGACGCTCACACATATTCTAATCACGCACCATCATCACGATCATATCGGTGGTATTAACGAGTTAAAGGAAACATATCCTGACGTTATCGTGTATGGTCCGCAAAATCCGCGTATTGACGGCATTGACCAACGGTTAGTGGAAGGGTCAAACATTACTTTGCACAATCCTAATATTGACCTAAAAGTAATGAAAACACCCGGTCACACCATGGATCATATTGTGTTTTATAACGAGCAACTTTTATTTTGCGGTGACACGCTATTCTCTGCTGGCTGCGGACGCATGTTTGAAGGCACACCGGCCGTATTTTACCGTTCATTGCAGAAACTCGCGCAATTACCAGAGCAAATAAAAGTGTATTGCACGCATGAGTATACGCTGGCAAACCTTGCCTTCGCGGTGCATGTAGACCCAGAAAATGCGCTATTGCGCGACTATCAAACTTGGGCCACTGCACAACGTGAAAAAGACCAAATTACGTTGCCTAGTAATATCGCTGAACAAAAACAGATAAATCCATTCCTTCGTTGTGGTAGCCAAAAAATAAAACAAAATATTGAAAGTATCATGAACTTATCGACAGAGTCTGAAGTCGAAGTGTTTGCGGCACTGAGACTATGCAAGGACAATTTTTAATTAAAGGTTAAATTTGCTATGATTGATGCCAATAGAAGGTGCAAACGCCAGAGCTATGTGCACAAAGGTGCTTGATAGACATAATAAAAACGACATTGAAAAATAATTTAGTGCGCAACTAGAAATTGGGAACGAATGAAATATATTACAGCTTTATTGCTGCCCCTCATATTGAGCGGCTGCGCGTTAACTGAGCAAAATACAAAGCAACAACAAATTTCTGAAGCGAGCACGCCAGAACATGATGAATTTGCTTGCGTTGTCTCTAGCGAACTTGGTCAAGAGATGTGCGAAGCATCCGGCGAAGGCGTCTTGTCAGTGATTCATCCGGCTGAGCCAATAGAGTTGAATCTGAATAAAGAGACAGTTCCTACACCGATACAAATCACCGATACTTGGGATCGTGTTAGAAAAAGCTTCACCTTTGATGTGCCTGATAGAAAACGAGTAAGCAGTCAAAAAAATTGGTATTTGCGCCATCCTAGTTATATGAAGCGAGTATCAAAGCGTGCTGAACCCTTTCTTTATTATATTGTTCAAGAATTAGAAAAAGCCGGAATGCCCACCGAACTAGCGCTTCTCCCGATAGTGGAAAGTGCATTCGACCCCTTCGCATATTCGCACGGTCGAGCCGCTGGCATGTGGCAGTTTATACCCGGCACGGGCAAAAGTTATGGTATGAAACAAACCTGGTGGTATGACGGACGTCGTGATGTTATTGCTTCAACTGAAGGTGCCATAAAATACCTTCAACGACTGCATAAAATGTTTGACGGCGATTGGCTGCACGCGCTAGCTGCTTATAATAGTGGTGAAGGACGTGTCATGCGCTCTATTCGCAAAAATAAGCGTCGCGGCAAACCAACTGACTTTTGGTCTCTCGACTTGCCCAGAGAAACACGTGCCTACGTGCCTAAACTGTTAGCGCTTGCCGACATAGACATACTGGCGAATAAAGAGTCTTACGCTTTCGATTGGCCAACTATTAGTAATCAAGCGGTCATTGAAATTGTCGATGTAGGGTCACAAATTGATCTAGCGGTTGCTGCTAAAAAGGCAGGACTAACTACCAAAGAACTTCACGCGCTCAATCCAGGATATAACCGCTGGGCGACCGATCCAGATGGACCGCACAGACTCGTTGTACCTCGCCGGCTTGCACAAGAATTTATCGCCGCATTGGCTGCAACTGAGCCAAAAGATAGGTTAAATTGGGTTCGTCATAAAGTAAAATCAGGTGAAAGTTTAGGCTTAATAGCGAATAAATATAATACAACGATTGACGTAATTCAGAATATTAATGGCATGAAAAACAATGTGATATATGCAAATGACTTTTTGTTGGTGCCAATTGCGTTAAAAAGTATGGACGAGTATTCACTTTCGGCTGACCAGCGACTCGCTCGTACCCAAGCGGAAAAAAAGGGTGCATATCAGCTAACCCACAAAATTAAGAGTGGAGATACTTTTTGGGATCTATCACGTGCCTACAACGTGTCCGTGCGAGACTTAGCAAAATGGAATGGTATGGCGCCGCGAGACCCGTTAATACCGGGCAAAGAACTGGTCGTTTGGGTTAATCAAGTGTCTGAACAGCAAACCGACAACAGCATTATGCGCACACTCACCTACACTGTGCGCAACGGTGATTCATTGTCTCGAATAGCAGACAAGTTCAATGTCAAAATCAGTGACATCACGAAGTGGAATAGCCTAAATGGAAAGCGGTATCTGCAACCTGGTCAAAGGCTCAAATTGCATGTGGACGTAACTCGTACCTAAAGTAAAACCCAAACGTTGATTTGACTGGACGATAAAGTGGCGCCGTTACTGATTAAGCAAAAGAGCGCATTTAACGCAATGCGCTGTTGTTAAAAGCGCTCTTGTTAAAAGCGCTCTTGTTAAAAGTGCTCTGTGTTTGGAAAGGCGTTTTTTTAGCTGTTTACGCCTTTCTCCAAGTCGTTCCAGTAGGGCCATCCTCCAGCACCACGCCCATTTCATTTAAACCATCACGAGCGGCGTCGGCTGAAGGCCAGTCTTTGTTTTCGCGTGCAGTGTTGCGTTGTGCTATAAAAGCGTCAACCTTCATAGCAAATTCATCATCGTCTTCGCCAGCAATATTGCCTTGTAAATAATCAGTCGGGTGCATTTGTAGAATTCCCAAAATAGCCCCTAGCTTTTTCAAAATACCAGCGAGGTCTTTGGCTGCATCTGGGTCAGCAGCCGCTTTGTTTAAGTCCTTTGCCACGTCGAACAACACCGAAAATGCAATGGGCATATTGAAATCATCGTTCATTGCTGTTTCAAATCGAGCTAAATAACCACCCTGCGATAAGCTTACATCCATATTTGGCACTACATCACGTAATGATGTGTACAGTCGCTCAAGTCCGGCTTTGGCTTGTGAGATACTATCCTGAGAGTAGCTTAATTGGCTGCGATAATGAGCCGACATTAGGAAAAATCTCAAAGTTTCAGGATCATGTACTTTTAGTACATCGCGTAAAGTAAAAAAGTTACCTAATGATTTAGACATTTTAACGTCATCTACCTGCACCATACCCGCATGCATCCAAGTATTGACATAAGGTGTATCAAATGCACAGCAGGACTGCGCAATCTCATTCTCATGGTGTGGAAACATCAAATCTGACCCGCCACCATGTATATCAAAATGCTCGCCTAAGTGTTTATAGTTCATTGCTGAACATTCAATATGCCAACCCGGACGCCCGTTACCCCAAGGTGACGCCCAACTAGGCTCATCAGGTTTTGCTGACTTCCATAACACAAAATCAAGCGGATCGTCTTTATCGCTGCTGGTTTCCACGCGAGCACCAATGTTTAACTGGGACAAATCTTGCTTGCTCAAGCGACCATATTGCTTATAGGAACTAACATCAAACAATACGTCACCAGATGGTGCTTGATAAGCATGTTTTTTATCAACTAAACGTTGAATAATATCCACTATTTCATCCATATGTTGAGTAACACGTGGTTCGATGTTTGGTTCTAATAGGTTTATTGATGCAAAATCTGCGTGCATCATGGCAATCGTTCGTTCGGTTAATTGCTCAGGCGTTTCGTTGTTAGCGATGGCTCGCTGAATAATTTTGTCATCAACATCAGTAATGTTGCGCACATAATTTACGTCGTAGCCAACGTGACGGAGGTATCGAACCATAATATCGAAACTCAGATAAGTTCGAGCATGGCCCATATGACAGAGATCATACACGGTAATTCCGCACACATATAAGCCGATTTTATTCTCAACTATTGGAGTAAAGGGCTCTTTCTTGCGCGTTAAAGTGTTGTAAATCTGTAGCATATTTTGTGCTTACCTCATGGTTTTGTTAATTAGCTTTGCTTTGTAACAACGTTGAAATTTGACGAATTCTAGCATCGACACCATAAATGTGAACCGGTTTTATGAATAATGTAGTAAAAACATCAGCATCTCATTGGTCTTACAGGTATTTTACGCTACCATTACGCTATTCAAATTTCATGTTTTTGACTTTTATTCATGCAAAGCCAAAAACTGACCAAAAAATCTATTTCTTACAGGACGACACAATGGTTATTTTAAAAACAAATCACGGCGACATTAAGTTAGCAATGTTTGCAGACGCAGCGCCAAACACAGTAGCGAACTTTTTGAGCTATGTTGAAGAAGGTTTTTACAATGGAACCGTATTTCATCGCGTGATCAGTAACTTTATGGTTCAAGGTGGAGGTTTCGAACCTGGTCTTGAGCAAAAAACACCGAAAGCAGCTATCGAAAACGAAGCTGACAATGGTAAAAGTAACAAAATAGGCACCCTTGCAATGGCTCGAACTAGTGACCCTCATTCAGCCACGGCTCAATTTTTCATTAATGTGAAAGATAATGACTTTCTAGATTTTACTGCGGCTAATTCACAAGGCTACGGCTATTGCGTATTTGCTGAAGTGGTTGAAGGTATGGACATTGTTGAAAAAATCAAAGGTGTTACTACGGGTAACATGGGTATGCATCAAGACGTACCACTGGAAGATGTGGTCCTTGAATCTGCTGAAATCGTTGAATAATCTCGACCTAAACTCTTAGGTTTATAACAATGTCTGCCACCTACTTTATCTCCGATCTGCATCTAAGTGCAGATCGGCAAGATATTAGCGACTGCTTATTTCGCTTTTTACAAACAGAAGCCGTCACTGCTGATGCTCTTTACATACTAGGCGATTTGTTTGAGGTATGGATCGGTGATGACGATATCACTCCCTTTTCTGAAAGCATTGCCATCGCCTTAAAAACGGTAAGTGCAACGGTGCCTATTTATTTCATTCACGGCAATCGAGACTTCGCGATCCGCCATTCTTTTGCACACCGAGCGGGTATGACTATTCTCCCCGAGCAATACGTAATTGATTTGTATGGCCGCAAAGCATTGCTGATGCATGGCGATGAGCTTTGTACTCGCGATATTGAATATCAAAAGTTTCGTAAAAAGTCTCGTGGTTGGTGGTGGCCTAGATTAATGTTGTTACTACCATTGAAAACGCGGCAAAAAATTGCTAAAAACGGTCGCCAAACAAGCAAAAAACATCAAAAACAACTTACCCCTGAGATTATGGACGTGACCCAAAGTGAAGTAGCGTTGGCGATGCAAAAACATGGCGTTGATTTACTAATACATGGCCATACACACCGCCCTAAAGTGCATGAGTTCATCCTTGATAATAAATCCATGAAACGCATTGTACTAGGTGATTGGTATGACCAAGGCAGTATACTAATTGCTGGCAAACAACAGTTATCTTTGGAAAACCGCATTTTCTAATTGCTTGTTGTCGTTTATTCTATACTTTTAGTTTAGATGGTCACATAAATAAGCGCCATGCCGAGACTTTGGTCCTAATTCTAGTATTTATCTTGCTTGGTATGGTGAAAACGTTTGTAAACTAATCCATTCCTCTCTATCATTCTGAGCGAGACCATTAAGTTGATGAGCTTGTATCGCGCTATGAGGGTTGTTAGCGCTAAACCCTATAGAGAATAGAAGAGGACATCAACAATGTTCAACCGCAGCATCAAGTACTTAGTACTGGTGATTATTAATATCGTAATTATTACTATATTACTAATGGATGAGGACCAAAAATCAGATGTGTTCGATACAGACTATGTCATTAACCTCTTGGACAATAGCAAGCAGTTAGAGAGACAGGTAACTAACCTTACTGCACAAAACAAATTCTTAGAAACCTCAAGTGAAAATGTTCAGCGACAAATCATGCAAACCCGAGACATGATTGATGGTAGTATTGAGAGACTACGACAATGTAAAAGCGAACAAGCTTCAATGGTCGCACTAAGCGAACAACAATCGTTGCAGCGCAGTAAAATGGCTTCCTCACAGTCCTTCAGTGCACAAGTCTGCAGTGATAACGCAGTACAAGTTAGCTTTTTGAATAAACAAATGATATCACTAAAAGAACAATTAACTGCTGCCAATGCGGGGGCCCGTTCTGCCAACACTGAAAAACAAATACTGCAAAGCCAGCTTGAAAAGCTAAATTCGAGTATAGAAAAGTTTGATGAAGAAAAGAGGCTACTTCAAGAAATTAACCAGCAACTAGAGAGTGATTTGTCGAGCAATATTTATGTGAAGCAAATATACACGGCTCCAACCTACTGCCAACCACCTCGCTTTGAGGAATTAGTTTGTGTTCAGCGCTTATTAGTGCGACCGCAGTTCAGTAAGAAACCATTTACTGACGTGCAAACGACACTGACAAACCCGAGAGGAAAAATCATTGGTAAATTTAGTTTTGAGGCAACGAAAGCGAAATTAGTTAACTTCCCATTCCCTGAGAATACTGAACAGCCTGCAGGCGAATATACAGTCAACTTCGCTGTAGATGGTCAATCACTATCAGAGAAAATAATACTTAAGCACTAGTCAAAGTGATGTTAGAGCCTTGTAACTCTAACAACATGAACCGTCAGATAAGTGTTTTATGCCACTGTTGTATTGCTCAAGTTAGTTTTTGGTAATATCAAACTCCCAGGGGCGCCACTGTGAAATCGAAACTCCCCGCTATCTGATGAATGGATAAGGTCGGCTTCAACTTCCGCAAACACAGCCACACGCGCTGAAATATCCTTACCTGAAATGGATTGAGCCAACGCAAGATAATCCTCAAAATGCCGCGCTTCGGAGCGCAGTAGCGACATATAAAAGTCACCTAGCTTAGTATCAACATGCGGCGCTAATTTCGCGAAACGTTCGCAAGAACGAGCTTCAATAAAGGCACCACAAATCAGTTTATCTATAAGTGCATCAGGTTCATGGGTTTTCACATGACGCAGCATACCTTTTGCATAGCGACTTGAAGAGATGTTTTCATAAGGAACTTGGTAGTACTCCATCATCTCTAACACTTGATAAAAATGATGAAGTTCTTCCTTTATTAACATGACCATTTTGTCTATTAGGTCCTGCCCATATACCGAGTTTTGCGCAGGCATCATCGATTTTGTTAATTTGTTGTGCTTTGCTAATAAACGCCAATCACCCTGCATTCGATAGGTAAAATCTTCATATGGCTTTAGCCACTGCAACAAAGCCTGGCTGCTCTCTTTATCTACCGCGTAGCGACGGATCAAAAACATGGCACTTTGCGCTGCTTTTAACTCACAAATCAAATGATCGAGCAGTATTACTGATAAGTTCGCTGGCTTAATGGCCTCATCAACCCAGCTTTGAGGGCTTGGGCATTTTAAAAAGTGGTTAATTGGAGATAACAGTTTTTCGGTCGACAATTATTTAACTTCTTAATTTTAGCTATTTTATAGTGCCAGAGTTTACCATACATTTATTATATGCCACGATGATATCCATATGGAAAAACAAAAGTCCGTCAATATCGCTACGTTTATCCATCTACGCCCTTTAAGCTAAGAATTGCAGACTGCTGTATTATGGATAATACCCCTGCATCTACGAGCGCTTCGCGTCCAATACTTTAGCTGGTTTTATGACACATATCGCGCAAAGAATTAAGGTGACAACAGCCACATTAATTACTAAGTCGTATTGTTCACCCGTTAATATAAGTGCTCCTACCATTGGCCCTGAAGCCAATCCCACTTTAGATGCAAATCCCCCCATTGCGGCTAATTGCCCTGCTTTATCTAACTCCGAACAAATACCAAACATATAAGGCAGTGAGAACGCCCAAGTCACTCCAATAATTATATTTGCAATTAAATAAACTTGAGCACTATCGCTGTAATGTAGCAACAAACTGCATAATGCCGTGCTTAGAATTGACGTCACTAAGGGGATAGTTCGGCCGTATTTAGTGCCTATAAGAATGACTAAAAATGGTCCTATTAAAGCTAACCAACTTGCCGAAGCCAGCGCAGGACTCATAAATTCGATACTTAAACCTTGTGCTTTTCCTAGTCCAATTATGTAGGCAAACAGTCCCATATTTGCCGCCTGAAACAGGAAAATGGCGACCAGATTTAAAAGCAATAAGGTTTTGCTCAATTGCGTCTTAGACTGCTGAGTAGATTGATTTTGTTCTACTTTATAATGCGGAATAAATGGCATCATCAATAAGGTGACTAAGGTAAAAGCGATTAAAGACAAGAATAAAGCCGCTGTCCCATAACTTGGTACTAATTCAGGCAGAAACATCAAGCCAAAACCGCCTAAGCTCCATTGAATAAATAACAGATAACCAAAGGTTTTGTCCGCTTCAGTGGTGCGAGAAATGATGCCAAATCCTATTCCTACAAGCAATCCGCCAGTTAAACCATGTATAAAACGGACAACAACCATTAACGTCGGATCCTCTATAAAAATACATATGCCGTCTATTACAAGCAAACTTATTAATAAGGCATATGACCAGACACGCCAGTTAATCCGTTTTATTAAAAAAACCGCTGTTAACGCGCCAATCGCAGCACCATATAAGTTGGCAGAACTGACAAACCCAGCTTGTTGATTGGTAAAAGCTAATCCTTCTTTTAAACCGCTCACTACAGCCGGCATAATATTAATGTAAAAGATGCCTGCTGTAGTTAAGAAAGCAAGAAAAACGCGCGCCATCATGCTGTTGGCACCTACTTTGTATTTTGAAATGGCATCATTATCACTGTTTAGCATTTATCTCTCCTTTGCGAGTACATCTAATTATCTGCAGTTATGCTTGGACAGATAAGATTCAATTCTTGAAGTTCGGGAATAGCTTCAGACCAATCAAAATGAAAACTATCACTGACGTAGTAATAGACAGACGATTTAGCTAGCAGTGCAACGGTTATTCCCCCATAGCCAGACATAAAAGGTATCCACTGTGGTTTTTTACAAACTAACTTATTTGTGACTTTTCTTGCCCAAAATCCATGCTGGTAACGAATATGGCTATAGTCCGTAGTCAGCCCAGGATTTTGGGGCTTTTGTTGTAACGCTACTTGAAGTGGATCCTGAGCCAAAATCGAAGCATTAATATCAACTTGTGCTTGCTGACTAACGAAACGGCTCAGTCTTACTAAGTCATCCCTAGTAAAAAACAAACCATAACCCACGTAAGGCTGGCCGTTCAGATCAGAGGTTCGTCGACTTTGGGCACTTACTTGACTAAGGCCCAACGGTTTAAATATCTTTTCATACAATACATCACTGAATAAATCAGCTTTCTTTCCCAATTTTTCCTTTACGTAAGCACTTAAACCAGCACCTAGCAGATAGGTATCTGATGTGTGGTAAACAAATATCTTTCCTGGTTTACTTTTACGTGAAAAGTGACCGCAAGCAAATGCGAGTCTTTGCTCATTTGTTTTAGCAGTAAAGAATGCTAATTTTTCTGTAGAAGCTTCATCCGCAGAATACTTCACCGATCCATAATGCCCTGTACTCATGTCCAACAAATTGGAAAAAGTAACATCATCCCAATCATCACCAGCGCACTGCTTTATCCATTTACCGATTGGTTGAGAAAATACATCTCCATATTCGCGTTCAAGGTAAAACATAGTGGCAGCAGCAAATAATGATTTGGCAGTTGAATATGAAGGCAATACCATTTGATCACAAAACGGATAATTACCAGCTCGGGTTTGACAATCTGATACATAGTGCACGTCATCTAACAACACCCCATATGCTGTCATATCGTTAGGCGAAATCCCACTTGGTAACGCTAGCATCTCAGGACGTATATCGTTAGCTTGCTGTGCAATCATCGCAATTGGCTTTGTTCTGACCCTATGCTTTTTTTCGATCGCATACTCAGTCATACTGTTTTCTAGATCTGCATCTATTAAGACCTTATTTGTCACATCCCCCCGCCCCCAGAAGTCAGCTTTAAAATACGCACATGTCTCACTACTAATTTGAAAGTAAAAGTAGCCCTCAGAGGAAGCGCTATCAAAAACAAGCACACCGTTGTGTGTGCAGTTTTGATTTTTTTCGACCAAAGTAAACGGCATACTAACCCGTCTAATTTCCTCTCCTGTGGTTGCTGGCCAGATTTCACCAACACCAAGAATATAATCCCAATACGCACTATCGGAAACCACTAAATGTCTTATACTCGGGATCACCTCACCCGCTTCGTTTTGCACCCAATCAAATGAGATATTTGGCATAGTCTGGCGCCCATCCCTAATCTTTTCTCCTGTCACTATATTTACTAGCGCTGACATTTCGGGTCTCATTGAAATGCGTGTTCTTCCCTGCCTAATTACGAGTTTAGTTTTTAAGGGAGGAGGGTTAAGGAAGGACATTGAGATAGGGGCAGTCGGCACTGCGTATTCGTTTTTAAGTATCTCATCTAAAGTTACTGAGAAGGCAGAACAGCTAACCGTCACAAGGGTAAGCAATAATATTAAACGCATAAAGTACCTTCGACTTTAAAACTCAGTTCTAATATGCATAACGGTGTATTAGAAGCATTCCAACGAGCAAAATAATTAGTGCATGAGCTTAGTCTAATTTGATGACTTATCGCGTTACATTCTGATCTCAGTTTTGCAAAGACGTGATTACTACCTAAGAAGAACGCTGGTTGAAATCCAGTAATTGAGAAGTCACTCATACATACTCACTCTATGTCACTTTTAGCATGACGTTTTTATTCAGTGCGTTTACTTTCCAACATATCACCTGCCCTGAGTAGTACCAGTTTTACGACAGCTATGGTGCCAGATTATGTTTTCTTTTAAACGCACTTACTCATAATTTCAAGCTTAATCACATGATATTCCAGCCTGCTCCAACATAACTTGCAAGGGTCGCAGTTGCTGGCTATATTCGCGCCATCGGTCAATTGAGGTGTTATAGATAGGTAGCCTTACTTGCGCTGCACTGGCTGTAGTTGATGCACTCTTATTTTCATGAAATCGTAAACATTGATCTTGCCATGGCAAATCGCAAAAGGTTAATAAAGCCTGACTCTGAGCTTGCTGATTATGGACCATATCTTCATATTTTACGTCATACATTACGCCTGGAATAACGGTTTTCCAATGTTGAATCAATCGATGATAGGCAATATAGTACTTTGCTAAATCCTGTAAATCATAAGAAAACGGATAAGCATCTTTAAACAGTTGTTTATAAACAGCGTAACAAGCAGCCATTGGATGTCGAGTCATATTAATTATTTTCGCATTAGGTAATGCTAAATGAATTAAACCGGCATACAACATATTGATAGGAAGTTTATCTATAAACCGTTTAGTATGGCCTGTGGAAGGCTTTGTACTGTTGATATAATTTAACCCTAAGCTAGCAAAATCTACTGAGGCACTTTTTTTTACCAGTTCAGTAAGTGATAACGTTGATGTATCAGTATTCACGTTAATTTGTTTTACTAATTCCAGACTAAAGTTACTCAACTCTCCCGCAGCGTATACATCGCTATGGCTTCCCAAAATACGCTCGACTAATGTCGTCCCTGTGCGCGGAAGTCCAATAATAAAAATAGCTTCCTCATTTACATTACCCACAATATTTTTTTCAAACATCTCTTTTTGGTAAGTGTTTTTTATGGTATCAATTGTGTTAATTTCATTATTGACATCATAAGACATTCGAGCACGGCGGTTTTTAGCGCCCTGCTGTAAATAGCTAAAGGATTTTTTAAATTCGCCAAGATCATCGTATTCTTTAGCTAAACCATAACAAATATTAACTTTACCCTGCACCGGCAGTTTTTTATCTTCCAAGATACTTTCTAATTCGTGGATATGATTAGATTCTTTAGTTTGCTTGCGCAACGAAGAACGCATTGCCTGAGCTTCAAAGTCGAATGGATTTAGTGCGAGGCATTTATCCAAAACCGCCTCTGATCTTTCTATTTTACCTGCAAAACGAAGTCCAGTAGATAAATTATAAAGTAATATAGGATTTTTAGGATCCAAGGAAACCGCTAATTCGGTCTGTAACAACGCTTCTTTTCGCAGTTCCTGCACCCCCAGCAACATCGAGGTTTTATCTAGTACATAGAGGCTTAATTGTTTTTTCCATTTCTTGATATTACGTTGATTCGTTTTCGCAATTTCAAGTAATAACTCTCTGGCTTCTACCAGTTTTTGCATCGCAAGCAAACATTCAACTTTTTGTAATGTGACTCTTGGCTCCGCTGGTTGCAACGCTAAAGCATGGGCAATTGAAAGCAAACTGGTTTCAGGTTTATTTAATTTAAAATAAAGCTCAGCAGTAATATGCCAACCCTCGAAAAACGCCGGAAATTGAACATTGAGTAACCGACAAGCCTCAATAGCCTGTTTAACATTCTTACTTTCCAAAGACTGAACCGCAATTTGATATAATTGATTTTTAGTATATTGCACTGCTAAGACTCTTAAATTTGGTATTATTCATTGTAAATAAAACTCGCTATGGACAAGATTACCATCCATGAAAGTAAGTAGCACCCTCGTTTCTGACATTCTACATTGTCCACATCAAACAAATTTTTATGTAAAATCACTGTATCTATAAACTTATCGCCGCCTAATGATCCTGTGGTACTTTGTGGATCATAAACGTATATTCCTCGGCTACTAAAAAGATCTGAATGAGCGCATCCTGACTGGTTTTTTATTATTTCATAATTCTTCGTTACCACGTTTATTGAGATTAAAAAGCCGAGACATTCTCGGCTTTTTAAGTAATAACTAAGGCATTATTAAAAGAAATAAGACCCATATACAGTGACTGTTCTTGGGGTAGATATAAAGTCTTTCTGGCCGGTTCCCGAAAAGTTATAGAAGGAGCCATCTCCACCCATATATTCTTCTGTAAACGTACCCGTTGTGCCTTTTTCATTGGTGATATTCTTTATTGCTAAGCCAATCGTCCAGGTCTCAGCTACCACTGTAAACGACGCATTCAACATAGAGAATGAAGGTAGCGTTTGTGCAAATCGATCACCTTCAAATGCGGTTAGAATTGAGTTTTCAGAAGACGACTGGTAATAATAACTAACACGACTATCTAAATAGAGATCACTGGTCAACGTTTGATAATTAGTAAGCGCTAAATTGAGTGTATTCTTGGCAGTGCCAGGCAAAGTATCACCATCTAAGGCTTGAAGTCTTGATGCACCATTAGTTGTATAATCAGCATCGTGCGTGAAGAAATCTGCCGTTAGTTCTGCATCAACATAAGTATAACCACCAGACAAGGTCGTCGTCTCAGTCAGCGACCAAGTAAATTCGGTTTCAAGCCCAACACTTTTAGCACTTTCACCGTTTGCTACTGCAAAATAGAAGCCAGATGGTGTGGAAGTATTTAATTGAGGATTAGACCAGTCAACATAAAACAAATTAGCCGTGTATCGAAGGCTATCAGTACTACCTTTAACACCAAACTCATAATTGACCACGGTATCTACATCAAAAGAAGCCCATTCTGGATCATTAGGGTCTTGTTGTGCCTGACCTAAATCACTTTCCTCGGTCCTGACTGGTGCAGCATTTGAGCCACCACGACGATAGCCTTCTGATATAGTGGCGTAAAGCATCATATCTTTACTTAATTTATAAGAAATATTTCCTTTAAATAAAATATCGCTGTCTTTTTGTTTATCTTCAACTAGTTGCCCCGGTATGCCAAAAATTGGGAAGCCCGTTTGTGATACAACGTCTGATTCATTCTCAAAATAGCGGAATCCAATACTTGTTTGTAATTTATCACTAACATGATAAGTGATTTCACCAAATACGGCGGTATCTTCAAAGTCATTGGCATAGGTCCAAAGAAATGATTCCGCTGGATTATTGCTTAAATCGTAAAAATTACCTAAATAGGCACTAGCTAACCTAGGATCAAGTCCTGCCGCTATGCGCCAATCAGTGAATCCACTGACTTCGGTAGATTGTCGAGCTGTCGTATCTTTTTGCTGGTAGTAAAGCCCAGCAACCCAATCAACCTTGCTGTCATCGGAATTAGAAACTAATCGTACTTCTTGTGTAAATGCTTCTGAGCTATTGTCGCGTATTGCGGCAAAAGCTAAACGAGGCATATTTCCATAACCATACCAATAGGCAATATTGTTTGTAATCTGGAAACCAGTATTATCGGCTACTTGATCGTATTCACGCTCACTTAAAGAGCTACTCGAACTTAAAGTCGCAAAACCCAGATTATATTCTACCTCTAAGCTGAGTACTTCATTGTCACTTGATGCAGGTTCTAATAGCGCTGCGCCAAGTTCATCATCAGCATAATTTTCACCGTTAAGTGCATTAATTCCTGTACTGATTGCGCGGCGACCGCCAAAGTCTCCACTTTGATTCATATAAGTGAACAGTGCATTAAAATCGTCAGATGGCTCAAACAAAACCGATAGACGCTGATAATCAATTTCAACGGTATCTGCATCCTTAATAGATTGAATAACCGGGCCGCCTAAGACAAAATCACCGCCCTGGGAAACGGGTGATCCACCATCGTCTACTTGGTATGCATTAACATAATCAATCACTCCATCGTTAGAAATTGTTCCTACATTAAAACGAATTGCGAAGTCATCATTAAGGGGCATATTTAGCATGATATTTGCAGACTGATTATTACCATCAGAACCGTCAGTTTGGCCATATGTGCCATCAATTTTGCCATAAAATCTTGATACATCAGGTCTGTTCATAATATAACGTACCGTTCCACCTAATGAACCTGAACCATACAGTGTTCCTTGTGGTCCGCGCAGAATTTCAACACGCTCAATATCTTTTAGGATAAAGTTGCCAAATGCAGGGGTATCATTCACATAAGTACTTACGGTTGGATCGGTTAGGAATACGGCATCCGTTCCTGACAGGCTGAGGTTTAGGCCTCGAATAGTAATAGCATTATTATTCGCAGCTGCCCGCGCACCGCCGTCAGGCACTGATATACCCGGCATTTCACGCAGTAAGTCTGCAGTGTCAACCCAGCCAGCAGCATCAATTTCCTCCTGACCCACGGCTGAAATATTAAATGGAACGTCTTGAATATTTTGCGCCCTGCGGCTAGCTGTAACCTCTATAATTTCCATTCCCTTTTTCACTACCGGCTCGACTTCTTGGGCGTGCACACTAGCAGAAGACACGGACATAAATATTGCTGTACTAACAGCCCCCGATATTATTGACTTGTTAAATGTAGCTGCTTTCATGTTGTGGCTCCAGATAGTGTAAGGATATTTTACGCATTTTCGAGACTAAACTAGCCTATATATTTTTCGTAGTACCAGTTTTGCACTTATGTTAGGTCCAGTTTTAATTTCTTTTTATTGTATTGATTTTAGGTATGGCTAGAGGCCCTAGTTCTTTTAGTATGGTCTTCAGTGGCGCTTTATCTGCATAGACTGAAAATTGAATTTGATTATTTGCAAAACTTTTAAGGGGCTGACCTAAACAATGTAAACCTCGCTCGCGATTGCGACGTGTCAGCTCAAAATCAACTTCTATGGGGATGATTTCAACGCCTACTCCTGCTTGATAAATAATATTACCTTGCGGTCCAACCGCGATTGATTGCCCGTTTCCTAACTCTCCTGCAGCGTTAATAGCGATTACGTAACTTTGATTAGTGGCAGCAGTTGCCTGCGCCATTATAAGTTCTATAGGGCGGTCGATGGTGCCAGTTAACGTTGGATAAATGAGGACTTCAGCTCCCATACTAGTTAGTTGTCTTGCAACTTCAGGGAACCAAAGGTCATAGCAGATTGCGACTCCAATACGCCCCTGAGGCACGTCAAAAACAACAAAGTCTTGTCCACATGACACACCCTCTTCGTAGGGGAAGAAAGGATAAATTTTTCGATACCGTTTAACTACTTCACCTTTGTTATTGATTACAGTAGTTGTGTTAAACACCTCCGAGCCTGCTTGTTCATAAAAAGAGCCCGGAATTAACCAAACATCCTGCTCTTTGGCTAACTGACAGTAGACGTTTTCTGTTTTATTGGGCAACTCACTTGCATACTTTTTCTCGGGCCCATAAGTGCCTAATTCGCTCAGGACAATCATGTCTACCCAAGGGAAACGTAGTTTTGTTTTAATTATTTCATTTGCTAAAACGTCTAGATTATCTCCAGCATGAAGCGCTAATTGAAGTCCAGCAATTGAGAAGTGACTCATAAATATTCACTCAATATCACTTTTATCGTGATGTTATTTTTAAGTGCATTTACTTTCTAATATAACCTCTACTCTTAGTAGTACCAGTTTAACTCGAGCTATGGTGCCAGATGTTGATTAGTGTAACCCTTAAGTTCTAGTTGCCTTACAAAACAATAATCCTTATCAAACCATTTCATTTCATTACCGTCCATGATTACGTAAAAACCTTTGGTCTCTGCATATCCCCATAACTTCCATTGACGGTAAAACATACCGTTTTCAATCCACCAATTGCCGCTATCAATTTCTCGATTTTTACCTCCAGTACTGCCATACATTGAACCATCGGCAATCAATTCAATAACACATGGCACACCATAAACCATTTGGCATTCAAGTATTACATCAGGTAAAACTTGTTGTAATGTTTCATTACTGAGTAATTTACCTTTAGCGTTAGATAGTTTTTCTTCAAATTCAGCAGTTAGCAAGTGAATAAGTTCTGCCAGTTTATTCACTCCTTCTCTTATTTTTTCGTTCCTAATACTCGTAATACCTAAGCGGAAGCAGTTTTCAGGATGTTCTTGTTTAGCAAAATAACGTTTTACCGGCTCAATGAGTATGCCTAACTCGGCGGCTTTTTTTCTTAAATATTCACCATCTAATTGTTTCGGTCCCGTTACCCAATATGCAGTGCCTCCTTGTATTGGTCCGGTATCGATGCAATTAGGTAAATAAATATTAAGCGCTTCTCTTAACGTTAACCAACGTTCAAAGAACACTTTGTGTAATTGCATCATATAAGAGTCGTAATAGCCTAGTGATAGAAAATAAGCCACGGTACGTTGATTATGTAAAGGTGGATTCCGCATCATCAATTTTCTCAGTTTCTTCAATTCAGCTATCACATTTTTATCAGTAACAATAAAACCTATTTGTACCCCCGCGGCCAAGACCTTGGATAAACAGGACACGTACACTACCCGATTGTCCTTATCTAAACTGCGAAGCGCCGGATGCGGATGACCTAAAAAATTACTTTCAAATTCAAAGTCATCTTCAATAATTAGTAGATCTTGTTGGTTAGCTTTTTTAAGTAATTCGTCTCTGCGTGCCATTGACATGGTAATACTGGTTGGCGTTTGATGACTAGGTGTGGTGTAGATAATATCGCAGTTATCTAGATTTTCATTAACTACAATGCCGCGATCATCAATGGCTTGATAAACAAGTTTCGCCCCTTTGTTAGTTAATAGTTCGCGCATTTCAGGATAACCAGGTTCTTCCACAGCCACCGTAACGTTGCTGTCTACAAAAAGTTGAGTCAGCAAATATAACGCTTGTTGACTGCCAGCCGTGATCAGAATTTCATCACGTCCGGCTTGTATTCCCCTGCGTGGCAATATTTTAGTGCGAATTTCATCCAGCAACATAGGATCGTCTTCTGCACCTTGGGTTTCTGACCACTTGTAAATTTCACGCGTTGTATTGGCTTTGTTGTTTGCTTCTCGCCATTCTTTTACTGGGTACAACGAAGAATCAAACTTGCCATCAATAAACGAGTAAGGAAAACTTCGCCAATTAGAAGGACATGAGGTTTCATTTGTGGTGGCAATGGCACCTTTGAAACGATGGTTATTGATACTTGAATTAGTATCAAAGCTCGCAGGGTAGTTGTTCGCAACCTTGCCATATTCAACGTTAGAGGTCACATAAATACCACTACGTTCACGACTCTCTAGGTAGCCTTCATCGATTAAAGCCTGAAACACCAGCACCACTGTATTACGCGAGACTTCTAATTGTTTTGCTAATTTACGAGAAGAAGGTAATTTGCTGCCAGCCGCAAAAGAGCCAACTAAGATCCCCTCTACCAATTTCTGGCGAATTTGACTCTGCAAGCTGTCTTCTTGGTTCTGCTCAATATGGATTAAACGGCTGTTCATGACATCACTAATCTTGCGCTCGAAAACGACAACAGTAACCTATTCAACTCAGCTAGCAAATAAATGACTAAATTTAACAAGCCCTTTGTTGATAAATTCAGAAAAATATTTGTAGCTTGTACTCTCAGCATAACGACCATATCCATCGCTCTCCAGATATATAGTTTAGCTTGCTGAACTATATTTCATCACGCAGCTTTAATTAATTTAGACACCATCATTTTACTTTCACTTATCATTTCTACCGTCGCTCGGCGTAATTTCAGTAATAGCAGGTAAGCCAAAGGCACTAAGAATAAACTGGTAATAGTACTGAATAAAAGACCGCCAATAATCGCTATCGCCATCGGTGCATAAGGAGGGCCATCACCACCAATATTGACATCGCCAACAGCCAGTGGTAGCAGTCCTAACACGGTGGTTAACACCGTCATTAATATAGGCCTAACGCGAGTTAAACAACCTTCAATTATGGCATCCGGCACACTCATTCCCCTATTAGCCAAATAATTTATTCGATCGACCAGCACGATACCGTTGTTGACTACTATACCCATTAAAATCAACATGCCTATCATGCCCATCACCGTCATCGCGTTACCGGTTATCAAAAACGCCCAGAATACACCGGTAAATGAAAAGATAAGTGAGGTAAGTACCGCTGTTGGCAACAACAATGATTCAAACAATGCGGCCATCACGATATAAATCATGATAATGGCTAATACCATATTTGTTAGCATTATTGCTTCGTCCTCATCCTGGCGCTGAAAACTTCCCTCTAATGACCATGAATAACCGGCCGGCAGTTCGATATTCTGCATGATTAACTCAATCCGTTCGCGAGCTTCGTCCACAGTTATATCAGCCTCCAAATTGCCACCAATACTCAATGACGTTTGACGTGAAGTGCGTTGAATTTGGGATAAGCGTGGCTCGACTTTCATACTCGCCACCATATCCAAGGTCACGTTTTGATTTTCATCGCGAAAAATAGTTAGGTTACGTAGCTTTTCAACTGAGGTTTGCAGCGACTCGTCATACATCAAGCGTATACTGACCTCACCGTCGGTCTCGCCTCTGAATGTGCGTAAGTTTGAACCACGCAATGCGGTGCCGACAATAGTCGCCACATCGCTTGAACTCAAACCAAAGCGAAATGCTTTTTCTCTATCTACGGTTAACTGCAGTTCAAAATCTTGACCATCGACATCAGTTTTCACATCCGTTAAGCCTTCAATACTGTCCAATACCGGTACGATTTGATTGGCTAATCGCAATAGGTTTTCTGAACTCTGACCAAATAAGGTGAGACGTACACCTCCACCCGAGCCTTGATCCCATTGAAACGAAGGCCTTGCTCGTACAAATAATGGCAGCGTTTGTTTAATCTCATTTTTTAAGTCGGCTACTTTTACAGGTAGGTCGTCTTCTAAGGTAATTCCGGAGACGGCAAAACCGGCGGTGTAGTAGCTATAAACTTGCTTAATGTGAAATTTTTCTTTATTTGCATATAAATACGCTTCCATTTTGGCAACGGACTTCTCTACTTCACCTAAACTATAATTCCCTTGAATATCATAATTCAACCAAATACGATCTTGGTTATTGTTGCTGTCATCATCGCTTTGCAATAATGTCATTGGAATACTCGTACTTAGCAAAATCGCAACAGCAATGGCTGCAGTCGCTTTTTGGTGCGCAAGTGTCCACCTTAAAACCTGTTCATAGATTGCTTTTAATTTTGACGGTTTTTGTTGCGCACATTTCGGTTTAATTTTAAGTTTTGTAGTGAGCAGAGGAATAAGGGTTTGAGCAATCAGTAGTGACGCCAAGAGTGATATACAAATTGACACCGCTACGTGCTCCAAGAACACCGTTAGCTCTGCTTTTACGCCGACAATATTGGGCAAAAATACAATCACCGTGGTCGCCGTACCAGCAATAACCGCTAAGCTGACTAACGAAACCCCTTTTTTAGTCGCTTCTACTATATCATCAGACTTTTCTCGTTCTTGAAAAATGCTTTCCGTGACTACCACCGCATTGTCTACCAACATTCCTACCGCAAGCATTAAGCCCATAAGAGACAAAATATTTAGCGTGTAACCCATAAAGTACATACAAGCGAGTGTGATACAAATAGCGAAAGGGACTGATAACACAACCACCAACGTCGTGGCCAAATTACGTAAAAACAAATACAACACAATGATCGATAATAAGCCCCCAACTAGACCTGAATTTATCAGGTCTTGCAGCGACTGAGTGACACTTGTAGCCTCATCTTGCATAACAAAAACATTAATACCATTGAATGAACTGCTATTTTTCGCATTTTCAATTTCGGTCATGACCGCTTCAGACACGTCGACCAAATTGGCACCCGACTCTCTGAAAATATTCAAACCAATTGCATGGGTCCTATCTAAATGGCGACCTTCCACAGCCTTCGGTGTTTCGTAAATAACCTCGGCAATGTCGCTGAGCCGAACATTACGCATCACAATTAAGTCTGCAATTTCCTCTTTACTTCTATATTCCCCGCTTGGATTAACGGTAATTTTTTGCTCTAGGTCAAAAAATTGTCCGGCGGTCATCGAAAAGTTAGCTGCGCGCAAGGTTCTGGTCAATATGTCAACATCAACATGCAATGCAGCTACTCGGTCAGGATCAAGAAGAATGGAAATTTGTTTTTTTTGAACACCGTATAACTCAACTCTGGAAACACCTTTAATGCGTTCAATCGGCATTTTTAAATTGCGCTCTAGCAAGTCAAATGAATTTGAAATATCACGATCACTGGATAGGCGTAATTGAAATACCGGCATATCAGATAAATTGAATTTGTATACCATGACACGTTCAACATCGCTTGGCAGAAGATGACGTATGGCATCAATTTTCTCACGAGCCTCTATACTTTTCGCTTTTATATTTGCGTCCCAGTCAAAACGAATGTTGATTTCAGCGCTGTTTTCATTTGACACCGAACGCAATCGCTTAATACCCGACATGGTCGCTAGCGCCTCTTCAACTGGGCGCGTAATCATTTTCTCTATTTCCGCAGGCGTTGCATCTTGATACGGTACTTGAATAAAGAGTTCTGGGAAGTCGATACCGGGAAACTTTTCCAAGGGTAAATAACGACTTGCACCCAATCCCATAACAAGTAATGAAAAAAACAACATCGTAATTGTGACAGGACGACGCATAGCGAATGACGCCAACGCTGCGGCTGCGTGGTCGAACTTATCCATGACTAGGCTCCTGGGCAGCCGTTACTCTTGGCATAGCACTATTCTCACCTGAAACCGCAACGTGCTTAAATTGTTTACGATCAAACAAGCTGTACAACACTGGAATAAGGAATAGGGTTAGTAATGACGCAAATAACAAACCAAAGATGACGGTTACTGCCATTGGGGTGCGGATCTCTGAGCCTTCGCCTAGACCAATAGCCATGGGTAGCAAGCCTAACACCGTGGTTAACGTTGTCATCAAAATTGGGCGTAATCGACTTTGTGCGGCCTGGATGATGGCTTCACTCTTTGCAACACCACTTTGACGAAGCTGGTTTATGCGATCAATCAATACAATCGCGTTATTCACAACAATACCGGCCAGCATAATTAGCCCTATAAACACAACAACACTGACATTTGTGCCGGTTAGCACAAGACCATAAATCGAGCCTGCGCAGGCCATCGGTACAGTAAACAAAATCAGAAATGGGTGTAGAAAAGATTCAAATTGTGAAGCCATCACGATATACACCATAAATACGGCTAATGCTAAAGCAAAGTAAAGCGATTTGAAGCTGGCTTTCATTTCCTCACTTTGCCCAGCTACATTTGCTTGTAGAGTGATAGGCAGTTGAATGTTATCGATAGCTTGTTGTGCATCAATTACGGCTCCACCTAGATCGCCATAGGCTAGGTTAGCTGACACTAAAACAACACGTTGTTGATTTACACGGCTAATTTCACTTGGGCCTACTGACATTACAATATCAGCAACTGCCGACAATGGAATGGCGGGCGAGGCTCCTGGGTTAACAATAATTTGTCCAATATCAGCCACTGAATCTCGCTGGCGATCTTGACTACGTACCAAAATATCGACTTTCCTGTCATCAACACTGAATTTACTTGCAATTTCACCACCAACTTTAGTGGCAATTAACTTAGATACGTCCGGCGCGTTCAAACCTAATTGAGCTAGTTTTGAGTGCTCAAAATTAATTTTCAATTCAGGATTGCCACTTTGTAAAGAGCTTTCAATGTCAGCAAATCGATTATTTTTGCCGAGTTCTTCTGCTAGGACATCACCATAACGTTTTAAATTAATCAAGTCATAGCCAATGATTTCAATTTCCAGTGGTGTTGAAAAACTAAACAGCGCTGGAGCGCCAAACTTACTTTGTATGCCCGCCACATTTGTCAAGTAAGCGCGCATGGCACCAATGACTTGTTGCTCTTGTTCAACACTGGCCGCATCTGACATCACCACATTGAGTTTACCCCAATGATCGCCTCCTTGTGCCGGTGAGGCGTTCATCAAACTACCTGTACCTGCTAATGAATAAGTTCGTTCAACGCCCTCTTGTTGTTGTGTAAAAATAGCTAATTGGGAAAGAAGTTCATCAGTATTTTCCAATCTTGAGCCAGTAGGTAAGGTAATTTCCACATCAAACTCGCCTTGCGACATGGGTGGTATTAATTCGATACCAAGCTTTGGAATAAACAGTATCGAGAATAACGAAACTGAAATAATCGCAGTCAACACTACGAGTCTGGCCTGCATTACCCAATCCAATAATTTGAAATAAGTGACAGACAAGGCATCATATATTTTATCAAACGCCCAAAGAGCGGGTTTAAATAGCCAGCTTAACCCGCTGCTAACGATCCTAAACAAAGACACGATAAAACCGACAGTTACAGCAGGGATAAAGTAAAAAATGGTTTTAAATATCCAGCGTAAAGGAGCCCCTAAGTACCAGAGAAAGCGTCTGGCTTTGCCGCTTGGTTTATCTTTTTTAAAATGCGGGCCTAAATCAAGTTCATTATCTTGAGTTGCAACGGTGACATGAGATTGATCGCGCGCTGCCAACATAGGAATAAGTGTAAGCGCAACAATCAGCGAAACTAACAAAGCGAAGGCAACAGTTAACGCTTGATCGCTAAACAATTGCCCCGCAATTCCCTCAACAAATACTAATGGAAAGAAAACCGCCATTGTGGTCAACGTAGATGCAACAATCGCCATAGAAACTTCTGACGTGCCTATTGAAGCTGCTTGCATGGCATCCACATTATTCTTTTTGTGGCGATCAATATTTTCTAATACCACAATACTGTTATCGACTAATAAACCTATCGCCAATGCAATACCGCCTAAGCTCATTATGTTTAAACTAATATCATAGCTATTCATCAAGTTAAACGTAGCGATAATGGAAACCGGAATTGAAATCGAGATGATTAGCGTGGCCCAAATATTCTTGAGAAAGAAATACAAAATGAACATGGCTAAGATACCACCGACCACGGCAGCTGATTTCACTTCATCTATGGCACTGGAGATAAATTCGGATTGGTCATACACTTTTTGTAGCTCATAGTTTCCTGGTAAACTATTACGAATGCTTTCTAAGCGTCGAGTCACCGCATTCGCCACATCAACTGTATTTGCATCACCTTCTTTATAAACGGCTATTTCAACGCCCTCAAAGCCATTAAAACGAGTAATTGAATCACGCTCTTTATACGAGTCAACTATTTGCGCAACGTCATTCAACTTTATAAACTTGCCTTCTCGTGTCGCAATATAAAGGTTGCGAATATCATCTAAGCTTTCAAACTGGTTAATGGTGCGCACTAAATATTCTTGCGCACCATCTTCAACTCGGCCACCTGATGCATTTACATTTTCATCTTTAAGTCGTTGAATGATCTCACTGATAGGGATATTAAGTTGACTGGTTCTTTGTTGATCGATAAGCACTTGGACTTCATTTTCAAGTCCGCCGCCGATGCGCACTGAAGCAACTCCTTCAATCGACTCTAATTTGCGTTTTATTTCTTCTTCAGCATAAGTTCGAATGCGTTTGGTGGTGTCAATATCCATAGCAACCAAGCTTTTAGCTTGCATGCTAGCTTGGTCGATAACTTGGGCACTAGCTTGCTTACTAACGGCGCCTAGACCGAAACGCATAACCGGGTCAAGACTGGGATTAAAACGCAATAGTAAAGGGCGTTTTACATCTAATGGTAAAAACAAAACATCGAGCTTTTCACGAACTTCTAAGCTGGCTAAATCCATTTCAGTGCCCCACTCAAATTCAAGCACCACGTCAGATTGCTCAGCCTTGGATGCCGACACAACTTTGCGCACGCCTTTTACCACACCAACCACTTCTTCAATAGGTTTAGTAACCAGTTGCTCTACCTCACCAGGCGCTGCGCCAATATAATCAGTGCGGATAGTTAGGGTAGGATATGATAATTCAGGTAGTAAGTTTATTGATAAACGAGAGAGTGACACAAAGCCAAACAACAACACGGCCAAAGTAAACATCCACACGGTGACGGGTCGCTTCACTGCAACATCAATTAAATTCATGATGATCCCCTCAATTAACCGTTAACAACATTGACAAGCGCTTTGTCTTTTAGGTTTTGATGACCGGTAATCACCACCGTTTCATTACCCGATAGCCCTTCAACTACCTCTACAAAATCACCTTCTTGGTAGCCTGTTTTTATAGCTACCTTGTTAGCTATCCCGGTATTATCAACAACGAATACGTTAATTGTGTCGTCCAGGGCAAGCATGGCCTTTTTTGGTAATAAGGTCGCATTATCGCGAGTGTTATAATTTAAACTAACCTGAGTAAACATACCTGCCATCAGCTTTTTATCTTTGTTTGGTACGCGTAATGTGACTTTAAATGTCCCTGTTTTAGAATCAATCACGGGGCTAATTCTTTCCACAAGTGCGTTAATTTTCTTGTCATTCAAGGCCGTGATGATTAAGCTCGCTTTCTGATCTTTATGTACTTTAGAAAGTTCTTTCTCAGGTAAATATACAATTCCGTACAACTCTTTCTGCTGGACAATATGAAACATTCTCTCACGTTGGAAAGATTCTGTGAGGTTACCTACTTTTGCATTTCGCTCTGCAATATACCCACTGATAGGCGCCACGATAGTCGCTTCTTTCAAATCTAACTGCGCTAACGCAAGCGTTGCTTTTGCTGATTCATATTGTGCAGTGATTTTGTCGTAAATGTCATCACTGACTAATTTCTGATGATACACTTTATTGATTTTCGCTAGCTCTTTCTCAATCCCGGTCATATCTGCTTGAGCGCGTCTAAGGTTGAGCTCATATCTTTGTGGCTCTAACTTCGCAAGAATTTGGCCTTTTTCCACATAATCACCCTCTTCGACCATTATGTGCTCAATGATGCCGGATGCTCTGCCGACTACAAATGCCTCTTCCTTCGCTTCTAACACCGCAGTCGTTGTGTAATTTGAGGAAATACTGCCTTTTTGAACTAGACTAACTTCAACCGGAATGGGAATAACTTTCTGTGCTTCTTCCTCAGCAATTTCACTCTCAGTTTTAGTTGCCTCCGCTCTGCCACATCCATTCAACCAAACGACGCTACTGAGGAGAGCAACGAGTGCTGCCATTTTAAATTTATTGTTCATTGAGCCAGCTACATTTAAAGACGTTGGGGCATTCATAGTGAGTTCCTTGATTGAACTTATTGTTTTAATTCATCTACGCCAAAGTTTGCATCGAATGTGCCAGTTAATGAAAAACGAGTAAAAACAATCGCTTAATAATTTAACCACGATGTAATTTAGTATTCTCGCCATTACAGTTGGCGAATTAAACTAATTCTTGGTTGAATTATTACAGCCTGTGAATTGTGTGTACGGATAACGGGGGGATTTTTTATAACAGCTTAATCAGTCGCGCAGGTACACCTGCAACAAGGGTATTAGCAGCAACTGATTTATTCACTACAGCACCGGCAGCAATAACAGCATTGTCACCAATAGTCACGCCTGGCAGGATTTTTGCGCCCATACCAATCCAAACACTGTTTCCTATGGTGATCGCATGCGCAGTTTCAATGCCTTTATTACGCTTTTCAGCCTCTAAGGGATGTGTTGCAGTAGATATCAAAACGCCAGGCGCTAGCATAACATCATCGCCAATTGTCACCGGCGCTCCATCCAATATAACGCAGCCATGATTAGCATAAAACTGCTTACCTAAATAAATATTGTAACCATAGTCACAATAAAACTGCGGCTCAATCCAAAATGATTGAGTACGACCAAAAAGTTCCTTTAATACCTTCATACCTTGTTTAAACTGATTGGGAGGCAGTTGATTAAAGTGATGACATATTGTCTTGGCGTTCATTCGGTCTGCTTGCAACTGCTTGTTGCTAGGAAAATACGCTTCTGCTGCTAGCATTTTTTGCTTTTCGGTCTTTTCAGTCATTAACTTTATTCTTCACTTTACTTAGGACCTTAAACAAGTGATTGCAGATAGCAGCTAAACCGTGGTCTGCGCATCAATCATAGTAAACTTATTTGACGTTATTATTAAAAATTAGGCTTATAGTCATACGATTCAACCGTGCCCGATTGATGAAAATTATCTAACTTTTCTTTTTTGGTAAACAAACTGTTGACTACATTATACGGCACCATTTCGATGGAGTTATTAAAGTGTTCAACACTGCGGTTATAAATCGTAATAGCCGCCGCGACATTTTCGTTTTTATCGCTAATTTCATCCATTAGTTCTTGTACGATCTTAGTAGAACCTAATTCAGGATAGTTTTCAGCTGTCGCCCTAAAAGCAGAAAATACAGCATTTGATTTTGTCTCAACGTTAGCCAATGCTTTTACATCAATTTCATCTTTGTCCAATACAGAAATAGATTCTCTAAGCGCAGTTACCTTATGAATAAAGTCACTTTCGAACTGCGTAAAGTTATCGGTTAACTCGGTTAATTGTGGGATCACGTCTTGCTTTAGTTTTTCATAAGTGATCACGTCAGACCAAGCACGTTTAGCCCTATTTAAATTGCCGACAATTTGGTTGTATACGATTATAATACCAATGATGATGACAACGGCGACAATGAGAGAAGTAAGCATATAAAGTCCTATTTATTTTGGTTAATAAAGTGGAGCAAATTTTTAGCATTTTCCAACATTGGAATTTGCATTGGATGCTGTAATTGTTTTACAAAATCAGCCTGTTTGCGTAACGATGGTTTTTTCACTTGGCTTGGAAAAATGCTTTTCGGTAGCTCAAAGCAAGCAACAGATTGAGCGTTAACATCCATTGACTTAATAAAGTTAAAATTATCGGCGAAGGCTAAGACAACTTTAGGATTAAAAAATTTAGCCGCTTGAATTTCTGTTGCACATCTGACCTTGAACAACTTATTAAAGGTGCGGCTAGCTGAATCCCATTTCTCGGAGAAACGCTTCGCATTTAATGAAATATAGTTAAAGTGAGTGAATTGCACCAGCATGCCATACTTATAGATTGTACTTTTTGACTGAGAGGCTCTTGAGTTTCCGTTATTGTCGGTTGTGTAGTGTGTGGTGACATTAACGTATTTAAACTCAAATAGGGTAAATGGCGTCGAATCAACTCCACCTAAATAGCGTTTGGTAATTTTCTGGCCCTCATCACCACAATTAAAGAGTGGAAATATGGATTTTAATTCATGCCAATAGGCTTTGCCATCAAAGCTATAATCTCTTTCAATACCGGCATTAATAGCAACGGCTCGCACATATAACTGATCGCCGATACTCTTGATTGACGCGGATCGCAGCCAAATATTTACAATACAAGCAATTCCTATTACAAAACCACCAATACGCATCCAATTACGCTGTTCATAAGACAAATCCATTTGCGCCCAAAAAGACAGCAGTAATGCAAGACCTGCAAGCACAAACCCGACGATTGCCAGACTATGATTAAACTTATAAGCACTACGCTGAGAAAATCGCAAAATATGCTGCGCGACCTTGTCAATATCATCTTTTGATTTAGCCATTATTGCATGAGCTTTGAGCTCACCTAAATGCGCTTTTAACATTTTGTTTCTTGAATTCTGTTGCATCAGTTATCTCAGCAAATAAATCATGTGTTACAGCAGTTTGCTGCTTTTAAATACTTCTGTTGGAAACAACAAAGCGCCTCACGCGACTATATCACACCAATCCTATTTGCGATTTGATTTACGCACGTGAAAATAAGGTGCATGAATAGAGATGAAAAACTAAATCACGAATTTGTATTTGACCGATTAACTCAGATGCAACAAACTCTTGTTAAAGTTTTGTTAATAAATTATATTACATGTCACTTTTTAACAACACTCTATTAAATAGCAATATGCCATTATGGCAATCACTAGAGTGATTTATAAATAAGTTGGGGAAATGCTAATATCGGTGAGCAGCATTACCAACGTCATTATTACTATTTACAACAGTTGTGTTGTAGCAGGAGTCACAGTGATTTTAAACCATTTATGGGGTATTTATACTAACCCGAAGGAAGAATGGCAGACTATTGATGAACGCCATGAATCCTACTTTTACGCTTTAAGCCACATTATGTTAATTGCGCTTATTCCCGCTGGTATGGCTTATTACGCCTCTACTTATTTAGGATGGGACATTGGTGCTGGAGGCACCGCTAACACGATTAAGCTAACCCAAGAAAGCGCAATGCTAATGGCAATTGCGATGTATTTTGGTTTAATTATTGGTGTTGTCGCGCTAGCTGTAATAATCAACGAGTTAGCCAAATCATTTGACTCATCTCCAACGTACACACAATCACTAGAACTTGCTGCATACACGGCAACGCCACTATTTATGACCGGGTTTAGCGCATTCTATCCAGAGTTATGGTTTATTATGTGTATAGGACTTGTTGGCCTCTCCTACTCCGTTTACCTCTTATACTCTGGGGTACCTATCATGCTGCACATTCCTGAGGAAAAGGGCTTTATTTACAGTAGCTCAGTGGTAACTTGTGGCTTGGTATTATTGATTATACTGATGGCTTCTTCAGTTATTCTGTGGAGTGTGGGTGTTGGACCACAATATATGTAAATAGAGAAATATGAAGACATAAAAAAGCCCGCTAACTGCGGACTTTTTTGTTTTAATAAGCAAACTTAAGTGACCTCGGGGTCAACTCGCTTAGTTGCTAATTGGTGCCTATATTATGCATTTCAAGGTTACTCAACTCTTCTTGAATAACGGGAGACTTGGCTTTTTCACTTCTTGATTTATCAATACTCTCGAGGTACTCCTGATTCACATCACCGGTAATATAATTACCATCAAATACAGATGTTTCAAATTGAGTCAGTGCATTGTTTTCTTCTCTAACTGCATCTACTAGGTCAGCAATATCTTGAAAGATCAAACCGTCAGCCTTAATACATTCACAAATTTGCTCAATTTCGCGACCGTATGCAATAAGTTCGTTAGCAGAAGGCATATCGATACCATAAACATTGGGAAACCGAATTTCAGGTGCTGCAGAGGCAAAATACACTTTATTGGCACCGGATTCGCGAGCCATTTCTATAATTTGTTCAGACGTTGTGCCGCGCACAATAGAGTCATCAACCAATAATACATTTTTACCTTTAAATTCAGACGGAATGGCATTTAGCTTACGACGTACTGATTTTCTGCGTTGTATTTGGCCCGGCATAATAAAAGTTCGGCCAATATAGCGATTTTTTACGAAACCTTGGCGATAAGGCTTATTTAAGGTATTCGCAATTTGTAACGCCACATCCATCGACGTTTCAGGAATTGGGATCACCACATCAATATCATAATCAGCCCATTCTCTGGCTATCTTCTCACCTAATTTACGTCCCATATTTACCCGGGATGCGTAAACACTAATGCCGTCAATAAAGGAATCGGGGCGTGCAAAGTAAACGAACTCAAAGATACAAGGATTGCAACTAGGATTTTTTGCGCATTGCTTCGTAAATAACTCACCATTTTGATTAACGTAAACCGCTTCTCCTGGTGCAACATCTCTAACAAAATTAAAGCCCACAGAGTCTAAAGCAACACTTTCAGAAGCAACCATATATTCATCTCCATGTTCTGATTGACGTTTGCCAAGCACAAGCGGACGAATTCCAAAGGGGTCTCTAAATGCGACCATGCCGTTACCGATAATGGCAGCAACAACCGCATACGCACCTCTAATCTTGCTATGTACTGTTTCTACCGCAGAAAATATTTCTTCTGGTTTTACTTCAAACCCAGCCGCATTTTGTAAAGCATGAGCAAATATATTGAGCAATAGTTCTGAATCTGAAGTTGTATTGATATGGCGTCGCGCAATACTAAAGACCTCAGCTTGGAGTTCATGTGCATTGGTTAAGTTACCGTTGTGTGCAAATGCAATACCAAATGGAGAGTTCACATAAAAGGGCTGCGCTTCAGCTGAACTTGAAGAACCCGCGGTAGGGTAGCGACAGTGTCCGATGCCAACATTCCCAGTAAGACGCTTCATATGGCGAGTACGAAATACATCCCTTACCAGGCCGTTCTCTTTGCGTAAATGAAACATCCCATTATCAATTGTCATGATGCCAGCCGCATCTTGACCACGATGTTGCAACACAGTTAACGCATCATAGATGTCTTGATTGACAGGACCTTTACTAACAATACCAACGATACCACACATATAGAAACCTTCTATTCGATAGGAGAAAGGAAGCTTGAGCTTCCTTTAACGTATTCAAAAAACCACTCAATAATGACTGAAAACTCAGGCACCAATATAGATTGTAACCACCATTTGCTATCCGCAAATGGGGTAAAAGTGTCCATAAAGAAAAGCAATGCACTGACAATAAGTAAGCCTCGTAATGCGCCAAAAACTGCGCCTAGAGCTCTATCGGTGCCACTTAATCCGGTGGCTTTGACTAACTGAGAAAAAACATAATTTACGAGAGCACCGACAATCAATGTCGAAATAAATAAGATAGCAATAGCCACACCGTTTCTGAATAGTTCATCTGAGATACGGCTTAGAAATTTTGCCACTTGAGGATATAATTGACTAGAGATGATAAACGCAGAAAACCACACAACGAGTGAAATGGCTTCTTTCACAAAGCCACGAATGAGGCTGATGACTGCCGATAAGGCAATGACGCCTAAAATGGTAAAATCAAACCAGTTCATATTGAGAAGTGCATCGTAGGTTGAAATTCAGTCATAAACCTGTTCTAAATGTTGTTACTGCCAACATTAAAGTGTGCTTTCTAGTATGCGGCGCATTCTATCAGAAGGTGCCATTCAGTCCAATGATAAAATAGACAAATATCGGCGTTTGTTAACTTAATCAGAGACAACGTCGAAGGTAGTAATTTTACCCGTCAGTCCTGTCGTCTCTTTCAGGTGAGGTAAGGCCAAGTCCAATTTTTCTTTATCTAACTCGGGACCAACAAATACTTTGGTTAAACGTCCAGCGCTGGTTTGTACTTTTCTGCTGAAAGAACGATAGCCAGCTTTTTCCAGCTTTTGTAGCAACTCATTCACATTTTTTTGGTTACCGAAACTGCCTAATTGCACTACCCAACCGGCGTTATTATTCGCCGTATCTGGCTTACTTTTAACCACGGTTTGCTGAGCCAGTGAATTGTTTTTTGCGGTACTGCCACCTGAGTTATTTGTGTTGTCTACTGGCGCGTTGTCGTCTGCCTTAGCTGCTTGCAGATTCTTAGCCATGAGTTGAGCCATGCGGCGTTCTTCATCAGTTTGTTTCGGTTGTTGTGAGGTCTTTTCTGGGTTATCAGTCGGTTGATCGATAAGTTGGTCGTTTTGTGCTTGCTCTAACAACGCATCGGCGGCTTGTTCGTCAATCACGACGACTTCTCTGCGCGTTGCGTTGGCGACCTTCTGTGCAGGGAAAGTATCCGGTGCTGTTGCAGATAAACTTGACGTTGAGCTAGGAAAATCCACAAAAGTTTCAGTATTGGTTTGTTTTTTTCCATCCAGGTAATCTGGTAGAAAAATAACCGTCACGGCAACTAGGATAACCGTTCCCACTAGCCTATTTTGTAGCGCATTTGACACTGATGATTCCTCAACAAATTAATTCGTGATGTCCACTTAACTTTGATTATGCACTAGCATGGTATGCGAGAACAGCCGCAACAGTTAAAAAAGACCCCATAACCAAAATAATATCATTGGATTGAGCATTAATTAACGCCTGTTTATATGCCATATCTACATTGCCAAAGGCATCTACTTTTGAATTTTCATTCAATTGTGCGCTTGAATTTACGGCCCTAACTAGACGTTCTGCATCTTCCCCCCTGGCGGTAGGTAAGGTTGCACAATACCAATGTGCTTGAATATCAGAAAAAGCCTGTAAACTAACTTCGATATTTTTATCCTTTAACATGCCCGCAACAATGTGACAGGTATTAAATGAATAAGTTCTAATTAAACGACTCAATTGCCTTGCACTGTCTTCATTATGCGCGACATCGAGTATCACAGCGCAATATTCGCCGTTTTGCTGTTGACGCAGGACATGATGACGACCTAAGACCTGAGTTTTATCGATAATCGCTTGAACGGCTTTGCTTGTGGTTAAAAATGGCAATGCCGTTACTAACTTTCTGCTCAATACGTTATCACTGCCTGAAAATACGCTTCGACTTAATGCATTCACTGCGGCTAAAGCTGTTGCAACATTCTGTTTTGGTATTTTGGCGTTTTCAGTTGAGAATTGTTCTCCATGAATACTAACAAGGTTGCTTGTTTCATCAAAAATGAAGTCTTTACCGCGACATATTAATTGAGCGCCAAGCTGTTGAGCATAATCTAGCATTGATTGCTGTGGTGCTTCTTCTCCGATAATCACTGGCTTACAAGTGCGAAAAATACCGGCTTTTTCAAATGCTATTTTTTCTTTTGTATCACCTAGCCATGCTTGATGATCAAGTCCTATGCTGGTAATGACCGCGACATCGCTGTCGATTACATTCACAGCGTCGAGTCGACCGCCTAAGCCGACTTCTAGAATAACAACATCAACTTTCTGGTCCGAAAAGGCTTTAAGCGCGGCTAATGTAGCAAATTCAAAATAAGTAAGTTCAATTGTTTTTTGCGCCGTTTCTTTTCGGCTGATATCTATTTGCTCAAATATCTCGCAAAGCATTGTTTGTGCAATTAACTCACCGTTGAGGCGAATTCGCTCACAAAAACTAATTAAATGCGGGGAACTATAAACGCCTACGGTGAGACCCGCATGCAGACAAATTTGTTCAATAAGCGCACAGGTTGTGCCCTTACCGTTGGTGCCTCCGACAGTGACGACACATTGCTCTGTGAAGTCAATGTTAAGACGATTTACCAGGTCCTTAGTACGCGACAAGCCCATATCAATTTCCTTGGTATGGGCTTGTTCGATATAAGTCAACCAGTCAGATAGACTTGTTTTTTTATTCATTACCGATATTTATCTACTATATGTTTATCTACTATAAAGCGACTAAATTTTAGTTAGCGAGATGTTGGTGATGTAGTTTCGACAACACAGAAAACAACTTATCTCGCATTAGTCGACGGTCAACAATCATGTCAATTGCGCCTTTTTCAATCAAAAACTCGCTGCGTTGAAAACCTTCTGGCAATGTCTCTCTCACGGTTTGTTCTATAACCCGAGGACCAGCAAAACCAATAAGTGCTTTTGGTTCAGCTACGTTAATATCACCCAGCATGGCCAAACTCGCAGAAACACCGCCCATTGTAGGGTCGGTTAATACCGAAATATATGGCAGTCCCTTTTTACTCATTTTGGCTAATGCAGCGCTTGTTTTCGCCATTTGCATTAGCGATAAAAGAGCTTCTTGCATTCGCGCACCACCGCTTGTAGAGAAACACACCAACGGTGTATTGTTTTCCAAACAAGAATTAACTGCAGCAACAAACTTTGCGCCCACAACAGAAGCCATTGAGCCACCCATGAAGGCAAACTCAAAGCTAGCTACAACGATCGGCATACCATTTAATTTACCTTTCATCACAACTAATGCGTCTTTCTCATTTGTCGCCTTTTGTGCAGCCGTAATGCGATCTTTGTACTTTTTACTGTCCCTGAACTTCAATATATCTTGTGGCTCAAGGTCAGCTGCAATTTCTTCGCGGTCGTTTGTATCTAAAAAGGCATTTATCCGAGCCCGCGCCGTGATCCGCATATGATGATCACACTTTGGACATACTTCCAGTTGTTTTTCCAATTCAGTTTTGTACAGTACTGAATTACAAGAACCACATTTTGTCCAAATCCCTTCTGGGACGTTGCTTTTAATTGAAGACTGCGTACGTGGAAGTATTTTCTCTATCCAACTCATGAAACATTCCTATTTTAATTCTTTTTCAATCGCAATTTGATGGTTATCGGCTTATTGTCGAGTGCTAATTTTGCGCTAAACACGCATTTTTCTTTTTTTTCCGAGCTCCGACGGCGCTTATATTCTCATTAAATCATACTATTGTTGAATGACGAAAGTAAAACTGGTCTAAGAAGTACTAAAACCGTCCTACTTTCTATAAAAAGATAGGTCCTAACTGGCTTATTGGCATATCAAACTCTTGCGGATAGATAACATCGACTAAATACAGACCATTTGGCCTAGCTGTCGTGCCTGCTACTTTGCGGTCTTTAGCGTCAAGAGTATCTTTCATCCAACCGACCGTTTCCTCATTAGTACCTACTCTTATTAATGAGCCGACAATATTGCGCACCATATGATGTAAGAAAGCATTAGCAGCTACTTCCACGATAATGTAATCACCTTTTCGAGTCACCGATATTTCTTCCATACGACGCACCGGTGAATTCGATTGGCAATTGGCTCCGCGAAATGATGAAAAGTCGTTACTTCCAACTAAGCACTGTGCTGCTTGATGCATTCTATCCGCATCCAAGGGATAATAAACATGCGTAATGCCAGCGTGTAATATGGCTGTACGCAGTGGATTATTATAGATGATGTAGCGATAACGTCTACAGGTAGCTGAAAATCGAGCATGAAATGCGGCTGTTGTCACCTTTGCCCATTTTACACTGATATTCTTTGGCAAGTGAGTGCAAACACCACGAGTCCATGCTTTATTTGGCCTTTGTACGTCGGTGTCAAAGTGCACGACCTGATAGGTTGCGTGAACACCAGCATCAGTGCGTCCAGCACAAGTCACAACAATTTTTTCTAAGGCTATTTTCTCTAATGCTATTTCAAGCTTTTCTTGCACGCTAATAAAATCATTCTGACGTTGCCAACCATAATATTTTGAGCCATCATATTCTACGCCTAGCGCTATTCGCATGGTATTAAAATCATTATCTTCAGCTTACTTCTTGGTTCTTGCTTGAGCGGCATTTCGTCTTCCCTGCCCTGCTTTATTTAGCTTGTGCTTCTTAACTGAACGACGCATTCTGCTCAACCGAGTGTGATCCAATTTATCGTCTTGCATAGTCAATCCAGATTCAGTTTCGTTTGGCAACTGCACCATCTTTCTTAGTTGATTGACTCTGACTAAATCTAATTCAATCCAAGCGCCCTGAGGTAAGCGTTTTTGCAGTTCTAAGTTGCCGTAGCGCACGCGCATTAAGCGACTAACTTGAACGCCTTGCGATTCCCATAAACGTCTGACTTCGCGATTGCGACCCTCTGATAAGGTCACATTAAACCACTGATTTTGGCTTTCATCGTCGGTTGGTCGCACATGAATATGAGTGAACTTTGCGATCCCGTCATCAAGTTCAACGCCTTTTTGCAATAGTCTTAGCATCTGCGGTGTCACTTCCCCGAAAATTCTAACCGCATATTCACGCTCAATTTCATGACGGGGGTGCATCAAACGGTTGGCTAGCTCGCCATCATTTGTAAACAACAATAGTCCACTTGTATTGATATCTAGTCTGCCCACAGCGATCCAACGATCAGCTATTATTTTTGGTAAACGTTCAAATACAGTGGCTCGCCCTTCTGGGTCATTACGCGAGCAAAGTTCACCTTCAGGCTTGTTGTACATTAATATGCGACAAGTGGATTTCTCTACACTACGTGCAATCAGGTGTCCATCGACACGAATTTGGTCAGTTGGCGTAACGCGATCGCCTAACGTTGCCATTTGACCGTTAACTGAAACACGCCCGTCTTGGATCCAACGTTCCATCTCTCTCCTCGAACCCACGCCATTGTTCGCCAGTGCCTTTTGTAACTTTACTGTGTCTTGACTATCCGTCATGTTTTTTCTTCACTTAATTTAATGTTGAACTCCATATTGAAATTCAATAAAACGTATAGGCCGTGCAGACTTTTATATTCCAATTTTAGTGCTCCTAAATATAGTGCTTCTAAATATAGTGCTTCTAAAAAAGCAGTGAAAGTCATCACGTCTTAATGTAGCTTTTCGTTATCTAGTGTATTATCTTCGATATTAGATGCAGCCATCGCCTGCTCTAAACTATCAACAAAGTTGTCAGCCGAGGGCAGTTCGGCTAGCGTTGATAATGAAAAATAATCCAAAAATGTTTTTGTTGTTGCTAGAAGTGCCGGCCTGCCGGGTACTTCTTTATGCCCAATCACTTTTACCCAATTTCTTTCTAACAGTGACTTCACAATGTGACTACTCACTGACACACCTCTTACCGCTTCAATTTCACCACGTGTAATAGGCTGACGGTAAGCAATCAGTGCTAATGTTTCCATCATAGCACGGCTGTATCTGGGCGCATTTTCTTGCCATAGCTTACTGAGTAGAATGCCCAGTCCTTCATCTGACTGAAAGCGATAACCACTTGCCACCTTGACCAAATGAATACCACGAGGCGCGTAGTCTAATTCAAGTTCTGCTAAGGCTTTCTTAATTTGTGCCGTTGACACCGAAAAATCAGCTAAAAACGTAACCTTCATTAGATCAATACTCAGTGCACCATCGGCCACAAAAATACCAGCTTCGATTAACTGCTTTAGTTGAATTTCATTCAGTTTTTGCATTTGCGTTATCCACCGTCAAAATGCGTATCATCATATCTACAAAAAATGACTCACTTCAAAAACTTTGTGCAATTTACGTAATTGAAACACTCTCTATCCCGCATTTTACCTTATTTTAAAGCAAACCACTGAGGTAATTGTCAGTACCTAGTACTTTTGACCATTATCATGCAATCCCATCGTCAACGTTAGGCCTATTTTACACTTCTGCATATTCAATTTCACCCAACTTAACATGAACATTTGTAAATACACCCTCTTGTGAACACAAAATTAATCCGCTCTTTACCAATTCCAAAATCGCAATAAAAGTGACCACAACGCCGGCTTTGCCCTCGGACAATGAAATAAGACTGGAAAGGTCAGTATAGGTCTGATGGTTGAGTCGTTGTAAAATATAAGACATGCGTTCACGCGTGGATAACGCTTCTTTTTGAATTTGATGATGCTCGAATGCTTGAGCGCGACGCATTGCACTATGAAAAGCAAAGGCAATTTCTTGTAGCCTTACTTGAGGAAGGTGTTTAATAGCTTGCACATTGTCACTTGTTTGTGCGGTCGCTGTAAAATTATCACGCTCCATTCTTGGAATTTCGTCAAGTTGTTGCGCCGCTTTTTTCATTTTTTCATATTCTTTCAAACGACGAATTAATTCTGCGCGCGGATCATCTTCATCTTCCGCAGCGTCGCCGCGTTTAGGCAGCAATAAACGAGACTTTATTTCCGCTAACATGGCAGCCATTAACAGATATTCGCCTGCCAGTTCGAGTTTCGCATCAGTCATCACATCTACGTATTTCATATACTGCTGAGTGATCTGCAATACCGGTAACTCAACAATATCGAACTTTTGACGACGGATAAGATAAAGCAGCAGATCAAGTGGCCCTTCAAACCTATCTAATATCACTTCAAGTGCATCGGGAGGAATATACAGGTCTTCCGGTTTTTCAATAAAAGCTTCACCATTGACAAAAGCCAATGCCAGTGGTTGCTGCTCCTTTATTTGAGCAACATCTAAGGCCGGCTTATTCTCGGTAGGCGTGCGGTTTTGACTCATTCAAAAGGCGAAGGGTCGCCATTTCCAACCCGAATAATTTTTGTTTCTCCGTCAGACATATCAATAACAGTGGTTGGCTCTTCGCCCAAGTAACCGCCATGAATAATCAAACCAACGAGTTTCTCAAGCTTGTCTCTGATTTCCTCTGGGTCGGTTTCAGCCATCGATGCATTACGTAATATTAATGTCGTTGACATTATCGGCTCACCGAATTCTTCCAGCAAAGCGAGCGCAATAGGATGGTCTGGTACACGAATACCAATGGTTCTGCGTTTTGGGTTTTGCAGGCGTTTGGGAACTTCTTTTGTCGCTTTTAAAATAAATGTGTACGGCCCTGGGGTGTTATTTTTTATTTGCCTAAATGCCGCGTTATCCACTCTTGCATATACTGACAATTCAGACATGTCCCTGCACATAAGGGTGAAATTATGGTCTTTGCCAATATCTCGAATGCGACAAATTTGCTCCAAGGCCTTTTTGTTTTCCATCTGACAACCAATGGCATAACCTGAGTCTGTTGGATAAACAATCACTTCGCCCGCGCGAATGATTTCGCAAGCCTGTTTGATTAGCCTTGCTTGAGGATTGTCTGGATGAACGTAAAAAAACTGACTCATTAAATTCCCTCTTAAGTTGTCGCTAAATTCCAGCTGTGCCACACCGGTTTGCAAGATAAAGGAATGTCTAAACGACGGCCTAATTCGGTAAAACGACTTGGAAAATGAAAGTCAGACCCTGCCGAAGCAAGCAAGGCATTGTCGAACATAATTTCTTGTAATAATTTTTTCTTTTCAGCAGCCATGTTGGGATGCGTTATTTCCATTGCATCTCCACCTGCTTGAGCAAATTCAGCGACCAATTTGCGCAACCATTTTGTGGTCATATCATAGTGACCAGGATGCGCTAATACTGCTTGACCACCAGCGTCATGTATCCATTGAATGGCCTCATCAATACTGATCCACTTTGGTGTGACATGTGCTTTTTTATTCTTACCTAAATACTTAGTAAATGCTTGCTGTGGGTGCGTGCAAATTGATCTTTGTACCAACGCCCTGGCGATATGGTTTCGTGAAATTTGCGCACCACCTGCAATTTCTAAGGCGGCATCATAAATGCCTTCATGACCGCATTTAGCTAATTTTTCACAAATCCGCTCAGCTCGTTTATCACGCTCGGCGAGTTGCCCTTCCAAACGTTTTAAAAAAACACAATCATCTTTATCAACTCGCAACCCAACGACATGAATATCAAATCCATGCCATGACGTAGAAAGTTCAATACCCGCAATGATATTTAATTTGATATTGCTATTTTTAGCGTAATCACGCGCAGCAGAGATACCGGCCACCGTGTCATGATCGGTAATAGCTAGCACGTCAACTTGCATTTGCTGTGCACGTTGAACCAATTCAACCGGCGTTAATGCGCCATCTGAGCAAGTTGAATGACAGTGTAAATCTATTTTCAAAGCACCTTCTTCTTAAATATAACAACTAAAATAGCCACTATGCTTGACATAAAGACCGATTTGTTTTCTTCTATGCATTATACATGAAAGCAAAACGTATACATATGCCTTATGCAAAAATACGCTTGGCTACGAGATAAAGTTAAGAATTAACATTTAGATATTAAGAGAGCACGTGACAACAACTCAAATACAAATAGCCGATATTGACTTTGCAATCCCGTTTGTAACCGTGAGCTGTATTGCGCAGAAAAACATTTGGTGGTGGCACAACCTCAACTAAGGGCTGTGTGAACGTGTTCGTTTCGCAATACTTAAGCCCGTTTAACGGGCTTTTTTTTTGATTAGTTTTTACCCGACAATAAATAATAAAAATCAAACGAGTAAGAATGAGATAATAATTTGAAGCCAATCCAACGGCTTACAGTAGCCATAGAACGAGAATGAAAATGAGTTTAGCAGAGTTAGGACAACAATCTGGTCAGGTTGAAAGTATTATCATTGATGGCCCCTATGTTAGTGACCCGTTATTAGCATACCAAGCGCTTGGAAAAGAAAACAGTTTATTGCTGGAGTCTGCCGAAATTGAAAGCAAAGCAAACCTAACAAGTCTATTGTTAATTGACGCTGCGATCCGCATTGAATGTAATGACCAAAGTGTCACGATTACCGCACTTACGGCGAATGGACGTTCTGTTTTTCCAGTTTTAATAGAAAAGTTAACACCCTATCATTCGACTCAGGAAGTGTCAGAGAATAACATTCGTTTTGAATTCCCAGCGGTTGATCAAAATTTAGATGAAGATTCTCGGCTTAAGCAAGCCAGCGTATTTGATGTATTGCGCACCTTAACTGAGAATATTCAAACCTTGCGTGATCATCCTAACGCACTGTTTTTAGGTGGTGTATTTTCATATGACTTACTCGGTACTTTTGAAAAATTACCGGAGGCGATATTTGGCAACAACAACTGTCCTGAATATGTTTTTTATCTAGCTGAAACTTTATTATTGATTGATCATCAAAATGCACATACGCAAATAATTGGTTCCGTATTTAGTGGCCCGCACGTTGCTCAGCATTATTTTAGTATTCATCAACGCTTAGAACAAATAAAGCAAGAATTAGACTCTCTTCCTAAGCAAATATCAGTGCCAGAAATAATTAAAAATATGGAGTTAAAAGTAGACAAATCTGACGCTGAATATTGTGCTGACGTTGTTGCATTAAAAGAACACATACTCGACGGTGACATTTTTCAAGTTGTACCCTCTCGGTCATTTAGTCTGCCATGCCCATCTCCATTGGCCGCATATCAACAGTTGAAAATACAGAACCCCTCTCCCTACATGTTTTATTTAAATGATCAAGATTTTACAATGTTTGGCGCATCACCGGAGTCGGCATTAAAATATGACAAACAAAGCAACGTGGTGGAAGTATATCCAATAGCAGGCACCAGACCCAGAGGCAAAAGAGCCAACGGCTCAATTGACTATGATTTAGACAGTCGATTAGAGCTCAATTTACGCCAAGATGAAAAAGAAAAATCAGAGCACATTATGTTGGTTGATTTGGCCAGAAATGACGTTGCGAAGGTCAGTAAAGCTGGCACCCGACACGTTAAAGAACTTTTAAAGGTCGACCGGTATTCACATGTTATGCACCTCGTTTCACGTGTTGTTGGTGAACTACGCGACGATTTAGACGCATTGCATGCCTATCAAGCTTGCATGAATATGGGAACCTTAGTAGGTGCGCCTAAAGTCAGTGCCGCGTCGTTAATTAGAGATACTGAAAAACAGAAACGCGGCAGTTACGGTGGTGCTGTTGGCTATATCAATGGCAATGGTGATATGGACACCTGCATTGTGATCCGTTCCGCTTTCGTGAGGTTAAAAACAGCTTATATACAAGCAGGCGCGGGCGTAGTCAACGATTCAGTACCGCAAGCTGAAGCCGATGAAACACGTGCGAAAGCGCAAGCGGTGATTTCGGCTATTATTGCTGCTCACGCTCCTAAATCAGATAAAGAGCAAAACGACCAGAGCATGTTGACCTGCGATGATAAGCAACAAGGAGAGTCGACATGAGCGAACAAATCAACTTAGTACTGATAGATAATATCGATTCGTTTACCTATAACTTGGTTGATGAAATTAGAAGCTTGGGCATCGAAATGACCATTTATCGCAATACGGTGGGCGCTCAAACCGTATTGGATAAATTAGCTGTATATAAAAAGGCCGGGCCGACATTATTAATGTTATCACCAGGCCCCGGTGCGCCTGCTGATGCCGGATGCATGCCTGAGGTACTGCAAAAAGTGCGCGGAAAATACCCCGTACTTGGGATTTGTTTGGGTCATCAAGCAATCGTGGAGGCTTACGGTGGGTTAGTCGCAAGGGCAACAGAGGTGATGCATGGTAAAGCCTCGCAAATGAGTTATACCGAAACCAAGGAAACCCAATCGATTTTTGCTGGCTTAAGTAATCCTCTATCTATTGCTCGGTATCACTCTTTGGTCGCCACCCAAATACCTGAAAGTTTACAGGTTATTGCTAACATAGATGGATTGGTTATGGCAGTTTTGCAGTCGAATGATAGAATGTTGGGATTCCAGTTTCACCCCGAATCTATACTTACTTGCGATGGCAGCGTGTTACTTATGCAAAGTATTGCGTTTTTAGTAAACCAGAGACCAGAGCTTTAGATAATAAAGTAAGCGCCTGTTTTTAGTTAGCGCTGATACTAGCGGGCAAACAGATAAACACAAGGGTGGAACCCAATGAATACAGAATCTAACGAGATTGCCTTTGGGCCAAAAGAAATGCTCAACGCACTAGAAAAACTTTATGCTAAACAGTCACTGAGTTTTATTGAAGCCGAGGCTGTTTTTAACCGAGTTATGCGCGGTAATGTGAGTGAAATTGAGTTATCTGCATTGTTAGTGGCGTTAAAAATAAAAACTGAAACTACCGATGAAATAGCCGGAGCCGCAGCTGCGATGATCAGCAATGCAAAATCATTCCCACGCCCCGATTATAATTTTAGCGATATTGTTGGTACCGGTGGTGATGGTCATAATACGATTAACGTATCCAGTGCAGCCGCTGTTGTGGCAGCTAGTTGTGGCGTTAAAGTAGCTAAACATGGCAACAGAAGTGTCTCAAGTAAGTCGGGGTCGTCGGACTTATTTGCCGCATTTGGCTTAGCCTTGGATATGAGCCCGGACACAGCCCGCAAATGTCTTGATGAAGCGAATTTGTGCTTTTTAGCCGCTCCTTCGTATCACTCAGGTGTGAGGTTTGCGATGCCGGTTCGTTTAGCCCTCAAAACAAGAACATTGTTCAATATTTTAGGGCCACTGGCAAATCCATCTAAACCAACACATAGCTTACTGGGTGTTTACACGCCTGACCTGCTCGATACTTATGCACAAACATTAGTAACGCTAGGGCATAATAGAGCCTATGTTGTGCATGGTAGCGGTCTTGATGAACTTGCATTGCACGGCGACAGCCAAATTGTAGAAGTAAATCATGGTGTTATTACTAGAAGCCAAGTGTTACCTGCAGATTTTGGTTTAAGCAATTATCCGTTAAAAGCCATAGAAGGTGGCGACCCAGAGCAAAATAGAGCACTCATTGCCGACGTTTTTAATGGCTGTGGCACACCAGCTCATACGGCAGCTATTGCGATGAATGCGGCAGCGTTGATTAAGCTAAACAATCTAGCTGATAGTTTTGCACAGGCATGTGATATGGCGATGGCATCAATAGACGCTGGCAAGCCGATGCAGACTATCGAGAAAACGGCTCAATTGAGCCAAGTAGGCAACAGCACAACCAACATGAACGCGACAAACAGTAACAAAGTTTAATCCTATCAACTGGAAGACGTAAGAGAATATTGTGGCTAAAAACGTATTAGAACAAATTGTTGATGACAAAAAATTAGAAATCGCTCAGCGCAAAATTGATTTCCCTTTAAGCAAGTTTGTCGACACCTTAACCCTTTGCAAGAAAGATTTTTTTGCGGCCTTAACTGCACCTAATGCAAGCTTTATTCTGGAATGCAAAAAAGCATCACCTTCTAAAGGCTTAATTAGAGAGAACTTCGACTTAGACGAAATTATACAGGCTTATGCGCCGCACGCATCGTGTTTATCTGTATTAACCGACGAAAAGTACTTTCAGGGTAAATTTGAATACCTTAACTATATAACGTCTAGAGTATCTCAACCGGTAATTAACAAAGACTTTTTTGTTGATGAATATCAGATTTATTTAGCCCGTTATTATAATGCTGACGCTGTGCTACTAATGCTGTCCATTTTAAGTGATGAAGAGTTTACAACGCTCAGCGCCCTCACTCACAAATTGGGTATGCATGTGTTAACAGAGGTGAGTAACGAAGAAGAAGTACAAAGAGCGTTAGCACTTAGTGCCAACATTATTGGTATTAATAATCGTAATTTACGTGACTTGAGTACCGACTTAGCGACAACAGAGCGTTTGGTGCCATTGATTAAAAAAGACGGCTTTGATGGTGTAATTTTGTCTGAGTCAGGTATCTATAAACACTCAGAAGTACAACGCTTAAGTCCTCTTGTTAACGGTTTCTTGGTCGGAAGCGCATTAATGGCTGAAGCTAATTTGATTAATGCGGTTGAAAAACTCATATTTGGTGAAGTTAAAATATGTGGTATAAATTCAGTCGAAAATGCGCGCAAAGTGATGGCTACACCGGCCAGTTATATGGGCCTAATATTTGCGACAAAATCACCTCGCTATGTGTCACTTGAACGCGCGATGGAAATAGCTAGTTTAGCCACGAGTAAAAAGAGAGTGGGTGTTTTTTTAGACAATCCAATAGAAGTGGTCGCAGATTATGCACGTAAGTTAACGTTAGCAGCGGTTCAGCTGCATGGCAATGAATCCATTGAGTATATGCAGACATTACGTACGTTATTGCCTGAGTCATGCGAGATTTGGGCTGTTGAGTCAGTACTGCAAACGCAAGCAGATTTGACCGTTTTTATTGCCCATACGCTGGCCCCAAAACTGCAAGTCGCAGACAAAGTATTGCTTGACTGTAAAATTGGCGATCAAGTCGGTGGAACTGGAGCAACCTTTAATTGGCAATTGTTAGAGGATGTGCCTCAAAAACACAGGCTGATATTGGCTGGCGGATTAACCCCAAGCAATATTCAGGCAGCGAGAAAAACCCAAGTTGCCATATTAGACGTAAATTCAGGTGTTGAAGAGTCACCTGCTGAAAAATCAGAATCCAAACTAAGCAGTTTATTTAACTCACTACGAGAGTATTAATTGAACTGTTTGGTTAAAATTAACAGAAGCGAGCCTTAAGATGAATAAGTTAGACAGTAAATTTGGTGATTTTGGTGGTATGTATGTTCCAGAACTACTTGTCCCTGCCCTTGACCAATTAGAGCAGGCTTTTTTAGATGCTAAAGAAGACCCAAGCTTTCAAAAAGAATTTATGGGTTTATTAAAAGATTATGCCGGTCGTCCGACTGCGATGACGCTGACCCGCAATATAGTATCCAACCCACTGGTTAAACTTTATTTAAAACGTGAAGATCTATTACATGGCGGCGCACACAAAACCAACCAAGTATTGGGTCAGGCTTTGCTAACAAAACGTATGGGAAAGACTGAAGTTATTGCCGAAACAGGCGCCGGTCAACACGGCGTTGCAACTGCATTGGCATGCGCTTTGCTTGGCTTAAAAGCACGCATTTATATGGGTGCAAAAGACATAGAACGACAATCACCTAACGTCTTTAGAATGCGTTTAATGGGTGCCGAAGTCATTCCAGTGAATTCAGGTTCAGGCACGTTAAAAGACGCGGTCAATGAAGCGATGCGCGACTGGTCTGCAAACTACGATAAAGCGCATTATTTACTCGGTACTGCAGCAGGTCCGCATCCATTCCCAACAATTGTACGTGAATATCATCGTATGATTGGCGAAGAGACTCGTGCGCAAATTATGGAAAAAGAAGGTCGCTTACCGGATGCCGTTGTTGCCTGTGTTGGCGGTGGGTCTAACGCGATTGGCATGTTTGCCGATTTTATTGATGAACCATCAGTTCGCCTAATCGGTGTTGAGCCAGCTGGCAAAGGGATCCACACAAAAGAGCATGGCGCGACGATCGTAACCGGCACCAAGGGTGTTTTACACGGCGCATATACGTATATTATGCAAGACAAAGACGGACAAATTGAGGAATCTTATTCGGTGTCTGCTGGTTTAGATTATCCTGCTGTTGGTCCACAACACGCCTTTTTAGCTGAAACAGGACGAGCAGAATACTATGCAATTACTGATGAAGAAGCATTAAATGCATTTCAACTATTAGCCAAAAAAGAAGGTATTATCCCCGCATTAGAACCAGCTCATGCCCTTGCTCATGCCTTGAATATGGCGGATGAAGCAACTGAGGAAACCATTATCGTATTAAATTTATCAGGTCGTGGTGACAAAGATTTAGAGCATGTAGTTAAGATTTTAGGAGACAAACTATGAGTACCACACGCTATGCTGATATGTTTGCCAACCTAAAAGCAAAAAATCAGGGTGCATTTGTTCCATTTGTAATGGTTGGTGATCCTAACAAAGAGACATCCCTTGCTATCATCAATCAATTAGTTGAAAGCGGTGCTGATGCCTTAGAGCTAGGTATTCCTTTTTCTGATCCGATTGCGGATGGCCCTACAATCCAGAAAGCCGGTATCCGTGCTTTGCGCAGCGGCGTAAGGACGCAAGTCTGCTTTGATATACTAAGCGAAATCCGTAACAACCACCCAACCGTGCCGATTGGTTTATTGTTGTATAGCAATTTGGTGTTAGCTAATGGTATCGACAACTTCTATGCAAAAGCCGCAGCCGCAGGTGTCGATTCAATCCTTATCGCAGATGTACCATTAAGAGAAGCTGACCGCTTTATTACTATTGCTAAACAGAACAACATTCATCAGATACTAATTGCACCACCAAATGCAAGCAACGAAACCTTGAAGGCCATTGGCGAGAAGTCAGACGGCTACACCTATTTATTAGGTAGATCAGGAGTAACAGGCACTGAAACAGCGGTAGAAATTCCAGCCGCTGAGCTGATCGCAAAGCTAACACAATTCAAAGTTGCGCCTCCTTTACTTGGTTTTGGTATCAGCACGCCTGAACAAGTAGCAAATGCGATTCAATCTGGTGCGGCAGGTGCTATTTCAGGCTCAGCTACGGTCAATATTATTGAAGCCAACTTAACAGATCAAGACAAAATGCTCGCAGATTTAGGTAGTTTTGTGTCTAGAATGAAAGCGGCTACCTTACTTTAAGCAACTGTATAGCCTGTAAAAAAAGGGAAACAACATGTGGTATATTATTTATGCTGAAGATGTCGATAACAGCTTAGCGCTGCGACTGAAAGCGCGACCGGCTCACTTGGAAAGGATTAGTGCGCTGGTTGATGAAGGCCGAATTTTAGTCGCTGGTCCAACCCCAGCAATTGATAGTGAGGACCCGGCAGAAGCCGGTTTCACCGGTTCATTGATCATTGCACAGTTTGAGTCATTGGGTGACGCAAAGGCTTGGGCTGATGCTGACCCTTACGTTAGCGGTGGTGTATTTAAATCAGTTACCGTTAAACCCTACAAAAGAGTGCTACCCTAATCTGCTCTGTAGGTTTGCAACACGGTGAATTACTGTAACTGCAAAGTCACTAAGCAACCCGAGATACTATACGTAATATGGCTGTATTTATTACCCACCAAATCAGTATTGATGAAAGTGAGTTTAGTTTAACCGCTACTCGCTCTCAAGGTGCGGGTGGGCAACACGTCAATAAAGTTGCCACAGCCATTTATTTACGTTTTGATATCAATCAATCCTCACTCCCCGATAAAATCAAAACCAAGCTACTTGAGAGTAATGACACCCGCATCACATCCGATGGTGTAATGGTTATTCGCGCACAAAATCATCGCACACAAGAACAAAATAAACGAGATGCAATTAAACGACTTGCCAACGTTATCAAAGAAAGTACTTACGAAAAACCGGTTCGAAAGCCAACAAGGCCGAGCCGCTCATCACAACGAAAGCGTATGGATAGCAAAACCAAAAGTGGCCAGCAAAAACAGCTTAGAAAAAAAATCGATATGTAGTTATACCTAGTTACGATAACCTACTGTTTATGTTTGCCATAAACTCGTGATAATATTGTCCAATAACGATGTGATGAATGCGTAGCTATTCAGCTTAAGTTCAGTAAAACACCCCATAATAGGCGCTAGACATTCGCTAAACCGAGTTATTAATAAATAAATAGGTACTCCACTTTGATCACGCTACGCTCTTTTTTTATAGCCGCCACGCTTGTACTCGCCAGTCAGTTAGTATTGGTTCCTGTTGCTATGGCTAAAGACAAGCAGGAACAGCAAAGAATTAGCAAATCACAAGCCGCACAAAAAGCCCAAAAAGCGGTTGCAGGCAAAGTCTTAAAAGTAGAAATGCGTGGAAATGTCTATCGAGTTAAAATTCATCAAACCTCTGGACGCGTAATTTATGTCACCGTTGATGCCATAACGGGGAAAGTTAGTAAATAGTCCATGTGTTGAGTACATAAAAATTATCCATATCATTTTAAGTTATATAAACGGAGTTACTCATGCGAATTTTGATAGTCGAAGATGATAGCCGCTTGTTGCTTCAACTAGACCAATATATGCAGTCACAAGGATTTAGTGTCGACCTAGCTGACGACGGTGAAAAAGCGCTATATCAACTACAAGAATATGACTACGATTTAGCTATAATCGATGTTGGGCTGCCCAGTATTGACGGCTTTGAAGTTGTTCAACGAGCCCGCGCCATGGACATATCCTGCCCGATTATTATTCTGACCGCCCGGGACCGTTGGCAAGAGAAGGTAAAAGGCTTGGAATGCGGCGCTGATGATTATCTAACTAAGCCATTTGTGCACGAAGAGCTACTAGCAAGAGTGAAAGCCTTAATTCGACGCAGTGCAGGTCAAGCAAGTCCGATAGTACAAAAAGGCCCCTTGTCGCTAGATACTAGTGCGAATCAACTTTATGTTAATGAACAAGCCGTGGAATTAACCGCATACGAATATAAGGTAATTGAATATTTGATGATGAACCCGAATAAAGTCGTTTCAAAAACTGAGATGGTTGAACATATTTACGACCAAGACTTTGATTTGGATAGCAACGTTATTGAAGTATTTGTTGGCAGACTGCGACGTAAAATTGATAAAGACAACATTATCAAACCAATTGAAACGTTGCGCGGTAGAGGTTATCGACTCAATGTCAACTTGCAGTAGGTCCTTGTTAAAATGAAAACTTGGTCAATTACACGACGCATATTCTTAACTTGCATCTTGTTTGTTGCTATCTTTTTTCCAGCGATTATATTTTCAATGCAAAATTCGTACGAACGCAGTTTAACGTTGGCTAAAAAAGAAGAACTATCGACCACTGCCTTCGCTATGATTTCCGAATTTGAATTTGAAGACGGCGACGTCGTCATGCCCTCTCGGCTATTTGTAGAAGACTTAAACCTGCCCGGTTCCGACTTAGTGGCAACAATAAAGTGGAGAAAACAACAAGTTTGGCAATCGCAATCGTCTATTGATAACGATATCAATGCCAATCTGTTTAATTTGCTATTTAGGCAAACTGAAGAGCACTTGCCAGGAGAGACCATCTTCTTATCCGACTTCAATGAAGAAAATCCACATTTTGCTTTATCCAAAAAGGCCGAGTTTCTGATTGACGGTAATTTTGAGGAAGTTAGCTTTTTAGTCATTAACAATAAAAATACTTATCAACGCGAACTCAGCACGTTTATTAACCGCCTATGGGGTTGGATAGTCGTTTTAAGCTTGGTTTTACTTGGTTTGATTACCTTATCCTTGCGCAGCGTATTTATGCCGGTGCAGAATATTATTGCTCGTATTGGCGAAATTGAAGAAGGTAAGATTGATCAAATTAACGATAATTATCCACTCGAGTTGCAACCATTACAAAAAAGCATTAACAAGCTCCTTAATAGCGAGAAACAGCAAAGAGAGCGCTATAAGAAGAGTTTAGACGATTTAGCGCACAGTATAAAAACACCTTTGAGCATTATTCTCGGCCAAGCTGACTTAAGGAACGACATTAAAGAGCCTATTCTACATATTGATAATATTGTTAAACGCCAGCTAAAACGAGCCACTATTAACGTTGTGGGTTTTTTACCGAGCATCGACGTTGCTCCCTTAACAAAGTCATTACTTGATGCCATGACAAAAATACACCAACAAAAAGCATTGTCACTGACATTAGAAATGCCCGAATCAGCATCTCTTTCAATTGACCCAACCGACTACATGGAAATACTCGGAAACTTGCTGGACAACGCGTGCAAAGCGGCTAGATCGACAGTCAACGTTACCTATAAAAAGCAAGCAACGTCCACTTTAGTGTGTGTAGAAGACGATGGAAAAGGCATCTCCGAATTAGCCATTTCTGCGATAACACAACGTGGTCGACGTCTAGATACCTATTCCGAAGGTCAAGGCCTGGGCTTAGCTTTAGTCGTTGATATGCTAGAAAGTTATGGAGGTAAATTACAGATACAAAGTGAACCCGATGCAGGCAGCCGATTTTGTATGCAGTTACCTCATCAACGCTTTAGCAATAGCGTCGATTAACTTATAAAATTATAAATAAACGCTATTCATAAACGCTATTCATAAACGCTATTCATAAACGCTTTCAATAAACTGTTTTATAGAGCGAATATGCTCTGTCATCGCATTCTCACTGGTTATTTCTTTCGCCAATTCACTGCCAACGCCAACACCTTGTATTCCAGAACTCAACCAAGCGCTGGCATTGTTTGAACTTATACCACCCACAGCGAACATTGGTGTGTCTGCAAAAGGACCTTTTAGCGCTTGATAATAGTCGATAGACAATGCGTTTGCCGGAAACAACTTAACGATGTCGGCGCCATAGGCAATGGCATTTGCAATTTCGGTTGGGGTCGTGGCACCCATTAATACCGGGATATTATTGTCATGAGCTATTTCAACCACGTCGGCGTTGACGTTAGGTGTAACTAAAAACTGAGCACCAGCTGCAATAGCTTGCTTGGCTAACTCCCTATTCAAAATAGTCCCAGCCCCGACTAAAACAGCTGGAAACTGTTGCCTTGCCAATTCGATATGCAAGCAAAAATCGGGTGTGTTAGAGGTTATCTCCAATGCATTAACACCGCCTTGCACAAGACAGCTAAGCGTCGCCTGCACCGAAGAAGAATTATTCAGACGAATAATGGCAATAAGCTTATGTGAAATAATTTGTTGTGCAATCTTGTTGCGAGCCGATGGCATCAATTCATTCCTAGAGTTTATTAATTAAAAATAAGACTACATCAATCTATTTGGCCACTGTTAAGCGACACGAGGTCAATACTAAGTCTGTTTATCAATGCTTTTTACCTCTTTTGATTCTTCATCAATCGCTTTTGTCGCCATCGCTTTTGTAGCATTAGTTTGTGTTTCGTCACTGGATAGCAATATAGCTAACCACCTACTCTCCTCTCTTGATTCAAGAGCGATTTTTACTACCATGGTTAATGGCACAGAAAGTAACATACCAACGCTTCCCAATAACCAACCCCAGAATATCAAGGATAAAAACACCACTAAGGTAGAGAGGCCAAGACCACGTCCCATAAAACGCGGTTCAATGACGTTACCCATAATCATATTTACCACCACAAAGCCTAATCCTGTCAGGCCTGCTTTGTAAAAACCGAATTCGACAAACGCCATTAATACCGCAGGCACAGCGGCGATGATTGAACCAATGTTAGGAATAAAATTAAACATGAAGGCGAGCACTGACCACAGTAAAAAGTGATCAATCCCAAGAAAATACAACCAACTACCAATGCTGATACCGGTACCCAAACTGACTAACATTTTAATACCTAGGTAGCTATTAACCGATTGTAGAAATCGGTCTATATGTGTCATTTTCATTTCAGGGTCTGACAATGCGATGTGAAGGCGTTTTGGCATGCTTTCAGCTTCAAATAGCATAAAAATAACCGTTAATAATATAAGCACTAAATTAGATAATACGCTGCCCATGCCACTTAAAAAACCAGTGGCGACTGACATTGCGGCACCTGGATCGAGATAAGTCAAAAACAAATTTTTATCGATATTGATGTTTAATACGTTGAGTTTATTTACTATCCACGCAAATTCACCCGTCAACTGTTCTCGATAAACAGGCATGTTTTGCTGAAATTCGCTCAATGATTGTGTAATTAAGCCAGCTAACATAAAACCAATCACCAGTATTATCAGTATAACTAAGGTAACGGATACCCAACGAGGGACTCTGTATCGGCTGGCCCAATTAATCAGCGGGCTACAGGCTATAGCGATGAAAGCTGACAAAAGAAATGGCACCATAATGACGCTTGCTGCTTTAATACCAGCAAGAACAATAATGATGCAAGCCATGACAATCATAGCTTTTGCGATGGGTGATTTAATATCCATGTAGCCTCTTTTGCGAAAATAATAAATGCCAGTGATACAAATTTGTCTACAGTTAACTCAGTTGCTTGTTAATATGAGTGAGCATTCTTAGCTAGATAGGTATCGTTGATGATTTAGTTTATATACACGGTTAGTATGACAAATTTTAAAAGTAATCACATAGAAAGTTTAAGATGATTAAGAACAAAGGGAAAAATTGAATAAATGAATTTAAATCAAGCAACAATAAGAATTAAAAATTTACGACTTCGTACCTATATTGGCATTAACGATGATGAAATTAAAAATCAACAAGACGTGGTCATTAACGTCAAAATTCATTACGACGCTAAAAAAGCAACAGATTCAGATTTAATGGATCATGCCTTAAATTATAAAACAATTACCAAAGCGATTATTAGACTCGTAGAGGATAATCGTTTTTATTTGCTGGAAAAATTAACCCACGACATATTAAACATTGCAGCAGAACATCCCTGGGTCACTTTTGCAGAAGCGGAAGTTGATAAACCGCATGCGCTTCGTTTCTCCGATTCAGTTTCACTATCTCTATCTTGTACTAAGGAATAAATACCATGTCAAAGCATATATTAATTACCGGAGGCACTGGTTTAATTGGTCGCACACTAATCACTGCGCTAGAAAAAAAATATGCGATGACGGTGGTAACGCGAGATCCAAGTAGAGCAACGCGCTTGCTTGGCGAACAAATAAATTGCATTACTAGTGAGGAATTAACCTCAGTAGACAAGTTTGACGCTATTATCAATTTGGCCGGCGAACCGATTGCAGACAAACGTTGGTCTGACGCTCAAAAAGAACGAATTTGTAATAGCCGTTGGAAAATAACCCAACAACTAGTCGACTTAATTAATACATCAAGTAATGCGCCAAGTGTATTTATCAGTGGTTCAGCAATTGGAGTTTATGGACGTCAAGGTGACACTGTAGTGACCGAAGACTTCACCGATTTTCATGATGAATTCAGTCGAGCCGTATGCCAGAAGTGGGAAAATATAGCGCTGCAAGCCAACACCCGAGTTTGTATAATGCGAACGGGTGTCGTGTTATCAGATGGAGGCGGTGCATTATCCAAGATGCTGATGCCATTTCGCTTAGGTTTAGGCGGCCCTATAAGCTCTGGTAAGCAGTTTATGGCATGGATACATATGCAGGATATGATCGATGCTATTCAACACTTGCTAAGCAATGAAGACGCGCATGGTGTTTATAACTTTACCTCCCCTAACCCTAATACCAATTCTTTTTTCTCTATAGCCCTTGCCAAACGACTAGAACGCCCTTGTATTTTTAGAGTACCTGCATTTGTAATAAAAGCACTAATGGGTGAATCATCAGATCTTGTACTATATGGTCAAAAAGTGATTCCAAAAAGGTTACTTGGTGAAGGGTTTACGTTTACATTTCCTACATTGAAAGAAGCGTTAGCTGATTTAGATTTATAGCATGCTATTGTCTGACTATTTTAATGATGGTGATAGTGATCGTAGCCGTCATTAATAATTTTTAATAAGCTTGCTACCTTGTTTGACCTTGTACATTGATTTATCTGCTGATTTTAACATTTTCGCAACCGAATCAGGCGCTGATTCGAAAATAACGTGTCCGACGCTTGCACTTACTTTGATATTATCTAATCCATCAATTCGAATAGATAAATCTCGAAGCGTTTGATCTATTCTTAATGCAAATTGGTTTGCTTCATATGTGTTGTCAAAATGCCCTAAAGCAACAAATTCGTCGCCGCCAACTCGACCAACAAGGTCCTTGGTACGTATTTGATTTTGAATGATTTTAGCAATTATCTGCAGTACCTGATCGCCACAATCATGTCCGTGGGTATCATTGATCACTTTGAAATCGTTAATATCAATGTAAAGTAAACTAAGCACGCCTTGATTTTGCTCTTGGTACTGCAATAATTCGTCTGCTTTATTTCCCCAACCACGTCTATTTAATACATTGCACAGCACATCAGTATTTGCATCAATTTGTGCTTTTATTTTATCTAACTTAAGATCTTTAATTCGCGACGATACCACTACCGCCAGCATAAATGCTTCGACAGCAAAGGCTATTATCAGGGCATAACGGTTTAAGAAAGGGTTCACATCGGTTAAAACCAAACGAAAGATCATGGCTATTACCATCAGTAGCAAGCTGAATAATACTAACCACGCCATTCTTACACCTCTATAAGATTGCGTAATAAGTAAATAAAGTAGGATCAACATAATAATAAGGGTTAGATTCGACATCACTTTACCCAGCCAAAACGAGACCATATTATGCTCAAGAAATGACATCGCAATAGAGGCTAGAAGTACTATTGTTGCATTTCCATGTAGCCCATATCGGCTTACTTTAGGCCAAGCTAAATGTAAGTCAGTGAGTCGCACGATGAATATAGTCGCAGTGAAAACAGTGAGACCGGCAAAAATCAGGAAGAATTGATGACTCAGGACAAAAGCATGCTCAGGCACGAATAGATTAAGTTGACCTTCCTGCAATAGAAAAAATATTGCTGCGCAAAAGACATATAGACTGTAAAGTTCAAAGCGCTTATCGCTTAAAATTCTGCCCATAAAAAACACGTACAAAATTAAGGTTAAGCATAATCCGTAAAAGGCACCCATCGTAATGTTATTAATAAGGCTTTGGTTTACATAGCTAGCAAAATCTTGCCATACAAATTGTTGTAGATATTCATGGTGACTGACAATTGTAAAGTCTGCTGAAAATTCTCCAATCGGCAACACAAAAGAAGGTTTATTTGCTCTAATCTGACTGATTGAACCGCCTTGATCACCCAACGTAAAATTAACGATTTCATCCCGATTAAAGCTAAACACTGCTTGCTGACTCAAGGAACAGGTTAAACGTATAACACTTTTTCCTAAGGGCATTCGAATACGGGTCTTTTCGGATTGTTGTGGCGATACTTCTGTCACAATCTGTTGGTCTACCAAGAGTATCATTTGGCAACTATTATCTTGAGTTCGGGTTGCTTGTGCGCTGCTGCTGAAGGAGAAAAGAAGGATAATCGAAAAGAATAGACAAAAAGAAGAAAAATATTTCATTTATTAATAACCGGATTTATAAAAGTGGTATGTATAAAAAATATCTAGCGCCTAAAACGCAAAAACAAACTGCAAACATTCAGGGTTTACAGCGACAAGAAAATGTAAGCAACAGTATTATTTAATCAGCGTTAGAGTCGGTACTTGAATAACGGAAATTGCATTGGCGCGATCAATTATTTTGATCAATGCAGTTTGGATAGTTTCATTTTCTCTTGCATCAGATTGACTTGCAAAGCGCTCCTCCTGAACTTCACTACCCTCCTCCAAAGTAAATTGAACCACGACTACTGTTGCGCAACTGGCGTCTGTACCAAAATATTCTATCGAAATTTGAGGATAACCTTTAAAGCCTTTCTTCACTTGTTTTGCAATTCGCTTTTTAGCTTTATCTACGTGCATAGTAAATCCTAGTCTATGTTTTCATTTTGTTGTTTTAATATCGATGTCTCTATATCGATACGATAATAAAGAATAGCACACTAAAGATCCGCATAATCATGCTAATTTAGCGGTTTCATTAGCGTATTTCTTACTAATCTGACTAATAACTAATTCCATGTAGAGAGCCTTTTTATTTGTTTGCTAATTAGTCACTGGCTGTTAGTGTCTAAAAATCTATAGTTAGCATGTGTAAACTATGTCAAATAGGACTCTGGACTAGGTGATTATTGATTTGTTACACTAACTAATCAATAAACCATGATAGCTTAATTAGCCCTAATTTTGTGTCCAACATAATATATACTTAGCGTGTAAAATACGAGGCAAAACAGCAATCTATTACAAAAAAGGAAGCACCATTGAATATACAATTAAACGACATGCCGAGCACCGCCATTTATCATTTAATGACCCAAACTGTCATACCGCGTCCAATAGCTTGGGTGTTATCCAAAAATAGCGATGACTCCCTTAACCTTGCTCCCTTCTCTTATTTTAATGCCGTGTGTAGCGATCCGCCTTTATGTATGCTTTCAATGGGCAAAAAGCCAAATGGGACGACTAAGGATACTGTTGCTAACTTAATTGATGAGGCTTATTGCGTTGTTCATATTGCCCACGCACAACAAGCTGATATCGTCACTGCCACTGCCGCTAGTTTGAACTATGGTGAAAGTGAAATTAAAGACAATCAAATCAAATTGATTGACCATGCCGATTGGCCTTTGCAGCGCATTGAAGATTGCCCTATTGCGTATTTATGCAAAGTGCATAGCACTCAACAAATTGGTAACGCGCCACAACAAATTATTTTTGTAGAGGCTATTGAATTATACGTAGACGATGATGCCGTTAATCAAAGCAATAATCGTATTGAAATTGATGCACTTAAAATAAATCCATTGGCAAGGCTGGGAGCGAGTCAATACGCAAACTTAGGTGGGGTTTTTACAAAGGCTCGACCCGCTTAGAAAATGTCATGATTTAAACCTAGATAACCGGCATATTATTGTCTTAGCGGTGTTTCTTGATCTATCAGCGGACCTGCATTAGTGCTTGAATAGGTTTCAGTAAATGTCAAAACACCGTCATTCACAGGCTCTTTTAGCAACACGTTTTTTTCAAATCGATAGTCTTGCGTTATACGCCATGGCATTGTTGTGCTTTGGCGAGGTAATATGTTGCTAGCCCGTTTCACATAACCCGAAGAAAAATCGAACAGCGCCTCTTCTTCAAGGGCGTCTGGATCATCTAACCGAGGATTGGCAATAGTTAGATTGTGCTGCTGCATATACTTAAGCAACCGGCACACATAATGAGACACAATGTCTGCTTTTAATGTCCAAGATGCATTCAAGTAACCAAATACAATGGCCATGTTTGGTATATTTGAGAACATACAGCCTTTGTAATAAAAATGCTCAGCGAGGTTTATTTTGGCGCCGTCGACGGTGAAGACTACCTTCCCTGCCATAGCAAGTTTTAACCCCGTTGCGGTGATAATAATATCTGCGTCTAGGTGTTTACCTGAATTCAGTTGAATACCGGTTTTCGTAAAATACTTAATCTGATCGGTTTCAATACTCGCCTTACCTTCGCGCATTGCGGTGAACATGTCTCCGTCAGGCACTAAACAAAGTCGTTGTTCCCAAGGATTATAAGGCGGGGTGAAGTCAGTAGAATTAGGCTCATGTCCTAATGCTTTACGCACGTCTTTCATCAATAATTTGATTACTCGTTCGGGCTTACTACGTGCATATTTATACAATATGCTTTGCAACCACACATTGCGTTTACGGATAATATTATAAGCCCATTTACTAGGCATAATCTTCCCTAAACCATTTGCAATACGATCCTCCGAGGGACGCACTGCATACCAAGTAGGCGTTCGCTGCAACATTGTGACATGCTCGGCGGTTTTTGCCATGGCGGGCAAAAGCGTTACTGCAGTTGCGCCAGAGCCTATTACCACTACTTTTTTGTTAGCATAATCTAAACCTTGAGGCCAAAATTGGGGATGAATAATTTGACCTGAAAACTCTCCACGCCCATCAAATGAAGCATCGTGGCCTTGCTCATAGTCGTAATATCCAGTTCCCATAAACAAAAAACGTCCGCATTTTTTATGCTGTTCACCAAATTTATCTGCCATTGTCAGAGTCCAAAGAGCCTCTTCGCTTGACCAACTAGCGGAAACAATTGTTTGGCTAAACGCAATATTCTTGTGCAGCTTATACTTTTCAACAATGCTCGTGATATATGCAAGAATAGATGGACCATCAGCGATGGCTTTTTTATGTGTCCAAGGTTCAAAATCAAAACCGAGCGTATGCATGTCGCTGTCAGAGCGCACACCAGGGTAATTAAATAGACTCCAAGTTCCGCCGATATCGTCGCGCTGCTCAAACATGGTAAAGGTAAGCGCAGGGCATTGGCGTTTGAGATGTACGCCCATTCCAATTCCGGAAATACCAGCTCCAGCGATCAGCACATCCACTATCTGTTCAGTCATTCATTACTCTCCACGCCATATACACGCTATTAAAATATCTTTTTGCAATATTTTTGATTAAATTGCAGACCATAAGCCTGCTATTTATATATGTGTTAGTAGAAGAATAAACACTAAATCTGAGCGGTGCAAATAATGAGTGTCGTATGACGCCGGTTGCGTCAATATAATTCCACCATGGTGAAATAATGCGGATATACTTATCGCCAATCTACGAGCAACACGGAAATGCTGTCGGAGCAATAGACACCAGGGTAAAAAAGTGCTTCATTGATAACAGATGGTCACGAGTTTGGTAGCATTTTGCATCAGATAGATAGGATACAAAAAATTGCTGTACAGGAGAACTCCAGATACAGCCAATAACTGACAAATATCTGCAGAATTTAAAGGTTTTTTAGAGTCATACAAATTCGTCCAAATTGGTTCGAAGAAACCGTACTATTTTCACTCTTTTGTCGCTCTTGCTTTGGTCAAATGTGATAATTTCTAAGTCATCTAATTGATGTATTATCTTTCTCGCTGTTGGCATTGATACATAAGCGGCTAAGTATCTTTCAATATCACATATCTTGACTTCTTTCAGGGTTGCGAACTGTTTGACAACTCTAAAGTGATGAATATTCAACGCCTTCCGTATTTTTGATTTCACAAACTACTTGCCTTTTAATTAATCCCAACGACTGTAGGCTTATTACCGAAAATATAAAACACAAATAAGTTAGGTAATAACTTTGGCGTTAATAAAATTCACTAACGCCTCACCATTTGTTATGCATACACAGGTATCATGCCAAGTCATAAAAATGAGTATATTGCCGAGCGTATTAGGATAACATTAAGAATTGGGTAGACACAATAAGTGAATAAATCATGGCTTGTTTTTCAAGTGTTTTAAGGCTCTATTAATTATGACAAAATGTGTTTTCCTGCTACTGCTAGTATCAAACCTCGTACTAGCAGCGCCAGAGGTTCGTGTATCCGGATTTGGTACCATAGGGGTTGTAACCACGGATTCTAATGAGTTTGGTTATCGCGCCGATTTTTCTAAGACCGCAAGTGTATTCAAAAATGACTTTGATTTTGCTGAGAACACAAATTTAGGCATCCAATTTGATATTATAGCCACTGAAGAAATCGATATTGTGGTTCAAGCCATCTACAGAGACCAGCGAGAGCTTAATCTCAAGACGGCACTGAACTTAGCCTTTATAAGGTACTCACCAAACGCCAATTGGTCATTTAGAGTTGGCCGCACCGCTTACGATTTATTCTTATTAACCGAATATCGAGACATCGGCTATGCTTATACGTGGGCTCATGTACCAAGCGAAATTTATGGTGTCTTACCCCATCGCTATCTTGATGGTGTTGACTTAACTTACAGCAAACCTCTGGGCGATTTAACGTTTTCAGCCAAGCTATTCTATGGCAAGAATGAATTTGCTGTGACCGCATTTAGTGCGCCTGATGCCCCTCCATTTCGTTTTGATAATATTATTGGCTTAGCTTTAGATTTTCAATCTATTAATTGGGATATCGCCGTTAACCATACTCAGCTAAAGTTCGATTCACAAGTGATAAAACCGCTAATTATTGGCCTTACGCAACTCGAAGCGTTTGTACCTAACTTTTCGGTAATCTGGCCTAACGCAGTCAATTTCGCAAATGCTGCTGACTTAGATAATAAAACAGGCAGCTACAGTTCCTTAAGTGGCCAATATAGATTCAACAACGTCACGCTGATTTCTGAACTAGCAACAATAAGGACGAATACTTTGTCTGTTCAAGGCGTCGAAAGCGGCTATTTAAGTGGTATTTATCACACCAATGCGCATAACTTCTTTGCATCCATCGCGTTCAGTCAGTCAGAAAAGTTTGATCTTGATAGCAGCGGTATTATCTTGCCTGCACTGGAGCAGGTACCAAGTGGCATAGAAGCTTATAATGCATCGAAGTTGTTGCTTAATTATTACAGTCTTAATCAAAAAACCGTATCCATAGGTTGGCGCTGGGATTTTGACGAAAACATGTCATTCAAACTTCAATTAGATCATACCCGCATAGATGATGGAGGAAGCACTTTTTGGCAACCGCCTAAGGTGGATGCGACGCTAAACGTTAATAGAACCGGGCATGTTAATGTTTTGTTTGCCAACGTGAGCTTTTTATACTGATGTTACAATTAACCTTACTCAAAACAATGATCTTGATGGGTGGACTGAGTTTCACCACTCTTGCCATCAGCAGTGAATTAGTGTTAGTTGTACACAAAGATAATCCTACTTCTATGCTTTCGCGCTCTCAGGTTATCGACTTGTACATGGGCAAATATGTTGCATTTCCTGACGGGTCAAAAGCGGTCCCAGTGGATATTGAAAATGACTTAGTGATCAGAACAAAATTCTACGATTCTTTAGTCGGTATGTCATTAGCGCGAGTTAATGCTTACTGGTCAAAAGTAAAGTTTTCTGGCCGAGCCAGACCTCCTACTCAACAAAAAGACGAAAAAGCAATTTTAGCTTTTGTAAAACAAACAGAGAATGCCATCGCCTACATTCACGAAAGTAGTGTGACAGACGATGTTAAAGTGGTTTATCGTTTCTATGAATAAAAGTGCATTATTGGTTCGACTGGCAATAGTCATTGGTTTTGCATCCATTGCAATTGGTTTTCTTTCATCACAGTTATTCTACAAATTGACCTTCAATCAAGAGGTCGCAATCACTCAGCAAAGTCTTGGCAGTTTATATAAAACTATCGCGGCTACTGCGGCAACGGCTGCATATTTAGCTGAAAAAGATCTGGCTCAAGAAGTGGTCGATGGGCTTGCTACTAACGAGGTCGTTCTTAATGCTAAGATGAATTTTGAAAATATCGACGTTGTCAGTAATACAAACACCTTTGTTGAGCCAGTAGTTTTTCCTATTCAATCCTTATTTGAAGTAGATAAATCAATTGGTACTTTAGTTATTGCACCTAATATTCAATACATTGAAGAAAGAGCTAGACAATTAGCATTCGATAACTCTAAAGCCATGATTTTGCAGGCATTCGTGGTAACAATTGTGGCAATATTCGTGGCTTTCTTCCTGATCACCCGACCCATGATCGAAATTGCCCGCGCATTACATAAAACCGTTCCGGGTGAAGGAAATCGCTTGACTGTGCCTGATTTTCATCAAAACAGTGAACTTGGTGAATTAGTCAACGACGTCAATGTTTTACTTGATAAAACCGAACAACAATTTACCAGAGAGAGAAAGCTTAGAAAAGAAATTGAAGCTTTGGAAAAACGCTTTAGGATGCTGTTTGAAAATTCAATGTCGCCTATTATATTAATGGAACCCCGAGGTAATATTATACTGTTTAATGTCGCTTTTGAGACGATCCTTGAAAAACTTAACCTCCAATTAAAAAAGAGCTTTGGACCATTACTGGAAAATTTGTTTGCAGAGCCCGAGAAGCTTTTAGGCTGTGTGGAGTTGGCTTTTGCGAATGATGAAATAGCAACAGGGGAATTTAAACTACAAACCTCCGAGGACTCAGCTTCAGTTTGGGTGCAAGTGGTGGTGACCTCAGTTGTTAATGAGGACTTACGTGAATATTATCAAATTACCCTGCATGATATTTCTAAGCGAAAGAAAGAATTAGAATCGTTAGCTTATCAAGCTGATTACGATAAGCTCACCAAACTTTATAATCGCCAAGGTCTAGAAAAAGAGATTGACGTATTTGCTGAACAGCAGCGCCCCTTTTGTCTGGCTTTGATTGACTTAAACTGGTTCAAGCGGATCAATGACATTTACGGTCATGAGTCGGGCGACGAAATATTAATCTTTGTCGCTGACCGCATTAAAAAGACCCTCAGGACCCAAGACTTTGGTGGTCGATGGGGAGGCGATGAATTTGTTTTGTTACTTGACGGCGCCGACGAAGCCACTACTAAAGATATTGTTACACGTTTGGTGCAACGAATTTCTAAGCCTTACTTTTTACGTAAATTCAACCAAAATGTAGCTGTTGGAGCCAGTGTAGGAGCTGCCTTTTACCCAGAGAATGGCGTGAAAATACAAGAGATTATCAATCTCGCCGACCAAGCCATGTACATTGTAAAGAACGACAGAGACACAGATCCTGAAAAGTCCCTAAAGTTTGCCCATGAATTAGTTACTCAAGAAATAATCCATGTTAAAAGAAAGTAAAAGTGTATTAACACCCATGGGTTCTTCAGGGCTTATCTTACAAGATATAAAGTCGCGAGTTGCACAAGTCCAATCGGTTATTTATGTATTTATCGGCCTGTTTCTGATTATGTCTGCAATTGCTTTGTGGCAAGACGATACTAAATGGTTAATTGACGGCTTGGTAGTGGTGGTTTTTTTTATTGGTCTATTAAAACTATTAAACTCAGACACATGGAATATTGTTGCCGGAATGACACTTTGGACCGTCATTATCTTTGCATCATCAAAAGCATTCTATTATGACGGTTTGTACGACACCTCTTTGCTGCTGTATCCATGTGTGCTGATATTTGCATCCTTGCTTGGCGGCAAGACCATGATCATTCCTTTGTCCTGCTATATGCTTATTAGCTTTTATTTCTTCGCTTATGCAATTTCCATCGATTTAGTTGAACCTAAAGTAGTTACCGACTATTCGAGCTGGGCAAAAGCAACCGATATGGCGATAGTTTTGTCCGTTTATGGCATGGGTATCATACTTATATCAGGCTATATTAAAGCTCTTATTTTGCGATTAACTGAGCAGAGAGTGCGTTACGACGTGATTAAGGAAAACGCCGAAAAACGTATTTTGTATGATGAACTTACGCAGCTACCTAATGCCGAGAAATGTAAACTAGATCTAGTTGAGCTATTTAGCGACACACCGAAAGATAGCTATATGCTTGGTTTTATTACCTTGCATATGAATAATTTTAATTGGATAAATTCCACATTAGGGCACAAGTTTGGTGATCAAGTTTTAAACATCCTCGCTGAACGCTTCATTAAGCTGCAAGATGAGCATACGTTTGTATATCGGACTTCGGGCATCGAGTTTACGTTTGTCAAACGCGTACCTGACTATGCCGCTCTGCAAGATTTTTGCCATCAAGCTATTCGTGTCAGTATATTACCGCTATCTATTTCTGAATATAACTTTGAATTGAGTTGTGCTCTAGGAGTCTCTGTTGCGCCATTTGATGGCAACACCTTTAACGAATTAAATAGAAAAGCAAGCTTTGCGGTTTACAAAGCAAGAGAAGAAGAACCAAACAGCTATCATTTCTATGAAAGTGACATGGAAGCCTCCATCAATAGGCGCTTGAATATGAACCATGAACTTAAAACGGCCATAGAAGAAGAACAATTCGAATTGTATTATCAGCCAAAGGTTGACTTGGCCACTAATCAATTCGTCGGTGCAGAAGCCTTAATCCGTTGGCGAAAGGACGATACCATTATTTCTCCTGCAGAGTTCATCCCGGTTGCTGAGGAGTCTGGTTTAATTATTGAAATCGGGCGCTGGGCCCTCGAAACTGCTTGTGCAGAGTGTGCAAAATGGCAGACCAATGGATTAAAGGGAATGACGGTCGCAGTCAACTTGTCACCTGTACAGTTTAAGCGCGGAAATTTACCTAACCATGTTTTTAGAGCCCTACAAAAAGCGGGACTGGATCCAAGTTTATTAGAGTTGGAAATTACCGAATCACTGTTTATAGAGGATACGCAACATATAGAACAACAAATCTTCTTGATGGTAGAACGCGGCGTGTATTTCGCTATTGACGATTTTGGAACGGGATACTCAAACCTAAACTATTTGTCAAAATTTAATGCTTCTACTTTGAAAATAGACATGTCATTTGTTCGAGATATGGTGGGCAATTTACAACTACAACACATTGTAAATGCCATAATAAAAATGAGCCATGTAATGGAATTAGAAAATGTTGCAGAGGGAGTTGAAGATGAAGCAACTGCCGCAATACTGAAAGCACAGGGCTGTGTTTATGGACAAGGCTACTATTGGTCCAAACCCCTTCCAGCTAAAGAATTTATTAAACTAGCGCAAGCACAAGTTAAGCTAAGCTAAGCTAAGCCGATATTAAACCGGATCACCAGCGCTGGTGATCCGGTTAGAATTGCTTAATCAGGTTTATCCGTAACCGCTCCAGTGGAGGCCGAGCTTACTGTTCTCGCATATTTTGCTAACAGTCCTCTGGTATATTTTGCTGCCGGCTGTTGCCAATTGTTCTTTCTGCTAGCCATCTCTTCATCACTGATATTGAGCGTCATGACACGGTTTTGCGCGTCAATTGTAATGCTATCGCCATTTTCTATCAACGCAATAGGACCGCCCTCGTATGCTTCAGGCGTGATATGACCAACCACAAAGCCCCTACTGCCGCCTGAAAATCGACCGTCGGTGATGAGCGCAACATCATTGCCTAATCCTTTGCCCATAATTGCGGAAGTAGGGCTTAACATTTCACGCATACCAGGCCCTCCTCTTGGGCCTTCATAGCGAATGACAATTACATCACCGGCTAGCACTTGGCCATCAATAATAGCAGCAAAACCCTGCTCTTCTGAATCATACACTTTCGCTGCGCCAGTGAAGCTTAACCCCTCTTTTCCTGTGATTTTCGAAACGGCACCTTCTGGTGCTAAATTACCATTGAGTATAACCAAATGACTGTCTTTTTTGATTGGTTTATCAAAAGGTAAAATAATAGTCTGTCCGTCAGGATAATCTGCTACACCAGCCAAATTTTCAGCCATGGTTTTGCCAGTTACTGTCATGCAATCACCGTGCAACATACCAGCATCTAATAAACGCTTCATCAGAGGTTGAATGCCACCAATTTCAATTAATTCGGACATCAAATATTGACCACTTGGACGTAAGTCGGCTATCACCGGTGTTTTATCACCTATACGCACAAAATCATCCAATGTCACTTCTACACCAATTGCGTCTGCCATGGCTATTAAATGCAGTACTGCATTGGTGGAACCTCCTAGGGTTATGACCATCGTGATCGCATTCTCAAATGCCTTTTTGGTCATAATATCAGACGGCTTAATATCATGTTCGAGTAAGTAAACAATCGCTTTTCCTGCGTCAACGCAGTCTTGTTTTTTGTTATCTGAAACCGCATTTTGTGCCGAACTATTGGGCATACTCATACCCAAAGCTTCAATCGCTGAGGCTAGAGTATTTGCCGTATACATGCCGCCACAGGAACCTGGGCCGGGGATCGCGGTTTTCTCAATATGTTCCAACTGAGTGATCGGAATATCGCCGTTAGCATAACTACCCACAGCTTCAAATACTGATACGATATCGGTGTGGTTTTCACCCGGCAAAATAGTCCCGCCATACACAAAAATTGAAGGACGATTCAGGCGTGCTAGCCCCATTAAACAGCCAGGCATATTTTTGTCGCAGCCACCAATAGCGATGATGCCGTCGTGGCCCATACCAGCCGATACAGCCTCTATCGAATCGCAAATAACTTCACGTGATACCAAAGAATACTTCATACCTTCGGTACCCATGGAAATACCGTCAGATATGGTAATAGTATTATAAATCACGCTTTTAGCACCGGCGCTATCTACACCCTTACCCACCTCTTCTGCCAGGGTGTTAATGTGCATGTTGCATGGCGTTACCATTGACCAAGTTGAAGCAATACCCACCTGCGATTTTTTGAAATCTTCGTCGCCAAAGCCCACAGCCCTCAACATAGATCGGCTTGGAGCCTGAGCTGCACCATCTACGATTTTTTGAGAATATTTGCGTGATTTATCTGTACTCATATTTTACTCTTCGTTTTCAGCTTCAGTGGATGTACTATAGAATTGTATAAGTTAATAAACAATCTAAGTTAATGAATTCGTTCGTCTTATTTACCTAACTTGTTAAAAAAGTCTATTTTGAGCAATAATTGGGGCAAGAAAATAATTAACTACGAAGTTGCTACCATCGCTAACCCGCTTCAATGATACGATATTGTAGCGTACAGTTGGATTCAATCAACTATGTTGCATACAACAAATATAGCATTTACGCCTCGTATAATACATTATAGCATCAGCATCTTGACAGTATTTATTTTACTATTATCAACCTTTCTAAATTAAACAATCTTGGAGTCCTTTCTTTGAATAAAAGTATAATCACCAGTGGATTAGCCATTGCCTTAGTGCTGATTGGTTTTTTCTTAGACAATGTCATAATCAAAACTGTCGGGTTGTTTGCGGTATCAGGTGCCATCACCAATTGGATAGCGGTGCATATGCTATTTGAAAAAGTACCTGGACTGTATGGCTCTGGGGTCATACCAGAACGCTTCGAGGATTTTAAGAGCGGTATTCGAACGCTCGTGATGGAACAGTTTTTTAGTGAAGAGAACATCCAACGTTTTATGGCTGACCGTAACCAACCTCTGCAACTAGACTTATCCCCTATTATCAAAAAAGTAGACTTGGCACCCACATTTGACTCCTTGGTTGAGGTTGTCAAAGCGTCTTCATTTGGACAGATGCTAGGAATGTTCGGCGGTGTTGAGGCCTTAGAGCCGATGCGACAACCTTTTATCGATAAGATGGGGCTGGCACTAGAAGATATTACGCAAGATCCTGAGTTTATATTATTGCTGCAAGAGGAGTTAGCTCAGCCTAATGTGCAGCAGGACTTGCACGAAAAAATTAAGCAAATTGTTGAGCAACGTCTGAATGAACTAACACCTAAAATGGTCAAGGACATTATTCAGAATATGATCAGAAAACACTTGGGTTGGCTAGTTGTGTGGGGCGGCGTCTTTGGCGGATTAATTGGACTATTAGCCACGTTACTCAAGTTCTAAAGTAGATAGGAATAAAACGGGCTGGGCCAAGTCACCTTGTTTTGTTATCGCGAGCATGTCTGATAATTTTTGGTTAGGGCAGAACAAATCTGTTTATTTACTTTCTAAGATTTTTTCTTAAAAAAACGTTTTTTACGGGCAGGCCGTGCACTCTTCAAGCCCCCAAAGTGAGTGGTGTCCAGCTGCTGGCTGCGACTAATCAACTGTGTAATGGATTCAGTTAAAGGCTGCATAAAGGCTTCATAGCGTAATTGTCGCTGAGCGATTTTATCTAGGTTGGCTTCCCAGATAGCGGTCATATCTGGATGGGTAGTTTCACTTGGTAAGGCGTTAATTAGGGCTTTACCGGTCTCAGTGGCATGGATTTCTTTACCTATTTTATGCATAAACTGGCGTCTAAACAATAAATCAATAATTGAAGCGCGCGTTGCCTCCGTGCCAAGTCCATCGGTCTCTTTTAAGATTTTCTTAATTTTACTGTCTTGCACATAACGCGCGATCCCGGTCATTGCCCCAAGCAAAGTAGCATCAGTAAAATGTTTAGGCGCCGATGTTTGTTTTTCCAAAAGTTGCGAATCAATGCAATGTAAAGACTCACCCTTACTTAAGTTTGGTAATACTGTTTCGGTTTTGGTGTTTTCACTTTTAGTCAGCGCCAGCCAGCCTAGGTCGTTAGTCGATTTACCTTTGGCAATAAATTCACCACCCGCAATATCAATCTTCGCTACTTGTTCTTGATATTTATGTGGCCCGTAAAACTGCATCAAGTATTGGGTAGCAATGAGCTGATAAATTTTAGCTTCATCTGGCGTTAAACTCGCTAAAGCCTTATTCCGGTTAGTTGGAATAATAGCATGATGGGCATCGACTTTACTGTCATCCCAAGCTTTAGATTTTAACTTCGGGTCAGCATTGTCGACGGCACTTGTGAAACTCGGTACATTCGACTTGATCACACTTAACACCTTAGTGGCCTGCACAAACTGATCTTTAGGCAAATAACGCGAATCGGATCGGGGATACGTAATCAGTTGGTATTTTTCATACAATGACTGACACACATCCAATATCTTCTTAGGCGATAAGTTAAAACGCTTAGAGGCATCGATTTGCAATATCGATAAGCTGTAAGGTAAAGGAGGAAGACTTTGTTTATTTTGTACCTTGTAATCTGTGACCGAGGCCTCTTGACCTTGAGTTTTATTTACCACCGTTTGCGCTAATTTACGCGACAGCACTCTACCCTCTTCGTCTTGATAAGGACCGCATGCTTCGCTTGGTTGCCATTTAGCAGTAAAAGTCATTTTGTTTAGCGTTTCCAAAGTGGAGATAACGTCAAAAAAGGGTGTCGACGTAAAATGGGCAATGTCTTGATCGCGCCTGACCACTAAACCTAAAACTGGCGTTTGTACTCGACCTACCGACAGCACGCCACTGTAACCGGCACGTTGACCCAGCAAAGTATAAGCACGAGTTAGATTTAAACCATATAGCCAGTCGGCACGAGAACGCGCTAAGGCTGATATAGATAAGCCTAAAAACTCGCGATTAGCACGCATATTCTGTAAGGCTTTTTTCACCGCGCTGGTATTTAAGTCATTGATTAATAGACGTCCTGCGTTTTCAATAATCGACGTTTTCACCCCGCAATAAGTAATTACTTCATCTACCAGTAATTGTCCTTCACGGTCAGGATCGCCTGCATTGACGATATGCGTCGCTGTTTTGAGTAGCCGTTTCACCACGCTTAGTTGTTTTTGTGTGTTCTTTTTAGGCACCAGTTGCCACTTTACGGGTACAATCGGCAGATGTTGCAGTGACCACTTGCCATAGGCTGCATCATATTTATCTGGCTCAGCTTGTTCTAATAGATGACCGATGCACCATGTCACGCAATCGCCATTATCAAGCTCGATATAACCATCGCGCTTTTGTTGTCGACCATCAAACCCGGTAGCTATTGCACGGCCTAAACTTGGTTTCTCAGCGATATACACAATCATACAAAAACAACTGGATAGAAAAACAGTATTCTAGCAAGCTTTGACACATAACGTTAGTCTATAGTGAAGGCGTTGACGATCATTTGCATAAAGCCCCCACCAAAAACAGCGATCTATCAAGGGCGAAAACACTTATGAGCAATTTATTAGTCTCGGGCAATTTGCAGTAACCAGCTTCTTTTAGTAGATTAAGCATAATAGATAGGGTGTTAATCCTTGCTATATTTTTTTATAAATTTTGTGTGTCAATAACGGAGTAAATATAGTGGTAACAATACATCATTTGAGAATTGGACGATCCATCTTTACAGTTTGGTTGATGGAAGAGCTGGGCATGCAGTATGAACTCAAAGAATACCTGCGCGATCCAGCCACCATGCGTGCCCCAGATAGTCTGAAGGTGATCCACCCATTAGGTAAGTCGCCGGTAATTGAAGATGATGGTTTGGTTCTCGCCGAGTCAGGCGCGATCACCACTTATTTTTTAGAAAAGTTCGATACAGAACACAAATTTTCGCCTCGTCGCGAAGACCTAAACGCATGGGCCACTTATTCGCAGTGGCTGCACTATTCAGAAGGTTCGGTGTTTGCACCGCTGTTGATTCAGATGTTATTGATGCGCGATGAATCGCCCAGTGCAATGCTGGGCGGATTTAGTCAGGGTGAAGTGACTTTGCACCTGGATAATATTGCAGCACAACTGGATGACAATGAATTTATATTGGGTGAGCAAATCAGTGGAGCAGATTTTGGAATTAGTTACGCGGTGCACATGGCTGATCGCTTAGGTAAGCTTGAAGGCCATCCGACCTTGCAAGCCTACATCAGTCGAAATATGGCTCGCCCTGCATTCCGAGACGCATTAAAACGAGCTGTAGAGTAACCCCATCGCGCATAGCCCGCTCACGCGGGCTTGAACGACTTTGTTTGTCAGATATTTACAGCTTAACGATCAACTTACCGTTATTGCCGCCAGTTAGTAGTAAATTTAAACCATCAATTGCGGATTCTAAACCATCCAATATATGCGCCCGATGCTTTATCTTACCTTGCATCACGTAAGGTGTCAGTTTAGTAATCAACCCCGGTATCTCTGCGTAATGATCTGGCATAGTGAAGCCCTGTATGCTCAAACGCTTCTTGATGATCGGGATCCAATTAGGTCCGGCGCTTGGGGAGTCAGTGCCATAATCAGCTATCATTCCACAAACGGCTATTCGACCATGCGCATTCATCGCTTCAAAGATATGCTTTTGGATCGCACCACCGGTATTTTCAAAATAAATATCAACCCCATCCGGCGCTAGTTCGGCAAGTTTTGCAGAAATATCATCTGTCTTATAGTTAATTGCACCATCAAATCCTAAGTCATCCACAATCCAGTGACACTTCTCGGCATTTCCAGCCACACCGATCACAGTTAAGCCATCGGCCTTTGCCAATTGACCTACAATTGAGCCTACAGAACCCGCCGCACCACTTACCACAATGGTTTCTCCGGCTTTAGGTTTAGCCACTCCATATAATCCCTGCATTGCAGTTATGCCAGGCAGGGCAAATACCGATAACACCATAGTTGGATCCAAACCCGCTTGCACTTTGTTCAAGCCTGGGCCTGAACTTAGAAAATATTCTGTCCATCCCATTAAACCCATAACTCGCTCACCGACATGAAAATCAGGGTGATTACTTTCGACAATTTCGCCTAAACCTGAGGAGCGCATAACATCTCCTAAAACAACTGGTGGAATATAACTTTTAGTGTCAGAACTCATCCAACCGATCATAGCAGGATCAAGTGACATATAAGTTTGTTTTACTAGAAACTGACCCGGCCCAACCTTCGGTGTCTCTTTTTTAACCACTTCAAATGTATCTGAGCGAATAGGTCCAGGAACTGGACGTTGTGCTAGATTAATTGCGGTGTAGGTGCTCATAATAGACTCTCCATTGACGTTGTAGATACCGATATACCTAGTATAGTTTAGGCACTTGTATTGATTTTTACTATCGAAGCTTAAGTGGTCCATTATTACTACATAAAGTGGTAAAATATATAACTAATGATGCAAATCTTTATTCTTTACAAAACATCAGTATCTGATGTCTAAAGTTAACGCACTTGTGGACTTGTTTAGTCGCACAGATAAAAGGTAAACCTGGTTCACAATTCCTCGGGGCATCATAATTTAAAAGCTATTGTACGTTGAGGACAGATCGATGATTAAACCTGAAATTCCAAAAAATGAAACTGAACGTTTACTCGCTTTGAGAACCTTACAGATCCTTGACACTACAGATGAGGAACGATTTGATCGTGTGACTCGCATCGCTAAACGTATGTTTGGTGTGTCTCTTTCACTCGTTACTCTTATCGACGAGGACCGTCAGTGGTTTAAATCTAAGCAAGGACTTGAGTTAACTGAAACTCCAAGAGAAATCTCCTTCTGCAGTCACGCGATTAATAAAGATGGACTATTCATCATTCCAGATGCGGCTATAGACGAACGATTTTTTGATAATCCATTGGTCACTAATCCACCGTACATTCGGTTTTATGCAGGCTACCCACTGACAATTAGGAAAGATTTAAGCATAGGTACCTTATGTCTTATCGACCAAGTACCGAGAACGATGAATGAAGAGGACCAGCAGCTTCTAAAAGATTTAGGTGCAATGGTCGAGCAAGAGATAAAATCTATACAATTAGCTACGCTGGACGAGTTGACACTGATTGCCAATAGACGCGGCTTTTTAACACTCGTCGATTGTAGTTTAAAAATATGCAGACGAAATAAAGTATCAATGTCATTTTTATTCTTTGATCTCAATAAATTTAAAATCATTAACGATAAATATGGGCATCATGAAGGTGACTTCGTGCTGAACAAGTTTGCTCAACTAATGCTTGAGACTTTTAGAGATAGTGATGTGATCGGCAGACTCGGCGGAGATGAATTCGTTGCGATGCTGAACGATTCAAGCAAAAAGAACGTTGACGAAATAGTAGCGCGATTTGCCGTCGCTATTGAAGCTGCTAATGCGACTATAAACAAACCCTACAAAATCGAATATAGTGTAGGTGTAGAACATTTTCAACATGACAGCACAAAATCTGCAGAAGAAATGATCCAAGAAGCTGACGTTGCGATGTATGAGCACAAAAGAACACAACGCTCTTATAGTTGATTTTTACCAAACCGCTGTCGCCGGTAATGGTTCGCGGATAGTTAATACTGCTAACTACCCGCAACGTCTGAAATGCTTAAACCATTTTCCTTAGTAATTCACCGGTATTTAAGCTTAGTAAACGCCAGCACCCGATGGCACCAAGAAAACCGACGGTCAACGCACCTACGATTGGGGCTATCACCCAATATTCGAGATGTAAACCAGCTTCCATTTGGAATACTTGGGTTTGCAACATATACAAACTAAATTCATTTGCTATGGCCGCCATTAATCCAGCAACGAACCCAATAATAAGGAATTCGTTGATAACACTAAAGCGTATCATCCACCCTTTTGCACCCAGTGTTCGAAGAATAGTGAGCTCTTGCAAGCGTTCATCCATACTGGCTTGAACTTGAGCTATCAGCACTAAGGCCCCCGCAATAAGCACCAGTATTAAAATAAATTCTACGGCCATAGACACTTGGTCAATAATTTCTCTAAGTTGATTAATCCTCGCGTCCACGTCAAATAAGGTAACACTGGCAAAAGGTGCCATTAGACTGGTTATCTCTGCCTTGCGCGATTCATCCAGGCTAAAACTAGTAATATAGGTAGGGACAAAGTTCTCTACCGCTTTAGGGTGCAGCACAAAATAGAAATTGGGTTGCATTGTTTGCCAATTAACTTCGCGCAAACTGGTTACTGTGGATTTAATGACTTCGCTACCAATATTGAACGTCAGCTCATCGCCTAATTTAACTCCCAAGCGTCCCGCAATCTGACTTTCAATTGATAGCGGATAGGGTTCGCCCTCTTGCCAAGAATCTAGCCATTCGCCTTCAACGATCTTATTACCCGTTTGAAGTTCTGTACCCCAAGTCAGGTTGGCTTCACGACCTAAACCTTGACGACCCTCGTTAGCAACTTCGGCATCTTCTTTGGTCACTTCAGTACGGATTTTTTCGTCATTAATAGCAACAAAACGTCCACGAGCAACCGGATAGAAACCACCGCCTGTAACATTGTTTTGTGCAAATTGGTCCTCTAAACCAATCCGTTGGCTCTCTGTTACATTTGATACGAAGTAGTTTGGTGTGCCTTCTGGCAACTGGTCACGCCATTGTTCGACCATGTCATTTCGCATGACTAAAACAACCAATAACAACATGATGGTAATAGAAAAACTTATCAATTGAACACTGTTACCCATGGCTCTGCGGCGTATACGCGCCCAGGCTAATGTCCAAGAGCCCATGCTGCCACTACCTAGCTTGCGCCCCAGCGCAATGAGAACATGAGTAACACCCAGTAACAGCACAACTAAAATAATGCCCGATATAAATAATATGGCACTGATCATCAGGTCTTGGCTGTAAACCCACATCAACAAGAATACAGCGATGCCTGAGGTAGAAAATTGCAATACTTTTGACGATAACGTGGTATTAATATCTCGCCTTAATACACGCAGAGGGGGCACTGAGAATAGCTGTAATAAGGGATATAGCGAGAACAGTACCGAGCAGATAATGCCAGTGAATATGGCAATAGCCAATGGTCGCCAATGCCAAATATCAAGGGAAACCTCTACAATGTCCGCCAAAAACATGACCACAACTTGCTGCAAAATAAAACCGGCGGTGACACCCAAAATAATGCCCAGTAAGGTGATAAAGCAAATTTGCAGCAAATAAATGCGCTGCACCATGGACTTACCTGCCCCAAGGGTCTTCATTATCGCGACGGGATCGTAGTGACGCTGACTGTAACGCTGCGCTGCAACCGCAATAGAGACAGCGGCTAGAACAATAGCTAATAAACTGGCTAGCAAAAAGAATTGTTCCGCACGGGCAATAGATCGTCCAATAGCAGAGTCATCGTCTTCAATTGATGTCCAGCGATGAACATCTCTGTTTAGTTGTGGGCGAAGCCAATCATAATAGTCGTCCAAATCACTCGTTTCGCCAGTAAAATAATACTTATAACTCACCCGCGAACCAGGACCGGTGACATTAGTTTTGGCCAAGTCCTCAGTCGACATCAATACAATGGGCTCAGTATTAAAAACACTAAACCCTGCGTCTGGAATTTCACTGAGCACCTTAGTAATCTTAAAACTCGCGTCGCCGATATCAACATTACCGCCTAATTCAACCTGAACTAATTGAAAAAGACGTGAATCAATCCAAACCTCACCTGATTTAGGCGATTCAGTAGTTGCCTCCGGCACGCCAAACGCTTGCAACGCGACTTTAATGCTGCCTTTAAGTGGATAATTAGCGTCCACAGCACGAAGGTCTGCTAACGCCAGTTCTTTTGCGCCAAATACCATCGACCTTGTACTAACTTGATAAGCACTGTTGAGATTAAATTCGGATGCTTTGCTTAGCCAATCGTCATCGACAAGCTCTCTGGAGCGCAATTGTCTATCTGCTGCAATAAACTCTGCCGAACGGTCGGTTAGCGCACCCTGTAAACGTTCGCTGAATAAAGATAGTGACAAAACAGAACCAACAGAAAGCACTATGGCGAGTAAAATAATAGTTAATTCACCGCGTTTAGCTTCGTGTTTGAACAGCCGCCAGGCTAATTGAAATACGGTAGACATGTTATTCTCCAGAAACGACTTTGAGCGGCTTGGTTTGCTCAGTCAATTCACCGGCATCCATGTGCAACTGACGCTGGCAACGCTGCGCAAGTTTATGGTCATGGGTAACTAGCACTAATGTCGTATTGGATTTTTTATTCAGGTCAAAAAGTAAATTCTCGACCTTGGTTGAGTTGGTAGAATCAAGATTACCCGTCGGTTCATCAGCAAAAAGAATTTTAGGATTTGTAATAAATGCTCTAGCAATAGCAACACGCTGCTGCTCGCCACCCGATAGTTGATTAGGAAAATGATTGGCTCGATGATCAAGTCCTACTTGCTCAAGTATTTTTTGAGCACGCTTTTTAGGCTCTGATAGCCCCGCTATTTCAGCTGGCAGCATAATGTTTTCGAGCGCAGTTAAACTCTGCACCAACATAAAGCTTTGAAAAATAAATCCGACTTTTTCGCCACGTAATCTTGCTCGCTGCTCTTCATCCATAGAATGCAAAGCCTCACCATCTATCATTATGTGTCCGCCCGAGACTTCATCTAAGCCAGCTAGCAGACCAAGAAGTGTTGACTTACCCGAACCAGATGCGCCTATAATGGCAATCGATTCACCTGGTTTTACCGTGAAGCTGATGGGTTGAAGGATCTGTAATTCGCCTTCACTCGTATCCACCTTCTTTATGATACTTTTCGTTTCAATCATTGCAGGGGCTATTGTCATAGTGTTTTCTTTTTCAAAATCCGTAAAAATTAGTTCGATTAAGCGTGCAAAAAATCAATCGCTTATCAATGTATGTAGGGCTTTTGCTTTACAGCAACGCGGTAATGTATCAAAAATTCTTCGCAATAGCCTACTGGTATGTCTTTTATTCCCTTTTTATAGCTATTCAGATCAGCAAGAATTACAAGAACATAAGTTATTAGTGCTTGGCGACAGCTTAAGTGCCGCGTATGGGTTAACACAACAGCAGGGTTGGGTTTATTTGTTACAAAATGCGTGGATAAGTGAGAATAAACCAATTGCAGTCATCAATGCTGCTATCAGTGGCGACACTACCGATGGCGGCCTATCTCGCCTTCCCCGCTTACTCGACCTACATAAACCCACTCATCTATTAATTGAACTTGGCGGAAACGATGCGCTGCAAGGCCATAATCCGAAGAAGATAAAAGCCAACATTAATAAGATGGTGCGGTTGGCTAAAAAAAGTAATGTTACTGTTTTACTGCAAGAAATGCAGATACCTACAAATTACGGAAGACGTTATACACAGATGTTTATGCAAGTATTTACGGACATCGCCCAAGAGAATAACATTCCGCTAATTCCGTTCTTTTTAGAAGATATAGCACTAGACAAGGCATTGATGCAAAACGACGGCATCCACCCAACTGCAGAAGCACAACCTATGATTACTGAGTTGTTAAAGCCACAGTTGGAGGCTTATATATTAAATTGAGTCAGGGCTGAGTTCTACAATTCACGATGGGCAGTGAGGTATTAATTAAGATGGATAAAAGATGAAAATCGTTACATTTAATTTGAATAAAGTAAAAAAATTGCCTTTTGATCTCCCCACTTATGGCTAGAAAGTTAATTCAATGCAGCAAGTACTATTTTTCTGGTATCCCGAGGTTCAATTACAGCATCAATTTCAAGCACTGTGGCAACTTCTAGCGCCTTGCCTTTCTGATATTGCTGAGCCAGTAGCTTATCAAATAATGCTTGGCGCATTGCCGGCTCGGTTTGTTTTTCTAATTCTTTCTTAAAGCCCAACTTTATTGCTCCTTCAAGTCCCATGGCACCGAATTCACCCGTTGGCCAAGACAGCATATAACTCGGGCTAGAGATGCTACCCGACAGCATAGCTTGAGCACCTAATCCATAACACTTACGAATAGCGACTGCGACAAAGTCGATAGATAAATTTGCGCCGGTTGCAAATAATTCACTAAGGTAGCGAACAGCCCCATTCTTTTCGTGTTCAGGGCCCACCATAAAACCAGGGGTATCACAAAGAGACAGTATAGGAATAGCGAATTGATCGCATAGCTTCATAAAGCGATTTAGCTTTTTAGCCGCATCAACATCAATGGCACCGCCTAGTACTTTGCAATTGCTTGCTATCACACCAATGGGTTTACCTTCGATTCGAGCAAAGCCTTGAATAATGGCTGTGCCGTATTGCTTTGCAATCTCTATAAAAGAATCTTTATCAACAATGCCTGATATCACTTTATGCATGTCATACACAAAACGTCGGTCGTCGGGCAACACATCATCAAGTGCATCATCTTCTGGCGCAGACCAATTAGCATGATGCCCTTGGAAAAAGCTTAGACAGTTTTTGGCAATTTCAATAGCATGGTTTTCGTTTTCGGCGACAATATCAACCACTCCGTTTTTGGCTTGCATGTCAATAGGACCAATATCTGTGGGACTAAACTTACCTAATCCACCGCCTTCAATCATGGCTGGCCCTGCCATGCCGATGAACGAAGACGTTGTAGCAATGGTTATGTCAGCAGCGCCAAATAGTGCTGCGTTGCCAGCAAAACAGTAGCCATTATTGACAGCTATGCGTGGCACTTTACCAATTAGACCAGCCCAACGACCAAACGTAGTGCATTGTAAGCCTGAATTAATCGTAGAAATATCAGTATCACCCGGACGACCTCCACCACCCTCAGTTAACATGATAATAGGTAACTGCTTTTTCAGCGCAATCTCAATCATTCTATCGAGTTTTAGATGATGGAAATAACCTTGAGTACCAGCTAAAACGGAGTAGTCATTAACAATAATGACGGTGTCATGTGAACTAACTTTAGCCTTGTTGCCCAATGTAATGAACCCATTATTAATCGGAGAAATACCAGTAATAACGCCATCAGCAGCGGTTTCCGTTTGCAGTTCCTCATAGTCACGACGCTGACGTTGGGCAGCAACCGCTAGTTGACCGTATTCTCTAAATAAGTTACCCGAGCATAATTTTTCAACGTTCTCGCGCGCCGTGTTAAATCCCTTAGCGTGTCGCTTTGCTGCTTGAGTTGAACGGACATCGTCTTGTGTATTCGCGAGCCTCGATTCTAATTCTTTTAAGGCCTGCTCAGTGTTATTTGTCATTATCATTCTTCATTGTTATTAGCGACTATTGTTAGCGACTATTGTTAGCTGTATCAGTCGCGAATTAAAGCTAACATCGTTGTCAATTATGCTAGTAATCTAAACTCATCTTTGAATAAAAAAATCATAAACTATTTATTTTGTATTTTAAAAAAACAACTTATTCAATAGCAACATCATAGCTAAAAACATCCTCAAGAGATTTTTGAAACACCAGTGCAATTTTAAAAGCGACCTCAAGAGAAGGACTATACTTTCCTTTTTCTATTGCCATGATAGTTTGTCGAGTGACTCCTACCCTTTCAGCTAAACCTTGTTGGGTCATTTCATTTGCAAAGAAACGACACTCGCGGACTTTATTATTAATCTTGTTTACTGAGGCCATTGTTACACAGCATCCTTTCTATAAAGATAGATTTGGTGACTAAAGCGAACTATTTCAGCCACAATAAAACTGAACAACAATAAGTGCATTTCAAACATCGGAATATTGGTGTGTTCTTCAAGCGAGAATTGCATACCGGATACATGTGACAAAATTAACTGGCCAAGGGTAATGATACCGCCAATACTTAACACCCAATAACCTGAGTTATTCGAGGTTAGGCTAATTAACTTATCACGCTCATCCCCGTCAAACTCGATTTTATTGCGACGGCCAGCCGCAATTAATGACTGAAATATGATTTCAACCATAATAATGAGTAACACCGCTGAACTCAAATTATGCATTGCCACTTCAATCATTTCATCGGGATTAAGTACATTGGCATCGATTGTGAATACGGAAATTGCGTAGTCACCAAAAATAAGCAAGGCAGCCAAAAGGGATAGCCAAGACTGAACAGAAACTCTGGCCCTTAGCACTTACTTTCTCTTCTTGAGAACAACAGTGCTCTAATTTCTTGTTGCGCTATGGTCTGGTATAGCCAACCGGCTTTAGTGCATTGCGTTTCAAATAGCGGTCGCGTAATTTCGTTTGACGAGAAGTCATGTCAATTTGCTCACCTTGTATAAACACTTGCTCTGCCGTTTGCGTAACTTCAAGCGGATCACCACTCCAAATTACGAGGTCTGCAACCTTACCAGATTCCAAGCTACCTATTTGTTCGTCCATGCCAAATATCTTAGCGACATTAATGGTTAATGCAGCGATACCCGCAGAATGTGGCAAACCATTAGCAACCGCATTACCCGCATGTTGGGTTGCCAGGCGAATATTATGGGTATCCATTCCGATCACAACCGTAACTCCTGCTTTGTGCAATCTTGCTGCATTTTCCAAGGTTGCACCAATTTGATCAAAAGCACCGGGTAAATTCGATTCAGGATCAAGTATGACCGGTATATTGTTTTTGGCTAACTCATCAGCGACACGCCATGCTTCAACACCACTGGCCAAAATGATATTTAAGTCAGTGTGACGCTTTTTAAGCGCAATCACCTGCACGATATCAGCGGCTCTGTCGGCATTAACAACCAGTGGCATTTTACCATCAAGCACAGGAATTAAGGCTTTTGCGTCAGCCATCGTAGTCAAACCAAGCCAATTTTGACTTGGATCCATGGCATACGACTTGGCAAATTTGGCTTCATCAAATGACTGATTAATGGCAACCCACAATGCGGCTCTACTGCCGCCGTTATTATCCACACCAGAATTACCCACATTTAGCTTCATAAAAGCCTGTGCTTTGAGTACTGGTCGATAGGTTGTTGCTAATGTAATAAAAGCACCTTGGCCCAAAAATAATTGATCGCTACCACCTAATCCAGTTGCTGCCGAGGTAAAACCTTCAATTCGGGTTATCGGTATGAGTGTGGAGTCATTGTTTAGTGCATATTGCACGTCCAATGCTGCCCCAACTGTTGAAATCGCATGTGGTTCCGCTTGCGCATCGACCGTTCCTGCAGAAGAACTGACTTCAACGAGACCTAGTGAAGTCGCTGCGCCGATAAAGCCTGGCGTGATTACTTTGCCCTCAGCATCTATTGTACGGTATCCGCTGGGTACATCCGTCCCCTCAATAACTTGTTGAATACGACCGTCTTTGATTAAAACAGTCCCTTTATAAATGATACCTGCAGCAGATACAGTATGGATTTTAGCACCAACAATCGCGATATTTTCAGCCCATGCTGATGCACTTAAACTTAAGCCTATGGCAATGCTTGAGGCTAATGCCGCTTTCTTAAATAAATTCATTTTGCATCTCCTTCAGCAATTTGTCCGAGCTCGAAATCACTCACCGGCCATGACTCGGGATTACTGCGGTCATAGACCATTGCGCCATCGATAAATACTTTATCCGCTTGTGCGTAAGTAGAAAACGGGTCTGTGCTCCACAAAACAACATCTGCATTTTTACCTGCTTCTAAAGACCCTGTTTTATCAAAAATCCCTAGCGATTTCGCGGGGTTTGCGGATAACCACTGCCAAGCATCAGCTTGACTAATATCAATACCAGCGCGTTTACCATCAGCCCATGCTTTTGCAGCTTCTTGATTCAAGCGTTGAATACCAAGGTCACTGTCAGAGTGAACAATGGCACAAGCATTCGCCGCATGTACCATGGGAATATTTTCTTTAATGCCGTCATAAGCTTCCATTTTGAAGCCCCACCAATCAGCCCACATTGCCGAGCACACGTTATTTTCAGCTAACTTGTCAGCAATTTTATAAGCCTCTATTGCATGATGGAAGGTACCAATCTTATAGTTAAATTCCTTCATGACATCCATCATGGTGCCCATGTCATCAGCACGGTAGCAATGCATATGCACAATAATATCGCCGTCTAACACACCTGCAAGTGTATCTAAATTGAGGTCTCTGCTTGGTCGTTTAGGTGACCCACCCGCTTCAAGTTCAGTTTCATATTGGGCCCATTTAGTTTGATATTCTTGTGCTTGGATCCAAGCTTGGCGATAGCCAGCGACATTACCCATGCGAGTCATTGGACCGCCTTTATCTCCATATACACGCTTCGGGTTTTCGCCACAGGCCATTTTTATACCATAAGGCGCTTCTGGAAACTTCATGTCTTGTATGGTTCTATTCGGTAAGTTTTTCACAGTCACACTGCGACCACCGAATAAATTAGCAGAACCTGGAAGGATCTGAAGGGAAGTAACACCGCCTGCAAGTGCTCGCTGAAAACCTGGATCTTGCGGCCATATTGAATGCTCGGCCCACACTTCAGCGGTTACTGGCGAGGTCATTTCGTTGCCGTCAGAATGTGAACGAGTTGATGGCGAAGGATAAACGCCTAAGTGGCTGTGATTATCAATAATACCTGGGGTAAGCCACTTTCCTTTACCATCAATTTCAATTGCACCGGAGGGCAAACGGATACCCTTACCTACTTCTACAATGACACCATCTTTAAGTAGTATCTCACCGTCTTCAATTTTACCGCCTATGCCATCAAGAATAGTCACGTTGGTGATGACAATCGGCTTACTATCAATCTTTTGATAAGTACTTGGAAATGGGTTTTTATCAATACCCGTTACACTTTCTTGTCTTTCCTCTTGCTTGTCATCGCTACAGCCAGTGACTAAAGCAACTGAAACTGCTAGTGCAAGCCCGAGTTTTAGTTTTGTATTAAGCATATCTTTCCTTGTTGTTGGACAACGCCATTTTTGGTTTTATATGAAGATTGAGTGTATTTAAGAAGATGAAAATCCACATAAAATATCAATTTTTGCTGCAACTACTTTACTATAAAATCAATGAAAAACGATAAAAAACTGCAATAACATTTCGTTAACTAGTTTTTATATCGGTTTTGAGCGCAGTTTATCTGCCTTTAGTTCAGCATTGATTAATATAGCTCTAGGGTCAAGCGTAGCAGATTTTTCAATAGCGGTTTATTTATGTAGCCAACATTCGCACAATATCATCTGCGTTTTTAAGCTTTCTCAACTCAACAAACATGGCTTCAGCTTCAGGATATTGTCTTTTTAGATAATTGAACCATTGCTTTATCCTATTAGGGTAATAACGCCCTTTATCAGAATAAATTTCATAACCAGAGTATGACACAAGTAATTCTTTTGTTTGCTGCCAAGACATCGGTGCATGATTATTTTTAATTGTTTGTGCCAAATTAGGCATTGCCAATGCGCCACGTCCAATCATTAAATTTTGGCAACCGCTACGCTGCTGGCATAGCAATGCATCTTCAGCATTCCATATTTCGCCATTCGCAATGATAGGAATATCGGTGACTTCTTTAATTTTTGCAATCCATTCCCAATAGGCTGGAGGTCTGTAGCCATCCGCCTTGGTTCTTGCATGAACGGTTAATAAATCTGCACCAGCTTGAGTGATTGCATCAGCGTTTTCCAATACGAGTGAAGTATCGTCAAAACCGAGTCGTATTTTGGCACTCACAGGCTGATCTTTTGGCACTGCATCGCGCACAGCTTTGATAATTTGATAAAGCGTTTCAGGCTCTTTTAAGAGCACTGCACCCCCTCTACTTTTATTCACTGTTTTTGCCGGACATCCAAAGTTTAAATCGATACCAGGAGAGCCTAATTCGACTGCTCGTACTGCATTTTCGGCCAACCATTGTGGATGCTGCCCCAGTAATTGCACCCTAACTGGCACACCCGACGACGTAACCGCACCATTGCGCAGTTCAGGACACAGGCGATAGAATGTTTTTGCAGGAAGTAGTTGCTCAACAACCCTCACAAATTCAGTGATGCACAAGTCGAAGCCACCGACTCTTGTCAGCATATCTCGCATAAGGTGATCGACAACACCTTCCATTGGAGCTAATACAATTTTCATAGCGACAAGTATGCCTCAATTGATAGTTTTTACAGTGGTTAGTCTGAATTATTTAACTAATTTATTTGCTGTGCTATTTATCTGGATATGTATCGATATAGTTGATACAAGCCGAAAAGCAAACAAAAAAAAACCACCCGTTTGGGTGGTTTCTCTAATTGGCGTCCCCTAGGGGATTCGAACCCCTGTTACCGCCGTGAAAGGGCGGTGTCCTAGGCCTCTAGACGAAGGGGACAAAAAACTTTTGCTCAAAGCGAACCTTGATAGTTTTTTGTTAAGATAAGCGAAAACCGTAAAGTAAGCGACGCTATCCTAACCTAGACCAAACCACGACAGCTTGGATTTTTTTATTACTATCTCCCAGATTTACCACTGGGAAAATGGCGTCCCCTAGGGGATTCGAACCCCTGTTACCGCCGTGAAAGGGCGGTGTCCTAGGCCTCTAGACGAAGGGGACAAAAAACTTTTTATCAAAGCGAACCTTGATAGTTTTTTGTTAGCATAACCGAAAACTATAAAGTAAACGACGTTATCCTAACCTAGACCAAGCCGCGACAGCTTGGATTTTTTTACTAACATGACACACTAAATGAAACTTGGTGGAGCTAGGCGGGATCGAACCGCCGACCTCTTGCATGCCATGCAAGCGCTCTCCCAGCTGAGCTATAGCCCCGTGTCCAAATAGACCTGCGAGCTATGTTTTACGCTACAGTTCCGTGACAGCGGGGCGCATTCTAGGCATCTGACTTAATTATGTCAACGATTTTTTTAAGAATTTTCTCTATTTGTTATGTAAATGAGCGCCTTGTCTATTCTTTGTGCAACTTCCTCTTTATTCATGAGGTTTAAGGTCACATCTAAAGCCGGAGAATTGCCTGAGCCAGTGGCTGCAACCCGCAGTGGCATGCCAATCTTGCCCATACCAACATCTAGTTTCTCGGCTGTTGCATCAATAGCCGCTTTTATATTTTCAGGAGACCAGTCTTCAACAGCAAGAAGGGCTTCTTTTACCGCTTGCAACGGCTCCCTGGCGACAACACGCAAATGTTTCTTTGCGGCTTTTTCATCAAAGTCTTCAAAGCTAGTGTAAAAATAAGTGCTAATCGCTGCCAATTCTTTTAAGGTCGTTACCCGCTCTGCTTGAATTTCAATAACACTTTCTAAACTCGGTCCGTTGCTGCAATCTATGCCCTGTTGATCAAAATGCCATTTTGCATATGGAGCAACTTCAGCTGGCGGCAATGTTTTAATATAGTGCTCGTTCAACCAATTTAGCTTTTCTGTATTAAATGCACTCGCCGACTTACTAATCGAATCAAGACTGAAATGTTCAATCATTTCATCAATACTGAATATTTCTTGGTCACCATATGACCAACCTAAGCGAACAAGGTAGTTTAAAACAGCTTTAGGTAGATAACCGTCATCTCTGTATTGCATCACGCTGACAGCACCATGACGTTTAGATAATTTTTTGCCGTCATCGCCTAAAATCATAGACACATGGGCATATTCAGGAACCGGCGCTCCCAAGGCGTTGAGAATATTAATTTGACGCGGCGTGTTGTTAATGTGGTCTTCGCCTCTTACAACATGGGTGATACCCATATCCCAATCATCAACAACAACACAAAAGTTATATGTCGGCGCACCGTCGGTTCGCTTAATAATTAAGTCGTCGAGCTCAGTATTAGATATCCGAATTTCGCCGCGAATGTGGTCATTGATGACGACGTCACCTTCTAACGGATTTTTGAATCGAATAACAAAAGGTTGTCCTTCAGGATGCTCCGTTCTGTTGCGCCAAGTACCGGGGTAACGTGGCTTTTCTCCGTTCTTTTCCTGTTCTTCACGAATTGCGTCAAGTTCTGCAATTGACATGAAGCACTTATACGCTAACTCTTTATCGAGTAACTCATCAATAATTTGGTTGTAACGGTCAAAGCGCTCCGTTTGATAATATGGTCCTTTGTCATGATATAAGCCTAACCAATCCATACCATCTAAAATGGCTTGTTTTGCTTCATCTGTAGAACGCTCAAGATCTGTATCTTCTATTCTTAATACAAATTCGCCTCCTTTACTCTTAGCATACAACCAAGAATAAAGAGCAGTACGAGCACCACCAACATGCAAATAGCCGGTAGGACTTGGAGCAAAACGAGTTACCACTGTCATTATAATATTATTCCTAAAAATTAATTGCGCATAGTTTACCGGTTAATGCCGCCAGTAAATAGCAATGCAGACGAAAATAACTGATTGTTTGGCCGATTTTTAAACTAACAGGACTTTTTTTTTAAAATGCGGTTGACAGATGCGGTCTCAACTCTATAATACGCGTCCACTTACTGAGGAACGCTTTAGTAAGATTGTTAGACAAGATGGACGCTTAGCTCAGTTGGGAGAGCATCGCCCTTACAAGGCGAGGGTCACTGGTTCAAGCCCAGTAGCGTCCACCACTT
>NZ_KE386817.1:173338-239780 GCF_000428905.1 Brumicola pallidula DSM 14239 = ACAM 615
CAGTAGCGTCCACCACTTTTTGGAATGCACGATGAAATACGCCAACCCATGGTTCAACTACTTCGTAGCGAGCCGTCAGTAGCGTCCACCACCTTTCTTTTCAAGCACTTAGCTTCAAATCTCTGTTCAAATATTAAGCACGAAAAAGTCTGTGGGGCGCCAGTGGGTTTTTTGTGGGACTTTTGTGGGACAATCGGAAATGACTAATCTTCTGTATCTCGCGTCAAACGTGGCCTAAAAAGAATCTCCCGTGGGGCAAAGCTGTTTTAGTTAATATCATCAGTTGGACTAAAATAGTGCACAAGAGATTTTTATAATTTATGAGGTTACTCTATTATTGCACCCGTTATGGCATTATCAACTTATCGAATTAAGATGATTAGAACAAATTTTCGGTAGCTCATGCCAAATTCTGGACGCAACTAGCCCTAGTTCATTCACTAAAGGCTCGTTCTCGCAGTATCCTGTAATTATCGGCTTGCATTTTATGGCGGCCAAGCCTAAACAGATTATTTACAATGCCATGACACAATAGAAATCGTTGTGCTTGGCCTTGTGATTTAAAACGCCGCATTTGCCGTTTTTGTTGTCTACCCGGCTGGTGAGACAATTCACAGCGATTGTTTTCGTATGTTGGGTTGAATGAGCAACGCTGGGCATAACTTCCCTTCTCGCAGCCGAATAGCTGCGCAATTTATCGGTGCCTAACTTTAATGGCGTTGCCTGCTGGCCCTTCAATAACTTTTTAAAGAACTTCATTGCGGTCTTTTTGTTTCTGCGTTTTTGAACGAGAATGTCCAGCTCATCGCCATCTTGATCGACTGCTCGCCAAAGGTAGTGCAAAACACCACTGATCTTAATAGATACCTCATCCAAGTACCACATATCGCCGAGTTGACCGCGCTTCTTCCTGAGCCGATTAGAATATTGGTTACCAACCTTTATGCACTAATTTCTAACGGTCTCGTAACTTACATTGATCCCTCTGGCTGCCAATAATTCTTCAACATCTCTGAAGCTAAGTGTAAATCGATGGTACAGCCAAACTGCAATACTGGAGGAGACCATGTATGACAGTACCTTTATAAAGGATCAATCGGAGAAAACTTCTAGAATAACCCTTGATTCAGCCATTTAAAATCTAGACCATGAAGAGCATGATTGATTACCTAAAATAGAGGTACTCAACGCACATTTTAGAATTTTCACTAAGCAGAATAAGTCAAAGTTACCGGTTAATTCGATTTGCGAATAGAACGTAAACAATGCTTCCCCTTGAAAAAACCAGTTTAGAGACTATAATATGGTCTCCAAGTAATTTATAAAGGTAAAATTATGATACGTTCAATACTAACCGAAAATTCTACAAGTATTTCTGAACTCAAAAAAAATCCTATGGGAGTGATTGATCAGGCAGATGGTTTTCCAGTGGCTGTATTAAACAGAAATCAGCCCGCTTTCTATTGCATCCCAGCAAAAGCTTACGAGGCTTTACTCGACAGACTTGAAGATATCGAACTTGCGGAAATAGTTAAGCAAAGGCTAGGTCAAGAGGAAGTCGAGGTCAACATTGAAGACCTATAGGCTAGTTTTTAAGAGTGATGCCCAGAAAGAGTGGTACAAACTTGATAACACGGTGCGTTTGCAGTTCAAAAAAAAGCTGAAAGAGAGGCTTTTGAATCCTAAAATTGGATCAGCGAAATTGAGCGGATTGGATGACTGCTATAAAATCAAGTTGAGGAGTGCTGGTTATCGCTTGGTTTATCAAGTTAGAGACACCGAACTTGTGGTATCTGTTGTCTCAGTTGGAAAACGCGACAGGAACGCAGTCTATAAGGCCGCAATAAAACGTATTTGATTTTGTATATTTAAAACGAGCGCTTTTTAAGATTACCGCTTTTGTAGAACTAATTTAATCCACGAATTTTGTTTTTTTAAACAATAATAAAGCTATTAAAACAATCATGTCCTACACACTTCAGCTAAGGCGTGAATTTCAATGATATTAAGCTTTTTTCGATTATGACTATTTTCAAGCCCTTATAAGGCGAGGGTCACTGGTTCAACTACTTCGTAGCGAGCCGGCAGTAGCGTCCACCACCCTTCCTTTCAAGTACTTAGTTTTAAATTCAGTAGCTGCAAAATCTTGTTGTTTATAAACCATAAAAACGTTGGCAAAATTACAAAGTCAAACGGCATTGTCGCATTATGGACACGAGACCTATCTTTGAAAGGTGCACGTTGCTTAAGTTTATTCATGATAAAACCACCTAATCGGTAAGTATTGCCATAGTAATATACACATAACCAATTATAGATTTAGAAAATTAAAATAAAATCTCCGAAAATCCACATGTAATAAACGTATACACGATAAAGAAAAAATATAGAACAAAACCAGACTTTTTAATTAAATAATTTTTGCAGAAAGCGCGGTTATTTAATTGAAATTAGTATTGATGTAAAGCGTATCCGCCTTTTAAATGCCCTACATGTTCAAAACCTAAGCGACCCAATGCTTGTGCAGCCAATTGAGAACGACTGCCACTGCGGCAGGCAAGCACGAATTGCACTTGTTTATCTTGTTGATGTTCTCGGGCAAATTGAACTAATCGATTTAAGGGAACATTTATTGCGAATTTTTCATCATGTTGCAATGCATATTCGTGAGCTTCACGAACATCAATTAATTGAATTTTATCCGACTGCTTTATTGCATCGACTAAGCTATTGCTGTCATATTCAACCACTAATGTTTTATGACAATGGTCAAATAGGGCGCCACACATAATTTCACTTCCTGTCTCGTCGAGAATCTGAGTATCCATTATTGACTTTTGGAATGAAAACTCTTCACTATTAATTTCATTATTAACCACTTGAGTCAGTAGTGTATTGCGTGTTGTTTCAGCTGCAATACTAGTGGCAAATTCGTTGTTATAATCATGACTAGGGCAAACTAGGCTCTCGTTCCCTATAAGCGTTTTTAATAATTGTAAACTTGTATACATCGACGGCGCACTGCTCGTCGTAAAGTTCGTTCGGCCGAGACTATCCATTAAAATCAGGTCTCCACAAAACGCATAATGAACAATTAGTCTTTCTGTTGATGTTCTGATTGGTTCGCAAAGTAGAAGACTAATACTGTCATTGGTATGCCCCGGTGTAGGCACTTTAATTAACCATTTGGCGCCAACAGTAATGTATTGGTACTGTTTTCCATGAATTGTTATTACTTGCGCACTTATTGGCCATCCCAGAGCATTAGTCTTTTGAACGGCTAAAAACTTTTTAGCGATTACGCCACGACAGGATTCATGATCTGCGTGGCCATGAGTGTCGATTACTGCGGTTAAAGTGAGTCCTCTACAAGTAAGCAATGTTTGTAAACGTTTCACTAATTCAGGTAGGGGATCGATAAAAATGGCTGATTTAGTTTGTTTGTCGATATATAACCAACTGCAGCTGCCAGCGACTTTAAACTGCAGCAGACCTTCTAGTTCAGCTCCATCAGCTATGATGTTTGAGTCCAGTGTTAAGCAACTTTGACCTAAGGCTTCAGCTGCAAAGACTATTCGTGTGCAAGCATCAATAATTTGTTCTTGAGTTATTGCAGGGCCAAATGACATTCTAATAGCGGACTCACTTTGCCAAGCAGGCAATCCCATCGCGTCCAATACAAAACTGCGAGTAACTGTGGAACTACAAGCAGACCCGGAGCTAACGCGTATGCTCGCTGCGTCAAATAAATCCATGACTTCTTTTGAAGTAAATCTAGGGATAGAAAAATTAATAGTGGTCGGTACTGAATTTTCAAAACTATGATTAAAAACGATATTTGGAAATGCTCGCACTAACGTTGCCACTAATTGCTGACGAAATAAATGAAGTGTTTTTAGTGGCGTAAATTTATATTCACTTTCGCCCAGGAGCACATTAAATATAACGTTTAAAGCTGCTATGCCTGGTAAATTTTCCGTACCTGAGCGTAAACCACTTTCTTGTCCACCTCCGGCGATAAAAGAAGTAAATGGCGAATTTTCTTTGATGTACATAAAACCAATGCCCTTAGGCGCATAAAGTTTATGACCACTAAAGGGTGCGTAGTCGATACTTGTCTTTGCTAGGTCGAGGTCTTGTTTACCCAATGCTTGAACACAATCTACCAACCATAAAGTATTTGGATTGTGGAAGCGGATGGTTTGGTCTAGGAGATTGATGTTTTGATAAACACCTGTTTCGTTATTGACCGCCATAGTGCAAATCATCAATGCATTAGGTACCTCTTTCGCAATAAAATCCAAATCTAGTTGGCCTCTCTCATCCACTGGAATAGCTTTAATGTCGGCGTTTATTTCAAGAATTTCGTTCCAATGTATAAGTGACTCAGGTACTGCTTTATGTTCGGTTGCACCATATAAAAGCGAATATTTCTTGGTTTTATCTAGGGTGTTTTTAGCATGACGTAACGCTGACAAAATTGCGGTCTGAATACCTTCCGTTGCACCACTGGTAAATATAAGATTGCCATTTTCTGCCCCAATGACTTTCTTAGCTTGTTTACGCGTATTATCTATTACTTGTTTTGCTTGAAGCCCAGTAATATGAGAACTACTAGGATTACCAAACAAGGTTTCCATTGCCAATAAGGCCGCTGATGATGCCTGCGGTAAAACTTCAGTTGTGGCGTTGGCATCTAGGTAAATTACACTTAACGGCTGCTGTGGTCCTCTGGATAAATTAATCATGACATTCTCTTAAATTATTTTGTTAACGGTCTCTGCTGAAAGAGTCACCATTAACAACGCTTAACATCCTTTGATCTTTCCACATATGACGTAGTGTTTTTTTCTTATTTGTCTTCCTTCTCGCAATATATTGACATTTTATTTCAATAAATCTGCATTATTTAGAAAATACTTCCATAGTTGCAAATAACTCCGGGTAAAAGTTAAAAGAGAATCATCGCGCTACAGCATTGTAATCTTAGTTTTTTGATTATTGAATGTTCAAAAGAAGCTTACTAATTAGCTAATATTGCGCAATAGCGGGATAAGACCTAAAGAAAGAATTTAGAGGACCGGATTCATCTCTGAAATGAACATTACTTAACAACGTGAAGTTCATCATCAAAGTAGTCTACAAGACTGTCTATCTGCCTAAATCAAACATATAAATAAGTATCAGATAAACCTACATTTTTCGAACACTTTAATGACAGTGGATGGTAAACATATGCTAAGTTCTCAAGAACTAATTTTTAAAAATTTTGAAAGTTACTTCATTAGTGACAAAATCCAATCAAGATCGAGGTTCCGTATTATGATTTTAGCGTTATTAGGCGCATTAGCAATTGGCTTAAGTTTAGGAGTGTTAGGTTCTGGAGGTTCCATTTTAACAGTTCCGGTGCTGATTTATTTTGTTGGGCAGGAAGAAAAAGTAGCCATCGCGGGCTCACTCGCTATCGTAGGCACCATAGCACTAGTGGGTACAATTCCAAATATATACAAAAAGTTAATTGATTGGCAAAATGTCATCTGGTTTGGCATTCCCGGCATAATAGGGACTTACTTAGGCGCTTTTACTACTCAGTATATCCCCGGCATTGCTCAGTTAACGTTGTTCGCCATTATTATGCTTATCGCCTCATATAAAATGCTCAATGCAAAGGAAGTGGTTCAAACCTCCAACGTCACTCGCCCCCGATTTAAAATTATCTTGGATGGCTTTGCCGTAGGCGTAATTACAGGTATTGTTGGTGTGGGCGGTGGTTTTTTGATTGTCCCAGCACTCGTTATTATGGGCGGTTTGAGCATGCGCCGTGCCGTGGCAACTAGCTTGATGATAGTCTCTTTAAAGTCATTTGCAGGATTTTATAAGTACGTGGATGTCTTAGCAGCGCAAAATTTATCTTTGGATTGGAATACTATTTATCTAATTTCAGGTGTAGGAATAGCTGGTTCGTTCTTAGGTAACGCAGTTGCTGGTGTGCTCCCTCAGCAAAAACTAAAACGTTTTTTCGGTTTCTTTTTAATTTTTATGGCTACTTTTATATTGATAAAAACGGTTCCTAAGTTTCTAACTTAGCGAAATACGCCATCAGTATGCATAAACTGTTAATTTGCACGTAAAACTTAACGCTCAATGGACCAGTTTTGGTTGTAAATTAACAGATATGCATCATTTCTCTCCGCCTGTCGGGCTATTATTGCAATTTGCTTCGCATTTCACAAAAATCCAAAAATTTTATTTGCACTACACGAAAAAAAGTAAAATCGTAAATTATTAGTGATAAAAATCAGCGGGTTACCCACCACTTTTATTAAGGCATACTTTATGCTTACTCTACTTTTAGGCGTTTAATATAAAATCTTTATAGATGTTATAAATGAAAAATAAGAACGCTGACACAAATAATTAAAAACCTGAGAGCTGCTGTTTGTAAAATAAAATGAAACCTCGGTCTTCCTAGGTAAAAAATAATTTAATAAATAGAGGTAAAAAATATGAAACATATAAACAAATTACTAATGGTAACTATCCTTCCTGTAATGTTTAATGCACAAGCTGGAATTATACCTGTATTGTTGGATGCAGACCTAAATGGTCAATCAATCTATGCCCATTTTGGTGTCACTTTGGGCCAAGATACGGATGTCGGAGGCAATATGCAGGGCGCAAGCCCAATTACGATTGGCATAAATTCAATCGTGGGCGGTAATGTGCAGGCTGGTACTGTCGTGCTAACTGGCGCCGGCTCCAGCGTAGGTGGTTATATTAAGGCTGGAACTTCTGTCGACACCGGTGTGGGATCGGTAGTAGAAGGTAATATTTATAGTGGAACCACTACAAATACTGGCGGTTCTTCTATTGTTGAAGGTAATATTGAAGCCGGAGGTAAATTTCAATTAGGCGCTTCTGCTGTAACAAACAATTCCGTTTCTGACTTCCTTGCGAATGACCCTGACTATGTGCCACCCTCAGTCACAGAACAAGGAGATCAACTTAGGGTCGTACAAGAAACGCTGAGATTGCTGGGAGTAGGAAACTCGACAGCACTCGATATTACATTCGGTGAAACTAACAGAACGCTCACTTCTGGTATCTATGATAGTCTAAATTATCTAACGATAAGGGCTGGTAGGACTCTCATCCTTGATGGTGAAAATAAAAAGGGTGATTTTCTTTTTAATGTCCATAATTATCTAGATTTTGCGAGCGGTGCAACTGTAAAGCTGGTGAATTTTACGGATAACAGTAAAGTTATTTGGAATGTATTAGGCGACGTAACTGGCACAGCTGGATATATGCAAGCGGCCGCAGGTGTCAGTATTAGGGGCTTTGTTTTTGCACGTGGCTATATTGGTACGGGAGCTGACACCACTATTTTTGGTGTGGGCAATTCTTGTGGTGGAGCAGCTTCAGGGCAACAGAAAGTCGGATTTGGCGCAAGGAATACTATTGGCGCAGTAGGTTGCACTAGTACCTTTGAACCCACCGTCGTTAACTTGCCTGAGCCTAGTTCACTCTGGTTATATAGTGTTACCCTAATCGGTTTAATAGCTACTTACAGACAAAAAAGTTTATAAATTTATATGTTAATCTACCCTCCTAGCGTAATTAAAAGGAACCATAAACCTAATCTGTGCAGCGGGCTTATGGTTCCTTTTGATCCCAACTCAAAAAGATGCGAGCTCTTCGCCACTAATTTATCGTTTTGACTAACTCTGCCAGTCCAGCGTAATTGAACAATGTCTGCAGCCATGAACACATATAGCGAACCAGGGCGACTGCGTATCTTCAACTGATAAATTAAAACAGCGAAGAATGATGGACATTTCTTCCCCAGCTTTTGATACTATTTGAACACAGGAAAATTGCTCGCCGAATTTAAACCAATTATTTAAACGCCGCTAACATGTTAATTGTTTTGAGCGATTTTTTATTATAGATAGCATATGTGCAAAACATTGCACATATGCACTGTTTTTTAAAGCACCGCGCAACCGATACGTCCGCCAGCAGCGCCAGTTGGCTGTGTTGTAAAATCATCTGCCTTTTCATGGATGATGAGAGCCGCACCGTCGTCATCAATCAAAGCAGGAAGACCATAATCGCCCCTGATAGAAACACGTTCATTAACTACAGTAAGCGTGCCCGTACCATCACTTGTAACTTCAATGTTCATCATGTCACCCGCATGAGGACCATCTGGTGACATTGTGCCATGGGAAACGTTAGTTGGATTGAAGTGCCCCCCTGAAGACGTGAAGCCGGGCGCTTCGCACAGGCCTTTTTCATGAAAATGCATCGCGTGGGTTCCTGCACCGTCTAAACCGCTTATGCTTATGGTTACCTGTATTCCGCCTTCAGCTAAGTCGGTTAAAGAAACAGAACCTAAGGTTGTGCCATCTGCCATTTGAATGTCGCGTACAAATGCTTCAGCCTCTGGCATTTCAGTTGAATCAGGCATAACTTCAACCTGTGACATCGCATCAGTCTCCGAGGGATCAGCCTCAGGCGGAGCGGACGGAGTACAAGCTAATATTGTGCAAGCAGAACTTAGAATAAGCGCAGTTTTTATATATGTCATAAAAGATCTCCATTGAAATAATTGTAAATATAATTGCAAGACTAGCATGCAGTCCTATGTTATCACGCCAAGGTTGATAACTCGCAATATTCAGTTCATTAACCTCAAATCCAACAAAATCTATACCCGTTGAATAGATCAGGAATGTCGTTTACTCTCAAGGTCTATCAAGTAGTTTCACCGAAACAATTGGTGGGTCTTGGATTAAAAGGTAATGTATTTGGCGAAGAGCGTCGCAGTGACCAGGTCGATGCTATTGGAGATCTAAAGAAAACACACGTTAGTGACTCAGCTGAAAATTAATATGGATAACATAATGTCAAACAACCCCACATTACTTATTACTGGCGCAGCTAAAAGACTAGGGGCCGAAACTGCACAAATATTCCACGATAATGGCTACGATATTGCGCTGCACTATCGTCAATCAAAAGCACCCGCCCTATTACTAGCAGAAAGACTCAACAATATCCGCGCAAACTCCTGCGAAATTTTCGCTGCTGATTTAGATCAGTTAAATGAAATAGAAAAACTAGCAACTGATACAGTCCAACGCTTTGGCAAAATCGATACGCTAATTAATAACGCGTCGAGTTTTTATCCAACGAAAATAGGCACTGCTACAGAACAGCATTGGAACGACTTAATTAGCAGTAATATGAAAGCACCGTTTTTCTTATCACAGGCTTGCGCTCCATACTTGCAGAAAACCAAGGGATGCATCATTAATATTGTCGATATTTATAGTGAAAAAGCCCTAACTAATCACACCATTTACTGCATGGCTAAAGCGGGGCTTAGTATGATGACCCAATCGCTAGCGCTAGAGTTGGCGCCAAATGTACGCGTTAATGGCGTCTCACCGGGTGCTATTCTGCAGCCCAGCGAAGGCGATTTGGCCATGCCTGACCAGACGACTATACTCGCCAAAATACCATTAGCTAGAACTGGAGAAGCGTCAGACATTGCCAATACAGCATTATTCTTGGCGACAAATGCACCTTATATTAGCGGGCAAATTATATCAGTAGACGGCGGCAGAACTGCAGGCGCTTAAACTATAGAGTCGCGTTTTCATGCCATCAAATCTTAGCCAGCCACATATCTTTTTCATCTAAGTTAAATTCTGTTGCCGTTGTTTGATAGGCTTTATAGTATCCTAGCGAGAGTGAAGCAATCGATAGTCGCAATGGAAGGTTGTGGTGCGTCTCATTAATGAGGACACTAAGGATGAGGACGGAGGTGACAAGTCAGGAAAGAGCAAACCTTAACTGTCGCCTACTTAAGTTGCGGGTGAATTCTTGGAACTTGATACCGCATTAAAATATATGTCAGGGATATCGATGACGCCACAGGCGCCATCGTTGATAAATGTAATCCGCTTCGCTGGGGTTAGGAAAGTGCAGATTTTGCTGCAGCCAACTCGGTTTGGCTGTTGGCAGTGAGTAAATCACCATCAGAAGATTCCCAAAGTAGTTATTCGCTCTGCGATGGTGTCTGTTATGTCGCGCACCGCTTCTACTTGAGGGTAAGGGCCAAATCGAGCAGTGCTGCCATTAGATCGTCTAAAAGTGAACTTTGCCAAAAGTGGCATAAAGCCCCTCTCTGTGACCTAATCACGCTATCAATTACGCAAGCCCTTTGTTAAGCATCAGCAACCGTCTGCGACTTATCTGAGCTGTGTACCATTCCTTCGAATTTCTGAATGTTTTTTATATGCGATTCAACAAACGAATATTGATTAAATACCCTTTATAACTTCAATAAAGATAGCTAAGCGCCCTTAACAGAATACTGATCCCCCATTTATTATGTTGAATTAAATTCAACATAATAAATTGAACCAAAAGGTGAACTCAGATATCGTTTGAAGTCTAATAAAACAAATTCAAAACGAGTGGATCTGCAGCCTCGTTATGCATTATTTAAAGTTTGGAGTTTCTGTGACGGATAAGATAATTGTTCCTTTATCACTGCGCGTATTGAATAGAATAGCAAAACACTATTCAGTGACTGTGGTAGGTATCGTTTTATTTAATGTATGCTCTTTGTTTACTTCAATAATCCTAAAAGATTTTGATTGGTTAGCTGCATCCGGTGGTGTCACAACTATATTTGGTGTATTACTGACAGTCAGTCATTCAGTGCCAAAAACAGATGAAGAGGTTCAGTATTATGTAGCTTCAATATTCCCAAAATCTGGAGATGGGATAATGTCTGAGCTTCCAACAGCAAGAGGAGTTAATCTATCAATTCCTGAAGTTAGTGAGGACAATGAAGCGCTAATGAAGAACACAGCCAAAAAAGTCCTCAAAATTGAGTCAATCGGTGTAACGTTGACTATCATAGGTACTTTACTTTGGGCATATTCTGGTTTTTTAACAAACTTTATATATCCATATAAATGCCTAACAAGTTGTTAAAAAAGGACCAAAAAAGCTTTTTGTTGCTTGTTAGTTACGCGTTGAGGCTCTGATATAAAAACCAGCAGAATAGTATTTGAAGTACATTTGCGCACATTATTAGTGCAAAATCGATCTAATTTAGTGACTTTATTGACTAGTTTTTACATATTTAAATCTTTGAGTTTTGCGACTGCCCTGCACTGCGGGCTTAACAATAATTGTATTTAAAGGTATTGAATTTGCACCAGCAACGCTGACACTTGCAGTCAATCGAAATACCATGGATATTCTTATTGAAAAAAAGCCAAAAGCTGAGTTATATGTTCACTTTAAAGGAACGTCAAAGCCCGAGTTAATTTTTGCACTGGCCAAGACTTAATCAATTGACCGCTAACCCTCATATTATTGCGGAGATGCTAGTAAAAAACATGTAGGCGTTTGGCGAAGAAGGCTTGTTGTATTTGGAAACATAAGTAAGTGCCAGTAATTTTTTAGACCCAAATGTAAAGTCTATTCCCAAACAAGAAGCGGTTAATATTTACCGTAAACGACTCGTCCAAAAAGATGCCAAAGAAACAGGAGTCACCGTTAGGCTGCCAAAAGCAGTGCTGCGCTTTTTACCAAAGGCTGAAAAACAAGCCCTACTTAACCCGTTCAACAGTAAGATGGCAACCTTTACTCAAGGCCTTAAAGAAGATGGAAAGTTTGATCTAAAATCGATTCAAACCCGGCATTTTATCTGTAATAACTATGCCATTTGTATAAACGATAAAGTTAAGTAAGCTTGAGTCTTGGCGATGCACTTAGTGCCCGCGTGAAGCGAAAAACCAGAGATGTTAGCTAATTGACCATAGCAATGCAGATCGAACGCTAGGCGCTCAAAGCGCTGTATCAAGAAGCATCATCAGCACAAATCCAATTATAAGCCCACCCGTTGCCCAGCTTTCATGCCCGGCGCGATGGGATTCGGGGATCATTTCATGACTGATCACAAACAGCATAGCACCTGCCGCAATTGCCAATCCCCAAGGCAGAAGATGAGTCGAAAGGCCGATCAATGCGACGCCCAACACGGCCGCAATAGGCTCCACTAAACCAGAAAAAACACCAACGCCAAGGGCTGCGCCTTTACTGTAACCAACGCTCATCAAGGCCAAAGCCACCACAAAGCCTTCGGGAATATCCTGTATCGCAATACCCACCGCTAGGGCTTTTGCACCCACCAGATCCGGCCCGGCAAATGAAACACCAATCGCCATGCCTTCAGGAAAGTTGTGCAACACGATTGCCGTGACAAAAAGCCAAACCCGCTTGAGCTTTGTTGCCTGCTCGATATTGACTTCAGATCGGGCGCCACCTTCAAGGCCTTTCACAAAATGCTCATGCGGCACAAACCGCTCAATCATAAGCAAACCCAGAGCGCCCAGTATGATGCCACCGCCAACAATGCCCCCAGCCAGCCAGGAGCCTGCACCCTGATCAGCAGCAGTATCCAGTGCCGGTATAATCAATGAAAACGACGTTGCTGCCAGCATCACTCCCGCGCCAAACCCCATTAGCGTATCGATAAAGCGCTGCGAAAGCTGGCGCGTTAAAAGCGCTGGGATCGTACCCAGCGCAGTTGCCGCAGCGGCAAGCATGCCACCTAGCAGCGCGCCCGTCATGTGCGGGTCATTCGCCGCTAAGCGCGAGTATATGCCGGGCAACAACGCGACGAAACCACCGATAAGAATCGCCAGAACTAACCAATATCGCAATGCCATAAACTCACCTTAGGTTGATAGTATCGCGGATGTGCATGTAACAAGAATAAACCACATACCTGATCGATTCAACAGGGTCTGATTTTGCTGGTCCTGGCAACTTTACCGGTTTCCTTAGAATGACAGCTTATACATTTTCAGTATTTTCCTTAGGTTTTGCATACGCTGCATTGTCTGTATTGGCTTGGAAACAGGGCGTCATTTACGTCACTTTTTACCTGTACAGGCAAAATAGCGTTAATTAACTATCTATTACAAACAGCCGTTGGCGTGACTATATTTTATCTTTGCTAGATACCATCTATGTTCTTATTGCACTGCTTTAGTGGTAATGTATGTTTTAAGTTCTCCTGTAATAATCAACTAATAAGTGGTCATAAACGATATGAGTAAATTACTTAACTGGTTTGCAGTGCTAAGTGCGTTAGGATTTCCACTTGCGCTGGTCGGATTTAGACTGGGTCTATACGAATTTGGAACAAGTTTTAAGATTTTAAACTATTCTTTTTATTTGGCAGTTGCGGTGCTTTTAGTCGGCCTTGTTCTGTTTTTTGTGCATCGGCGCTCTAAACCAACGAGCAGTCGAAGCGCCATGATAGCGGTAGCAATAAGTGTAATTCCAATTGTAGGCTTGGGTTCTCAGGTATTTGTCGCAAGTTCGGTACCCGCAATTCATAACATTTCTACTGATATTGTCGACCCTCCTCAGTTTCGCGCAATTGTTGATCTTCGCGGCGCAGGCACGAATCCTCTGGCATATACTATTGAGAACGGCAATCTAGGTGAAATTCAGAGAAATGCATACCCAGATATTAAAACAATTACCGCAAATATCGACATAGCTAACGCCTTTGATAAAGCTGTTTTTGTCGCCGATAGTTTAGGTTGGGACATCGTCAATAAAAACATAGGTGGGAAAACCGTCAATAAAAATCAAGCCAATGAGGGCATCATCGAAGCGACACAAACAACCACTTTATGGCAATTTAAGGATGACATCGTTATTAGACTGCGGTCAAATTCGCAAACGCCAGATGCTACATATATCGATTTGCGCTCAGTGTCGAGGATTGGTCAGAGTGATTTGGGCGCCAATGCGAAAAGAATTCAACGCTTTATAGACCAATTCAATAGCTAAAAATGCATCTGCAAATAGCGGGTGTAGATCAAAACAAGTCATTTGCAACAAGGTAATCAGTGCGGCCCTAACATTAAGATCGTCTTGACGTTTGGCTCAACTTCAACACGGGTGATATTCATACAGAGCTGACATTTATGCAAAATTGCAACTAACAGAAGCGTTATCGGGCAGTTTGGGTAAAAACGATAGGTCGTTTTATAATTATTTGAAAGAATAATTTCCTAATAAGGGTCTACTAAGCCAAGCTACTGCCTGCAGCAACACTGTTTGTCTATGATCACTTAATGTCAGACAGCGTATTGATACTGTTTTAACTAATTACATGGATTTATCAAATATGCGACGAAATTCGTCTACACCGCGCCACTCGCTTGTTGCGCTATCTATCCTGCTTTCACTTTTTTGTTTTACAGTCGCGGCTCAGCAAACAACAGAAGCGTCAATTGAAGTTATTAAGGTCACTGATAGCGGGTCTAATGCGAGTTTAATGTCACCTAAAGAGGCTTTAATCAATGGACCTTTTGGCGATGGCTTAACCATCGAAGATATTCCACGTTCAATAACCCCCATCTCGGCTCAAATGATGGAAGCACTGAATATCACGACCTTGCAAGATATTTTAGCCGTTAGCCCAAATACTTATGCTGCGACAGGTTTTGGCGCTCCTAGCCTACCAACAATCAGAGGACAATTAGGCGAATTACTGCAAGACGGCGTGAGACGTCAAGCAGGTAACAATGGCTTTGGTGTGCCGCTATCATTCAACGCAATTGAACAAATTGACGTTGTAAAAGGACCACCTCCAGTATTATTTGGCACCAGTCAACGCAACGGTGGGTTTGTTAATTTACAGTCTAAACGAGCATCAATCACCGAACAAGACAGTCAATTTTCTGTTTCAGCAGGCAGATGGGATAGTTATCGCGCCCAAATAGATACGTCAATGGTGTTAGTTAAAAATAAAAGCGGCTTGCGGCTAAGCTATGAGCGTATCGACAATGGTGACTTTTATGATTTCAGCTCATATCAAAGCGACAGCTTGTATGGAGCACTTCTATTCGTGCCAGACTCCGACAGCAGCTGGAATATTAACTTTGAATATTATGATGTGCAGTTTACTGACAACGCAGGTATAAATCGACCTACCCAAAATCTGATTGATAATGGCTTGTATATCACAGGCCAAGGCGTTCAAGCTAACGGCAGCTTCATTCCTGGCGCTGGCGCAATCATCTCACCGACGGCGCAAATTGTCATCGACAGAAGTCGAGTATTCACAGACCCAGATAATATCAACAATGCGACAACCTTCTTAATGCACAGCATCTACCGACGTCAACTTAACGATAGAATAAACCTAAAAAACACCACCTATTATCAACACCTTGAGCGTGAAGGAATTGCCCAAAATAGTTTTGTAGAAATTATTGATGCTGCTAAAACTGCGCAAAACCGCACCGAATTAGCATACAGTTGGAACGACAATCAACAAAGCATATTGGCAATTGATGTTCGCTATAATAGTGTACTTGGCTATAGTCAATTTACCACAGAAGCCGATGCTCCAATCGACCTAACTGGCCCTATCACAAACCGGCGCATCCCACTGACAAATACACAACAAGACCGCTTAGTCGAGCTACGTCCTGGTGTATTTGTTTCGCCCGGTGGGCAATACGATATTAATGGTGACGGCATGGGTGACTTTTCCCTATCAGACACCACTGATTCAAGCAGCTTACAAACCGGTTTGGCCGTGCAGCACGACAGCAAATGGACTGACGACCTCAGCACAAGTATCGGCTTGCGACTTGATTATTACGATGTTAACGCCCAAGACCCCATTGCGCCGCGGGGACAAATTGCTGCTTACGACAGTATTAATGATATGCTGCTCTCTAGGCAAATTAGCGTGACTTACACTATTACTCCTTCGTTAACCTCATATCTTGCCACCAGTTACAATGAAGCCACTTCAAACAGCATGGCAGGAGGCAATACCTTGAGTGGTGATAACACCATTAGCGAGCTAAATTTTGCCACCGATAATAGTTTATTTGAAGTGGGTCTAAAGTATGCACCCGACGACAGCGGATGGTATATAGATGGCGCTTGGTTTAATCAAAAGAGAAGCCAGAGAAACCGAGATGGCAGCAACACAGGAATTCGTTCAACAGGTTTAGAAGTGCAAGCCTTTTATAGCGCCGAGCGCTTTTGGCTCAACGCCGGATATACTTACGTAGATGTGCGTTACGACAACAGCGGAGCAAGCCAAGAATCTCGACAGGTAGCCGATGCTTTTGACAACTCCCGCCCTGATATTATTCAAGGAACGGCCTTAGGCTCGCCTAACTTCACGCCATTTCCAGAATCAACTAATCGGCTACAAGGGATCCCGCAGCAAAGCTTAGGGTTAAGCGCAGGTGTTAACATCAAAGAGCACTGGACCATAGGTTTCTCGGGCATCTACACAAAGAGTTACCCCTTAGATTTTTTAGCAACGGTGATGATCCGCGATCAGGTTACCCTCAATGTGAATACTCGTTATATGTTTAGTGAGCGGTTAGCCCTTCGTTTTGCACTTACTAATATTACCAATGAAAAAAATTGGCGACCGGTTTTCGAAGGCGGATTTTTTGGCTCAACATTAGTCTTTCCAGAACTGCCCATTCATGGCGAAGTGAAGCTGACCTACTCATTTTAAGGAAGTAACAACATGTTTAAAAAAATTACCGTAGTCGTCGTTTTAGCGGCTTTAATCGCAAGCTTTTTCTATTTCAATTTGAATACCTACCTCACTTTGGAAGGTCTTAAGAGCTCCATTGACGACTTCAGGCAATGGCGCGATGCTTCTCCTGTCTTAGTATTAGGCGGTTTCTTCTTTATATATGTTATAGTTACCGCGCTTTCATTACCTGGCGCGGCCATACTGACCATCACTGCTGGTGCGCTATTTGGATTAGTTGAAGGTCTGCTGCTCGCCTCTTTCGCTTCAAGCGTCGGTGCATTATTAGCCTTCTTAGTATCTCGCTATATATTAAGAGAGACCATAAAAAGAAAATTTCCTGAACGCTTATCTTCGATAGATAAAGGCATGGCTTCACAAGGCCCTTTCTATTTGTTTACACTGCGCCTAGTCCCCCTCTTTCCGTTCTTTTTAATTAACCTGCTAATGGGCTTAACCTCAATTAAATCATGGACCTTTTATTGGGTCAGTCAAATAGGCATGCTGGCCGGTACTCTTGTGTATGTAAACGCAGGCACGCAGCTTGCTCAACTCGATAGCTTGCAAGGTATCTTATCGTTCGACCTTATCCTTTCCTTTGTTTTGTTGGGTATTTTCCCACTAATAGCCAAAACGATTATTAACATAATAAAAAAACAGCGGGTGTATAAAGATTGGAACAAACCAAAAAGTTTCGACCGCAATTTAATTGTGATTGGCGCGGGTGCGGGCGGTTTAGTGACGAGTTATATTGCCGCCGCCGTGAAAGCCAAAGTGACGTTGATTGAAGCTGGCGAAATGGGGGGCGATTGCTTAAACTACGGCTGCGTGCCCAGTAAAGCCATCATTAAGAGTGCAAAAGTACTCAGCCAATTCCAGCAAGCAGAAAAATACGGCTTCGACGAGGCCAAAGTGAGCTTTTCATTTGCTAAGGTCATGCAGCGCGTGCACGATATTGTTGCTCAAATAGCCCCGCATGACAGCGTTGAACGCTATACTAAGCTAGGCGTAGAAGTTATTAAAGGATATGCTAGCTTTGTCGATCCTTGGACCGTAGAAATTGCTTTAAATGATGGTAGTAAACAACGCTTAAGCGCCCGTAATATCGTTATTGCTGCAGGCGCACGCCCCTTTGTACCGCCGTTACCGGGCATTGATGATTCTGCTTATGTTACCAGCGACACCATGTGGACAGAGTTTGCAAAACTGCAAGAGGCTCCTAAAAAACTGGTGGTGCTGGGTGGCGGTCCTATTGGCTGTGAACTTGCACAAGCATTTGCCCGATTAGGCTCTGAAGTTTCCCAGATTGAACTTGCCAAACGTATAATGACAAAAGAAGACGAAGAGGTTTCTGACTTCGCCATGCAAAGCCTTCAGGACAGCGGTGTGAATGTGTTAACCGAGCACGAAGCATTGCGCTTTGAGCAACATGATGGCAAAAGATTCATCATCGTGAAGCACGATCAAAAAGAACTTTCGATAGAATACGATCAGTTGATTTGTGCAGTTGGCCGCGCCGCTCGTCTAGAAGGTTACGGTTTGGATGTTTTGGGTATTGAAAGCGGTCGTACAATTAGTACTAATGAATTTTTAGAAACCAAATACCCGAATATTTTAGCTGCTGGCGATATTGTTGGACCTTATCAGTTTACGCATGTTGCAGCTCATCAAGGTTGGTATGCAGCGGTTAACAGTCTATTTGGGAATTTTAAAAAGTTTAAGGTCGATTATCGCGTAATCCCATGGGTTACATTCATCGACCCTGAAGTTGCCCGAGTAGGTATTAATGAGCAAGAAGCCATTCAACAACAAATTGAGTATGAGGTAACGCGTTATGACTTTGAAGAGCTCGACAGGGCCATTACCGAAAGCGCAAACAAAGGCTTTATAAAAGTAATTACGTCAAAAGGCAAAGACAAAATCTTAGGAGTGACGGTCATTTCAGAGCATGCTGGCGACTTAATAGCTGAATTTGTTTTAGCCATGAAACACGGTCTTGGTCTTGAAAAAATCTTGGGTACCATTCATAGCTATCCGACCTGGGCTGAGGCTAATAAATCTGCTGCTGGTGAATGGAAACGGGCGCATGCTCCCGAAGCAGTGCTCAGATTACTCGAGAAGTACCATACGTTCATAAGAAGATAATGATATGCACACATTGAGAGGTCCGACGGTAACAACTTCGCGAGTAAAAGGCTATGCAATAGCGAGCATTATTTTACACGCCATTTTTACCCCTTTAGTTGAAGCAAAAACGCTCCATGAAAGCTGGAATACCTTGTTAGCTGAGCACGTAATTCCAATCAATCAGGGCCATAGTACCGCAGTAGATTACACCGGTTTTTTAGCACAACGAAGTCAGCTAAAGGCTTATCTTAACGAGCTCGAACAAATCAGTCTCTCAGACTTCAGTCAGTGGAGTGATGCCAAGCAATTAGCGTTTTTAATAAATGCTTATAACGCATGGACAGTAGAACTTATTTTAACTGAGTATCCTGATGTTAAATCCATTAGAGATTTAGGTAGCTTCTTTCGGTCGCCTTGGGAAAGGTCTTTTATTACTTTACTAGGGCATACTTATAGTCTTGATGACATAGAGCACGAACTCATCAGAGGCGGCAATAAATATAAAGAGCCGCGTATTCATTTCGCTGTCAATTGCGCTAGTATAGGCTGCCCAGCGCTGCGTGAAGAGGCTTACGATGCTGACCAGCTTGACACCCAGTTGGAACAGCAAACGCAAAGGTTCTTATCCGATAAAAGCCGAAACTATGTGCAGGATAAGCAACTGTATTTGTCGTCAATATTCAAATGGTACAAAGGCGATTTTGAAAAAGAGTTCAGAGGAGCAAATAGCGTTGAGTCATTTTTACTATTGTATCCTGAGTCACTCGACTTGACTGCCGAGCAAAGGGCTAAATTGAAGAATAAAAAGATGACAATCACTTACTCAGACTATAATTGGCAGTTAAACGATGTGAAAAAATAGGCTGGATATCGCTTGCCCATCATAAAAAATAAAGCTTTTAGGTTAAGGCGCTGGTTAATTTGGACACTACTCTTGGTTTGTCCGTTTATTAACGCACAGACGTATTCAGAAAAAACAGCTTGGCAGCAGACACTCCAAGACGCTCGCGACGAAAGCGTTTATTTTTATGCTTGGGGCGGCGATCCTCAAGTTAACCGTTATCTCCAATGGATTGCAAAAAGAGTTGATAACAAATACGGCATCAATTTAGAGCACGTCAAACTGGCGCAAACCAGTGATGCTGTGAGCCGCGTGCTTGCAGAAATGTCAGCGGGAAATATCAGCGCAGGACAGGTTGACCTTTTATGGATAAACGGCCTAAATTTTGCGACTATGGCAACAAACAATTTGCTTGAAGCCAACTGGGTTGGCAACCTACCCAATTTTTTCCTGACCAATCCAGATCAAAACCCCGCCATGACGATGGATTTTGGTATGCCGACAAACGGTATGGAAGCACCTTGGGGAAGAGCCGCACTGACCTTCTATTACAATAATGCGTCCATATCAACGCCGCCAACAACTCTGCAACAACTATTAACTTGGAGTAAGCTTAACCCAGGGCGCTTTACCTATGCTAAACCGCCTGATTTTTTAGGTTTGAGCTTTTTAAAATATGCATTAATAATACTCAACCAGCAGCAGGATGCAGGCGTTTATGAGCAGCTATATGCAGCACCAACACCGCAAAGTGAACGCCAATTATTATCATCTTTATGGGCATTTTTAGATCAGCTTCACCCACAATTGTGGCGTCAAGGTCGATACTTTGTAAGCGATGGCACAAGCATTAGGCGCTTAGTTGGTGACAGCGAGCTTGACCTAGGCTTTACTTTTTCTGCTTCTGACATACCCGGTGCCGTCGACCGTTTTGACTTACCTCTTAGCATTCGAAGTTATGCAATGAAAGACGGTAGTTTAAGCAATGTGCATTTTGTCACTATACCGGTTAACGCCAAGCATAAGGCTGGCGCAAAAGTAGTCGCTAATTTTTTAATGAGCATAGAAGCACAAGCAAAAAAGCAGCAGCCAAGTAATTGGGGTGACCGGACTGTGGTAGATTTAAGCTTACTAGCGCCCGATAAACAATTGCTGTTTAGCTCGCCTAAACAGCATCCAAGCGCCTTGCCTGAGTCGGATACGAGTCCATCTTTGAGTGAACCTCATCCACAGTGGAGCGCAGTAATTTCCAAAGAATGGGAAAAACGATACGGTGCAAAGCAATGATAGTCGACACATCGCTTTTTACACGCTGGGTAAAGCTAACTCCGAGCATTCTAATAACACTGCTGCTAGTACCTGTTGTCGCCGGCTTATTAGGCGTTATACTGCCGGCATTTGGTTGGTTACCTGCACTTGGCGAAGATAGCGTTGACTTCAGAGGTTTTAAGGCTCTATTTCAAACCCCTGGTTTCGTCACAATGCTAACCTTAAGTTTTTCAACTAGCTTCATTAGTACATTTTTTGCGGTCATTTTAAGTATTTTAATACTGGGGAATTACTTCGACAGTAAACTGCTAGGACACATTCAAAAACTTTTAGGGCCAATATTGGTTATTCCTCATGCGGCAGCAGCTATTGCTATTGGATTTCTAATTGCGCCATCTGGCTTGATCATGCGTTTATTTTCGCCATGGCTAAGCGGTGCTGAATTACCACCAGATATACTTTTACCAAACGACCCCCTCGGTTTTAGCATCATTTTAGGGCTTACTTTAAAGGAACTACCTTTCATTTTGTTAATGGCAATGGCCGCCATGCAGCAAAAAGAAATTAAACAAACTATTGAGGGGCAATACAAAGTCGCGCTTAGCCTTGGCTATTACCCTTTTACCAGCTTTTGCAAAGCCGTTTTACCTATCCTTTATCCTTTTATGCGCTTACCTATCTTTGCTATTTTGGCTTATTCTAGCGCCAGCATAGAAATCCCGTTAATCTTAGGTCCAAATACGCCACCCACTCTGGCAGTTGCCATTATGCAGTGGTTTAACGATGTTGACTTGCACTTAAGGATCCAAGCCTCGGCAGGCGCGCTAGTGCAAGTTATACTAACCTTGTGTGTATTATTTACTTGGTGGTTATTAGAACAATGCGTTAAACGATTTTGTTTATCTAGGTTGATAAATGGACGCAGAACGTATGCTGATATGACTTGGAAATTCCTAACTCATTGCATAACGCTTCTAGTGCTTTTTGCCATCGTTTTGGCATTGATTGGCTTAGTGCTTTGGTCGTTTGCTGGCTATTGGTCTTTTCCAAAAGCGTATCCCGATCAATTAGTTACTCTGCACTGGCAAAGCGCTTTACAGCAATTACCAGAAATTATCAACGACACAATTTTAGTCGCTCTTGCTGCCACCGGTATTGCTTTATTCCTTGCTTTATTCACATTAGAGGCAGAACAACAACGCCGTACACAGCTAAGTTCTGTTGCTAGTCTAATGATTTATTTACCTTTGTTAGTACCCAGTATCGCTTTTTTATTTGGCATTGTATGGGTTAAAGAAATCATTGGTGTTAATGCCGTATTTAGCATGGTGGTGGTCGGCCATTTACTATTTGTTATGCCATACGTGTTTTTGTCTTTAGCCACAAGTTATCGCAAGCTCGATTTGCGCTATGCAAAGGTGGCGGCGTCTTTAGGCTGTTCGCCATGGAGCGTGTTTTATTCGGTAAAACTGCCTCAATTAATGCCGCCTATCTTATTTTCTAGTGCGCTTGGACTTGCCATTAGTTTCAGTCAGTATCTGCCAACATTATTACTAGGTGGCGGACGTATAAATACCCTAACCACCGAAGCTGTGGCTATTGCAAGCGGTGCCAGTAGGCGTATAAGCGCGGTCTATGTCATAATACAGCTTCTGCTGCCAGCCTTCGGATTTATACTTGCTTGGCTGATCCCTAAACTTTTTTTTCGTCCAAGGTGTTAAGCGATGGATCCAGCAAACAACATGTTAAGCATTCAAAACTTATGTATTTACAAAAATGAGTCACTTTTATTTACGCTAGACACAAGCCTATTGGCGGGTGAAATATTGACCATCATGGGGCCATCAGGAAGCGGCAAATCGACTTTACTAAGTTGGCTATCGGGAATGCTATATCCTGCATTTACAGCAGAAGGGAAACTATTGCTAGGTGGCCAAGATATAAGCCAAACTCCCAGTCATTTGCGACAAATTGCGCTTCTTTTTCAAGATCCGTTGCTGTTCAATCATCTTACAGTCGCAGGCAACATCGAATTTGGCATGCAGGCTTCAAAATCGAACAGCAAAAAAGAGCGTATATCAAAGGCATTGGCCTCAGTTAACTTATCCGGTATGGAAATGCGAGCACCTAAAAGCCTATCAGGTGGCCAACAAGCGCGTGTTGCACTGCTGCGAGTATTGTTGAACGAGCCACGGGTAATTTTGCTAGATGAGCCTTTTAGCAAGCTCGACAGTCAACTTAGGCAAGCAACAAGAGAACTCGTATTTGAACAAATACGCCAGCGCGGTTTGACCGCTATATTGGTTACCCATGATCAAAGTGACGCAGACGCCGCAGCAGGTAAGGTGATTAATTTGTCAAATACAAGGAGCGCTTAACAATGTTAGACGCAAGAATTACGCCAGCGGTAAAAGTGTTATTAATGCCCTTGGTTAAGCTTCTAGACCGTACTAAGGTAACGCCAAATCAGTTAACGTTCACCGGCTTTGCCGTTGGTTTGTTGGCAGTCCCATTTTTAGCTTTGCAATGGTGGTATTTGGCCTTAACCGTCATTTTGTGTAATCGGATCTTAGATGGATTAGACGGTGCTCTTGCACGGTATCAAGGATCTAGCAGCAGCGCAGGCGGGTTTTTAGATATCTGCTTAGACTTTCTTTTTTATGCGGCGGTGCCAGTTGGCTTTGCACTTGGAGACACGGCTCAAAATGCGCTGCCAGCCGCTATTTTATTAGCCGTTTTTATTGGAACAGGATCGAGCTTCTTAGCCTTTGCTATACCGGCAGAAAAATACCAGTTAATTAAGCCTCAATTTGAATACAAAAGTTTTTATTATCTACATGGTTTAACCGAAGGCACAGAAACCATTCTAATTTTTATCGCCTTTTGCATCTGGCCAGAACATTTTCCATGGTTAGCCTACGGGTTTGCAATTGCGGCAAGTATCACCGTATTCACGCGAATTTACGGTGGTTATTATACCTTGAAAGAGCAAGATTTGAAGGCACCGCACGACGAATGAGATGTTTCAGGTTGAACACATTTGCGCAATTAACTACCGTAAAATACGCTGCGGGTCTGCGTACTTCAGTCCAGCCGATGGTGCTTCATGAAGCCCAGATCTAGATAGTCCTTCCACAGGCCTATGAGGCGTCCACCCAGACTAAAATGCTGGTAGTCCAGCAGTGCGCTGCCATCAGCAGTGGAGAGCAAAGCTAACGAACGTGGTTGGGGCTGGTATTCACGCAGTGTTCTGCCTGCCAACAATGCAGGAATGATTTCGCTCAACACCGCTCCTTGTCGCACCGCATAAACACCAGAATGGAATGCTCCAGGCTGACTTGCACAATCTCCAGTCGCTAAGACCTCGGGGTGACTTTCACTTTGTAAGGTTGCTCGTACTCGCACAAAGCCTGAATTGTCGCAACTAAGACCAGAGGTAGACTGCCAGGGCTGCGGTGCAGCGCCTGTTGCGATCACAAGCGCATCGGGACTTTGTATTCGTTGTTTGTTGCTCAATAACCAACCACCCGCGATACAATCGACTCGAGTGCCTTTACGCAGGTCAATACCGCGTTTATATAGTATTTTGCTGGCTCGTTTGCGCAGCCCCAACGAATAACCATCCAGCAAATCACCGCTGCAAATCAATGATAACTGCGCTTGAGGTAAAATCTGATGCAAAGCTAGTGCGAGCTCGAATGCCGCCGCTCCGCCGCCCAGTACCGCTATCTGTATTGAGTCGTTATGCCCTCGCCACGCTTGCCAATGGTTGTTAAAAGCCGCAAACGGTTTTGCTGGGGCAACATTAATACTACCGTCGTTTAGACTGGGCTGAGGTGGCACCGAACCTACGTTTAATGAGAGATAGTCATACTCAAGTTCTCTTTTGTCAAGCAGCTTCAATTTGCGACTTACGGCGTTCAACGTCGCAATTTCACCAATCATTAGTTCGACCCCACAGGCCTTGCATAAAGGCGCAAGTTCGATCGCACACTCTTCTTCAGTAAAGCGGCCAGCAACGAGACCAGGCATCATCCCTGAATACCAAGCGTGCGAATCAGGGCTGAGCAATATTGTACCTTTTGGAGGTCGATATCCATTATCTATCCAGCCGCGCACGGCAACTAAATGAGCATGGCCAGCGCCGGCGAGAATAAGCGTATGCCGTGTTGCTTTCATAGATATCCAGTAACCCTAGCTGATGGGTTTTTTCACTAGGTCAACGTATTGACCGTATCCGGCTTTGTCCATATCAGCTTTCAAAATAAATCTAAGCGCGGCTGAGTTCATACAGTAGCGTAATCCCGTTGGTTTCGGTCCATCTTTAAAAACATGGCCTGAGTGGGAATCTGCCAGTGCACTGCGAATTTCGGTGCGCACTCCCCCATACCAAGAGCGATCTTCTTTCTCCACCACCGCATTCGAACTGATTGGCCGAACAAAGCTCGGCCATCCTGTACCTGACTTGTACTTGTCAGTGGACAAAAATAAAGGTTCACCAGAGACCACATCGACATAAATACCGGCACGTTTTTCATCCCAATATTTATTGTTGAAGGAGGGCTCAGTCGCATCCTGCTGGGTAACCTTATACTGAATACTGGTTAATTGTTTACGAAGTTGTTCATCACTTGGCTTTTTAAAGGCCTGCTGATCAAACCTACCATGCTGGCCTCCATCAGCAGCTTCGCTGGTTTTGGGCCGGTATTGGGCATAGTCAATTTCACGGTCCTCCCCCCATACCTTATCAATAAACTGATAGCGGCCGGAGTTAAAAGTGTAATACTTATACCTTATCGGATTTTTTTTATAATAATCCTGATGATATTCCTCTGCGTCATAAAATGACTCAAACTGGCTTACCTCCAGCGCCACCGGTTTGTCATAGCGACCACTGTTCTGCAAGGCCTGAATAGAAGCCTCAGCGCTAAGTTTTTGTTCAGCGTTGTGGAAAAAAATAGCGGGACGGTACTGTTTGCCTCGGTCTACAAACTGACCGTCGACATCAGTTGGGTCCATCATTCGCCAAAGTGCTTGTAGCAGTCCCTCATAAGTGATGACCTGTGGATCGTAATAAACTTGAACAGCTTCCGTATGGCCCGTTGCACCGCTAGCAACTTGCTGATAGTTCGGATTTTTCTCAATACCGCCGCTGTAGCCAGAGACTGCTTCGGCCACACCAGGAATTTGTTCAAAACCGGCCTCAACACACCAAAAACAGCCCCCTGCGAACGTGGCTACTTTCAGGGATGGATCAGATGGTGCATACTGCGGATCTTGAAGAGCCACATTATTTAGTCCAATGGCCTTGAAACCAATAAAGCCCAGACTCAAAACCAGGACGAAGTAAAATATTTTATGATTCATGCTAATAACCTAATTTATGATTCATGCTAATAACCTAATTTGCGAGATATGCGTCTCATTTGAGGAAACACGGGTCTGTTGGCCTGTTTCCCAGTCAGTCCGCAAACAACTACTTAATAGCTTAAACGAATGTACACCGTCTTAGGGATCAATCCCGATGCAGATCATTTTAGACTACACAGGGTCAATTGAATATGGTTAACAGGCCAAATTGAATTCGTCGAACAGTAAAGCATAGCTAAGATACTCCTTAGCTACTCACACAATAAAGAGACGAGCGCAGTATACTGTTAATTGAACGCGAACTCTTGCAACGAGGGCTTGGATTGTTGCATAGATCAGGTATGCCGTTTATTGTACTTATACACGCAGGTAAGACTTTAATAATATACAGAGTGAGATCATGAACGATAGCCTACGTCAAATATCTAACTTAATCCTCGCGCCGCTGATGTGGATTTGCTCCAGCCTTGGTTTTGTTATTGAGGGAGCGAATAGCCCAGGCGATATGTCAGATCCCAACACGAATTTGTTAACACCGTTTGGCGCGGCGTTTTCAATATGGCTGCCGATATTTTTGCTCTGCATTGCTTACGGCCTTGTTCAAGCACGTCCGAGAAACCGCGAACGTGGCGTGTTTAGACGTCTCGGATGGTGGAGCGCAGCTGGTTTTGCGGGCGTTTGCCTGTGGGGAATTGTCAATGCTTTCGCACCAATGCAGCCCTTTAATTGGGCACTATTGAGCACCGCAATTATATTTATCCCGACCATGTTACTGCTGGTCAAAGCCATGCTGATTGTAACCACAGAGAAGGGAAACCTTAAAGGATTTGAGAAAATCGTGACATGGTTGGGCCTTTCGTTAATCGCAGGCTGGTGCTCAATCGCCGTGTTCTTAAACTGGACCACTCAAACGGTGACATTAATGACAAACGCTGGGCTAGATACTCAACTCTCCCATACTATTATCCTCGCGCTTGCGCTTATGTGGGGAGTATTTATCATCCTTAAAAGCGGTGGCAATCGGGCGTACGCCTTTCCCATTATTTGGGGCTTGGTGTTTATCGTTATTAGGCGCCTCAATTCAGAACCAAGCTATACCGTCATCACACTCGGCGCCGCCATTGGCATCGTAGTTTTAATCGTCGCTTGTTTGGTGAAGCCAAAAACCAAGCAAATTATTTAAGCCCAGCTCTGTGTTTTGACGACATCGCTGCAGCTGAGCTAAGCTAGTGAATTTAATACATGGAGCCAAGGTTATCTAAATAAAATTAAAGTTGTGTAGAGGTTATGTAGAGGTTATAAGGAGAAGATAATATAATAAGTGAATGGCGCAGAGCCCTTTGCCACCGAGCGTAAAGTCCTCAGCGGCTGATGCTGCTTGGTCCTTGTTAGGCATTTTTTGGTGCTTAAGACCAAAGAATTGAAGGATTTCCATACTCAATGGGAGAACGACCGCCGTTCGACGAATTTATGTGCAGTGACTTATTAGTTCCGTTTAAAAAACCGACCGCTTCGACAACTGAGTACCTTTCAATCACCTGATTTTCTATTGTTTAATTTAGGCATACTAAAAAAGATTTAATTCAAGTATATTATGGATATAACGATAATAAATTCAGTAATAAGAATTAATAGTAGATGATAATGGACTTGGCTGTCATAACAAGAATACGTATCCTCATTATTGACAATGTGGTCAGCGCTAAAAAACATTTTACATCACCTTTAGAGCAAATTGGTTTTAGAGATATTCAATATGTCGAATCAACTAGTCGTGCCCTGCTGGCGATTGAGAAGCTGCCTTTTGACTTAATTATTTGTGCATATAGTATTCAAACTGAACATGACGGCCTGTATTTTTACGAGCAGTTATTGCAGTTAAAATTGTTAAATAGCAAAACTGGATTTATTTTTACTAGCACCACCACTAGCTTTGAAATTATTCAAAGCATTGTCGATTTACCTCCTGACGACTTTATTGCGAAACCAGTCGATACCCAAAAGCTTGAGAAACGCATTCACCGCGTATACAAAAAAAAGCAGCGAATGAGTGCGACTTGCGAATTTATCGGGCAACAAAAGTATAACTCAGCCCTCACTGAAGTTGACAAAGTTCTCTCATCTCAAAGTAATCGAGAACTTTTTCCAATCGCGCTCAAAACCAAAGGTGACGTATTATTGCTAAGCCAACGCTATACTGACGCAGGTGCCTTTTTTACATCAATGCTAAAAGTACAGGCACTTAGTTGGGCTGAAATTGGGTTTATTAAGTGCCTCATTGCACTTGATCAAGATGATGAAGCTGAAAAGAAAATCATTAATTTGGCCTGTAAAAGAGAGACCAAAACAATAGCTTATGAGCTCTTAGCTGTATTACATGTTAAGCATAGTAAATTTAATGAGGCACTTGAAAGTACATTAATGGCTACCGAGAACTCACCCAAAAATTTTAAGCTTCAAAACACAGCTCGTTTGTTGGCTAAATTATCACATGATCACGAAACCGAGTTTGATATCACTAAACGCATGCTGACTTTTGCAAAAAATTCGGTAAAAGAATCACCCGAGTTATATAAGAATGCGGTTCGTGCGGGTATCGACTATGCAATGAGTGCTAAACCCAAACAACTGCACGATATTATGAATGCGACCAAGCAATTTTTAACTCAGTTGAAAAAAAACTATGTCATCGAAGAACATGCTGAAGAAGTAAAAGTGATGCAGGCACGCATTTTGTATTTACAAAACGAAAGCGAAAAGGCGCTCGAAATTGTCGAACAATTTAGTAGAGATAATTCATTTATGTCAGATGAGGCCCTGATCGATAAAGCAAAAGCCTTGCACGAAATCGGATTAAAAGACGATGCTATTGCACTCTATAATGTGTTGGAGGCACGCGCTCAAAAGCGCATCAATTATATTGACGGTCAACTTTCCGATGTCTCGCTGCTGTCAACATTAATAAGCAAAGAGAAACTAGAAAAACAACGTATTCAATTGAATCCAACAGAGTTAAATAAGGAAGGAATACAGGCCTTTAATAACGGTAATTTTGCCAAAGCATTTGAAATATTTTCACAAGCTTCGGCATTAATGCCGAAAAATACCGCGATTGCATTAAATTTGTTGCATGTCATTTCAAAACTGCAAATGAACACCGCTATTTCAGAGTTGGGTTTACACGTTAGCCGCAATATAAATGTACTCGAACAGAAAAAACTTAGTTTTGAACAATCTCAAAAATACAAAAAACTGCGCAATCTATTAAACGTTTAACGGATATTTCGCGTACTATCTTGAGAATAGAATATCGACTCATTATCAAAGGTGGTACAACAAAACCATGCGACAATCCCGCTACAATGATCCAGAAGACGCTTCAATAAACTGGCGCGTACTAACAAAACTATTACCTTATCTTACTGAATTTAAAACCCGTGTATGGCTTGCCATCAGCTGTTTAGTGGCTGCCAAATTAGCCAGTGTAGCACTCCCTTTTATATTAAAAGATACGGTAGATAACCTTAATTTAAACACCACAAAAGAAGTAATAATGGCGGCCACAATAGGTCTTATTATTGCTTACGGTGTCTTGCGACTCGCTAACGTATTGTTCGGTGAAATAAGAGATACTTTATTTGGTCGTGTTACCGAGCGCGCAATGCGTCGACTGGGCCTAACCGTATTTAATCATCTACATAAACTGGACCTCGACTTTCATCTTTCTCGTCAAACCGGCGGTTTATCTCGTGATATAGAGCGCGGCACATCGGGCGTCAGCTTTTTAATGCGCTTTTTGATTTTTAATATAGGCCCTACTCTGCTTGAAATTGGCATGGTAGTTGGGCTCTTGTTTTATAATTACGGTGCCAGTTTTGCTTTGGTCATTTTTGTTTCTGTTGTGCTTTATGTGTTTTTTTCTTTGAAAGCGACCGATTGGCGTACAAAATATGTGAAAGAAGTAAATCAAGCTGATAACAATACGACATCACGTGCCATCGATAGTCTGCTCAACTTCGAAACAGTCAAATACTTCAATAATGAAAAATTTGAAGCAAACCGGTATGACGTTGACCTTGAAAAATGGGAAAATGCACGTCGAAAAAATCGCTTATCCTTATTTGCATTAAATGGAGGTCAAGCGTTCATTATTGCTGGTGCGATGACCTCGATGATGGCTTTAGCTGCGATTAATGTGGCAAACGGCAACATGACCATTGGTGACTTTGTATTGGTGAATGCGTTTACCATGCAGATATTTATGCCATTGAACTTTTTAGGCTTTGTGTATCGTGAAATTAGAGGCTCATTAACTAATATCGAAAACCTATTTGCCTTGCTAGAACAACAGCCTGCTATTGTTGATAAGGCGGATGCAAAAGAGTTACATGTGACTAAGGGTGAAATTGTCTTTGAGAACGTTGGGTTTGCTTATCATAAAGATCGTCAGATACTCGAAAATGTTAATTTTGTAGTCAAAGCAGGGACCAAAGTTGCCGTGGTTGGCGAGAGTGGAGCGGGTAAATCAACCCTAGTAAAATTGTTATTTCGATTTTACGACCCCACCGCGGGAAGTATAAAAATTGATGGCCAAGACATCGCGCAATATACCCAGGATTCGGTGAGACAACATATTGGGATCGTGCCACAAGATACCGTTTTATTTAACGACACACTGTACGAAAACATTCGCTATGGACGTCCTGATGCCTCTGAAGAAGAAATTCAAGAAGCAATAAAATTAGCCCACTTAGATGCATTCGTAAACCTTCTTCCAGACAAAGGCGACACCCAAGTGGGTGAGCGTGGTCTAAAGCTCAGCGGTGGCGAAAAACAACGCGTGTCGATTGCTCGAACAATATTAAAACGCCCTCCTATCATGGTGTTCGATGAGGCAACATCGTCACTTGACTCACAATCGGAGCAAGCAATACTGTCGGCCTTGCGAGAAATAGCCAAAGGCTACACGAGCTTTATGATTGCACATCGACTTTCAACTATTGTTGATGCTGATATTATTATTGTTATGGACAAGGGACAAATTGCAGAACAGGGTTCACATAGCGACTTGCTTAATCTAAATGGAATATATACGAACTTGTGGCAAGCACAACAAAAAAACACTAACACTGGGTGATATGCCTAGTGACACTGCGGGCATTATTGATTTGCGTACTATTATTTACTTACTATTATTTACGTACTGTTATTTACGTACTGTTATTTACGTACTGTTATTTACGTACTGTTGTTTACGTACTGTTATTTACGTACTATTTTTTAAGTCCTATAGCTGCAAGCATTTTTAACCGTGAATATAGATAAGAAGAGTTGAATATGAACATCGATTTCGGCAGTCAGTCGCAGGAAGCCTTGTTAACATTGGTTAATACCGTTATGCCTTTTGGTAAATATGCTGGCACCAAACTACTCAACTTACCGGAGCCATACTTAGTCTGGTTTCATAAGCAAGGTTTTCCCAGTGGCCAACTAGGAGAGCAATTAGCGTCAATGTATGAAATCAAACTGAATGGCTTGGAGCCTCTGCTTACGCCTTTACTTTACGAAAATAGAAATGCCGGACGAGCAGCATTTTCAAACTCTGAAGATATAGAAACAATAAAAACCCGTGATAAAAATCGATATTAATATGCGCTTATTTAATTCTGAACGTCGCGCGCAATCGAAGCGCAAACCCCAGTATGAAAAAGTACAAGTAAAAAACGTAGGCATAGACCATCAAATTCTCAATTTGCACAGAGCAATGGTGGAAAAATGCTTTGCAAATCCTGATTTATTTTCTGATATTCAAGCCCGAATAGAAATGCGCTATACAGCAAAACAGATGAGCTATGGGACTTATTTAACTTGGTTATCTATTCTTGAATTAAAGGATAAACCAGAGCAGTTAACAGCGGCACTTTTGGAGAAATCAGTGAAAATGCGCAATCTGCGTCGAGCAACGGTGTTCACTCAAGTACTAACAGAAGAAGAGCGCGTTGTGGTGATTCAGGGCGACTGAATACATCAGGTACATCTAGTTGATGAGTAATATTGATGCAAGTATTACTAACTAATAATAGTATCTATAGGACCCATCGACGCCCACCTATAGGTGACTATGACTCATATGTTTATTTCGCTACTGCCCGCTTGACTTATTTCTTGCTCCAACATCGTTCGAAACTCTTCATTATAAGAGGCAAACAGGATACCAATACCCTCTTTACTGGCATGCATCACCATGCCTTTTTGTAATGCACAAGCCTTATCTTCATTTTTACTGGTAAAAGAAATTCCAACAAAATCATCAGTGACTAATTCAGGCTCGGGTAATTCTATAAAGACACCAAAAGGATTGATATTTCGTGTACAGGCGCGGCCCAGATTTTTACCTTTAAACTGCAATTGGACTTCCAGAGCTAAGCTTGTGCGGTTGTTGGTACGATGATAAAGCGACATTTCAACTCCTAATAATCAATTTAGCTAGCATCGATTTTGACTTTAAAATCGATGCTACCCTGTTCTAACGAAAGTCAGTATATGCATATCTCTTTGGCTGAAGTTGATTTGAATCAACTCGGCGTATATGAGTGTCTATTGTGAAGTGTCTATCGTGAAGTATCTATTGTGAAGTAACACTTATTCACTCAATCTGCCCACGTATTTCACCCGATGGATTAGCTGGCGTATGCACATTAACGTAATGACCACCTGAAGCTAAGACGCCAAATATTTCTGCGTTCAACGTCGTACCCTCAGGTACAGACCAAACATTAACATCATCGATTGATTGCTCAAGAGCAACTAAAACTGGCCCGTTTTCGCCAATTCGACCTGTGTGAATGTGCGCCATACTGGCGTCTTCAACACCCGTTGTGTTTACTTTGAGCGTTAACGCTTGCGTTGTTTTGTTATAGCTTGCATAGCCGTCTGCATTTGCTGACGTTGCAACAACAGGAACTTGTTGAGAGCCGGTTAGTGAAAAGCCGATAACCACTGCGTCAGACGGCAATATTTGCCCACGTATCGCTCCACCAGGAAACTCGATCGTAGCGATATTGATGTACATTAAACCGTTAAGTAAGGCACTTATTTGCTGCGGACTAACCACATTAGATAGCTCAAGCATATCAGTGTCGTTATTTTCGAAGGTAAACAATGATGCGCTATTTTCTCCTATCGCAGCGATATGTAAAGTGGCCGTTGTAAGCATATTTACAGAACTTACATCTAGCATTATTTTTATTAAATTACCGTCAGAATCATATTCGACAGACGCCGTTGCAGTATCGGCACTGCCCGTTTGTGGAACTTGTTGTCCAGCGTTAAGCGTAGGGTTAAAACTGCCGCTAGGGCTAAATATTTCTGCAGGTTCAATGAGGTCAGCATCATTCCTGCCGCAAGCAGCAAGGACAAATACAACAGATAGGATCAATAAATGTTTTAGCATGGTAGGTTCTTTTAATTTTATGATACCCAATTAGACTGGTGCAAATAATAAACAGTTCGCTTACAAAAATTAAATTTTTGTCATGTTTGTATGCTGCTTTGATAAAAGCAGTTAACGGCGTCACCGGACTTCAAGGATTGGAGGGAAATATAGATATTGTAATGAAAAAATCAATGAGTTATACCACTCATTGATTCATTTCAAGGCTCGCTGCCGAGCCCTATTAATTGACTACACTTTTGCGCTCTTTAAATGATCAGCGACTAAAAAAGCCATTTCTAACACTTGATCGGCATTTAAACGCGGGTCACACTGAGTTTGATATGCCTGGGATAAGTCAGCATCACTTATTTTATATGCACCACCTGTGCACTCAGTTACATGTTGACCCGTCATTTCTAAGTGGATACCACCGGCATGCGTTCCTTCTGCTTTGTGGGCATCAAAAAACTGAATGATTTCAGTCAAAATAGCATCAAAATTACGCGTTTTATAACCGCTTTTAGAGGTGATGGTGTTTCCATGCATTGGATCTGAGCTCCAAACTACATTACGACCTTCAGCTTTGACTCGGCGAAGTAATCGCGGTAGCTTTTCACCTAGATTATTTGCTCCCATACGGGTGATTAAGGTTAATCTCCCAGGCGTATTGTTTGGGTTTAAGGCATCAATTAAACGGATCAATTCATCTTCTTGCATGCTTGGGCCAATTTTCACACCTATAGGGTTGTTGATACCACTGAAAAATTCAACATGCGCATGATCTAATTGACGTGTGCGCTCACCAATCCACAACATATGTGCAGAACAGTTGTAAGGTTTGCCGGTTAAGGTATCAATGCGCGTTAATGCTTGCTCATAATTCAATAGTAAGGCTTCATGCGAGGTAAACAACGACGTTTCATGCAATGAACTGTTGTTTTGTGCATTTATGCCAATCACATCCATGAACGACAATGTATCTTGAATACGATCAGACATATCTTGATAACGTTCTCTTAATGGATTATTTTCTAGAAACGCCATATTCCAGCGATTAACTTGGTGTAAGTCGGCCAAACCACCTTGCGCGAATGCTCGCAATAGATTCAGTGTAGCCGCGCTTTTATTATAAGCTTCGATTAAACGTTGAGGATCCGGTTGCCTAGAAGCCTCTGTAAAATCAAAGCCGTTAATAATGTCACCGCGATAAGTTGGCAAGGTAACGCCGCTGATTGTTTCAGTGTCAGATGAGCGAGGTTTAGCATATTGCCCCGCCATACGAGCTACTTTTGTCACCTGACAACGACCCGCAAAAGTCAATACAATCGCCATCTGCAAAATAACTTTGAACGTATCTCTAATTTTAGGCGCATTAAATTCATCAAATGATTCGGCACAATCACCGCCTTGCAATAAAAACCCTTTACCTTCACATACATCGCCAAGTTGCTTATAAAGTTGACGTGTTTCCTCAGCAAATACCAATGGCGGATAACCGGCTAGTTTAGCTTCTACTTCTTTAAGTGCTTGTTGGTTTTGATATGTGGGTTGTTGAAGTATCGGCTTTGATCTCCAACTATCGGGTTTCCATTGACTCACTGTGTTTCCTTTTACTCTGTTATGTATTGTTCGTATTAATAAATAATATATTTTATGTTTGTGTGCGTGCCTGTTTTAATCTCTGTTTATCATAAGCTGTTTATCAGAAGCTGTTTACCAGAAGCTGTTTACCAGAAGCTGTTTGGGTTCTGACTAACAATCGATTAGCTCAAGCACAACAGGACTTCAAGCATATCATAAGGGGGGTTAAAGTGGGCTTCTAATAAAGAATTTTTCTGAGTTATTCTGGTTTATAACTGCAGTGAACGGATAATTGTAGAGTGCGGTTATATTCTCAGCAGTCATAACGGATTTGACGTCACCAGTACAAAATTCTGATTTATTTTTAATCATCAAAACATGATCACAATAACGCAGAGACAGGTTCACATCATGAATACTCAGCACCACTAAATTTCCCTTTTGTGCTAATGCCTTAAACATAGCTAAGGTTTGTTCTTGAAATACAACGTCAAGGCTTTGGATCGGTTCATCTAAAAGGATCAAGGCGTCGCCATTTTTAATGGTATGCCAAACTTGCATTAGGCATCGCGCAATATGCACACGTTGCTGTTCTCCGCCACTGAGGTTATTTAACTTATGATGTAACAATGGCTTGATTAAAAGTGCTTGCTCAACATCATACGGAATATCAGCGTGCCCAGCATAAAAAGTTAAAATTTCTGACACATTTAGCGAAAATGATAGTGCATAGTGCTGTTGTAAATAGGTCAACTTAGTCGCCAACACTGAAATTGGAAATGCGGATATATCTCTACCATTTAATCTAATCACGCCACTATCAGGCTCTACTAACCCCGCTATCACATCAAATAGTGAGCTTTTGCCTGCGCCATTTTGACCAAGCACGTGCCAGCATTGCCCAGCATGCATGCTGACATTTATACTTTTTAGGCGATGTTTAAGAAACAAGTGAGAAACGGTTAGCATACAGGAAGTTATACCTTAAAATAAAAAACGGCTTTGTGTGCATATCGCAAAGCCGTTAGTGTCTCTATTTGAGACCTGTAAAGCAAGCCAATATAAGTCTCCTAAGATACTACTTTTGGCTGAGCCACCGGTGCATCGGGGTAATCTTTGAGTACTTCATCAACGTATTCTTTACGCTTTTGTTCAGCTTGATCACCAAACAAGATTTGGCAGGCCTCGATAATTCCCGGCGTATTGATAATTTCTGTCTTTCTTAACACCATTTCAATTTTAGAACGTCGACGCAGGAAGTCTTCCAGATTTGTGATCATTTCTCTTCTTGCCGCATAATGTACTTCCGCACGTAAATATTCTGCGTTTCGCATCAATTGCTCGGCTTGGGCTGGGTCACGTTGAATTTCATCTAGAATTTGCAACGCATAAATGTCATAACGACGCCACAGTCTCACCGTCAGTTTTTCTGAACTATAGCTTGGCGTCATATCGTCTAGACCAATCAAGCCCGCTCTATATTCAAATTCTGTTTTAATCGCATTTGAAGACTCGCCATACCAAATAGCATCTTTATTCGGCAATACAATACCTAAATCTTGCACAAGGTCAGCAATCTCTTCCCCTACATTAATACAGTCGGTCAGTTTGCCGCCAAAAATACTTACATACTTGTCTTCTTTATTAACGTCTACAGCGTGTTTGCGAGATAACTGAACCCAGTCAGCCTTGCCCCCTGCATCCTTTACAGCAAGTGGGCGTACGCCACAACGTTCAGAAATAATATCACCTCTAGTTAATGGCTTGGGTAAATCTAAAAGCGCATTTACGTTATCAAGAATAAAGTCGCGGTCCTCTTCAGTGACAGATGTCATCGGATTTTTTACTTGATTGTCAGTGGTGCCAATACAGGTTTTCTGACCCATGGGAATAACAAAAAACAAACGCCCGTCAGAAGCAAAAAAGGCTAACACTTTGTCTACTTTAGTGAGCTTATTGACAATTAAATGCACGCCCTTGGAAAACAAATGGCTGTGCTCAGTAACTTGCTTGGTGTCGTCATTGTAGTTGTCCACCATCGGGCCACAGGCATTAATAATTGCTTTGGATTGAATGGTAAATGTTTTACCGGATTGCTCATCTATCGCTTTTGTGTGCCAAATACCCTCTATTTTCTGGCTTCCGTGTGCACCGACATAATTGGTTACAACGGCCCCGTTATCCATTGAACTGCGCACAAAGTTAAAAACGAATCGAGCGTCATTATCATGCAAGAACGCGTCTGAATATTCAAAACCGCCTTGTGCATTTGATATATCGATGGCAGGTTCAGTTTGTTTTATCTTTTTTGAGGACATAAAGGTCGGCATTTGGGTGAAGAACCGTCCCATCAACCAATACAGGCAAGTACCAATAAAAACAAACCAGGCAGGAAAACGAAAACCTTTTTGTAATGTGGTTAAAAAACGAATTTCTTGAACCGTTGAAGGATAACTACGCATCAAATGATTGCGGCTTTTACATAATTTATTAACCAGAAAATACTCATGATTCTCTAAATATTTAATACCACCCCAAGCAAGATTAGACGAATTAGAAGAAGTGTGACCAGCAAAATCGCCTTTATCAATCATCGCTACGCTTGCACCCTTTCTTGATAAAGAAGCCGCTGACACAGCACCATTGATACCCGCGCCCAATACAAGCACATCGAATATCTCAGCCGACAGCTTGGTTATATTGGTTTCTCTCAAAATCATAGTTCTACCCCCTTAGCGATTACCATTTTTACACCTCGCCATGATAAACTATTCAATCAAATATGATATATATGATTTATTATTATTTAGAAGCTTGTTAAGATTATGTTTTGTTCACCTACTTTTAATAAAAGAGCCGTGTTGTAGAGCGCGTATCACATTTAGTTTTGACTACTGTTAACGGCGTTCTTAAGCAAATATAATATCCAAATTAACTATTTAAATAAAGTATTAACAACGCAATCAATTTGCAAGGCCATTAAAAACTGCTTAATCTAATACAAAGATTTACTTACGTAATATCATACAATAAAGGCGGAACAACATGTCTAAAACATCAGGTATTCTTTCAATAGACCAAGGAACAACATCAACCAGGGCTATCGTGTTTGCATTGGACGGTACTAAAATAGCTGTTGCTCAAAAAGAATTCACGCAGTTTTATCCCAACAATGGTTGGGTTGAACATGATCCTGAAGAGATATGGAAAACCACTGTTGAAACATGTAAATCGGTATTGCATGAAGCACAGCAAAAAGGCGTTAACGTAGCTGGTATCGGTATTACTAATCAGCGCGAAACAACCGTAATTTGGAACAGAGACACCGGCAAACCGATTTACAACGCGATTGTTTGGCAAGACGGCCGCACCTCTGCTTTTTGCAATAGTATAAAAAAACATGAAGATAACGTCTCCTCCAAAACAGGTTTATTGCTGGACCCCTACTTTTCAGCGTCAAAAATAAAATGGTTATTAGATGAAATAGAAGGTGCAAGACAACTTGCAAACGCGGGCAAACTGGCGTTTGGTACTATTGACTCCTTTTTAATTTGGCGCTTAACCGGCGGCGTTAATCATGTAACTGATACAACAAATGCATCGCGTACTAATCTTTTCAATATTCATCGTTTATGTTGGGATGATGATTTGCTTAGCCTGTTTGATGTACCAGCATCTGTTTTGCCTAAAGTATTAGAATCCTCAGATGATTTTGGCCACACTGAAGCCAGCCTATTTGGACGCTCATTGCCAATTACTGGTGTTGCAGGTGACCAGCAAGCTGCATTATTCGGCCAGTGTTGTTTTGCCCAAGGAGATGTAAAATCGACTTATGGAACAGGTTGTTTTGCATTACTAAATACGGGTAATCAAGCACTTAAATCAAAACACAAGTTGCTAACAACCATTGGCTATAGCTTGAATGGTAAAACCACCTATGCATTGGAAGGTTCAATATTCACCGCAGGAGCGAATATTCAGTGGTTACGCGACGGTATAGGTGTCATTAACGACGCTAAAGAAAGCCAAGCCCTCGCTGAATCACTCAACTATGACCATGGCGTATTTTTAGTTCCCGGCTTTGCTGGATTAGGCGCTCCGCATTGGGATCCTGATGCTAGGGCTAGTCTGTATGGTATGACACGCGATACATCGCAAGCGCACTTCGCCCGCGCTGCCCTTGAAGCTGTGTGCTTTCAAACTTATGACTTGCAACAAGCAATGGAAAGTGACGGCATTGCTTCTTCTAAAGTATTGGTTGATGGCGGAATGGTAGCGAATGACTGGTTATGCCAATTTTTGTCGGACATATTGCAAGTTGAAATTGAACGTCCGCAAAATATGGAAACAACAGCAATCGGCGCAGCTTATTTAGCTGGCTTAAAACTCGGTTTATATAAAGATCTTACTGATATTGCTTCGCAAAAGAAAATCGAGAAACGCTTCACACCTAATATTGATGAAAGCGTGCGACAAAAATTATTAGGGCAGTGGCATAAAGCAGTGGAATGCACTCTCGCATTTAGTCGCGCTTAGTTGCGGTTAGCATTCGTCAGTATGCTAGGCTGCTTTAATAGGCTATAAATAAACAATGGGCCGCCTATGGTGGCGGTTAACATTGATACAGGTACAACCATATCAAAAAACCATTCATTGATTAATGCTGTGATTATAAGTAACGATGCACCCATTAATGCCGATACAGGTAAGACTATACGATTGTCATGGCCAACTAATTGTCTGACAAAATGCGGTATAAGTAGTCCTATAAAAGCAATACTGCCGGCAATAGAAACACTCGTTCCTACTAGTAATGCCGTTAGGATGAGTATTTTTCGTTCAAACTGGATCGGGTCAATACCTTTAAGTTGTGCCGATGCGCCACCAAGATATAAGCAATTAAGCTTTTTCCCCTGCATTATCAGTAACGCTGCTGAGATACAAATGATAGGCAAGGCGAAGGCAAGACTAACGAAGTTAGTATTGTGCAAACTACCCATTAACCAAAAGCTCAAGTTTTTAATTGACTGGGGAGGAGCATATATAAATAGCCAACCTATGATTGCACCCGCAATCGTCGAAATACCAATACCGGCTAAAATCACAGCACTAACTGATGCTTGCAGCTTTCGAGCTAATGCGTAAATGATAAAACTGCTCAACAAGGCACCGATAAAACAAGCAATGGGAAGCACGTAGTAAGCTACAGAATCAAAAACGCGGGGTAAAAAAGCAATACTTCCAGTCAGCAGTACGATCGCCGCCATTAAACTTGCGCCAGCACTAATGCCGATAATACCAGGGTCAGCTAACGGGTTTCTCAATAGAATTTGCAGTGCAGCGGAGCTAATTGAGATCGCGCTACCAACGCCAATAGCGGTTAGTAGCACCGGCAGCCGAATATTGATAAAAATATGTTGCTCAATATCCGACGTGAACCAAGCAAGCCCATCGGCGAAGACAAACAAGATGACAACGAGGGTAAATACGACGACGGATGAAACAATAGTTTTACGTTGACTCATTGAGGTTCTTATCGAGTCAAATGCGTCAATAAGCCATCTGATGCATCTTCAATCAAATCAAGAACGAGTTCAAAGCCTCGTTTGCCGCCGTGATAAGGATCAGGAACTTCATCAAATTCGGATTGTGTATAATCTAAAAATAACGCTATCTTGAAATGATATTCCTCAGGACATTTGCGCTTTAAATCTCTTACGTTAGCTTCGTCCATACCTAAAATTAAGTCAAAGTCGGTAAAGTCTTGCTCGTTTACTTTTCTGCACTTTAAACGAGACAGATCATAGCCTCTAGCACTAGCGACCTCTTGAGAACGCTTATCTGGAGCTGCCCCTTTGTGATAACCTGCCGTACCCGCTGAATCAACTTTAAAATCAAGGCCGACGTTCTTCGCTTTTAGAGTAAACACTCCCTCCGCCGTGGGTGAACGACAAATATTCCCTAAACATACGAAAAGTATTGCTGGCGACGACATCGATTACCTTTACCTTATTTTTAGGTCAACAGACCTTTGTTTCAAATAAAAACGAGAATACAAGTTTATAACAATTAACTCTCTTGTTAACATCAGTTTTTATATCAATTTAATAGGATAACAATTAAATATGCTTGATTTAGCTAAAGTACTGATGCTAAGCAGTTCCAGAAAGAACGATGAGCCATATCTATATCATGCTGAATCGATGATAAAACAACATTTAACCGGGATTACTGACGTCTTGTTTATCCCGTTTGCTGGCGTAACAGTGCCGTGGAATGATTACACTGCAAAAGTCCAAGAAGCCCTACCCGACTTCAACGTTAGCGGTATTCATCACCATACAAATGCACGCGACGCCATTGCAAGTGCACAAGCTGTGTTAGTCGGTGGCGGCAATACCTTCAATCTACTCAATGAATTATATAATCAAGATTTACTGCTGCCTATTCAGCAACGAGTTGTTAAGGGCATGCCTTACATTGGTTGGAGTGCGGGGTCAAACTTATGTGGTTTAAGTATCAAAACATCAAATGATATGCCAATCATTCAACCGCTAAGCTTCGATACTTTTGGTTTCATTGCGGCACAGATAAACCCGCATTACAGCGACTACGTTGCTCCTCATCACAATGGTGAAACACGAGACCAACGCATCACCGAATTCTGTACTTTATATCCTGAAGTTCCAGTTATCGGCATTCGTGAAGGAAGTGCATTGCTGCGTGAAGGTCAAAAACTAACGCTTATGGGTCAACTTGATGCTGTTGTATTTACTGGGACGCAGCGAAAAGTAGTGTCTGCAGGCAGCGACATGTCGGTTTATCTATAATTAGCCAAGAATATGCTTTAGCGTACTATGAGTAAATTCAATGCCTTGCTGAGCATGCTTAACTTCAGCAAGAAAAGGCGCGTCAAGAAGTGCATGTAGAGATGCGAGATTTTCAGCGTAACAATTCATATTTGGATCAATCTGATTTGCAACCCAACCGATGATATCGCAATTGTCGCGCTTAATTTGTTCAACCGTCAGCACTGCATGATTCAAACACCCTAGCTTCACCCCAACAACCAATATTACTGGCAACTTTGACTTAGCTACAAAGTCAGATAAGAATTCCACTTTTTTGTTGTCGTTTAATTGAGTACATTTACTATCATCTGAAGCGCTCGATAATGAAGATCTTAAGGGCGTTGATGGCAATGATGTGGGCAAGCGCCAACCACCTGCACCCTCTACCAGCAAAAAGTCTGCGTCCTCGTTTTGTAATGCTTTTAACGCACCCGCTACTCGCTGCATATCAATCTTGCCACCCATCTGAGCAGCAGCAATATGCGGTGCAATCGGCGGGGAAAAAGCAATCGGATTAACCATAGCATAGGGCACTTTATGACTCGCAGCATCCTGCAAATTTAGGGCATCTTTATTTCGTAAACCGTGTGGTGTTTGTTCACAGCCAGCTGCTATCGGTTTAAAACCGATAGTTTTAAAGCCTGCCGTGTTAATTGCATTCAGCAATAAAACGCTGACATAGGTTTTTCCTGCATCAGTATCAGTGCCGGTAATAAATACACTTTTCATGCTTAACTCTGTTTCTTTTGAATGGTTAGAAATAAAATCTGGTAGGTTAACGGCAAACCCCGATTACCCTCTCCTTTATCACCGGCGTTTCGTTGTTGATATTGCTCAGACAGACCGCACACCCGTCGTTGCATTTGTTTGTCGAGTTCAATCAATTCTTGTTTACTAATAGCTGTGGATACTGTTACTGGAGAGAGTTGTAATTGACTATTTTTGCCTATTTGCTTGCTGTTGTATTTTGTCGCCGCACCAATTAGCTTCAATGCCCTTAACATATCTAAACTGCTGGAATGCCATTCTGTAAAGCTACGCACCTGTTGTTGAATATTTATTTTCACATTTGAATTTTGATTAATTTGTTCAATCTGCAAATCTTGAGTTGCTTGTAGCCATTGCTGTTGACTAAAAAAATTATTTATTCTTGGCGTTATGCCAATGTTCTCCCATGCATCTCGAAGTTCATACAGTGAAGAATCAAGCATAATAGCCAGTTGCGCAGAACCGCTAGTTGATAACACCCGAGCAATTTCAGCAATCGCAAAACTAGGCGAGGAGCACCACTGCAATGCCATTGAGGAATGCAGGACATCAATGGATTGGGATTGCAGCGGCAAGCTATCAGCGTCACCACTGCAATACAGAATTGCGTTATTGGTGGCCGTCGTCATGTCAGTATTATTTATCTGGGCGACTTTCAACATGCCGTGAGAGATGTCGATTGCTAAACAATTATCTGACATTTTGGCAAGCAAGCTAGTATGTAAACCTGTGCCACAACCTAAATCCACTGAAAATTTACTGCGCCCAGCAATAACATGACTAAGTAACTCAAGATTCACTTCAGCAATTTGCTTCTGCACTTGTGCGTAATGGTCGTAGTTACCACAAGCGGCTGAAAAGTGCTCAGCAACATGTTTTTTATTTACTTCTTGAGCACGAACCTCTGCACTGTTAGTTTGCTCAACTTCAATACATTCAAGCACGTCATTTATTGCGCAATTCATTGCTTTGCATCATTGGGTCGAACCGTGTTATCACGCTCCACTGTTTTTAGCGGGCTCATCACGATACTCAATGCATCTACCAATGCTTGAATATCTTGGGTCTGATGAAGTGCGCTAAGCGTAACCCGTAGTCGATCAGAATGCTTAGGAACGGTTGGGCTTCTAATTGCACTGACCCAAATACCTAAGCTTTTTAGATGTTCGCTCAGTGCTACTGCTTTTACCGGATCACCAATAATGATGGGCTGAATAGGCCCATCAACAGGTAAAATAGGCAAACCCGCTTGAGTTGCTAGCTGTTTAAACACCGCAATATTTTGATGCAGTGCTTCACGCTCTATCCCCTTTCGCATTATTTGCAAGCTGGTTCTAGTTGCGCGTGCTTGTGCAGCAGGCATTGCGGTGCTGTAAACGTAATGTTTGGCGAAATTCAGCATATATTCGACAAGGTCATTTGAACCCGCGATAAATGCGCCTTGAGTACCAATTGCCTTACCAAAAGTACCCATTAATACATCGATTTTTGGTGCACTGCGGGTTAATTTGTGCGCCGATAGTGCGGAACTACCCATTCCATTTTCACCAACACAACCTATTGCGTGAGCATCATCAACCATTAACCATGCATTTGAATTTGTGTTATCTAAGATTGCTGCAATACCTGATATATCGCCCTTGTCACCATCCATGCTAAAAATACCTTCAGTGACAACTAATGTGTCCGTCTTCGGCGTTAACGTAGATTGCAGGTGCTGGAGGTCGTTATGTTTGAATCTTGAGAATACTGCCTTTTTTGGGCCATTGTTAAGCTGCATGGCGCTGTCTATGAATGATGCATGCATTAGTTTGTCCGCAACGATGCAGCGCGGCACTTGCGTGCTTAAATTAGCAGTTTGAAAAAGCGCCTGACATAAGGCCTGATTGGCCGCAAAACCGCTTGAAAATAGCAATGCATTATCAAACGGCGTGTGTTCGCAAATATCCTCTTCTAATAATCGATGTTCACGAGAGTATCCGGTGACTACAGAAGAGGCACTGCTGCTAGCACCGTATAGACTTAAGCCTTCAGCAAAGCTCTGCAACACGTCAGGATGTTGACTCAAGCCCAAATAGTCGTTGCTCGAAAAGTTAATATAATGCTTACCATCAACCTCAATAATACCTTGGGTATTATTGGCAACTTCAACCCGCTTTCTGAGCAATGAATCAGCCCTTCTTTGCGCCAACTCTCGCTTTAAAAAATCAAATGACATTAGCTAATCAACTGCTCAGTCTGCGTTTTAATTTTCTTGTCCATTGTTTTCTCGTCCATTGTTTTAGTTACAGCGCTGGGCTTATTTGTTTTATCACTTGCATCGACATATAGCGACGCATTTTGCTTTTGAGTTATTTCATCAGTTAATGCCGCTGCAAATGCTTCATCAGAATAGTCTTTAGTTTGCTTTGAATTAATTCCTAACTTATTAAACAACATCACATCTTCTTGGGTCTCTGGATTTGACGTTGTTAACAGTTTACATCCGTAAAAAATACTATTCGCGCCTCCCATAAAACACAAGGCCTGCATTTGTTCATTCATTGATTCGCGTCCAGCCGACAAGCGTACAAAAGACTGCGGCATCATAATGCGTGCAACCGCAATTGTGCGAATAAATTCAAATGGCTCTAAATCATCTACCGAGTCTAGGGGCGTGCCTTCTACTTTTACCAGCATATTAATGGGTACACTTTCTGGATGTTGCTCAAGATTCGCTAGTTGTACTAATAAACTAGAACGGTCGTCACCGGTTTCACCCATACCTACAATACCACCGGAACAAACATGCATGCCGGAACCGCGCACATTACCCAGTGTATCTAAACGGTCTTGATAAGTTCTGGTGGTAATAATGTCACCATAAAATTCAGGCGATGTGTCTAAGTTGTGGTTATAATAATCCAAACCTGCTTGTTTAAGCTCTATCGCTTGCTCGCGAGTTAACATCCCTAAAGTCATGCAGGTTTCTAGTCCCAGTTTTTTCACTTCCCGCACCATGCCTGTGACATAGGGCATATCACGCGCTTTTGGATTACGCCAAGCCGCACCCATACAAAAACGAGTGGAACCGGCTTCTTTGGCCTCTTTAGCACGCTCAATAACTTTATTTATTTCCATCAAGCGTTCTTTTTCAAGACCAGTGTCATAACGTGCACTTTGAGGACAATACGCGCAATCTTCAGGACAAGCACCTGTTTTAATCGATAATAATGTGCTCACTTGAACATAATTGGGATCAAAGTAAGCTCTGTGCACCAATTGTGCATGAAACAATAAATCGTTGAAGGGCAATGCATACAATGCATTTACTTCAGGGATAGTCCAATCATGTCTTGGTTCAAATTCAATGTTTTTTAGCGTAGTCGAGGTCGCAGAAGTGTTCATGAATACCTATTATCCTAGTTAGTCCCATCACGTTTTATCGTGCTTGTAGGGTTTACTATTCTTATTATGTCCACTAGTCTATGCGGACGGACAAAGTTGTCAACTTTACTAAATAAAAAAACTGTACTAAAGGCTAATAATTGAACAATACAGAATTTGACAAACGCCATATTTGGCACCCTTATACCTCAGCAATAAATCCCCTCCCGTGTTACGAAGTCGTTGGCGCCAGTGGTGTTGAGCTGATTTTAGTGGGTGGTGAAAAGTTAGTTGATGGCATGTCATCTTGGTGGGCAGCGGTTCATGGCTATAATCATCCGGCTCTTAATCAGGCTGCACATAAACAAATCGACGCTTTTGCACATGTAATGTTTGGTGGTCTCACCCATCAACCGGCAATCGATTTATGTCGTAAATTAATCGACATAACGCCCGACGGTTTAAACAGGGTGTTCTTAGCAGACTCAGGCTCTGTTGCGGTTGAAGTCGCAATTAAAATGGCCTTACAGTACTGGGCATGTCAAGGACGCTCACAAAAGGTCAAGCTTATCGCACCACGCAATGGTTATCATGGCGACACCTTTGCTGCGATGGCGGTGTGCGATCCAATTAACGGCATGCACAGCTTATTTCAAAAAAGCCTAGTTGAGCACTTTTTTGCTCCTGCGCCGCAAACCCAGTTCGATCAAACTTGGAACGCGGATGATGTGTTGCCGATGCGAGAAATCCTCGAACAGCACCATCATGACATAGCCGCCTTAATACTTGAACCAGTGGTGCAAGGTGCGGGCGGAATGCGCTTGTATCACCCTGAATATGTTAAAGCCTGTCGAAAGCTCTGTGATGAATTTAACGTCCTATTGATTTGCGATGAAATTGCCACGGGTTTCGGCAGAACGGGTAAATTATTCGCCTGTGAGCATGCGCAAATCAGTCCAGATATTATGTGTTTAGGCAAAGCACTAACCGGGGGCTACTTAACGATGGCGGCAACATTGTGCACTGACGAAGTTGCCGAAGGAACGTGTGTTGGTGACCCTGGCGTATTTATGCATGGACCAACTTATATGGGTAATGCACTGGCATGCGCCGTTGCCAATGCCAGTATTGATTTAATTCTCGAAGGTGCATGGCAGCAACAAATTCCTCGAATAGAAAAACAACTACTTGAAGAACTTGCGATCCTCAACGACTTCGAATCTGTCGCCGACGTCCGAGTGCTCGGCGCAATAGGCGTGGTAGAAATGAAACAGCAAGTAAATGTAGCTGACATCCAACAAATATTTGTAGAAAAAGGCGTATGGATACGACCGTTTGGTAAACTAATTTATATTATGCCACCGTATATTATTGAACCCGAGCAATTAAAAAAACTCACGTCTGCAATTCATTTTGCGATCCAGCGCTTATACCCAAATTAGTCTTTATTGCCGCGAAAATCAGCGGCATTTAAACCATGTTTTTTCAATAGTTTGTGCATGTCGGTACGATTGCGTCCTGCTAGGTCAGAGGCGCGCGTTACATTACCGTCGGCTAACTGCAGTAATCGGCACAAGTACTGATATTCAAAAGAATCTCTTGCTTGTGTCAATGTTGGCCAATTTTGAGACAATTCAGATAACGCCTGTTCCACAAGACTCAGGGGGATCACGGGGGTCTGTGTTAAAGCAACGCACTGCTCAACAACGTTTACTAACTGTCTTACGTTGCCCGGCCAATCGCTGGTTCCCAAACGGTTTAAGGCATCTGATGAGAATCGAGTGACCTTTACACCATGTCTTTCAGCGCTTTGTTTTAACAAATGATTGGTCAGCAGAGGAATATCCTCAAACCGCTCTTTGAGTGACGGTATACGTAAATTAACTACATTCAAACGGTAATATAAATCTTCTCTAAAACGGTCTTCTTCCATCTCAAGCTGCAAATCTTTATGCGTTGCTGAAATAATTCTGACATCAATATCAATATTAGTAGCGCTGCCTACGGGTCGAACAGTTCTCTCTTGTATCGCGCGCAGCAACTTGACTTGTAAAGACGTTGGCATATCGCCAATTTCATCTAAAAACAGCGTACCACCGTGTGCTTCCCGAAATAATCCGGTTGATGATTGCACTGCCCCCGTAAATGCCCCTTTGGTATGTCCAAACAGTTCAGATTCGAGTAAGTTTTCTGGCAACGCGCCACAATTTATTGCCACAAAAGGCTTATTTGCACGATCACTCGCGCGATGAATGGCTTTTGCTAGTAACTCTTTACCCGTTCCGCTAGCACCATTGATTAGCACACTCACGTTTTTACCTGCAATACGATGTGCTTGAAGCAATAACTTGGTCATTTCAGGTGCGCGAGTGACTATGTCCTTACACCAATCACCAATATCGCTGGTTGTATTTTTTTGTGTGGCTCGAGCCAATACTTTTCTTAGTTCGTCATGGTCTATGGGTTTTGTAAGAAATCCAAAGACCCCTTTTTGTGTTGCCGCTACGGCGTCTTTAATAGTGCCGTGGGCTGTCATTAACACAACTGGCAAATTAATATAACGGTGAATTATTTCGTCAAAAAAGCTCAAACCATCTAAACCGGGCATACGAATATCACTCAATACAACATCAAATGTATTATTGAACATCATGCGTAAGGCTTGGGTTGCATTATTTGATGGTGTCACATCATAACCCTCTCCTTGAAGTCGAATAGTTAATAGTCGCAGTAGGTTTTCGTCATCTTCAACTAGCAACAGTCGAGGTGTTTTTTTAGTTTGGCTAGCAGCCAAATCATTGGTCTTTGCTGGGCTTGTGATCATTTGCTAACACTCCTATTTTGATTCACCATGGAGGCCTCAATATCGAGCAATTGCTCAACCTGCTTGCGTTGCTTTTCTATCTCTTCATTTTTTTCTACTAGTTGAATTTCTTGAGCTGCAATCGTTTTCTCTTGACGTCCATTAACTTTGCTCAAAATAGTGATCGCCGACTCTAATTCTAATAACTGTTGGCTGGGTTGGAATATGAGAATATCCAAAACTTGTGTCATCGACTTGTCGGTCAGCATTTGCAACTCTTCAATCCATTTTTGTGCACGTAATCGGTTACGGTATGGGGTATCGTCGCCTTGGCTCAATAACACTTTTTCGATAAGTGATTTGGGGTCTAGTGGCAACGCTTCTATCATATCGCTCCTGATTGACCATGAAATAGTTGATACTAAGATCAATTTGTCCGACCAAGCGTCAAGCTCACAGTAAACACCAAAAAGAGCCATTGTTTCTGGATCGCTACAATATTTAGTCGACATTAAGCTAACCACTTCGCTTTGTTCGCTCTTCAGTGGCTTTAATACTCCACAACCGATGAGTGAAAACACAGCCAGTAAAACAAGCAATATTTTCATTGTGCATCATTCCTTGGTAATTTAATTCTGAAACACACTTCCGCGTAATCAACATCAACAATAGTCACTGTACCACCGAGTAATCGAGAGCAATCGGCAACAATAGACAAGCCTAATCCAGCACCAATAACTCTATCATTACGCATAAAGTCGCCTCGCTTAAAAGGTTCAAAGATGTCAGTGCGTGCCTCAGCCGAGATTGGATTACCGTGATTAGCAACATCAAGAAGGTAACTGTTAATATCAACTGTAATTGCAACATAAATCCTAGTTTGAAGTGCGCCATGCGCTATTGCATTTGAAATAAGATTGTCCAATATTCGCCTAAATAATTCTGCATCAGTGGGTATCGTCAGTGCGCCATCACTGACTTCAACCTCAACAATACAGCCAGATTGCTTTAAAGCTAAGCCATTTTGAGTTAAACATTCTTGAATAATATTTGCACTTTTAATATTTTCAATTGAAGGTTCGGCTTGTTGCAATAGGGCATTGTAGTCAAGTAGCTTTTCAATCAACAGATTTAATCTTGTGGTAGAAGCTTGGAGCAAAGTAACGACTTCTTTTTGCTGCACGCTTAATGGCCCTACCATTTCTTCTGCAAGCAATGCGCATCCTTCTTTGAAGCTAGCAAGTGGGGTTTTTAATTCATGCGATGCATGTCGCAATAGCGCCGTCCTTACTTTTTCAAGTTGTTGAATGCGTTGGTGTAGGGCAAATAAATCTTTTTCAACAGCAATTAATTCACGTGGTCCCGAAGACGATTTTGCTGGTAAATCATTTTGATTTTCAGCAATAGCACCAATAATGTCTTTTAGCTTATTCACCGGCTTAATAATTAATTTAGTGGCGAAAATAATAAGGGTCAACGAGAGAACGGTCAACACTGCAGTTGACCATGCCTGTTTTTGCTGCAATTTAGATAGGTAGTCTTGCTGTTTAGATACGCGCTCATTAACCGTATCACGCACGCCATCGCTCAATGTGCTAACGGCTATCCGAAACGACTGTAAATGCGCATCAAGCACTATTTTATCAGTCATTGAGCTATAATTTTCGAGTTGGATGAGCTGTCGATGCACGTGTCCGCATACATCCGCATCATTTAGTTGTTGGCAAAATGGCGTTAGCTGATCTTGAAATAAATTCAGAGAGTCGTCATTAAGTCGTTTAAGCGTGGCATTGGGGAGAACGAAGTGTTGTCGCAGCAGTCTTTCGATATCAAGAGCCATGTTTTCTAAGTTTCTGATAGTGCCCGCTGTTTTAACAAAAAACTGCGTCTCTGTTACCGTATTGTGATTTAGTTTGGCTAAGTCATTTTGACTTTGCCATAGCAGAGTAAACAGAGGAATGAGTGCAACAATGAAGCTACCAAATATGAGTTGTTTGAGAGAGCGTATTTGCACGTGACGAAATAATTTCAAGTGGATTTTTTTAAGCATTACATAGCCGGGGCGTGGCATCAATAGTTGCATATTGATAACACTCGGATACTAGCCCAATCATCTGTGTATTGAGCCATTAAAGCCTTCGATAGATGCAAAATATCAGCCTTTGGTTATTTCGCTAACCTCTAGTTCGTCTAAACTGATGAAGCCGTCTTCGTTGCTATCAATTTTAGTAAAGTTTTCAAGCAGTGCTTTATGCCCTGCTGCTTCGTGTAAAGATATTAAACCATCTTGGTCGCTATCAAGCGTCGTCATCAGGCTTTCCTGAGCACGCGCCGTAGACGAGACAACTAGTGCCAACAGACCCTGCACCAGCATGATAGTTAGGGCAATTGTCATTAATTTTTTGAAATTAGCCATATTATTTCCTTAATCAGCGCCCGTGAAATGCGTTCTTAACTGCAAGTACCAGTGTCGCTTTTGTTATTCATTACCTACAACCTGCACATTCTCAGCAATAGGCTCTGTGAAAGAAGATCTTGATAACGCCTATACAAAATATAAGCCAATATTTTTAATTTATTAAATTCATAGACTTAAGAAAAATACACCCTTTTTTGAACGTTAATGTGAAGCGAAAAACAGACACTAAATTAGAGGGCGAGCGGCACCTCATTTAAATTAAATATAAACATCATAATTTACAACAACTTAATCGCATAACAACGGTGTATCTATTAACAGACAAAGCGATAGCTGTGATAATTACTAATACTGAGTCAACTGATTGCGGCCAGCTTCAGAGTCTTGCAGAAATATGGTGCTTTAGCACAACGATGTGCGGCTGATGAAATTAGCTTATCTCCTAATACAGCGTGGTGTAAAAAGTCGTGTTCAGCGTGATTAAACTGATAATGGTAATGCTCGCTAAAATAAAAAGATTTATACCGAAGCTATCGTTCTTGCGTCTATTCCTTCGCAAGCGCAGGATCATTGAGACCAAACTTAAGCCCAAACAGACTTGCAACATAGCCAACAAGCCATCGATGTGTTCTTTTGACCAATATACTCGACCTTCAACTCCCCAAAATTTTTGTATGCCACTGATAAATTCTGGGCGCGCATAGTGAAACAGCACCAGTGCTGCTATGAGCGAAACCCAGGCGGCAACATTTGAAATAACCATGAATCTAAATAAAGGTTCCTTGCTCACAGTCGTGTGTCGACGATTAGTAAACCCTGAAGGTTTTGTTGCGTCCTCTGTTTCAGTCTGCTTTTTTTTATGAATATCCTGCATAATCGAATTTGCCTACTGTTATCCGCTGCATAGTTAAGTATACTTGGCGCCTAAATTGAGAACAAAATGTGAAGTCTCTAATATCACGCGCTTTGCGTACAACTTTGCTAACTTTGACACTTGTATTTTTTTTATACAAACTTTAATGCAAAGCAGATTAATAATGCAATAAAAATGAATTAGTGAAATCTAGTTATGCCCATGGAGAAAAATATGACATATGCACCAGTCGCCGATGTTTTGGCTGGCAAATATGGTGTCAACGACACTGTGACAATTAAAGGTTGGGTAAGAACCCGTCGTGATTCTAAAGCGGGTCTTTCATTTATCAATGTACACGATGGTAGTTGTTTTGACCCTATTCAGGTGATTGCACTGAATACCCTTGAAAATTATGATGAAATCATACGTCTCACAACCAGTTGCTCAGTGTCAGTAATTGGCACAGTGAAACAGTCTGAAGGACAAGGCCAAAGCATTGAAATTGATGCACAGTCGTTGGAAGTATTGGGTTGGGTGGAAAATCCAGATACTTATCCAATGGCAGCCAAGCGTCATAGCATTGAATATTTGAGAGAACACGCTCATTTGCGCCCACGCACGAACATTATAGGGGCTGTAACACGCGTTAGAAACTGTTTATCGCAGGCGGTACATCGTTTCTTTCATGAGCAGGGTTATTTTTGGATTAGTACACCCATTATTACAGCGTCGGATACGGAAGGCGCAGGTGAAATGTTCCGCGTTTCAACACTCGATATGATGAACATTCCACATGATGAGCAAGGTAACGTTGATTATAGAGAGGACTTTTTTGGCAAAGAAACTTTTTTAACCGTATCAGGCCAATTAAACGTTGAGACTTATTGCACCGCTATGTCAAAAGTTTACACCTTTGGACCTACGTTCCGAGCTGAGAACTCAAATACGAGTCGTCACCTAGCTGAATTTTGGATGATTGAACCAGAAGTGGCTTTCGCTGACTTATCAACGGTTGCAAAATTAGCTGAAGACCTATTGAAATATGTCTTTAAAGCAGTCTTAGAAGAACGTTTAGACGACATGACTTTCTTTGCACAACGCGTAAATAAAGACGTCATTACTCGATTAGAAAACGTGGTGAACTCTGAATTTGTTCGTATGGATTATACCGATGCGATTGAAATTCTGAAAAACAGCGGCAAGGCATTTGAATTCCCAGTTGAATGGGGTGTGGACTTGTCGTCTGAACATGAACGCTATTTGGCAGAAGAGCATGTTGGCGCGCCTATTATCATGCAGAACTATCCAAAAGATATTAAAGCATTTTATATGCGCATTAATGATGACAACAAAACTGTTGCAGCGATGGATATATTAGCCCCTGGTATTGGTGAAATTATTGGTGGTTCGCAGCGTGAAGAACGACTTGATGTATTTGACCGACGCCTAGCAGAAATGAGTCTAAACCAAGAAGATTATTCTTGGTACCGCGACTTACGTCGCTATGGTACGGTTCCACACGCCGGTTTTGGTCTAGGCTTTGAACGTCTGGTTGCTTACGTTACAGGTGTTCAAAATGTGCGCGACGTGATTCCCTTCCCGAGAACACCTGGAAATGCTCAATACTAATTTTTAGAAAATAACAACGCAGTTAAAAGGCTTAATATGCTCTTCATATTAAGCCTTTTTTATATTTGCGTTAAATTAAGCAAGGTGTTGTTAACCAAGTCACTGAAACAGCATCAACAGAAATTTGTCGTTATTGATATGTTAAAAAATTGTTGTTTCATTGAGTAAACGAGGTAATATTGCACATGTAAGATTTAGCTGCTGATAATTTCAGTTCCGCTAACCAATCACAGACCATAAGTTCACTTTAAAAAAACTGATATACATGAGACAAAACAAATGTTTGCAAATGGGAAAAGAACATTTATAAATTACCTTCAAATTGGCACTACAGACGAAAAAAGTCTGGAGGCCAATCAGCAGTTATTTGTCTCAAATTTATTTTCTTTTATCGGTTACACCATCACGTTCATCCTCGCCCTTAACGCTGCCATTAGTGGCACGTCTATGTTGTCAATTTCATTATTTTTTGCCAGTGGTATCTTTTTCTTTTGCCATCAGGTGCATCGCTTTCCGAAGTTGGGTAACACCATTTCAATCTCTAAAAGCATCGTTTTTATTAATCTGTTGCTATTAATGCTCTACCTTGTCTATTCTGGGGGCGTGTCTAACACGGGCCCTCTTTGGATCTATATTGTGCCGCCTGTGGCATTCTTTTTTAGTGGCTTGCGTAAGGGGATTACAGGCATTGCTGTTTTTGTAATAATTCTCACTGTTATGCTGTTTTATCCACATGAAACATTACTACAGACGACATATACGCTGGAGTTTAAACTGCGCCTGATGTTGTCATTCCTTACCGTCACCTTACTCTTCGGCTTTTACGAATATTCTCGCCAGCAGTCATACAATCGTATCGAGGACCTTAGCCATAAGTACGAACAACAAGCTATGCATGACGCATTAACGAACTTGCCAAATAGACGAGGAATGCGAGTATATTTAAATCATGAATATAATCGGTTAATGCGCTCAAAAGAACCTCTGTCTTTACTTATTTGCGATATTGATTATTTTAAACAAGTGAATGACAAATACTTTCATGATGGCGGTGACTTTGTGCTTCAAAGCTTATCCAAATTTTTTATTGAAAAGATTAGACAGCAAGATATTGTGGCACGATGGGGCGGAGAAGAATTTTTATTTTTACTGCCAAATACCAGTTTAAAGGATGCGGTAGTACTTGCGGAAAAAATTAGACAGCAAGTTGAGGACCATATTATTCATTACAAACACAATGACATCAAAATTACGATTAGTATGGGAGTAAACGAAGTTACTCCCAATGTTAATATCGAGCAAGCTATCAACATAGCTGACCATTCACTGTACGCTGCTAAAAAAGAAGGTCGTAATCAAACGGTTTCTGCTGATACGATGAAATATAGTACGTAAAACTTGTAGAGAAAAATAACAGTGAATATTGATCGAATAGATAAAGAAATTCTACGAATCATTCAACAGGACGCAGCACTAACAACCGCAGAAGTTGCTGAACAAGTTGGACTGACAACAACGCCTTGTTGGCGACGAATTCAGCGCATGCAGGACTCAGGGATAATTATAAAAAAGGTAACCCTACTTCGACCCGAAAAGCTAAACCTTATGCTGACTGTTTTTGTGAATGTCAAAGTTGCTAAACATGACTCTAGTTGGCTCAAAAAATTTGCTGAACATACTCAAGCTTTTGAAGAAGTTGTTGAATTTTATCGATTAAGTGGTGAGTTTGATTATATGCTCAAAGTCCTTGTTTGTGATATGCAAGGCTATGATCATTTTTATAAACGCTTCATTTCAGGTATTGAATTAAGCGAAGTTACCTCGAGTTTTGCCATGGAAAAAATTAAAAACCAAACTGCTATTCCACTTAATCATTTATAGCTTTTAGTTGTTTACCGATATTCGGCAGCGAGATTACAAATAAGCTAAACGTTGCCTCAGGCACTTTCTCACAAATTAGTGCTGATTCACTTCAAAATATAAGCTCAACTGCTATATTTTTAGCCACTTCTAACACCATAAAATATTTCTATTTGCAAAATAATCAACTTTTTGCTGTAAATTTACCCTAACTTTATTGTATAATTATTTTAAGGTTAGATTTATGATAATCGTCTAAATTAAATAAAAATGCTAAATCGTAAATTTTCGCAAGGTGCAGCAGCACTATTAACTGTATTGCAAAAATCACCTCGAAAGGATTTTTTTCAAATGAAGTCTGAGCAAAACAAAGAAACAACTCGAATAAGTCAACTGGATGAAAAAAAACATACTATTGAAATGTATTTTCATGCCATCAATAATTCAACAGATTCAATATTCGTAAAAGATCAAGAGTTTAGGTTTGTCCTTGTCAACGACGTTTTTTGCAGTATTTCGGGGTTATCTAGGAGGCAAATAATAGGTACAACACTTGCCGGCAAACTAACACCTAGCGAAATGGAACATTTTTTTTCTATCGATAGACAGGTGCTTGACACAGGGACAGAAATTTTATGCGAAGAGTTACTGACACCTAGTGATGGGGGAGAAACTAAGACTGTATCAACCAGAAAAAATCGGTTTATAGACTCCAAAGGTGACTACTATATAGTAGGAGTCGGTACCGACATTTCAGAGAAAAGACAGCTTGAGCAAGAAAAAAGCGATGCCCTGAAAGATAAAGGTAGGCGAGCCGATGAATTAGTCATTGCTGAAGAAGATAAAGGTAAGCGAGCTGATGAATTAGTCATTGCTGAAAAAGAGAAAGGTAAGCGAGCTGATGAATTAGTCATTGCTGAAAAAGAGAAAGGTAAGCGAGCTGATGAATTAGTCATTGCTGAAAAAGAGAAAGGTAAGCGAGCTGATGAATTAGTCATTGCTGAAAAAGAGAAAGGTAAGCGAGCTGATGAATTAGTCATTGCTAACAAAGAACTAGCCTTTCAAAATAAAGAAAAAGATAAACGGGCTGATGAATTAATCATTGCCAACAAAGAGAAAGATAAGCGTGCTGATGAACTAGTTATTGCAAACCATAAACTTTTTTTGCAGAACCAAGAGAATGAACACCTCCTAAAAAAGCTAAAACGTGCGGCCAGTGTTTTCACCTCCGCCAATGAGAGTATTATAATAACCGATGCCAATGGCATTATTGTTGAAGTTAACGAGGCTTTCAGTCGCATTACTGGTTACGCTGCTCAGGATGTACTGGGTAAAAATCCAAGATTTCTGCAATCTGACCGCCAGTCGCCAGAATTTTACACCGAAATGTGGGATAGGTTGTTAGCAAAAGGTACCTGGCGTGGTGAGATATGGAGCCGCCGCAAGAGTGGTGAAATCTACGCCGAAATGATGGCGGTCAGCATCGTCAAAAATGCCACTGGTGTCTTGCAACACTCCATTTCATTGGGCACCGACATTACAGAGCTCAAAAACTATCAGAGCCAGTTGGAACAGATTGCTCACTTCGATATTTTAACCAATCTGCCTAACCGTGTATTATTAGCCGACCGCCTAAGCCAAGCTATGGTGCATTGTCAACGCAATAATCTCAAACTAGCGGTTGCATTTATGGACCTAGATGGCTTCAAAGAAGTCAATGACAAGTATGGTCATAATGTGGGTGATGAACTACTCATTGCCTTGTCACAACGCATGAAAGCCGGTTTACGTGACGGTGATACACTGGCACGTATTGGCGGTGATGAATTTATCGCCGTCATGGTTGATTTAGAAAAGATAGAGGATAGTGCCCCTTTATTAGAGCGTCTACTGACAGCCGTTGCTACCCCTATTGAGTTTGATGATGCTGTTCTGAAAGTGTCAGCAAGCATTGGTGTGAGTATTTATCCACAAGACGGATCAGACGCAGACCAACTAATACGTCACGCCGACCAAGCTATGTATGTTGCGAAGCAAGAAGGTAAGGATCGTTATCGCCTGTTTGATAATGCACTTGCTAATGCAGTCAAGGCCCAATTGCAGAATATAGACGATATTCGTTCAGGAATGGATAAATGCGAGTTTTTGCTGCACTATCAACCCAAAGTAAATATGCACACTGGCGAAGTGATTGGCGTAGAAGCGTTAATTCGTTGGCAGCATGCCGTCCGTGGTTTAGTCCCACCCTTAGAGTTCTTGCCTGTAATAGAAGGTCGGGCCATTAGTCTGAAATTGGGTGAATGGGTGATCGATAATGCATTAACTCAAATCAAACAGTGGCAAAGTATGGGATTAAGTATGCCTATCAGCGTCAACATCAGTGCCTATCAATTACAACAAGATAACTTCAAAACTCGCTTAGCGGGGCTATTGTCGGCCCATCCTGAAGTGAACCCGTCCCATTTAGAATTGGAAATATTAGAAACAAGTGCATTAGAAAATATCAGCAAAGTGTCTGTTACTATGCATGCCTGCAAGGAGTTTGGCGTGAGCTTTGCTTTAGATGACTTTGGCACGGGATATTCATCACTCACCTATCTCAAACATCTGCCAGTAAGATTGATTAAAATCGACCAAAGCTTCGTGTATGGTATGTTAGAAGACAACGATGATTTGGCCATTGTTAAAGGTGTCGTCGGTTTAGCCAAAGCATTCCAGCGTGATGTGATAGCTGAGGGAGTGGAATCTATCGCGCATGGAGTGGCGTTGCTGAAAATAGGTTGTGAGTTGGCGCAAGGTTATGCCATTGCTCGGCCCATGCATGCCGATGATATTCCTGGCTGGTTTGCTAACTGGCAAATCGACGATTCTTGGCAGGCATGAAATTTTATTTCCGCAAACCGTCAGTCTAGTCAATACTCTTCGTTTAAATAGCGTTCGTTTAAATAGCGTTCGTTTAAATAGCGTTCGTTTAAATAGCGTTCGTTTATCTCCAGACTTCGTGTTTCACCCAATCCACTTCCATGGTCCAATTTTGGGTCATAGGAGAGTCATTGATCTTAGCAAAATTCAGAATAGCAAATAAGGGCTCAGGGAATTGGTCTTCATCCTTGCTATTACGATACACCTCAATTCCATCGAGGCGGAAAATAATGTCATTACCAAGTAATTCTACTGAGTAATCGTGATATTCGCCCAGCGTTGCCGCTTGCACCAACATTAATGCCTGCCAGTCACCGCCGTCACAGTAACCTAAACTTGTTATTGCCCTAGCTGCGTAGTGATCAGGGCCACCATCACTATGATGTTCAAAAATATCGATTTCACCTGAACCGGTCATTGGCCAACAGACAGTCTCATCGGCTTCTTGCACTGGTGCTTCATTATTCAAAGCACCTAGCAACCACCAAGCCGGGAACATACCGGATTGACCACTATTTTCAACCTTTAATCTAGCGGTCCACTTACCTTTGATAAATTCTTTACGGTTTTTTGAAGCAATACGACCGGCCACATATTGTGTATCGTGATGTTTTTCACCATGCTTGCTAATGTTGTTACAGGGGCGTTTTTTACCTAAGTCAATCACTCTTAGCTTTAGAGTACCATCGCTGACTTCCCGAGTGTTAAACTGATTATCTGGCACATAACATTGGTCTTCTTGATTCACCCATATCATCTGGTCTTGCCAGTTTTCTGTGTTAAAGGTGTCAAATTCATCTAAGAAGTCTACTTGCCAACCACTAACCGCAGCTACATTATCTTGTTTAACTAGTTCTTCTGAGACGGGCCCAGAACAAGCCGATACTAAAACAGCTAAGGTGATGATGGACGAACTATATTTCATCTGATCTCCAGAGGTTAAACCGCTTATAAAATAGTTATGTTCAGTGCGCTAAAGGGTCTAAATAATACACCAACACCTCTGAACTTTAGAATTTTATACCATATATCGATTCTTACAACTTTTGGATAGCGTTAGTTTGGACTAAATTTGAGACAAGTTGGAATATACCGCCTCACTGCATCAAACCGTGAAATAATTATAAGCGCACTAATACGCATATGAAAAATTGAATCCGCCGTTTTTCAGAACACAGCGGGGAGGTTTTTACAGCCGTAATTTGTTATCTTTTTTTGATCATCTACTAATTGCTTTTAGTGCCCCTAGTAGATATTTTGGGTTGTGCGTCGATTCATACATTGGGTGTACTTTGTGGTCGGTATCAAACAAACCATAAACAGCCATTTGAGCTGTTCTGACAGAATATTCAACCGTAAATACGCAGTCTTTTGGTGCCTCTGCAAACTGACCTAAAAATGCAAAATTTGTTGCCCCTTTTGGTATTACATCAGGTCTGTCTCCTCTATTTCTTGGCATAAAAAGACTATCAATAAACGGCATCGCGACAGGAATACAATTGACCTTTCCAGCTGCTGTAATCGGCGCCATCAAGTCTTGGATCTTTAAATGATAATAAAGCTCTTCTAACATCTCAGCGCCGCTGCACTGTGACATTGTTTTATTAACGTAATTGCCTTTTCTATCAGGATAAAGTCCATAACCCCAAAAAATATTTACATCATCAGCTTGATTTGGAAAGTGCGGCTGGCGTGCTATGACAAATGACATAAGCCAATTAGAATCAGTCAAAGTAACAAGTCCACCGGTGCCATCTACATTACCCGAAAAGTTTTCAATATAATCCTGAAATGTGCTGTCTTTCATGGTTGCCGTAAATGAATACCATTTTTGCAAGTCAATGTTGTCACAGAAGGGATTTGGGTTACCGAAAGCCTTGTCTTTTTTTGCTATTTTCTTCCATAGCGTCCATGAGCCAGACGCCTCCAGACCTTTTAGTTTTGCTGGCGTGTCCCAGCTTCCATTATCAGTACTTTCTGTGATTGAGCCATTTGTAAAAAACACAAAGTCGTTTTTTCCGAGTACTATTTCAGTTTTGTCTTTAAGGTGAAGTACCGTAGCCGTTTTTTTGTCGGCGGATAAATTGAAATCAATATCAACAACTTCTTTACCCATTTCAAACTTCACCCCCTTTTCTTCTAGGTATTTTTTTATCGGTCTTACTACAGAGTCATATTGATTATATTTAGTTCGCATCACGCCACCCAACTTATGCAAACCATCAACAAGGTGCATGAAACGTTTCATGTAGCGTCTCATTTCAGCAAGACTACTCCATTTTTGAAAAGCAAACATAGACGTCCATATAAGCCAAAATTTAGTCTCAAAAAAAGCTTGGTCAAACCAATCTTCTATCCTTTGATTGCCTAATGATTTTTCAGAAACGTAGGTGAGTTTAATAAAATCCTTTTGTTGATCGAAGGATAATCCATACGAGGACACATCTAATTTCTGGCCATCTTTCAAAAGTCTGGCCTGTGCATTTGAAACAAATCGTTGATTAAATTCGTAGGATTCGTCCCTTACCGAAACGCTTGGATCTTCTAATGAAGGTATGTGTGAAAGGAGTTCCCAATAACACTCGTAGTGCATTTCATGCATCCTTCCACCACGAACAACATATCCTTGATCTTGATCGCCAGCACCGTCAGTGGCGCCACCGGCAATCATTTCTTTTTCCAAAATATGTATATTCTCACCAGTAATGCCCGCATCTTTTTCTAAATATACAGCACTAGCAAGTCCCGCAATTCCACTGCCAATAAGATATACTTTTGAATCTTTACGATTGTTTTCTGCTGCTACTTCCATACTATTTTCTAACTCCTGCGGTTTTTAAATTAGTAGATAAAGGCCTTGAGGTTAACCTTGAGAGGATTTTCGTAATACTATATTTTAGATATTACGAAACAAACAGACGGCCCGCAATTAGGAGCGCCCACAGGTAGTTGTGGTCAGTACTTATGGAGAGCTGTTATGGAGAGCTGTTATGGAGAGCTGTTATGAAGAGCACTTAAATATAGGCCGCAGTTATAGGAGCTAGTATAAGGAGCACTTGTTATTAGCAAAAACAACGGCAAGCGTCGGTGGCCGTTGAGATTTAATTTATGGCGTCAACTTGTGCAAAATATCTTTCACATTTTGCTCGTGCTTACTTTGCCATTGCGCTAGCGTTTGCTGAGCGTCGGTGTCGCGGCGACTAACAGCAGTAGCTAAAGCCTCTTTTGCTTGGGCTTTTGGAATAACCGCTATGCCGTCGTTATCGGCAACAATAATATCTCCGGTATGCACGTTTACACCGCCACATACCACAGGATTATTAAGCGGTATATAGACTTTTTTCGCGCCTGGTTTTGGGCAGGTTCCAAGTGCATGGACTGGAAATTTAATATCAACCACTTCATCAATATCACGAATAACACCATCAATCACAAAACCAGTGATACCTCGCGCTTGCGCAATAGCACATACGTTACCGCCGCTTACAGCATACTGATCATTGGCTTGTACAACTAAAATATCGCCAGCTTGGGCAGCGTAAATAGCGGCATGCAACATCAGATTATCGCCTTGACCGCAATGCACGGTAAAAGCCCTTCCGGCAATACGCGGCATGTTTGACCATAAAGGATGAATGGCATAATGCATAAATTGATGACGGGGCAGCGCATCAGCTAAATCGCATGATGACACTTGAGCAAAATCGTTATATGTGGGATCAGTCATACCGAAATATCTTTACTGTAATAGGCGTGAGACATAATCTAACATATGGAATTGTAAAAGGAAGCTCATGACTACTGTAAAATACGCTATATTCTTAGCACTGTTGAGTTTTTGTGTACAAAAGGCTCATGCAGGATCTCTTTCTGGAAAACATCAATTTATATTTAACCAATGGCAAGGCAAATCAGTAAAGGTATGGGCTTATACTCCAAGCAATTATGCGCCTAACAGTAAAATATTGTTTGTTATGCATGGCGTTAAAAGAGACGCTGACCGTTATCGAGATGAATGGGTCGCATTGGCAGAACAACATAATTTACTGCTAATTGTTCCGCAGTTTAGTCAAGAAGACTTTCCTCGGGCACTTGGGTACAATTTAGGTAATGTGTTTTTAGATGATAAATACCAGCAAGCTAATCCACCTGAGGTATGGGCATACTCTGCAATAGAACCCTTATTCGATTATGTAAAATCAACATATGCAAATGCCAACAACACTTACAAGCTATATGGCCATTCGGCTGGTTCGCAGTTTGTGCATCGTTTTATTTTTTTCATCCCACAGGCTAGAGTTTCAAAAATAGTCAGTGCAAATGCGGGTTGGTACACAGCACCTAATTTCAACATTGCTTTCCCTTACGGATTAAAAACTACGATGGTTACTCAGGACCATCTAATTGCTTCGCTGCAAAAACCAGTGGTTATTTTGTTAGGAGAGGCTGACAACGATCCTAACGATAAGTATTTACGCAAGGCTACGCCGGCCATGCGCCAAGGACCGCACAGGCTAGCACGTGGAGAATATTTTTTTAATCAAGCCAAACAGGCTTCATTGCAATATACAGTTAATTTCGGTTGGCAGCTAGCAACTGTGCCTAATGTCGGTCATAAAAACGGTCTAATGGCCCACGCTGCCATTGCTTATCTGGTTGATGAGAAAGCCACTCCCAAAGTCCTTGTGCTGAAATAAAAACGCCTAGCTCGGCTAGGCGTTTTTGTACTTATATAGAAGCTTGCGCCTCTATTTCGTCTTTGCTGCTGGACGTGGATCAAAATCAGACATTGCCATATATGCGGTTATCATCGCCCATACAGTTTGGTTCTGCTGAATATCCTCAGGCTTAATTTTGTCCAAGGTATCATTTGGCGTGTGATGATAGTCAAAGTAATACGTACCATCTTGTTTAAGTGCAATCACAGGGACGCCATAATTTGGCAACATCGACACATCCGGACCGCCATTGGTCGTGTTGTTGCCAAGTTCAACTCCCATCATTTTAAGCGCTGAATACAGATCGGCAGGATCATTTCTTACCGCTTCAGCAAAACGTGTATCGAGTTGGTATATTTGGCCCGCTCCAAAATCAGACTCTGCAGCAAAAATAATATTTTCGAGTGTGTCTTGGTTGGTGCGGACATATTGATAAGCACCAACTAATCCAATTTCCTCTGCCGCATAAAGAACAACCCGAATCGTTCGTTTAGGTTGACCTACCGCCTCTTTCACTAGTTTAGCTGCAGCCGTTACGATACCAACACCCGCTCCATCATCGAGTGCACCAGTACCTTCATCCCATGAATCTAAATGTGCCGATATTAAAATAATTTCATCCGGTTTTTCAGATCCAATGAATTCGCCAATAACATTGTAAGAAGTTTGCCAACCTGCCTCTTTTGCCTGCATGTTGATATTTAGAATAATATCTTGTTGAGCACTTTTTTGAGCACTAAACATAGCTTCCAAATTTTCTGCATCGGCGGTTGAAATAGCACCCGCTGGAATTTTTTCAATGTCATCGGCATAACGCATGATGACAGTATGGGCAAAGCGCGAGTTGTCAGTACCTATTTGGAACAACTTGACCATAAAAACTACCGGCTCTATCACGCTCCATTCTTGTGTTTAGAAAAACAATATTACCTTCAACCTTGGCTTTCTCAGCGCCAGCAAGTGAATCGAGCGAATCAAACATCACGACTTTCGCTTCGAGTCCTTTTTCTGGCGTCGCGATAGAACCTCCCAACGCCGAAATAACTAAGGTTTGGGGAAAAGGCGACACCACTTTCGCATCAGCAAAACCGCGCTCCCCGTTTCTAACCCGAACAGCTTGTTTGTAGACTTTATCAAAGCCTAATTCATTGAATTTTTCCTCAGCCCAAGCAACGGCCCGTTTATCACCCTGTGAACCTGCGATCCTTGGTCCAACTTCAACCGTGAGCGACTTCACAATTTGGTAGGATAAACTACTTTTTTGACTATTCTCTTTTACTTTTAAAGCGTGCGCCAATGCAGGCGTACTAGCGATATTTACTATTGCGTTTTGTGGGTTTTGTAAGTTGTGTGGCGTTTTTGCACAACTAGCTAAGAGCATTACCAAACCAAGTGAAAGGGTAGCGACCCCGATTTTTGTCGCATTTTATTTTGTATTCCAATTATTACTGTTAGTGCGTAAAATAAACGTGAACAACACTGTTGTCTAGTCCACCGCATCATTTTATATCCATATAACCTAAACTCGGGCGGTAGAGTGTGATACAAATTACTCAAAATGATTCATAAACCTAAACATTGATGGTAAAACAAACACCCAATAACAACGTCACAATTTTGAATAACATCAATCATAAAACCTCAAATAAGAACCATAATAAGGAACCCTATGTTTTCAATTTCAGTTGAGCGCACAATCGATAAACCCATCGCCGAGGTTTTTCAGGTATTAAGCGAGCACGCTAATTATTCGCAGTTCAAGGGCGTTGATAAATCTAGTCTTATAAAGAAGGGGAAAGACGACATTAATGGCTTAGGTGCAGTAAGAGAAATTCAAGCTGGAGGTGCTACCTTGCATGAAGAAATTGTGGCGTTTGAGCCGCCCTACTTACTCGCTTACAAAATAATTCATTCCAAACCACTTCCTTACGCGCATAAACTTGGCGAAGTTAGGTTAACTGAAGTTGATGGCAAAACCCACGTGCACTGGCGTTCTCAAGGGCATATTTCTATTCCGCTGCTAGGCAACTGGTACTTTGATAAAAAAATACAGCAGGGCGGCCAACGTGCCTTCGGCAGTATTTTAAAATTTATTGATAATATGCCAAATATACCCACTAAATCAGCCTAAAAGGACACACTAATGCCTGTATTGCATGATTTTTTTGCTAGTAAAACCGTTGTTATTACTGGTGCTGCTTCCGGAATAGGCCGAGCACTTGCTAGCGTATTTGCTGATCTAGGGTGCAATGTGGCAATTTGCGACATTGATGAGTCGGCATTATCTGACGTTGCTTTACAACTTAAATCAACCCACCCTGCATTGACTCTATTTACAAGTGTCCTTGATGTTGCTAATAAAACTGATTGGGAAACTTACTTAGCTGATGTAGCGAGTCATTGTGAACATATTGATATAGTGATCAATAACGCCGGCATTGAAGGTTCATCACAGCCGGCTTGGGCGTCAGATGATGAACTTCTTAAACGTGTTATGGATGTCAACTTTTATGGCATGGTTTATGGCAGTAAAGCTGCCCTTCCGTATTTAACTCAGCGTTCTTGGGCAGCATTAGTTAATGTGTCTAGTGTATTTGGATTGGTCGCGCCTCCGAATACTGCGGATTATTGTGCTATTGACATCCTCCCCGCCCTAGAGGGCGGGGATCCCTGCGGGTGAACGCAACTTCTGCGCCCTACCTTCGGTGGGTTCCTGCTTCACAGAGCGGCCTGACTGCGCCGACTCTCCACAGGCTAACAAGCGATATCCTCGCTCTAAAACATTGATCGCGCCGACCACATCGGCGTTATTTGCATAACCACAATCGACGCACAGGAACTGTGCTTGCGTGAGTCGATTGTCTTTACTGACATGCCCGCAGCACGGGCATGTTTGGCTAGTGTGGTGCGGCGGCACTGCAAGCAGCATACCACCGTTCCATGCCACCTTGTAGTCCAGCTGCCGCCTGAATTCTCCCCAGCCCTGATCGAGTATGGCAC
>NZ_AUAV01000011.1 GCF_000428905.1 Brumicola pallidula DSM 14239 = ACAM 615
CAAGCATTTTCCCCGCACCATTGGTGTATTTTTGAATATCAAAATCGGACGCGAAAACACCCCGTTCTTTTATCAACCGATGACTGGTTTCATTGATAAAATTCCACACAAAATTTACGCTTTTAGCCTGCTGGTTAAGCAAATTTACACGCTTATCTTTAACACGGACTTTGATGGTTTTTGAAAAGGTTGTTTTCATACTGTTAATATATACAGCTGTTAGGTATAACGCAAGCGTTACGCGCTATCCATCCCCCACCTAAAGGAAGGAGCTTTTCGCGCAATTCGGTAAATATGAGCCTAGCTTAGAAAATGGAATGCCAATTGAAACAACTTGCGCTAATGTTCAATTTGATTACACAATATCAGACAAGGTTATGCGGATGTAGAGTGGCACAAGTACTCTTGTGCGCTTACCTGATTTTTACGCTAGATTAGTTTCTGTATAAACAAAATCATGAAAGCAGGACATGCCTGAAAGTCCGACACAATTACCGATTGAGCTCGTCGTTCAATGACAAAAATCCTACTATATGATTAGGTATATTCATCCTTAAGACTTACATTTACTCACTCGATTTGAGAATATACTAAATAAAAATATTATTAATAATGTGAGAAAAATAAGATGAATAAAATTGACCGTCGTGCTTTTTTAAAATTATCGGGCAGCACGTTAATTGGTGTTACCTTAGGCGGAGTTGCATTGCGCGTTAACGCGCAAGAAAAGATTACCCTAGACGATCCGACGGCAGTAGCCTTAAAATACGTCCACAAATCAGCAGTTGACGGTGAATATTGTAAAAACTGTGCGTACATACAAGGCGAAGATGAGGCAGAGTGGCTTCCGTGTAGCCTTTTCGCAGGTAAACTAGTTGCTGCCGATGGCTGGTGCTCGGCTTGGATAAAAAAGGGCTAAGTAAGCTTGTTTCGCCCTTAAAACCATAAAACAGTCAGCTATATACTGGTTTTTTATTGCAGTGCGCTGGCTGGTTGTATATTGGCGGCCTTTGATGCCGGATAAATAGTGGCAATGACACAAAGAGTGACAGCCACAAAGTAGGTAGTGACAACGTCGGTAACTTGCAAATCGGAAGGTAAATAGTTAATAAAGTAAATACCATCGGCTAACAGGGTAAAACCAAATAGTGCTTCAATCGCATCTGTAATCTGATTTAAATAAAGTGCAGCTAATACCCCAAGAAATGTGCCAATACTTGCCCCATAGATCCCGTTTATCATTCCCTTTATTACAAAGATCGTTCGTATGAAATTGTCCTGCGCCCCCATTGTTTTCAACATCGCAATTTCACTTGTCTTTTCTTTTACTGACATCACAAGTGATGAAACAATATTGAAACTAGCTACACAAATAACCAATGTCAGTGTGATGTAAACAACCGTTCTTACTAACTGAATATCTTGATATAAATGACCATTAGTCCTTGTCCAGTCCGACATATAAACCGCTTGTTTAAAGTCATTACCGTATTCTCTTATTAACTGTCGCCCAGCGAACGGATCAGCTAACTGAAACTCTATATGGGTGCCACCAAGCTTTACATTTAATGCAGACGAAAGTGTTTGCTTATTCATAATGCCAACAAAATTGTCTGCTTCTCCACCTAATGAAATTTCACCTAATACAGTTAACCAAAGTACTTTGGGGGCAGCAAAAGATAGATCTAGCGTTGCCGAAGGAAGCAGTAATTGTACCTTGTCGCCTATTTCCAAGCCTAGCTTTTCAACGACTCCTTTGCCCAAAAACAGGCCACTTTCATTTTCAGAAAACGCGCCCACAGGCACTTTCATTGCTGGTTTACTCTGCAAATAATTATCGTCGACTCCTTGCAGTTCGACTGACTTCATTTTAGTCCCGTTTTGCAACAGGCCTGAGGCTTTAGTGTAGGAATATAAATTAAGTACACGTGGATCAGCTGCCACTTTGGCTTTTATGTCATCGTCTAAGTAAACACCATCTGGATTCACTGCAATAAATTCAGCATGCGGAATATAAGAAAGAAGTGTCTCGCGCAACTCTTTTTCAAAGCCATTCATGACCGAGAGTAGTAATATTAAAACGAAACAACCTAAGCCGATGCCTGCCGTTGAGGATGCAGAAACGAAAGAAATAAAACCACTTTGTTGTTTACTTTGCCTAAACTTATTGGCAAATGTCCAAGCTAACGAAAAGCGCATATTAGTCCTTTTCCAACATCCGTAATTGTCCATTTTCAAGATACATAATTCTGTCCATTTTTTTGGCTAACTGCACATCATGTGTCACTAACAGAAATGAGGTTTTGAATTCTTTATTTATGTCGCTGATTAATTCATAAATAGATGCGGTATTTTTGTCATCAAGATTACCAGTGGGTTCATCAGCAAAAATCATCGCAGGTTGATTAATTAACGCTCTTGCTATAGCCACTCGTTGCCTCTCTCCCCCAGATAACTGGTGTGGGCGATGCTCTTGTCTATCTTGCAACCCTACTTTAGCGAGTAAGTCTTTTGCCTTTATCAAAGACTTTTGGTGATTATCGCCTTTAATAAATAGCGGCATGGCGACGTTCTCTGCTGCGCTAAACTCTGGCAACAGATGATGAAATTGATATACAAAACCGAGTTCAGTATTACGAAACAACGCCTGCTGCTTTTTTGATTTGCTAAAAAGACTTCGATCATTATAAAAAACGTCGCCGGAATCCGGGTTATCTAAAGTACCCAATATATGCAGCAACGTGCTCTTACCTGAACCTGAAGCACCTAAAATGGCGACCTTTTCGCCAGCTAAAATGGAAAAGTTGACATTATTGAGAATTTGCAGCGTGTTGCTAGCATCTGAGTATTGTTTGCAGATATTTTCACATTTAAATAGAGGAGATAGCATCAATTGAGATTAGATAATAAAAAGATACTATTAGTTTACATACTTCTGGAGTTGCTACAAGTTTCGCAGGAATTTTTTGTGCATAATATTTATAAGAAACTAAACATAAATGGCGGAGTGGACGGGACTCGAACCCGCGACCCCCGGCGTGACAGGCCGGTATTCTAACCAACTGAACTACCACTCCGCAATAGGAGGCAAAAAACTTATAATAAACAGAATGGACGGGACTCGAACCCGCGACCCCCGGCGTGACAGGCCGGTATTCTAACCAACTGAACTACCACTCCGCAAAATGCGTCATAAAACTTGTAATTGGCGGAGTGGACGGGACTCGAACCCGCGACCCCCGGCGTGACAGGCCGGTATTCTAACCAACTGAACTACCACTCCGCTTTTACAAGCTAAATCAATGAGTTACAGAATTAGACTGAAGCCTGTCCCTGCATTGCGGCGCAGATAATACGGTTTCGCCCCTAGGTAGTCAACTGCTTTTTTAAAATCATTTTTTGCTTGATGAAAAAACAGGCTAATTACAATTTTAATGAGTTTAAATAGCAAGTTTATTCAACAGCGTCGGATTTTAGCTTTGATTTCCTCAAATTTTTGAGCTTATCCAACAACGTAAAGCAGGCTAATTTGCATCGCAATATAATATGGTCATTCGGATACTTGCGCTTATTCAACACTAAAAATATGCCAATACCGCCAAACACAAATATAAATAAATTTATAGCAATAATGAAACTCACCGTGTCAGTTGCCGTCCACATGTCTATAGGTAGAGTCATTGATATTGGTTGAGCAGGCTCTTTGCTGGTGTCATTCACCTCAAGTTCAAGCGTTGGTATTGGCTCTGGTTCAGGCGGCGCGATAGTCACAAAGGTGTGTTCGGGCACATTAATGATCACCTCCCTGCCATCCGCCGTTGTAGCGAATGCGGTCAGTTTAATACGATAAATACCGAAACCGGTGTTTTTCACCTTGATCACTTTTACTAAATCGTTAGTTTCCGTCATCGTGACATTGTCGGTATCACCATTTGGATGTGTTACTTTGCCATCAAGTAACAATGAATCGAGTTTGATATGTTTACTGTCAGTGTCAATCATAATGACGTGTTCAGCTTCATTTGTTTCGTCGACTTTTACGTTAATAAAAATCGGATTTGGATGCAATATAACCGTTTCATTGATTTGTTCTCGGTTATACAATGGCGTCCTTATGCCAAAAGTAGGACGCCATTCACCGCTGGGGATACTGAGATTAAATTGACCGGTAAAAACGCCATCACCAGCTATTTCATCAAGGCCTTCTCCATTATCTTGAAAGCGAGCGATGGTTCGTGTTCCTAATCCAAAGTTTTCAAAATTTGGATTGTTGTTACTAACAAAATCGATAGTTAAACTAACCACATCCCGAAATGGTGAGAAATCGACCTGTTTGCCGTTATTTTTGAGCACGGCGGTTTGTTTGATTATTTCACCTGAATAAATATTACGAGGAATAGGTTGAGCGTCTAAAACAATATCAGCAATTACCATGACTTTGCTGCCTTCCAACACTTGGCCGACTGCTTGCCAAGGTCCTGGCATTGGTTTTTTTATGCTAATCATGTCGTACGTTTGGGTTTCATACCATTGCACATTTGGATCTTCTTCGTCATTCTCAATAAAAATTTTCGAACCATCAGGGCGAACTAGAACAACAGGGGCAGACCCCCTGTCTCGAAAGAAAACCATAGTGACTTCATCAACATCACTGTCAACTCTAAACCGATTATTTAATAAAAGTACGCTGTTTTGAAAATCAGTCCCCAGCGGCACAATCGGCGGCGTATCTCTTTTAAGTGGTGGTATTTCTTTTGCGGGGTTTTGCAATAATAGATCACGCTCGGGGGATCTATCTTCTTGCGCATGGATTTTGGGTACAAACATGCAAAGACTCGCAAACAGCAATGCCGCATGCGCGCTACAATGGAAAATTTTGTTATGTTGGTTAGCTACGCCAAACCACTTCTTGAGATTGTTTTTCAATTTTGTCCAAGTATGCCTCGTGATTACTTAGTTCATCGGCAGAGGCCTTAACAACCTTTAAGACACCTTTTGAATTAACAGCTCTCGGTGCATTTTTATTTTTAGGATCTGCCCCTTCAGATTCATGCGCCCAACTCATTGCTGTTTGGCCGCCGGTCATCCATAGGTACACTTCTGCTAAAATTTCCGAATCTAACAAAGCGCCGTGATGAGTACGATGTGTGTTATCTACGCCATACACTCGACACAATGCATTTAAATTGTTTTTTTGACCAGGACGCATTTCTCTGGCTAGTGCTAAGGTGTCTAAAACCGTACAAATTTGGCTGGTGTTTCTAATCGAGCTATTATTTAGCGCAAATTCATTGTCCATGAAGCCTATATCAAATGGTGCGTTATGGATGATTAATTGAGCGCCTTTTATAAAATCGATGAACTCCTGAGCAATTTGCTTAAAAGCGGGCATATCTTTTAAAAACTCATTCGTAATACCGTGCACCGCTATCGCTTCTTCTTCAATATCACGATGCGGATTGATGTAGACGTGGTAGGTGTTCCCGGTCAGTTTTCGATTTACCATTTCAACACAACCAATCTCAATGATGCGATGACCTTCTTTGGGATTGATACCAGTGGTTTCTGTATCTAAAACTATTTGGCGCATACAAAACTTCTTTTAATTATCGTTCTGACTAGTATACTTCGGCGCTCTTACACCAGACAATCAGAATTCAGTATAAATATGAAAAAACTTAGCATTTACACCGATGGATCCTGCTTGGGAAATCCTGGACCAGGAGGTTACGGCGCCTTACTGATATTTAAAGAGCACAAAAAAAGACTATCTAAAGGCTTTAAACTAACCACCAACAATCGAATGGAGTTGCTTGCGCCTATAGCTGCATTCAATAGTTTGACAGAAACGTGTAATGTCGACCTGTATACGGATAGCCAATATGTAAAAAATGGTATTAGTCAGTGGATCCACAACTGGAAAAAAAATGGCTGGCGAACAAAAGACAGAAAGGCTGTCAAAAATGCAGATTTATGGCAACAACTTGACGACGCGGTAAGTAAACATGAAGTGAATTGGCATTGGGTCAAAGCACATTCTGGTCATCCTGAAAACGAAGAAGTTGATGATTTGGCTCGTGAAGCTGCGTCATCATCAGATTTAGTGGCCGATCATGAATATGAAAAAGGTATCGAATGACATCCATTACATTAAAAATAGAACGTGAAAAGTCAATGTTGCGTCGCCACCCCTGGATTTTCGAAGGCGCCATAGAGAAAACACAGGGTATTATACGCTCAGGGGATACTGTTGACATTTTAGCTAGCGATGGCACTTGGCTTGCCAAAGCTGCTTATTCACCTGAATCACAGATTAGAGCAAGAGTGTGGTCGTTTACGAAATCAGAAGTTATTGATAATGCCTTTTTTAAACGCAAACTCGAACAAGCATTAGCCAGAAAGCTAGAGATTTTAAACAAGTACAAGACCAATGCCTTTCGTCTTATAGCTGCTGAGGCAGATGGTTTGCCCGGCATTACTATCGATGTTTATGTCAATATTGTGGTTGTACAGCTACTCAGTGCTGGTGCTGAAAAGCATCGAAGTAAGATCCTGTGGGCTATATTGCAATTATATCCAGACGCCATAGTGCATGAAAGAAGCGATGTTGATGTGCGTAAAAAAGAAGGCCTAGCACCATTAGTGCAAACACTGCATGGTGAACTTCCAGATTCAGTTATTATTGAAGAAAACGGCGTTAAAATTTGTGTCGATTTAATTAACGGACATAAAACAGGATTCTACCTAGACCAACGTGAAAACAGACGCATTGCGGCCTCCTATTGTAACGGTAAGACGGTACTTAATTGCTTTAGTTTTACAGGTACTTTTGGTTTGTATGCACTCGCAGCCGGCGCTACTAAAATTATTAACGTTGACGCGTCTCAATCAGCACTGACATTGAGTGCTAAAAACGTACACATAAACGGCTTAGATGAAAGTAAAGTAACTCATCTAAAACGTGACGTATTTGAGCTGCTCAGAGAATATAAAGAGGCCGGTACAATGTTTGATGTTATCGTGCTGGATCCACCGAAATTTGTTAGTAGTAAACACAATCTCAGTAAAGCATCTCGCGGTTACAAAGACATAAATCGACTAGCATTATCGCTACTTAACGAGAACGGAACTCTATTGACGTTTAGCTGTTCTGGTTTAATGCCACAAGACTTGTTTCAAAAAATCGTCGCTGACGCTGCATTAGATGCTCAGCGTGACGTATTCTTTGTGCAAAGACTTACACAAAGTGAAGACCATCCTATTAGCGGCAATTTTCCAGAGAGTTACTATCTTAAAGGCTTGGTGTGTAAGGTATAAATTAGGACTATGAGAGGAGCGTTTGACGCTCCTTATTTTATTTCACTAATTTCAACGCCCAACAAGCAGCTATTTTCAGTTTCAGCTATGCATCGTACCACTTTAGCTTTTGCGATAAGTGATGGGACTTGGTCACTGTTTGACTCAATAGAAACGCCCAACAATGTGCCGATTTCCATCGTGGGTTGCTCTATTTGAACAGACATGCCAGTTGCACTAATGTCTTTGCATATTGCCTGCATAGTTCGTTGCACGGGGTCGCCTAATAATGAAAGTTCACAGGGCGAGTTGACCATCATTCTATAAAAATTACGCTTATCATCATACGCTATCATTCATTACTCCAGACACCATGACTCTAAAAACAGTAATTGTATTTATATTGTGCTGGCGGTGATATGTCAACAAATAGCCTAAAATTCGCTCAAACGATTACTGATCCGCTTCAGTGATATTGGCATGCTAGTACCAAGCTGTTGCGCAAATAAGGAGACTTTAAACTCTTCAATCATCCATTTTACTTCATCCACTGAGGCAATATCAGCGCCAACTTTATGAATTTTCGTAATCGCTTCTTGATACTTAGCTACGGCTTTGTCTACGTCAAGTTGGTTTAGCCTATCACGATTTGTATCCACTTTTAATTTATCAAAACGCTGGCTAAGCGCCATTACATAACGATTCCAATCGTCTAGTCTATGATAGCCAAAATCAAACACAAAACCTTTATATACAAGCAAGTTAAGCTGACCTTTTATGGCACCAATATTAGTCAATATGTTAAGAGGAATACTACCTTTGCATTGCTTTTGAATATGATGAGCAACCGTTAGACCTTTTTCAATTTTTTGAGCTATTTGAAGGGCTAAATCATTAATATTTTGGCGTACAATTTCGCAAGCTTCATCAAAATCAGCTTTATCTCTTATTTGTTTCGCCCTTTCCTTCTCAAACTCTCTAACGAGGTGGTCAATTGATGCCAATATAATATCATCAATTAAAATATTCACTTGCCCAAAGGAGTTAAAATATAAACTAAGCTTGGCTTTGTTAGGCAACTTTTGCTGCAAGTATTTTAACGGTGAAGGTACCGTATTTTTAATTAACTGATACACACCGAGGCGATGCGAGTTTTCAGCTTCCTGTTGATTATCAAAAAGTACGATGTCTACTTTGTTGGATTTTTTAACCAGCGCAGGATATGCTTTAATTTCGAAGCCTGCATGCTTCTGCTCAAATGCTTTTGGTAGGCTCTCAAAATCCCAAGTTTCTATGTTTTGGCGCTCAAGTTCAGGGGTCGCAACAGACTCCAGTGTTTCTTTTACTTTACCTTTTAACTCATCTTGTACTTTTAACAAACTCTTCGCTGAGCTCAAGACACTGCCTTTGTCATCTACGACAACAAAATTGAACTGTAGATGATTGGGTAGTTCTGCATCGGCAAAGTCCTCTGTGGTTATTAGCACACCCGTTATTCTATGTAATTTTGTTGCCAGCGCATACACAATGCTTTGCGGCGCTCCGTTTTTATCTAATGGCTGAATTTCGGCTAAACAAGCGGTAGCAAAATCTGGGGCTGGTACAAAATTCCGTCTCAATTTTTTAGGTAGCGATTTAATCAGAGATACGATCAACTCATGCTGGAACCCAGGCACTAGCCAATCAAAACCGATATCAGCGAGTTGGTTTAGAATAGGTAGAGGAATTTCCAGATTAACGCCGTCATTCTGGGCATTAGGCTCAAAAACATAAGCTAAAGGCAATCGCAAATTCCCTTGTTTCCATTCATCAGGAAAAGCAACTTTATTAATACCAGACGCGTCTTTTCTAAGTAGTGCCTGAATAGAAAAATCGAGCAAATCAGGCGTTTTATTGGTCGCAACCTGCCACCATTTTTTAAACTGGGCGTCATTGCAAATATCAGTTGGTAATTTTTCACTATAAAAATCACACAAATCATCTTCATCGATCAATAAGTCGCGGCGCCGAGATTTGTGCTCTAAGATCTCTACTTCATCTATTAACGCCTGATTTTTTCGTAAAAAAGCATAGTTTAAGATTGTTTGACCGTTGACTAAGGCCTCACGAATGAATATATCTCGACACACTACGGGGTCAATTTGTGAATAATTTACCAGCCGTTTTGATACGATCGGCAAACCGAATAGGTTAACGTTTATGTAAGCCTGCACTGTCCCTTTCTTTTTGCTCCAGTGGGGCTCTGAATATTGTTTATTTGAGAGATGTTGACTGATTGGCTCGAGCCATTTAGGATCAATTTTGGCAACATTTCTGGCAAACAACTTTGACGTTTCAACTAACTCAGAAGCAATCAGCCACGTTGGATTAGATTTACTTAATCCTGATCCAGGAAAAATCATAAATCGCGTATTTCTAGAACCAAGGTATTCACGGTTCTTATCTTTAAAGCCAACTTGAGAGAGCAAACCTGTCGCCATAACAGTATGAATTTTCTCGTAACTAGGTTCGGTACTGTTTAACCGGTAGCCAATTTCCACAAGCGATTTCTTCATTTGACTGACGATATCTTGCCATTCACGCATCCTTAAATAATGCACAAAAGACTGCTTGCACCATTTTCGTAGCTGGTTGTTGGTTAGGATTTTCTGATTACTCGAAAATACGTTCCATAAATTCAACAACGACACAAAATCCGAATCTGTATCTGCAAATTCAGCATGTTTTTCATCCGCTATTTGTTTTTTATCTTGCGGTCGTTCTCGAGGATCTTGAATACTCAAACCGGCGGTAATAATCATAATTTCTTTGGCACAATCTCGCTCACCAGCTTCTACCACCATTTTGGCGTACCTTGGATCAACCGGCAGTCGCGCAATTTTGCGCCCTAATGGCGTTAACGCATAAGCATTATTTTTACGCTCAATAGCCTGAAGCTCTTCTAAGAGCTTCAGGCCATCGTTGATGTTTTTGCTATCTGGGGGCTGAATAAATGGAAATTGGGTGACTTCGCCGAGACCGAGCGCTAACATCTGCAATATGACCGATGATAAATGGGTTCGAATTATTTCTGGGTCAGTAAACTCCGGGCGTGACAAGTAATCTTGCTCGGAATATAGCCTAATACAAATACCATCAGATACTCGTCCACAACGACCTGCACGCTGGTTCGCAGAGGCTTGGGAAATAGCCTCAATGGGCAGGCGTTGTACTTTACTTTTATGACTATAACGCGACATGCGTGCCAAACCAGGATCAATAACATACTTAATTCCAGGAACCGTCAGAGAGGTTTCCGCTACGTTAGTGGCGAGAACTATTCGTCTGCCAATGTGCGCTTGGAAAATTCTATTTTGTTCAGCAGCAGACAACCTAGCATATAACGGAACGATTTCAGTATTCCGATATTGGCGTTTCAGCAATGCATCTTGTGTGTCTCTTATGTCTCTTTCGCCACTTAAGAATATAAGAATATCACCGGGTTTTTCGCGGAAAAGCTCATCAACAGCCTCGCAGATAGCCGTCGTTTGGTCTTGATCTTCTTCTGAATCACTGTCTCTAGAGCTAGGAGGTTCCTGGTATCTAATTTCAACTGGATAGGTACGCCCACTAACCACGATAATGGGAGCGTCAAAAAAGTGCTTTGAGAAACGCTCAGGGTCAATTGTTGCTGAAGTGATAATTAGTTTAAGATCTTTGCGTTTTACTAATAATTGTTTGAAGTAACCAAGTAAGAAATCAATATTTAAACTTCTCTCGTGAGCTTCATCAATAATAATAGTATCGTATTGATTGAGGTACCTGTCTTGCTGAATTTCAGCCAACAAAATACCGTCTGTCATTAATTTTATATGACTATTTTCACTTACGTTATCACTAAAACGGACCTTAAAACCGACTTCTTTACCGAGTTCAGAATTCAACTCTTCTGCGATACGATTGGCAACACTTCTCGCAGCTAAACGTCTTGGTTGCGTGTGGCCAATAAAACCATCAATACCACGCCCTAACTCTAGGCACATCTTAGGAATTTGTGTGGTTTTACCTGATCCTGTCTCACCTGCAATGATAACAACTTGGTTATTATCAATCGCATGCTTTATGTCCTCGCGTTTATCTGAGACTGGTAGGTCGGGATATTCGATAGTAGGAACTGCGTCTTCTCGCCCTTTTCTCGCAAGCTGAGATTGGTCCACGCGCAAAAGAAACCGTTCAAGTGCTGACAACTTTTCATCGCTGTCAGGTAACTTTTCAAGCTTTTGATATTGACGTCGTAACGGGAAACGATCTTTGAGTAAGCACTTTTCAAGTGCATTATTTAATTTAAATTGCATGGGTTATATACAGTTAGCACTTAATAGAGTTCATTTTTATTTTTTGAGGATGAATGTGGACAGTACATTAGTGTCGCTTAATGGATTTGCTTAAGATTAACAGAACTGATTGTTATTGGCTATTGGCCTTTATAAATAGCAATGTAGGAAGCAGCGTGATGCTCAATGCCCAGTGGTGATAAAACGGCGCTTTGAACATTAAGCGCCGATTAGCGCCTCATTTGACAATTAGTCTTAACGTTAAAAAAAGACTAAAATCACTAAATGTCATTTAACACCTGTTGACTTTTCTATTAGCGACGAGAAGCGATTGCTTGCCATTTATTGAATTCCAGATGTGGCGCTGCAGATGACATTACTTGATGTTTGAACGCATCAAATGAATGATATTCAAAATTACTTGTATCGTTTAACTCATTATAAATAATCCGCAACTTCCTAATTGAAAAAAAGGACACAATTCCGGGATATAAGTATGAATCTGCCTGAGACAGTCCATTATCCGCATTGCCAAACGACAAGTCAGACTCCATTTTTATTACTTCACGCATGATGGCTTCCTAGCTAAAAGTGATAGTTAATATTATAGCGCTAAGTTAGAGACTTGCTATATAACTAAACAAGCTAATTGTGCGTTATATTTATGCTAAAAAGTCTTTTAAAACCGCAAGTGCTGCCCACGCTGGTGATAAATTGATATCATCAAATTGAGCGTATCCGTCTTAGAAAGAAATAGTATTAAAATAGGAAATTGGGGCCTGAAAATAATAACTAACAAAAACAACCGACTTCTCACTGTGAATTAAAATCTATTAATATCAGTTAGTTAAAACCATAAAAAATGTAAGCTCATAATATATAGAGTAAAAAAGTAACCCTAGGTTTGCTGAAAACAACACTCTAAGTGAGCATTAGTAAGTGCAAAGTATTGCGTAAATTCACACAGTAAACTGCGACATAATGACGTTTAAAAATAAAAATTACTTAGGGTCAGGTTTAATGTTTGTTTAAGCATGATAAAGTGCAAGGAATAAACCCATAAATACAAGCCTACAACTAAAAACATGTCCTCATCTTCAGTAAAAGAGATCTTTAAAGATATATTAGTAGATATGTCCGTTAAGAAAAACAACCAAGATGACTACGTTAAGTATTCAGGTCCAACATTACTGTGGCATGATTATGAAACTTGGGGAGTTGACCCTAAACACGACTTCCCTTGTCAGTTTGCGGCTATCAGAACAGACTTAGAGCTCAATATCATTAGTAACCCAGTTAGTTACTTTTGCCAGATCCCGAATGACTATGTGCCCAACCCTGTTGCTTGTTTAGTGACGGGTATTACTCCGCAGCAGAGCCTAAGAGAAGGCTATCTAGAAGCCGAGTTTGCCGCCAAAGTTGCACAGGTGATGGACAAACCAGATACCTGTGTTGTTGGTTATAACAGTATTCGGTTTGACGATGAGGTTACTCGATTTCTTCGCTACCGAAATTTTTACGACCCTTACGAACGGGAATGGAAAAATGGTAATAGTCGCTGGGATATTATTGATCTCGCGAGAGCTTGTTATGCATTGCGTCCTGAGGGAATTAAATGGCCCCTAAACGAGAATGGTTTTCCATCATTTAAATTAGAGGACCTTTCCGCAGCCAACGGAATCGCCCATGAGTCTGCCCACGATGCAGTATCAGACGTAAAAGCAACGATTGCATTCGCTCGGTTAATAAAAGCGAGTCAGCCTAAGCTCTTTGATTTTTACTTTTCACTACGTAATAAAAACACAGTGATGCAAAATATTGATATTGCTAATCAAAAGCCTTTTTTGCACATTAGCGGGATGTTGCCTGCAGCTCAGGGTTGTTGCAGTTGGTTTATGCCGATAACAATACACCCAACAAATAAGAATGCAATTATTTGTGTTGATCTATCATCCGACTTGTCTGCTATCGAACACATGGATCCGATAGATCTAAAAGAAATACTCTATACTAAACAGGATGAACTGCCAGCCAGCGTCAAAAAGCCTGGAATTAAGCTGTTACATATAAATAAATCGCCGTTTGTTGCACCCGCAAAAACCCTAACACCAGAACATGCAAAAAGACTAACTATCAGCAGAGAGACCTGTTTACAAAATCATGAATTTGTTAAGGGGATCGTTGGTATTACTGAAAAACTAGCAGCTGTTTTTGACGATAAAAACAGACAATATGATGAAGTTGATATCGACGCATCGCTTTATACTAGAGGTTTTGCGTCTTCCGCCGATAAACAGTGGATGACTGAAGTTAAAATGGCTGACCCAGAACAGCTAGCAGTTTGGCAAGACAAAGCACCTGACGCGCTCTATGCTGAACAGCTCATGCGTTACAGAGCTAGAAATTTTTTAAATACTTTAGATCAATCAGAACTAGACAAATGGCAGGCCCATCGAAAGGCAAGATTTACCACTGATAACAAAAAAACCTGCCTCTCAATTGCAGAATGTCAGATGCAAATCGAAGAGCTTGCTGAGAAATACGCAGATGATGTAAAGAAAATAAACCTACTGTCGACTGTGACTCGTTATATTGAACAATTGTAAAAGATTGAGATTACTGCTAAAACAAAGCAGAGAGTGTTACGATCGCAAGTATGATTTTAAAAGGTGTGTAAAAAAGCAATATGAAAGGTGTATCGTTAAGCATAAATAAAGCCTCACGACAACTGGTGGCTACGGTCGACCCATTGTTGGTAGAGGGCTTACTGCAACCCAAAGCAATAGATGCATTAATTCAATCATCGGACTACAAAAATTTTTTTATTTTAGCTGATGGTATCGCGTCATTGTGCACGCTGAGTAACGCGGCGAAAGCAGCCAATAGTTTAGAGGAAAAGACCCAAGTCATTGGTGAAATGAAAGATGCTAAAATAAGTATCAATATTGCTACTGACCAGATGTATGCTGAAGTCACCATTGAATCACCCTTTGCTGGCAGCGTCGCTTCGTATCAAGATATTATGCTTCTTTTAGATCAAGAGGGCGTCAAAAAAGGGGTCAGCAAAAAAAGAATTAACAATCTAATTTTTCAAGCTTCAGAGGCTGATAGCGGTATCACGTTTACAGATATTGTAGCTAGAGGACTTGCTGCCAGGGACGGAAAAGCTTCTATCTTAAAATCACTTTTCCCTAACGCGATAGACAGGATCCTGCAACCTCAAGACGCAGATAACAATAAGGTTGATATGCGCAACTTGGGCGATATTTTATGTGTTTCAGCGAACACAGTCGTAGCTCGCAGGAATGCGCCAAGTAAAGGTCGAGTTGGCTATACAGTCACAGGCTCTCCTTTAAAACCGAATGTTGGTGAATGGAAAGAAATAAAATTAGGTGCTAACACTAGCATTAGCCTTGACGATGAAAACGCTATTATAGCAACGGTCACCGGTCAGCCGAAATTCGAAAATGAAATCATGAATGTTGACGACACTTTTCAAACAAAAGGAGTCAATGTTGGAACCGGTAATATAAATTATGCTGGGGCGGTAATTGTCAACGGCGATGTAACTGAAAGTATGCAGGTTATTGCGAAAGGCGATATTACTATAAACGGGTTTGTTGAGTCAGCGACCATTAGATCGGGAGGCGATATTATTATCACTGAAGGTGCAATGGGAAAAATGAACGAAGAAGATTGCAAATTGCACGCACAAGGCAGCGTATTCGTGCAGCACGGACAAGGTTTGGATATTGTAACAAATAAGAATTTGAATGTTCGTAAACAACTTGCTTACTCAAGAGTCAAATGCGGAGGAACCGTTACTATAGGTGATCCTGATAAGCCTATGGGGAGCATATTTGCTAGTACTATCCAATGTGGTTCAACACTCTATGCGGGAACGGTCGGCGCCATATCAGGCAGTGCATTGACGATTGATTTTAGTGAAGGCGTTAACGTGTTAAACAGCCGATATGAGGCAGTTTTGACTGCATTGAAACAGTTACGAGAAAACAACTTTGACCACGGCGTCAAATTGCGTGAATTGCGTTCAAAACATGTTCCCAACGCGCTCGTTAATCAACTCAATAAGATGGACTCTGTTTTTGAGTCAGAAAAGCACCTTTTAAATTGGTTGGAGGGTGTTGAGACTGAAATGCGTCAAGCTAAAATTGATTATGAAAAAAATGCTAAGGTTGTTGCGTATAAAGAGATGTTCCAAGGTGTCTCGATCAAGATGAATAAGCGTAGTTGGCGGTCTGAAAAAGAATATTTTAAATCTGTTGTCAGCCTTGTCGATGGCAAATGGCAATATACCCCTCTGCTTAATTGAGGCATAAAAAAAGGGCATCACTGAGATGCCCCCAATAAGTTGGACACTTCACACTTCACAGATGCCTTTTTATTTTCTTAACGCAGCAATGTCGCTTCACATTAAAGCATTTCAACAGCTAATGCAGTCCCTTCGCCACCGCCAATACACAAAGCAGCAATTCCTTTCTTGAGGCCTCGCTGCTTTAATGCATGCAACAACGTAACCACAATACGGGCGCCCGACGCACCGATTGGATGGCCTAATGCGCAGGCACCGCCTTTAACATTAACTTTGCTGGCATCTAAACCTAATTTGCTTATGCCCAACATCGTAACCATAGCGAAGGCTTCATTGATTTCGAACAAATCAACATCATCTTTTGACCAACCCGCTTTAGCAAACACTTTTTCTATCGCGCCAACCGGCGCGACGGTGAAATCTTCAGGCTTGATGGCATTAGTTGCGTGCGCAACAATTTTTGCTAATGGCGTTAAACCCAAAGCAGATGCTTTAGCCGCAGACATAATTACTAATGCTGCAGCACCATCTGAAATTGAACTAGAGTTTGCAGCAGTCACGGTGCCGTTCTTCGCAAAAGCGGGTCTTAATGAGGGTATTTTTTCAGGTTTGGCATTACCAGGACCTTCATCGATCTCAACAACGATATCGCCTTTGCGAGATTTAACCGTAACGGGTGCAATTTCATCAACAAATGTTCCATCTGCAATGGCTGTGTTAGCCTTTAATAATGAACTTACGGCAAATTCGTCCATTTGCTCGCGCGTAATGCTCTCAGAATCAGCGGTATCCTGAGCGAAGCAACCCATCGCTTTGCCGTCATAAGCATTTTCAAGTCCATCTAACATCATGTGGTCCATGACTTGACCATGCCCCATACGATATCCAGCTCTGGCTTTTGGTAATATATAAGGAGCACTGCTCATACTTTCCATACCGCCCGCTACAATGACCTCCGCACTACCCGCACGAATCAAATCATGCGCCAACATAATCGCTTTCATACCCGAGCCGCAGACTTTATTGATTGTCGTAGCACCTACCGCCATGGGTAAGCCTGCACCTAGTGTTGCTTGACGAGCAGGTGCTTGACCTAAGCCCGCTGGTAAAACACAACCCATGATAACTTCGTCAATTTCGCCGGGATCAATTCCGTTAATAGCGGCAGTAATTGCCGTTGCCCCTAACTCTGTCGATGGAACTGCTGACAAAGTACCCATAAAACCACCCATTGGTGTCCGTTTTGCCGCAACTATTACAATTGAATCACTCATTACACTTTTCCTGTTGTTGATAAAATAACCCATAAACTGACTATAGGTTACCTTAGGTCATTTGAAAGCCGACTTTAGTATTAGGCCATCTTTCAATTGAATATTGTTGATCTACGTTAAGCTTTGGTTTACCTTTACGTTAACTCGGCTTTACGTTAACTCAGCTTTACGTTAACGTAAAGCTTAAGAATATAATAAGGAAAACTTTTGACTCAGGAACAGCAATATTCAATTGGCGAGCTGTCTAGGTTGTTTGATATTACAGCTCGTTCTATCCGTTTTTACGAAGAACAAGAGTTATTAGTTCCTGAACGGCAAGGACAAAGCCGAATATATCATTTAAAAGATAAGGTTCGACTTAAATTAATCCTTCGCGGTAAAAGGTTAGGCTTTTCGTTAGCAGAAATCAAAACACTTTTTGATTTATATGATACCAACTTAAATAGTGCTCCACAGCTTGAAACAATGCTGGCGATAACTGAACAAAAACGAGCAGTATTAAATCAACAACTAAATGATATACAAATGCTCATGATTGAACTGGACGACGTGGAAGCGCGTTGTAAAGACGAATTAACTGAATTGCAAAGAGGTAATAACCTATGAATGCGCCCTACCCAACTCTAAACTTCGGTCTTGGTGAAGAAATCGATATGCTTCGCGATCATGTCTATAATTTCGCGCAAAGTGAAATCACCCCACTCGCTCAAAAGGCAGATGAAGACAACATGTTCCCAAATCATCTCTGGGCCAAATTCGGAGATATGGGCTTATTAGGGGTCACGGTGAGCGAAGAGTTTGGTGGTTCTGACATGGGATATCTTGCGCATACTGTTGCCATGGAAGAAATTTCAAGAGCGTCCGCAGGCATTGGCTTAAGTTACGGTGCACATTCAAACTTATGTGTGAATCAGTTAGCAAAAAATGGAACTCAAGCACAAAAAGAAAAATACTTGCCTAAGTTGGTCTCAGGTGAACATATTGGCGCGTTAGCCATGAGCGAACCTAATGCAGGTTCAGATGTTGTCAGCATGAAACTAAAAGCTGAAAAAATTGGCGATAAATTCATATTGAACGGTAATAAAATGTGGATCACCAATGGGCCTGATGCTCATGTCTTCATCATCTATGCGAAAACTGATGTATCAGCAGGTGCACGCGGTATCACTGCATTTATTGTTGAAAAAGGAACGCCCGGATTCACTCAAGCACAAAAGTTAGACAAACTTGGGATGCGCTCTTCAAATACCTGTGAATTAGTTCTACAAGACTGCGAGATCCCTGCCGAAAATATTATTGGCGGGATTGGTGGTGGCGTAAAGGTGCTTATGAGTGGTCTTGATTATGAGCGTTTAGTTTTATCTGGTGGACCCTTAGGTATAATGCAAGCGTGTATGGATATTGTTGTACCTTATATTCATGACCGTAAGCAATTTGGAAAATCCATTGGTGAATTTCAATTGGTGCAAGGTAAAGTGGCTGATATGTACACTCAAATGAATGCAGCACGAGCTTATGTTTATGCTGTTGCTCGTTCATGTGACCGCGGTGAAACGACGCGTAAAGACGCTGCCGGTGCTATTTTATATAGTGCCGAATTAGCAACCAAAATGGCCTTAGATGCGATTCAGTTATTAGGTGGCAATGGCTATATCAACGACTATTCAACAGGACGTCTTTTACGTGATGCCAAACTCTATGAAATTGGCGCAGGCACTAGCGAAATTCGTCGTATGCTGATTGGTAGAGAGCTATTTAAAGAATCTACATAACACGAGAAGCACAAAAAATGAGTCATAGACAGCCATCATACTCAACAACAAAGTTCGCCTAAAAATAGGCGACCGTTTCACGTTATTATGCAACGATGTGATAATACCAAATTTGCCTTAAACGCCATTATACGAGGTGCATCAGTGCCCAAAATTACTTCTAATATAAACATCAATAGCCAAGCGTTTTCAGAAAACGCGGCGCACATGCAAATGCAAGTAGACGACTTAAATCGCCTTTGTAACCAAGTAGCCCAAGGTGGTGGTGAAAAAGCCTGCAAACGACACACTGACCGCGGTAAGCTATTACCCAGAGACCGAATTAATGCATTGATTGACAATAACAGCGCATTTTTGGAAATCTCACAACTAGCTGCATGGGAAGTGTATGACGATTATGTCCCCTGCGCTGGTGTTATTGCGGGTATTGGCAGAGTGTCTGGTATTGAATGTATTATTGTCGCAAACGACGCAACAGTTAAAGGCGGTACTTATTATCCGCTGACAGTTAAGAAACATTTACGCGCGCAAACCATTGCTGAACAAAACAACCTGCCGTGTATTTATTTAGTCGATTCTGGTGGCGCAAACCTTCCACGTCAGGACGATGTTTTTCCTGATAGAGAACACTTTGGCCGAATATTCTTCAATCAGGCCAATTTGTCGGCACAAAATATCCCTCAAATAGCCGTTGTCATGGGTTCATGCACCGCAGGTGGAGCTTATGTGCCAGCAATGGCTGATGAATCAATTATTGTGCGCGAGCAAGGCACTATATTTTTAGGCGGCCCGCCGCTTGTGCAAGCTGCGACAGGTGAAGTTGTCACCGCTGAAGAACTAGGCGGTGGTGATGTGCATTGCCGAACATCAGGAGTTGTCGACCATTTAGCCAATAATGACCTGCATGCGTTACAGATAGCACGTGACGCGGTGGGTCGTTTAAATAGAAGTCGTCCAGTGGTGGCCGACAAAAAACCAGCTGTTGCCCCGCTATATGATATTCGCGAAATATATGGCGTGATCCCCAAAGATAACAAAAAAACCTATGACGCCAGAGAAGTAATCGCTCGCATAGTAGATGCTTCTGAATTTCATGAGTTTAAAGCGCTATATGGGACAACACTGATTTGTGGCTTTGCTCGCATAGAGGGCTTCAACGTTGGTATTGTAGCCAATAACGGTATCTTATTTTCAGAATCAGCACAGAAAGGTGCGCATTTTATAGAGCTATGTTCACAACGCAAAATAGCGCTCGTATTTTTGCAAAACATTACCGGCTTTATGGTAGGAAAACAGTATGAGTCAGGCGGTATCGCCAAGCACGGTGCAAAAATGGTAACTGCGGTTGCATGTGCTAAAGTGCCTAAGTTCACCATTCTTATTGGGGGTAGCTTTGGCGCTGGAAATTATGGCATGTGTGGTCGTGCATATGATCCGCGATTTTTATTCATGTGGCCAAATGCACGTATCTCAGTTATGGGTGGAGAGCAAGCTGCTGGGGTGTTAGCGCAAGTGAAAAAAGACCAAGCGGCGAGAGCCGGTGAAGAGTGGACTGCTGAACAAGACCAAGCAGTCAAAAAGCCAGTTATTGATACCTATGAAAAACAAGGACATCCTTATTACGCTTCAGCGCGTTTGTGGGACGATGGCGTCATTGATCCAGCCGACACGAGACGTGTTTTAGGCTTAGCCATTTCTGCATCTATGAATAAAGAAATAGAAGAAACTAAATTTGGTATATTCAGAATGTAAGTCAGTCATAAAAGGCGATAACAACAGTCCATCACATGAAACAGTCATATGGGCTAGTTATAATAGCCAGTGCTAACAACATAATGAAACCAAACTGAAACTGATTTACAGATGGAGAAAAAGATGACAGAACAACGAGCAATTACAATAGACGTGGATGGCAGAGGCCTTGCAACCGTCACTCTCAACCGTCCACATGTACACAATGCTTTTGACGATATAGTTATCGCTGAGTTGATTAATGCATTTGAATCTATTCATCAGAATGCCGATATAAGAGTGATGGTGCTCGCAGCAACGGGCAAATCATTTTGTGCTGGTGCTGATTTGAACTGGATGAAAAAAATGGCCAGCTATTCATATGCGCAAAATAAACAAGATGCCGGCCAACTAGCTAAGCTTTTTAGTACTCTATATAAGCTAAATAAACCGACTATTGCTAAGGTGCAAGGCGCTGTATATGGCGGTGGAGTGGGTTTAGTTGCTTGTTGTGATATTGCAATTGGTAGCAAGTTAAGCAAATTTTGTTTAAGTGAAGTTAAACTAGGTTTAGTTCCCGCAACTATAAGCCCTTATGTCATTGAGGCAATTGGTCCAAGATTAGCTAAACGCTATTTTATGACCGCTGAAGTTATGTCATCGCGAAGAGCTCGACGCATCGGTTTGCTAAGCGAAGCTGTTAGTGAAGAAGAACTCGACTCTAGTGTCGAAAATATTGTGTCACTGGTTCTTAAAAATGGACCAAGATCCGTTGCGATTGCTAAAAATCTCGTGAATAGCATCAGCCGCCGCACGATTGATCCGCTGCTTATTGAAGAAACGAGCGATCTAATAGCTACTGTTCGCGTTTCCGACGAAGGGCAAGAAGGGTTAACTGCGTTTGTAGAAAAGCGCGCACCGAATTGGAAAAAAGCATGATCAAGAAAATACTGATTGCTAACCGAGGCGAAATTGCCTGTCGCGTCATAAAAACAGCAAAAATTATGGGTATAGCAACCGTTGCTGTTTATTCAGAGGTTGACGCTAACGCATTGCATGTAACACAAGCTGATGAGGCCGTTTGCATCGGCCCCGCCCCCTCTAAAGATAGTTACTTGCGCGGCGATTTAATTTTGCAAAAAGCCAAAGAATTGAATGTAGATGCTATCCATCCCGGTTACGGTTTTTTATCTGAGAACGCGCAATTTGCAGAAGCCTGTGCAGAGCAAGGCATTATTTTTATTGGGCCAACTATCGAAGCCATAAAGGCGATGGGCTCAAAGTCAGCTGCCAAACAAATCATGCACCAAGCAGGTGTTCCCTTAGTGCCTGGTTATCACGGTGACGATCAAAACCCAGCTTTAATTAAACAAAGTGCCAATGACATGGGTTATCCAGTATTACTAAAAGCCACGGCAGGTGGCGGTGGTAAAGGGATGCGTCAAGTTTGGTCGGAGCCAGAATTTGATGACGCTTTAGCAGCAGCAAAACGCGAGGCAATGTCGAGTTTCAGTGATGACAAAATGCTAGTGGAAAAATATCTTACTGAACCGCGCCATGTTGAAATCCAAGTATTTTGTGATAATCATAAAAACGGTGTCTACTTATTCGAGCGCGATTGCTCAATTCAACGTCGCCATCAAAAAGTCATCGAAGAAGCCCCTGCCCCAAATATGTCTGAAGAACTTCGTGCCAGCATGGGTGAAGCAGCATTAAAGGCTGCCTTTGCTATTAATTATTCTGGCGCCGGCACCGTAGAGTTTCTGCTCGATACTGATGGCAGTTTCTATTTTATGGAAATGAATACGAGACTACAGGTTGAGCATCCCGTGACTGAAATGATCACCGGAGAAGATTTGGTTGAATGGCAAATACGTGTTGCGAATAATGAAACGCTGCCAAAAACTCAGTCTCAACTAGCAATACAAGGTCATTCTTTTGAAGCTCGCATTTATGCAGAGGACCCAAATAATGATTTTTTGCCAGCCACTGGTATATTGCAACTGCTAAAAACGCCAATAACCAATGCCAAGGTAAGAATCGACACCGGTGTCGAGCAAGGTGATGAGGTATCCATTTATTACGATCCAATGATCGCAAAATTGGTTGTTTGGGACGAAACCCGTGAAAAAGCGTTATCCAGATTAGAAACCTGTTTACAACATTATGCGATTGGCGGTGTTACAACCAATATTGATTATCTGCGCAGAATTGCAGGTTCAATGCCTTTTAAGCAAGCGCAATTAACCACTGACTTTATTGAGCGTCATAACGACAGCATAAGCACAGCGACAATTGTAGAGGTCGATAGCTATTTACCCGCTATCGCGCTGGGTTATTTATTGTCTGGACAAGCAGATTGCAAGCACAGCGCTAATAATACGCCGTGGGACATACACGACAGCTTTCGCAGCAACTTAATCCATCAGCCGTCTATTGAATTTATTGTTAATGATAAAGTCCATACAATTAGCACCACAATGAGCAGCCCTAATCAATGGACTTTAAATAACAACGGTAAGCAACATGTGGTATCTGGAAGCATCACTAACGACACACTGTCATTTAGCTTAAATGGGGTTAAAGCAAAGTTACCTATCATGTTTAATAACGCTGAAATAAGCTTATTTACACCACAGGGGATGCTGACTGCGCAAATTCAAGCTGCTGATTTAGGCGAAATTGGTGAAGATGATCACGCCAACTCGGTCGTCGCACCTATGAACGGTACTGTGGTTGCACTGCTAGTGAAAACAGGTGATAAGATAAAAAAAGGGCAACAGCTAATTATTGTCGAAGCCATGAAAATGGAACACAGTATTAAAGCCCCATATGATGGCACAGTAGCAGAATGCTTCTTTAAGCAAGGTGATTTAGTCAGTGGTGGTGTTGCTTTGATTGATATTACGGCGGATGATGAAAATAGCTAATGCGCTTTTAAAGCCATAAACAAGGTGATATCTATGTTTGATTTACTACCAAAGACAGTCGACATTGTTGAAGTAGGTCCGCGTGACGGTCTGCAAAATGAAAAAACAAGCTTAAGCGCACAAGACAAAATCGATTTTATAGACCAATTATCATTGGTCGGTTTTAAACGCATTGAAGCAGGGAGTTTTGTTTCTCCCAAATGGGTGCCGCAAATGGCTTCTTCAGATCAAGTTATGCGAGCAATAAAACGCTTTGACGGCAAACGCTACAGCGCATTAACACCAAACCTGAAAGGTTTCGACTTGGCCATGCAAGTTAATACCCAAGAAGTAGCTATTTTTGGTGCGGCTTCTGAATCGTTTTCACAAAAAAATACTAATTGTAGTATTAAAGAAAGTCTCGAACGATTTGCGCCTGTTGCGGAAAAAGCAAAAAAACATAATATTCCAGTACGTGGCTACGTTTCTTGCGTAATGGGCTGTCCTTATGAGGGCGACATACAAATTAAGGACGTTGTCTGGGTTAGTAAAGCGCTACTGGATATGGGATGTTATGAGATTTCATTGGGTGATACCATCGGCGTTGGTACCCCATTAAAAACCAAAGCCCTCATTGAAGCTTGTTTGCAGGTTATTCCGAGTAATCAATTAGCCGTCCATTTCCATGACACTTATGGTCAAGCGCTGGCGAATATATTAACTGCTATTCAACTTGGTATAAGCGTTATTGATAGCTCTGTAGCGGGTCTCGGTGGCTGCCCATATGCCAAAGGCGCTTCGGGCAATGTCGCTTCCGAAGATGTGGTCTATATGCTGCATAATATGGGCATAGACACTGGAATAAATCTAGAACAGCTGATTCAGGTAGGAAAATCAATATCCGCTAAGTTAAACCGTAATAACGGCTCAAAAGTGGGCGAAGCGGCACCTTAAACAGGCTTAATCTGCTTATAACGTTTTAATCTGCGAAATAAAAAAATCAGAAACGACTGTTCTCTATAAATTTTTCATTTTTCATTTTTCATGGATGTACTGAGTAACAAACCGATGATCAGCCCCAAGGCAATCACTGAAAACAAAATAAGATTTCCGGCAAATGTTAAGATTGCGTAAAACGCACCCAATAATAGAATAACGGCTCCAATTGCTGTGTTAGCCTTGCCAATAAACTCTGTTCTGTTTGCCCCTTCTTTGATATCTAAGGCATATATTTTTCTGCCAGAACGAGCCCCATTATGGCCGACACTTATCAAAAAATAGCCAACAACAAACCAAATTGAATAGATAAACTGAGTAAGCTCAAACTGAATAATAAACACCGTTGCTAAACACACCAATAAAACTAAGAGTGCACCCAATTGCATGGTTAATTTCGCATTATGATCAGAAAGCGTCCCCCAAGTATAAGAAGATAAAATGCTCGCTGACGCTTGCGCTATTATAAAACCGGGTAATGTAATTAAGCCATTGTGTGACGATAAGCTACTGGCCCAAATAATGTAAAATGGCGCAATTAGTGCGGTATGCACAAAACACGACCTAACTAAGATAAATAGCCCGAGTTGACCTGAAAACGTAGCAATATAAGACTTTATTTTCGCTGCAGTTAGGTTTTCCTTTGTTGCATTATCGCCATCACAGCGTCTGCCTTCTACCTTTGTTTCTAGATTTTTTAAAGTCAGCACACTGACCAGCATTGCGGCAACGCATAATACGGCGATTATCAGTATAACTTGTTCATCCATTTTGCCTGAAAAAAGGGTAAATACAGCAAATAATAGAGACAAAACACCCGCAGCAGTAGCAGCAATTCCGACAACATTGCCACGCTTTCCTTTATCTAAGTGCCCAGCCTGAATATCTTTCATTGTGAGAGAGGTCATTGCTCTGGCCAAGCTTAATCCAGTTAGTGCAACTAACACCAGCAGTCCACAGCTCAATGCATAACCTCGGCTTGCTTGATCCATGAATAATGGCAGTACGAAAAGTGGTACGAATATCATCATGGCAATAAAAAAAGCTTGCGTTAACATACTGACTATCCATGGCAAGCGACGACTATGTTTGGTTATAAGCCAGTCACTAATCAAAGCTTGAGGTAGCAAAGATCCGGATTCTCGAAGCGGAACCAACAAACCGAGCATCCAAGATGGAGCGCCGAGAGTATTCAACAATGTAGGCAGTGTTGTTTTAGCCGACAACAAAATATCAGTCACCTTGCTTAAGACAAGTGCAACAATAATACGAAATTTAATGCTTTTTTTGTTCACAAAACCTCTCTTATGTAGACTCAATATTACTGTAATTCCTATTTTATTGTTCTGTTTATATTAATAATTTTAGTTAACTTGGCTTGGTATTCGTATTTCGCGTTTAGCTAAGCAATCTGTTACTCTTACGTTACAATTCACTAGCTCGTTTAAAAGGTGTTACACGTCCATGTTAGTAGACCAACTTATTGTCTACCTAGAAAATACCAACCTACAAAAGACGATTATTTCGGTCTCTCTTATTATCTTAGTTGGTGTGATTAATTCAATCTTGAAACGTGTTCTGGTCGATAGAGGTAAAAAGCTTAATAAGAATTATCGCTCACAAGTAAACACGTCAAATAACTCCCTCAATATCAGTTTAGTTTTTTTTATACTGGTGCTGTGGTCTAGCGAAATACAACAGTTTGCCCTTTCCCTCGCAGCATTTATGTTTGCAATCGTATTTGCTACCAAAGAGTTTATTCAATGCTTCATCGGTTATTTTTACTATTTAAGTGCACGTCCCTTTCGCATCGGAGACTGGATACAAGTACAAGATGGTGTCGGTGAAGTTATTGGTTCTGACTGGACCAAAATAACCATGCTCGAAGTTGATTTGCAGTCTAATAGCTATACGGGAAAGCATTTATTTGTTCCAAATAATCAACTCCTCCTTAAAACAGTTAAGAACTTAAATTTCTTAAGGCGATACAGCATGAATCATTTCACAATAACCTGTGAACCCTTAATTGATATCAATCCAATTATTGATAAATTAGAGATAAGCGCACAAGAGTACTTCGAAGATTTTGCCGATGTGGCAGAGCGTTATAAAAAATTCATTGAAAAAAGAATGGATATTGATTTTATTAGTATCGAGCCTAGTTTCCATGTGCATACAAACCAGTTTGCCAAGATTTGCATAACGATTGACTTATTTTGCCCCGTAGAACTAAACTTAAAAATTCAACAAGCAATTACCAAAGAGTTCTTTTGCTTATGGCACCAAAGTGTTGGGCAAAAGGGTAATGTCGCTGCTATTGAAGAAATAAACGTTCTAACAGACTAATAAATAGCCATAATTTATACACAACATTTTTAAAATTTGTGTATATTGAATTAAGTATAAATTTTTAACATTGCAGCTTAATAACCTCTTTTTAGAGGGTTTTATAGCCGGTTAATAAACTTTTTCTTTTGGGTTTTATAAAGGAATGCTAAATGCCTACAAATAATAACGAACGCTATATTAGTAATTTAACAAAAGACACTTATGCACTTGTATTAGCTGGTGGTAGAGGCTCTAGGTTATATGAACTGACAGACTGGCGGGCCAAACCGGCTCTATATTTCGGCGGTAAATTTCGTATTATCGACTTTCCTTTATCCAATTGTGTAAATTCAGGGATACGCAATATAGGTGTCCTCACGCAGTACAAGTCACACTCGTTAATTAGGCATTTGGTGCGCGGTTGGGGGCATTTTAAAAAAGAACTAGGCGAATCAGTCGAAATTCTACCAGCCTCTCAACGCTTTTCAGAAGAGTGGTATCAAGGTACAGCCGACGCCGTGTATCAAAATATTGATATTATAAGAGATGAGCTACCAAAATATGTAATGGTATTGTCCGGTGACCATATTTATCGCCAAGACTATGGCCATATTCTTGCACAACATGTTGAGTCTGGCGCAAAAATGACAGTCAGCACAATAGCAGTGCCTATTGAGCAAGCTAGAAATGCGTTTGGAGTTATATCAATTGACGAGAATAGTAAGATAATTGAGTTTGCTGAAAAACCCTCAGAGCCAACGCCACTAGCAGGTTCACCTGGTTATTGTTTAGCATCTATGGGTAACTATGTTTTTGATACCGCTTTTCTATTCGAACAACTAGAACGCGACTCGCAAAAAAAGGGCTCAGAAAGAGACTTCGGCAAAGATATCATTCCAGCGATTATCGACAATCATGACGTGTACGCCTTTGAATTTTCAAAAAGTAGCAAAGATGACTCGTATTGGCGAGATGTTGGTACGCTTGACTCATACTGGGAAGCTAACATGGAATTAGTTACTCCTGTTCCTGCTTTGAATATATATGATAAACAATGGCCTATTTGGACTTACCAAGAACAACTACCGCCCGCTAAGTTTGTTATGGAGAGCAGCGAAAATCGAGGTGACGCGCTAAATTCAGTCGTTTCTGGTGGCTGTATTATATCTGGTTCCACGTTAATTGAGAGCATATGCTTTAGTAATGTAAGAGTAAATTCAGGTAGTCGAGTTGAACAGACCGTGGTGCTGCCAGAGGTAACTATTGGTGCAGGCTCAAGAATAAAGAAAGCTATTATTGATCGCGGTTGTCAAATTCCTGAGGGCACTGTGATTGGGTATAATCACGATGATGACAGAGCAAGAGGCTTTAGAGTTTCCGAGAATGGTGTCGTATTAGTCACGAAAACTGAATTAGAAAACCTTTAATTCCTTTTTAAAGAGTCTTTATATAGGGGCGTTTGCCCCTTTCTAATGTCAAAGCCTACGTTACGATATAATAACGGTCACATCGTTTAAAATGGTATTTTATAACAGCTTTTTATAACTACTTTTATAACTACTTTTTGTAAAAAAATATTATTTATTATTTAGCAAGAAAACCAGCAATCAAGGTATTGATTCGAGATGCTACTTGAACTGGTCTTTCAAGTGGGAACATATGCCCACCAAAATCAAATTCCTCATGTGTAATTCCCGCATTGCCTTTAATGAAACGATTTCGAAGCTGCGGAATACATACGTCAGTGTACTTGCCCGTTAGCAAATAACTAGGGATTTGTAATTTACCATAGTGCTTATGCATATTATCGGGAATTGTTCTAAAAATATCAGCTTCTACTTGCACATCAAAATGCAGTAATCTTTGCCCCTGATGCTCACGAGTTACAGCGTTAACATAGTCAGCAATGCAATCAACGTCCATATTTTTAAACAGCGCTCGTTGCTTAAAGTACTGTACCAGGTCCGTTTTATGGTGCCATTTTGTATTCCTCATTTTAGTCTTACCTGCAGGCGTTATTTTATCAATAAGTTTACTCTTCTTCGCAAGCTTGAATACCCAGCCCGCGAGACCCGTCATTAAAGGCGGATCCAGCATAATCAAACCACAAAACATGGCAGGCTTTTTACAACAGGCTAAATAAGAGATCACGGCGCCAAATGAATGTCCAACTAACACGACAGGCAAGTTAGAATCTATTGCTGCTTGTTTGGTTTGAACATACTGAATAAGTTCATTGACTTGATTTTCCCAATTATTGTTTAATGGAAACTCCGGGTTATGAGCAAATTTATCTAAAGCTATTAGTTCAATACTATCACTTAGATTAGCAAACAGTTTTGCATAGCTATTTGCCGGAAATCCATTAGCATGAGCGAAGTGTAGAATGAGTTCCTTGTCACTTTTATTGTTCGGCGTTTCACTTTGTTGCATTTGTTACCCTGTTTCTTGCTATCCATTCTTTAGGAGCAACGCCAAACCATGTTTTGAACGCTCTAGTAAAGTTAGCGCAATCTGAATAGTTTAATAAATCGGCAACTTCGGTCACTGTTTTCCCGTGCTGAAGTAATGTCACTGCGCGGTCGATTTTTATTTTTTGTAGCAATAACTTAAAACTCGTTCCTTCCCTTTCAAGGGAGCGATGTAAAGACCGTTTGCTGATGTGCAATTGTTGTGCAATATCGTCTAAGCTTAAGCCTATACCATCATCTTGTTTTAGCAATCTTATCACGCGATATCGCGTGCTTAAGTTTTGATGTAAGTAAGAATCTAGTTCTTTTTGACAGTTAAGTACTGCACGTTGGAAACTAAAGTCATCAGCCGAGGCCAACGGTTTATCAATAAATTGCTTTGAAAAAAGCAATGAGCAATTCGGTTTATCAAATTCAAGCTTGGCTGCTTTAATGTATTGATACTTTTGCTCATAGTTGGGTTTAGCGTAATCAAACTTAACCACATCGATAAGCAATTGACTATTGTCTTGAAACTTAATTACATGCAACATATTCACAATTGCTATCATTACAGCTTCAATAACCGCGCGGTGAAGACTCCCCTGCCAATGTTCATCTGTTAACGTCACCAATACTTGTGACCCATCAATATCGTAATTCAGTTTTATCAGGGGCACTCTAATTGGTAAAAACTTAACGTGAAAGTCAAGCACTTGGCGTAAAGTGGCACTGTTCAATATAGCTAAACCAAAATCACCATGATGTGCAATTTCTAACCTTTTACCCACTGATAATCCTAGGTCTTCGAATCCGCGAGTTCCAATAACGGTTTTAATTAAACCATCAAACTGCTGCACACTCACTCTAGCGTCTGCTTCTAATAACTTAGCCAAGTCTAATCGTTGCGACGCAAGCCACTTTTCAATACCAATACCTGATTGTTTTAGCACACTTATTACGTGTCCAAAATAATAGGTTGGTAAGCTAATATTGTCAGTCATTGAGTCTATTTTTCCAATGTAGGGTTGATGCTCTGCATAAAAATAATCGAACGAACGCATATTTAAATTACGCTAAAAATAACAATTTGGCAATAAATGACTAATTGATGGCATGTATTGCTATTATTCATTGCTTGAAAGCGTGACAACGTAACAGCATCAAAAAAGGAGAAATGACATGTTTCACTATTTAAAATTCGCTAATTACTTTATTACTACTTTGCTGGGGGTCACCGCGGTCCTTTTTGCGCAGTATTGGATTTTATTCGGATTTGGTATTTTTATTGCATTTTATATTATCGGTGATACCTTTTTTGGTGAAGATCTGAGTCAACCCAACTTAACAAAAAAGTGGGCACTGAACGCAATGCTATATGCATCAGTTCCAACTACTTTTATTTTATTGACGGTTTGTATTTGGCTGGTTACACCATATGATTGGGCTGCAATGCATTGGCTATCTGCTAATGTCGAATATGATTTTGTTGCAGCCAAAGCAAACACGTCGATTATTGAAATTTTTGTCGCCGTTATTTTTTGTGGCCTCATGCTTAGTGGTATCGCAACCGTTGTTGGTCATGAATTAATACATCGAATTGGTAATAAAAAAGCGGTAACAACGGGACGTTGTTTAATGGCGCTTAGTTTTGATGCCAGCTTTTCAATTGAGCATGTATTTAATCACCACGTCCATGTTGCTACCGAAAATGATCCAGTGACTGCTCCGCGTGGACGTTCTATTTATAAACATGTGCCGATCGCGATATGGGGTACTAACAAATCAGCTTGGCAGATAGAAGTAAAACGACTTAATCGAAAAAAGCAACGAGTTCTCAGCTTACATAATCAATTCATTACCGGTTGGTTAATGACAGCTGCGTGGTTAGGATTTGTGTTTCTAGTGGGTAGTTGGCAAGGCGTACTTTTTGTCTCTGGTGTGGGTTTAGTTGCAAAAATTACACTTGAAATTGTAAATTACATGGAACATTACGGTTTAGTTCGCCACCCTCGTGAGCGCGTGATGCCAAAACATTCATGGAATACCAATAGAAAAGTAAGTTGTTGGGCAATGTTTAATTTGCCTCGTCATAGTCACCATCATGCAAAAGGCGCAGTACCCTTCGAAAAATTGGAAGCCATGCCTGATGCACCGGTCATGATTGGTGGCTACATTTCGACAATAGTACTCGTACTATTGCCACCTCTTTGGTACAAATTAATGCAACCTAAATTGCAACATTGGGACGAAACGATGGCGAACGAAAGCGAACTCGCCATCCTTAGATTACAACAGGGAGAAAGTATAGCAAGCGATGTAAATGACAGGCGGTTAGTCTAGCGCCTGCATCCTTTCAGCTTCATCCCAATCATGTTCTATTTTAGTGGAAGCCCAATAGAATGTGGCTATAGACAATAGATAAGGTAATAACAGCCAACTTAGGGATGTTCGCAAGGCTTCAGCTTCGCCCATCGTTGCTGACAAAGACTGGCTTAAAAGCCCAACAATTGTTGGGCCGCCACCCAGTGCGATAATGTTCAACACAAAGAAGAACAACGCCGTAGACATAGCCCGAGCATTAACCGGTGCCAGCGTTTGCGCAATCGCAAAACACGGGCCTAAATACATTCCGCTAGCGAAAAGCATCACCGTCATTAAACCAATTGACAGCCAAACGCTACCAACTTGCAGAGAGAAGTAGAAACAAGGCACACCAATAATCAAGGCAATCGTAGGTAACAATGCATATGCCCGTTTAGATTTCCTACCCCACTTGTCGGCAATTACTCCGCCTAACCAAACACCCAGAGCATAAGCAGTTCCATTCACGATACCGAAAACAATTAATAGCTCTTGAATTGGCATATCCGGATGTATTCGAACGTAAAAGTCAATAATCCAAGTTGATATTGCATAGTTACCAAATGAGCCGAAAGAAATTCCTAAGCACATTCCCCACCAAGTCGGGATTTTTAGTAAACGTTTTACCGATACCATAAATTCCATTTGTTGAGGACCATGCGATACTCGCGCCCTTTGTGGCTCTTTGACCGTGAGTTTCATCAAAATAGCTAACAAAATGCCTGGCAGTCCGACACTGATCATAACAGTACGCCAATCGGCTGAGCCGCCATCAAGAAAAAATGCAGCTGCAAAATAGGCGGTCATAATCCCAAACGGTATACCCAAAGAATAGAATGCAAGGGCTTTTGCGCGCTCAGTTTTATCAAACAAATCTGACAGAATAGAATGACTAGGAGGGCTGCCGCCTGCTTCACCAATACCAACGCCAACTCGTAATATGGCTAATTGCCAAAAATTGGCAGCAAAACCCGAAAGCGCGGTGAAACCGCTCCAAAGTGTTAAGGAAATACCAATAATGTTGACTCTATTATAGCGGTCGGCTAACCAAGCAATAGGAATTCCGACCACGGTATATAATAATGCAAATGCAAAACCTTTAAGCCAGCCGAGTTGAGCATCATCTAAGCCTAAATCCACTTTGATAAAAGGCGATAGAATGCCGATAATTTGCCTATCTATAAAATTAAATGCATACACTAGCGTTAAGATGATAAGTACATAGTTACGATAGGCCCGAGATGGCCGTATATCCTCAGCCCCTTTTGATACATCAGGTATTTCCATTGAATCAGCCACAATTACTCCAAATTTGTATTTAAACTCCATATTGAATCAGCTATGGTGACTTTGCCACTTGATGTTAATGATTTGTGAACATAAGTATAAGTAGGTTGAAGTTGCTTGCAACTCCAGATCATTGCAGACAGACTAGTGTCATTAGACCAGTTAAGAGTAAGCGTAATCGATGCATATTGATGAATTACTCGCATTAGCAAAAACACAAAAATCCAATCCAAATTTAGTATTAATAATACCTTCAGGGTGGTCACAAGGCCTTACAGTCTATGGTGGTTTATCAGCCGGTTTGTTATATGCAGCAGCGCGAGAATATGTTGATCTAACCAGAGTAATGCGGTCCAACTCCACTAACTTTGTTGGGCCACTAATGACGGAGAAAACTTTTACCATTACCGTTGAAATTCTGCGTGAGGGAAAGAATGTCAGCCAAGTGATGGTAAGAGCCATACAAGAAAATAAAACCTGTGTTGTTTCGCAAATTTGCTTTGGAAATAGTCGAGTGTCAACCATTTCAGTACCAAACCAAGACACTCACAACATACCGTCACCATTGCGGGAAGGCATTATTGCTGATGCTGAAAAGGTAACACCGGCATTTTTAGAACACCTAGATTTATCAATTCAAGAAGGCGGAATGTCTTTTACAGCGCAAAAAACCTCGAATTATCACGGCTGGTTGAGGTTCAAAAAGGCCCCCACAATTTTTACTGACGCTCACCTTATTAGTATTATTGATGCTTGGCCTCCGACACTTTTGCAGATGCTGAATGCACCAGCACCCGGGAGTTCAGTTAGTTGGAATTTAGAATTTATTCATCCACAAAGACCGATTTCCGGTAATGAGTGGTTGGCTTACCAAGCCCACACACGTCAAGCAGCAGATGGATATGGTCATACTGAAGCAAATATATGGGATAAAGAGGGTGAACTTATCGCGATTAGTAGACAAACCGTTGCAATATTTGACTGAGCATTATTTAGTTTAGCTATTTTTTAGCTAAGCTACTTGAAATGCATCAGGATTGAATAAGTGAATAACTTGTTCAACTTGGTAATTAGTAGTATCAAGTGCTTCCTCAATGTCATCACGACTTAGGTTCAGTGATTCAAACATAAAAAATGGTAAATGTGTTTCGAAATTATAATGCTGTGGGAAGGTATTAATAATAGACAGTTCATAAGCTAACTGCATAATTTGAACCTCTGGCGTTTCAGCCGCTGAATCGTCGTGATGCTGCGTTGCAATGGCCGATACAATCGAATCCGGAAGCAACCACTGCTGCACCAAGGCTGCTGAAATTTCAGCGTAAGTGAAACCAAGCACATCGTACTGACATTCTTTTGGATTGAGTTTTGCATCAAAGCGCGCACAATCTTGTGCCAACGTTGGGTCCAATTTTAAAACGACTAGCTCACCAATATTGTGCAGAAGACCATTAACAAATAACCTATCGGGATCTTTGATGCCTTTTGAGACAGCAAAGTGTTTAGCTAAAATTGCGCAACTAACGCTTTGTTCCCAGAATTTATCCAAGTCGACAAATTGACTTTGCTCTTTACTAAACGCATTTGATAAGCCAAATACCAATGCATAATCATAAACTGCAGAGGTACCAATAACCTGAATGGCTCTTTGTAACTTATCTATCTTTCTTGGAAAGCGATAAATTGCGCTATTGGCTAGTTTGAGGATGTGCGCAGCTAAGCCTGGGTCGGTCTGTAAAACCGCAGATATGCTATTTGCATCAGAACGATCGTCATCAATTAAACTTTTAACTCTGACAGCAGTCGTTGGCACAGCGAATAAGTCAGATACCTTTTTTGCATAATCAATTGCGTTCATAATTGCCTTTTTAAACATTTTCAATTTTCTGGTGAAGATTGAATCACCCCAACACCAAACACTCACACTTAATGTGTTTAATAATACGCTCGTTTAATAGCTAATAATATTTTTTTACACTAATCTACTGGTTACTTCAAGGGATATACCTATTATTGTATGAAAACCTGCAGTTATGCAGGCGATATCCACAACTCAGTCTGATGTTTGATTGACGGATAGAATAAACTCATGCAGAAAGTGACCATACACTAGGTATATAGTTTGCAGCTTGCGTGTGTTTTTGACACTTTTGTCGTCTGCTTAATAGTGTCAAAATATAAACTATTAGTAAACCGCTGAATTATATAGTGATATCATCGTAGTTACGCGCCGCTATATTGATAAAATATCAATAGCATAATATGACTTCTGGAAAAGGCACCTAGCAATGCAAGCAGTTAAAAATAAGAAGAGTTATGTCCGCAAATAGAACGGCGTTTCCTATCATTTTTGTGGCAATACTGTCTGTTTGCTTGATGTTTTTGATTATCCATAATACGACATCATTCCTATCGTTACTGTCATTCCCAGTCGCGAGTCTTGTCCCTTTTGTGTGCATAAGCCTGATGTTTATTATTATACTCAATCTGGCGATGCGGCAAGCTTTAACCATGTACGTCGCAAGTATAATCGCCTTTATCACCATCTCACATTTTTATATTATTCCCGGTTTAAAAGTGTCTAATGAAAATCTAAAAATCGTGGCCGATAGCAAACATTTATTGTTGTCTTTTATTACCTTACTACCGATTTTTGGTCTCATTAAAATTCCAGCCCACAGAATACTCAAAAGTGTTATTTATCTTTTTGGCAGCGTGATCGCGTGGGGATTTTTTAGTTTGGTTATTGCTAAATTGGATTTGCCTATATTACATGTTGTAGAGCGCGCATTGAGCAGTATGGGGATTAAACCGCCATTTCAAAACTTCTTGTTATCACCACTGCAGTTTGTATTAATTAGCATCAGTACAATGGTGCTCGTTATTTTACTGATTAAGTCGTTACACAATGTCTATTTACTCGCGATTGCCTCTCTAGCAGCGTTAGCTATGGTTTATGTGTCTTCACTAAGTATTATTTTGTTTGCAATTCTGGGCAGTGTTCTGTGTCTATTTTCTGCTATCATTACGAGTCGAAACATGGCGTTCAATGATGAATTAACTGGGATCCCTGGCCGGCGTTCACTTACACAGTATGCGCAGGAGGTCTCTGGTCAATTTGCCGTTGTGATGATAGATATCGATTTTTTCAAGAACTTCAATGATAAATATGGGCATGATGCAGGCGATGATGTGATCAAACTTGTCGCTAGCAAAATAGCAAAAACGGGGAATAGAGGCCGAGCTTTTCGATACGGCGGCGAAGAGTTTACATTAGTGTTTGATGGAAAGTACATTGATGATGTTCGTGAGACAATTGAAGATTTGCGCGTGCAGTTGGAATCCTATCCTATGGCTATCCGGATACAGAATAGGCCACAAAAGTCTGCCTCGGAGTCAAAAAATAGACGGCATGCTCCTGTAAAACAGGAAATTGTAAAGGTCACCTGTAGTTTTGGTATTGCACAGAGTTCGCTTGGTAGTAATGACTTTAAAGCGGCTATTAAACGCGCAGATTCTGCTTTGTATAAAGCGAAGAAAGGTGGGCGTAATTGTGTCAGAACAGTCGAATAATAGAGTTCTATTTGTTGGTTTAGTATGGCCGGAGCCTACATCTACCGCCGCTGGACAAAATATACTCAGCTATATAAATTTATTTATTAGCAATGGCTACGAAGTCACGTTTGCTTGTGCCGCTGACAAATCAGAGCATTCAGCTGCATTAACGGCAATAGGTGTTAAGGAGCAATCAATAACCTTAAATGACAGTAGTTTTGATACTTTTGTGTGTCGGTATGCGCCAAATATTACGGTTTTTGATCGTTTTATTAGTGAAGAGCAATTCGGATGGCGTGTTTCTTCATCTGCACCTCAGTGCATGAAAATACTGGATTGTGAAGATCTGCATTTTTTGCGTGATGCCCGCCAACAAGCATACAAAGATACTAACAAAAGCACCGTAAATGCTGATATGCCCAAGCAAGTCAATAATTATTTATACAGTGATATTTGTAAAAGGGAATTAGCATCAATTTTACGCTGCGACCTCAGTATCTTGCTCTCTGATTATGAGTGTCAATTGCTCACAAGGGTATTTTTAATACCCAATACTCTTCTGCATTACTGCCCTTTTCTACTCCCTGAATTAACCGTGAACTCGACAAAATCTTATGCACAACGAATTGACTTTATTAGTATAGGCAGTTTCAGACACGCACCAAATTGGGATGCAGTGCTTACCCTAAAACAAAAAATTTGGCCCCCCATACAGCGAGCATTGCCCAATGCTCGCTGTCATATTTATGGTTCGTATCTAACACCTAAAGCAAAACTACTGGAAAATAAACAACAGGGATTTTTGGTACACGGTTATGTACAAGATGCGAAAGAAGTTATTGGTGACGCTCGTGTTTTATTAGCTCCATTGAATTTTGGCGCCGGTATTAAAGGAAAATTGGTAGATGCTATGCAATGCAGCACACCATCGGTTACCACGGACATTGGCGCAGAAGGATTATTACCTAAAACTGACGAGATAAACGACAAGTGTAATTCTGATGCAAAAAATATGATAACAATGCCGTGTAACGATGCTTCTGATGTCACCTATTTAACGAACCAGCCGTCAGATAAATTTGACTTGTGGCCCGGCGCTATAAATAACATTCAATCGTCAACTAATGACTTTATTCAATCATCCATTGCCCTATATACAAATGAAAACAAATGGACGCTGGCCAGTAATCGGAGTCAGCCTCTATATTCATCAATATTTAACTACACACAACAGTCTAAACAATTAATGCATTGTATTGACGTCATTATGTCGAATTTGACGAAACATCGTCAGCAACACTTTTTAGGACAGGTAATACAACATCATACAATCAACAGTGCGAAATACATGAGCCAATGGATTGAAGTGAAAACGCGGTTAAAGCAAAATCAATGCGCTGATTAAGCGTCATTCTTTATTATATACAACGCTTTGTTATAAGGGACACCATAACAATTTACTGGTTACTATTGCGCCCAAGTTTATGGATATATCAAGGGACGTTAGAGTCACCTCTATGAATAGGTTATTGCGATAATTAACCAGTATAGTCAAATAAACTGTCAGCCTGTTATATGCGAAACAAAAATAGTTTCATCATCCTCACTCGCATATGTTGGCTAAATAAGCTGCTATTTTGCTGACAAAACACACACTAGCAAGACATGTAATTCTCTCTAGCATAAAGTATTAATGTAATAAACTTATACCCCCTTTATGCGGCGTATCGTATTAAGTGCTTATATTTTGCAGTGCGGAGAACTTTACAATATTTGTCTATTCAGATTGTGTCAAAATTATTTTAAATAATGAGTTACAGTGTTTTTCCCTTTATAAAATCAGCTTACCACCAATTTCCACGCACGATTCAAGACAAAACTCAAAAAATACGAAATCGTATTTTATTGACTTATAAATTTAAAGCATCGGTTTTACCGATCTATTAGTAATTTTAAATCGACTTTTTTTTTGCATGACAACTGGGTACATTAATATCTCGCATACCTATATTGGTATCTGTCAATTTGGAGAGAACAATGAAACTGAAGTCTACATGGCACGACCAAAGTACTGATAGTGTGACATCTTCGTTAGCCACAAACATGAAAGAGGGTCTCAGTTCAGATGAAATTATTGAAAGGCGCGAGCGGTTCGGTCGTAACAAAATTACTGAGCATAAAGGTACCGGTCCGCTCAAACGATTTTTACTACAGTTTAATCAACCGCTTGTTTACATTTTACTGGCAGCATGCGCAGTTACCTTGCTGCTGCAAGAGTGGGTTGACTCGGCCGTAATATTTGCTGTGGTTTTAGTTAATTCAATTATTGGTTTTGTACAAGAATCGAAAGCCTTAAATGCAATAAATTCACTTTCTAACTCGGTAAAGACAAAAACAACGGTAATACGTGCAGGCAAGCGTCAAGAAATATTAGCGGAAGAACTGGTGCTAGGCGATGTTGTCGTATTACAGGCAGGTGATAAGACACCTGCAGACCTTCGCTTAATCAAAATACGCGACTTAAAAATTGATGAGTCATCACTTACCGGCGAATCGTTACCGACCGAGAAAGACGTTGCCACGTTATCTGCAAGCTGCCTATTAGGCGATAGAATTAATATGGCCTTCTCATCTACATTAGTGACCTACGGCACCGGCATGGGTGTGGTTGTTTACATAGGTGATAATACAGAAATAGGTAAAATTTCTGGAATGATAGCGACCACTGAAACGCTTGATACTCCACTTACTAAACGAATTACGAGTTTCAGCCATGTGCTGCTTTATGCCATTCTTGGATTAGCGACCCTCACCATATTTATTGGCTGGCTCCACGGCAGACCGCTGGTTGATACCTTTATGGCAGCAGTTGCACTTGCTGTAGGTGCTATTCCAGAGGGCTTACCCGCTGCTGTGACTATTATGCTGGCGATTGGCGTTTCTCGAATGGCAAAAAAACGCGCCGTAATACGCAACTTGCCCGCGGTTGAGACTTTAGGCAGTACCACGGTAATTTGTTCGGACAAAACGGGCACCCTTACTAAAAACCAAATGACGGTTACAGATATATGGGCAGGCGGCCGTAACTTTAGTGCTAACGGAAGTGGTTATGATCCGCTCGGAGAATTTAGTGAAGGCGATAAGGTGACAACTTTGCCCGCTATTTCAGCTGGATTCATGACCTTAAAAGCGGGTTTTTTATGTAATGATGCGCTTCTGAACGAGCCTGACCTTACGCTGGAAAAGTCACATCAGCAATGGACAATTACTGGCGACCCTACAGAAGCCGCTTTGATTGTTTCGGCCGCCAAGGCGGGCATTAATGAGAGCCAGCTTACGCAGAATCGTTTAGACATAATTCCTTTTCAATCAGAATATCAGTACATGGCAATTTTAAATGCTGAAGAAGAAGGTAATGTTGTTTACATGAAAGGCTCTATTGAGAGTATTTTACCAAAATGTATCCATATGCTTGATCATAGTGGTGCACAGGTCTCGCTTGCTCATGAGCTGATTCACCAGCAAGTACAAGAAATGGCCAGTCGCGGCTTGCGTGTGCTGGCGTTTGCACGCAAGAGAACTGACTCAAATACCACTAATATTAGCCACGAATTTCTAGCTCAAGATTTAGAATTTTTGGGATTGCAAGCGATGATAGACCCCCCTCGTCCCGAGGCGATAGAGGCCGTAAAAGCCTGCCATCGGGCTGGTATTGATGTGAAAATGATCACAGGCGATCATGCTTTGACAGCCACTAGCATAGCTCATCAACTTACTATTGTGGACGACGCTAGCGGCAATGCCACTATCACTGGCCAAGAATTAGCGTTACTTAACCATGACGAACTGATGCAAGCGGCACTTAAATTCAACGTATTTGCTCGGGTCACTCCCGAAAATAAATTACAACTTGTAAAGGCACTGCAGGCGCAAGATCAAGTAGTTGCAATGACCGGCGATGGTGTAAATGACGCCCCTGCATTAAGGCGCGCAGACATAGGCGTTGCCATGGCTTTAAACGGCACTGAAGTAGCACGCGATGCCGCTGACATGATGCTTACTGATGACAATTTTGCAACCGTAAGAGACGCTGTAGAAGAAGGAAGAGGCGTTTTTGATAACTTAAAAAAGTTCATCGTATGGACGTTACCCACCAATGGCGGCGAAGGCTTAGTCATTCTAGTCGCTGTTATTTTAGGTGTGTCGCTACCGCTGCTACCCGTACATATTCTTTGGATCAATATGACGACAGCTATTTTCTTGGGCTTAATGCTTGCTTTTGAACCCAAAGAGGAAGGTATTATGCTGCGACCACCTAACATCCCAAATGCGCCTATTATCGACGGTATATTGATATGGCGAATTGTGTTGGTGTCATCTTTATTATGCATCACTGCTTTTGGTCTTTACGAATTAGAGTTGAGTCTGGGTGCTAGCGAAGAACAAGCACGAACCGTCGCGGTTGCCATGTTTGTGGTCGGCGAGGCATTCTACCTGCTGAACTGTCGATCGCTTGAGAGATCTGTTTTCTCAGTTGGTTTCTTTAGCAATCCTTGGATCTGGTTTGGAATAATCATTATGGCAGTGCTTCAGGGCTTATTTACCTATTTGCCGATAATGAACGCATGGTTTGGCTCTGCGCCGATAGACCTCTATTCATGGATTCGTGTGTTCGCCTGTGGTGCCCTTATAAGCGTTATTGTGGGCGCCGAGAAGTACTGGCGTTTAAAAAATAAGCACTCTGCGTCACAAAAGCCGTAAAGGGAGGCTAAAATGGTAAACCATAATAAAGTTAGTCGCCTTAAACAGCGCCCTCAATATAAAGAAATATGTGTGAAAACACTTCTTTTTGGAGTGTTGTGGTGGAGCTTGGTTGAGAGCACATTGAGTTCGTGGCTTATTGGCATAATAGTTGTTCCTTTTGCTACTTGGCTGAGTATCACTTTATATCGGAACAATGATAAAACAGCAGAAAACACCGCGAACTTTAGCTTTGTTGGTTTACTTACATTTTTACCTTTCTTTGCATGGCAGTCGCTTCGAGGCGGCTGCCAAACTGCTTTGCTTGCACTTAGTTCGCGCGTAGCGCCAGCCGACTTTATAGAATTTGAAACATGCCTAAGTGGGCGCCGGGAGAAAATATTGTTTATGCACATTATTAGTCTTATGCCAGGTTCGGTAAGCGCAAACATTAATGGGCAAATTATACGTATTCATATTCTCGACATAAACGAATACAGTGAGGATAGTTTGCGCGATTGTGAACACCGGTTAAGCAAAATTTTTGTTAAGTATGATACTCCCTGCACAACAGGAGCTGAAAAATGATTCTTTATCTCACTATAATTGCCATGTTATTAACACTCACGCTGCTAGTGGGCTTAATTAGAGTCATTATTGGCCCTAGCGAATCCGATAGAATGCTTGCCTGCCAGTTATTTGGCACAGCGGGAGTTGCTTTAACAATCATATTGGCTGTGGTGCAACAACAAGCAACGCTTTTAAATTTAGCGTTAGTGTTGGCGCTTTTGGCACCGCTTACTTTAATTGTGTTTGTAAAAAACACGAGGAAGTCTAAATGAACCTTGTTGATATCTACACCATCGTAATGACCAGCGGCGGATTAGTTTTTTTTATTGCAGGCACTATTGGGCTTTTACGCTTCCCCGATGCTATAAGTCGACTGCATGCATTAACCAAGGCCGATAACTTAGGACTTGGCCTAATTGTGCTTGGCATTTTGCCCCAAGTAAGCTCTATATTTGATGCTGTTCAACTGGTGTTTATTTGGTTTATTGTGATGCTATCAGGTGCCGCTTCATGTTACCTCATTGCTAATATTGGCAGCGCTGCCGACAAGCTGCCCAGTGAGTTACAAAACAAAGAGGTCAATCATGAGCTTTAGTTTTTTTCTAGATATATTTTTAATAGGCGGTTCACTGACCATGGCATGGCTATGCTTATTCAGTCACGATTTACTGAAAGCTATTACATGCTTTGTATGCATGGGTCTATTTGTAACACTAATGTGGATAAGGCTTGACGCTTGGGACGTCGCTATAGCAGAGGCCGCAATTGGTGCAGGTTTAACCGGCGCTTTACTATTGTCTAGTCGACGAGGCTTAAAAAAAACCGCAGCAAAAAAAGAATCGGGAGAAAAGAGGTCGGGAGAAAAAAAGTCGGGAGAACAAGATGTTTAAGGAAATAATATTCAAAGAAGATGCCATTAATAAGCCGGAGAAAGGACGTTTACCGACGTCGATAGCCGTGCTTTGTGGAGTAACTATATTAGCCTTATGCACTTTACTCGTGGGTGCTTTAATTAGCACCCAAAGGCACAGTGAAGGTTTGCAGCAGGTAGTGTCAAGCATGCTCAATAAAAGTGGCGTTGAGAACCCTGTTACCGCCGTGTTACTTAATTTTAGAAGTTATGACACCTTATTAGAAATTGCCGTGTTACTAATTGTGGCTATTGTAATGCTGCCGCAGGCGACTGTGTCCAAGTCCCTTTCACTTATACGAGTTCAACAATCGGCAGATCCCGGGCTTATTATGTCAAGCCTTCTTCGATTTTTGGCCCCTACCCTTATCATAATGGGCGGTTACATGCTTTGGACTGGCGCTTATTCTCCCGGCGGCGCATTTCAGGCAGGTGCATTAATTGCTGGGGCAGGTATTTTGATTTTTACAAACGTTCAATATCAGGTGAATATGCAAAGTTTTGCGTTTCGCGCTTTGCTCAGCATTGGGCTATGTATTTTTATCCTTTCAGGTTTTGCCGTGGCGCTGCAGACTGGTCAGTTTTTAGAATACCCACAAAAATACGCCAGTGCCATTATCTTATTTATTGAAACGGCAGCAACCGTCTCTATAGCCACCACACTGTTATTGCTATATTTAGCGGTAGCGGGAACGCAGGAGGAGTTTAATCATGATGCTTAGCCAACTCACACCAGAAATCATGTATAGCGCGTCGGGGATAGCACTATTTGGTATAGGCTTATTAGGCTTAATTATTGTCCCGCATATTTTCCGTAAAATACTTGCCATAAACGTCATGGGAGTGGGCATTTTTATGCTGTTGGTATCAAGCGCAAAGCGCGCAAATATTGACGCCGACCCCGTTCCTCATGCCATGGTGTTGACAGGCATTGTGGTGGCTGTTGCAGGAACAGCACTCGCTCTCTTTTTGGTGAAAAAAATAAACGACTTAGCACCGTCAGAGAAAAGTCAATAGATATGGATAATATAGCTGCTCTCTTACCTGCACTTATTATGCTGCCTCTGGCTGTTAGCGTATGCTGTGTGTTGATAAAAAACAGCCGTGTATGTGCAGCTATCAGCATTATTAGCGCCGCGGCACTATTGATATTATCAGCCGGTACTCTGCTCGCTATTAATACGTATGAAGCAGGGGTATTACGATACGCGTTTGCAGGTTGGAGCCAGCCGTTAGGCATTGAGCTTCAGGTGTCTGGCTTTACCGCATTAATGACGGCACTTACATGCCTACTGGTTTTTGTGCTTAGCATTTACAGCAGCGTTTACTTTTCATCAAGCGATAAAGCAATACGCTTCTGGCCACTGTGGTGGTTGCTAATTGCAGGCCTTAATGCCTTGTTTTTATCAAGTGATATATTCAATATTTACGTAGCATTTGAGCTAATAGGGCTCGCTGCTGTAGCTTTAATTGCAATTGAAAATAGTCGGGCTGCATTAATCGCTGCGCTTCGCTACTTGTTAGTCAGTCTATTAGGATCGCTATGCTACCTGCTTGCGGTTGCCCTTCTTTATAGAGAATACGGCACGCTCGACCTAGTTCAACTTGCTAGTATGACCAGTGATTCTGCCAGCAGCACCGCAGCATTAATGCTTATTACCATTGGTTTATGTTTGAAAACCGCGTTATTTCCACTGCATTTTTGGCTGCCCGCGGCCCACGGTGGTGCATCAGCGCCAGTTAGCGCAGTCCTCTCAGCTTTGGTGGTCAAAGGGTCATTTTACTTAATTGCACGATTTTGGCTAGATATCCTCGCGCCAGCAGCAAGTGACGCTGGTTTGATTATTCTTGGAGTTTTTGGTGCCGCAGCGATATTATGGGGCTCTGCTCAAGCGCTGTTTGCGAGTCGTTTAAAAGTGATGGTCGCGTATTCTACGGTTGCTCAAATAGGGTATCTATTTCTGTTATTTCCGCTCATGGTGGGTAACACACAAACAAATGCGTTTGAAGGCGCAGCAATGGGCGCGATTACCTACTTAATTGTAGCTCACGCTACGGCTAAATCAGCGATGTTCTTGGCAGCCGGCAATATTATGCGTATTGCTGGGCATGACAATATTAAACAGCTCAAAGGCTTGGTTCGCCACTGCCCTCTCAGCATATTCACTTTTGGGATTGCGGGGGCTAGTTTAATTGGTCTGCCCCCAAGCGCGGGCTTTATTGCTAAGTGGCTGCTGCTAAGCAACTCAATAAACACAGGACAATGGTGGTGGGTCATTGTTATTCTAAGTGGCGGTTTACTTGCCGCAGCGTATGTATTTAAATTTTTAAATTTAGCCTTTACTAAAGATGATGACACATTTACAAAAGCCGATATCGTTCGCAAAATATCTCCTATTATGCCACTTTGCGCGCTTGCACTAGCCTTACTTACCGTTGTTCTTGGTTTCAATGCCCAGTGGTTATTAGACATTAGCGGTACCTTGGTATATGAAACTACAGGGCAAGGTTTTACAGTCCAAAACTTAGCAGGAGTAGCGCAATGAGTTGGCAAACAACCCTACCTTTATTAATTGTATTAAGCGCAATGGTTTCAGGCATTCTAATTTTACGCGTAAAAGAACACGCCAATAAGCTACGCACAAGCTTGAATATATTTGGCGCGCTGCTGTGCGTAACGCTAGTTGTAATTATGCTAGTTGGCGTTTATCAAGGAGAAGTGTTTGAGACTCGTTTTACGCTGCTGCCTAATATGGATTTGGTTCTCAAAGCAGATGCGCTCTCGCTACTGTTTGTTAGCCTTTCGGCAGTATTATGGTTTTTTACCACCATTTACGCGATTGGTTACCTAGAAGAGTCAGCCAATCGCAGCCGCTTTTTTGGGTTCTTTGGATTTTGCGTAAGCGCTACCATGGGGGTCGCTCTCGCGGGTAATCTCATTACTTTTTTGATTTTTTATGAGTTACTCACCTTAGTTACCTACCCCTTAGTTATGCATAAAGGTAACCCCGCCTCTATGCGTGCCGGACGCACTTATCTGATTTATACAATGATTGGCGGTGCGGTGTTACTGGCAGGCGTAGTGTGGCTAAAAAGTATTGCTGGCCCACTCGATTTTGACGCCACAGGCGTACTAGAGCAAATGCCAAATATCAGCGAAAATCATCTACGCATTATTTTTATACTCCTTATTGCTGGTCTAGGAGTAAAAGCGGCCCTTATTCCTTTGCATGGATGGTTGCCAGTAGCAATGGCAGCTCCCGCGCCAGTAAGCGCCCTTTTGCATGCGGTAGCCGTCGTAAAAGCAGGGGTGTTTGGCATTGTAAGAGTAGTTTACGATGTATATGGCATCGAATTTTCACGCGAACTGGGGCTCACTCTTGGGTTGGCGATAATTGCCGCAGCAACAATTATTTATGCCTCTTTACGAGCGATTGCACAAAATGATTTAAAAAAACGCTTGGCCTATTCAACCGTAAGCCAAGTTTCTTATATCGCATTAGGAACCGCAATAGCAGGTCCTATTGCTACTATTGGCGGCATTGTGCATCTAGTGCATCAAGGCCTTATGAAAATCACCATGTTTTTCTGTGCCGGTAACTTAGCTGAAACCTTAGGCATCAATAAAATTAGTGACCTGAATGGCGCTGGCCGTAGAATGCCGGTAACCATGACTGCCTTCAGTTTTGCAGCCCTTGGCATGATTGGTCTGCCACCAGCCGCAGGCTTTGTGTCCAAATGGTATCTAGGAGTTGGCGCTATCGAGGTAGACGCCTATTGGATTATTGCGGTACTCGCCATAAGTAGTCTATTAAACGCAATATACTTTTTACCCATTCTTTATGCAGCATGGTTTCTTCCCGCCAAGTCAGAGTGGCCGAATGGCGAGAGTCCAAAGGCGAAACCGAAAGGGTTGTTTGAAGCACACTGGATGCTCATTTTACCGCCTGCGATTACCGCTTCGTTGGCTCTATTAGCTGGGGTATTTGCGGGCTCTTCCTTAAGCCCGTTGTACTGGACTGAATTAGTCGCTGCGCGCGAGTATGGTTCAGATTTTGTACTTGTTGCTCAACAAAATGCAATCCTGCAACCTGCGCTTTGGTGGTGCGTTCTTTTGCCTCTGCTGGCAACCACTACACTGACCATTCGCTGGGTCCGCCAAAGATGCTTGATCCTGTTACCTCTTGCAGCTGCGCCAGTTTTGTTTGCCAGTATCTTGCTAGAACCTAACGGCGCCAATACATTATCTGAATTATTTTTTGGCAGCATCATGAGTATGGGTGCCAGCGATAAAATTTTCTTGATACTAGCCTCTTTAGTGTGGTTTGCAGCGGGGCTATATAGCGTAGGGTACATGAAAGATAAAGCAGACAAAGTGCAATACTGTTTGTTTTTTTTGCTTGCCATGTGTGGTAATTTTGGCCTAATCTTCGCGCAAGATTTATTTGGTTTTATTACCTTTTTTACCTTAATGAGTCTATCTTCATATGGCTTGGTTATTCATACCGCAGACGACGCAGCAAGAAAAGCAGCTAAAACCTACGTACAATGGGTGATTATTGGCGAGGTCATATTATTTGCTGGCTTAACTGGCCTTGCCTATAGTAGCGGGGCTATAAGCGAGGCTGCCAGTTCAACCACACAAGCTTACTGGGTAACACTATTTTTAGTGGCAGGCTTTGGCGTAAAGCTTGGTTTAATACCTTTCCATGTTTGGCTTCCTCGGGCTCATCCCGCCGCGCCCGTACCTGCAAGTGCATTATTAAGTGGCGTAATGGTAAAAGCCGGCCTTATTGGTTGGCTACGATTTTTGCCACTTGGAGATGTAGCAATATCGAGTATCGGGACTGGCTTAATTTATCTTGGTTTTAGCGGTACTTTCTTAGCTGCACTTGTGGGTTTACTGCAGAAGAACGCTAAGTCAGTTCTTGCATATTCTACGATCAGTCAGATGGGCATCGTTATTGCGGCGGTTGGCGTGGGTTTGAAATATCCAGAGCTTTGGCCTGCTGTGCTACCAGCAATTGTTTTATTTGCCTTTCATCACGGTATTGTGAAAGCAACACTGTTTTTATGTGTTGATTTTATTCCCGCTCTAGCATCAAGACGCAGCCTTAGAATACTTGCCATTATTTGCCTTATAATACCGGTGTTTGCCATTATTGGACTGCCTTTTTCAAGCGGTGCAATGGCGAAAAGTGCATTAAAGGGCTCGTTTAGTGAGCTTGCTATGCTACCTACGTTATTACTGCTGTCGGCAGTTGGCACTAGCTTGTTAATGCTTAGGTTTGTGGATATCTTATGGAACAGTACCAAAAATGTGCAAAATTCGGGCCTCGATATCTGGCGCTGCTTGTCGTTCGCATTGTTGTTTTTCAGTAGCGTCGTGTTCATATACGCGCTGCCTGAATCAAGGCTATTTTGGGTAAAAGAGCTCTCCTTCTCTACACTAGTGCTGCCTTTGCTACCTCTTATATTAGCTGTACTTTTATACCTAATTATTAGGAAAACGCGCTTGCAACACTACGAAATTCCGGCCGGAGATATTGTGGTATTAATTGAAGATGTGGGTGATCGCGTAAAATTGGCAATGCACAAATTAAGCAACCATAACAGCGCTTCGGATGTAAAAAAGTATGGTTTAGGCAAGACCTACGTTAAAATAAAGGCGTATATAATTAACATTGAATCTGAAAGTTCTGGCCCTAACCCAGGCGTAGTTTTATTGGGTTTTATACTTGTTGTGACCGTCGTTTCATATTTAAATTAGAGAGCCTCAAACACGTTTTCGACTCTCTCTCCAATTTGAAAATTGCTCACCAATCATCAGCATGCAAGGGGTTAAAAACAAGGTTAACAGTGTAGCGAAGGTCAATCCACCAGCAATAGTGCTCGATAATTGTGTCCACCATTGAGAAGAAGGTGCACCTACTGAAATATTACGTCCTAGAACATCGATGGTTAGTCCAAATACCATGGGCATGAGTCCCAATACGGTTGTTACTGAGGTGAGTAATACAGGTCGCATTCTTTGCGCGCAAGTACGTAAAATAGCTTCCTTCGCATTCAGTCCTTTGCTTTTCAAATCGTTGAAGGTATCAATCAGAACGATATTGTTGTTCACCACAATGCCCGCAAGCGCAATTACGCCAATGCCGCTCATTACTACGCCAAATGCTTGTCCTGTTAGTAGCAGGCCAATAAATACACCCGTGGTAGAGAAAACAATTGCACTTAATACAATAAAGGATTGATAGAAGCTATTAAATTGCGTGAGCAAAATCAGTAACATCATAAATATTGCAATGATAAAGGCGGTGCCTAAAAAAGACATGGTTTCTTGAAGATCTTCGTCTTGGCCTTTAAAACGTAGGATAACACCCTGAGGTAATGGGTCAGCGGCAAGTGCATTTTTCATTAAAGTAACTTGTTGATCAGCCAATACGCCCTCTTCAATAGCCGCTTTTATACTCATTACTCTGCGCCCATCAGTGCGATTGACTCTGCCAGTTTTTTGCGCTGGTTCAAAGGTCACGAAGTTGCGTATAGGCACATTACCGGCACTTGTTGGTATGCGTAATTCGTTAAGTTGTTGCAGGTTGCGTTCGCTTTGGGGAAACCTAAGCCTAATTTCAAGTTCCTCTTCAGCGTCGTCGGGGCGATATTCAGCTAGCAGAACACCATTTGTAATCATGGTCACTACGTTACCTAACAAGGTAACGTCGGCGTCAAATTGCGCGGCTTTTTCGCGATCTACTATTAGCTTCCATTCAATGCTTGGCAGCGGGCGGCTATCTTCAACATCTACAAAGTTACCCACTTCTTGCATTAATGTCAGAATGTGTTCAACACCTTGGTTTAGTTTGTCATTTTGAATAGCGCTAATTTCAATATCGAAAGGTTTTCCGCCTGCCGGTCCCGATTCTTGTTCGCGTATTTGTACTTTAATACCCGGAATATTGCCGGCTTCACTGCGTAGCCGTTTTATAATGTCGACCGCTGGTGGGCGTTCTTGCCAGTTGGTAAGCTCTAATTGAATCACCCCAATGACGTCTGCAGGCATATTTCCTTCGGTCTGTGCACCTCCTCCCATAGTGCGCGTGTATACTGACTTAATGCCTTTTTTTGTGAGTAAATCTTGTTCAACTTGCGCGACTAAAAGATCGCGTTCAATAATCGATAAGTCACCACGAGCTTGCACTTGAACTTGAATAAACTCAGGCTCAATAGTGGGGAAAAACTCGACGCCTTTACCCAAAGTAAAATAGGCTACGTAAGCCAGTATCAGCGCCAATACTACGCCCATTAGAATACGCTTCGGATGATCAATAATCGGTTCTAGAGTGCGTAAATAAGTACCTACGCCTCCTTTTATTGAATTAAGGTCACCATTTTCACTGGCTCGTAAATCACCATCTGTATCTTCAGCTTGTTTGTTTTTTGCGACTTTATCACTAGTAATAATCCCGCCTAGTACCGGAATAAAAATGAGTGCCATAAAGAGTGATGCGCCTAAGGTAATAATAACGGTCATAGGTAAGAGCTTCATGAACTCTCCTGTTATGCCGGGCCAAAATAGTAAGGGAAAAAAGACCACTAAGGTAGTCGCAGTAGAGGCAATAATTGGCCAACTCATGCGTTTAGAAGCGGCGGCGAAAGCTTGCTTTGGGGTCGCACCTTCAGATATTTTTCGGTCGGCAAGCTCTATCGTGACTATAGCGCCATCGACTAGCATTCCCACCACTAAAATAAGACTAAATAACACAACGATGTTAAGTGTCATGCCAAGGGCGCTAATAATTAACATCCCGGCTAAAAATGAACCAGGAATAGATAAGCCAACTAATATTGAAGGGCGAACGCCAAGGACAGCAACAATTACAATCATGACTAAAATAATGGCCGTGATTACGTTGTTTTCTAAGTTGCCGAGCATGTCTTTTATTTGCTCTGATTTATCCTGTAAGTAATCCACCTTGATGCTGTCAGGCCAAAAGGATTTGTTTTTTTCAACGATGTTTCTAACTTGGGCGATGGTTTCAATAATATTCGCGCCTGTGCGTTTTGAAACTTCTAGCGCTAGGGCAGTTTCACCTTGAATACGGGCAAATGAGCTAGGGTCTTTAAAGGTACGACGAATAGTCGCTACATCTTCAAAGGTAACGATAGTATTGCCCTCGCGTTTAATCGGTAAGCTTTGTAAATCGCGTAAGCCCTCAATAACGCCTGGTACTTTAAACACCATGCGTCCTGCACTTTGCTCAAGCGCTCCGGCAGCAACCAATCGGTTGTTTTGCGTCACAAAGTTAAATACATCGTTTAACGATAAGTTATAAGTTTCAAGCTTATTAGGCTCAATAATCACCTCTAGAAGTTCTTCGCGTTGACCCCCAATGTCGACTTCTAATACGCCTGACAATCCTTCTATTTGGTCTTGTAAACTGCGAGCAATAACAAGTAAGGTTCTTTCCGGTAATTCGCCAGAGAGAACTACCGTTAACACAGGAAACAAAGCAACATTGACCTCGGTGACTCGTGGTTCGTCTGTACCTTGTGGGAGTTCGGCTCTCGCTAGGTCGACTTTTTCACGCACATCTTGTAAGGCAAAGTCAGGATTAAAACCCGCATCAAATTCAAGTGTTACTGAAGCAAATCCTTCAGCACCTACCCCACGCATCTCTTTGAGTCCTTCCAAAGACTGCAGTTCCTTTTCTAAAGGTTTTAGCAATAAACGCTCGGCATCTTCGGGCGCGATCCCCTCATAATTGACCGACACGTAAATAGTCGGTATGGGGATATCGGGCTCGGACTCTTTTGGGATACTAAAATAAGCACTTGTCCCCATAATCAAAATTATAATGAACGAGAGCGCAACGGTACGTGAACGACTAAAGGCGCCGTCAATCAGACGATCCATACTATTGCGCCTGCTTGGTTATGGGCTTCACTTTATTGCCTGCTTTAACAAACCCTTGCCCCGTAATGATCACCCTTGCGGTATCAGGCAATCCTGTTACCCAAGCACCGTTGCTGTCGGATTGAACTAACTCAACAGGATAGAATTCAACAATGTCTTGCTCATTTACCGTTTTAACGCCAATTTCCCCTGAGTCGCTCAAGCTAAATAGTGCCGGTGACAAATAATACGCTTTTACCTTTTTTGTCGGTATTTGTGCTTTTGCACCAATGCCCGAGCGTAAACTGCCGTTTGCGTTGTCTATTTCAATTTCAACATCAAATGTACGCGTGCTGCTATTGGCACGTGGGGAAATGTATCGGACACTGCCTTGGCGAGACACGCCATTGGCAAAGTCAACTTGTGCAGTCATCTCTTTTTCTACGTTTGCTATGTCCTGCTGTGCAATGGTGACTAACACAACAAGAGGGTGGTTTTCGACCACGATCGCGATAGGTGTATTGACCTCTATATAGTCTCCTTCTTCTACCAAACGTTTTTCCAATATACCGCTTAAAGGTGACACAATTGTTGTGTTTTTTATATCTCGCTGAATATTTGCCACATTCGTTTCTGATACTTTTAAGTTGGCAAATGCTGTTTCTACTTCACCCTCTGATTGAAACTTCTTATCTTCGAGTTTTTTCACTCTTTCGTAGGTTTTTTGGTTGAGTTTAAGTAAGGCTTTTTGTTGCTCTAGCACTAGCATTCTGTCTTGAATATCTATGCTGATGATTACATCGTTAGTGCTCAACGCTAGACCTTCTTTGGCTTTTACTGAAACCACATTACCAAAGGTTTGAGATCTGATCGTTACCACTCTATTAGGCTCAGATTGACCTTGCGCAGTCACCAATATCGACTTGTCTTGCGCTGTTAATTGTGCAATTTCAACACTAAATAGATCCTTTGACTGCGCATTGTTAAGCAAATCACTATTTGATTTTTTATCGCTTTCAACGAATAAGCCGCTCAGCATCCATGTGCACAAAATCACAATAAATGCCAAGGCAATAATATACGGGTTCTTCATTACTAAGGGGTTCCTAAATTTAAAAATTTTGCTTTACGTTTAGCAAGTTACTTGTTGGTGATAGCCAAGGAAGCGTGATAAAAATCTTTGTAAAATTTTTCCAGTTCTTGTAAGCGTTTTTGTGCACCACTCCATTGTTCGGGTAGTTGCTCTCTTGCTTCTTCTACTACTTCCTGAGCGTATAGCATACGGGTTTGTATTCCTCGCATTAGGCTGACGTACGGATTTTTACGTAAGCGAAAATAGTTTTGTCTTTCACCCGGTTTGGTGGTGCGCTCTATTATGCTGAGTGTCTCTAGTAATCGCGTATTGGTGCTTATACTGGCGCGGCTAACTTGCAATTTTTCGCTCAGTTGGGAAAAGCTAAAAGGCTCATCAAACAAGACTAATACACCCAATATCCTGCCCGATATTCGCGGCATGCCCTCAGCTTGACTAATCAGCCCAAGTCGTTCGATAAATTCTTCAATGGCTTGTTCAGTTTTTTCTGATCTCAATTTGTTCTACTCATGCTCACAAGAAATATTCATACTGTTCAGTTGAAACTGAATAATATAAACATTAGTGCTCAATTGCAATTGATAGTAGGTAAAAATCCCCTTTCAATTGCCAGTCGAGAAGCGTAACTGCTGCAGATAGACTTGCATTCAGATCTTGACCCAACGGTCTACGTTAATTGTTATACTTGCCGAGATTGTAATATAAGAGATAAATTCACGAAGCCAGCCAAGGAAAATGAGAATTAACTCGATGTCAGTTCGACCGTAAATGTTTCAGTATTGCGCAATCTTTAATACGTTCATGTTTGCAACAATTCGCCAGTGTTTTCAAGTTTTGCTCTAGTTGATGCAATTCATATTGGGCAATGCGTATTTTCTCAAGTTGCTGAAAAATTATTGTATCAACTTGCTTGCACGGATCGTTGCCACTGCTCTGCACTACAACCAGTCGCTTTATGTCAGCCAATGGGATACGCAACTCTTTGCAACGGCGAATGAATTTTAACAAGGACACATCTTGGTCATCATAATAGCGGTAACCGTTATCACCACGTTTCGCTTTTGACAGTAGACTAATGTCTTCGTAATAGCGGATGGTTTTAGCGCTTACCCCAGTAAAACTGGCTAATTGTTTTATTTGCATGTTTGCTTGACATTCCCGTAGCTGGAAGCTTTATTCTACACACAATAAATATCAAAGTAACCAAAACCCATTGGATGAACGCTGCTGCGTGGGCACAGCTGGGTGAGTGCTGTGGCGTGAGTGCTGTGGCGTGAGTGCTGTGGAATAAATAAGTAAGCGACGAGTAGACACCCGCATGTATTTTAATTTAGCGATAGAATTTTGAAAATGAAGCAACAAAATGAAGCAACAAAATCAAGCAACAAAATGCGACATACAAAAAAGCATTTATCCATTAAGACCTCTCTAGCATTAAGGAATATGATCATTATGAGCGCTTTTCACTTCTGTAAACAATTTGTTTTATTCATTGTTACCGTCACTATGTTCGCTTTTAAATCGCAAGCTCATCAGAGTGAAACCCAGACAAACGCTAACTCATCTTCACCACAGGAATTGATGATAACTGACACATCTTTTGATAAAGACAAGCATAAACATGAGAATGCTGAAAACAAATCTAAAGATGAAAATATGCATGATGATGAACATATGCATGACGATGCCGAACATGACGAGCTTGAATCTATTCTCGTTACATCCACTCGTTCGGGTCGGTCAATTAACAATGAGCCTATTCGAGTAGAAGTAATCAACAGCGAAGAGCTTCAAGAGAAAGCCATTATGCGCCCGGGTAACATCTCCATGTTGGTAGCTGAAACTGGGGGTGTACGAGTACAAACTACTTCACCGGCTTTAGGCAGTGCAAACATTCGCTTACAAGGTCTTTACGGTCGCTACACTCAGTTACTTAACGATGGCTTAGCCCTTTATGGCGGTCAAGCTTCCTCCATTGGCCTGCTGCAGATCCCGCCAACTGACTTGTCCCGTGTTGAAATAATCAAGGGCTCGGCATCTTCACTATATGGCGGCTCCGCTATGGGTGGCGTAATCAATCTAATTTCACGCAGGCCCTCACAAAAGCCCGAAGCCGAAATACTGTTGAATGCAACTTCGCGCGATGGGCAAGACATAACCACCTATTTAGCTGCACCTATTAACGATTCTTTTGGCGCATCCCTTACCGCTGGTTCTCATCATCAAGCTAAACAAGACCTCGATGACGACGGCTGGATTGACATGGCAGGGTATGAGCGTTTCACTGCTCGGCCACGCTTGTTTTGGGACAGTGAAAACGGCGCAAGCTTATACGCAACAGCTGGCTTTATGACAGAAAAACGCGAAGGCGGCACAAGAGTGGGCCAAACTGTCCCAGATGGTAGCACTTTTAAGCAAAACCAAGACAGCGAGCGCTTTGATGCTGGTCTAATTGCTAATGTCCCCTTAGGAGACTTATTAAGCTGGAAAGCACGCGGATCCGCCATGGTACAAACTCATAATAAACAGTTTGGTGACGTACTAGACGACGACCGTCATGAGAGTTATCTTTTGGAGAGCACATTGTCGGGTTATACGCTCAGCTCACAATGGGTTGTTGGTTTAGCCATGCAGTCAGATAGCTTTGAATCCGAAGATTTTCCTAACTTCAATTATTCATACGAAGTACCGGGTATATTTGCGCAAACTGACTATGAGTTCACAGAACAAATTTCTACCTCAATCAGCGCACGTTTAGATGATCATAGCGAGTTTGGATCGCAGTTTAGTCCGCGCATATCACTGCTATATCGCCCTGATGATTGGACTATTCGGGCCTCTTATGGACGCGGCTATTTTGCGCCGACACCCTTCGTAGAAGAGATTGAAGCAGCCGGTCTGTCGCGCCTCGAGCCGCTAAATAACATAAGAGCAGAAACGGCTATCACCTCTTCTTTGGACATTGGATACCAATACAATAAACTTGAAACTAACCTTACCTTCTTTACTTCAAGCGTCGATGGCGTGACTGAGTTACAAGCTTTGGCTTCTCAAACCGGCGGGCCACTTGACCGAGTTCGTTTACTGAATGCGGCAGGAAAATCGCGTATTTATGGCTCAGAGATACTCCTTCGCTATAAATGGCAAGACTATAAACTCACCGCCAGCTATTTATACTTAGATGCGACTGAATTTGACGCAACCAGTTTAAGCCGTCAGCGTATTGAGCTTACTCCGCAACATTCAGCCGGCTTTGTCGCTATGAAGGAGCAGCACGGTAAATTTAGGATTGGTTTTGAAGCCTATTATACAGGTATACAGCGTTTAAACGGCAATCCTTTCCGGACTGAGAGCCTGCCCTATTGGCACCTCGGGCTAATGGGCGAAATTACGAGAGGCCGGTTCAGCTGGTTTATCAACGCGGAGAACTTGCTCGATATACGACAGACCAAAGAAGATTCGCTAGTGTTGCCCATACGGTCACCCGATGGGCAATGGACCACCAATATTTGGTCACGCAACGACGGCTTTATTGTTAATGCGGGTGTAAGAATTCGATTAGGGGGGTATTGAGCTTCAAACATGAAGTCCATCGCAGATATTATTAGCGCTAATTATTGTTAGCGCTAATTATTGCCTTTTAGTAAGCTGTTTTTTATTGATGAAATCGCATTTTGTATACCATCACGTCTACCGACACTAAAAAACGGTGTTAAGTTTAGATCCGTCAGATACACAAAATAATCGAAACCGGCAGCATCGGCATTATTTTTATGACTGACACTCTTACCCGCTAACGTCACAGTCATTTGCGTCACTTTCTCAATAAGAAGGGCAAGGATGCCGCGAATGATCTTACTTTGCGAGTATGCACATAGTTGTTGGTCATAGTAAGCAATCCATAAATCCGACTCGCACCCAAACACAGCATTTTCATTTGTACGCATTTCAACAGGCAATACCTTAAGAGCTTTACTTGCAAGCAACAGTTGACGATATTGATTATCCCACCCCTGCGCTTGTTTAACCTTAAATGCAATTGCTAATTCTTCATCGCGACACGAGTTGACTTCTTGTTGTTTAGGTTTTAGCGACACCCGACAGTCTACGTTTTGGTCTAACTCAGCTAGCGTGTTGTCCAGTGCTTGCAAAAAACGCTGAATGTCTTGTTCAGTGGTATAACAACCAATAGAGACCCGCATGGTCCCCGCAATGTTTAAGACATTCATCAATGGCATGGCACAGTGATGCCCGACTCTAAGCGCAATATTCTTTTGATATAGTGACGCGGCTGCATCATATAGATGATGGTTATTAAAAATAAATGACTGCAAACCTATTGAATGACCCAGTGCCAAATCAGCGCTATGTTGACTTTGTTGCTTACCCTTATACTGAATACAAGCATTTACATTTCCAAACAAGCGGATACCTTCTCGCTTTTCTAAACCGCTACTAAGTAATTTAAATAAACTGATTTCATGCTGCTGAATAGCCAGTATATTTAAGGTCAAAAATTTAGCCGCCGCACCTAGGCCAATCACGCCTGCTACATTAGGTGTTCCACCTTCAAATTTTAACGGCGGTAATTGGTATTCAGCGTCTGTAAATGATACCCGCGTTATCATTTCTCCGCCTAATCGCAGAGGAAGTAAGTCTTCTAAGCACTTGCTTTTGCCATACATTACGCCAACACCTGTCGGCGCATACATCTTGTGACCACTAAACACGTAAAAATCACAGCCCATTGAGTCAACATCCACGGGCATATGGGCAATAGCTTGGGTACCATCGATAACACTCAATATATCTCGCTGCCTAGCCAAACGACAAATCTCCGCTACCGGATAAATATTACCCAATGCATTTGAGACATGCGCCATTGCAAGAATAGCGACATTCGTGTTGAGTTGTTTTACAAACGCGTCATATTCTGGCTGAGTAAATTGGCCCTGTGCTGACAAGTTAACCACTTCAATACTTAGCCCAAGCCTTTTTGATAGTTGTTGCCAAGGCAGAATATTAGCGTGGTGTTCACTGGCTAATATCAATATTTTACGTCCATTTATCATATGCGACTGTAGGCCTGAGGCAATGGTATTGATTGATTCAGTTGCACCACTGTTGAACACAATTTGCTCAACAGTTGGGCTATTAATAAGTTGCGCGGTTGAATCGCGGGCTTGTTCATAAAGCAACGTCGCTTCATTTGCAATTGCATAAGCACTGCGATGAACCGTAGCACTAGACAAACAATGATAGTCATTTACCGCTTTAATAACCGATTGGTGTTTTTGCGTCGTTGCAGCACTGTCTAAATAGACCTGTTCAGGCTTGTTAGTAAAAAATGGAAATTGATTTGTAAACACGTAAACCCTTCAGCGGTTTTGATTAATTTTAAAATACTCAATTAATATTGAACTGATACCCGTATAATATAGGTGTTAACGGGTAGTTTCCCAATGATTAACGAGAATAATAACAAAATGAGCATCGTTTGTTTGAATATTAATGGTCTTCGCACTCGCCATCATCAATTGCAAGTGTTTATGACCAACAACCATCCGAGCACGCTACCAACAACGCAACATAAACCGAGTAAGCATGACTGAACTACAAATAATAGGAGCCATAGCTAGTTTTATAGGATTAGCTATCATTATTAAAAACACTAACCTCAGACAGTTAGTCGATGACAGTGCTTTTCAACACCGGTTTTTTGGTGCCAGCGCCGCCGTCTTCGTACTTTGGATTTTTCGTGTCGGTATAGTTGATGAACTGCAGGTCCACTTCATTTGGTTAACATCACTTGCTCTCATCTTAGGATTCAGATGGGCGATGATATCGTCAAGCTTGGTATTATTAGGGATTACCGTCGTCGGCTACGAAAAATTTTCTATGTTGGGCATAAACTGGTTGTTAGGCACATTACTTCCAATATCCGTCACCTATGCCATTTTTAGTTGGTCATTTCACAAGTTACCCAGAAACGTATTTGTTTACATTTTTGTCTGCGCTTTTTTCCCTGGAGCAATCACGGTTTCATTAAAAATAATTGCGATGGCTGGCTACTTTCAACTAGATACTAATTTGGGCTGGGACGTTATTTTCCAGAACTACGTGTTGTTAATCCCCCTACTGTTATTTTCAGAGGCCTTCTTTAATGGCTTCACAATAACCTCGTTGGTAGTGAATAAGCCAGAATGGGTGTATACCTTTCATGACAAGTTTTATATCGATGGAAAGTAGCTATTAGATTGACCTTTAATAAAAACAAAAACGACAATGGTTTGTCAACGTCATTGTCGTTCAGCGTTTAATCAAAAATGATATCTAGGATATTTGCTAATTCCGACTTACCTTGCTTTATTTCCTCTTTACTCAAGCCAGCAAGTTCATGCGGAAAGACTAACCATTCATCGCTTTCGTTGATGTAATAGTCAGGTACAACGCCTGTTTTGTTATTACCTGGTTTATACCAAGGCGTAGCAATTTTGATTTCTTTGGGTGTATTTAACCGCATCAGCACTTCGATTTGTTTAATCAATGCCTCTACGCTGCGTCCAGAATCAAAAACGTCATCTACAATTAACAAACGGTCACTCGCGTTCGCGTTTTCAATGAGATAATGCAGACCATGTACTTTAATTTCTTTTGACTGCTTGTTAATACCGTAATACGAAGATGTTCTGACCGCAATGTGGTCTGTTGGTGTATTCTTATATTCAAAGAATTCTTGCACTGCAATACCTATTGGAGCACCACCGCGCCAAATCCCGATAATAAAATCAGGACGAAATCCATCATTAAAAACTTTAGACGCAAGACGAAAACTGTCTTCTAACAATGATTGTGAGCTGATGTAATTTTTACTCAAAATGTAAATTCTCTTTCTAGGTGTAAATAAATTGAATGATTGTGTATGGACGCTCATTTTCTAATAACTCGTCGCTCGTTCTTGCAGCAAACAATTCAGCCATCACAGATTAATGTTAATTATAACGTCTATTGCGTTTGTAAGCTATTTGCAGGTTGAATAGATGCGGCCTTGTAAGCTGGATATAGAGTAGCAAGTATACAAAGACCCAATGAAACCGCAGATATAATGACAATTTCTGAAAATTTCATTTCAATAGGCAAACCAGATCCATTGGGACCAAAAGCTAAGCCAGAACCAAGTAGCGTTAAAATATCATTTAAGAAGTACACCAATAACAGACCAATAACGACACCCGATATGACACCTTTAATACCATTAAAAATACCGTTAAGAACAAAGATGAGCATCACGTCCCTTGGCACTAAACCTTGGGTTTGAAGTATTGCTATATCACTGGTTTTTTCGGTCACAACCATCACTAACGCAGAGACGATATTGAATGCAGCGACTGCAATAATCAGAAATAACATCAACGACATCATGTTTTTCTCCATACCGACTGCATCAAAAAGCGGCCCTTGTCTTTCACGCCAAGTAGTGTATCCGAGTCCCTGTTTATCAAGTTCATCAACAATGCCTTGATATTGGAATGCATCATTCAAATATAAACGCGTTCCTGCAAAAGCTAAATCTCGCTTGCGCGATAGCTTAGCAACATCGTTTATATTCATTAGCATTACTTTCTCATCGGCTTCTGAATCTAATTGAAACAAACCAGCAACCGTCACTAAACGTTGACTAGGCATTCGCCCTAACGGAGTATAAGTACTAGCCGAAGGGCTAATAACACGCAATCGCTGACCAATAGAAACCCGCAATTGACTAGCTAACGACTGACTAATAAGCACATTAAAGCTGCCAGGTTGCAAGGAATCCCATTCACCAGCAATGATATTTTTGGCAATAATAGAATGGCGTTTTTCTGCGGAGGTATCGATACCTTGCAAAAACAGCCCTTTGATTAACGTACTAGATTGCACAACGACTTCTTGCTCCACAAAGTCAGTGCTGGCCAAAACTTGGTTTTGCAACGCTGGCGACAATAATATAGGCCCTCTGTTGTCCACCACTATGTGCGGTAAAATGCCTAATATTTTCTGTTTAAGTTGCCCTTCTAAACCATTCATAACCGAAAGTACGGTAATTAATGAAGCAATACCAAGTGCAATCCCGACAACTGAAAACAAGTTGATGAAGGAAACAAAGCTGCGTTTATTGGACGTTTTCGAATATCGTAAACCAATAAAGGCTGATATCGGCAATGACGGGAGTAAGGAGAACCGCATAAGCTTAGTTTTTGGACCTTGTTGTAAATCACTGGGCGAGTATTAAACGCCGCTCAGCGTTTTTTTAATTAATATAAAGACAAAGGATCGCAAACCAGAGTGAAACCTGAGTCGTTTTTTGGTAGATTAGCAGCATTGCTAGCGTTGTCGTATTCCTAAACTTATTTCAGGCAAAGCGAATCGAATTAACGCGCTGTCTGACTGCAGCAGCAAATAATGCTAATCGACATTGTTATTATAAACATCTGATGTTAGATAGTAACAATTTATATTAAAAGATTAACAGCTCAGAATATAGCACCACGTTAACGTAATTTTTGCATAGGACATTGCATTTGAACTCATTAGAAGAGAAAAAAAAGAGATTTGAATCATTCTTTTTAATCAATCACCCAACCAAAGTTAATATAAGTGTGGTTGACGCAGAGCAAGCAACCCAGTCAATGGAGGAGTTTGAAAGTAATATGCCTTATGCTTTCAAAATTGCTTCCGAGTTGTCGGAAATTGAATCGCAAGCCCTAAAACCATTGCGTTCAATGGGTGAAAAGCTTGAAGGCTTAGTTAACTATCTGCAACTGCAAGCACGCAAAATTGATCTTATGATGTCTTATATTCTGATCCAGCAAGATGATCAAAATAAGCGGGCTGAAGCAGTCAAATTTGGCGGTGGTGGTATCATTGTGAGTCAGACCTCTTGCATGGAAATCGGGGTTTTAGTAGAAGTTAAAGTATTTTTAGAGAAGGAAGCTGCCGCTATTTATTGTTTAGCCGAAGTGATTGAGGTTGACGTTGTCGATGATCTTTATCACGTTAGTTACGTTTATACGCACATTCGCGATCAGGACCAAGAGCTGCTTGTTAGGGCCAGCCTTCATTTGCAAACCAGTCAATTACGTAATCGTTAAACAACCATAGAGAAACAATTAAGCCGCATGTCGAATCTATTTTCTGTGCCTTTACCAAAGGCGAAATCACTAAATAACTCAAATGTTATTGACCATATTCACTGGGGTGAATTAAAAGGTGCCAGCCAAGCGCTTAGCATCGCTAATGCGGCGGAACAACACAATGGGCCACTATTAGTGTTAATAGAGGATAGTCCTAGTGCAATTAAGCTTGAGAAAGAACTCGCTTTTTTTCTTCGTAGTAAAAATGTTCACGTGCAACTTTTTCCTGATTGGGAAACACTTCCCTATGATGGTTTCTCACCTCATCAAGATATTGTTTCACAACGCTTAGAAACGCTTTACTTACTCAGTAAAAAACAACCCGGCATCTTTATTGTGCCAATCAACACTCTTCTACAGCGCTTAGCGCCCGTTGATTATGTCGGCCAACATCTGATGTATTTGAAAGTTGGTGAAACAATCAATACCGATGAATTTAAACGCAAACTTGAGAAATCAGGTTACTTGCATGTTAGTCAAGTAATGACACACAGCGAATTTTCAGTGCGTGGCAGTATTATTGATTTGTTCCCTATGGGCAGCGAGCAACCTTTCCGGATTGACTTATTTGATGATGAAATAGATTCAATTCGGTATTTTGATCCAGAAACGCAACGAGGATTAGAACAAACTAAAGAAATACGTTTACTGCCTGCTAGAGAATTCCCAACAGATAAAGAAGCCATAACCGGGTTTAGAGAACGCTACCTCGATAAATTTGAGCGCAGCAATACCGCTGATAAAGAGTCTATTTTCTACCAAGTAAGCAAAGGCACGATGCCCAGCGGTATAGAATACTATTTACCCCTATTTTTTGAAACCACATCGACCTTATTTGATTATCTAAATGACGATGCGCTAATGCTTTATTACGGCGACTTGACTAAAGCATCCGAACGATTCACCAAAGATTTATTACAACGTTATGAGCAGTACCGCTATAATTTAGCAAGACCATTGTTATCTCCCATTGATTTATATCTTGATACGAATGAATTACTGACCAGACTCAAACAATGGCCGAGTGCACAATTAATAAGTGACTCATTACCCAAAAAAGCGGGTAGACATAATTTTGATTGTCGTCTAATTGAAGGTATTGGTATTGATTTAACCGCAACCAATCCTTACCAAGCAATACAGGCTGAAGTTAAAAAAGCCAAAGAAAAAGGCAAAAAAGTTATTTTTTGTGCTGAGTCACAGGGCCGCAAAGAAAACTTAATTGATGTATTACATAAAGCCAAAATATTTCCAGTTAACAGTCCTACTTTTGATGCTGCGTTAAATGAATCGACACATTCTGTTTTCATTTGTGTGGGTATGGTCGAAAACAGTTTTGAATTTACTGACAAAAAAAAAGCGTTTTTATTCGTCACTGAAACACAATTACTCGGCCACAAGGTTAGTAAAAGAAAATTAAAAGACAAACGCAAAGCAACCGATGAAAGTGCAATTGTTAGGAATCTTGCTGAGTTAACTGAAGGCCAACCGGTGGTCCATATTAACCACGGTGTTGGTCGTTTTCTTGGCTTAAAAACATTGGATGCAGGCGGCGTAGCTACTGAGTATCTATCTATTGGATATGCTAAACAAGCCAAATTGTATGTACCTGTATCAAGTTTACATCTGATTAGCCGCTTTAGTGGTGGTGATGCCGACCATGCGCCGTTGCATAATTTAGGCAATGACACCTGGACCAAAGCTAAACGCAAAGCCGCTGAGAAAGTCAGAGATGTTGCAGCCCAGTTACTGGATGTTTATGCACAACGAGCAGCGAAACCCGGTTATGCGTACCCAATCGATTGGGGCGAATATAAAACCTTTGAAGAAAGCTTTCCATTTGAAGAAACAATTGACCAACACACTGCTATTAACGCCGTTCTGCAAGATATGGGAAGCCCCAATGCGATGGACAGACTGATATGCGGTGATGTTGGTTTTGGTAAAACCGAAGTTGCCATGCGTGCTGCATTTATCGCCGCATCAAGCGGCAAACAAGTTGCCATTTTGGTGCCTACTACGCTTTTAGCGCAACAGCATTATGAAAACTTCAAAGACCGCTTTGCACAATGGCCGTTTAAAATCGAAGTTATTTCTCGATTTGGCAGTGCAAAAGAACAAAAAATTGTGATTGATGACCTTGCCAGTGGTCAAGGCGACATTGTTATTGGCACACACAAACTACTGCAAAATGATGTGAAATTTAAGGATTTGGGGCTGGTTATTATTGACGAAGAGCATCGCTTTGGCGTCCGCCAGAAAGAAAAATTCAAAGCATTGCGCTCCGACGTTGACATACTAACTCTCACCGCTACGCCTATTCCTCGAACCTTGAATATGGCCTTGAGTGGTATGCGTGATTTATCCATTATTGCTACGCCGCCCGCAAAAAGACTGGCGATAAAAACGTTTGTTCAAGTACGCCATACAGACATTATTCGTGAAGCAATTATGCGTGAGATATTGCGTGGTGGCCAAGTCTACTTTTTACACAATGAAGTCAAGACGATTGAACAAACCGCGCGAGAAATTGAAGAAATCATTCCTGAAGCGAGAATCGCAATTGGGCATGGTCAGATGCGTGAGCGTGAACTAGAAAATGTGATGAACGATTTCTATCACCAACGCTATAATGTATTGGTGTGCACTACTATTGTTGAAACAGGAATTGATGTACCCACAGCAAACACTATCATTATGGATAGAGCTGACCATTTAGGTTTGGCACAACTGCATCAACTGCGAGGGCGTGTGGGTCGTTCTCATCACCAAGCTTATGCCTATTTATTAACACCTCATCCCAAACGAATGACCAAGGACGCGGCAAAGCGCCTCGAAGCAATCGCTTCGCTTGAGGACTTAGGCGCAGGATTCGCGTTAGCAACACACGATTTAGAGATCCGCGGTGCCGGTGAGTTGCTGGGAGACGATCAATCTGGACAAATTAATACGATCGGTTTTAGCCTTTATATGGAAATGTTAGAACAGGCTGTTGAGGCACTCAAAGAAGGCAGAGAGCCGTCACTTGACGATGTACTTGCCGGCCAAACTGAAGTTGATTTGCGCATACCGGCACTGCTTCCTGAAAATTATATTGGTGACGTAAATACACGATTATCACTTTACAAAAAATTAGCTGGTTGTAAAAATCAAAATGAAATTGACGAATATCAGATTGAATTAATCGACCGCTTTGGTTTATTACCCGATAGCGCTAAGAACTTAGTTAAGCAATCAGGTCTAAAGCTAACAGCACAAAAAATAGGTATTCGAAAAATTGAAACCACACAAAGCGGTGGTCTCATAGATTTTGACCAAACCACAACCATAGATGCTAGTTTCTTAATTCAGCTTATTCAAAAGTATCCGAGTCAGTATAAGTTTGAAGGTCCTCAAAAACTAAGATTCATGAAAAAGCTCGACAGTGCGCCGCAAAAATTGGATCATGTAAGGGAGTTACTCGATAAATTTTTAAAGGAATGCCATGCAAGCTAGTGCTTCACTTCTCAAGCTGTTCATTAATTGCGTTGCAGATGCAAGGCGCAAGGTGGTCACTGGCGCTGCATTGGTATTGCTAGCAGCACCAATGCAGGTGATGTCCCAGGATGAGGAAGACTGGTGGTTTGACGTTGAAATTATTGCATTCAAACGGAATACTTCAACTGCCGCACTCGAAGAAGATTTTAGTTATATAAACCATGAAATATCAACAGCAAAGGCAACGGACCTGATTAGCCTCCTGCTGTACCGCAAAGCAAACCCCCTAATTGATTTACAACGCATGCTTTATGAGTGCTCACTTAATTCAAGCTTGTATCAGTCCAATCTGCCTCTGTTGAGCAACAGCATCAGTGCAGTTGATATCGATAAGAGCGTCGGAGCCATCAGCATTGGAGCCATCAGCAGTGGAGCCGTCAGCAGTGGAGCCGTCAGCAGTAACAAAACGATTCAAGATGACGCACTTAATAAGTACAAGCTGCTTGCTCCAATATTGACCAGCGAAGCACGCTTTAGTATGTTGTTGGACTCAGAGGATTGTGGTGTTCGAAAACAAGAAATAGCGAGTTCACTGCTACGTATTAACAGTGTCAACAAAGTCTCGGTTTACTTGCAACAACCCCCTATTAGCGTTACTAATAACGCGCGTTTGTTAGATGATAATCAACTCTCACTTGTCGATTATGCAAAAAAATTATTTGCTCAACGGGATATTAGTGCGTTGAGCCACATGGCTTGGCGCCAACCCGTTTTCTTTGGAGAAGAGAATGCTTCATTTTATCGCGTATTCTCTGGTGATAAGTTAACGCTACCAGAGAGATCAGCGCCATCTTATGAAACATTAAAGCAACAATATGACCCCGAATTAAAAAGCATTATTGACCAAAATTCAGAAACATTTTTTGCCGAATTAAAGCAGCAATTAAGCGAAGCCAAAGCTGTCAATTGGGAAAGCAGAGCCAGCGTTCAGGCCGATGACTCGGTTAAAACAAGCTCAATTGATGATGTATGGGAACTCGACGGCAAAGTAAAAGTGTATTTGAAGTACATAAATAGAGTTCCATACTTACATATTGAATCCGAATTTGAATTTCATGAATTTCAACTTAATAGTTTTGGCGAAGCTACAATTGAACAATACCCGTTTAAGCAACGTAGACGTGTGATAAGCAAACAAATTCACTATTTTGATCATCCCAAAATGGGACTCATTATCAGACTACAACGCTATGAAAAGCCTAAAGAAGAAGACAATGAAAATATATACTAAAACGGGTGACAAGGGAACAACGCAGGTTTATACATCGGAAGTGCTACGTTTGGATAAAAACGATGCCATTTTAGAATGTTATGGCTCAATAGATGAATTAAACAGTCATATTGGTTTACTCAGTGCATTACTAGGTAGTGTAGACGCAAGCAATAGTAGCAATGACGAAACTAGTCTTAGTGCGTCTTTTATGTTCGACATTCAAAAAACCCTATTCAGCATTGGTTTTGCTATTTCTGATAAGCCACAAATTGATGAGAATGCAACGCAGGTACTAGAGGAAGCGATCGATAAACTGCAACTCGAATTACCGCCACAAACTAAGTTTATTTTGCCCGGCGGCAGTCAATTAGCTGCTCAGGCTCATATATGCAGAACCGTTGCCAGAAGAGCAGAAAGAGCTGTAGTTACTGTATCGCAACAGCGAAATGTACCAACTATTTGCATCCAATATTTGAACCGCCTATCCGATTACTTTTTTGTTGCTGCTCGCGCGTTTAACTTCAAAGCTCAAATTGCAGATATTGAAGTGTAGATAATATTTATGCCTGCTGCAGTCTCATCAGCAGGGCTTGTTACTCCTCTAGGATAAGTTTTATAGAGCCCAGTTGTAAGACCAAAAAGACCACTCAAGCCTTTAATTTAACTGCATTCTGTTCTTAAAATCACTGCTCATTGGCCAAATTGATTAGCCTGACACTTTCAAGGTAGGTAGCTTGTGTTTCTGGTTTAACAGGTACTTCTTTACACTGCTCCTTGTGAAGTAAATTAAGCCACCGTTGACTATAAACCTTTTTTTGACTCAGCCCATCCAACACTTTTTCAGCCTGTGAGGGTGAGTTACATACCAATACCATATCGCAACCAGCCTCTATAGCATGCTCTGCGCGATCGGTCACACTGCCGGCAACGCTTGCTGCTTGCATGGTTAAATCATCTGAAAATACGACACCTTCAAAGCCAAATTGCTTGCGCAAAATTTGCTTTATCCAAATTGCCGAAAAGCCTGCGGGTTTGCTGTCTACACTCGGATATATTACATGTGCGGGCATTACTGCATCTATCTTTTTGGCCGCAATGAGCTGTTGAAATACCCGCATATCTTGCTCTTGTATTTCTTCAAAACTACGTTGATCAACAGGCATAGCAGTGTGACTATCTTCAGTGACTGAGCCATGACCGGGGAAATGTTTACCGGTGCTTTTCATTCCGGCTTTATGCATACCGTCAATATATGCACCACTTAAGCGAATGACTTGATCAGGCTCAGATGAAAATGCCCGACTACCAATCACCTCACTAACCCCATTAAGGTCAAGAACCGGTGCAAAACTAATATCAATATCCAATTGAAGTAATTCATAAGCCATGCAAAATCCCATGGCTTGAGCTAACTCTAGTTGCACTTTTTGTGACACTTCAAGATTTTCAATATTTGCCATTGCAGGAATTTGTGTAAAGCCCTCTCTAAAACGCTGTACTCTGCCACCTTCATGATCAACAGAAATTAAAAACGGCTTTTTTACAGAGCGCCTAATGTCTTTTATCAACGCCGACAATTGTGCTTTTTCAGCATAGTTACGGCTAAATAATATCAAACCACCACACAAAGGGTGTTGTAACATTTCTCTTTCAACTGGGCTAAGTTCAAAGCTTTGCACATCAAGAATGACAGGTGACATAGTGTTCCTTTTTAACTATTTCCATTATGTTTTAAAAAACACGTTAGGGATAATACTTGTAAGCTAAGTAGGTTTGACTTAGCCTTAGCCATAATAAAGGTTAAATGTAAAAAGAAAAACAAATGAAGTTAATCAAACCCCTACTCTTTACTATATTGTCTCTCGTCATACTTATTTTCATCGTCGTCTATTTTGTTTTACGCGCAAGCTTACCCTCGCTGGATAATAAATTTTCGACGCAATTGGTTATGGCTAACACGACTATCGAAAGAGACAACATTGGTGTCGCAAAAATTAGTGCTCAGTCACATTCTGATGCGGTTTTCGCTTTAGGCTATGCACACGGACAAGATCGCTTATTCCAAATGGATTTACTGCGCCGCAGTGCCGCTGGCGAACTATCTGAAATTGTAGGCGACATAGCAATTAATGTGGACAAAAAAGCACGCTTCCACCAATTCCGCCAACGTGCCAACAAAGCGGTCAACAATCTACCCGAAGGACAACAACGCTTACTTGAAAATTATGCAAAAGGCGTCAATTTAGCAGCCAGCGAATATACCGCAAAACCGTTTGAATATTTACTGACCAGCACCACGTTTACACAATGGCTTCCTGAGGATAGCCTGCTAGTCAGCTACAGTATGTATCTCGACCTACAAGGTGGTCAAGTAGAAAGAGATTTAGTAAACACCGTCCTCGTCGATAAATTTGGTTATGCTTTGCTGGATTTTTTCAATATGCAAAGCCCTTATCAGGCCGCGTTAGATGGCAGCATTATCGGTGGTCCCAGAGCCGACATTCCTAGTCTGAATATTGAATCAGCTAAACGCCCGAATAACACCGACATAAAAACTGGGTTGCTGTCATTTAATAGTATTGCTGAACCTTTGGATATTGGCAGTAATAATTGGGCTGTCATTGGAGCCCTAACTGACTCTACGAGTGCAATGGTTAGCGACGATATGCATTTAGGCTTACGAGTGCCGCCTATATGGTATCGGGCGCAGTTGAATTATACTTCAAGTGGAAATAGAACAACAATTACGGGTGTCTCCTTGCCGGGTACACCAATCATTATTGTTGGCTCTAATGGCCATGTTGCGTGGGGATTTACCAACGCGAACCTAGATAATGTTGATTGGATTAAGCTTAACGATGACACCAAAACTAAGATGGTTACCGAAGTAATAAAGCTAAAAGATGGAGAACGAGTACTCGACATAGAAATGAGCAAATATGGACCTGTAAGAACCATAAATGGTAAACGTTATGCGTTGGCATGGGTGGCTCATCAAGACTATGCTGTGAATATGTCAATAATGGAAATGGCTGAAGCTCAAAACTTAGAGGAAGCATTTGCGATTGCAGAAAAAGTTCGCATTCCGGTACAAAACTTGATGCTTGCAGATGCACAAGGAAACGCTGGCTGGCGTCCAATTGGAGCAGTTACAGCACGCAAGACACCAACCCTATCTGCTATAGATGAAGAACACTATTCTGACCTTTGGTTACAGCAAGAACCAAACCTACCGAGCCATATTAATCCGAGCCATGGACGTTTGTGGACAGCAAATGCACGGGTTATTTCTGCGGATGACTACCCTAGATATGGTGATGGAGGTTATGCCGTTGGCGCTAGAGGATTACAAATTAGAGATCGTTTGTTTGAGAAAAAAAGCTTTAACGAACAGGATTTCTACTCAATACAAATGGACAATGAAGCGCGTTTTATTATGCCATGGCATGCCAAACTCATTGATATCCTGAGCGCGAAGCCCGACTTATACGCCAAAGATATTGAAATATTAGTACAATGGAAAAACTGCGCATGCACCGAGTCGATTGGTTACACTTTGGCTCGCCGTTACCGTTCAACCGTTATTAATTCTTTGTTAGGTCCTATCTATGACGGGATCAAAGACACTGACCTAGCGTTGAAAACCGCATTACGAAGTATTGAACCGGCTATTTGGCAGTTATTAGATAACGAGGCAATGGGATGGTTACCAAATGAGTTTACCTCATACAACGATTTTCTATTTGCGAGCTATGAAAGTACAAAAGCAGAATTAGTCAAGCAGTATGACGCCAACCCTGACACCCTCGAAGGGCTGGAATGGGGTAACGTGAATAAGCTAAAAGTACAACATCCGTTTGCTAGTCAGTTGGGCCCGTTAGCAGGTTTGCTCAACATGCCCGAAGTTGATGGTTTTGGTGATAGTTATATGCCGGCGGTGCAGTTGCCAAAGTTTGGTGCCTCGCAACGATTAATTGTGCGTCCAGGAAATGAGGATAAAGGAATATTAACAGTGCCCGGTGGACAGTCTGGACATCCACTATCGACGTTTTACAATGCTGGCTTTATGGCATATGCACAAGCCCAGAACACACCGTTACTGCCAGGTAAGAGTAAACATACAATTATCATCTCACCGAAAATACATAGCACAAACTAATTGTCTTTTTAGTTTTTTAGCTCTTCAAGTTTACCACTGTTAATCATGTAGGCTTTCCATTGCGCCCTCGCCTCTTGGGTATAATCAACACCTTGGAGGCCATCATCGGATAATAATTTTGCAGCTCGTTGTATGGCAGTATCACGTGCATTAAGAAGTGACAATGCTCTTTGATGTAGACCACTTAAGTAGGGATATTTCTGTATGAGGTCGTCTATGTTTTCAAAATTCATAAATTGTTCTATAAATTCATCATGAAACAGCTGTTTTTTAGCTTCAAATTCTATAAAGACTAAACCCTGCTCTCCGCTTATTCGAGCTAGATCGCGCTCAGATAAACGCACTTCCTTCGCTACTGCCAGTAATTGTTGCTGCCAGTCTCTGAGTGACGCTTGGTCATCGTTAAGAACAGATTGCTTTATTCCCATCTGAAAATCATCTGTATTGAGTAATTCATCTAAGGTAAGCAGCGGTGGTAAGCTCTCAACGGGTTGAGAGGATGTGTGCAGGGGACTTGTTACATTGGGATCATTGCTGTTTTGTTGTGGTTGACATGCTGTTACGCCAATAAAAAAACTCGCATAAAGCGAGCATTTCAGAATGTTAGGCGAAACTAGCCTATATATTCGCTTAAAAGCAACGGCGTTGAAACTCCTTTTAGGAACCAATTTTGACGTTTTCAACACGACTTTTTAATTTTTGACCCGGCCTAAAAGTAACAACTCGGCGGGCCTTTATAGGGATATCTTCGCCTGTTTTCGGGTTTCGACCAGGGCGCTCATTTTTAGTGCGCAGATCAAAATTACCAAAACCAGAGAGTTTAACTTGCTCTCCGACTTCTAGACAGGCTTTAATTTCTTCAAAAAACGCTTCGACCAAGTCTTTTGCGTCTCTCTTATTTAAACCCAACTTTTCAAATAAATGTTCAGCCATTTCGGCTTTGGTTAATGCCATTCGATTAATCTCTCAAAGATGCACTAAAGTTAACTTCCAGCGCTTTCACTACTATATCGACAGATTTTTGTATATCTGCATCTTCTAATGTTCGTTCTGAGTTTTGCAACCAAATTGAAAGGGCCAAACTTTTAAAACCACTCTCAATACCTTTACCTTTATATACATCAAATAAGTTCAGGTCAATTAAATCGGTCACGCCGAGTTTCCCGATACATTTTAATATGTTACCTGTATCGACATTGTCTTGTACTGTAACAGCTATATCTCTTCTATTCACTGGAAATTTAGAAATAGCTTTGACCCGAGGCAATGTTCTTGATGAAATACTAACCAATTCCAACTCAAAAGCAAAGACCTTACCGCTTAAACCTAGTCCTTTTTCCAATTTTGGATGAATTGCACCAACAAAACCAATGCATTTGTCACCAATATAGATACCTGCACATTGTCCTGGATGGAAAGTTGTGTGCCTTTCGGCTCTAAATTCAATATCTTGGTCAGCAATGCCGAGTCCAATTAATTCTTCAGTGACTGCTTTTATATCAAAGAAATCCAGCGCAACGGACGGAATTGTCCAATGCTCATTGGCAACATTGCCCGACATCACACCTGCAATCATTTCTTGTTGTTGTACACCTGACTTCTCAGTTGGGTCGGGAGTGAATCGCAAACCTGTCTCAAACAGTTTGATATTACTTTGTTGACGCTTTTGGTTATATGACAATGCCAGTAACAGCCCTGGCAATAAACTGACGCGCATAACCGACATCTCTGCTGAAATAGGATGGGGTAAAACTAAACCCTCAACATCTGGGAACATTAATGATTGTTTTTTAGGATCTACAAACGAGTAAGTAATAGCTTCATGGAAACCTTGGTCAACTAATACCTCTTTAAAGCGAGAGGTACTAATTTTTGATTCACTACTCTCTCGGATTTGCAAACTAGCAACGGGCGCTTGATTTGGTATATTGTTATAACCGTAAACTCGAGCAACTTCTTCAATCAAGTCTTCTTCAATATTCATATCAAAACGATATAACGGTGCTACGACTTCCCAAGCTCCTTCTTTTGACGTAACGTCCAATCCCAATCTATTGAGGATATCGGTAACTCTGTCAGCAGCGATATTGATGCCAAGCACGTGGCTTAGCCTTGCTGCTCTTAATGTGATAGAACGAGGGTTTGGTAAATACTCTTCATCTTTAGCTTCAACAATTGGCCCTGCGTTGCCGCCAACAGCATCTATTAAAAGCTGAGTTGCTCTTTCCATTGCCTGAAATTGCAGTGATGGGTCGACACCGCGCTCGTAACGATGAGATGCGTCGGTATGCAAACCATATTGACGCGCTTTGCCCATAATTGCGTCAGGGGCAAAGAATGCACTTTCTAGGAAAATATCTGTTGTTGCGGCCGTTACACCGGAATGTAAACCGCCAAATATACCCGCCATTGCCAATGCTTTTTGGGTATCAGCAATCACTAATGTATTTGCTTTTAGACTCATTTGATTTCCGTCGAGCAACGTTAATTTTTCGCCTTCTAGTGCCATTCGAACAACAACATCACCAGATAACTTGTGGTTGTCGAATGCGTGCATTGGATGGCCTAACTCAAGCAAAACATAGTTAGTTACGTCAACAACTGCATCGATGCTTCTGGTTCCACTTCGACGCAACCGTTCTTGCATCCACAAGGGGCTCGGGCGAGACAAATCGATACCTTTGATAACTCGACCTAAATAGCGAGGACAAGCCTCAGGTGCTGATAGTGAGATATTACGAGCGTCGTCAATAGTGACAGCAACAGCTTGGATGTCGGGTTCGGTAACGTCTAATTGATTTAATACACCGACTTCACGTGCAATGCCCTTGATACTGAGGCAATCAGCACGATTAGGAGTTAAATCAACGTCAATACTGTTGTCATCAAGTTGCAGGTAATCTCTTAAATCAGCACCAATTTGCGCGCCGCTTGGCAATTCCAGAATACCGCTATGATCATCACCCATACCTAGTTCTGAAAAACTACACAGCATACCAAAAGAAGGCTGACCACGTAATTTGGCTTTCTTAATTTTGAAATTACCGGGCAACACTGCGCCAACGGTAGCAACCGCTACTTTTATACCTAAACGACAATTAGGAGCGCCACAAACGATATCAAGCAGCACTTCGCCACCAATATTAATTTTAGTCACTTGCAGTTTGTCAGCATCTGGATGTTGGCCGCATTCAACCACTTCGCCAACTACAACCCCGCTAAATTCTTCGGCAACGGCTGCAATGTCGTCAACTTCTAGACCTGCCATACTCAATTGCTCTGACAATTCATTTGTTGATATTGCAGGATTAACCCACTCTCTTAACCACTGTTCACTGAATTTCATTATTAAACTCTGTCTTACTTAAATTGCTTGAGGAAACGAAGATCGTTTTCGAAGAATGCACGCAAATCGTTAACGCCATAACGTAACATGGTTAGGCGCTCAACACCCATACCAAAGGCAAAGCCTGTGTATTGCTCAGGGTCAACATCGACCGCTTTGAGCACGTTTGGATGAACCATTCCACAGCCCAATACTTCTAACCATTTACCGTCTTTACTCATTACATCAACTTCTGCTGATGGCTCAGTAAAGGGAAAGTAAGAAGGTCGAAAACGAACCGTCATTTCTTGTTCAAAAAAGTGATTTAAAAAGTCGTGTAATATACCTTTTAACTCTGCAAAGCTGACATTTTTGTCAACCATCAAGCCTTCCACTTGGTGAAACATTGGCGTATGTGTTTGATCATAATCGTTCCGATAAACCCGGCCAGGAGAGATAATTCTTATGGGTGGCTTTTGCGCTTCCATGGTGCGAATTTGCACACCCGATGTTTGCGTTCTTAGCATCACATCAGGATTAAAGTAGAAAGTATCGTGGTCTGCTCTCGCTGGATGATTTGCAGGAATATTCAAAGCGTCAAAGTTGTGAAAACCGTCCTCAACTTCTGGGCCGGTCTTTACCTCAAAGCCCAAATCACCAAAAAAAGATTCAATGCGAGCAATAGTTCGACTAACTGGATGGAGATTACCAACTCGCTGTGCACGACCGGGAAGCGAAACGTCTATCGATTCTGAGACAAGTTTTTCATTCAAATCAGTTTCTTGTTGTGCTTTTAACTTCGCACTTATTAATCCTTGCACTTCTTGCTTTGCTAGATTAATTTTTTGACCTGCTGCTGGACGCTCTTCGTTAGATAACTGACCCAATCCTTTCATTAGGTCGGTTATTCTACCTTTTTTCCCCATATAGGCGACACGAACCGCGTCTAATTCAGCTGGGGTGTTAGCATTTTCAACCGCTGAACGCGCTTCTTCTATGATGGCTTCAAGCTCCATGACTTCCTCTTCTTGAACGTTGGCGTTTGTTATGGCTTTTGCAAACTACAAACTAACTCTATAAGCCGCGCATTTTACACGTTTTTAATCGGATTTACGCAAGATTTTTCAAGATAAACAAGGATTATGGTGGATTAATTGATATTGCTTGTGACGTTAAGAGAAACGTCTTTTTGCTCAGTGTACGCAATCTCTTTATACCCAGGATCAAAAAAGCGAGCTTCCTGCTCGCTTTTTCAAAAAGAACTTAAACTCGCTAACTATGTTAGCTTGGTTAATGAATTACGCTAATGCGCCTTTTGCTGCTGCAACTAGTGCAGTGAATGCCACCTTGTCGTGTACAGCGATGTCAGCCAGTATCTTACGATCGATTTCAACAGACGCTTTTTTCAAACCGTTGATGAAACGGCTGTAAGACAGTCCGTTTTGACGTGAAGCTGCATTTATACGAGCAATCCATAATTGACGGAATTGACGTTTCTTTTGACGACGGTCACGGTATGCATACTGACCCGCTTTTGTTACCGCTTGTACCGCAACGCGATACACTCGGCTACGAGCTCCGTAATAACCTTTAGCCTGTTTTAATACTTTCTTGTGACGTGCGCGTGCTACTACACCGCGTTTTACTCTAGCCATTGTTCAATCTCCTAATTCTAAGTTTATACGTATGGCAACATACGTTGTATAAGAGCATGATCACTACCGTGAACAAGTTTCTTAGCACGCAGATGACGTTTACGCTTAGAACTCTTCTTGGTCAAAATGTGACGCAAGTGAGACTGTTTACTTTTAAAGCGACCAGAACCAGTTTTTTTAAACCGTTTCGCAGCTCCGCTGTGGGATTTCATTTTAGGCATTGCTAAAACTCCGCATTGTTAAATGTCTAACTAGGTTGCAGACCCTGTTAGTGGTTCATATTTAGCAGCAAGGTGAGATTAAGTGTGCAGCTTAACCTACTTTAGACCATTACTACTTCTTGAGTGGGGCAAGCACCATGATCATTTGACGTCCCTCTACCCTGTGGGGGAAAGATTCGCAATTAGCAATGTCTTCTAAATCGGTTTTAACGCGTTTTAGTAAGTCAATGCCGATCTCTTGGTGAGCCATTTCACGACCGCGAAAGCGTATCGTTACCTTGGCTTTATCACCGCCGTCTAAAAAGCGACGCAGGTTGCGCAGTTTTACCTGGTAATCGCCTTCATCAGTGCCAGGGCGAAATTTAATCTCCTTGACCTGAATTTGCTTTTGTTTCTTCTTCTGTTCTTTCTGTTCTTTACTCTTTTCGAATATGAACTTCCCGTAATCCATTACTTTGCATACGGGTGGGGCTGCATTGGGACTAATTTCTACAAGATCCAAGCTTGCTTCATCAGCAAAACCTTGAGCCTCAGCTAATGAGACGATTCCTGCTTGTTCACCGTCTTTGCCTATCAATCGAATTTCAGTGGCTGTTATTTCATCATTAATACGAGCTTTATCGCTCTGTGCTTTATTATTAGCGCCTTTAATTTGCATTTGCTCCTAAACATTAAAAAAAACTGAGACGCTTTTTTATACCAAAGCTCCTCGAATCGTGCATATTATACCTATATTTAAAATTCCTGCTACGGAATTTTTTTACTTTTAATCTCATCGTGCAAAAGTGTCACTAAATCTGCTACTGACATGATGCCTAAATCAACTCCCTTTCTGGTTCTAACAGCAACCATACCGGACTCTTTTTCCTTTTCTCCAACAACAATAAAGTACGGTACTTTACGCAGTGTATGTTCGCGTATCTTAAAACCTATTTTTTCATTACGCAGGTCAGATTTCACTCTAATGTCAGCTGCTTTTAATTGCGCCACTACCGATTTAACGTACTCTGACTGGCTGTCAGTTATGTTTGCAACGACAACTTGAGTTGGCGCTAACCATAGTGGATACGCACCCGCAAATTCTTCAGTTAAAATTCCAATAAAGCGCTCAAGTGAACCTAAAATAGCGCGATGGATCATGACGGGAGTTTTACGCTCACCGTCTTCGGCTACGTAGGTTGAACCTAAACGACCGGGCATTGAAAAATCGAGTTGCACTGTGCCGCACTGCCATGGTCTTTCAAGGCAGTCATGCAGAGTAAACTCAATTTTGGGACCATAAAAAGCGCCCTCACCGGGTAAATATTCGAATTCAATGTCGTTTGCTTTTAGCGCATCTGCTAGTTCTTTTTCAGACTTGTCCCAAACTTCATCAGATCCAACTCGTTGTTCAGGGCGGGTAGACAATTTAACCGCAATGTTAGTAAATCCAAACGCAGCATATGTGTCGTAGACCATTTGAATACATTTGCTTACTTCTTCAAGAATTTGGTCTTCGGTACAAAAAATATGTGCATCGTCTTGAGTAAATCCACGTACGCGCATCAAACCATGTAAAGAACCACTTGGCTCATTACGGTGGCAACAGCCAAATTCAGCCATTTTTAAGGGTAAATCTCTATACGATTTTAAACCTTGATTAAATATCTGAACATGCCCCGGGCAGTTCATCGGTTTAATTGCATATTCACGTTTTTCAGATTCGGTTGTGAACATGTTGTCAGCATATTTATCCCAATGTCCAGATTTTTCCCAAAGTGAGCGATCCATCATTAAGGGCGCTTTCACTTCATCGTAATCATACTCACGTAACTTTTGACGCACAAACTTTTCTATTTCAGTATAAATAGTCCAACCATCATTGTGCCAAAACACCATGCCCGGCGCTTCGTCTTGCCAATGCCATAGGTCAAGTGTTTTGCCAATTTTACGATGATCTCTTTTTTCAGCTTCTTCTAGACGTTGTAAATAGCCTTTTAATTGCTTTTTATCAGCCCAAGCCGTGCCGTATATTCGTTGCAACATTTTGTTGTCACTGCTACCACGCCAATATGCACCAGCCACTTTCATTAGTTTGAAGTGTTGGCAAAATTTCATATTTGGCACATGCGGTCCACGACACATATCGACATACTCTTGGTGATGATATAAACCAGGCTTATCATCTTTAGCTATGTTTTCATCAAGGATTTGTATTTTATACATTTCATCACGAGACTCAAAAGTGTCTCTCGCTTGTTGCCAATTAACAACGTTCTTAACAACTGTGTAGCTTGTTTTTGCTAATTCCATCATCCGCTTTTCGATTTTTTCAAGATCGTCTTGATTTAACGGTTGGTCTAAATCAACATCGTAATAGAAACCATTATCGATAGTTGGACCAATCGCCATTTTAACATCAGGGTAAAGTTGTTTAATTGCATGTCCAATCAAGTGGGCGCAAGAATGGCGAATAATTTCCAAGCCTTCATCGTCTTTGGCAGTAATGATTTGCAACGTTGCATCTGCATTTATCATGTCACATGCGTCAGCTAATTTGCCATTTATTTTACCGGCAATCGTAGCTTTAGCTAGGCCTGGACCAATGTCCATAGCCACGTCTACAATTGAAACTGGGTTATCGAAACTACGCTGGCTTCCATCCGGAAGAGTGATGACTGGCATAAAAATCCTTAACAGTGGTGACACCTACGATGTGCCACTTGATATAAATAGTCTAAAATGACGTATAATAAAAATCGGTGGTTTACTACATAAAAGTGGTCACCGAACTCGGAGAAATACTTGTCGGTCAACTATAAAGAAGCCAATAAGCACCTAAAAAATGAAATTATACCGATATGGTTGTCGAACATGCAATTATTAACTCACCTTAATGCAATATAAACAGAGCATAAAACCCATTTTAAGAGAACGCGATATTTTGAATAAGCCATTTACCGTTATTTGTATCAGTAGAAAGCTGACATTCCTGTTTGTCCTTCCTATGTTAATTTGCTCTTTATTTGTTAACGCAACAGAGCAAAAACCGAGCATTGATGTGTCCATTAACGATACCGAAGGAAAATGGCAAGTTGAAGCAAAAATGCAGACACAGCTTTCAGCCATCGCATTTATAAAGCTACTTGACAGTACTCCACAGAGTTGCGCGTGGATGCATAATTGCAAGTCAGTGATATTACTTAAGAAATCCAGTGATAACACAAGAGAAATTCAAACTCGAATTGACAGCCCATGGCCATTTAGTGACCGTTTAATATTGACTAAATCGGTCATAGAATTTAATCAAAATAGAACTGAAGTAACGGTATACGTGAGTGAATCTGATTTGCTACCTTCAGCGCAGGACTTGGAAAATAGCGTATTAGTAAAACACCCCATGGGCACATGGCGCGTGTCGCTTGTGGGCACTCAATATGAATTAAGCTATGTTGGCTCAGCGGATGCTGATGTTTTTATTCCTGCTTTTATGTTAAAACACATGTTACTACAATCAACCACGAAGACATTCGAAAACATCTATGCTTTATCCCAGAAGCCAGATGAGGGATCGCAGTAAAATGAGCCGCACAACACGGAATAAAACAGCGTTGAGCCAATGTTTCTTTTTAATCTTCTGTATGTTATTACTGCAGTCGTGTCAGCGCCATCAAGCTTTACCAAACGCCTTAGAAAATTATAGTGAGCGAATGTATAAGGTATTAGACCTTGAACAAAAAGACATATCCACGTTTGCTACTCTTGAATTTCCAGATAAAAACGCTTTTGCCATCGACATACCTGATTTGAATATAAAAATGCGTGAATTCTATGCGATCGAAGGTTGTGCAATAAAACAATTGGTCGCTGAACGAAATACAGCATTAGGTAAAATTCAACTGCCCTCCGTTCGCCTTAGCTATGAGTGGGTCCTCATCGAACGATTGCAACAGTGTATTAGCAGTAATTCAAATAAACAAACCGACGCCACTATTGAAAAAATGCAAGACTGGGTATTACAAAAACAAGCTATATTGCCTTTAAACTGGGCCAACATGATGACCCAGAGTAATGAGTTTTATCTGGGGATTAGTGCGTCTTCAGGTTTTATTGAGGGTAACGAGAATGATAATTTTACAGACGGCTTATTTGATTTAAAAAACTTAATTGCTATTAAAGATGACCCTAGCGCCAATATAATGGAAATGGAAGCCAGCTTACAATCGATTGCAAAACACCGTATTTATGCCCGTTTGTGGCGCTCACAATTACTGCTGCGCAATTACCTTAACGAAATGACAACCGATATATCGCAATGGGCACTCACATTTACTTGTGAAACTAACAAGGACAAGGAAAAGTTAGCCATTGTTCGCAATGTATTTACCCTATTTTTTATTCAAAATGTGCAAGCAATTGGTGCGCAAGTTAATCACTATCATTACCTTTTAAAGCCTGAGTTTTTAAAACTCAGTAACGATGACCATTTACCAATCAACTTCACATTGACAATAGAACAACATAATCAGACACAATTTAATGAATACCAACAGGCAATGCTGACTCATATAGAGATGTGGCAAGGTATTTTTAAAAAGTGTGATTAACCTCATTTATTATTAATAGGTGGTCATCCTGCCTCTATCGCCTCTATCGCCTCTATCGCCTCTATCGCCTCTATCGCCTCAAATCTGCTGTTATTTGCATTTGAGCTGGCACTGCATAAAAGTGCGCACTTGCATTCACAAAAGCGAAAGAAATGGTTCATAAAAGCGTAAAATCACTGTCATTTTTTGTTCCTTAATTATTCATATTTCGGTCGTTTAATTGTCATATTTACTTTCTAGTCTAAAGCGGTCCAATGAAAACTTATTTTCATTGATTAGCGCTAAATCGATCAACTTGGATTGTCTAGGAAAAATTATGAATTTTATAAGAAAGATAGCGATTTGTTCACTAACAGCGAGCCTAAGTGCAATTGCTGCGGCAACTCCATTACCTGAGCATCAAACGTCAAACGCCTGGTATACAGATGCGCAAAGTAAATTGCTGGAAAAACTACAAACTAACAACCGCTTTAAAGCCAAAAATGTCATTGTATTTATTGGTGATGGAATGGGTATTTCCACACTGACATCTGCGCGTATTTTGCAAGGTCAGCTAAATGATCAACTCGGCGAAGAGGGCTACCTCAGCTTCGAGGAATTCCCCCATACAGCGCTTGTTAAAACCTACAACGTTGATGCACAAACGCCTGACTCTGCCGGTACTATGACCGCAATGATGTCAGGATTGAAAACTGACGTCGGGGTTATTGGTGTTGATGAAGATATTGTTCGCGGTGACTGTTCTACCGTTGCTGGTAACGAAGTTATTACCGCACTCGAACTAGCCGAAATTAAAGGGTTAGCCACCGGCATTATTTCTACCGCGCGTATTACTCACGCAACACCCGCAGCAACTTATGCTAAGTCTGCAGACAGGAACTGGGAAGACATATCTGATATGCCTGAAGCAGCTGTATTCTTTGGCTGCACAGATATTGCAGACCAACTAGTAAATTTTGAAAACTATTTAGAAGCTCGTTATGCCGGTGTAGATGTAGACGGAATCGATGTCGCTTTTGGCGGTGGTCGCCGTCACTTCCTGCCTAAAGATGAAGCATTCAATAGCCCCGATGCATCTAGTGCTGTTGAGGGTGATCGTACCGATGGACGCGATCTTACGGCGGAATGGAAAGCAAAATACCCTCAGGGTAGCTACGTTTTTGATCAAACGGGGTTTGACGCAATTGATGCAGCAACCACAAAACAAGCATTTGGTTTATTCAATGAGTCGCATATGCAATATGAAGCAGACCGCCTAAATGATATCGCCGGCGAACCTAGCTTGACGCAGATGACGGAAAAAGCCATTGATATTCTTGATAATCAAGAAAAAGGTTTTTTCTTAATGGTTGAATCTGGTCGCATTGATCATGGTCATCATGCTGGCAGTGCCTATAACGCGCTAACAGATGCAATTGAATTATCAAATGCAGTAAAAAAAGCATATGACATGACAAACAGAGAAGACACTCTCATCTTGGTTACTGCTGACCACGGTCACGTTTTCACCATTGCAGGGTATCCGAAGCGCGGTAATCCGATCCTTGGAAAAGTAGTTGGCGTCAATTCCGATACACCAGCACAGGACGCCGAAGGACAACCTTACACAACATTAGGCTACACCAATGGTCGCGGTATGATGGACTTGGGAAGTGAAACAAACGCTGACGCAAGTTATGCCATGGAGATTAATGCCGGGCGCAAAGACATCTCGGCGATTAACACTGAGTCTCCCGGTTTTCACCAAGAAGCGTTAGTGCCATTAACATCTGAAACTCATAGCGGTGAGGATGTAGCGCTGCATGCAAGTGGTCCAGGAGCACAGTTAGTTCAGGGTGTTATTGAGCAAAGTGCTTTATTTCATGTCATCAACCAAGCGCTTGATCTTATCAACCAATAATTAGGAAAAATTAGCATGAAATATTTAAAATTCAGTCTTATCGCTGTTGCCGTAATTGGATTAAATGGTTGTTTATTAGGAGGCGATACCGGCAGTAATGGCGTTGAGGGTGAGATAGGAAAAACAGGCGCAGACGGTCAAAATGGTTCACCTGGCGTAAATAGCTTAGTTATGCAAACCAATCTTGCTGTTGGCGATACCGATTGTCCAAATAGCGGTGTGCAATTTGACTCTGGTATTGACACAGATGCCAGCGGCAGCTTAGAAATCAGCGAAATCACCAATACAAACTACGTGTGTGTTCCTGGGGTTACATCAGTGAGCTTTACCCAGCTTCTTAGCAGTTTAAATAACGACTGGTTTATTGACGGAGCAGCGCTGGTTTCTGCGAATAAAAATACATGGCTCACCGCGACCAGCAGTACTGGTGTGCAAAGCAACCTACCTGATACACAGCAAGTAACGTCCTATTCAACGAATAGCGCAGCGCAACAAGCAGCCTTAATTCAACAACTAAAAGGCTCAGCTAAAAATGTAATTTTGTTTGTTGGTGACGGCATGGGCGTATCTACGGTGACAGCATCTCGAATATTGGAAGGTCAGATAAAAGGCCAATTGGGCGAAGGAAACAGCCTTTCTTTCGACCGATTTCCGTTTGCCGGTTTAGCAAAAACCTACAATGTAAACGCACAAACACCCGATTCAGCAGGCACAATGACAGCGATGGTAAGTGGTGTTAAAACCGATGTAGGTGTCATTGGTGTTGACGAGGATATTGTCCGCGGAGATTGCTCAACCGTCGCTGGAAATGAACTTATTACCGCTCTTGAGCTTGCAGAGTTAGCAGGTAAATCAACTGGTATTATATCCACGGCTAGGATCACCCACGCAACGCCAGCAGCAACTTATGCTAAGTCGGCCGACCGTAATTGGGAAGATATTTCTGATATGCCCGACGCTGCTGTAACCGCCGGTTGTAAAGACATAGCCGAGCAACTGATTAACTTTGAGGTGAATTTGGAAGCGCGTTTTGACGGTGTTGATGTGAATGGACTTGAAGTCGTGTTTGGTGGTGGTAGACGTCACTTCCTACCAGAAGACGCCGCCTTTAATAGCCCCGATGCGGCCAGTAATGTAGAAGGCGATCGCACCGATGGACGTGACCTAACAGCGGAGTGGTCTACCACCTATCCTGCAGGGTCTTATGTGTTTGATCAAACTGGCTTTGATGCAATTGATACCAATATAGCAACTAATGTATTTGGCTTGTTTAACGAATCACACATGCAGTACGAGGCAGATCGGAGCAATGATATTGCTGGCGAACCTAGCATTGCAGAAATGACTCGCAAGGCTATTGCAATTTTGGACAACAATCCAAGAGGCTTTTTCCTATCGGTTGAATCTGGTCGTATCGATCATAGCCATCATGCTGGCAGCGCTTATGGTGCATTAACAGACACGATTGCGTTCTCAGAGGCGATTGCAATTGCTGATGAAATGACCAATGACGAGGACACACTAATTATTGTGACCGCCGACCATGGACACGTATTCACCATTGCTGGATACCCGAAACGCGGCAATCCTATATTAGGTAAAGTTGTTGGTGTTGGCCAAACACAAGCGACACTCGCTGCTGATGGCAAACCTTTTACGACGCTGGGCTATGCCAATGGAAGAGGTTTCCAAAACTTAGGCAATCAGATCACCAACGCCGATGCCGCTTATGCCATGCCAATCGCTGCAGGTCGCCACGACTTAACTGACGTAGACACGGAATCTGCTGGTTTTCACCAAGAAGCATTGGTGCCACTAACGAGTGAAACACACTCAGGTGAAGATGTGGGGATTTACGCCAAAGGACCGGGCGCTTTTTTAGTCAATGGTACCAATGAACAGCACATGATTTATCACGTAATGGACTTTGCTAGCGATTTAACAGGTAAAGCAAATAGTAATTTATAACTGAGCCTTAAGGTAAAGCGGATGTTTAACCATCCGCTTTTTGTCGTTGAGCCAATGCAGTCTGATTATTATATATCCATTATTAATAGATAAATTACAAACCGATCAAAACATCAATTAACGTGAACTGCGTTGCGAAGCTGAATTAAGCCATAATTAAAATGAAAACGGATGACCACACACTATGAAATTTTTATTCTTATTTACAACAAGACTGATACAAAGCCTGAATAACAAGTGCCTTCTAATCGTCATTGTCATTGCGTTTAGCACCCAAGCCTATGGTAATTCAACGATTGGCGCTAAGACCCCATCAAAGGCAACTCCATCATCATTCCAGCGCCAATGCAGCGACCCAGCTTTATCAGCGAGTCACCTTATTGCAGAATATGAAATTGTAAAGCATGAAATTGTAAAGCATGAAATTGTAAAGAGCGGTGCCTCGAGTAATAAATTAATCCAAGCTATACAGCTAATATTAGTTAGAAACAGCAACGAAGTCGCGCATCAATACCCTCAAACCGGGATTACTGAGTCTTGGCAATTAAATCACGCGGAGCAGATAAAAAGCGTTCGATTTTTCGATAAGCATGCACGAGTTATTGAATATCAACCGAATGAAAGAGTACATGGTAAAACAGAAACCGACTGGTCCTATCGCAATCAATTGATAAGCGATTCACTCCTAAATAAGTTTACAACTACAAAGGTAAGTAATGAGGACTGTAACCGGTTAGAAAGTAAAACCTATACTAATCGTCAGATTACGATGGACCTTACTTGGTTTTCTGAGCTACGTATTGTCAATACCTTTAGTATAAAAGATAAGCAATCTGGCACTACGTTAGAATCATGGTCTTTGCAATCGATTCAACTAAGTAGTGACCAAATCATCCCTTTTTTCAACACTAGACATGCCTATTTAGCAACTGACTTTGCTGATATTGGTGATGACCATACCGACCCTTTTTTGACCAACATGACGAACTTGGGTTTTATAGAATCGGGGGCTTTGGGTTTTATGATACTCAAGGAAACGCCATGACTGATAACAAAGACCATGCCCACTAAATTTTGAGATACTCAGTAGTTAGGACAAAAGTCGAGGAAAGAAAAGCAAAGCGAACTTCTATTTGCGTTTATCGGTATATAACTTACCAAGTGTCTTTTTAGATTAAGACACTTGAGTATACGGGATTAAATATACAAGCTCATTTATATAAACCTATTTATTTGAGCTTATCATTTGCAACTAACAAAAAAGAGAACCGCAAGCATGCTCGACACACTTCAGTTAGTTTTACTATCCGTTATATTTGGCGGAATGGTCACGTTTCAAATTCTTTTTGCGCCCTTGGTGTTTATCAAACTAAGTATCGATACCGCTCGACCTTTTATTAGAGCTTTCTTTCCTTTCTACTATCTGTATTTCTCTATTTTCAGCTTCGCTTATTTAATCGTTTGTTTACTGGAAGGTGATGGTATTCAAGCCATTATTGCAGGTGTTGCATTGGTGGGCTTCTTGATTTCCCGCCAAATACTAATGCCAATGGCAAACGCAGCGTCTGACAATAACCAAAAATCAAAATTTGATTTATTGCATAGAGGGACAGTGGTCATCAACACGCTACAATTAGTCGCTTTTTTTAGTGCGTTGGTATTAGTATAAATTTATCGTTTTTGTCTATGGGCTGCTATCTGCAGTTTGTTTTGGGATTAGCTTTGGCTAATTGCGGGTTAACAATAAAGTAATTAATATATACTTAATTCTGTGGCGGCGTTAGGTAGCTTGGCGCAAATTGCAGCTAGTCGGCGAAGCTTTATCTAAGGCTCATAATTAGCAAATTTCGGAACATTTCAGTATAGAATAATCGAGCATATCTAAGCCGACGATCAACCGTTGATTGAAATTAAAGTCATTAGTATCTTAACAAATGAAATGACGAGGCTTGTTATTTAGTGTATCTCGATAAGAGACATTCAGATTAACACTTCGCATAACGAGAAATTTCATTGGCCCTCTTCTCGAGCGCTGCGAAATACGAGCGTGTAATTTTCCAGCGAATAAAGTGAGTGAGTTAATTCGTTTATTATGTTTTCACAGGCTCATTAGTGTTAATTGCCATAATTATTGTATATGCAAAAACAGTAGCAAGAACATCATAAAAATCAAAAACTCTTTCCGTCCAAGCCTGTTCTGCCTCATATAGCAGGGCGCCTAAAGTAAACATAAGTGCTGCTTTTTTGTAAGAAGTAAACGAGATATTCTCTTTTATGACCGGAATAAGCGAAATCGATCCGAATAAGTACAAAAAACTTGGTGCTGAACCGAGAAAGATATCTAAAAAGTCATTAAATCCAAAGTAAATTTGCCTGATTATTTTAACCAGAATCGCCGAAATCAGACAGGCTATAAAGCTAACACCGTAGAATTTTTTACTTCTAAACGACATGTGAATCCTCAGAAACACCACACCAAATTAATCGACGCTGACCGCTTTTGTGAGTGCCCGCTTCAATTTCTTTGTTATGTAATGTGATTATCTGGTCCAAATTTTTCCTATTTAAAACTAGCACTGTCAACCCTATTAACCCTAACAAAGTACCGATTGGAATCATAAATAATAATAAAGTCGAATATATTATTAGTGTCTAAAACAGCGAACCAGTTCGATAATTTAGGCCTATAACGGAAATTGCCAAAAGGATTAACCCCAGCATACATAAGAGAAATCCTATTGCTGTAGTCATCGCTGCTGATGACAAGGCGCCTGGCGCTATTGTAGGGTCATTAGTTTCAAACAGAGTTATCTCTTGGAATGAAGAGGACATTACGAAATACGTATCAGCGCCCCCCAAAGTGGCGCCCAAAAAAGCAATAAGCCCAAGATTGTAACGTATTTCCCTATGATTTCTTTTTTCAATTGCTTCCCTTACTTAGTTACATAACAACCCGCATAACGGGCAAGTTTATTGGTGCATCTTTTGAATATAGCGAAATGCGCCCGAGCGCAGCGAGTGAGTTAATGCGTTTGTTACCTGCTGATGTATTAGCACTATGCTGATAGAAGATTGGTAAGAACAATTGTCACTCCCTGACGTTGTTTGATTTTGAAACATTACTCAATTATTGCTAATACAACAACTGATTTATTGTAGCGAAGACCAAAGAGCGAATTCACGAAAACCCGTAACTAATTTTTTAAAAGCTTTAACGTTGACTCTTGAGAGAATAAGCATCAAATTAATGTTTCGTATATATTCTCAAAAACGTTCTTGGCGATTCTGTTTTGTTAATCTCTATACAAATAAAAAATAACCAAATAGTAAAAAATAAAACCAAGAAAAAGGGCTGAATCATTTCACTTACGTTAGCTGCTTTTCCGTCAATGAAATAGTGGGCGAAAAGCCCAACTACCATAGGAGAAATGACTGTCGTCCAAAACACTTTCGAATTTAATTCATTAAATTTAAGAGCTCTCTTAACAACCGGTATTTCGAACATTACGGCGAACAACTTAGTGTTTTTTCGGCATGCTGTTCATGCCAAATAAACCTGTGTTAAAGGGTTTGCATACAGCTTCTATAATTTTTGGTCTGATTTATGCTGTAGAAATTTGTAAATTTCTCAACGTTGGGATGAGCTTCTAATTGGTGAAAGAGGTTTACGATTATTTGGTTGTTCTTTGTCATGCTCTACTGCTCCCTTCGATTTTTAGTCCGTGACATCTAGTATTAAACTTAATTGGCAATTTAGGCAACAAACAACCCACCGAATAACATTGTCGATATTTGATTAGCCCGCTTATCTTTCGTTAAGTTTGATCAGCCACTTAAAAGATATACCTCACCTGTGTTGCGTTGATGCGCCGGCAATAAGCTGGAACTCACCAACATTAATTCTCCCTGTTTACATTTCGGACATGCCCAATGCTGGCTAAAGGGTGTTTTGACAGCGTTCTCCTTGACAAAAAAAACGAATTTACAGCCACCGGTATGAGCGCCACCTCAGCACAACTTTGATTGGGGATCCAAAGAGGGTGCATAACACCAAAATACCAACGAAATCAATCCCTGTTGCATAGATTAGGGATGTGCTTTATTCTTTCTAAGAATCTCAGGCAGCCGGATACTAGTCAATGTCTATTTTAATTCTCACAGATATCCCAGAATGGGTTCGCCCCCTCGTTGACCTTTTAGAATCGAGGGGCATTAAAGTACAAGTCGCTGATGATCCCGAGCAAATTCTAACGAATGGGTTGATCGTCAACCGCGTATCCTCCCTTCTTGCTGAGGGGGATAGGGCTCGGGCGGATCTGATCACCAATTCTTTGCGAACCTGGGAGACAGAGGGTAGATCTGTGATCAACGGATCATTCTGCTTCCAGACCGGCTACAGTAAACTGGCTCAAGCCAAGCTTTTTACCGAGTGCGGAGTATGTACACCGCGAACGCACCCCGCTGTTCCAGGCGGACGCGCCATACATGGAAAAGCGGTCCTTCTCAAACCACCTGCAGGTGGTTTTGGGAGAGGGATTCGGATGCTTGGAGACGGCGAAACCGCCCCGGATCGACTTTTCAGTCGAGAAGAAGGCTGGATTGAGCAAGAGATGCTGACCGCCGCAGACGGCTGCGTCCACCGAGTCGAAGTCCTCGGCTCCGACATCCTTTACGAAGCCCGCTCCCCGCTTAGAGCTGACGATTTCAACTATTGCATGGCTCACCCGGAATCGGATGTTACCCTTTGGTCTCCTCCCGAAATTGCCCCAAAAGTGACCGAGGCAGTCAAAAAAATTATACAGGCGGCAAGGATGGAGCTCGGCGCAGTCGAGTACCTTTTGGATGAAAAGGAGAATCCAGTTTTCATCGACCTGAACCCAGTCTCTAGCTTTCATCCCGGAGCGACTGCCGTCCTTGGTCGCGATCCCCTCGAAGCCACCGCCTCCTATTTGATTCATAGATCTGCGGATCTTAAAAAAAGGACCAAAGGTAGGCCTGGAAATAATTTGGTTTGATGCTACTGTGGCTGCGGAAGCTGCATTTCATGCATAATTATTTTGGCGCGGGACGCCAAACTCTTCACATAATGTGATTAACAATTGACTTTGCCTGGAGTGGATTTTTATTAGCGTGTATTGAAAGCACGGCTGGTTTTAATCAATTTAGGTATTAACAAGTTAGCCACCCCTAGCCCCGCTATTTGTCCGTAACGATATTACATAGCTTTCCTTTGTGTAAACGTAATGACCGTTTGAAGATTAACTTGTCAGGACCGACAGATGGTATATAAATAAACCCTACGTAATCAAGTATCAGAACAGTGCTGGCATTGCAGCAAACCACAACAAGATACTCAGTCACCTTAATACGAAAAATGACGAAGTCGTCAATCATTGCCCCCCACAAAGTAGAGCGCAGCCTCAGACAAGTCTGTTTGAATAAAAGCAGTCCATCATCATAAACAAAAGCAATATTTAAAACTGGTTTGCACAGCAGCCGGAGGTGCTTGTTTTGAATTCTGAAATACGTAAGAACGGTGGAGTAATAGAAGTAAAATATCTGATGTTTACTCCCTCATGGATATCAAATAGATGTAAATATGGCAAATATGAGGAATCATATATTGTTATTTTATGAAAAATGACGGTTTGTTTAACCTATTCTCTACTTTCTCTAGATAGTTGCATGTGAATATTCCTTAATTGATTTTATAAAAGATTGAGTTATAAAAACGGTCAATAACAAAGCTATCTGGTTGTTCTTGGAGACTAGCGAACGCGATTAAAGCTTATTATTCACTTGTACAGCACACGAGGTTATTAATAAAATCTTGATACGCCCTAATTCCTTTATCTTTTTTCATTGTTTCTCCGTGCTCAGTTTTTGGAATAATAGCTAATACCTTAGCTTCGCTTGGTGACAAATCTAAAAGCGCTTTTGAATTTTCAACCGGCGTAGTTGAATCATTCTCTCCAATCAATAAAAGTAATGGCTTGTTGTACTTTTTAATTAGTTCCATGTTATTAATCTTTGATAGTTCGGTAGACAAATTAATTGAATAAAATAGCTTAGACCAAGTTGGTGCTGCATTTTCGACTAACTGTGGAATTGTACTGATAGCACCATCAAGAATTAATGCATCAGTTTCTCTATTATTTGCAACATAACTAGCGATTATAGAACCCATTGATAAGCCATGAATTAGAACCGGTAAATTTTTAGGGAATTCGTTTTTTGAAAAATCAAATACGCTTAATCCATCCAGCTGCAGATTTTTTACGGATAATTTATCGTTTTTATCGCTAATTCCCATACCTCTATAATCGAACCAAATTACATTGGCAGGTAATAAAGAAAATTTATTAAGTATTTTTGACGAAGAGCTTATTTTCATTCCATTAGCACTAAAAAAAACAATATTTACGAGTGCATTTTTATTGATTAATTTCACGCCTCTAAGTTCAATACCATCTTGTGTACTTAAGCTCACAGTGTTTACTACAGCTGAAATTTCAGCTTCAACTAACTCCATTTGAATTTTACCAATGTTAAGTTCTTTTTCTGGTTTATCATCTTGATAAACAAATGATTCTGTTGTGTAGGTAACTGAACATCCAGCTAGCATGAGAGTAATAAATAAAGTAATGGTTTTCATACTAGTACCTTTTAATGTTGTAAAAATCAGATCCATAATGTATCTGCAGCTTAATCAAGAGAGTTGTCAACCAGACCTCAAGGCAAAGATTAACAGTTGAATCTTTCTTGAAACTTACACATAGAAAATAAATCAGCAAAAAATAAAACCCCGCCCAAAAGATAAAATTTTATAGATACAAAAGATGTTTAATGGTCAATTTTGACGCTATTGTAATGGGTTCCGGAAATGCAGGACTTACCGCGGCAGCGACCCTGCAACTATTTCAGTTGATTTTATTAAAGCTTAATGCAGTGCAAAAAACAGGCAGGTCATTATGGATAGCCTATTTAAGTTAGCCGTTTAAGTTAAGGCGAAAAGGCGACGATAGGCATGGTTGCAAAACAGACATTCGTGCAATTTGCTGATGCCAGCGTTCACCTTAAAACATCTATGATTTAACAAACAGACGTCACTAACGAATAGTAAATTGTGAGCGGCTTTAAAATTTAAACTTGTGTTTGAATTCAATTACCAAGGTATTGAACGGATACTTGTGCTTAATCAATTCGTCACGGTTGAAAGTAAGGTCCTAACTCGCTCTACCCAAGTCAACGTATTGTGAAACTGGTATCGTTTCTTTTCCTTCAATGTGTGCATCCACAAAGTCCGAATAATCAATCCCAGTAATATCCTTGATAGCATATGCTTATCCCCTCTGCAATATAGCTGTTCTACCACGCCACGAAAATTTCATTGATGAGAAAAGGCATGCTCTTTTACCACAGGCCCTAAACCATGGTCGTTATCGCCTGGTGTAAGCATTTGTAATGCTGTTTCATAAGATATGATGCCGTCTTGTTTATTAGCAATAATGTTTTGAATTTCTATACCGTATTTCACAAGTTGACTCGGTGTCGTCCAAAGTCCCGCCGCAGTCATTTCAGGATAAATAGGCCACTTTCCTTCAACTTCGTTTAAATCACTGCGATAACCGGTTGCCGCTATAGAATGAAATTGTTCAGGCAGTGGGTTTTCGAACGTGCTTTTAATCCTGCCCAAGGAATTCAACACATTATCTTTCAAGGTTTTAGCAAACGGCACTTGTTTAATATCTGATATCGCCAATTGCATGATGGTCGTGCCACCGTCAGAATACTGCCAACTCTATTCGGGCGTTTTATATACTCTTACGGCATCAGTATTGCCCAAGCCATCTAGCACATCAACGGTACTAGGAATGTCATCACCTTTGTCAGACCCTGGAAAACCCTATACCGTTAAACCCGCCAAATGATTTAATATACGTCTTAACGTCACTTTCTCAGTCTCGGTCAATACATTATCCGGCAATTGCGATGTGCTAAGATAGCTATTTACGTTTTCGTTCAATTAAGAACTTGCTTTGATCGTGCAATTGAAGAGCCCTAAGTGCAGACACCGGTTTACTGATTGGGCCTGCCAACAACATTGTTTCTGTGGTCATTTCTTTTGGTTTTTCAATATCAGCAAAACCATATGCTTTACTCCACAATAATTCCCCCTCATAAGCTACCGCGAGGCTTACCCACGGTATTTTATGATGTGCTAAACGAGATTCAATTGAATAGGTTTGCGGTGCTTGCCCCTTGATTATTACGGCGGCTGTTAAGCCTCTTTCAATACGACTAATATCGTTGTCTTTCGCAACTTCAACAGTTTGTTCAGAAGCCTTGCCCGGCGCCTCAGTGCACGCAGAAATAAAAAAGTAGCTACAAATAAAATGAAAAGGAGTCTCATTAATCACATCCTGTTATTGGCATATTATGCATATTTTTTGAGTATAAAAGATAATAAATGGCTTCATAGCCAATACGGTCTCGCGATTAGGGGATGATTTAGCACTAAATCGATATAACAAGAATGATAGCGATAATCGGAATCAATGTTTAGATTAAGGGCGCTGCCAAAACGTTGAATGATAGTAACAGCAACCGTATTGGCTTGTTTGTTTGTTGGAAAAGCGGGCGCGGCTCACAATGTTTTTGGATATTGCTCGGTGAATAATCCCCCCAACCTTACTCAATTCACTGGGATATCTAGCCAACATCAATCTCAAGGGGATAGGTAGACTCGACACCCACTGCCTTATTGGGTAATGCCGCTCTACCAATTGGTAAAGCAAGGTGTTTTCTGGGCGGTGACGTTTGTATTGTGTGGTTTGCTGAAATACTAGCAACGCTTCATCCTTGATTGCGCTATTTGGATGCAGGGTGGCAAAAGTCAGTTCAATTTAAGTAAGCCCCACTGACCGCTCCGGGCACATACTTACCCATCAATAGACGATCGCTAATGCGCACTATGGATCCAGACTGTGTGAGACTATTGATCACCTTTTGGTCTAAGCCGAGGGTTTTTATGATCAAATGGTGAACAATAATTAATATATTTATCGTAGCCACGTTTTTAATGAATAAATTGAAGTTTTCACAGGGCTTGGATAGTAAGTGACCATTAGCTTGGCGAGTTGCCCCTGGCTGCCTCACGCTCTTAGAAGACATTTTAGTAAGCGTCCGCCTATGCCAACGATTCTGAATAATCATGCAATAGTAAAAGGTGTGTGACATTGATACTGGGTTGACTAATTTAGTTTCCTGATAAGTCTTCCATTAAACGTTATGGGTGCCTTCATTACTTTCTATATTCATCAATAACGATTAAAAGTTCTGCTCCAATAGTAATTTGTTCCTCATAAAACCCGGTTAAAAAGGCAGGAAAAAGATGACCTCTTAACAACAGAGCAAGAGTGATATTGTGTCCAGGGTGTTGATAAAGATCTTTGCTATAATTTCCAATTAAATCAGGTAATTTTCGATTGGGTTTAGTGTCTAATTCCAGCCATTCAGCAGTAAATCCATTTTTCATTAACTCTAATTCCAAGTCATTAGCCCAAACTTGTAAACTAGCTTCTTCATATAAAACTTCATCAACAGCATTATTGTATTTGTATAACAGATTTTCTAATTTGGGATCAGAAATATATCGCAGGTATCCAGAGTTTTTAAGTGACTCAAAACCACTTCGGTTAAAGTTTATATGTTGTTCAATAGTCATTGCAAATACTGCATTTGTAATAATAGTTTGTTCACTAAAATCTCTGTTTACTATCAATTCAGCCGCTTTTTGACAAAGTTGCGCAACTTCTACTCTTGATTTCAACATACTTTTTGCCGTCAAAATATCGTCTTTTATATTGATTGAAATTTTTTCTAAATACTTGTTTAGATTTTGTTTTTCAGAACGAATAGTATTCAAGTTATTCACTTGCAGAGCAATCAAGATACCAATTACCACTAGAACAATTTCACCTATTGCATAAAGTAGATATTTACTGGGTTTATTATCACTCAGTAAACGCTGGCGAATTTTACTGAAAAATCTTAACATTGGTTATAATTTGTTCTAATAAGAGTTATAGAACAATAAACCACATTTCTAAACTATGCAATATGACTGGATTTCGTTGGTGCTTAAGTAATTGACTGATTAACTGATTGTTTGAACAGCTTGATGACAAAGAAAACAATTTGAATAATATACTTGCAGAGTATGGATTTCCGCAACCAACTTGGAAATGATAGCGTTCATGGGATGGTACGACTACCCAGACTCGAACTGGGGACCTCTACCATGTCAAGGTAGCGCTCTAACCAACTGAGCTATAGTCGTGATGCATTTCAGCGGAGCGCATGATAACGATGCATATGAAAATGCGCAAGTGCTTTTTTTAAATATTTCGCTTTAAGATCATAGAAACCTCAGCTGTTTCAAATTTATAAAGCATCCAAGAACTCAAGTTATTTCGTAAGCCACTAGGTTACCCGTTTATATTAGAAGACTTCGGTGCCCGCTTCGCTTTACTTTCAAGTGATCTTTCAAGTGATTGTTAGCCTTAGCCGAGTTTACATCCGAGATTTTCGGTGTAAATCTATCGGTTTGATTTTTGCCATGATATCGTCGCTTTGTAAGTAGTGTAAAAACGCGTCTGCAAGGCGATCAGATTGCTTAATTGTTTCAAGCCAATACTTAATCCTTTGCTGCGCCTCCATCTCCTGAAAGTCTTTTCTATCTGGAATTTTAGAATATGGCAATTTAGCGATAAATTCTTGACTGGGTACTAACATAACCACATTTTCATAACTGCTCTGATGGCATTGCCTACCTGGCACATTCTTATCAAACCACCCCGGGGTCGGGGTGGCGTAAAAATGCGGATAAAGCACCAGTTCAGACTGTTTAAAAGCAAGGTCAAAGTGATAGTCAATAATGCCACCGTCTCGATAAATACCAGGCTTTGCATTAGGTATATCTTTTATGCCTTCCAAAACAATTGGGATTGAGCCTGATGCCATTAGCGATAATACGTAATTTTCTTTATCAAGTGCGTAGTAGTCTGTAGGAAAATCATAGGGGTCTATAAACAAGTCTTTTTTGGGTCTTGCTGAAAAAACAGCGCGCGAAAAATGACTTGCAATAAATTTCCTGTTCATCATGTTTTTAGCAGCAGCCACCGATAAACCTAAAATTTGCGGCAGTTTTTTTTCAGAACCAACAAGACCATGGCAATGCTGAACAAAAAAATGTACGTTCTTTTTGTTTGAATGTAGCGCTTCACAAATACCGGTTTCACCGAGCATTGCATGCAGTAAATCGTAACCCTTTAGCGTAATCTCTTTGGCATCTGGTTTTGCAGAATAAACAGTACTTGCATAATTTGTTGCCAAGCGGTTAATCGCTTCGGCGGGCTTGTCTTGGGCTAAACAAGCCGCTCTAAAAGCCCCTGCTGAACTCCCCATAATATCTATGGGCGTTTTGTTGGCATCAAGAAATTCTGGGAAGATAACCTTATCTAAACCTGCTAGTACGAACCATTTAGGACCGCCGGAAGCCCCCAAAAAACCACCAAACAGTCCAGCATGAAACCCCTCTTCTTGAATTCGTTTGCGCGCAACGCTACCAGCATAAATATTAAGTAAAGACATGTATCCCTGATTTTTTTGTTCAGTTTGTGCGAATAAAGACCATAGTTTGCGCTAAAACTAACCGTAAATACAGACCTGCAGGACTATTTTTAAATATTAATAAACTAAGTGCACGTAATATAGCCAATTAATATTTACTATTTAAAACATGGCGTTATACACTTAGGCAGAAGTCGCACACAAGTTTATCCACAACTTCGGTGGATAAGAGGGAATAACATTGGCAAAACAAACACTTTCAGTTCTTGACTCTACTTTTACCATTCATTCTTTGAGTGAGGAACAGGCGATACCGGCAGCCGTTCTTAGTAGTAATTTTTATTTTATCGGCAAAACACATGATGAATTGTCGCTCGTGGTAAAAGAGGATATTGTTATTGACGCTATCGAATCTGATTATGATTGGCGGGTTCTTGAAGTACTCGGTCCATTGAATCTATCGATGGTCGGAATAATGGCTCAGATTAGTGCGGTTCTAGCCGCTGCCAAAATTAGTATTTTTGTCGTTTCAACGTTCGAAACAGACTACTTTTTGGTAAAATCAGAAACGCTATCAAAAGCGGTTGCCGCATTAAAGAAAGCTCGGTATGACGTGCTACAATAAGTAATTTACGCCATATTGATAAACACACCAATATGAAGGATACAAAAAAAGTGACAACGCTATATGGTATATCTAACTGTGACACAATAAAAAAAGCAAAGAAGTGGCTTGAATCTAATCAAATAGATTATCAATTTCATGATTATAGAAAAGATGGTCTTGACCAACAGTGGTTAATCAACATTGAAGCTAAAGTCGGTTGGGAAAGTATGTTGAATAAACGTGGGACCACTTTTCGTAAATTATCCGAGGAACAAAAAGACAATATCGATAGGGAGGCAGCACTCGCACTTATGCTTGAACTTCCAGCCATGATAAAGCGCCCTATTTTGCATACCCAAAACAGTTATTTTGTTGGATTTAGTGCCGACAATTACAGCAAGGTGTTTGCCTAATGCGTGATGTAATTAAAACAACCTTCGATTTAGTATCGCGCCAATCAGTAACGCCACATGACAAAGGCTGCCAAGGTTATATGGATGCCATTTTATCTCCTCTTGGCTTTACAAATGAAATCATGGTTTTCGAAGATACAACTAATATGTGGTCACGCAAAGGCAAGGCCAAGCCAGTTTTTTGCTTCGCTGGGCATACAGATGTTGTGCCAACAGGTCCCACAGCGAAGTGGAAATATCCACCATTTGAGCCAACCATCGATAATGGTTTTATTTACGGTCGAGGCACTGCCGATATGAAAGGCAGTTTAGCCGCAATGCTTTGCGCTACTGAGCGCTTTGTAACGGACTATCCAGATCATAAAGGGTCAATTGCATACCTGATTACCAGTGATGAAGAAGGTCCTTTCATCAATGGTACAACAAGAGTCATAGACACCTTAGAAGCGAGAAATGAAAAAATTGATTACTGTATTGTAGGTGAGCCTTCAAGCACGCTAAAAACCGGTGATACTATCAAGAATGGTCGACGTGGTTCGTTAACTGGCGACCTCATAGTTAAAGGTATACAAGGACATGTCGCCTACCCTCATTTGGTAAAAAACCCGATACATGCAATTTCGCCAGTGTTGACTGAGTTAGCATCCACAACATGGGATCAAGGTAATGATTTTTTCCCACCAACTAGCTTTCAAGTATCAAATATCAATGCAGGGACAGGCGCTGGCAATGTTGTACCAGGCACAGTTGAAATTTGCTTTAACTTCCGGTTTTCAACAGAAGTTACTGACCAACAACTGATTGAAAGAGTCGTTGCCTTGTTGGCAAAGCACAGCATTGAGTATGAAATTAAATGGACCTTTAACGGGCAACCGTTTTTAACACCCCGAGGCACATTAATTGACGCTGTTGTTGAAAGCATTAAAGAGGTAACCGGAATAGACACAGAGTTATCTACGGCTGGAGGTACTTCAGATGGGCGTTTCATTGCACCAACGGGTGCACAAGTTATTGAGTTAGGTCCTGAAAATGCAACCATTCATAAATTGAATGAATGCGTTAGTATTGAAAATATAGAGACCTTGGAAGACGTATATTACGCAACATTGGTTCGTGTTTTAGCATGATTTCAGTACAACAAATACTTGGCCTAAATAATCAACATGTGGTTTATATTGATGATAAACATCAGTTGCAACCAGCCGTTATCAGTGCCTTTTTAAAAATGCAAGACGCCGCCAAGCTGGAAGGTCATGATTTACAGATTGTTAGCAGCTACCGTAGCTTTTCAAAACAAGCCAGTATTTGGGATAGAAAATGGAAAGGCGAACTAAAGTTGAATACCCTCGATGGTAGTGTACGCGATACGGCGTCACTTGATGACACACAAAAAATGCATGCCATTTTACTCTTCTCCGCGCTTCCCGGTGGAAGTCGCCACCATTGGGGCACTGATTTTGATGTATTTGACCGCAGCAAAGTTAATGCGTGTGGTGCTTCTTTTGAGCTTGTTCCGCAAGAATATGAGGGCGATGGTCCGTGTGCTGATTTAGCCAAATGGATACAAGGTAATGCGGCCAAGTTTGACTTTGAGCGCCCTTATGCAGAATATGTTGGCGGCGTTGCGGCTGAACCTTGGCATTTGTCTTATACACCAATTGCGGCGCGCATCATTACATCATTTTCAGTTGAGTTATTACGTAAACAATTAATTGAATCAGACATTTTGGGCTTAGATACTGTCTTGTTGCATCTCAATACATTGTTTGAGCGTTACACCTTAAATAAAGGGATTCAATGAGCATCTCGACTGGGCAATTGTTATCGTACCGTAATTGCAATGATCTTCATTGTTGGTACGATTGCAGCCTTACTCAACGGTAAGCAGCGCTGATGTTGCCAGCCTATATACGCAAACCACCTAGATAGCTTGCTGCTGCGTTAATAATTCACAAATCTTTTCACTCAACGCGACTTGTTTATTTTCCTGATAGTCAATCATAGGCTGACGTCCCCAAACAGGAGAAGGCCAAGCAATATCAACTTTAAAGCGACAAATGTGATGCACATGTAATTGCGAAACAATGTTGCCAATAGCGGCTACATTTAGTTTGTCCGGACTAAAGCCATTTTTTAACGCCCTGCTGAGCATTGCAGACTCTTTCCATAGCTCAGATTGTTGCGCTTCATTCAGCTCTATAATTTCTGTCACATTATTGATTTCTGGAATTAACACGCACCAAATAAATTGCCGGTCATTCATCAATCGAACTTGAGAAAGAGATAATTTGCATACCCAGAAGCTGTCACTCTGCAAACGTTTATCTAATTCAAATATCACAAGGCACCACCGTTAATAATGCCCGCTGACCGAGAGCCACATTTGAATTTGGAAAAACTATCGCTTCACCTTCTTCAAGTGTTCGATATTCAATATCACCATCGGTGGCTAATAACGTGCCTTTTTTAAAACCAGTAAAATTAGGAATATTGTCGGCAAAGTGTAATGCGAAATCAGCAGAGCGCTTATCAATAACCTGTTTAACATCATATATATCCATTTGACATTCTTTAAGCGCGGGTAAAACAAGCTCTTTTTGAGTGATAAGCTGCGTTAACATATCAATAACGTGAGTGAAGCTCTGCATGTTGTTTTCACCAAAAGGCTTTACCTTACCCAACTCAACAGTAAAACCATGCGTACAGTAATTAAGCGAGGTGTAATAACTAAAAGTAGATGTCGGTGATTGCGAAAGAAGGATTGTATTAACCGCACAGGCTGACAAAAACTGTAACTGTTGTTTGTTATATTCGTGTCCATGCAGATAGGGATAAACTGCAAATTTCTCGTTTTTTGATTCTCTTATCGCTGTATGTAAATCATAATGAATGCGCTTTGAAACTGCATGTGATGAGGGCACTACAGAGTCAGTATTAAAAAAACGCTTAACTTCGCGCTTTATCTCTTGCGCACGTATTTGCTCTTGATTGTCGGTAGATAACGAATCATTGAATAACCTGTTTAGATTTTCTTCAATAAACCTTTCGCCTATATTCATTGCAGGTAAATTACCAAATATAAACATAACTCTATGGTTTGATTGTTTTTTTTCACTCAGTAAGTCTTCGACCAATTTATCACAGATCTCAATTGGCGCGGTCTCATTACCATGCACACCTGATGAGAGTAAAATTGTCTTTGCCACACCCATAAAGGCCGGCTCAAATGTGATGATACCAGGACAACAAATTTCTACTGTTGTGCCATTATTGAGTTGAAATTTGTTATTTGTTTGTAGGGACTCAGGTGAAAATCTTGAGCGCTCTAAGAAGCTAATTGGATTCGTTAACATGTCTCTTAACTAAAATGATTGAACACGTTTTAATGATAACATTAACCTGCTGCTGTTCGTATCTTATCTGCCAATACCTGTTCAAAATTGCCGATTTCACAAAGCCTGATAAAGGAGTCAAAATTTACTGCTGGTGAAAATAAAAAGCCTTGTCCACTGTAGATCCCTAACTCTTTTAGAATATTTAGTTGCTGAACAGTTTCTATTCCTTCAGCAACTACTTCACAGTTTTTAGCATCACAGATAAGTTTTGTTGCCTCAACGATCGCTTTATTAACTGGATTTTGCTCAAGTTCCATAACAAATGTCTTGTCTATTTTTATAGCACTTAAATGTAAGTCACGAAGAAACGACAAGTTTGAGTAACCTTTCCCAAAATCATCCATGCACACGTTTAAACCCATTACACGTATTTCGTCTAACTGCCTTTTCACCATTAGAGAGTTAGATAATGCAACATCTTCAGTTAATTCAAGCTCGATCATATTTGCCTGTATTTTATGGCGTTGGATCAGGTCTGATAATAACTTTGGCAGACCAACATCGTATAACTGGCTAGGTGACAAATTAATAGAAATAGAAATATTGATCCCTACGTTGTTTAATTGCTCCACTCTGTTCAGCGCACTTGATATTGTCCAATGCCCAAGCTCGTTCATCATATTGTACGTTTCTGCGGCCTCAATAAGCGAACCCGGAAATAAAACACCATCCAATGGGTGATTCCATCTGAGCAGACATTCAGCGCCGATAATTTTGGTTGTCAGTAAATTAACTTTTGGTTGAAAATAAAGTTCTAATTCGTCATTCTTCATTGCACGAGTCAAGTCTGCTTTTAAGGCTAGACCTCTACCCGTCACTGAGTTTTCGTTATCATTTACAAAGCTGCAGTTCTGATGCTTATTATTTTTGGCTTGTTTCAGCGCAGCTTCAGCTAAGGATATCAGTTTTGTAGCTGTCACATTCTTATGCGTACGGCTTGCAATACCAACGTTGAAGTCGGCAATAAATGCAGTTCCATTGGTATATAAAGGTGTTTTAAAATGTTCAATGAGGCGTTGAAACTTTGTTCTCATTACCGATTCACTTTGGCGCCCTTCAAACACTAAGCCAAAAATATCACCACTAACCCGTCCTAGGATCAAATCCGGACCGAATATCACATGAATACGGTTAACAATTTGCAGTAAAATTTCATCACCAGCTTTGTGATCAAAGGCAGAGGATACATCTGAAAAACGCATGACATCCACAAGCATTAGTGAAAAATAAGAATTTGAGTCTGCAATGCCTTCAATCATATCGATGAAGTGATATCTGTTAGAAAGCGTGGACAAACTTTGGTGCTTTTGGATCATAAAAAATGGTTCGCCGAAAAAAGGTGAATATAAAGGCTGCTGAATCTATATTGATTAATTATTATACAACAAAACAGACTCCATGATAAACCTTTCACAACAAAAGCCAACAAGAAGTTGGCTTTTGTTGTCCTGCAAACACTTTTTTGGATTATTCAACGGTACAAGGGGTCAATTTCCAAATTCGTTCTACGTAGTCAGCAATTGAGCGGTCTGACGTAAATTTACCCATCTTCGCTGTATTCAGAATAGCCATTTTAGCCCATCTTGACTTGTCTCTATACGCGATATTGAGGGCTCTATTAGCTTCGCTATACGATTCATAATCAGCTAAGCACATATATGGGTCGCCACCTGATAACATACTGTTTTTCAATGAAGAAAGAGCACCTGGTTGGCCCGGTGTAAAGTAGTCAGTGTCTAACCAATCGAGTACTGCCTTTACTTCGTTATTATGGTAATAAATATCAAATGGATTGTAACCTTTTTTTGACAGTTCCGTTACTTCATCCACTGTCATACCAAAAATAAAGATATTGTCATCACCAACTTCTTCAGCAATTTCTATATTAGCGCCATCCAATGTACCGATAGTAATTGCACCATTCAGCGCCAACTTCATGTTTCCCGTGCCTGAAGCTTCTTTACCTGCCGTTGATATCTGCTGAGATACATCGGCTGCCGGGATCATTTTTTCAGCAAGTGACACGCGATAATTTGGTAAAAATACGACCTTAATTATATGATTTACACGTGGATCGTTATTTATTTTGTCAGCAACTTTATTAATCGCAAAAATAATATCCTTAGCTAAGGTATACCCTGGAGCTGCTTTTGCACCAAAAATAAAAACCCGGGGATGCATATCGTAACTGGGATCCTCTAACAACCTTTTATACAATGCCATAATATGTATTAAATTTAGATGTTGGCGTTTATATTCGTGTAAACGTTTAATTTGAATATCAAAGATAGCTTTCGTGTCGACACTAATGCCGGTCAGATGTTTTATCTCGGCAGCCAGTGCTTCTTTATTTTTTTGTTTTACCTTCATGAACTGATTCTGGAAAGTGGTATTGTCAGCAAACTCTGAAAGCTTATTTAAACGGGTTAAGTCGGACGGCCAATCGTTTCCAATTTTCTTTCCAATAAGTTCAGATAATAGAGGGTTGCATGCCTTTAACCAACGACGAGGCGTAATTCCGTTGGTTACGTTTTTTAACTTGCCCGGCCAAAGTGCTTCAAACTCAGGAAACAGATTCTCTTTAACTAATTTCGAATGAATTTCGGCCACACCATTAACGGCAAATGAGCCAACAACCGAAAGGTTACCCATTCGAACCATTTTTTCTGTACTTTCTTCAATAATAGAAAGTTTGGCTTTTATCACATTGTTACCAGGCCATTTTTTCTCAACGAGCGACAGAAAACGATGGTTGATCTCATAAATAATTTCTATATGCCTTGGTAAGATTTTTTCAATCATTCTTACTGGCCACCTTTCTAATGCTTCAGGTAGCAAAGTATGGTTTGTGTAGGCAAATGTTTTGGTGCAAATACCCCACGCTGTGTCCCAATCAAGCTCTACTCTATCAACCAGTATTCTCATTAGTTCTGGAATGGCAATCGCGGGATGAGTATCATTGAGTTGGATAACAACCTGCTCAGAAAATCTGCTCCAATCATCTCCATGGGCTCGTTTATAACGACGAATAATGTCCTTCAAGGAGCAAGCACAAAAGAAATACTGCTGAATTAAACGCAGCTCTTTACCCGCTCTGGTTTCATCATTCGGATACAATACTTTTGAAATAGTTTCCGCTTGTATATTCTCTCGCTGAGCATCAACATAACCACCGGAATTAAATACATCCCAATTGAAATAGTCCGACGACTCACTTTGCCACAAACGCAGCACGTTGACAGTTTTTGCACCGTAACCCACGATAGGAATATCCCACGGAACACCTTTGACTATGTTACCAGGGTGCCATTCTTTTTTAACCCGACCATTTGCTCCATATTTGGTTTCAACATAACCAAATAGAGGTACTTCCTGAATTGATTCAGGGCGGCATATTTCCCACGGATTTCCATAATGTCTCCAGCTATCAGGTCGCTCAATTTGTGCTCCATTTTTTATCTCTTGACGAAATAAACCATGCTCGTAATGAATTCCATAACCAATTGCAGGCAAATCCATGGTGGCTAAGGAGTCAAGAAAACAAGCGGCAAGACGCCCTAGACCACCATTACCTAAGGCCATATCCGGTTCTTCTTCGAGTACGTCGGTTAATTCAACCCCTAACTCCTTTAACGCCGCATCCGCTGTTTCAAACAGATTAAAGTTGTGCATGTTGTTAGAGAGTAACCGTCCCATTAAGAATTCAGCAGAAAAATAATGAACTGCGCGCGTATCATTTATATAGTGAGTTTTTTGAGTTGTACGCAGGCGCTCTAATACAAGCTCTTGCATTGCTGCGCTTGTGGCTTTCCACCATGCGTGATTGTTTGCTTTATTTTCATCAGTTCCGAGCGTTGAATGCAAATGTTTTACAATTGACTGCTTAATTTGCGCTTTCGAATATGTAATTGAAGAAGTGTCAGCAGATTTAGCTTTTGTTGATTTTCTTGCTGTTTCTTTAGCCGTCGATGCTTTCACAGGAGCAGCGTTTGCAGTTTTTTTTGCAGATGCTTGTACAGACGAACCTTTGGCTTTATTGGAATTTGCCATTATTTTATCTCTCTAATTGAAAATAACCGCCTGTAATTTTATTACAAGAACTGAAATAAAACCATTTAATTCTCATAGAAATACAGACAAATTGTTAATTAAGTGTAAATTTATTAGTATTTATAACTCAAATACTCTCATTTATGAAATATATTTACATTTAAATAACAATAAAAATGACATATCGTAACATTTAGCTTTTCTCCAAGACTGAGGCGACCAATTCTTCGGCTTCTTTTACTAATTGTTGTAAATGGGTTTCACCACAAAAGCTCTCTGCATAAATTTTATACACATTTTCAGTTCCAGAGGGTCTAGCAGCAAACCAACCGTTTTCTGTACTTACTTTTACACCGCCAATGGCGGCGTTATTGCCAGGCGCATGTGTTTGTACATTAATAATTCTTTCGCCCGCTAATCTTGTTGTCTTCACTACGTCGGTTGTCATACTAGACAACGCATTTTTTTGTTCCAATGTGGCAGCAACATCAATTCGTGTATAACATGGGGTTCCATGTGCTTGAGTTAGTTTTTGATATTGTTGAGATGGATCTTCTCCAACAACGGCAGTCATTTCAGCCGCTAATAAGCACATAATAAAACCATCTTTATCGGTTGCCCATGGCGTTCCATTGTGCCTCAAAAAGATACCGCCAGCAGATTCTTCGCCAGCGAAGCCAATAGTTTGTGCATTTAAGCCCTCAACAAACCATTTAAAGCCAACAGGCATTTCTTTGACTTCGCGGCCTAGGCTAGAGCAAACACGGTCTATCATGCTACTTGACACTAACGTTTTTCCTACCTGCATATCACTAGACCATTGTGGACGATGTTGATATAGGTAGTTAATTGTCACTGCGAGATAATTGTTTGGATCCATCAAACCAGCGGATGGCGTCACGATGCCATGACGGTCAAAATCAGGATCATTACCAAACGCTAGGTCAAAATTATCTTTTAGCTTTATAAGACCCGCCATTGCGCTTGACGATGAGCAATCCATTCTAATCTTTCCATCTTTATCGCAGTGCATAAAGCTAAACTGTTGGTCGACCTTATTATTCACGACCTCAATATTCAGGTTATATTGATCTGCAATTCGATCCCAATAATAGATGCCTGAACCACCTAATGGATCGGTACCTAGCTTCAATTTTGCATCAGCTATGGCCGACATACTAACGACTTGGTCTAAGTCCTTTATATACGCAGTGGCGAAGTCAGTCTGCGTCACTTGACTTGATTGCATTGCTTTTGTAATGGTTATTCTTCTAACTTGCTGACCACCGCTGGCAATAATTTCATTTGCTCGTTTTTGAATATGATTGGTGACATTTGAGTCAGCTGGCCCACCATGTGGAGAATTGTATTTAAAACCGCCATCAGACGGCGGATTATGTGACGGCGTAATCACAATACCGTCGGCAAAACCACTGTTTCGGCTCTTGTTATAATCCAAGATACAGTGCGAAATGACCGGAGTGGGCGTAAAGCCATTATTTGCCTGAATGACAATATCAACGTGATTAGCCACTAATACCTCGATACAAGTCGTCATTGCCGCTTCCGAAAGCGCATGAGTATCCATACCGATAAATATTGGCCCAGTAATATCATTTGCCGCTCTGTACTCAACCAATGCTTGAGAAATGGCCGCTATATGTATGTCATTAAAAGTCATTAGAGAAGCACATCCGCGATGCCCTGAGGTGCCGAAACTAACTCTTTGTTGGGCGATTTCAACTGAAGGCAGCAAAGAATAATAATCAGATATTAGACGTGCAACATTAATTAGCATATCTTGTGTAGCAGGCTTTCCGGCCATAGGGTGAAGACTCATAATTTTCCTTTTTCGACGCTGTTATTACGTCAATATATTACCTTTAAATGCAAAAAAAACATACATACATAGGTATTAATCTGGTAAGAGTAGTTTTCAGCTAATTCAACTACACTCGAGATAATAATGGTTAATGCAAAAAATATATGGCGAATATAACAATCAGATGCGAAAAGATATAGAAAGCTGTGTTACAGCCATACAACAAAAAATCAAAGGCAAAGATGAGCAAATACAATTGGCGCTTGTTTGCTTGTTGGCGAAAGGTCATCTGTTATTAGAAGATTTGCCAGGTATGGGTAAAACAACATTGAGCCAATGCTTAGCCTCCGTATTAAGCATGGACTATGCAAGAGTCCAGTTTACCTCAGACTTACTTCCTGCCGATATGCTAGGCGTCAATATATATGAACCTGACACACATCAATTTAGCTTTCATCCAGGGCCTATATTTCATCAAGTATTATTAGCCGACGAAATAAACAGAGCTAGTCCGAAAACACAGAGTGCATTACTTGAAGCGATGGCTGAAAGCCAGGTCACAATTGACGGTAACAGTTACGAATTACCAATGCCCTTCTTTGTAATAGCGACTCAAAATCCCTTATTTCAATCGGGTACCTATCCGTTACCCGAGTCACAAATTGACCGTTTTACTATGAAACTGTCGTTAGGGTTCCCTAACTTTGAAGCAGAAAAATCAATGTTATTAAGTAACGATGACCGTTTGTTTAGTAAAACCGTTATCGATGCGGAGCAGCTTTTGGATATGCAGAAACAAGTGACTAACGTAGTTGTTAGTGAACCGGTCGTTGATTATATTTTAGCCTTGGTTAATGCAACTAGAGACAATCCAGAATATCCAAATGCATTGTCTCCTAGAGCGTCAAAAGCCATTTATCATTGTGCACAAGCCTTTGCTTTTATGCATGATAGAACTTACGTCATTCCGGAAGATGTTCAAATGATCTTCCCGTCGGTCACTGAACACCGACTCAGAGGCCAAGATCAATACGCTCACAATGCGACTTTACTGAGCGCTCAGCTACTGAAAAAAGTCGATCCTATTGCCGCTTAGGAAATTTTTATGAAGTCCTGGACTCAAGCACGTGTCGACAGATGGTTAGATAAACGTATTCCTTCGAGCCACTCCTATCAGTTGGATGTAAACAATACGTTCATTTTGCCAACTCGCTTTGGCTGGGCCATTGTGGGCTTGATGAGTTGTTTGTTCATTCTAGGCACAAATTACCAGAATAATGTCATTTTGATGTTCTGTTACTTTGTGTTCTCGCTTCTGCTACTCGCCTTGTTTCATAGTTATGTTAGCTTTGTGCAATTCCATATTGTCTTTCGCCCGGTGGCCAATTGTTTTTCTAATCAGTATGCCCAACTACAACTTGATTTATCGCATAAGAAAAATAGATCCGCGCTACACTCGCTGTCTAATATCGCTATTTTTAGTAAACGTTATCCCGTGTATGAATACTTAGAAGATGGTTCAAACATCATCGCGATCAGTCCTTTTTCAAGAGGATTACATCACCTAGGTAGAGTATCGATTGAAAGTATTTTTCCATTCGGATTATTTAGATGTTGGTCACACCTCACCGTACCCGGTCAGTTTTTCGTTTTTCCAGCACCTATCCCATGTGGTTTACAATTACGCAAGCAGAACTCTAAGGGCAACACAGGTAATAAATCAGGTGTCGCAGTCACCTCAGACGACCTACAGGGGATCCGAGACTATCGCGATTCGGACCCTATTCATCACGTGTCATGGAAACATTTTGCCAAAGGCCAAGGTTTATTTAGTAAAGATTTTAGTGAACGCTCAGCTATATCGGGTTGGTTGCATTTTAGCGATTATTTTAACCATAACGTTGAACAGGCTTTAAGCGAAGTTACCTTTCAAATACTCGCTTTAAGCAAGCAAGATGCTAACTTCGGTTTTTCGATTGGAAAACAACAAATAATGCCAAATACAGGTATACCGCATCAACAGCAATGCCTTGAAGCTATTGCACTGTATCGCTACAAACAACATGCCCTTACTTTAGATGAGAATGGTAATGGTCGCATTAATAATGGTATCAATAATGGCATTGATGTTAGCCAAACCGGGCTATCGTAAAATGCAAAAAATTAAAGTTTACAATCGCAAAATTGCGTCCTTAACCATATTAGGTACTTTCGCTGCCTTAATATTGTCGCTAATAGAACCACTCATGGGTTGGGTTTTAGTGTTATGTGCCTGCTCATTTTGTATTACTTTATATAAATCAATTGCATATAGTAGCCCACTGAAAAATTCAGTATTGAATTTACTAGCACTACTGTGTATCTCAATTTTAATTTGGTTAGCGGCCGATTATGGCTTGTTAAACACCATGATTAATTTATTGGTGGTCGCTTGTTGCTTAAAAATTCTCAATTTACATCACACTGGCGACTATCAAATGGTAGCGTCGATCCAGCTTTTTTTGGTTGCGTGTGGTCTTATTTTTCATCAAAGCTTGCTCAATAGTTTGTTTTACGCATTTCTTATCATCTTAATTTTTTGCGTACTACACGCTATTAAAATTAAAGAGACAGGCCTTAAGACATATTCAAAGCATACGGTTATTCTTCTTTTACAAGCAATACCAGTGGCGGCTCTGCTATTTTTTGTCACCCCAAAATTGTCCCCTTTATGGCAAATGCCGGTTAACCAATCTAACAAAACCGGCTTGTCGGAAAAAATGACACCGGGTGACATTGCCCATTTAGCAAAGTCGGATGAGCTCGTTTTTAGGGCCGAATTTACCGGGCCTTTGCCATCTCCGCAACAACGCTATTGGCGTGCTATTGTATTGGACGAATTTGATGGCAAAAGCTGGTCCATTTCAAACACAAATAAAAGTTTCGATGGTCCACAAATGATAGAATTTAAGGGCCAGGCATTGGACTATGTTGTGATAGCTCAACCGACATCAACAAAATGGCTGTATTCATTAGATATCCCAATTTTAATTCAAGGCTTATCTATGCAAACTATTTTAACCAACCAACAATTTCAATTAACCGGCAGAACCCCTTTATACACGCAAGGCTTGTACGCTGTTAAATCATTTGTAGAACAGCCTCTAAACATATATAAAGGATACGAAAATCTGTCTCAATATTTGCAAATACCGTCATCCGGAAATCCCGAGACCGTCGAATTTGTTAGTGAAAACATCAATACCTCAATGACGACTCAAGAGAAGATAGACAAGCTAAAGGCGACATTTTCATACGGTGATTTTCGCTACACACTGTCGCCACCATTGATGCAATCGGCACCGATTGATGAGTTTTTATTTGAAAAGAAAGCCGGCTTTTGTTCGCATTATGCATCCGCCCTCACCTACATGTTGCGCCTTGCAAACGTTCCGGCTCGAATTGTCACGGGATATCAAGGAGGGGAAGTTCAGTCTGGCAATGTGATTAGCGTACATCAATTTGACGCACACGCTTGGGTTGAAGCTTGGGAAGATGACAAAGGTTGGATGCGCATTGACCCAACAGCTATTGTCGCGCCGAATAGGGTATTATCAGGCCTGCTAAGCATGGTGCAAAATAGACAAGAATTTAGACAGCAATCACCCTTTTCCCTCACCAACTTAAAAGAATATGCCGTATTTAATCAATTAAGGCTATTAATGGCGAATATTGATCATACTTGGGATCAATCCATATTGAGTTACAACCAAGAAAGGCAAAAATCACTACTGAAAAAAATATTCGGAAATATGAAAGCAGAAAGCTTTAGCTATGCACTCATTGGCAGCTTTGTCATTATTGGTTTGTTTATTAGTTTATTATTTATACCCAAACGAAAAGCAAAAGGGTCAGATGAAATGGAATGGATAGATAAGCTGTTTCAGTTATTCGAAAAGCAAAAACTATCCCGTATTGAGAATGAAACACTGCAACAATTTAGTCAGCGCATTCAACCGCAGTTAACACCACAGGCCAGTAATGCACTGGGCTTTATAGTGAAAGAATACTATGAGTGGAAATACACAGGCTTACAACAACCAGCGCCATTTAAAATACTGAAAAACCGCCTATACAAACATATAGTGATGGTGCAATCACAATTTACCAATAAATGAGTTGAAGCCAGCGCGTTCTTATAGATATAAAAAAACCCAGCTTGAGCTGGGTTTTTCAATCTTTCTATTAGCTACAAAAACACTATTTCTTAGCTGCTTTTCTCGCTTTAACTTCTTCAATAACTGACTCAGCAACGTTTGCTGGGCATGGGTTGTAGTGTGAGAACTCCATAGAGAACTGACCACGACCTGAAGTCATTGTACGAAGTGAACCAATATAACCAAACATTTCTGAAAGTGGCACATCAGCTTTAACGCGCACACCTGTTACACCCGCTTCTTGATCTTTAATCATGCCACGACGACGGTTTAAGTCACCAATAACATCACCAACATGGTCGTCTGGCGTGTAAACGTCAACTTTCATGATTGGTTCAATTAACTGTGGTCCCGCTTTTGGAATTGATTGACGAAAAGCACCTTTAGCTGCAATCTCAAATGCGATAGCAGATGAATCTACGGCATGGAAACCACCATCGTACAATTCAACTTCAACATCAAGTACTGGGAAGCCAGCCATAACGCCTTCACCCATCATGCCTCTAAAGCCTTTCTCAATGGCTGGGAAAAATTCCTTAGGAACATTACCACCAACAACTTTTGACACAAATGTAAAGCCAGTGTTTGCTTCGCCAGGGCGAATTTTATAGTCAATTTTACCAAACTGACCAGAACCACCAGACTGTTTCTTATGCGTATAAGAATCATCAATTTCTTTGGTGATTGTTTCACGGTAGGCAACTTGAGGCTTACCAACCGTTAACTCAACGCCATAAGTACGCTTAAGAATGTCTACTTTAATGTCTAAGTGAAGTTCACCCATTCCACGCAAGATGGTTTCACCAGAATCTTCATCAGTTTCAACTTTGAAAGTTGGATCTTCAGCAACCATTTTACCAATTGCAATACCCATTTTCTCTGTAGAGCCTTTATCTGCAGGCGCAACAGCGATAGAGATTACTGGCTCAGGAAAAACCATTGGCTCTAGCGTACAAGCATGCTTGGGATCACATAAGGTATGACCTGTTTGCACGTTCTTCATACCCACGATAGCAATGATATCACCAGCTTGCGCTGAACTTATTTCAGTACGGTCATTTGCGTGCATTTCTACCATACGGCCAACACGTTCTGTCTTGCCCGTAAACGAGTTAAGAATGCTGTCGCCCTTATTCAATGTACCTGAGTAGATACGAATAAAAGTTAAGGCGCCAAAACGGTCATCCATGATTTTAAATGCTAATGCACGGAAAGGTTCAGTAGGAGAAACAATCGCTTTATTACCATTCGGCTCACCAAATTCATCAGTCAAATCTTGTGGATCAACTTCAGCAGGTGCTGGCAAGTAATCAACGACAGCGTCAAGAATATTCTGAACACCTTTGTTCTTAAAAGCAGAACCACAGTATGTTGGGAAGAAATCAAGCTTGCGAGTACCGTCACGGATACAACGTTTGACGTCAGCTAGAGACGGTGTTTCGCCTTCCATATACGCCATCAACAAGTCATCGTCTTGCTCTAATGCAGTTTCAATTAGTTGCACATGGTATTCATTCACCTTGTCAACCATGTCTGCCGGTACGTCTTGAACGGTGAAGTTCTCAGGAAGACCAGTGTCATCCCAAACGTATGCTTTTTTCTCAAGCACATCAACAATACCGACGAAGTCGTCTTCAATACCGATTGGCAATGCCATTATGAGCGGGTTCGCACCCAACACATCTTTAACTTGCTTCACAACACGGTAGAAGTCAGCACCCATGCGGTCCATCTTATTTACAAAGATGATACGCGCGACTTCTGAGTCGTTCGCGTAGCGCCAGTTTGTTTCTGATTGTGGCTCAACACCACCAGATCCGCAGAAAACTCCGACACCACCATCGAGTACTTTCAATGAACGGTAAACTTCAACAGTGAAATCAACGTGTCCAGGAGTATCGATAATGTTCATGCGGTAGTCTTTCCAGAAACATGTAGTCGCAGCAGACTGAATAGTAATACCGCGCTCTGCTTCTTGTTCCATGAAGTCCGTGGTTGATTCACCATCATGAACTTCGCCGGTTTTATGGATTTTACCGGTAAGTTTCAAAATTCGTTCTGTTGTGGTCGTTTTACCCGCGTCAACGTGAGCAAAAATACCTATGTTTCTGTAGCGTGCTAAATCTGTCATGTTTCCACTTTATAGGTTCTAAAAAATCGGGGCGAATTATATAGATTATTACGAACAAATTACACTGTTTTCAGTATATTCTTTTAAAAGAATTCCTAAACACAGTAAACCTCAGGCCATTAATTATGCAATAACAGTGTAATATATAGTCTAACCATATGAATTAATTAACTTAAATGGGCCCCTGCAAGTATCATTACGGTAATTTCGTCTCTGTCATGATAAAGGTGTTTGGCACTTAATTGATGTTTGATCTGACGATCATTCAAGGTATCGATGATAGTTGATATTAACCCCGTTACAGTTTGAAAACGTTGCTTCATTGGTAATTTCAGGTTAAAGATAGTGCTTGTGGCCTTTCTACTGCATAACCAATCGGTCATTAGTTGCGCAACACGCTCGGGCTTTTCAATCATGTCGCATACTAACCAATCGACATGACCATCTACGGGTTTATATTTAAAACCATCAACTGCCTGATAGTTGACTAACCCTGTTGCCATCAATGACTCATCCATGGTGCCATTATCAATCGCTTCTACACGTAAGCCTCTTGAAACTAACTGGTATGTCCAACCACCGGGACAAGCGCCTAAATCGACCGCGGTCATTCCTTTTTGCAAACACGCACTTTGCTGCTCGGGGCTCAGAAATAATTGAATAGCTTCTTCTAGCTTCAGCGTTGAGCGACTCGGTGCATCGGCTGGGAATTTAAGGCGAGTAATTCCCAGCAGCTGTGAATGGCGATTTTTAGGGTAAGAAAAAGCAACCGTACACTGGCTGCTATCGGAGAAAACCAAATGAATAAAAGGCAGGCCGGAATGTGGCTTGCTTGTTAACACCCCTTCCCTTCGAAGCGCCTGGCGCATGGGTACGGTAAACTTTTTGCAAAACTTAGCTACCTCTTTACCTATTTCATTATCGGCATGTTCAACAAATATATCACCCAAACATTGTTGACTAAGTTCGGTGTTTCCTTTCAAATAATCAAGAATACTGGTGATCCGGTCACTGGCATCGGCTAATTCAACATGGCCAAGAACGCAAAGGCGTTGCCTTGCAAAAATACAGTCGCTTAACGCAAGGCTAACAAACTGTTGCTCGATGCTGAGTGCGTCATAGAAGTGAAATTGCACCATTGCACTGTGTCGCACAAATTGACTATATCCATATAGTTTTTGTTCTGCGGAAACATGTTCAAGTTCAGCCCCAAGATCTGCTTCATAACCTTCTCGGCAATAAAACAACATGGATTTACTTTTTATCTTGTTGGTTTTATTAAATAAGGTGTGTTTCATTTTTTATTTCCTAAGCACGGCGTACATTGTAAGCAACCAACCTAGGATCATAAAAACACCGCCAATAGGGGTAATTACACCCAGAAAAGAAGTACCTAAGAGGGCAATTGCATATAACGAAAAAGAGAAAAAGAAAACGCCAACAGCGACGCAAATAATAGCAATATAAAATAAATGTTTCTGATACAGCGAATATAGAACGCTCAACACAATCAAACCAACGCCATGGATCAGTTGGTACTTAACCCCCGTTTGTAGCACCCCAATTTGATATTCATCTAATGTATCTTTGAGGCTATGCGCGGCAAACGCACCTAATAAAATGCCTAAAAAGAGGTAGAGGGCACCCAAAAAAATACCAATTTTGGTTTCTTTGCTCATGCTAAAAGTAACTAGTGGCAAGCGATCATTGCCTGTATGATTATCCATGTTGGACTTCCACTTGTTGTAGCATCCAGTCAGTGAATACTTGTATTTTACTCACCTCCGCTTGCCCAAGATGACATACCAAATAAAAAGCATCTTTACTTTCTATACTTTCTTCAAAGGGGCAAATCAGGCGACCGGAATCAATCTCAGGTTTAGCAAGGAGTACATTAGATAACGCAATGCCTTGGCCAATTGCAGCTGCTTGCAAAACCAGCATAGTATGGCTAAACATGGGACCTTGATTAACATTGACTTGATTAACGCCAAAATGTTTTAACCAGTTTTTCCATGCACTTCTCGAACTGTCATGCAGTAACACGTGTTTCTTCAAGTCAGCAAGCTTATCCAATGGCTTAGCTTGCTGCAAGAGCAATGGAGAACACATAGGCGTTAAATACTCCGTATGAAGCTTGACAGCATCGACTCTGGGCCAATTGCCTTTACCGTAATATATAGCAACATCGACCGTTTCATCTAAAAAGCCATCATCTAAATCGACCGCTTTGATGCGAACATCAATATCAGGATGATTAATTGAGAATTGGCTAACTTTTGACACCAACCATTGACTCGCAAAACTAGGTGGTGCTGCGACCGTAATTGCGCCTTTAGATCCTAAAGCAAGTAATCTGTCCGTCGCGTCCTGCAAGTTCGAAAATATATCTTTGAGTTCTATAAAATAAGACTGCCCTTCTTCGGTTAACAACAACTTTCTATTACGTCGCAGAAATAGTTTTGTCGTTAAATGGCTTTCCAATAATTTAATTTGATGGCTCACAGCCGCTTGCGTTACAAAAAGTTCTTCAGCAGCTTTTGTAAAACTCAAATGCCTTGCTGCAGTTTCAAAGGCTTTCAGGGCATTTAGTGGGGGTAATCTTTTTGCCATCAACAATTTCCGCTCATTTATTTTTGGAAATTATACATTAGTTTTTCTAATTATTAAGAAAAGTTTTTATCATTATATTATTTGCTAATTTTAGCCTAATATACTTTTCTGTTAGTAGAAGTAAGCTGTTGTATTTTAAAGGAATAAGAATTTTACAACAAATTAATAAATTATTAACATTACCAACTTAAAAGTAACAAACTAACTTAAGGAAAACAAAATGAAACTCAAGAACAAATCAATATTTCTAATATTGACACTTAGCGTATTTACAGGGACAGTAAGTGCAAACACAGATTTAGTCACTGATAAAGCAATCACCATGCAATTTATCAAAGAGTCATTTGAAAGAGACAGCTTAGTTATAGACAAAGCTGACTTCGAGAACGATGTAAAAGCACTTTTGGCTGAAAAACCGTACATGCCGAAGCAACGCTTCTTCGCTCGCATCACTGGCACTCTCCCTGCAACTAGGGCTGAATCAGAAGAATAATAATTTATAATGCGGGAAGTTAATTAGTTAACCTCCCGTGTTGTTAATCATTTCTCTTTATAACGTTTCTTTATAACGTTTCTTTATAACGTGCCTTTATAACGTGTCTTTATAACGTCCTTAATATCATAAGGTCTTTAATAGCGTCGATTAGTAACTTCCGTTACTCACTGCCGTATCGCTTCAATAAATTATTCAATCAACACATCACAAATCGCTTCAATCGGATGCTGCGGCCTTTCGTTATCAAAACGTTTAACCTGGCTTCGACATGAATACCCAGTTGCTAGTATCTTGCTGTTGTTCTGCGCTGCACTTTTCACCGGTTTGGACCAGCTCAAATCGTAAATGCCCTTAGAGTTTTCAAACTGCTCAAATTCATGTCCATAGGTCCCTGCCATCCCGCAACAACCTACGGGAACTATTTCAAGCGTCATGCCCAGCAAGGCAAATAGATCTTGCCATTGTGATTCAGTTTTTGGCAAGGCGGTTTTTTCAGTACAATGCGCAAGCAGTTTGTAAGTTGTTTTGCTATCTGCACCACTAGCTTGCTTCGCTAGCGATGAAATACGTTCACTTGGCACTGTCGACAACCATTCTGTTAGCGTATTAACTGTGAAGTTACCTCTTTGATTACCTAATATTTTCGCGTATTCATCGCGATAACATAGCACCAGGGAGGCATCCGCACCGATCATCGTAATGTTTAAGGAAGCAACACTGTTTAGTAATGCTGAGGTAGTTTTGGCTGTCTTCTCGAAACGCTCAAGAAAGCCCTTAACATGCTGAGCTTTACCATTCGGTGAAAACGGTAATAATACCGGTTGGTAACCTAGCTTTTTCACCACTTTAATCATTTTTTCAACGCACTGCGCATCATAAAAGCTGGTAAATGGGTCTTGAACTATAACTACGTAGTTTGCTCTTTGGGCATCGTTAAGTTGTCGTAAGGCAGCCATATCGTGCTTACATTCGATACTTTTAATTCGTTCCACTAGTGTTGGGTATGACAGCAATGGCGCATCAACGTAACCGATGACTTTCTTAATCCCGGCCTTCACAACCGATGAGGCTAAGAAGAAGTTAAAAAAGCGTGGTAGCTTAGCCATAGCCGGAGCTAAAATTTCAACGTTGGCAACAAAATGGTCTTTTAATGGCCTCGTGTAGCGTTGATAGTAAATTGATAAAAATTTCGCTCTAAAATCAGGAACATCAACACCAACAGGACATTGATTCGAGCAAGACTTACACGCCAAGCAACCATTCATTGATTCGAAAACCTCATGCGAAAAGTCGTCTTTTTTAGTCTTTGAGTTGCCTAACTTAGTAAACCAATTACTCTGAAATTGATGATAACTGAGGGCTGATGTGTCTACATCTTCTTTACTCAATAGGCGCAACCATTCACGGATTAGTCCCGCTCTGCCCTTCGGACTATGCCGTCTATCATGAGTTATTTTACTCGACGGACACATCGGCGAGGTAGTGTCATAGTTGAAGCACAAACCATTGCCGTTGCAACTCATTGCCGGTGCAAATTCATTTTTAAATGCAATTGGAATAGTACGGTCAAACGTGGCTCTTTTGGTATCAGAAACCTTGACCATAATTGCTGATGAGTCAAATGGCGTACAAATTTTACCCGGATTCATTTTATTCAGAGGGTCAAAAGCAGATTTTATCTTACGCAACTCTGCGTAAAGTTCTTCACCGAAAAACTCAGGTGCATATTCACTGCGATATCCTTTGCCATGCTCTCCCCACATTAAGCCGCCATATTTAGCGACTAATGCAACCACTTGGTCAGAAATTTGATTAACTAGCTTTTCTTGTTCTATGTCGCACAAGTCAAGCGCTGGACGAACATGTAATACACCGGCATCGACGTGACCGAACATGCCGTATTTTAAGCCATGACCGTCGAGTAGATCTCTAAATTCCATAACAAAGTCAGCTAAATTTTCGGGTGGAACCGCGGTGTCTTCGGCAAATGCAATGGGCTTTCTAATACCATTTATTTTACCTAACAAGCCAACTGATTTTTTTCGCATCGCGTAAATCTTATTAATTTCTGCTCGCTCATAAGTCACTTGAAATCCAATGACACCGCCAGTGCCTTTCTCGGCAGCAGTTTGCAGACGCTCCGAAAGCATTGCAATTTTAGCTTCAATCTCTTGTTGATCATCGCTGTTATACTCAACCATATTGAGGCCCAGCATTGTTTTATTTTCTACATCAGTTATAAGATCAGAAACGCTATGCCAGATAATGTCAGCACGAGCCATATTCAATACGGTACTGTCGACCGTTTCGACAGAAGTCGCGTTCGCCGCAATCATACTTGGTGCATGACGTAATGCAGACTCAAACAAGTCGTACTTAACGTTGACTAAGGCCGTGTATTTTGGAATTTTCGTAATATTAAGTTTGGCTTCTGAAACGAATGCCAGTGAGCCTTCTGCACCGGTGATCAATCGGCTAACATCAATCGATTGCTCCTTTTCATTATACGCATGTTCAAGATCATAGCCGGTAAGGAAACGATTTAGCCGCGGGAATTTAGCAATAATCTGTTCACGCTTTTGCACGCATGTCTGCAGGATCTGTTGAAGAATAATACCCAGCGTATCATTTTTTTCTGCTCTAACCTCTGCATCCGCCATCGGCATAGGCGCAGTATCAATAACATCGCCATTTGCTAATACTGAAGTTAGGGCAAGAACGTGGTCACTGGTTTTACCGTAAACTAACGAACCTTGACCAGAGGCATCCGTACTAATCATGCCTCCCACTGTAGCTCGGTTACTGGTTGATAGATCGGGAGAGAAAAAGTATCCGTGAGGTCTTAAAAAATCGTTAAGAGCATCTTTTATGACACCTGCCTGCACTTTAACCCATCCCTCTTCGATATTGTGCGCCAAAATTTTATTCATGTACCTAGACGTATCCACGACGATACCAGGCGTGAGCGATTGGCCATTTGTACCAGTACCTCCACCTCTTGCACTAAAAGTGACTTTAGGCCATGCATTAGCGACTTTTGCAATAAGACTAAGGTCTTCTGTTGACTTTGGGTGCAATACCGCTTGTGGCAGTTGCTGGTAAATACTGTTATCTGTTGCCACAGCTAAACGGCTTGAATAACTGACTTCAATATCACCCGCATATGCTGAGTTTTCTAATTCAACAATATATTCTTGAACATCTTGATTTAGCGCACTTTGTGGCACTAACAGGGGTAATGTTTGTGTCAATTTTTTATCTAAAATAGCTGTCAATTCGGTCAACTGAGCTCTCCTTAGTTAGCGATGCCATTATATAGACTACGAGGCAAATGCTCTAGAGGGTTTAAGTATGATTTATATTTCTTTTATCGCAACGCCATTCGACTGTTATCGAATGTGAAAGCCTAAGGGATTATTTAATGACAAACAGTTGGCGATGTATTTGATGTTTAAAAACAGACTAACTCCCTTGCAAGCCACTAAATACCATGTGCACCTAAAATACAATGGCATTAACATATAGCAATTAATACCTATATAGGTTATACTTGCTTGGTCGATAACATTAATCAAGAGGATAATATATCTTGTTGCCACCATACGACGTAAAAAAACACGCGTGAGCAACAAATAATTAGGAGTTACAAATGAAGAAATTTTTCAAGAAGTTATTTAAGAAACGCCACCCTTATGCACCTGTCGCATACCTCGGCAGAAAAGCGGTCGAAGGCTCTATGGGCTGTAAAGTTGTGAAAACGAAAAAGTTATATAAAATCATACAAGCCGAACGAGAAAACAGCTAATAGCAGGCTTAATAGTCAATCCACGCTAAATTAGTTAATACGGGTAATACGGTTAATCACAACTTGTAACACGTTGACATACGGCGTCGCCCTAGTTTGTACCATGCTGATTTTACCAGCATGTTAAACAAACTGGAATGGCACAGGTGTGCGACTATTTATAACGTTCATAAGCATGTCTTGATATTGTTTGGCATGACATTTACTATTCTACTGGGTTCTATACTATTTCTGTTAGGCGAACTCGTGTTGCTAAGCATAGACCTCGCTCCAAGTAAACGTTTCCTAGCCAAAGAACAACGTGCAATGTCCGGCAGTGCCAGAAAGTTGGATTTGTTTGTGCTGAACCGAAAGTACAAATAAAAAAAGCTTATTCATATTGCTGAATAAGCTCTTAAGTCTCTGATATTATGCTTTAAAAAACCATACCGACAGATAAACCGGTATAAACGATAAAAATGGCTACAGCTGTAGCCATTTTTGTATCTAGTACCTTTTAACCATGCTTCTCAGCAAGATATAACCAAGTTTCCACTACCGTGTCTGGATTTAACGATACTGAATCAATACCTTGTTCTACCAACCAAGCGGCAAAGTCCTCATGATCAGAGGGGCCCTGACCACATATACCAACATACTTGCCTCTTGCTTTAGCTGCTTTTATTGCCATTGCTAGCAACGCTTTGACTGCTGGGTTTCTTTCGTCAAATAAATGCGCGATAAGACCAGAGTCACGATCGAGACCTAAGGTTAGTTGTGTTAAATCATTTGAACCAATTGAGAATCCATCAAATATGTCGAGGAATTGATCAGCTAACAGTGCGTTTGAAGGTAATTCACACATCATAATGACACGTAAACCATTCTCCCCTTTGACTAAGCCTTGTTCAGCAAGCAGTTCGATAACCTTCTCACCTTCCTCCAATGTTCTTACGAAAGGGATCATAATTTCAACATTGGTTAAACCCATCGTATTGCGCACTCGTTTTATTGCTTCACATTCAAGCGCAAAACAATCTCTAAAATCTTCAGAAATATAACGACTCGCGCCGCGGAAACCTAACATTGGATTTTCTTCATGGGGCTCATATTGATAGCCCCCCACTAGATTAAAGTATTCATTCGACTTAAAGTCTGACATACGAACAATTACTTTCTTTGGAGAGAAAGCGGCGCCGATAGTAGAGATACCTTCAACTAGTTTTTCTATATAAAATTCGACAGGCGATGCATAGCCTGCAATCATTTCAGTGATTTCTTCTTTAAGTTCTATAGGTTGCTCATCAAAGTTAAGTAATGCTTTTGGGTGCACACCTATCATGCGGTTGATGATGAATTCTAAACGAGCTAAACCAACCCCCTCATGTGGTAAGCGAGCAAAATCAAACGCTCGGTCAGGATTACCCACGTTCATCATAATACTGAAGGGTAAATCAGGCATAGAGTCAACGCGTGATGTAATTACTTCAAAATCAAGTTCTTGATTATAAATAAAGCCCGTATCACCTTCGGCACAACTCACCGTAATAGCATCACCGGCTTTAATGCTATCGGTGGCATTACCACAACCAACAACCGCCGGTATACCCATTTCACGGGCAATAATCGCTGCATGACAAGTGCGACCACCGCGATTTGTCACAATCGCAGATGCCTTCTTCATAATGGGTTCCCAGTCTGGGTCAGTCATGTCAGTAACCAGCACATCACCTGTTTCAATCATGTCCATTTGAGAAATAGAGGTAAGTACTTTGGCTTTACCAGCACCAATTTTATGACCGATAGCGCGACCTTCGCAAACTATTTTAGTTGCATTTCCTTTCAGCTGATAACGCTCTATAACTTGCATGTCTTCGCGACTTCGCACAGTTTCTGGACGCGCTTGAACAATATACAATTTGCCATCCGAGCCATCTTTAGCCCATTCGATGTCCATTGGACGCTTGTAGTGTTTTTCGATAACGACAGCTTGTTTAGCTAATTCCATTACTTCATCGTCAGTTAACGAAAAGCGCATGCTATCCGCTTTTTCAATATTGACAATTTCTACCTGCTTACCGTGTTCCAAGTCTTCGGAGTAAATCATTTTGATTAATTTACTCCCCAAGTTTCTCCGTACAATAGCAGGGTTACCTTTACTTAAAGTAGGCTTATGCACATAAAATTCATCAGGATTAACGGCACCTTGAACAACCATTTCGCCTAAGCCAAATGAGCTGGTAATGAACACGACATCTTCGAAACCGGACTCGGTATCTATCGTAAACATAACGCCGGAAGAAGATAAGTCACTGCGTACCATGCGCTGAATACCTGCGGACAGCGCAACGCCTTTATGATCGTACCCTTGATGCACACGATAGGAAATCGCTCTGTCGTTAAACAATGAGGCAAAAACATGTTTAATTGCTACAAGTACGGATTCATAACCTTTTACGTTAAGAAATGTCTCTTGCTGCCCTGCAAACGATGCATCTGGCATATCTTCAGCTGTTGCCGAAGAACGCACTGCGAATGACGCTTTGTCACCCATTTCACCTTGCAATTTAATAAATGCAGATTTAATTTCGTCTTCTAACTCAGTTTGAAATGGGGTATCTAATATCCACTGACGAATGGTTTTACCCGCTTCAGCCAATGCATTCACATCATCTACGTCAAGTGCATCTAGTATTTCATGTATTTTTGTTTCAACGCCGCTTTGCTCTAAAAACTGATTAAACGCATGTGATGTTGTCGCAAATCCACCAGGCACTTGAACACCTGCATTTGATAGATTTGATATCATTTCACCCAATGACGCGTTTTTACCACCAACACGACTAACATCGTCCATGCCTAACTCTTGATACCAAAGTATGAATTCTTGCACTGCTAAAGCCTCCAGCTCATTTATTTGCCGATAAGTTTTGTCACGGTTTGTTGTAACAAGGTATGATTGATTACGATCATTAGTACACACTAGTAAACACTTATTTACAATGCACACGTGGGATTCTAAATTGACCTGTATGCTAAGTAAAATTTAATTTTATTTCGTAATTAATTTACAACAATGTTGAGGAGATGTTTTGCGAGCTGCTTTTTATATATCCGATGGTACGGCCATTACTGCAGAGGTTTTCGGGCATGCATTGCTGTCTTTATTCCCGGTTGAATTTCAACATATTACGATCCCTTTTGTTGAAACAGAACAACATGCTAAAATAGTACTAGAACAAATCAAAGCGCATTTTGAAAAAAGCGGACAGCGGCCATTGGTATTTTACACCATGGTAAATTTTGAAATTCGCAAATTGATGAGTGAATCAGTTGGAATTAATTATAACTTTCTCGACCAATTTGTAGCCCCTCTCGAAAAAGTAATTGGCGTTCCGTCCAAACCTGAAAAACATCGTACCCATAGCATTCATGAAAAAACCTATGATATACGAATTGCAGCAGTTAACTACGCCCTTGCAAATGACGATGGTTCAAACCTAAAAGACTATCATGAAGCTGACATTATTTTAGTCGGGGTTTCACGCTCAGGTAAAACACCAACCAGCTTATATTTAGCGCTTCAATACGGTATTAAAGCAGCTAATTATCCATTTACAGAAGACGATATGGGCGATATTTTGAAATTACCACCGTCATTAAAGGGGTTTCAAAAGAAGTTATTCGGACTCACTATTGACGCCAATAGATTGCATCAAATTCGTTCCGAGCGAAGAGCCAACAGCCGCTATGCATCAATGCAACAGTGCAGAATGGAATTGCGTGAAGTTGAAAATTTATATCGAAAAGAAAAGATCCCATATTTAAACAGTACCAAATTTTCAATCGAAGAAATATCAGCGAAAATACTCGCTAAAACTGGCTTACAAAGGAGAAAATACTGAGTCTGCTTTGTTCTTTTATGATGCTTTTTTTATAACATGACCGATTGTATTTGAAAGTGATTAGCAAGCTTCGCGCTAATCACTATTTTTTACTTTATTGGTTTTCATTGGATTAGGTCGACCACCCGTGACTTTATCAGCACGCCCTTCTTCTTTTGCCTTCTCAGCACGGCGTTTTCGAACTTCTTTAGGGTCGGCTACCATGGGCCGGTAAATTTCAACACGATCACCTTCAAGCAAGGTATCGGTAGGCTTGCATGTGCGATTCCATATACCGACGTTATTTTCATTTAAATCAATTTCGGTATATATTTTTTGTATTCCTGACGCTTCTATTGCTTGTAAAACAGTGCTACTTGCAGCTACCTTTAACTTTAGCAAGGTCTGTTTATGGGGTAAGCCATAAACAACTTCAATATTAATAGCACTCGACATTATTTGTACACCTGCTTTGCTCGCTTACCAAATGCACTCACCATATTATTTGCCAGTGCATTGAATATTTTGCCAAAAGCAATTTCCATTAGCTTACTGGAAAATACAAAATGGAGGTTAAGTTCAATTTTGCACGCTTCATCGGACAAAGGCGTAAATCGCCAGCCACCCGAAAGTGATTTGAATGGGCCATCGGACAGGTCCATTTCAATGGCCGTATCTTTAATTAGTGTGTTTGATGTAATCAGTGTTTGCTTTACACCCGCTTTAGAAAGCACAAGTGAAGCAAGCATGTAATTTTCACCACTTTCTAATACTTCGCTTTTCACACACCCCGGTAAAAAACTTTCGTACTTTTCAACATCGTTGACTAAGTCATACATTTGGCTTGCACTATAAGCCACTAATGCATTTCTTTTAATACTCGGCATTAATAAAACACAACCTCAGGTTACAATACACGCTATTCTATCACGATATTTGTAATTTTCGTGACGAAAAATAAAGGACATAAAGACAAAGCAAACAAGTCTACGTATAATACCCCCTATGAAAAAATCCAAAAACAACAACGACACCATTGCACTGAATAGAAAAGCTCGCCACGAATATCATTTTATTGATAAATTCGAAGCAGGTATGCAATTACAGGGCTGGGAAATTAAAGCAATACGAGCCGGAAAGGCGAATATTACCGATAGCTACGTTTTTATTAAAGACGGTGAAGCTTATGTCAGTAATATTAATATCATGCCTTTAAACCAGGCCTCGACACATGTGATTAGTGAACCTACCCGTATACGCAAACTATTGTTAAAAAAACGCGAGATAGAAGAGCTTATGGGAGGACTTGATAGACAAGGTCTAACCATCGTCGCGACAGCGATGTACTGGAAAGCCTGCTGGGTGAAGCTTGAAATTCAGCTAGCCAAAGGCAAGCAGGAACATGACAAACGCGACACCGTTAAAGACAGAGATTGGGCACGTCAGAAAGAACGTATGATGAAACACAGTGCTTAATGAATAAGGTATTAACCCTGCAAATAAAACAGGGTTGATACCTTAAATTAAAAACACAGTCAGTAGCATGTCAGTACTCAACATTAATCTATGTATTGTTTTCTGTACCTTTTTGTCAATTTAGCCGCTCTTATTTGGTCCATAATCAGGGTGAGCAACGGTGATGCATTTACGTTTGGCGTATCACCTTTTCCTAACCGCCTTAGTTGACGCTTGACGAGTGCCATATTAGCTAATCCGCTGAGTGTTTTATCTTTCCACGGGGTCGCGGGGATATGTCCTAAGGTATCTTGGTCAACCGTCCATTGATTAATCAATGCCGGATTAAAGGCCAATGCCGAGGCAATGCCTACTAGGTCCATGTTGGCTGCTAATACTTCATTGGCAACAGCGAGGCGTTTAATACCTCCGGTTGTCATTACTGGGATACGGCTGTGCTGCGCAATCTGCTTAGCAAAGGTTAGAAAATACGCTTCTCGGGCAAGTGTTCTTTCATCTCCACTTTTCCCCTGCATGGCTGGCGCTTCGTATGAGCCCCCAGACAATTCTATAAAATCCAGTCCCTTAGTGTTCAGAGCTTTAACGACTTCAATGGCATCGGCAACATCAAAACCACCACGTTGAAAATCAGCAGAGTTGAGCTTAACCGAAACAATAAACCGTTTGCCGCAGCTATTTTTTACCTCACGAATGATGTCATAAAGTAGTTTGGCCCTGTCTTGCAGTTCACCGCCCCACTGGTCTTTTCTAACGTTGGTTAACGGTGACAAAAATTGGCTTACCAAATAACCATGAGCCGCGTGAATTTCAACACCATCAAAGCCGGCCTCTTCAGCGCGCTTTGCGGTAATAACAAAGCGCGCGATAACATCTTCAATTTCCCCTTCGGACATGGCCTTGGGTTGTGAAAATAGACCGCTATGTTTACCTAAATTTAAAGCAACGTCGGATGGCGAAAGCACTTTTCCACCCATCTTCTTAAATACCTGACGGCCGGGATGATTAATTTGCATTATTACGGTTGTGTTGTTCTGCTTAGCTATTTCAGCCCAAGCTCGAAACGGCTCAATGGGTGTATCAGCCTCAAGTACAACACCGCCCGGACCTGTCATTGCCATTTTGTCGACCATTACATTGCCCGTAATGATCATACCTACACCACCTTTAGCCCAAGCAGCGTACAAGTTTTTCAGCGCAATTCCAGGTAACTGATGGTCTTGCGCCATATTTTCTTCCATAGCGGCTTTTACAAAACGGTTTTTTATTTCTATTCCATTTGGAAGAACAAGTGGCGCGAACGCTTTCATAGCAAGTGGGTCTGTATAATTTATTATGTTGTATACAATGACATCATAGGTTGACATTTCAAGTCACCTCGTTGAATAGTTTGCTATAAAGCGTTGAATAGTTGTTGATTTATTCTTCTATCAAATCAAAATCAATGAAATATCACTGTTCTGCTAATATAAGCGTGCTATAATCTACACTTATCTCGGGGCTGCTCTGGATTCGACAGGATTCAATGATGCTGGAGGTGCATGCAGAGGTGCGGCTGGCCTCTTAAAAAAGCCGCAAAAAAATAGTCGCAAACGACGAAAACTACGCACTAGCAGCTTAATACCCTGCATAGGCCCTTCCACTCAAGTTCTTTTCACTAACTGAGGTACGGAAGGTCATACTAGTGAAATAGCGAGGGATACTTGTCTAAGGTTGAACCGCGAAATAGTATTAGGCCAGTCCGAAGGAACCCTGTTTGTCGGGGTCCATAGGATTAAATAAATGACAAACTAAGCATGTAGTACCAAAGGTTGACGCTTTCTGGACGCGGGTTCAATTCCCGCCAGCTCCACCAATTCGAAAAAGACGCTTTTAAGCGTCTTTTTTTATGTTCGAACTCAATACGCTCTAAACTGAATCAATCTATTTCATTGCCCAGTGTTCGATAAGAACGTCAAGTAACACAATTATATCCATAAAAATAACTTCATATGTGTGCTTACATGCAAAAGATAATGTCTCTGAATCTTTCTTCTGCATCTTCACCTACAGTCCGCTTAAACCAATGGCGGTTTAGGTGTGCCAGGCTAATTAAAACCCTCAACATCAGATGACAAGAAGAAAGACACAATATTTATACATTGATATTTTACTATAAAAAACTTACAGTATTATTAGACAAATATTACTATTTATCTGAATAGATATGCACCAACATGAAACTTAAGCAAATTAAAGCATGTTAGCTTGCCTAGAATTTATACTATGCAGTTATCTTCAAATTGAGTTTTGTAGCCCATACGAGGCTTTATGAATAATTTGTATAACAGTGTAAACAAACAACGAAGAGACATACTCAAAACCGCTGCGGTGGGCAGTATTGCAACCGTGCTTCCCTTTTCAACGTTTGCTATTGGCAAATCGCGACCGAAACTTCGTATTTTAGGGACTCATGTAACCCTGCAAGAAGACCTACGTAAAAAAGCCATGGAGGATTTGAGTATCGATCTTGTTTTCGAACCCAAAGGCAGCGCTGCGGTTTTGCAAAAGGCCTCAATGGCGCCAGACAGCTTTGATTTGTATGAACAATGGTCCAATAGCATTAATGTATTATGGCGCTCTGGTAGCATTAAACCGATTAATAAAAGTCGTATACGCCATTGGGACGAGATCAATTCGTTGACCAAAACTGGCCGAATTACACCACAAGCTAAAATTGGCGCAGGAGACGCGCCATACAAATTATTGCATATTCAAACAGATGGGACCTTGAGTGACAATGATACAAACCAGCTCAGTTACTTACCTTACGTACATAATGTTGACTCATTTGGTTACAACACCTCGGTTATAAAGAAAGGCATTCCCTATGAAACCGAAAGCTGGGGCTGGCTGCTTGATGAAAAATATAGAGGCAAGGTTGCTGTTGTAAATGCACCCACCATCGGCCTATTTGATTTAGCCTTGTCAGCACAAGCGCGAGGGTTAATAACCTTTGAAAATATCGGCTCAATGACAACCCTCGAGTTAGATAAGCTATTTGAAATTTTGATTAGGTATAAGCAACAAGGACACTTTAGCGGTTTCTGGACATCAGTTCCTGAATCCGTGCGATTCATGAAATCAAAAAGAGTGGTAATAGAAAGTATGTTTTCACCTGCGGTTTCAAGCTTAAATGGTCAAAATGTACCGGTGACTTTTGCTGCCCCTAAAGAGGGATATAGAGGCTGGCATGGCGTAATGTGCTTATCATCACAAATAGCCAAGCGTCAGGAAAGCGCTGCATATGAATATATGAACTGGTGGTTGTCCGGCTGGGCTGGCGCTTTCATTGCACGTCAGGGTTACTATATTTCAAACCCGAACAGGTCTAAACAGTTTTTAACGGCGAATGAATACGACTATTGGTATAACGGCAAAGCAACATTAGAGGATTTAACCGGTACTGATGGAAAGGTGTCTGTGAAAAAAGGCGATGTGAGATCAGGTGGAAGTTATGAAAAAAGATTTGAAAACGTTGCAGTGTGGAACACAGTTATGCCTACCTACGAATACACTTTGGAAAAGTGGTATGAATTTCTTAGTTCTTAGTTTTTAGCCCCTAGAAAAATGAAAATATAATATGAGACTTTCTTTAAAGGCCCAAGTAACTTTGTTTTTGTTAATGTTTATACTAATTTTACTAAGCCAAGTATTATTTGCAAAACTCAATCAAGATCAGTTAATTGGCGCGTTTTCTAATTATCAAGAAACCATTACCGAAGAAAAGCTAGTCCGCGAATTAGAAAGAGATATTTTAGACTTGCAACGACAAGTCCTCATATTTAAAGATACCGGAAGTGATTCCGCAGTGAAACGCTTTAATACTTTGTTTGTAGGAGTCGAAAGTAGACTGAATAAAATTCAGCTTGGTATTGCCGAGGATGAGAAGACAGAACAATCTCGCACCCAAGTCGAAGCCATGCAGCACCATATAGAGGATTATTTTACAAATTTTGCCAGTGTTGTAAATGGTCGTCAACTGCGAGATAAATATTTTGAGGAAGGGCTAATAGCCGATATTGAAGCGCTGCTTGCGAATAATGCATTTATTCGCTTAACGCAAAGAAATGATAGTTTAAAAGTGTATTTTTATTCTGCTGAAAACCTAGCCTATCGATATCTGTTAAATCCAAGTTCGGTGTTAAAGGATCAATTTTCTAATAAACTCATTACTGCCAACGAAATCGTAAAAAATATCGCGGGATTTACTCAAGAAAAAGCATGGGTTACTAATGCAATAGACAACGTTGATAGAAAATTCATTCAACTGACCAACGTAACCCAAGGCTACATTTATCTTGTTAATGTGGTCATGGCTGGCTCAGCTAATGAATTTCTATATCTATCCAAAGAAATGGCGCAAAAATCTGCCTTGTTGGCAAACCAAACTAATCAGCAAATACAAATCAATATTGACGAATCTCAGGATCAAATGAATGTGTCATCACTTGCCGGCATCTTTATAACTCTCATGCTTGCATTTATTGCTGCTAACCGGATATTTATACCACTACATGCAATTACTAGCGTGTTCGAACGTTTGGTTGAAGGTCAAGATGACGTTAATATTCCTTTTGTTAAGCGCAAAGATGAGCTTGGTAAGCTTGCGCGTGCTGCAAGTGTATTTAATGAAAAAAACAAACAAAAAAAAGAGTTATTAGAAGGATCGCAAAAATTAAATGAGGAACAACAAGCACTTAACGTTGACTTAGCTGACGCAAAAAATCAAGCTGAAATAGCCAATGCCTCGAAAAGTATATTCTTAGCTAACATGAGTCATGAAATTAGAACACCGATGAATGGCATTATAGGATTGGTCGATATGTTGCTACAACGGCCCCTCTCTAAAGAAGTGAGAGATAACTTAGAAAAAGTCGCGTATTCAAGTCAGATATTACTGAATGTCATCAATGATATTTTAGACTTCTCAAAAATTGAAGCGGGTAAACTGGAAATTGAGAACACGTCATTTTGTCTGACTCAACTGTTTGATAGTCTCACCGCATTTTCAGTGTCACCAGCAGCAGAGAAAAAACTTAACGTAGAGATATTGATCGAACCGACCCTGCCTATTCGGGCCATTGGTGATCCACTGCGTATTTCACAAGTGATTTTAAATTTAACCAATAACGCGATCAAGTTTACGCATTCAGGCAAAATATCTATTTCTTTTTTAAAGAAAGAAAGTACAGAGCAAGGAGTCTGTTTTCTTGAGGTACAAATAAAGGACACCGGTGTTGGTATAGAGGAAGGTAGGCTCAAATCGATATTTATGCCATTTACGCAAGGTGACAATTCGATAAGTCGAAAATATGGCGGAACTGGTCTTGGTCTTTCTATTGTGAAGCAATTAACTTGTTTAATGCATGGTGACGTAAAAGCGACCTCGGCATTGGGTTTAGGTAGCACCTTTACTTGCTCATTCAAACTTATTCCCGAAGGTAGTGATACATTTTGTAATTCGTTAACAGGACTTAAAAAGTCGTTAATTTATGTGTCTAAAGATTCTTCGCATCTACTCTATCAAGAATACCTCAAATTCATTGCCCCTAGGTCGCTGTATAAGTCATTCCAAGAGTTTAATGAAATGCTTAATCAAGAGGAAACTGTTTTTATATTTGATATTGATGATTTTGCACATGCACAGTCTCTAAATTCCATATTTACACGTTTGCATGAACACCATGAGACCTTTGGTTGTATAACAAAAACCTATCCATCAGGGTTAGCGGAGGAACTAGAAGCACAGTGGGGATGCCCAGTGCTAACTCACCCTTATTCATTTAGCGACATTAATCACTTTATTTCGATTTTGAATGGTCATACCAATATTGATAATGAACCAATTCTACTTTCACAAGAACAATCGGTTACGCCAAAAACAACCAAATTCGCAGGACACATACTGTTAGTTGAAGATAACGCGATCAATCAAATGTTAATGGGTGAAATGATAAAAAGTTTAGGACTTACCCATGACATTGCTAACAATGGTAAGGAAGCTGTTGAGAAGGTGGAAGCAAACAAAGCATATGATTTGGTCTTAATGGACGTTCAAATGCCTGTTTTAGATGGTATCGAGGCGACTAAGCTTATTAGGCAAAGCGGTAATACAACAGTACCCATTGTTGGTGTGTCCGCACATGCAATGCAGGAGGATCGTGACATCGCTCTTAAAAGTGGTATGAATGAGTACTTAACCAAACCAATCAGACGCATCACGCTAGCAAATGCGATCAAAACCATATTTAGAGCGACCAATCAACGTTAAATAAATTAACTGATTGATGGACTAACTCATCAGGTAGTAAGGTAGCCAGCGGTTCGCCAAAAAGACCGTCTTGCGCTGTCTTATTACCGCTGTGATAACGTCGTTACTTCATCTTTTGAAATTAAATACTTTTCAATAAATTCGTTAGGTAAAATCGGGCGACTGAAGTAATAACCTTGCAACAACATACTGCCATTTTCTTTCAGCCACTCTACTTGTTCCTTTGTTTCTACGCCTTCAGCAACAGTAACAATACCTAAATTAACAGCTAATTGGAGAATTGACTTAACTAGGTTCTCGTCTTGTTTATCAACATTAATGTCATTAATAAAAGATTGATCAATTTTTAATTTATCAACTGGTAAATCTTTTAAATGGCTCAGTGAGCTATAACCAGTACCAAAATCGTCGAGACTAAAACTAATACCAATTTGTTTTAATTCATTTATTTTATTGATGGTGTCTTTTAGATTATCTAAGGCAACACTCTCGGTAATTTCAAATTCAAGATAGTGCCCAGCAATCTGATATTTTCTCAATACAGTGGTTACTTTATCGATAAAATCAGCCTCCGATAATTGCTTTCCACTGATGTTGACTGCAATTTTAAACGAGGCGGTTAACAATCCCCGCTGCTTCAATTGCACTAAGAATTCACATACTTTTGTCAGCATTTTATCACCAACCTCAATGATCATTGCGCTTTCTTCAAGAAACGGAATAAAATCGTTAGGCGCAACGATCGTATCACCACGCTGCCAGCGAATTAGCGCCTCTGCTGAGGTCACTTCCATGGTTACAGAGGATATAAGCGGCTGCAGAACAAAGAAGAATTCGTCTTTGAAAATGGCGTTGCTAATATCACGTTCCAATTTAAGTAATTCAGCAGCTTCAGTTGCCATTTTATCAATAAACAATGTTGAGCAATTACGCCCCGATTTTTTAGATTCGTACATAGCAGTGTCTGCATACTGAAGGATTTCATCAGCTGTTTCAAAACCAGGCTTGAAAACTACTACGCCTAAACTTGCGGATAAATTGTATCGATGTAAACCAATATCGATTTCTCGATTGATACATCTTCTGAGTTTTTCAGCAAGTTCAAAGGCGGTGGTATTTGCAATTTCTCGATTATTAGATAGTTGTTCGCTGTGCAGTAAAAACTCGTCAGCACCTAAGCGAGCAACAAAGCCGATATCCTTAAATTCTATTGTTAGGCGCTCAGCTAGCTTCACTATAAGTTGGTCGCCTACACTGTGGCTTAAAGTATCGTTGATGCGTTTAAATTGGTCTAAGTCTGCCAATATGGCAACTTGGTATTGGCTGTTTGAAATCGTAACTTCTTGCGAGTTCAACTTTTCATACACTTTGTTGCGGTTGGGTAAATTTGTAAGTGAATCGCAATAAGCTAAATTTTCAATTTTCTCTTCGGCCTCAACGCGCTTCGTAACATCGTTACCCACAACCAAAATACTTTGTCCGTCGTAGGTATGAAACTTCACGAACGACATTTCCATTACACATTTATTTTTTTGAGAATCGTAGGCCTCAAACACTTTATTCATCTGTCGAGAATTGTCATCGAGAAACGTGTTCAAGACTTCCATTAACGCTGAGTCAACAGGCTCAATAATTTCAGACGCCAGCTTTCCTTTCAAATCAAATATTGAGTAACCATAGAACAAGGCTGTCGCTTTATTGGCAAAGACAAATTTACCTTCATTATCCAATGAATAAATAATTGCCGGAGCAGTATCTAGTATAAGTCGAAAGCGCTGACTACGCTGAGTGAGAAGAATTTGCCCTGATGCTATTCGACCTAATAAATCATTGGCTGAATCAATGATTTTACCAAATTCATCCGACCCGTGGCCTTTAAGTTTACTAATGGATTGCTCAGTAAACGAAGACGTATTTACTCTTTCGAAGCGACTCGCTAAGCGCATAAGGGGAGCAGCTAGACTTAAGTGATAGAGCAAACCCAATGCAAACGATATAACGATATAGCCAGCAAGCGAGATAATAAAGGTAACCACCGCGCGGTCATATACATCATTAAGTGACGAATGGATATTAATTCGAATCCGCATTTTCCCTGATCCCAATGGCAATTCATTGGCGTTCACCGGAGACAGCTCAGCAATAGATAATGGTACAACGTATTCCCTGATATTAGGGACTAAGAAAAAGGAAAGAACCTTGTTGGATTGCTCCAACTGATCTTTGTTTGACTCGGCTAAAACATTATCATTTTCATCTAAGATCGCGACATATGAAAAGTGATTGAAATAGGTCAAGCCTTTAATGACTAATGCGGCTAAATCGTTGTCTAGATTCCAAACCGCATTTTTAGCAGAATCCTTTGATGCATCGATGATTGATTCAATCGAGGAATTCACTTCAGCTCGTCGATTCTTAAAGTCGATATAGGTTTGCAAAAAAGACATCACTAAACCTAGCATTAATACCAAGATCAGCGTTCGCACACCTAAGGTAAACGATATTTTACTGGTCAACTTCATATAGTAATTCGACGTTTAAAGAACTCGGCATGCAATATATGTCATTGTAGTATATGTGTCTACACCTGTTGGTCATGATTACGACACCAAAAATATACCTATAAATCCGTGGAACTAAATCAAAACTGTGAAATTTGAATGAATTTAAACATGAATATTTTGACATTTTGATTTACCATGACAGCAGTAGATTAACACGAGAAGAAAGCATAGATATGTCACAAAATGATAAAGATTTTGCGCCCATTAATATAGAAGTAGATGAGCGTCGTCCAATAGGTAAAGCCACCTTAGAGCCACAAGTATCTCATTCAATATCAAGTGGTTCACATCTATTTACATCAATTGTATTAGTTGTCGCCATCGCCGCCTGTGCGGCGTGCGCTTATCTATATATGCAGCTTGGACAAGCTAACATGATAGCGATTGATGCTGACAACAGACTAAAGTCACTTGAACAACGTTTATCTGCAACTGATGAAGAAATGGGTAACTCAACTGTCGCGCTCGGCGTTAAGGTCACTGAGTTAGCTGAAAGGACTGAGGAGTTATGGGGGCAAATGGATAAATTGTGGGCTTCAGCTTGGAGACGCAATCAAGAAGAAATAAAGACCTTAAATAATGACTTGGCAAGTACAAGGGGAAACCTGGGTACCGATATTAAAAGTATTCAAGTGACGCTAACAGACGCAACAACTAATGTTCAACAGATGTTGAACCGCGTAAACGGCTTGAATGAAAAACTAACGACCCAAGCCAACGATATGTTGGTAGTAAATGTTAATGCAGAGCAGACGGGTGAAAGAGTAAGTAATCAGATGAAACAAATAAAAGCGCTGAGCGATAAGGTTAAGAATGTAGAGGCAAGAAATTCAACACTGCTTGAAAAGATTGAGGATTTAGAATCTCTATTACAAGAAATTGCCAAAAGAACAGTTTAAAGGTGTTGACTCAGGAGAGCCGATAAGGAGCCTGTAACGTATTCTGTATGACTTCCAGTAGCTAGGTTTATAGGCCAATTGGTCATAATGGTTTTATGTTTTACTCTTTACCAAACACAAAAAAAGCACCCGACGGGTGCTTTTTTATATCTAACGTTAAACTATCGAATTAACGACGTATGCCTAAACGCTTGATAAGCTTTTGATAGCGCTCAACACTTTTACCTTTTAGGTAATCAAGTAATGTTCTACGCTGACTAACCATACGTAGCAAACCACGACGTGAATGGTGGTCTTTCTTATGCTCTTTAAAGTGGCTTTGAAGTTTGTTGATGTTGTTACTTAACAAAGCAACTTGAACTTCTGGTGAACCTGTATCACCTTCTTTAACGCCGAACTCAGATATGATTGTTGCGATTTCTTCTGTAGTTAGTGACATAGTTATCTCCAATATAGATAGATGGTTTAAACAACAGCATGCCGATCACTAATTCAGTCATGCCAAAAAGAGGGCGTATTATACCCGTGAAGCGATAATACACAAGTGCTTTAGCTTAGTTTTCGCCGAAATAGCTTTCTTTATAAACAACCACTCGTTTGGGTTGTAGATTTCCAGCACTGTCAACTTCTGCCATGCCATAAAAGCGCTTGTCAGAGTCTCTATAAATTCTAACCAGATCGTTTTTAGGAAATTGATTTTCTTCGAGGATCTCCTGTCCATGCAAAAAACGCTCGATGCTAGCATCAGTTGCATTAAAAGCAGGAAGATTTGCGACTGCAGTATCTGTTGGTAATAGCAAGGCATCCAACTTATCGAACGTACGAAACTGCCTGTCTATTGATAAATCTTCAGACAGGGATTGTAATTTCTCAACGGTAATCATGTTTTGACTTGGGTAGTCTGCCACTTTGGTACGACGAAGCATTGTAACATGCGCGCCGCAACCAAGTGCTTGGCCTAAATCATCCACCAAAGTGCGAATATATGTGCCCTTTGAACAGGCTACTTGCATGTCCAACTGGTTATTTTCATAGCGTAGCACAACTAAGGAGTGAACGGTAATTTCACGAGCTTCGCGCTCAATAACGATACCTTGCCTAGCGTAAGAATATAACGGTTTACCTTTATGTTTAAGTGCTGAAAACATCGATGGTACTTGCTTAATTGGCCCTCGAAACGCCTCTACAGCAGAGTCGATTAGATCCCGTGTAACATTAACCGGCCTAGTTTCTACAATGTCGCCCTCTGAGTCTGAGGTATCGGTGCGTTCCCCTAGTTTTGCGGTCACGATATATGTTTTATCTGCATCTAACAAAAATTGAGAAAACTTAGTTGCCTCTCCTAAGCAGATGGGCAACATACCCGTTGCGAGTGGGTCAAGCGCACCTGTATGACCCGCTTTCGCTGCCCCGTATAACCGTTTGACTTGCTGTAAGATAAAATTAGATGACTCACCGGTGTACTTATCAACAAGTACGACGCCATTAATCGCCCTGCCTCTTTTTATTCTTGCCATGTTCTACTTTTATCTCTACTCGTCTTCAGGGGCATCTTTTGCCTTTGCTTCATCTTTAGCTCTGGCTTGATTAACCAAGGTCGAAATTCTGATCCCTTCAGTTATAGATTCATCTCTAAAGAAATGAACAGCTGGAACAGCACGCATACGAATACGCTTGGCAAGCAAAGTACGGATGAAACCTTTTGCATCTTGTAGTCTAACGAGATCATCCTTTATTTTGTCTTCGTCATTATGGTAGAAAGTCACGTATATTTTAGCGTGTGCGAGGTCTCGAGAAACTTCAACACTTGATATAGTGATCATACCTACTTCAGGTTCACGATGTTTAAATTCATTTTGTAAGATACTAGCAATCTCTTTATGGACTTGCTGACTTACTCTATCTGTCCGAGAAAATTCTCTCGCCATTTTATTCTCCTGATTTCAATTACACACACATTGTGCAATGAAAAAAACGGAGGCTAAAAAGCCCCCGTATTTGGTTTCCCTGCATTATTTATAACAATAAGCTACAAACACAATGCATGATTTTTTTTCGCTAAGCGGTCTTCTAGAGCTCTCTTTTGACTTCAACGACTTCGTATACTTCTATTTGGTCGCCAACTTTAACGTCGTTATAGTTTTTAACACCGATACCACATTCGATACCTTTCTTAACTTCTTGAACATCATCTTTAAAGCGACGCAATGATTCAAGTCCGCCTTCGTAAATAACCACGTTATCTCGAAGTACTCTGATTGGATTTGCTCGCTTAATGACACCTTCGGTGACCATACAACCGGCAATTGCGCCAATCTTCGGCGATTTAAATACATCACGTACTTGTGCAAGACCCATGATTTGCTGCTTGAATTCAGGCGCAAGCATTCCGCTCATCGCTTTTTTGACTTCATCAATCAGTTCATAAATAATGCTGTAGTAACGCAAGTCTATTTCTTCAGTTTCAATAATACGGCGCGCAGAAGCGTCAGCACGAACGTTAAAACCAACCACAATGGCACTTGATGCCGCAGCTAAACTGGCGTCAGTTTCAGTAATACCACCTACACCGCTACCCACTATGTTCACTTTAACTTCGTCAGTAGAAAGATTAATTAAGCTTTCTGCAATGGCTTCAATTGAACCTTGAACATCGGCTTTAAGCACCACGTTCAATTCACTCACATCGCCCGATTCCATATTCGCGAACATATTCTCTAGCTTCGCTTTTTGTTGCTTGGCTAATTTAACTTCACGCTGTTTAGTGTGGCGTTTTGCAGCAACTTCTCGTGCTTTACGTTCATCTTGAACTACAAGCGCATTCTCGCCAGCAATTGGCACACCAGACAGGCCAAGAACTTCAACTGGAGTAGAAGGACCTGCAAGTTTTATTTCTTGTCCATGCTCATCACGCATCGCTCGAACACGACCGTATTCTTCACCGCATAATAAGATATCGCCCGCCTTTAATTCACCTTCTTGAATAAGAACAGAAGCAACGGGGCCTCTACCTTTATCCAAGCGTGACTCAATAACGATACCGCGAGCAGGACCCGTTGATACCGCTTTCAAGTCAAGCAATTCAGCTTGCAATGAAATAGCTTCAAGTAATGAATCAATACCCATACCTGTTTTCGCTGAAACAGACACGAATTGATGCTCACCGCCCCACTCTTCAGAAATAACCTCGAGTTGTGACAACTCATTTCTTACTCTGTCAGGATCGGCACCTTCTTTGTCCATCTTATTGACGGCAATAATCAAAGGTACGCCAGCAGCACGGGCATGTTGAACCGCTTCTTTTGTTTGAGGCATGACACCATCGTCAGCCGCAACAACTAATATAACAATATCCGTTGCAACCGCACCACGTGCACGCATTGCAGTAAACGCGGCATGTCCTGGTGTATCCAAGAAAGTGATACGACCGTTATCGGTTTCAACACTGTAGGCACCGATATGCTGAGTTATACCGCCAGCTTCACCGTCAGCAACTTTCGCGCGTCGAATGTAATCTAGCAAGGATGTTTTACCATGGTCAACGTGACCCATAATAGTCACTACCGGAGCACGTGTTTCTTTGTCACCTTGCGCTGAATCAGCAATCAACTCATCTTCAAGTGCATTGTCATTAACAAGCTCATATTTATGACCCATTTCTTCAACCACTAATACGGCAGTGTCTTGGTCAAGTATTTGATTGATTGTCGCCATCTCACCCATTTTCATCATCGCTTTGATGACTTCAGTGCCTTTCTTAGCCATACGGCTGGCTAGCTCACCAACGGTAATGGTTTCGCCAATCTTAACAATCCTTTCAACCGGCTGTGCTGGCTTGTTAAAGCCGTGCTTAAGATCTTCACCCGCATTCTTCTTCGACTTCTTACGACGACGAGAAGTGCGTTCCACTTTCATATCTTGCTCATCTTCCGCTTCTTGTGCGTAACGGTTGGAATGAACGTGAACATCTTCCGCTTCTTGCTTCTTACGACGAATTTCTTCTTCTTTCCAGCGCATGTCATTTTCTTCAGCAAGTTTACGCGCCTCTTCAGCCGCCTTCTTCGCATCTTCTTCAAGTTTGCGTTGGATCTCTTCTTCTTGCTGTTTTCTAATACGCTCTTCTTCCGAACGGGCTGAATCATGAGCTTTCTTTTCCTCTGGGGACATAGTCGGCTCATTCTTCTTGCGTTCTTCAGCTTCTTTCTTGGCTTTTTCAACTCTCGCTGCGCGCTCTACTTCTTGCACTCTTCGTGCTTCGGCTGCTTTCGCAACTTTCTCTTCAGCAGCTGCTTTAGCAGCGTCTGCTGCGTTCTTCTCTGCTTCTAATTGAGCCAGTGCCGCAGTGGCAGCATTTGCCGCCTCTTCTTCGGCTAAACGCTGCTCTTCAGAGTCAGTGCGTTTAACATAAGTGCGCTTTCTACGAACCTCAACTTTGACTGCTTTCGATTTGCCTAAGCTAATCGTGCTAGTCGTCTTGCGTTGAAGTGTCATTTTCCTGGGCCCTTCGACACCTGCACCACCATGAGATTTACTCAAGTGATCAAGCAATATTTTTTTCTCTTCCTCAGTAACAACTTCACCTGCGGCTTTCGTTACACCAGAATCTTTGAACTGCTGAACCAAACGATCAACGGTTGTGCCAATATCTGTGGCGAGTTTTTCTATGGATACTTCTGCCATATTCTTTACTATCCCCTGTTGACCTATTCTTCACTGAACCAAACGATATTACGTGCAGCCATAATTAGCTTACCCGCACTTTCGTCGTCTAATTCTTCAATATCACTAATTTCGTCGGTACCTTGCTCTGCAAGCCCTTCTAAATCGATGATGCCTCTACTCGCAAGAACATACGCAACATGTCTATTCATGCCCTCGAGGTCGAGTAATTCTTGTTTTGGCTCATATGCTTCTAATGATTCTTCGTTTGCTAGTGCGCGAGTCGTTAACCAAGCTTTCGCTCTGCCACGCAACTCTTCAACGGTGTCTTCATCTAAACCATCTATTGCCAATAATTCGCTCACTGGTACGTAAGCAATTTCTTCCAATGACGTGAAGCCTTCATCAACTAAAATCGATGCAAACTCTTCGTCAATATCTAAACCTGAGGTAAATATCCCTAATACCTTCGAATTTTCTTCTTCATGCTTAGCATTTAGGGCTTCAACTGTCATTACATTAAGTTCCCAACCAGTCAACTGACTCGCTAAGCGAACGTTTTGACCGCTGCGACCAATTGCTTGAGCAAGATTATCTGCCTCAACAGCCACATCCATGGTTTTATTATCTTCATCTACAACGATTGAAGCAACTTCGGCGGGTGCCATTGCGTTGATAACAAAGGAGGCAGGATTTTCGTCCCACAATACGATATCAACTCGCTCACCGCCTAATTCACCGGATACGGCTTGAACCCGAGAACCACGCATGCCGACACAAGCGCCAATTGGATCTAGACGTTTGTCGTTTGTCTTCACAGCGATCTTCGCTCTCGCACCCGGATCACGCGCAGCAGCTTTAATTTCTAGTGTTTCTTCTGCAATTTCTGGCACTTCTAGTCTAAACAACTCAACCAACATATCAGGATGTGTTCTACTAATATAAAGTTGTGCACCTCTTGCTTCAGGTCGAATAACGTAAAGTAATCCACGCACTCTGTCGCCTGGACGGAACGTCTCGCGAGGCAGCATATCATCCCGGTAAATAACACCTTCAGCATTATTACCCAAGTCGATGATAACATTATCACGATTTACTTTTTTAACTGTTCCGGTGACTAACTCTCCGACCCTGTCTTCATATTCAGCAATCATCTGAGCGCGTTCAGCTTCACGTACTTTTTGTACAATAACCTGTTTCGCTGTTTGCGTTGTAATTCGGTCAAACGAAATTGATTCGATCTGCTCTTCAACGTAGTCACCTAGCTGAATGTCGGGCTCGTCGATTTGCGCAGCTGAAATTGTCATTTCAGCATACGGGTTCTCTTGTATTCTATCGTCTTCAATCACTAGCCAACGACGAAAAGTATCAAAATCACCTGTCTCGCGATCAATAGCGACACGAACTTCAATATCGCCTTCATTTTTCTTTTTAGTGGCGCTAACTAAAGCAAACTCTAATGCTTCAAATATTTTTTCTCTTGGTACTTGTTTTTCATTTGAAACGGCTTCAGCCACCAACAAAATTTCTTTACTCATTTTATAAGCCTCACAGATTGCTCCGAGTAGAAGCAAACACTCCCCAATAGTTAATCAAAATTTGGAACTAAATTGCCTTTTTCTATGTTAGCAATCGCCAAAGAAAACTCATCATTATCAACCTTTACTAAAATAGTGTCATTTTCACATTTTAATAAAAGTCCTTTAAAATTACGTCTGCCGTCTTGCGGTATTGATAACTTCACAGTAATAGTCTCACCAACAACCAACGCATAATGAGCAGAATTAAATAGCGGCCTGTCCATACCGGGTGATGATACTTCTAAATTGTATTCAGCTGTAATTATGTCTTCAACATCCAATACAGCACTTATTTGATGACTCGCATCCGCACAATTATCTACGTCAATACCATCTTCGTGATCAATGAACACTCGCAAAATCGAATGCTTTCCTGCTCTCACAAATTCTACACCAACCAACTCGAAGCCTAAGGCCTCAACGGGGGCAATTAGCATCTCAGTCAGTTTTCGCTCAAGTTGCGACAAGTTAACACTCCAAAAACAAAAAAAGGGCATATAGCCCGTACTTCAATCTATCGCATCTACTTTACTAAACGCTAGATACAGAAAAGCCCCGGTCAAGCGGAGCTCACAAATACTTCATGTTAATGCCCAAAATGCCTACAGCCCTTCAGACGCTTGACCTAGACGCTACTATGCAGAAAATTCTTAGGTCAATAAAACCCAATAATTTACTTTAATGCAGGGAGCCCGTCTCAAAACTTGCAATGAGTATAACTGCGTTGCTGTATATACGCAAATATAAGTGTTCACTTCTTATTTGTGTCAATTACTTGAAATTTTACTCTAGCTGTACCAGTCTTTAGGGAGCTTAGTCAAACCATTAACTAATAAAGGACATTTACTATGCCTGCAAAATATACTATCGAACAAGTCGAATCGGCTTTAACGCAACTGAATCAAAATTTGCCTGTTGATGATCAATGGGCTATAAAAAATGAAAAACTCTGCAAAACATTCAAATTTAAAAATTTTATTAGTGCGTTTGGATGGATGTCACAAATCGCGATATGTGCAGAAAAGCTCGAACATCACCCTGAATGGTTTAATGTTTATAATAAAGTTAAAGTCGAGCTAACAACTCACGACGCCAGTGGCATTAGTGAACTGGACTTCAAATTGGCAGAAAAAATGGACCTTTACAAAACATAAGGAACACATAAATTAAAATTATCAGGTTATTTGTCTATTTTAAGAAAGCACTAGGCATAACAGAAACGAGCAAATAAGAAAACGCTACATAAAAAAACGCTTAATAAAAAAACAATATGAATCCTTTCCGTACCTTTTTTATGCACTTACGGTTTATTTTAATAAAATTGTAAAACGGGGGTTGCCAAGCAGAATTTTCTATATATAATACGCCCCACTTGAGACGCAAAGCGCTTCAGGCCAGAACAATCGCGGGATGGAGCAGTCTGGTAGCTCGTCGGGCTCATAACCCGAAGGTCGTAGGTTCAAATCCTGCTCCCGCAACCATATTAAAAAGCCAACACACTGTGTTGGCTTTTTTTTATTTCTTTTAGCAAGTATCAACGCACATTAAAGACACATTAATGATGACACCATTAATGGATAAAGGCTAAATGATGAACTTGCACGTACACAAGGGTTGCTAAGCAAAATTAGCTATGTATAATATGCCACTCCTGAAACGGCAAAGCCGGTTCAAACCAGAACAATCGCGGGATGGAGCAGTCTGGTAGCTCGTCGGGCTCATAACCCGAAGGTCGTAGGTTCAAATCCTGCTCCCGCAACCATATTAAAAAGCCAACATTATTTGTTGGTTTTTTTTTACCTGAAATTCGACGTGGTCATTGTTTTATAGGTATTATTTAGATGTTTATACTTGACCATTTTGATGATTTTAAAGAGGATAATTTGTTGCTGCACAAGTACTGTGATTTGGCGTTTTGATGCCAGCGAATGTTTTCCTCGCTGCTGAATAAAATCAATACGACCTTCGGACATATCAAAACACGGAGCGACTAGGAATAGACATTACGTTTGATACAATCGAAGGACTAGTTGTTTATAGTTTAAATGGGCAACCAATTAGAAGCAGCGTCACTCGCAAAGCGATTTACATAGCAGCAATAAATAATGGTTTGCGTGTTTGGTATAACAAAAGACGATGAGAATGGATTGAAATACTCACATTCACCCTGACCTGCTGAACCGGTAACCGGGTCACAATCAACGCCACCAAATCTACTCAATGCGTTTTGGAATTGCTGCGCTAAAGTATTTCACCAAAGTCATGCCCACGATAGACAACATCAGTTCCTCTTGGACCAGCACCACTGGCCGCCAGCAATATTGTTGAGCCATCAAACGTCGAACAACCCGGGTCAACAATAGGCGTTGGTCTAGCAGTTATCGGAGGTAACATGAAAAATGAGCCCGGATTACCGAGTGAACTAGCATCAACGAGGTTTACTCCGCCGTTGTTGGGCTGAGAATTCACTACTTGACGTTTATTATTCAATAATATTAAGGTTGAGGACACAGCTAAACCACGTAAATTAATATTTGATGTAGCTGCTGTGGCATTTTGCGTAAAGGCGTCGGGTGTATTCTCAGTCCCTGTATTGATGGTCAGTGTTTGTGTAATATCCCATTATTTTTTGCACCCATCGAGTCTATTGCAACACTGTCTGCAATCGTTGATAGCGCAGATGAATCGAAGTTTTTGCTGCGTTGGACAAAACTTCCTGTTATTAAAATGAATTCAACTTCTCTGGCTTTTTCTTCTTCAACCTCTTGTGCTAGTACGATAGATGGATCTGCAAATAATTGTGTTGCAACAAAACAGCTATTGCTGTGTTTTTGGCAGTAAATTTCATATGTCCCCCCAAATTTCGCGCTACTAGATTTGAAGCCAGATTGACGGAAATATACTATTAATTATTATTGTATATAGTCAAGTTAATAAAAAATCCCTGTTCGACATAGTGGGCGCCAAAAAAATGCAATATGGCATTATGCTTCTGGGTTAAGCAACAGCCTCAGGCTATAATATGTAAGCTTCGGTACAAAAAGATATGTTACTTACCTATTAATAAAGTAAGAAACGTACCTACCAAAGCGGGTTTATCTCTGTTTTTTATATCCACTTGTGCGGCAACTTTGAACAATTTCCCAGTCGGTTTCTGCTCTACATCTGCCACCTTAAACTGATATTTTATATAATCATCAACTCTAACCGGTTCAAGAAATCGTAAACTATCGATGCCATAGTTAAGCATTGTATTACGTGTCGGATCGAGAGTAATGATTTGTTCAAACATCATTGGCATTAATGACGCTGACAAAAACCCATGTGCGATCGTGGTGCCAAATGGACTTTCTTTTGCGCATCGTTCTTGGTCAATGTGGATCCATTGATGGTCCCCTGTGGCCACTGCAAATTCATTAATTTGTTGCTGTGTAATTTTAAACCAAGTAGTTTCAGGTAAGTTGTCACCAACACTTAATTGTGAAAATTCCATATTATTCCTATTTTTATTACTAATTTGTATTGATTTCGATTTATACTATCAATTATATTAATGTATATGGTCATTAATGATAGATTTAATTAGTTTTGTCGAATAGAAAATAACAATATCGCATTATAGGGAACAATTATAAGATGAATTTGAATCGTATTGACCTCAACCTGTTTGGTGTATTTGATGCCATTTACACCGCTGGCAGCTTAACTAAGGCTGCAGACGTGTTGTGTATTACCCAGCCCGCGGTAAGTAACTCCCTCGCCCGCCTTCGAGAAATGTTGAACGACCCGTTGTTTGTAAGAACAGGTCATAGTATGACCCCAACACCAGTAGCACAGAATATCATTGGACCTGCGCGCGAGGCGCTCGGTCTTTTGCGTAAAAGCGTGCAAGATTCACACACCTTTGAACCATCTACAGCTCACAAGGCATTCAACTTTGCTAGTCGTGATTTATTAGAGGTGAGTATTATGCCGCGACTCATGGGTCTTTTGCAGGATCGCGCCCCTAACATCACGCTAACTAACTATGAGATTGCAAGAACCGGCGTGGTCTCAGCGATGGCAAGTGGTAGCCTAGACTTTTTTGCTGACGCGTCTGCATTCACCGACCCGCATTTACTGAAGCAGAAAATTGCATCCGATCGTTTTGTCGTGCTTGCGAGAAAAAACCATCCTTTACTTAAAAATGGTTTGGACTTAGAGACATTCTTGCAGTTGGGACATATTAATGTATCCCATCGTAAGAAAGGAGCTGGCCCGATCGACATGGAATTGGATAAACTAGGTAAAAAGCGTAAAGAAGTGATGCGTGGTCAACACTTTTTAACTGTTCCAAGTACCATTTTTAAAACCGACCTAATTGCTTGTCTACCCTATCACTTGGCCAAACATTATGATTTGGCAATTTACGAAATGCCATTTGAAATTGCACCCGTAGAATATTACTTGTACTGGCACGTTAGCGCCGATCATGACCTTGCTCATATTTGGATGCGTGAACAAATCATGGAAGTAGCTAAAACATACAAACATTAATAGATGCGCCTGACTTAAAAGAACGAGCTTATTTAGCTCTTTTTTTGTAAGCGCTCATTGAATGAACGTGCGCGGGTAAACAAGTGGGTTTGGTCTTTTTGAAATTCCAAAGTAGCAGATCATCGATATTTTCCTAGCCTGGTGTTCAATTGCTCGAGTGCTTCAAATAGCACTTCACTGGATGCATCATAGGAAAATTGGTTAGTTGCAAAACCCACATGACAGACTTTTCTATTAACATGTTGGTGCAGCCAATCATTTAGGAATGTGATTTCACCTTTTAGATTATCGGGCACAAGCTCAATTAAACTCTTCGCTAGAGGCAACTAATTTGTCGCTAAATCCATCGCCATAAAAGATGAATCATCACCAACCATCTTCATAGCGTTTTGCTGCAACTGATGACGTGGTGATCACATGGTCTAAGCCAAGAAAATGAATCTCTGAATAAGAACGGTGTGCAAACGGCCATGCATATGACATGTATAAGTGATATCTGTCAGCTGCTTCAACCTCTGGAAGATGGAAGCTATCTTCTTCTGCTAGTTCATGTACGTCTTTATTTGAATACCATATCCCTTTATCTAAAACAGCCATAGGAATAAACTCACTAATTTATTTGTTTTTATTTAAAGTATTTACAAATTGTTTTAACTTGAACTAACTCTAGCTGGCTTTGTTTAGTGGATAAAAATCGCTTCAGTGATATTATAATTTACTGTTAGTAAACTATTCTGTGGTTATGAGGCAAACATGGACAAATTAAGAGCTATTACTATTTTTCGTCGTGTTATTGAATTGGGTAGCTTTAAAGCGGCTGCTGAAGATATGAGGTTATCAAAGGCAGCTATCAGCAAAAATATCAATGAATTAGAGGTTTATCTTAAAAGCCCCTTAATCAATCGCACCACCAGAAGAATGCATATCACTGAAAATGGGCAACGCTATTACGACCATGTGCGCACCATCTTGGATGAGTTATCACATGCAGATTTATCTATTATTGAGTCTTCACACCAACTCAGCGGCTTAATAAAAGTCTGTGTTCCGATGTCTTTAGGGATCTTGAAATTAAATCCTGCAATATGCGAATTTATGCAATTTCATCCAGAAATCTCTATTGAAGTTATACTGAATGATCACTACGTAGATCTCATTGAACAAGGTTTAGATGTGTCCATTCGTGGTGGAGGAGCGTTACAAAACTCTAGCCTTAAATCGCGGAAGCTTCTCGATATGAAACGTGTGCTGTGTGCTTCTCCTAAATATATTGAACAAGCCGGACAGTTATTATCTCTAGATGAACTTAATCAACACAACAGCCTGATTTACAGCTTATCGTCCTCACCAAGACATTGGGTCTTTCGCAAGCAAAAAGAAAAGAAGGCAATCGACTTAGCACCCGGTTCTTATGTTGTTAATAATGGCTTAGCGCTAAAACAAGCCGTTATCGCGGGACTTGGCATCACTCTTACCCCTGAGATTTTTGTTGATAGAGAATTAAAATCAGGAGAATTAGTTAGGTTACTCCCTGAATGGCAAGCAGAGTCGCATGCACTTTATGCCATTTACCCTTATCACAAAGAGCAATCGCAAAAAGTGCGTACCTTTATTGATTTTCTGATCGACTATTTTGCTCAATGAGCTAGAGATTACTGCTTAGATATCTTGATAGCCTTATTACTTCGAATGATTGTCGCTTAATAGATTGAGGTGACTAACCGCATCTCTTAATTTTTCATCTAGCTCTCCGTGTTTGAGTTTTTGCTTTTTACTATCAAAATTGTCAAAAAAGCTGGGTATCGATAAGCTAGCTTTCACCTCTCCATCGAAGTAAGGGGAAGATTGAACCGCAGTAGTCAAAACACTTGAAGCGCCCGCAGAGCCAGAAGAAGTAGCTAATAATACCATTGGTTTTTTTTGGTAAACTTTTGGTTCAATGCGCGAGCACCAATCAAAAATATTTTTATAAGCTACCGTGTAAGAGCCATTGTGCTCAGCAAAAGAAATAATGATTCCATCACTATTGGCTATTTTTTCAATGAAGGCTTTGGCTAGTTTGGGATGGCCCAATTCTTCTTCTTTGTCTTGCCCGTATAGGGGTAATTCATAATGATTCAAGTCTATTATTTCAACTTCTACTTTAGTTAATAAACTAGCTGCATACTCAACTAATTGTTTATTAATGGACTTAGAGTGATTCGTTGCAGCAAAGGCAATAACTTTCATAGCATGCTCCTAAAACGTATTTAAAATGAAAAGATAAGAAATAGTGATTACTAAATTGTAATTCACTATTGCAGTTATAAAGTTTTCTCGCTTTTTAGCACTATTATTGAAATTGGTTTAGGTGGAATTTTAATTTCTCTATCATATAATTGTGAAATTATCGTCGCTGCAATAGCAGACCATAATAGTGTCAACGAAAAGGAGTTAATAACACCTGACAATTTTGCCAATGATAGAAATGAGCCAGCAACTAAGAGAGTCACCAGTAATGATAGGAAATGGTATCGTAAATTTTTCATAACCAACCTTCTTTATATTTTGGTAATCGAATTGCTCACAGAGGAGCTTGATATATTCTTGAGAGACAAAGGTATATGCATTCAAAGGAGAGATAAACATCACTTCAGTGGCTTTATAATCTACTGACAGTGAACTGTTTTGCTATAGGTGAGTTCTCTAACTAGCCTTTATCTGCTGATAATTAGGCTCTTGATTCAAAGCGTTATCGTTCTTAATAATATAACTATTTCTTATTTAGTGCCTTATGCTTTAATTTGAACTTTTTGTTTACTTAGAGTAGACAATAAGTTCACTAAGATGGTGTTTTTCAAAAATTATTTGTGTCGTAGACTTTGCTTCGTTAATCAAGTTTAGACAAATGAAAACATTGAAATCTACCTGAGGAAAAACGAGTCATGAAAAAATTGCTTAACCTAGCATTTATAACAGTGCTATCCACTGCAGCGGCAACCCAAAGTGTTGCAAATACAATTTCAACAGAAGGTCAGTTAAGGCTTTCCTATAGCGATGGCAGAAAAGCAACAACGGGCGTAGACAAAGTAAATTCGGTATTAAAATCTGCTGGAATACGTGTCAGTACCTTACTTTTGCCAGAAGAAGTAACACCAATACTAGAAGCATCAGAAACACGCTCAATCACTGAAGCGGAAAGCAAAAAGCTAATTTCTCTCTTCTCATTACATAGAGGACAATTACTTGAACAAATAGAGAAGGCTGGCCGTAAACCTGAAGCGCATCGAGGTGGATTTTTATCAATCTCTGAAATTGGTTTAGCACCGTATCCAAAAGTGTATGACATGAAAGCAATGACACCAGAAATTATGTCATTTCTACAAGACAAGTTTGGCAAGCTTCATGTAAATAGTTCAGAAGACGGTGTAGGCATTGATGAGGTTATGACTATTGTTTCAGGTGGCCCTTGGACTTGGTTCTTTTTACTACCTGATGATGTAATCGGTAAATTAACATTAGGTCACGTAGGCATTGGCGGACAAGCATGGCGCATTAGTTACCCTGGCTTAGTACCACATGGCGGCTATATGGATTCTGAATACGGACTTATAGTGGCACACGCACATGGTCCTAAAAACTTCGTTATGCGATATGAAGAGCAAAGTGTTGAAGGCGCGAAACTTTTAGGTACTAACTCGTGGATTGATTTTACGGGTAAAGCACCGAAGTTATTAGACTAATGTTTATTAGTCATTAAATGATAGCAATCTGAAACGACGTAATTGTTCAATTTAGGCACTGACTTTGAGAAGAATCAGTGCCTAAATTACACAGCCCATCCCCCCACCCTTTTGAGCGTGTCAATGGCATCGACTTTCTCTTCTTCGGTCAAATAAGCCAACACATGATGGCGGGGTAATTTGTCGGATAAGGATTTGCAGTTGGGGTATCACCTGAACACGAACACGAACAAAACCGGCTAACTCGCCTTTGGTTAGCACCAACCCAATGGAGATTTTGCTTTTGTGATAGCTGAAACTATCTTGACAGAGTGCATACTGGCGACAATAGTTGGCTTGACTTAAACCTGAGTCACGCCATTTCGATAGATGCTCTGACCAGAACGGTGGGGCTTGGTTTGCATTTTGGATCGATTGCACTTCGTTTTACTCATAGATTGATGATGAGTAAATTATGCAGCAGATTAATAGGCAGCATAAGGACGTAGGTTCATTAGTCGCTTACGTTTTTTTAATCTTCATATATCAATCTCATTATCGACCACTACGCCCGTTAAAAACTCACTTAGCAGGTTCATAACGTATTCTGGTTGCTCATGATGCACCCAATGCGTTGCCCCTGGTATTTTAAAAACACGCAAATTGGGAACCCATTTATCAAGTCCAAGTAGGTTATCGATAACAAATGCCGAATCGTTCTCCCCCCAAATAACGAGTGTCGGTACGTTAATTCTGATGTTGGGTATTTTTAAAGGTGCTTGCTGGCTTACATAACCTTTAGTTTTAATTTGCGGCATTTTACGGTAATAGTTAAGCATATTTTCAAGTGATTTTGGGTGGTTCCACTGGCTGATATATTGAGTAAGTTGACGCCCAGAAAATAAACCATGTGTCTTATTTTTACTGCTGGACACATTGTTATTCGAATTCGCGGCAATAGTGCACGTATCTTCGAGTTCAGGTGCAAAAAATTGAGGGCCAAACAACTTTTTGAACATACTAAAGTCATTGGCTTTTATTTTGCTTGCAGCATCGGGGTGCATAAAATCTGCAATATATTCACTCTTTTCCTGTTGAATTGTGTTGTCCCTCATTTCACGCGTAAAAGCGCTTGGGTGCGCTGCATTAATAATGGTGAGGCTGTGTAATAATGCGCCATGAAAAGCGGCTAGTGGCCACGCAATTGCGCCTCCCCAATCATGCGCAACAAGATGGACTTTTTGTGGTCTCGAATCAATTTTCTGTGCCCTCTTAATTACCATCTGCTCAATGAACGCTGCCATCAACTGAATAAGATTTCCTATATTGTAATCATCCGCGCTTTCGAAACCATTGGAGTATCGATAACCAGGCAAGTCAGGCGCAATGACACAGTAATCGATAGACATAGCGTGCAAATACGTTTCCCAAGCCCAACTGCATTCTGGAAAACCATGAAAAAATAACAGCATAGGCTTAGTGGTAATATCGTCGATGTTGGCACTAAGGTATTGAATAGTCGTGGTTGGGAATACGACTTCATATTCTGAGATCATTGGGTCACCTTTAAATTTGACCAAAAACAAAGCCAACGTATTTGAGTTTAAAAAAAAGACGAGCACATTAACGTGTTCGTCTTTTTATATTATCTTTACAAAAGCTATTCACAAAAGCTCTTTACAAAAGCTCTTTACAAAAGCTCTTTACAAAAGCCTACTTAGCCTTGATAAAAGTGCTCGGCATCCATCTGCATTAGGTTTTCTGAGCCTGAGTTAATCGCTGAAACTAATGATCTAGTGCGTGTTAACATTCTATCGAAATAAAATTTTGCAGTTTGTAATTTAGCATTGTAAAAATCGACCTCAGAAGTCCCGTCGTCAATTTTCTGCTGTGCCACTACTGCCATTTTTAACCAAAAATAACCCACAGTCACATAACCAGAATACATAAGATAGTCAACCGACGCTGCGCCTAGTTCATCTGGATTCTTTGCCGCGGTCAAACCGATGTCATGAGTCATTTGCAGCCATTCATCAACGTGTGATTCAATTGCATTTGACCAATGATTAAATTGCTTCTTATCACGAATAGTCGCGCAGTAGCTCTTAATTTCACTAGTGAATACGTTCAAAAGTTCACCTTTTGAACCCATAATCTTACGCGCTAACAAATCAATAGCTTGGATACCCGTTGTGCCTTCATACATTGTACAAATACGAGTGTCGCGAGCCAACTGCTCCATGCCCCATTCTTTTATGTAGCCGTGGCCACCAAATACTTGCATGCCATAACTTGTTGTTTCTTGTGCTGTTTCAGTTAAAAACGCCTTTACGATAGGCGTTAATAATGCCAGTTTTGATTCTGCTAATTTCTTTTCTTCTACCGATTGATCATGCTGCGTTATATCAACAAGTTGCATACAATAAATGGCAAGTGCTCGGTTACCTTCACGTAATGCTTTTTGCGTTAGCAACATACGTCGAACATCGGGATGAACGATAATAGGGTCAGCAGGTCCATCTGGATTTTTCACACCTGACATTGAACGAAATTGTGTTCTGTCTTGCGCATAAGCCAATGCACCTTGGAAAGCGGCTTCAGTTGCAGACAAACCTTCAACACCGGTGCCGATTCTTGCCATGTTCATGAAAACGAACATGCAGTTTAAACCACGGTTAGGTTCACCAATCAAAATAGCATTTGCTGAGTCAAAGTTTATAACGCAAGTTGCACTGCCTTTGATACCCATCTTGTGCTCAATTGAGCCACATTTAACCGTATTACGATCGGTAATATTTCCACTCGCGTCAACATTAAATTTTGGTACAATGAACAATGAAATACCTCTCGTCCCCGCTGGCGCATCAGGCAATCTAGCCAATACAATGTGCACAATATTGTCAGACATATCATGTTCACCTGCGGAAATGAAAATTTTCGTTCCGGTCAGCTTATAAGTACCGTCTTCTGCTGGTTCAGCTTTACATTTAAGCATACCCAAATCAGAACCACAGTGTGATTCAGTTAAACACATCGTTCCGGTCCAGCTACCTTCTACTAACTTTTCAAGATAGATTTTTTTCTGTTCTTCAGTACCATGAGCTTTAAGTGTTTCCATACAACCTTGGCTCAGGCCTGGGTACATTGCCCAACTGTGGTTAGCACCCGAAAACCATTCTGCCATTGAAGTAGAAAGTGAATACGGAAGCCCTTGACCACCGTACTCAACAGGGTGAGACATTGAGGGCCAGCCGCCGTCTACATATTGCTTATAAGCTTCTTTAAAGCCTGTTGGTGTGGTCACTACACCATCGTTAAATTGGCAACCTTCTTCATCACCTGACGCGTTAATCGGTGCTAGCACGTTTTCAGCAAATTTAGCTGCTTCAGCGTAAATTGCACGAACTAAGTCATCAGTGGCATCTTCGAAGCCTAGACGTTGGTAATGCGCTTCAAAACCGAATAATTCATTGGTTACAAATAAGGTGTCTCTTTGTGGTGCTTTAAAATTCTGCATAATATCCTCTGTGTTCTTTTAAATAACTACTAATGTCAGTTATTCATCTTATTTTACTTAACTTACTTCACTGAAGCGAACGTTTTGCCAGCATCAGCAAGTTCATTTAATAGTGGTGAAGGCGTAAACCAGTGTTGTCCATACTCACCTAGTGTTTCTTTGTAATGATTCATGCGCTCACGAATTTGCTTTAGGCCAATCTCATCAGCGAATTGCATTGGACCGCCCCTAAACACCGGAAATCCATAACCGTATACGTAAATAACATCGATATCACTGGATTTCGCGGCGATGCCTTCTTTAAGAATATCTGCTCCTTCATTAATCAATGGGTATATACAACGTTCTAAAATTTCTTGATCTGAAATTTCACGTTGCTCAATACCTAATCGCTTAGCTTCTTGCTTCGCCATCTCGATAACGTCAGGATCAGGTATTGGGTGACGACTTCCGTGCTCGTATAAATAAGCACCCTTGCCTACTTTTAATCCAACTCGACCTTGTGCAACCAACTTGTCAGCCACAATACAATAGCTTGGATCATGCGCAATAAATTCCCGGCGCGACTCGCGCACAAAATAACCAATGTCTAAACCTGCCATGTCTCCCATAGTAAAAGGCCCCATTGGAAGCCCAAACTTACCAATGACTCTGTCAACTTGCTCAGGCGTTGCTCCTTCAAGCATGAGGCGGTTAGCTTCTCTGCCATATGGCTCTATCATTCTATTACCAACGAAACCGAAACAAACACCAACTAAAACGCCAACCTTACGGATCGTTTTAGCTAATTTCATTGCTGTTTTGATAACCTCATCGCTGGTCTTCTCTCCGCGTACGATTTCAAGCAGTTTCATGACGTTTGCCGGTGAAAAGAAATGCAAACCAATGACATCTTGCGGACGAGAGATTGAAGCAGCTATTTCATTCAAGTCAAGTGTAGAGGTATTTGAAGCTAAGATGGCGCCCGGTTTACATACCTTGTCCAACATACTAAACACTTCTTTTTTAACCGACATTTTTTCAAATACCGCTTCAATAACTAAATCCGCATCAGACAAATCGGCATAGCTGGTCGTGCCCGTTAATAGCAACATACGCTGCTCAACTTGCTCAGAAGTTAACTTTCCTTTTTTAGCTGAATTTTCATAATTTCGACGAATAAGCGCAAGCCCCTTATCCAGAGCCGCTTGTTGTAACTCAAGCATTATCACCGGGATACCTGCATTGGCAAAATTCATCGCAATACCGCCACCCATTGTGCCGGCACCAATCACTGCGGCTTGTTTAATATCACGGGCTTTTACGTCCCTTGAAATCCCTTGAACATGCGATGCCGCTCTTTCAGCAAAAAAGAAATGCTGTTGTGCTCGGGCTTGGGATGTTGTCATGCACTCCATGAATAATTCCGCTTCGCGAGCAAGACCGGCTTTAAAATCATGCGTAAAAGCAGCTTTCACTGCTAATACACACTGACCTGGCGCAAAAAACCCTTTTGATTTTGCAGCAACACCTTGGCTATATTGCGCAAACAATGTTTCGATATCGCTGCTCATCTCTAAGTCAATATCGCACACTCTTTTCACTGGCATAAGCTTTTCAACAACCTCATTCGCAAAGCTCATTGCGGCGCTTTGCAGTTCGTCTGCAGTATCCACAATAAGATCGAATACATTACCAAGGGCAGTAACTGGGGTCGGTGCGCCAGATACAATCATATCTAATGCGGTTTTCGGATCTGTTAATCTAGGTAATCTCTGCGTTCCACCGGCACCGGGTAAAATACCAAGATGTACTTCAGGCAAACCCACTTTATTTTTAGCGTGAGTTATTCGATAGTGGCACGACAACGCGAGTTCGAGTCCACCACCGAATGCATTTCCCCCCACAATCGCAATAACTGGCTTGGTTGATTGTTCTATTACCTCCAGAACTTCTGGCAACATCGGAGACAAGTCACCGCCGCTAAATTCTGAGATGTCCGCGCCAGCACTAAATAAAGGTAAGTGCGAATGCAGTACGATTGCTTTTACCTTATCGTCACTCAAGGCTTTCTCAACGCTTTCAATAATACCGACTCTTACCGCTTTTGATAAAGCGTTTACAGGAGCGCTGTTTAACCCTACGAGTGCGAGATGCTGATCTTGAACATAAGTAATTGGACTTACTGAAGTAGATTCGTTCGACATGACTTTTCCCAAATTTGACTAATATGGTAAGACTATGGCAAATGTTGCTATCAGCCCACTTTATTGATTTTATATAGCAAAATAAGTTTGACTGATTAAGTTTGCATATTGAATTGGCAGATCCATTTTTGATAGTCGATTTACCGTTGACGCGATATGCCCATTATTTAGCCAAGCTTTATTATGTATTTAGCAGAAATAAATACTGAAGCATAACGAGCTGTGCTAGCCAAACCCTCACCAATGACGTTTTTGGGCTATCCGCAAAAAGGGTCAACACAGTGTTTTACTACTAACATTGCAAATACGTATACGAATTTACAAGTTATGTAAGTTTCTACTAAAGTCACGTCCTTACTAGCCTGAAAGCATTAATAATGACAAATACTAGACTTATGTCTAGATTTAATTAAAAACATAAGACGTTGTTAATTATATGTTTTTTATACTAAAGTTTAAATATTAAGTATGGATATTAATACTATAGTATTCAGCTACTGACTGAACGATCCGTTCTTAGTCAGTATATTCAGGCGGAAATAATTTATTGAAAAGGTGTAAATATCATGTTGAAAACGAAATTATACGCACTTGCAGTGGCTCTGCCGTTTGTTTTAGTGTCAGCACCATCTCAAGCAAGTGAGGTTGAAGAAGCATTGGCTAATATTTGTAATATCGTTGTTGCTGACGATAAAAGTGAATTACGTAAAAAGATTAAAATTGTACGTTCTAACTTCAGACTCCAGCTAAAAGATTACTATACGGGTATAAAATGCAATGGTAATAGTATGATACGTGAGGCTGTGCTAAACAATTCAGTTGAAGCAGGAACGCTATTAGTTAAAAAAATGCCGAAGAAAGATTTATCGTCTCCAGAAGAAGATGGCAAAACTTTACAAGCATGGATAAATGAACAGGGCTTGGCTGACAATCCAATTGCCATCGCTCTTCAAGAACGTATCTAATACGTTTTTAGTAGCCATTTTGGAGACCAGTTCAACATGGTAGACGAAGATTACTTCGTCACTTAGGGCGACTCGCGAGAGTCGCCCTTTTTTATGTTCTTTTTTACTAAGCAATTAAACCAATGCTTTTTTTGCTTGTTTACTCAACGGTTTAACGGCTAACCTAAAGTGTAATAACCACTTTTCCTTTTACTTTTCTATCTGTCACTTTATTAATTGCATCAACTGCATCCGCTAATGCAAATCGCTCATCTACAATGACTTTAATTTTACCTTGAACATACCATGTTAAAAGTTCTTTCATATTCGCCATAAAGTCTTGCGGTTGGTGTTGGGTAAATGATCCCCAGAATACGCCAACCACTGAAAACCCTTTTACTAACGAAAGATTAACTGGAAATTTAGGAATTTCACCACCAGCAAAACCAATTACCAGCAGTCGGCCGTTCCATGCCATGCTGCGAGAACATATATGGAACATGTCGCCACCTACACATTCATAAACAACGTCGACACCCTTGCCCTTCGTATGCTCTTTAATAGCGGCTTTTAAATCTATGCCAGTATAGTTAATACAAATGTCAGCACCATTGTCTTTTGCTACTTGACACTTTTCGTCAGTTGAACAAACAGCAATAACTGTAGCACCCATCAACTTACCGATTTGGACCGCTGCTAAACCCGTTCCACCAGCAGCACCCGTGACTAATAATGTATCAGTACTTGATAAATCAGCTCTTTGTTTTAACGCATGATGCGCCGTTGCATGAGCTGTTACTAAAGCTGACGCTTCATCTAACGGAATGCCATCTGGTAATGGAATGACATGAGATGCAGGCAATACAACTTTTTCAGCATAACCACCTAACATGCATAAACCAATGACCTTTTGACCCACTTTCAAGTGTGGAACGCCTTCCCCGATTTCAGATATAGTCCCTGCAATTTCACTACCAGGAATAAAAGGTAAATCAGGTTTCATCTGATACAGACCTTGAACTAACAAGCTGTCAGGAAAATTAACACCCGCTGCAGCGACATCAACTACAACCTTACCTCTAGATGCTTTAGGGTCAGGCATATCTTGTAGTGTTAGTTGTGAAACAGGCGCAAACTCATTGCAAACAATCGCTTTCATGTTAATAGTCTTCCTTTATAGCTCGCACAGCGAGATTTGATAATGGTGTTAATAGTTGTTCTAGTTCTAATGCTTTTGGATTTGACGCATTACCGTCTTTACCACGTTTCACAACGCCTTGGACTATTGAGAGTAGTCGAAAAAAGCTAAATGCGATATAGAACTGCCAATTGTCTATCTTATCGATACCGGCACGTTCGCAATAAAGCGCCACATACTCTTCTTCACTCGGTATACCCAACTCTTCTCTATATACTCCACCCAAACCAGGCACATTACCCATATTTGCAGGTAGCCTTAATTGCATGCATTGATAGGCTAAGTCTGCATAAGGGTGGCCGAGCGTTGATAATTCCCAATCAAGGATCGCACATAGGTCTTGACTATCATGCGAAAATATCATGTTGTCCAAACGAAAATCGCCATGCACAATCGAAGTTAAACCATCATCATCTGGTAAATTTTCACCTAACCATTTAATAAGAAATTCTGCGTTGTGATTTTCTTCTGTTTTTGCCGCAATATATTGTTTTGTCCATCTATCTAACTGACGAGCAAAATAGTTTCCCGGACGACCAAAGTCAGCTAGCCCAACATCCTCTGGGTTCAGACTATGTAAACTCACCAATGCTAAATTCATTTGATCGTATATCTTTGCACGTTTTGAATTAGGCGATTCACCAAAACAGGGGCGTTCATCCAGTATCGCTAATGCGGCATTCCAAAATATATCACCAGACACAAAGCTCATGATAAAAAATTGGCTTCCAATAACCTCGTTGTCGGTACAAAGATGTATTGCTTTTGGCACCGGGACGGCGCTACCTTGCAAAGCAGAAATAACCTTATACTCGCGGTCAACAGCATGCGCTGACTTTAACAAATGTCCCAATGGTTGTCTGCGTAATACGAATTCACCTGTCGTTGTTGTCAGTTTAAAACTTGGATTAGATTGGCCCCCACTGAATTTTTCGAGGGTTAATAACTTGCCGACCTCAGGTACATTGCTAGTGCAATATGCCTGAAGAGTCGTTAGGTTTGGTGTGATTTTAAAGCTCATCAATTTTATTTACTGACTTTTAGCTGACATTTGCTGAACTAAATTCCTACCCAATTGCATCATATGCACTTGATCAGGGCCATCAGCCAATCGAATAGTGCGCGCGTAGGCTAGTTTTTCACTCAAGGTTGTGTCTTGTGACGTCCCCTCTGCACCGTGAATTTGAATCGCTTCATCAATAACTTCACAGGCCATTTTAGGAGCAACAATTTTAATTGCGGCAATAATATTTTTCGCAACTTTATTGCCATACTTATCCATATGGTCTGCCGCTTTTAAGGTCAGTAATCTAGCTTGTTCAATTTTGCAATACATCAGCGCTAAACTTTCGCGTACAGATTGCTGTTTACTCAAGGGCTGACCAAAAGCAATGCGTTCTTCAACTCGCGCACATGCTTCATCTAGTGCTCGTTGAGCACAACCAATAAGGCGCATACAATGGTGAATACGACCCGGACCCAAACGACCTTGAGCAATTTCAAAACCTTTACCTTCACCTACGAGTAAACTGCTGGCTGGCACCCGTACGTTCTCAAAAAGGATTTCGGCATGACCAACTGGCTGATCGAGGTAGCCCATCGCGGACATCGGGCGAACAATAGTCACGCCGGCGGTATCTAATGGAACTAAAATTTGAGATTGCTGTTCATGTCTCGCCGCTGTGGTATCGGTTTTACCCATTACCACCATTATTTTGCAATTTTCGTTCATTGCACCGCTGGTATACCATTTGCGACCATTGATAACATACTCATCGCCGTCACGCTGAATTGACGTTTCAATATTAGTTGCATCAGAAGATGCCACTGCGGGTTCTGTCATCGCAAATGCCGAACGCAGTTCACCATTTAACAAGGGCTCTAGCCATTTTTTTTGCTGCTCTGAATTTCCATACTTTGCCAATACTTCCATATTACCGGTATCAGGGGCACTGCAGTTGAATACTTCTGAGCTCCATAATACACGGCCCATCAATTCACAAAGTGGTGCATACTCAAGATTAGTTAACCCTGCACCATAAGGTAGATATTCGCTTGGCAAAAACAAATTCCATAAACCGGCTTCTTTGGCTTTTACCTTTAGATCATGCATCAATTGCGGAGTGACCCATGGATTTTCGGATTGGTGCACCAAGTCATGATAAATCGCTTCATTTGGATAAATATGTTCATCCATAAAGGCCTGCAATTTATCAATCAAATTTTGCGTTTTTTCAGTGTAATCAAAGTTCATATTCGCCCCATGCTTAAGCTGGTTATTTAGTTTATTAACTGTATGTAATTAATGATTTATGTCCAGGCAAATCTAAATGCCCCACATTATTGAAACTGCTTAGTTGAATACCATCACGGTTAAAGAAAAAGTGATTAATACTCGTGTTCTTAATTTGCAAATTAAAGTTAACCGTTTTATCTACAGTTAACCCCAACATATTCATCATCGTTATCGCAATTGCACCACCTGAACTTGCCACCAACACATTCTTAGCGCCTGATGCACAAATACGCTCTACTGCTTCTGCAACGCGGCCTGTAAATTGATCCCATGATTCAGGTAGGTTGCTACCAATTTCCTGTTGAGACCAAGCGAACATCGCACTCTTTAATAAGCGATAGAACTCGGATCTTGGCGCATCAGCGGCAGGACGTATCAGAGGATTAACGGCTAAATAGGCACTCACAACTGCGTCAAAGTCAAATTCGTTCCAACCCGAGTCGGTAATAACAGGTATCGCAGTTTCACCACCTTTCTGTATGCCTGCGGCCGTTTCTTTGTGCCTGCGCATATCGCCTGTTACCACGCTATCAAATGTAATATCGCGCTCGGCAAAGTACTGTCCTAATAACAACGACTGTTTATGTCCGATGTCACTTAACTTGTCATAGTCTGCTGCACCGAAGGACGCCTGACCGTGACGAACGAGATATAATTGAGCCATGTATTATTCCTTTTAAGTGTAAACAAAATGTTATGTGCTTTGGTGGCATAAGGGTAATTGATTGTTGTGATATAGGGTTATTCATGAATTGTATGGAAACTTGCTTGAGATCAATTTCATACTAACAGTCTTGACCTATAATCTGCATCAATCAATTGATAATGTAGGTGATGATATGGCAGATCTTGAGTATTTCGATAAAAAAGTACTGAATAAATACAATACAGCAGGACCAAGATACACGTCTTATCCTACCGCATTGTCATTTCATGACGAATTTACTGATGCCGATTTTGAGTTTCAGATTAAGCAAAAATCCAACAGTAAAAGCGCCCAGCATTTATCCCTATACTTACATATTCCCTTTTGTCATTCTCTTTGTTATTACTGTGGCTGTAATAAAATAGTGACCCGTCACGAGGATAAGGCAGACAAATATCTTGAATTTCTGTTTAAAGAAATTAGCCACCGTGGTGCTCAGTTTACTAACTATAAAGTAAGTCAATTGCATTTGGGTGGCGGTACACCCAGTTTCTTAGACAAACAGCAATTAGCCAGACTGATGGCGCACTTGCAACATAACTTTCGTTTTAATGCAGATGTCGAAGCCAGTATTGAAATTGATCCTCGCGAGATTAAATTGAGTTACATTGATGATTTAGCTGACGTTGGCTTCAACCGTTTAAGTATCGGTGTGCAAGACACGAATAGACAAGTGCAAGAAAAAATAAACCGGGTACAGAGCACTGAATTTATTACCGCATTAGTGACTAGAGCGAAAGAGTTTGGTTTTGCATCAATCAATTTAGATTTGATTTATGGCTTACCTATGCAGACCTTCGATACCTTTTTAACGACCTTGCAAAAAGTCATCGAAATTGACCCCGACCGAATCTCGCTTTTTAGTTATGCACATATGCCTCAGCAGTTCCCTGCACAGCGCAAAATTAAAGATGAATGGTTACCTAACGCACATGCAAAATTTGATTTATTGCGCCTCGGTATCGAGTTTTTAACTAAAGCAGGTTATGTGTTTATTGGCATGGACCATTTTGCAAAACCCAATGACGAATTAAGTAAAGCCTTAAAAGCGGGTCACCTGCATCGAAACTTTCAGGGTTATACGCCAAAACAACATAATGCACTGTTGGGCTTAGGCGTGTCTTCAATCAGTAGCATTGAGAACATGTATGCGCAGAACAGCAAGGATCTAAAAACGTATTACGAGGCAATTGAAAACAAACAATCAGCGTTAGTAAAAGGACTAGTGTTAAATGTTGATGATGAAGCACGCAGAGCTGTCATTCATTCCTTAATGTGTAATTTTCAGCTTAGTAAAAAAGAAATATCTGAACAGTTTGGAATTAATTTTGATGATTACTTTGCTAAATCCATTGCAGATTTAAGTGGATTTGAGCTTGATGGCTTAGTTTCAATGAATGACACTCATATCAGAATTGCAGACCGCGGCAGGCTCTTGGTCCGCAATATTTGTATGAGTTTTGATCAACACTTATCTCAGCCTACGCATAATATGCGCTACAGCCGAGTTATTTGAGTGCTCAAAACGACTAAATGGGAGAACCCGGTGGCAATTGCTTAACCGCAAAACTCCCCAACCATTCGTTCGACGTCCAATAATGCTCAATGTACTTCAGTAATACCTTGCCTTGAGCACTTCTGTCTTTCTTGGCTAACCAACTCTGATAACTTAACAATTCGCCTTGCATCGCTAACTTGACTTCGGGTGACAATTCATCTGCTTTCAGCACATCAAAGAAAATATTTAGCGCAACGTGCTTAATACGTTGTTCTAAAATATCCTTAGAGCTCGTCTTCACTAAAGTCTCAAATACCAAGCTAAGCACTTTTTGAGCACTTGGAATGCGAGTATCCAAAGAATGTTGATATGCCAATCGGTTCAACCTTATTGGCTCCAACAAAGTCGTGATCGCATAAGCTGATGCTGCCTCTGCTGCGCTGACTGGGTCAAACACAATCCCCATTCTACCATTGGTACTTTCTCTGTTTCGGCTGCTACCGTAAGCTTTGGGGTTAATCAGTTTTGCTAGCGATGGTTGTATGGCTAGATAATCGGCTGACGCTGCATTGACAACCATTTCGGCTGCTTTAAGTTGCGTTTCCCCGGTTACAAACGCACTGCCTTTGAGTGGTAAGTTTAGCTCTTTTTGTTCATATTCATAGATAACGCCAGATACTTGTTTTACTAGCGCATCCAACTGATATCGGTGTGAATAATATATCGGAACGAGGCGTTCCTCGAGCGAAGACAAGTCGGCACCGACTGGTAATGAATTAGCACCGAAACGCGTTAGCGCAAACTTTCTGACCGCACTTATTCTTGCAAATTCGTCAACTGGGCTCTTACCGTTATCCCATAAATGGCCATCACTTGACGCTCTTTTGCTAGTTCTAGTATCAGGATCTGATTTATATAAAAAGCCGGTTTTCCTTGCTTGCGAGATTAATGCGCTTAACGCTTTATTTTCATCGGCATCAGCAAAATCCTGATAACCATAAGCAATGACATATTTGTCCCAATCACCGATCCCTTTGTCGTAAGCATTTTTGAGTGAAATTTCACCATTTTCCAAACTGATAAGTGGATGTGGATAGTCCATCACCGACGCACGATCATTTTCACTTGCGGCGAAATTATGTGCGATGCCTAAGGTATGGCCAACTTCGTGCGCGGATAATTGCCTAATACGATCCAACGCCATCGCTAGCTGTGCATTTGTATTGGCTTTTCCTGTACTTTCATCATCAAAAGGACTTGTCATACCAAGTGCAATTAAGAAATCTTGTCTTACTCGCAACGAGCCTAAAGTCACATGTCCTTTTATGATTTCACCTGTTCGCGGATCAATAACAGAACTGCCGTAAGACCAACCTCGCGTTGCTCTGTGAACCCATTGGATCACGTTATAGCGCGCGTCCATAGGATCGGCACCTTCAGGTAGTACTTTGACTTGAAATGCATTCTTATAACCGGCAGCCGCAAATGCTTGATCCCACCACAACGCACCTTCTCTTAATGCGGTCATAACTGGCTCTGGGATCCCCGGGTCTAAATGATAAATAATCGGCTCTACCGGTGCACTTACCTCTGCATTAGGATTCATTTTTGACAAACGGTGACGTGGAATAAACTTCTGTTCCATTTCAGCATCTAAAGGTGCTGAATAGTCATAGAAACTGTGTTTCAAAAATCCTGAATAAGGATGGAAAACACGTGTTTTATAGCCATCGTCAGGTAAAGCGAAAAACGAATGGTGTAGATGCACAGAAACACTTTTTGCATCGGGCGTTACTTGTCGAATATATCGACCTTTTGGCGTGCCGGCAAAAGTCACTAGTGCTTCAAGTTCAGTATTACGCTCAAATGCTTTTGTTTTGGGTAAATAAATGCCAGAACGAGCACTATCTATCGAATAACTACCCTGTCCAGTTTGACTTAACTGCTCGGTAATACCATGCACGTCGGATAACAAAAAAGCGGTGTAATCAATATAGATTTTACCAACGCTTTCATGTGCCACTTCAAACCCAGCGATGACTGAATCAGCAAAAGCTTCATCAATACTGTTACGTTCGGCAACGTTGCTTGAACTTGCGCGATAATCAGTATTAAGCTGCTTTAATAATATTTTATTGCCAAAACGTTGAAACTCAACTAAACGAGTGTCTCCTAACTGACCTCGGTCTAGTCCAATATCATTTGAACCAATGCCGTGCGGTAAGCTACTTTGAAATAGCATTTGTTGATTAAGTTGCGCAACATCCAATGCCAAGTAAACTTTGTCGTCACTATTAGAATATACAATTTCTACAAAGCCAGACATTGCTTGTTTAGCCTGTAAAAAGTCTTCTTTATCTTGCGCCTGAACTACTTGTAATAAGCATAGCAAAACTAAAAAAAAGACAGAACTCATGCACTTCGTCAAACTCATTTGTTACCACTCCTTATATTTTTTATATTTTCTATATTTTCTATATTTTTGTTATTTATTATTTATTATTTTGTCTGCACATTGCTTGATCTGAATCATCAGCAAAGATGGATATTTAACCTAGAATTTAATCTCACTTATGACGCTAACAACACCTTTTTATTTACTCTCACAACTAAGATGCGTTGTCGCAAATCTGACTGCGTATGCCTAGAAGTAAAATCACAGGTGTCTAAGGGATAGAAACTATGCCTCACTCAGAAGCTAATGACAACTTAGAAGAAAAGTCAAAATGCAAAATCTTATCTTTGGTTGCAGACGAAACGACCGAGATAACATTATCAGATCTACCTGTGTTTGGCGCTAGTCTAACCTTCAGAGAAGATATCGCTACTTTACAAAATAGTATTGTTGACCCAAGCCAACTTATCGGTTGGATAGATTGCTCGTCCTTGACTAAATTGGCTTGTTTAAACCAACAACACTATTTTGATGCTCAGCACTTTATGCGAGTTAAACAAAACCAATTATTCTTTTCTAAAACCGTGAAAGTGCATACCGTGAACACTGACTTAAATAATTCTAAAAAAATTCTTACCTTTTCCATTGTGCCTGCATCGAAGAGCCCAGTAGTGGTAAAAATAAAAGGTTAGGAGTGGTAAAAATAAAAGGTTAGGAGTTTAATTAGGCGGCCAAATCAGTCTCTAAACTTAGCTAGTCAACTTTCGTTTTAAGCCACTAAATCGCGTTGATGTTTTTTCTATGCAATCGTTAAGCGCCGGTAAGCTAGCGATAATGCCAATACTTTGTTTTGCTCTAGTGACCCCTGTATAAAGTAATTCTCGGCTCAAATGCTGGCTAGTATAAAACATAGCGTTGTTGACCACTATATTGGGTAGTAAAATATCAACATGCTCAAACTCCGAGCCCTGAGTCTTATGAATTGTCATTGCATAAACCAATTCAAACGCAGGTAACGAAATAAAACTGAATGCCAAGTGAGTTCCGGGAATATCTGGATCTGGGAAGCATGCACGCAATTGACCATCGTCATTGCTCCAAACAACACCAATATCGCCATTAAATAAATGTAAACGGTAATCATTTTGAACAATCATGATTGGCATGCCATGGTACATCTGCCCTGCATCAATGTGTGAAAAACGTTTTCTTAGTTGTTGTTCAATTTGAGTATTCAGAAATTCTGTACCTAAGCGACCTTTTTTAGTCGCAGACAACAATCTATATTGCTTTAATTGCTGGATCGCTTGGTCAACATCACGACTTTCAAATATACACGCGTAACGCTGCGCAATTTGCTCTAATAATATGGTTTTTAATGTCCCTGCCTGCGTGTAGGCATCTTCATGCCATGTTATAACGGATGTTTCTGGCTCTGTTATTAGCAGTGATAATTGCTGTGTTGTTTTCTTGTTTTCCAAATTTGACGTTTCACTGTTAATTTTAGCGCTTGTCAACAGCCCTGCAAACTGTGCTGACTGACCCAGTAATATGTTGTGTGCCAGTTGCGTGATTTCATTTTGCGAACGCATACTTTTTTGTAAAAACGTAACGTGATTATAGTGGAATAAACTTTCATTATTCGCTTCACTATTCACTTCAAGTTCACTATGGTCGTTCGCATTCATTTTGTTCTGACTATTGTTAGTTGCAAAACCAGGCAGTAATTTATTCAGTAATTGCCTATGTGATTGACTATAAACTCCTGAATAATCGCCTAATATTGCAGCATACTGCCAATCGGCTTGATTAACCAAGTCCTTTAACAATCCGCCACTCTCAACTGACGGAAGCTGATTTGCATCTCCAATTAATACTAATTTTGCCGTTTTAGGCAGTGCACGTAACAACTTAGCCATCATGGCTAAATCAATCATAGACACTTCGTCTATTACCAAAAAGTCACAATCTAATTGCTTTTTGTGGTTATATTTTGGGTCTATGCCATACATACCTATACCGAGTAGACGATGAATTGTTTTTGCTTGGATCATCGGCATTAAGTCGGTAATCAATGTCGCAACTTGGTTTTCTTTATTCGAATTAAGTAATTGCGTAAATTCGGCCAAAATAGATTCATTTAAGCGTTGTGCTGCCTTTCCTGTTGGGGCCGCTAGCATCAACTTTACCTGAGTTGATGAGTCCTTCTTTTGTGTATACAGCCAAGATAATAATAGTCGAGCAACCGTGTAGGTTTTACCGGTTCCTGCACCCCCACTTATAATGGAGGTTTGTGCAATAAGTCCATTGGCTGCAGATACCTGCTGCCAGTCAATATCCTGCCCATTTTTCGCAGGGAATAACGTTGGCCAAAGCTCATCGGCGCATTGTTGTAAGCTTGCAAACGCGGGTTCAAAATCAACTAAGAGCTGTGTTTGTTGTTGCCTAAAAAAATCAGCGACTTCATTTTCGTAATTTGCATATCGTCCACTATATAAATTGGGTTCATCCCATTGTATATCGTTTCTTGATGGACAAATGTTATCAAAACGTTGAATAACATCGCTCAGCTTTGCTGCACTTACAAATACAAAACCAGCTTTCAATTTGGCATTCTGTTTGCTGAAACTTGATCCATATTGAGTAACATCGGCCTCTGACCAACAGGTCTTTTCTGCGATGGCTGCAATGTTAAGGCAACTGTGCCCTTGCCTTTGGAAATAGGAGAGAGCCAACAGCACATGAAAGAGTTGCCCAAGTGATTTTTGATCGTTGAAAAAGTCATTCTCGGCATCGAGCTCAAACCGTTGGATGATTGCATTATTAGCAAAATAATAGTCGATAGATTGAATATCATGCAACGCTAGCAAACAATCAGAGCACGACGAATAACCGGTCTGTTTTGCTATGGACGGAGGAAGAGAAAACAACATGCTTTTAAGCCTCTTCTTTAGTTGGCTTAAACAGGTTTTCGAGCAAGTCGATATACTGCTTATCTACTTTATCAAAAAACACTCCGCTAGATCCGCCGTCGAATTGACTGTCGGGCGACATACCACGCAGATATAAATAGAAAACCCCGCCAAAATGGGTTTCGAAAGAATAGTCGCCAAGCTGCTGCTTTAAATACTTGTGCAGAGCCAATGAGTACAGTAAGTATTGTAAGTCATACAAATGCTGTTGATTGTTTTCATGCAGTTTCTCGGTGCTGTAGTGCCTTGGCGAATCCCCCATATGAGTCGACTTATAATCGGCAACATAGTACTTACCGTCATGCTCAAATATGAGGTCAATAAACCCATGCATCATCCCGCTGAGCTCAGGAATATCAGCCATTGATATACTTAGCGCAGACAAGCCTCTACTTTTCCGTAAGTGCTGGCGGTATTGTTGCAGTACTTTTGCCACGTGCCTCACTTTTAAATGCGGCATTGGGAAATAAAATTCGGCTTCTCGTAACGTATGCTTAACGGTTAAGTCTGCCAAACAGAAGTCATTAATAAGCGGCGTCTTTAGACAGCTATCTAGCCACTCAAAAAGTGCCACAAGCTCTTTTTCTTGCAAGACCTTATACTTTGACAATGCGACAATTGACGCACTTTCCCAATCGGGTGAATGAAAATCAACTTGCTCTAAAATATCATGCAACAGGTTTCCGGTATCCGCACCTTTTTCGATTTGATACCTTATGACCAACGAATTTTCACTGATATTCTGTGATGTTTGCGCTGAGGCCTGATCTAGCAGCTCATCTGTTCTCGTCTCAATGCTAACAATCTTATGTTCGCTTGCTGTTTCAATTGCATGCAAGGAAATTTGATTCGGCGATGCCACATCATAATAACTGTTATTATCGCTTTTGTGAAAGCGCGACAAATTTGAAAATGAGCTGATTATCCATGCCGACCGTTTAGCTAATTTTGCGTCCACAAAAGCAGGCACTATAATTTCATCATCGGCTTGATAAGCACTTGACATGACGGGGGGTATATCAACATTCACGGCACTGCTGTTGCTGTGCAAAGCGCCATTCACAGATGCTGCATCGTTGGTTTCAAACACATGCGTAGTCAGCCAATTCATTATCTTTGAATGAGCAGGGTCTTCAGATTTACAATCGTTCAGGCTTTCATTTGGAATGCCCAAGGCTGAATTTAGCGCTGACTCACTATTACTGATGTCGTTTACTACCCCCAAGTAACAGCGATACTCTGCTCGAGTCACCGCGACATACATTAAGCGCATTTTTTCGGCATGCTCTTGCTTAGCATATTCATTCAAGCTCGCGTGCGTTGCACCTAATTGATAAATCGATTGTGCGCTTTGCATATCTTGGTATTTAAAATGTTGAATGGTGCTTGTTTTTCTTCTACGTGGATCTTTATATTTATTGCCAAAAGGAACGAACACAATAGGATACTCCAATCCCTTTGAACCATGTTGAGTCACAATTTTTATTAAATTGGCATCACTCTCAAGACGTAATTGCACCTCTTCATCGGCAACGTGATCAAATATTTGGTGGCTCAACCAAGCCAGTTGTTGTTCGGGCAGCTTATTGAGAACAGCATTTTTTGCCATCGCCTCAGCCAAATGCATCATGTTTGTTAAACTTCGCTCTGGTGAGGTTTGTGGTTCATAGTTTTCTTTTATTAGTGTCAGCAAAAGACTAAAAATACCAAGTTGTGCCCACTTTGCTTTAAATTCAAAGCAACTAACGACCAGTTTTTCCCATTCGGGATGCATTAAGTCGCTGTGTAACTCAAGCAATGTTTTTTGCTGATCCTTCGGTGACATATGGTTAGCAATAACTCCACTTAACAACGAGCTATTCGCGCCCGCAACTAAAGTTGATCTGTTTGTACTGTGTAAAATCGCATCCAATACTCGATACAACTCCGTCGCTTGAGGGCTTGAAAACAGTGGCGTTTTATCACTTAAATAAACCGACTTTAAGCCAACCGCATCCAAGCTATTTTTAACCAGTGTTGCCTCTATCCTGTCTTTAACTAATACCGCAATATCGGCTGGCACAACCTTGTTATCACCAATTTTAGCGTCACCGAGTAAGCGCATTATTTCAAGTGAGCTCCAGTCTAATACTTGTTGTTCTAACTCAACCTTTTTCCTCTTTGTATTGTTGTTACCAATTGAGGTTTCAGCGCCGTCCGAAGATAACATATAGGTCATTGCTGTTCTTGAAGCTAAAGGGTCAAACAGAGGTGAACTGGCCGCTTTTGAGAATGGCGTGGATTTTATAACTTCATAGTCAATGTCAAAACCAAACACCGGTCGTGATTGTTCTTGTAGCAATGAATGTCCGTAAAATAATCGATTATAACCCGTTACCATTTGTGCACTAGAACGCCAGTTGGTGTCCATCAACCAAACATGATCAGCGTCTTGCTTGGCAGCAAGATAAACAAAAATATCACCGCCTCTAAAACCATAAATAGCCTGTTTGGGATCACCTATCATCAATAACAAACTATTTTTGTCTGCCTTCGGATAAAGTTTGTCAAGTATCTGGTACTGATGGCGATCCGTATCTTGAAATTCATCCACTAATGCAACTGGAAATTGACGTCGGATTGAATCAAGTAAATTTACATCCTGACTTTGTAGGGCATTTGAAAACACACTAATGAGATCGTCAAATAACACAACATGTGCCTTCTTCTTTGCCATCTCAACCCGTTCACGAATAGCGTAAACTCCCTCTTTCACAACCCCAAGCACTGCCGTCAATTGCGCATTTCTTTCTAATTGCTTGGTGCTTTGTTCAAGCCACCTTTTAATCTCAGATCGAAGTGCTTTTAGTGGCTCCAACATGGCTTTAGCCTCAGGTGAGGATCGAAAGCGATTGCCATTAATAAAATCGCCCATTTCTGGCGGCATAGTTAACACTTGCAGTAAATCGACACTCTCATCCTCAACGCTCTCATCCTCAACGCTCTCATCCTCAACGCTCTCATCCTGAACGCTCTCATCCTCGACTCTATCATCTCCGACACTTTCATCCTCTGCATTCTCATTCTCTAAACAGCCAGCACCTTGTTGCGATGATTGTTTTGTTATAGTTGCAGTAATATCCGCGCTCTCATTGAGGGCTATGTAAGTTAATAACGTTTCAAACCAAGCCATGATCAAATGCCACTCTTGTGTGCGTTTGCATTCATCCTTATGGCCGACAACGGCTGCCTCAAAAAGCACAGTTTGGTTTTGTTGTAAGTGCTTAAACAACTGTTTAATAAAATCAACTTGCTCATGCAGTTGACGTGCTAAGTTTGCATTTTCATCTGTCTGCACTTGAGCCATTGTCACCTGAGTCAATGCTAGATCTGAAGAAATTGCTGACCTGAATTCGTTAAAGAAATTATCAGGGATGTGCCAATTCTTTGCTGATAACAACGCAAAACTGGCTTTATTTTTGGTCGCTACTCTTAAATAGTCTTGCACACCTTGCAACAGTAGTTCTGTTGAATCGGTGACTAACTCCAATTCTAAATCGGCTTTTAGTGAGACCGCAAATTGCTTCAATACACGTTGACAAAAACCATGTATAGTAAAAATAGAGGCTTCATCGAGTGATAAAAGTGCTGCCGTTAGCAAAGCATCCCCCTCTTCAAGGCCCACTCTACTGATTAGCGTTTGTGTGAAATCAGATTGCTTGTCGGCATACCATTCATCGTGTATTTCCAGCAAAAATGCGGCGACTCGGCCCTTTATTTCCTCAGTGGCTGCTCGCGTATATGTCATCACTAAGATTTCTTGCACTGACAACCTTTTTTCAAGGATTAACCGAGCATACAGACGCGTGATATTAAAGGTTTTACCTGTCCCTGCACTCGCTTCTATTAAATGGCGACTGTGTAATTCAAGGTTAAGAGGATCAAGTTGCAACATAAATTATGTCCTCGCCTTTTTGGCACTTCTAGTGACCATGTGTTTTTTTAAAGGCTGATAGATAGATAACAGGTCGCGTATAGTTTGTTTATCTTTTTCAACATAATGAGGAAAATAATGCGTAAAATATTTATCAATCACAAACTGTGAAGGAAAATTGCCTGCATCGAAAAACGTTGACCATCTATTTGCGATTTCAGGGTGTTGGTAATAATTGTCAGTGCCTGCAGTGTCAGGTATAAAATCAGGATCTGATTTTATACCTGACATTAATTTGTCCGCAAGGTCAGGCGAAATGAGCAGAGGACTTGCATTGCCACGATTAAAAACATCTAGCAAAGTAGACAAATATGCGCTTGCCTCCTCTTGTTCGATAAAGGTAAATTGTTCTGTTTTTATTGACACTACTTTCGACTGTGGGTTTTTGATAATACAAATTGTATAACTGCTTAAGTTGAGCCCAGCAACGTCGATTTGGTTAGCCAATTTGTTGCTAGATGAACTAATCGGCTGAGCAAATGCGCACACAATAAGATGCTTGATCCATGTACCGATAAGATGGCGAGTACTATTACCAGTTAGGCTATAGTCGACTGCACCGCCCAAATTTGATAAATCAAAATGGAAATCAATCAACGCATTTGAAATACTCAATTGCCCACTGAGTACTTCCTCTGATACATACTTAGACAACTCCTTAACCAGTTTTTGGCTGTGCTCGGCGTTTTCATCAATGAGTACCTCCGAATTAGGATAATCAGGAAACTTGCCTGATAACATCAAGCTGGTTTTCATTGTATTCAAAACGTCTTGTTTTTGTTCCTGTGGGAAACCAAATTTCTCGCATTCCAGCAAACAGTCAATATAATCAGACTTCATTAAATAAACATCCAGTCCATTTTCAATGAAGGGTTCAGTATCAGATAATCTTGATTCAATATCATCCAGCCAAAGGCCTTGGCTATTATTTGCAAAAAACTCGACAGGCTTTTTGAAAAATCTCACCAAATCAGCCAGTCTCACTTTTTGTTTGACGGCTAGTTTGGAGTATAGTTTGGCGGCTAATAGAGGGCTTTTACTTACAATCAACTCCCCTTGGTCAGGCTCATCCATAGTTGCCTGTATTGTTGACACGTCTTGATCATGCTTTACCTGCTGGACTGGATCAGCAGGTAAAGCATGCACGATCGCCGGCAGCGCATTATCTGCTGAATGCAAGCTGGCCATCAATCTATACCAACCCTTATCAAAGTTTTGTTGTGCTTGTTGTGCTTGTTGTGCTTGTTGTGCTTGTTGTGACAAATGTTGACTGCTACTTTGTTGTGACAAAAAACCATTAATACTGAACGGATGCAACGGCTGCTGGCTGACTTGATCAAATTGATGGTATTTTTTTAAGTAAACTAAAAATTCACTTAATACCAAACTGGGCTCTCTGTTTTTGTTATCTCGTATCCCTTTGCCTTGGTAGCTAAGATATAAAGCGTTGCGCGCTGACAAGATGGCTTCTAAAAACAAATATCTGTCGTCGCCTCTGCGTGATCTATCACCAATTTGACGCCCTAAATGATTAACCAAATCCATATCGACAAAGGTCGATTGCCGAGGGAATTCACCATCGTTCAAACCTAAAACCGCAATAATTTTAAACGGTATACTGCGCATTGGCATCATCGAACAAAAAGTCACTTGCCCGGTCATGAACTGATTTTGACTATCCGGCGAGGTAAATGCGTTTTGCAGGGCTTGACGAAGTGTTTGGTAACTCCACTTTCTATCTGGCGGGGCAACATTATCTGTCTCTATATCGACAGTTGCAGAGACCTCTAGGTTATCAAAAAATGACATTTGGTAGTGTTCAAAAAATTGACCCAATGTTGTTGTAATGGTTTGCGAAGCGTATTGCTCGACAGTGCTGGCATCAAATAAATTATCTCTCATCGCAAAGAGAAACACTTTCCATTCATCCATAGTACGCGAACGTTTAATGGAATCACCATAGCTAGCCAACTTCTCCAGTAAATGCAGCAATTTACCAAAGGTGACGCCCAACTGCCCCTCAACTTCATTTAAAGCTAATAATTTATCATCAATTAAGAGGTCAGTGTCTGCATGGCTAAACCCCTCTAACAATCGACTCATTCCCCAGTGCCAAGTAAATACGTCATTGGCTTTATCAATGCCCAATATGGACGATTTATGCTCAGCATCCAAGCCCCAATGAATGTTCGACTGTTGCACCCAATAAGCAAAAAGATCGAGTTCTGATGTGTTGATATCATATTTTTGCATCACCGCTGGAAGATGCACAAAGCTCAAAAACTCAGTCACACTAAAGCGGCTATCAGGCAACGACATCAACTGCATAAACGCAGCAACCAATGGATCTGCATCCAATGGATTGCGATCAGCAATCGAACACGGAATACGTTGTTTATCAACGTTATTAAGCTCAGTGATACTTTTACCAAATACCGCCTCGATATAAGGTGAATAGTTTTCAATTGCGGGACACATAACGATCACATCGCGCGGGCTAAGGTTATCGTCTTTACTAAACTGCTGTAACAAATAATTATGCAACACTTGCACTTCTCGCAGTGCGCTGTGACATGAACGCACGACCAAAGAATGATCCGGCAAGGCCTTGAACGACGTTGTTACGTCCACCGATTGAGACATTTCAGCAGCCTCGCCTTGTAAAATATCGCGTTGAATTTTATGTAATAAGGTCGGCGTTGAATGTTGCTGTGGATAATCCGCATCAAATGCACTTATTTCATAGTGCGAAGATTGCGATAGTAAATTAAATAGATCTTTACCTTGCTGTCCCAAGTTTCTCAACAATGGGTTAATCGCTTGTTGTTCAACCCAAGCATCAATTTTGCCTTGTTGCAGTTGCTTTGCCAACGTTCTGTCTGATACTGCATCGCCCCAGTAATCTACGCACGGGTTCAAGTGAAAGAAGTGAATTTGGGTGTACTGCGCTATTTGATTAAAAAATGCGAGCGTTTGCGGTGCCATTGTGTTTATCGCGAAAAAATAAACTTCGCTGGGCAACAGATGGCTTTTCTTGTCTAGTTGTTCTAACGCTAATAGCTGAAGTCTAACAGGGTGATTTGGCTCTTCTTTTGCCAGTTCGCGCCAAATCCAGCGCTGCCAAGCTTCGTGTTTCAGGGCAACTGTATTTTGCTGTTGCCAACTAACACCTTCTTGACTACTGCGACCTTTGGATTGGGAAGATGTTAATACTGACTCCCCCTTTTCCCATGCAAGCAGCCAATTCGGCCTAAACATGAGATATTGCTCGAGTGTGTCGGCAATCAATCGACTGATATTGACTCGCTTATACTCTGCTGTTGTGCTGCTTTCTTGTTGCCAATAGTCAATCAGTGACGCTTCAAAATTTTGCTGCTTAAATGCATCTGAACTCAGTAACCTTTCAATACGCCACAGCATAACCTCGCGCTTATATGTAGATTGCATTGGCACTTTGTCATGACCAAGAATGTCGCGACAAAGTTGCCACACAAAACGCGTTGGCATCGGGTAGTTGATATTCATTGCAATACCCGCGTGCTCAGCCAACTGTAAATTGAGCCAATGCTGCATACCCGTGCTTTCGACTAACACTGTTTTAGCTTGCAAAATAGCTTGTTCGCTATTGCTCATAACGGCCTGCAGCAAATAACTTAAATGCTCTAATTTGTTTGAAGGATAGAGTGTTAGCAAGGCTAATTGTTCTTATTATTGTTCAACAGAAGGTGCTTATACTATGACATGAATAAGCAATTCTTAACACTAGGATGTGATAAATATCGCTATCAAAAACGCAGAAAAAGCTCGGTGGACAAAGGACTATGTCTACCGAGCAAAAGGTGTTCCATGCCAACGCACCACACAAATAATGCAAAGGATGTTAAATGAACACACACAACACACAAGTACATGCAAAATCGTTGCCAATTTATTTTATTTAATAAAATCATAAACATAAAATAATTACATCTTATAATCATTACCTTAATGATGCCTTAAAGTGCATAAATATTGTTTTATGCACTGTATTAGTGCTGTGTTTGTGCACTGTTTGTGTACTGTTTGTGTACTGTTTGTGTACTGTTTGTGTACTGTTTGTGTACTATTCAGATGCAGTATTAAAGTCGGCATGAAACAGCTACAATATCGCCCTATAAATCTGCCGCCCCAACATTGGGTTGTCAACTTAACTAAAATTGAAAGGAAGATTGATGTTAACAAGTACTCAACTTAACACCATGCTAAACCTCCAAGATGGCATGAACAAAAAGGTCAATCCGCAATGGTTAACAGCCGGCTATAGCTATCTAAGAGCCGCGATGATCGAATCAGTAGAAGCTATTGAGCATCACGGCTGGAAATGGTGGAAGGCACAAAAATTAGATCTTCCACAAGTACAAATGGAGTTAGTGGATATATGGCACTTCGCCTTGTCTCACTTAATTATTCAGCATGAGGGTGACATCAGCTCGACAGCAAACGCCATTGAAAAAGCACTTTTAGGATCACACACAGACGTCATATTTGATGGTAACAAGATTAATTTTAGCCAAGCGACGCTGGTTGAAAATTTAGAACTCATGGCGGGCTTGTGCGTTGCTAAACGTTTTGACGTGGCATTGTTTCTAAAAATTGTGGAACAAGCTGAAATGGATTCAAGTGCCTTGTTTTCACAATATGTTGGTAAAAATATTTTAAACTTCTTTAGGCAGGACCATGGATATAAAGAAGGCACATATATTAAAATTTGGCACGGTAAAGAAGATAATGAACATTTAGTGGAAGTGTTAGAAGAAACAGACAGTAAGTTAAGTAACTATGCAGATCGTATTTATCAGCAACTAGAAAAAAGATATCCAAGTTAAGTCTTTTGGTCTGCAGAAATAAAAATGGCTACTCACATCGTAAGTAGCCATTGCGCGACCAAGCATAACGAGTTCGAAAATCCGCTAGCTACGTAACACCTTAAAAAACGTAGTTAACGGCGAATCGAAGTAGTGAATCTTCTTTATCATTAATATCGTTGGTTCTTTTTACAATATCTGCTTTTAAAGCAACATTGGTATCTAAGTCATATCTAACACCAACAGAAATAGTGTTATCTTCTGCCACAGCGGGTTGTTGTATAGCAACCACTAGCTGAGTAACACCCGGCTGGAAAGCCGCTGGAAAGCCGCTGATCTCAGATAAAAATTTAGGCCCATTATTTAGGTCCGACTTTTCATAGGTAATAAAAGGCGTCCATTTACCTGTTCGAATACCCGCAGTTACATAATAATTCACTTCATCAGGATAAAATGAGTCTGATATTTCTACACCGGTATATTCGGCGGCGACAAACCAATCAAAGACATCATATTCAATGCTGCCACCATAGAAAATACCACTGTCGTCGCTGGCTTGTAATTTATCACTCAAACTAGCCGACAGTTGCGATAGTTGTGTAAATGCTGGCTCTAAATCAGGGATATCAAAGTTCACTTTACCTGTTGCGTAAACCCCTCTAAATTTCCAGTTTTTATAAGCAAAGTCACCAGTAATAGCAACCACGTTATCGATGACTAAAGCAGCACTAGCGCCCGCAAGAGTAAACTCGCTGTCGATGTTACCCGTCGTAAACTGAAAGCTATATTCTAGATCACCAGTATAACCAGAATAGTCAAACCTGACGCCATCAATGTTATTGAAAGGAACTCCGTAAACTGACTGCGGAGCTACGACCCAATGGTAAGAATATCCGACATCCAAAGATGCTGAATATTTAAATAATGGCATCCTTAAACGTCCAGCAGAAACACTCGTATTATCAGAAGTTTGATAGGTAATGTATGCCCATTCAAAGTCTGCAGAATAATCATTACTTCCGCGAGCGACCAATTGCCCCGTTGCCGTCATTTTGTCGTTTATATCGCCACTTACCTGAATAGCAAACAAACTCTGAGAAGCAAAGCCGATATTGTCGTCATAATCGTACAAACTATCTTCGCTACTGGTGATACCACCAGTCAAATTTGCGAATCCATTAATGCGTATATCAGCTTGGGCCTGAAAAGTAGCTAATACTGCAACCGCAATTACGGATAAATTCTTGTTTAATTTAATCATATTCATCTCCTTACATTTCGACGATTTTGACAGCATCGGTCACTGATGCTTTATTGATATAACCGATCACACTAGGATTTCTTGATACTAAATCAATCACTTCAGCGTCAGTGGCTACTTCTTTCGGCGGAATGCCTTTACCTGTAAAAACCAGCTTCGACCAATATGCTGATACTTGGCTTGAGCTTCTACCAAGAACCTCTTGGTCAAAATTTTGTCTTATTTCCGTTGCGGCAGCTTGATTGACAGCAATAGTTTCGTTGCCATCAGCAAATTTCTTGTCTTTACCTAAAAATATACGTTGCACAGTTTTTGAGTCCAGCGCATTCGCGTTAGCAGGATTTACAACTACCACAAGCTCTGCAAGCACAGAGCTTGTTGCACATAACAAGGTTGCCGTTAAGAGCATTTTCTTCAACATCGTTGATTTTCCTATTTGACAGCTTTTTTAAAGGCCGTATTTAAAGGCCGTATTTAAGGGCCGTATTTAAAGGGTGTGTTTAAAGGGTTGTATTTAATAACTTAACTATGATTAATAACGTTTGATTCACTTATTTACTAATAACTACCTTAACTGCAGCTGTAACCGACGTGCTATCTATATAGCCAATAGCATTGATATCAGCTTCAACTGCAGCCAATACATCGGCTTCATTTTCAACTTCTTTAGGCGGTACGCCTTTTCCAGTGAATACCAGTTTTGACCAGTAAGCAGATACTTGGCTAGAACTTCTACCCAAAATTTGCTCGTCAAAAACACCGCGACCCACATTGTTAGTCGCTAAGTTAATCGGAACTGCAATGTCACCGTTACTGAACTTTTTTTCTTTTCCTAAAAATATTCTCTGTACTACCTTTTCGTCAATTTCAGCAGTGTTTTTCTTATTTACAACAACTGACATCGCCGCACTTGCAGCAAAAGAATTGCCTAGAAACAGAAGACCCATTAACAAACCTGTTTTTTTTATCATGTATGTTTCCATTCTTTGTTCAAGCCGGTGAATTGTACGGAGCAAAAGTAGATTTTTATGTATTATATTAGATACTTAATTATAAATTTAATGTAAAAAAAAGGTAGCTTTCGCTACCTTCGTTTAAATACGGTCTACAAAATTAGTCGTTCCAAACGATATCTTCTTTATGATTTGCTAAAATTATAGACTTGAATTTGTCTTCTATTACATGCCGCTTCACTTTTAGCGTTGGCGTTAACAAATCATTTTCAATAGACCATTCTTCGTTAAATATAACAATTCGGTCTAATTTTTGGTGACTTTCAAGACTATTATTGACCTTCGTAAGCGTCTCTCGCAAGCTTTCGACAATACCGATCTTATTATGCTCTCTCGCCTGTTCAGACAGTACTAGTAGTGCAATCGGTTGAGGTAGGTTAGTACCAGTGACACACACTTGTTCAACAATCGGATTTTCCATTAACTTTGCTTCAATTGGCGCAGGCGCAACATACTTACCCTTTTCTGTCTTAAAAATGTCTTTTAATCGACCAGTGATTTTTACATAACCTTCAGCGTCAATAACGCCTTTGTCACCGGTACGCAAAAAACCGTCGTTTGTAAACACGCCGGCTGTCTTTTCTGGTTCTTTATAGTAGCCAACCATGTTGCATGGCGAGCTTACTTGGATTTCTCCATCCTCGGCAATTCTTAGTTCAACACCGTCGTAAGCTTTTCCGATACACCCTATTTTATCCGCTTTGAAGGGAACGCTTCCCGTGCCATAAGCACTATTCTCAGTCATGCCCCAGCCTTCACAAATATCTACACCGATAGTATGAAACCACTCAATAGTTGCAGGTGCGAGGGGAGCAGACCCCGAAGCCCACAATCTAGCTGAACCGAAGCCCATTTCGTTGCGGATCTTTTTGGCAATTTTTTTGCCTACAAAAGGAATACTGAGTAAGAAGCTCAACTTTTTTTGTGGTAATTTGGCCAATACACCCAATTGAAATTTCGTCCACAAACGTGGCACAGAAATAAACAATGTGGGCTGACATGCTTTCACATCTCTGGTAAATGTGGCCAAAGACTCGACGAAGCGTATTTGCATACGAGAGTAAAAACTCGCTAGCTCGACTAATACTCGTTCAGTGATATGAGCAAGGGGCAGATAACTCACAATTCGGTCGTCTTCATTTACCGATAGCGCACTTAATGAGTTGCACGCAGCCCAACAAATAGTTTGGTAAGTATGCACAACGCCTTTTGGCTGCCCGGTACTACCAGAGGTATATATGACCGTCATAATTTCGTTCATGTCCGGAAGCGGACTTTCACTTAACGGCTCTATGTCAGTAAACTGTTCCCATGATGCACCAACGGCTCCAGGATACGGGAAGCCTATTTTTTCGATACTCGCAGGCACAGCGATTTCTTGTGCTTCGGTATTATCTAATTTACCAACAAAAATAAGCGAGCAACCGGCATGTTCGAGTACATAACTGATGGTTTCTTGTCCTGCGGTGGCAAAAATTGGCACAGAAATGTGCCCAGCCATCATAATTCCTAGGTCAACAATCATCCAGTGCGCACAATTTTTAGACAATACGGCGATACGACTACCCTTTGGATAATTTTTTGCCAACAAAGCGGCAGCAACTTTACGTACTTCTTGCGCCGTCTCATGCCAAGTAAAAGTGAGTTCAGTGTCACCTATTGGCTGAGTCATATAGAGAATATCGGGCTGTTCTTTTTCCCATTTATAGAGCATTGTTAAGGGTGAAACCACACTTTCTTGAGGAATCAAATTGGCAGTATCTGTTGGCATAATCCTTCCTGTCGTTTACAAGTAATTCACATTATTATAATAATGCGCGATTACTAATAATATACAACCGATTTTTACATTCGTTGTTATCAATTTTTTACGAATAGTTGTTTTGTTACAAACATGATTGCCGATGTAAAAAAAAGCTTAGTATAACAAAATCAATTCTTTGCAGTGGATTGGGCATTTTCTATTTGTGAAGAGAGTATGTATGACCAGTATTTTTGTAACAATTTAAAACATTGTCTGTGTCTGACGGGTTTGGAAAAACAAACGCCTTTTAAAAAATGGCAATCGGTCTTGCTGAAGTAATCTGCTTACTGTCTTGTTTTGATGTCTTCAGCCACAGTATCCATATTCAACATTTTAGTCATATATCAAAATTAACATATCAGTTGTATCCTGCTGCCTACAAGCTGCAGGCGCAGTTACGTTGAGTTTTGTCCATTTTACCTACCCCTGGATTGAAGGTATTTGTTGGATCAAGCGTTTCATAAAAGGCTTTTAAATCGGGCTCTGCTGCGTATAAATGTCCGACATTATGTTCTGCTGGATATTTGGCGCCTCGGCTATTTAAAAGAGCTAACATTTGTGCCTTTACTTTTTGCGCATCGACTCCTTTTTTCAGAATGTAATCTTGATGAAATACATAGCAAAAAAAGTGACCGTAATAAAGTTTCTTATCAATCTGATCCTCTAACTCCTCGGGTAATTTTTCAAGCCAGTCAATCTCGTTTCTCGGCAAAGCAATATCCAGCGCTAAAATATCGCCAACGGTCTTTTCAAACAAAGTATGATATCGCAGCGCTGCTCCTGCTGCGGCAAAACGATGCAAATACGCGCGTTTTGCTTCATTCTCATCACATACCATGAAGCTACCTGTTGTCGATTCACTGAAAAATTCTGACAAGAAACTGTGTGCTTCTGTGATCCCTTCATTACTCATTTTGAGAATAAGGTGATGTTCATAATCTTTACGATACTGAAGTAAACGCAGCGGAATATGCTCAGGGAAAAGACGGCTAAAAGCTTGCATAAATTTGTCTGTTAATGCTTTTGGCAACCAGCTCACTTTGTTTAGCGCAGCATCAATACGTCCTTTGATAGAAAATAAACGAGGTAATTGATCGGTTCCGAAATGCAGAACACTTAAAAAGGTATCTTTGCCATATTTTTGTGAAATATCAAAAGTATCTCGATGCATGTATTCTCCTACTTCGGGCAGGTTGCTCAAGCGTGATAACATTAATTTTCTGAGTTGGGCTAATTCCTTGGTATTATTTGTGCCTATATAAAACGTTTGCTCACGTTCAGCAACTGGATAAGTATCTAAACGAACCGCAAACACGGCCAACTTTCCAGCGCAACCGCTTGACTCGTATAGTCTTCGCTTATCCGCATTAAAGCGACTAGGTGTGTCAGCGTCGACATCTCTGATGCGCTCGATATATTCCTTATCGGATGCCATTTTACGACTTTGAGCAACCGGATCAGTTGCAAACTCTCCGAGTTGCAAATTTGTCAATATCGCTTCTGGAGAATCGCCGAGTTCAATTCCTAAGTGGTTAACTAGTATCAGTTCACCCTGTTCATCGACTTGCGCGTACAGTGAAAGTTCAGTAAAGGCGGGTCCACGTTTCACTAACGCCCCGCCTGAATTATTCGCTACACCTCCGACAATAGAGGCACCTAAACAAGACGATCCTATAATCGAATGAGGAGCGCGACCTATGCTACCTAGCTGTTTTTCTAGCTGATGCAGGGTGGCCCCCGGAAGACTAACAACTTGTTCACCCGCATTGATCATAAAGAGCTTATCAATAGCTAAAGTGTTAATTACAATAACAGGGCGATCGTAGTCGCTGCCGCTCGGTGTCGACCCTTCAGTTAATCCGGTATTGGCCGCTTGCATGACAATAATAGTGTTTGCTTTAACGCACACTTGCAGACTTTGCCACAACTGCAATAGTGTTTCTGGAAATATAACAGCCAAGGCGCTGCCGCCACCGGAGCGCCACCCTTTTCGGAAATGTGCGTTCTTTTTCGGATCGGCTTTAACATTTTTTGCACATAAAATGCCTACTAGCTCAGCCACAATAAGGTCGTTATTTAATGGCTTTGCGAGGCGATTATTGACGTTGGCTAAATAGGTGCACGTGTCGACGCTCATGATGGCTTTACTCCATTTTGATTAGTGCATAGGTAACCGCGTACTGGCACAACTTAACACATAGATTACAGCTAACGAGCACTATAAGCATAATGCAGCATTAAGATTTAATTGATTTATTCACTTCAGTTATGTCGATTCGGCCCACTTTAACCGCATTCTTAATTATTTTAATAGACGGTGCTAATTGGAATAGATCGCCATTTAATCCGACAAGTTGCTTTTGAACACCTTGCTTTTGCGCTATCAACGCATTTGCTTGCAAATGTTGGGGTTCGCCATGCACAGGAATAGCAACCTTAGGCGAAACCCACTCATACATATCGCGTAAATCGTGCTCATTTGGGTGACCCGATGCATGTATCGTGTGCTTAGATTGTGCTGATTGTATGACCGTAAGCCCCTTCGTTTTTAAGCTTTCGACCATTTTATCAATTGCCTTTTCATTGCCGGGGATAGTAATTGAGCTAAAAATCACCGTGTCACCTGATTCTACTTCGCAATCTGGATGACTATCACCTGCTAGTCTGCCCAATGCTGCTCTGGTTTCTCCTTGACTACCCGTGGCAACAATGAGTACTTCGTGCTTTGGTAAATAACCAATATCTCGGCGATGCGAAATTTTTAATTCATCCGGCCAATAACCCGTGCTGCGGGCAATGCTGTACATATTTTCGAGTGAGCGCCCCAATAATGTCATGTATCGCCCAGTTTTTGCAGCAACTCTTGCCAAACTAATCAGGCGAGCGACATTGCTACCAAAACAAGTAACAATAGCTCGACCTTGACACTGTTGAACCGTTCGCAATAGTCCCAGTTCACAATCACCTTCTGACAAGGAATAGCCTGGACGCAAGGCATTAGTCGAGTCACAGACCATTGCCGTTGGCTTCAACTTAGCAAGTTGTTTAAAGGGTGCTGCATTAAAAGGCTGGTCGGTTATTGGATTAAAATCTATTTTCCAATCAGCGGTATGGAAAATAGAGCCAACCGCAGTTTGAATAAATAACGCCTGCGCATCTGGTAATGAGTGAGTTATTGACAGCCACGTTATAGTAAATGGTCCTATATCAATTTTACTGCCGGGCTCAACAACAATAATTTTAACCAGTTCGGCAATGTCGGTCATATATAGTTTTCGGCGCAGTACCTCGGCAGTAAACTTTGTTGTGTAAATAGGACATTTGAATTTGTTCCATAACGCAGGCAACGCGCCCACATGATCCTCGTGCGCATGAGTGATAATAATGCCACACAAACTCTCTTGCCTATTTTCAATAAATACAGGATCAGGTGCTATCATATCAAACAATTTAGCAGATGGGTTTTGGTCATCTATCCTATCAAGGGGGGATCTGAAGGTAACGCCACAATCAACCATCAGCCAATTATTATTATGCCCGTATAAATTCATATTCATGCCTATTTCTCCTGTCCCACCTAAAGGTAAGAAAAATAAGTCTTTGTCGGACGGCTTGATGGTTCGAAAGTAGTTAATGGTGACCTCGCGTAAAATTTATGAAAAGTTTTATTACAAAAGTTTAACTTAAAAACAGTAATTTGGGCTAAACCGATCAAAAAAATTCGAAGTATATATAATTGTAATGAGCAAAATTGCTTTCAAAAAACGCAATATCTAAAAATGAATTAAGGAACTATCATGAAAATTACATCACAAAATAAATTACTGCTGCCTGTCTTTTGTTCAGCATTTTTATTGTCAGGTTGTTGGTTAGACAGCGATGACGATAAGGCCGTCGAACCTGTCGAACTAGCGACTAGCGCCAACGTGCGCGTTGTACACGCTTCTCCTGATGCCCCAACCGTCGATATTATTATAGGTGGCACACCGATAAGTCAAAAATTAGATCTTGATTATCAAGATGCCACAGCTTGGTACGCAATTGCACCTAACACTTACGAAATTTCTGTAGAAGCTAACTTACCGGGCGATGATGCAAACGTGTTGACATTTTCACCTGCCTTAGTCGGTAGCCAAACGTACACTATTTTAGCAATCGGTTCAGTTGGTCAAGGCACACTAGAGGCTTTAGTGGTTGAAAATACACTCACCCCGGTGACTGCTGGAAACGTGCGAGCGCAAATTGTACATGCGGCTCCAAATGCGCCCGAAGTGGATGTATATGTAACAGCGCCGGACACATTGCTATCAGCGGAACAACCGCTTGCTACTCTAGCTTATAAAGGATTTACCGGTCAGGTTGAAGTACCTGCGGGCGATTACCAAATTAGAATTACGCCAGCAGGTTCAACAACCGTTGTATTTGATTCTGGCACGCTTGCACTTGCAGCCGGCTCTGACTTATTAATTTCCGCCACACAAAATGTAGTAACGGGGTCGTCACCAGTGTCCCTCGTGGTCGCTACGGGTGCTGGTTCTGCAACCATATTAGACAAAGACACACCAGCTGAAATTCGCGCTGTGCACGCTGTTGCAGATGCACCTGCGGTAGACATCATTGCGAACAACGCATTAACTTTGTTTGATGGAGCCCCCTTTAAAGGCGCCACGAGCTACATTGAAGTTGCTGCTGGTGACTACCTTATCGACGTTGCCGCTGATGCTGACAACAGCATCGTTGTGATTGATGACGCTGCTATTACATTAACAGCGGGCATGCGTTACACAGCAATAGCGAACAATACACTTGCACTAATTGATTTAGACTTAATCATTGATACGCCAAGAAAAATCGCAACTGCGGCTCAAGTACGCATTTTTCACGCTTCACAAGCCACACCTAATGTTGATATATACGTCACGGCGGACGGCGAAATTACGGACGTTTCACCAGCATTTTCCGACGTACCCTATGCAACTGGTGCGCTCGCTGAGACTGGCTACGTGCAGTTACCTGCAGGAGATTATGTGGTTACTGTAACCCCCACAGGCACAAAAACTGAAGCTATTGAAACAGGCGTTCTATCGCTAGCCGCTGGTGAGATATACACGGCATTCGCAGTTGATGGTGATATGGAAGGTGCTGCACCGCAACTCATTCTATTAGATGGTTTCGTTGTACCACAGGCCAATTAAGAGGTTCCTACCTATTTATTCAACGCAAGTTGATTAAGAGGTTTTGAAGCTGGGCGTACGTTGCCCAGCTTTTTTTTGCGTGAAAAGTCATTGCATATAACATCCGCTATAAAAGCTTAAGCATGACTTAAGTATTCAGTTATAATATCAGAAACATCCCACTTATAAATTTAGCGTATGAGACTACTATTAGTTGAAGATGATACTCGACTTGCCGAAGAGTTAAGCAAATCGTTGCGACACAAAGGGTATGCTATTACTCACGTGCCCACAGCCCAAAGTGCCTTAGGTTCGTTGGCTAGTAACGAATTTTCCATGATGATCCTCGATTTAGGCCTACCCGACATGGACGGTATTGCGCTTCTAAAAAAAGCAAAGAAAAAATACACTGACTTGTCTGTCATTATACTTACCGCAAGGGATACAACTACCGATAAAATAGACGGTTTAGATGCTGGTGCTGATGATTATCTTGCTAAACCCTTCGACATAGAAGAACTGCTAGCCCGACTCAGAGCGATGGAACGTCGTTTAGGCACAGCAACGTCTTCACTAATCGATATAAATGAAGTGAGTTTAGATGTCGCGTCGCATGAGCTTGGGGTCTTTGGGGGAAAAGTTGAACTGCCGCGCAGAGAGTTCATGTTACTCAAAGCCTTAATGGAGAATCATGGCAGGATACAGAGCAAAGAACACCTTGAGAAAACATTGTATGAATGGGGTGAAGAAGTCAGTAGTAATGCAATTGAGGTGCATATTCATAATTTACGCAAACGACTACCTGAAAAATTCATTAAAACAATTAGAGGTGTTGGTTACAGTGTGCCTAAGCAAGCAAAGTAACTATGTATAGTATTAGTAAACAGCTTACTTTACTGCTGATTTGCTCACTCACGCTGATTGTCTTCAGTGCGGCGATCCAAGGTTATCGATCCAGTACAGAGATTTCAAGCAGGACTTACGACGATGAATTAAAAGTAGTCGCTCAAGGTCTGGTGCCTATTGCTATTAATTGGAACATCATTAATCCTAGTAATACGGCAGGTGAACCTGAACAACTTCTGATATCAAAAGAGGCTATGCCCGCATTAACGGCGAGAACATTAAATCAAAGTGTCGAATTCGCCTACCAAATTGTAGTCAATAAAAAAGCCGTCATTCGCACTGAAAATGCACCAACGGATCCCATCGGCGAATTACAACACGGTTTTTCAGATGTTAGTTTTTCAGGTAAACGTTGGCGTTTATTTACAGTAGAGTTCACTGAAAATGAATGGATATTAGTGGCTCAGCAACGAAAACTAAGAGGCTTGATTGTTGAAGAAATGATTTTAGCCGCCGTAAAGCCGATTATTTGGGTTATGCCTTTTTTAGGCGTGCTCATATTTTTGATCACCACAAGAAGCTTGGCGCCGCTCAAACAGTTGTCGAGGGATTTACAAACACGCCAGTCAAACAACTTATCTAAATTGAATATAAATAACCGCAGCACCGAGCTTGAACCGGTCATTCAAACACTGAATTTACTATTTGCTCGTTTGGCCTCGTCTTTTGAGCGTGAACGCGAATTTGTATCGCACGCCGCACACGAATTGCGCACTCCATTGAGTGTCATGAAAATTAATCTTCACAACCTGCAGAATAACCCCAGTGACTTAAACACTGACCTGCCGAAATTGCAGGAAGATGTAGAGAGAATGATCCAGGCGGTTAATCAACTACTGATGCTAAGTAAAACAAACCCTGAATTGTTGCTACAAGACAGAGAAAAAGTCGATTTATTAGAGACATGTCAAAGTGTTATTGGTGACCTATACCCGCACATTGAGCAAAAGCAACAAACTATTGAATTAATTGGCGACCATCAATTTGTATTTTCCAAACCTTTTCTAATGCAAACTCTGATTTCAAATTTAATAACAAACGCCATCAAGTATTCCCCCGACCATGGATTGATACGTGTAGATGTTAGTCAAGTTGCAACCAATACCTTTGTTACCATTGAAGATTCCGGTCCGGGTATTCCTGTGGCTATGCGAGAAAATGTATTGAAGCGTTTTTATCGTAGTGATGACGCCGTAAACAAAGGTATTTTAGGTAGTGGTTTAGGCTTAACAATTGTGGCTCAAATATTAGCAACACACGGGGCTAATCTGACATTTTCAGATTCAGAACTAGGCGGTTTGTCAGTACAGGTCAAGTTTACAGCTGATGACGGTCTGCCCAACTTACTATGACTAATAAACGTAGTTATCAAATCTCAGTCGCCCTATTTTGTGCTTACTTCAGCATAAATACTGCTATTGCTGCCACAGTTGTTACCATTGATCTTAAAAATCATATTTTTGAACCTAGCGTAATTACTATCTTACGAAACACAAAAATCAAGCTGATTATTATTAATCACGATGATTCACCAGAAGAGTTTGATAGCTTTGACCTTAACCGTGAAAAAGTGATTTTTGCAAATTCGAAAGCAACATTATTTGTCGGCCCACTACCAACAGGCAGCTATGACTTTTTTGGAGAATATCACCCCGAGACTGCAATAGGAAAAGTGATCGTCACAAATTGCGAAACGAGATTGGTTGATGGCTCTGAGGAAGTACAAAAATGCTGATCAATAGCCTACTTCTCTTTATTGAGGAAACATTGCCGATTTTCATTTTGTACGCCTATATTTGTGCTTGGCATTCCTTTTTTGACAGTAGTAAAAAGTCCTTACCATTAACTGCAAAAAGACATAAACCATTGTCGACCTGGATTTTTACACTTAGACAAGATCATCACTTCTTTTATCTTTTCGCCATCATTCTAGGGCTACTATCTAGTGCTATTCTCACCTATTTTCGTCCTTGGTTAGGCATGACACTTGAGGGTATTGGCTATGAAATTTTACTTATTGTTATTTCACTTAGCCTGACAACTGGGGTCATATTGGGTCAAACCACAAATAACGATATTACACGCAAACTATTGTTCAGTTTAAGTTTGTTCCTCCTTGTCATTCCTCATGCCAGTGACTTTATCGTGTTTTTTACTTCAGTCGGTCAAACTCAGTTGCGTCCCAGCGTTTACGTTGGCGTGAGCATCGGTTTGGGTATTTGTGTCAGTATTAGCTATCTTCTGTTCTTCGTATTTTTGAATATAGATAAGAGTCTGCCGCTAAAAATAGCCATTGCGCTATTTTTAGCTGGGCAATTAAGTAATATCGTCACTATTTTGCAGCAAATCGATGTTTTATCCTCCTCACTCCCTCTTTGGAATAGCAATAACTTTATTGCTGATAGAAACGAATATGGCCAATTTTTTCACGTACTTGTTGGCTATGATGCAACGCCCACACTTATCTATTTAGTCGTTTTTGGTGCCGCTACAATTATTATATTTACGCTTTTAATGAGAACTAAAGTGACCGAAAACAAAAATACCGTTCATGGAGTTATTGGATGAAACATATAGCGCCTATTTTTATGTGTTTATATATTATTATGCTCAATGGTTTCGCCATCAAAAGCTATGCATCTGAATCCGTCGATAAGGTTTATCACCCCTATGTGCTGCCTTTTGAGCGTGAGTTCGAATGGCGTTTCAGTTCAAGGAAAAATGACGATGGTAACGAACTATTGCAACGCATTGCATATGGACAAGCTATTTCTGAGTACGTCACTATTGAGGGTTATCTTGTGGGAGAACGTGACGCAGACGATAATTTCGGATTGCACTCATATGAAATTGAAACTCGCTGGATGTTGACTGATCAAGGACAATATTGGGCTGATTGGGGTGCACTATTTGAACTTGAAAAAGGGCATGAGAAAGACAGTTGGGAATTTACCACTGGCTTGCTTGCTGAAAAAGAGTTTGGCCGCAACAGTTTGACCATTAACTTACTGGTAACTCAAAATTGGGGCGATGATACAGATGAGAAACTGCAAGGTGAATTTAGGTTAAAATATCGATATCGATGGATACCTGAAATTCAACCGGCTATTGAAATATACTCTAACCGCGACTTTTTTGGCATTGGCCCCGCTTTTATGGGAATTAAACGGTTTGAGGGGCAGCGCCAACTCAAATGGGAATTAGGCTTTATAGCGGGGTTGAATGGTAACTCAACCGATCATACACTGAGATTTGCTTTAGAGATGGAGTTTTAACTCATTGAATAGTCGAATTTTCAGTATTGACGTTTTGCGGACAGTCGCCATTGTTCTTATGGTCATATTTCATTTTATATATGACCTCAAATTTTTCGGTTATGTTGACTGGAACATACCAGATGGCGAAGGATGGCGTACTTTTCGGTATGTTATCCTGAGCTCTTTCTTCATCTGTTTAGGCGCATCACTGCATTTATCATATCAACGCGCTATCAATTGGAAAAAATTTACTAAGCGCCTTATTCAAATTTTAGTCAGTGCGTTGGCTATTAGTTTGGTTTCGTTGTTAATGGTGCCCAACAACTATATTTATTTTGGTGTGTTACATTTTATTGCTGTTGCTAGCCTGCTTTGTATTATGTTTGCAAATAAACCCCGTATGTCCCTGCTTATCGGACTCTGCATAATTGCTGCCTATAACATCGGTTGGATGTCTGGCATTTGGCCATTCAATTATATCCGCAGTTACCTTCCCGCATATTCAAACGACTATGTCGGTCTGTTTCCTTGGGTAGGTGTGGTGTTCATCGGTATTTGGTTTGCTTCAACCGCATTTTTGCAAAATGATCCGCTAAAACATATCGAAAAAAACACATGGTTAGCATTGCCAGGTAAACATAGCCTGGTGATTTATCTTGTTCATCAACCGGCATTCTTTGCCATATTTGGACTAATCGCATACTTATCAGGCCGCTAATTTGATTGTTTATAGTGTTGATGCTCAATCAGCCTATTTGAACTGAAAAAGCAGCATAAGTTAAATACAGAATGCGTAAGGTAAAGTGCACCTAAGGTTCTCTTAAGTTTTGCGCAGTAAGCTCAATGTATATTTATATTCTTGAGTGTCGTTATGCGAACAAAATCCCACATTTTAATTTACATCTCCTTATTTTTTGCCGCCAGTATTGCCAATGCATCCACTGCCAAGGAATTCACCCTTGCAGACTTTCATTCGAGTAAGCAGTTAGTTTCTCTGCAAGATTTTAAAGGTAAAGTCGTTTATTTGGATTTTTGGGCGAGCTGGTGTAAACCTTGCCGCACTTCATTTGGCTGGATGAATGCAATGCAAACTAAATATGCTGCTCAAGGTTTTGAGATTGTTAGCATTAATTTAGACCAGGACAAATCTTTAATTAGTACTTTTTTAGAAAGCTACCCGGCTAATTTTCGTATCCTTTTAGATCCTGAAGGTAAGGTTGCCGCCGACTATGAGCTAGTCGGCATGCCAAGTAGTTACTTAATTGATAAACACGGCAATGTGCGCAAAACCCACACCGGTTTTTTTATACAAAACAAATCAAAATATGAACAAGAAATTATCTCTTTATTGTCTGAGTAGGAGCTGTTACATGAATATTAATCAAATAAAAGCATCAAAAAAACACACTAAAAAGCTAATTTTTGTGTTTTCCATTATTACCACAGTGCAATTAGGTGGTTGTGCCAATTTAGGCGTGCAACCTTGGGAGCGCGACTTATTGGCTAAGGATGAGATGGCCTTAAATGCCGACGCAGTAGATATCGGTTTAGACGAACATATTTATTTTAGTAAAGAAGGGACTAGCGGCGGACGTTCATTTGCTGGCGGAGGTTGCGGATGCAATTAACTAAATCAAAAAAAATAAGCACTCTTTTAGCAACAGCAACATGCACCTTGTTAAACACCGGTGTTCAAGCACAAGAAACTAAATCAGTAAACGATTGGCAGTTTGATACAGCGATCCTTTACTACGGAGAAACCGACCGTGTTAGCCTTCTTGAAGGTGTCGTTAGTGCAACCAAAGATTTTGGTGATCAACACATTCTAAATACTAAATTGGTGATTGACACGCTCACCGGTGCATCAGCCACAGGTGCTGTTTCACAGCCCTATGCACAAACATTTAGTCGCCCATCTGGAGATGGTCAATACACGACTTCGCCCAATGAATTGCCGTTGGACGATACGTTTCAAGACACGCGAGTGCAATTAAGTGCAAACTGGACTCAGCCTATATATCAAGATACTCGCATTAATATAGGCGGCAACATTTCAAGCGAATATGACTATTTGTCAGTCGGTACAAGTGTGTCAGCAGAACGAGATTTTTATAACAAGAACACGACCGCTTTGTTCGGCTTATCGTATCAATTTGATAGTATTGACCCTGTTGGTGGACGCCCTATTGCTTTGTCTTCCATGGTAGTCAATAACGGACAATTTGGCGCCGGTGAAGCTGGCGAAGATGCTTTTGAAACCGCTTTTAATCAAACCCGAATTACCGATACAGATGACAAATCAACTGTAGATGCACTTTTTGGCCTTACGCAAGTAATTAACCGTCGTATGATAGTGCAATTAAACTACAGCTATTCAAATAGTAGTGGTTACTTAAACGACCCTTACAAGTTACTCAGTGTCGTCAATTCAAATGGTGAAACTCAGTCCATAGTGCATGAAAATCGCCCTGACAGTCGCGTAAAACATAGTATTTATGCGCAAACTAAGTACGCATTTGATGATGCTGTCGCTGACGTTTCATATCGGTTTGCGACCGACGATTGGGAAATTAAATCACATACGATTGATTCTAAGTTGCGTTATAACTTAACAGAAACAGACTATATTCAACCACATATTCGCTATTATCAGCAAAGTGAAGCCGATTTTTATCGTCCTTACTTAAATGATGCCGATGTCTTACCTGCTGTCGCCTCAGCCGATTACAGATTAGGCGAAATGACAGCAATAACAGTTGGCTTAAAATACGCTCACCAAATGAATAATGGGCATGAATGGGGAGTACGAGCTGAGTATTACCAGCAAGATCCAAAAAATGCCGGCTTTGAAAATATTGGAGTACTTGCAAGTCAAGAATTGTATCCGAGTGTAAAAGCGTTTATCTTGCAATTCAGTTACAATTTTTAATACATAGGTAAGTCTTATTTTGTCTGACTGGAAGATTCAAACTGCCGATGATCATATCAAAGGCAGTTTTTTTTGTATGGCGAGCCCTTGTGAGTTGCTCATTGATACCCTCGACCCTTTGGTGGCTAGCCATATTACCGAACAAGCGGCTGCGGAAGCTTTTCGTATTGAGAAAAAGTTTAGTCGGTATCGCAACGACAATATTGTGTATGCGATTAATCAAGCTCAAGGACAATCTGTTGCTATCGATGTCGAGACCTTTCAGTTACTGACGTTTGCCAATACGTGTTTTAAAATAAGCGATGGCATGTTTGATATTACGTCCGGTGTGTTGAGGCATGCATGGAAGTTTGATGGTTCTGATAATGTTCCTGATGAAGAAACTATACATAAGTTATTGAGATTTATCGGTTGGCATCGTGTTGAATTTAATCAACAACAAATTTTAATGCCAGCAGGCTTTGAAATAGACTTGGGTGGTATTGGTAAAGAGTACGCAGTGGATTGTGTTGCAAAACTATGCACAGAGATCGCTCCTAAGATTTCTATATTGGTCAATTTTGGTGGCGATATTCAGGTTACTCAAGCAAAAAAAGAAGGCCAATACTGGCATGTAGGTATTGAAATGCCAGTGCAAAATAGTCCACAAGCCAAGGATAACCGAACAATATACAAGACCGTATTAGTGAGAATAGCACGCGGAGGTTTAGCAACGAGCGGTGACGCAAACCGATATTTACTAAAAAATGATGTGCGTTATTCGCATGTTTTAAATCCTCAACTCGGAAAGCCTATTATTGATGGGCCTCGTTCTGTCACCGTTGCTAGTGACCATTGTGTGCAAGCAGGACTTATGGCCACCCTAGCGTTACTACAGGGCAGACAAGCTGAACAGTTTCTTATGCAGCAAGAACTGACTTATTGGTGTTATTGGTAAGTCGCGCATAAATGCGACTAATAAGTTCAGCTATATCTGCGTGTACCACATGGCGCATGCCGCAATCATCAAGCCCTAAACGCAGCTAATTGTTATTTTTAAATTAAAAAAATAATCACTATTTTACTTCCCTACGTACCTATTCCCATTGTTTAGAGGTATTCTATTGTATTAAAAATATGCGTACCAACGAGATACGTCAAAATAAGCTACACAGGGAAGTGTTATATCATTATGATTGAAATTCATTCGATAAAAAAACAATTCAAAAATGGAGAAGAAATTGTCACTGCAATAGACGATGTTTCTTTAACCATCAAACAAAATGAATTCGTCGCTGTCATGGGTAGTTCTGGCAGTGGAAAATCAACGTTAATGAATGTCCTGGGATGCCTCGATACCCCTACTTCAGGCAAATATTTACTTGATGGTAAAGATGTCGCTAGCTTAACCGATGATGAGCTTTCGCGGATTCGAAACGAACACATTGGTTTCATTTTTCAAACTTTCCATTTATTACCTAAACTCGATGTTATCGAAAATGTAAAATTACCCCTTCGTTATTCAACGATCAACGCTGAAGAAGCCAATAGCAGAGCCTTGAACCTAATCGAGCGTGTTGGTCTTAGCCATCGAAAAAACCATAAACCATTTGAAATGTCAGGCGGACAACGTCAGCGCGTGGCTATTGCAAGAGCACTCATCAACAAACCAAGTGTTATTTTGGCCGACGAGCCAACCGGAAATTTGGATAGTCAAACCTCAAAAGAAATCATGCATTTATTGACTGAACTGCATGACGCCGGACAAACTATTGTGATGGTAACGCATGAAAATGATATTGCGGCTTATGCGCAGCGAACAATACGCATGAAAGACGGCAAGATAATAAGTTAATCTGAAAAATTATATCAATACTCAAAGGGAACACTTCTGATGGTAGGTTTTATGAAAATACATTTCACTACGTTAAAAGTAATGCGGATTGCCCAACTATTGAGTTTAGCCTTGTTGTCAATAACGGTTGAAGCACAAAGCGATTTGCTATTAACAGGTCAAGTCAGCTCATCCGCCAAACAAGTGATTAATGCCCCACAATCGAGTCGTTGGCAAATTCAAATCCAATGGATGGAAGAAGAGGGTGCCATTGTAAAAGAAGGCGATACGATTGCTGTATTTGATGGCTCAAACGAGCAAAGCAGACTGGATCAGAATATAGAATCATTAGAACGCCAAGTGCTTGAGCTCGAACAAATGAAAATGGAGCAAGACCGCAAATTTACTGACGCTCAGGGTAGCTTAACATTAGCCGTAATGCGAGTTGAAAAAGCACAAATTGAAGCTTCCGTACCCGCTTCTGATGTTAGTCAATATGAAAAGGGCCAATATGACTTAGCACTGCAACGCGCAATGTTGGAACAAGTAAAAGCAGAAGAAGCACTACGACGGTCAGCACAAGAACGTGAAACAGAAATCCAAAAGAAAAATATCGATATTCAGAAGGTAGAAGAAGAGATTGCTTATCTTGAAGGCTTACTCGAAAAAATGAATGTCACAGCAACAATATCGGGACCTATTACTTATGCAATGCACCCGTGGACTCAACAAAAAATAACCGCAGGCAATAATCTACAGCCAAGTTGGAAGGTCATGGATGTGCAAGCAACAACCGACTTTCAAATTGAAACCTGGGTGCATGAAATTGACGCGGTCGGATTAAAGGACAAAACAAAGGTTAAGTTAATAATTGACGCTTACCCTAATAAGTCATTCGAAGGCTATATTGAAGCTATTTCAAGTCAATCTGAAAAACGCGCACAGTGGAGTAAAAGTTCGTACTTTCCTGCCATTGTTAAATTTACCACCGCACCGAGCATTAACTTATTGCCCGGTATGAGCGTTCGAATTCACATTAATAACACAGAAGGCAAACCTAATGCGTAATTCCCTACTTGTTTTAGCCGGCGTTTTTATGCTTAGTGCTTGCGGTAGCGAGCCTATTGAAGTGTATCAACAATCATCTGAAAATATTATTAAAGCACCCGCAGAATTAGTTTCACTGCAACAGATAACCATTGGTCCGCCCAATATCAGACGCATGTGGAGCTTTAAGATCGAGTATATTGCCCGTGAAAATGCCATTGTAAAAGTCGGCGACACTCTACTTCGATTCGATGGGCAGTCACTTCGTAACGATTTATTTGGGCGTAAAAGTGACCTCGATGCAGCAACAAAGGAAGCCGAGCAAGGTGGCTTAAATAATGAAGCCAAGCTCAAAGATCTTCTTCTTAGCTTGGCTGAAGCCAAAATGAACGAGGATAAAACAAGACGTAAAGTTGAAATAACAGACGCCTCGCGCTCTAAAATCGAGCGTCAAAAGCAGCAGGCTGAACATAAAATTGCGACGGAAATCCACTTGCAAGCAAAGAACAGAGTCGCACAGCATAAAGAAGAGATGACCGTTGATGAAAAAGTACGCCAAGCGCGCATCGATAATAGGGCGGTAAGAGTAAAAGAATTAGAAGATAGCATTGATAAGTTGACTATTAACTCGCCAAAAGACGGCATGGTTATTTATCTCAACTGGAACGATGAAAAACCGGCTGTAGGTGACACAGTTTATATGGGTGCAACCTTAATGACACTGCCCTCATTGGACAAAATCTCAGTTAAAGTTGAATTTGATGAATCACACACCGCTAAAGTGAATATTGGCCAAGAGGTTAAGGTCACTTTAGATGCTTTTCCTGAAAGTCCTTTCAATGGCAAAATCAGTGAAATTGGCAAGGCCTTTAGAAATAAATCGCAGCGTAATTTGAAAGTTGTTTTTGATGCTTGGGTAACGCTTGATGAAATGGATACCAGTATTATGCGTCCGGGCATGAAAGCCACCGTTGAACTATCGCAAGGAAGTGTTTGATGTATTTATCTAAAACAGCAAGACTAGCGAGTTTATGTGCTTTATTTTTATTCATTACCGCTTGTGAGGAGGAACAATCAACAGTACCAACTTATGAAGTATCGGAACGGGAATTCAAAATTTCTGTTAGTGCTTTTGGTGAGATAGAAGCAGCCGAAGCTCAAAAAATAGCGTCACCAGGCAACCAACCTATGATTTTAGAATGGTTAGCACCCGAAAATAGTATTGTGCAAGCAGGCCAAGTTATCGCTCGTTTTGATGCTCAACGTATCTTAAAAGACAGTCGCGACGAGGAACTCGAAATGTTGAAGCTGCAGCAGGATATGACTAAGAATAATGCGATTCAAACTCAACAACAAAAAGACATTGAGTCTGACCAAACGTTTGTTAAACATGAGTTTGCCTTTGTTGACCGTTTTGCCATAGATGATTTACGTATTTATTCGCAGTTAGAAATCATAGACACCTTGCAAAATCGTGATTTCTTAGAAGCCAAAGACGATTTCCTCGAATGGAAAGAATCAAGTATTGATCAGCAGCACGAGAGTGAATCGGCAGTGCTCAATATTCGCAACAGTGGGCATGCTGCAAAGTACGATAGACATCAGCAAGCTTTGTCAAAATTGGAAGTGGTTTCCCCCTATTCTGGTTTACTTATCTATGAAAAGGATCGTCGCGGCGAAAAACCATCGGTCGGTCAAACTGTATTTCCTGGTCGTACAATCGCTAATATTCCCAACCTAGATAATATGCAGGCTCGGATTTTTGTGCTGGCTAATGACGCGATTGATTTGGCACTAGAGCAAACGGTGAATATTCGCTTAGATGCTTTTCCTGATCGCGCGTTCAGCGGAAAAATAAATAACGTTGCGGGATTTCCACGCTCAATCGAACGGGGTAACCCAGTGACCTACTATGAAATTACGGTCACGCTGGATGAGCAAGACAAGCGACTGATGCAACCAGGGCGTAAAATCACAGCACAGATTGAAGTAAAACGGCCAGAGCCGACTATCGTCGTCCCGCTGCAAGCTATACATCATGATGAAGGAAAAAGTTATGTTTATTTAAGATTAGACAGTGAATTTTCACGCAGTGAAGTCATCAGTGGTCGTAAAAATCAGTATGTAGTAGAAATTATGAGTGGCGTAACAAAAGGCGATGTTGTTGCGTTAAGCATTCCTGAGTCTGTTGCGGTGGGTGATCAATCATGATCAAAAAGTATCGCGTTTTGTTAGCAGATGCAATTGCTGAGTTATCAGCACAAAAGCTGCGTACTTTTCTAACTCTTTTAGGTATGATTTTTGGTGTTGGTGCTGTTATCGCCATGCTCAATATTGGCGAAGGTGCAGAGCGTCAAGCCTTAAAGTTAATTGATTCTATGGGTGTTAATAACATCATTATTGAGGGTAAAGAATACCCCAGTGAAGAGCTCATCGAGATCAGAGAAGAAAGTTTAGGTCTCTCAATGGGAGACGTGGATGCTGCTCTTGCTACTTTGCCTTTCGTTGAAGGATTTAGTGCCAGTAAAAAAATTAAGATACACGATATTTATAGCGATTTCAGGAAATCTCAAGCTGAAGTTCTTGGTGTTACCCTTACCTACTTTGAACACGCAAACTTGAAGCTTTCTGCGGGCAGGTTATTAAACGAGAATGACAATAATAAAATTGCACAAGTTGCAGTATTGGGCTTTGATACGGCAATGGAGCTGTTTCCTGCGATGGCTGATGATACTAGTAAAATGCTAAATCAATACGTCAAAGTAAATCATGTTTGGTTGCAAATTATCGGCGTATTGAGTCCGCCTCCAGGTGATAAAAACGAGTTTCAGGGTGTTAAAATTGGCGGCGACCGATACAGAATATTCTTACCCTTATCCACTAGTGTTCAGAAGTTTTCAAACGATTTACTGACCAGCGAATTAGATACTATTAAACTTAATATATCAAAAGCTAGCGATCCGCTGGTTGCTTCCAAAGCAGTCAAACAGCTCATGGTTTTGCGCCATGGCGGTATTGAGGATTATTCCCTTATCATCCCTGCGGCGCTGCTTGAACAACAGAAGCAAACTCAACAGATTTTCAACATTGTAATGGCCTGCGTAGCGGGAATTTCGTTACTTGTTGGAGGCATTGGTATTATGAATATTATGTTAGCTAATGTCATGGAGAGAACTAAAGAAATAGGTTTACTGCGAGCAGTGGGTGCTACCCAAGAGGACATCAAACAGCAATTTTTGGCTGAGAGTTTCGCTATTTCTGTACTTGGCGGTATTTTGGGTATTATATTTGGATTGGCTTTATCTGAAATTATCGGTTTTTATTCGGGCTGGGCGGTGAGTTGGTCAATTCCTGCCATCTTTTTATCTCTCAGTATTTGTATGATTGTGGGGGTGGGTTTTGGTGTTTTCCCTGCGATTAAGGCATCTAAACTAAATCCAATTGATGCTCTGCATAGTGATTAATTGTTGTAAGTAGTCAACATGGCAAACATGATACTTTCGTGGCTCAAAAAATTCGGCTTTTAGCGTTATTGGCAGAGAAAATAATTAAGTTATTACTAACTATTTATCACGTCACCATTATTAGATTTAAGTAATTGTTATCGTTACATTAAATTTTTCGAAAAACGATATATTGCTTAATTTATGTATAGAGCGTGTTTATTTTTTAAACAGAATGTAAACCAACGTCTACTTTTTCTGAAAACAGCTTGTATTGATCTCATACATTGGTATTTAAAATAGTCCTGTAATATGACGGCAAGTTTGTTATTTTTAGTTTAGCGCTCTTGTACACATTAAAACGTGTTGCAAGCATTTTTTGGCTAAACCTTAGGAAATCATGATGACAACAGTTAAAACGAGTACGCTAGACTCATTTGACGTTGCCGATGTTAGTGTCGAAATTACGCCAGTAGAAAAAGCTGGAGATGCAACTAAACTCGGAATAAAAGATAAAGTTGCTATGCAATTAGATTTATCAAAGTTCAAGATCCTAGTGGCCGAAGATAACTCAATCAACATGCAAATTATAGTGCGTATGCTTAAATCAACAGGTTGCGCCATTAAGGTCGCTGAAAACGGTTTTGAGGCTATAATACAGTATTATGAATTCCAGCCAGATATCGTGTTAATGGATATCCAGATGCCTGATGTGGATGGTCTTGCTGCACTCAAGGCAATTCGAAATCAGGGCGGCGTAGCGCCTATAATAGCGGTAACAGCTAATGTCACGAAAGACGAGGTTACCGCTTATTCGGCAGCCGGTTTTAACGATGTCATTGCAAAACCTATCAATAGAGAATTATTGATTAAGAAAATTTCAATGGCCTTAACTGCCCAGTAGACTGTCATCATACGAGACATTCTCTAGCCATTGCTGGATTCAAGCAATGCTATTTATCTGTGGTAATTGAATACTGATTTTTACTACTTTCCCTCAACATTGTTGGTTTTAACCGACCAACTACCAATACAGGATACCTACCGCTGGCAAGCTATGGACGCGTTTTATTAAAAATTTGAGTGGCCTCTTCTAATTCTTGTGGCGTATTAACATTACTGAATACGTCTTGCGATACAACAGCAAGTTCTTCTACCCGGTCAGCCTCAATTAGATACTTAATAGACATTCCGTCTGCGTCTTTCAATAATTCAAATCTTGTTAAGATGCTTTTACTTATATACAAACTTAATGGCATTGGGTGCTGTTTATAAATAAAGGTACATCGTTGTATTACCGACTGCTGCACTAACGTTAGTAGTGCGCCCGAACTCAGTAGAGGCATATCATTGGGTATTACTAATACAATATCACCTACATTGAGTGACAAGTGTTGGATAGCCGAATAGATACCCCCAACGGGGCCTTTTTCAGAAAATATATCTGGAATATCAAACTCAGCACCGCTTACCACTACGCGATCTAAATTGAGGGAATTCATTATAGCAATGCTGTGCTCTAACATTGTTTCTGTCCCGATTGTCATTGCAGACTTATCTTTGCCCATTCTGGAAGACTTGCCACCGCTTAACACTAATCCAATTTGCACAACTATTTCCACAGCCCTTTTATATTACTATAGTCTATCGCAAGCTCACAATGACGACCATTTTAATAACATTTTTTTGACGACATAATCCAGTTTTCTGACATCGCACGGTGGTTTAATACAATTTCAGTTAAGCCTATTTGCGATCTTTCTAAAAAATATCGGGCACTAAATGATTGCAGTTTGTTTTCGCCCAATACCGCGGCTATTTTGGTTGCTAAATTAATATCAAAACTCATATCAAATAGGCGAACAGGCCGATCTCCTTGTGCATATAAAGTGAATAAGTTGCGTTCATAACGATTCAAAAAATCGTGGGCAACTCGCAAAAGCTCACTTGGTTGGAACGCGCTTGCTTGAACACGCTCGTTTGAGAGCAAAGTGAGTTGGTAAGGTGGCACTTTCGTTATGACCCCAAACTGCATGTTTTCGCACTTATACATGTGGTTCACAAAAGCCTCTTTTGCAGAGTTCCTTTCGGGTAGCAAAAATTGAATATGCCGATTATTTAAACCGGTTAATTGCTTAATTACATTTTTAACTTGAGCGCCCGTCGGCTTATTAACTAAGTTAGTCGGCATAACTTGGTTTGCAGCTGTGTGTACTTTATAACCCTTTGTTTCTAAGGTCTTTATTGCAGACGCCTGAGCTAACCTTGTCAATATCTGTGGAGCCAGTTCTGACTCAGTCATACTGATCGGTAACGTGGTATTTAATGTGGGAACGCTAGGCAAAGTAACTGTTGCAAAGAGAGGCAATGTTTTAGTTGATAAAGCGGAAACTAATGTGTGTTTATCGCTCCCGTTTATAGCACGATCATTGCTCTGTTTTTGTATGACTTTTTCTACCTTATGTGTTTTATTTTTTTGCCCGTCGGCCACATAAAAAACGTCAAACAACCACACTACTAGTATGCTCAGTAGTACTAAATGAAACCAATACTTGCTGAGCATATGGTAAAGGGCACTATCCTTTGCATTGGTTTTTTGAAACAGCATATTAGTTTCGTCCAATCAATAACGTAAATTAACGACTGATAGCTTGTAAGGCCGTTAATTCCATGCGTTGGACAACCTCTTGCAGTCTGGCTTGATGCTGCAGTTGGCGAAGCCTTGCGTCGGCCTTACGTGATTGAGAAGAGGCACGTGTTTGCGCAGCGGGCGTACTCTGCTGTTTATCATATACTACGGGGTCTGTACTCGTTGCTTGAAATTTTGGCGGCGCTGCAAACACATTTACTGATGTATCATTGTCTTGTAATGTCTGTATTTGTGCATTGCCTAGCATCTTTTTTTGCTCCGGTAATGTGGTTTTAAGCGCGGTTAATTGCTGTATTGCTGACGCCATTTCAACAATATCATTCTGCATATGCTTGAGCTGAATTTCTAGCTCTAAAATTTGCGCCGCGTGTTCGCTGTTGTTTAAAAATTGCGTGAATGAATCGGTCAATGCGCCTTGTTTGGCTGCAGCTTGTTTAGGTGCATCTTGTTTAAGTGCATCTTGTTTAAGTGCATCTTGTTTAGGTGCATTCAAGGATACAACGTCTGCCTCTTTTGTCGGTTTACTGAGCAGAGACTGTTGGGTTTCACTTAACCAAAGTTGACCCTGGCTTGTTTTCAGAACCAGATAGATAAATGCACTGATGCTAACTGTAATAAACGTAATTTTGCGCATAATCGTCATACCCTTACTCCTTTTTATGTTGCATAAATGGCAGCTCAAAAGAGCGCTCATATGGTAACTCCCTTTTTGGCTTGACCATACTGATACTCAATAGCGCTCTGCTTAGCGTTGCCGCTGGCAAGCCCACAACAGTGGTCATAAACGCCATCGAAAATTGTTGTGTTAATATACCAATCACTTCATTTACTGTTTCGGGAGTTAAACTTTGTTTTGACAGCGTGCCTATACCGACGCTTATGCCCAGCAAGGTGAATGTTAATGCTAAGGTTGACATACCATTTGCTGACTGCTGACCTATTTCGAACCAAAACGCTTTTTGCGCCTCATTCACGGTTGTCCTATTAACTAACACAATCGCATAGCCTGCAAAAAGCAACAGGGGGGCGAACAACAAGACGAAACTGTAGCTAAATACTTTTTCAACATAACTCAGCAAATCAATTAGCGTCATATTTGTCATGTAGCTTGCGACCGCTAGTAATATAACTATCGCACCTAATAGTCGACATACCGTTGGGAACCATTTTTTAATTGTTAACATGCTAATGACCCTGTAGTGAATTAGAGCCATTCATTATCTATATCCTGCTCTAGCATTGAGCACACTTTCATTTGTCACGTTTACATTGTTCAACCATTGATCCATCGCACTCATTTTGTGCTCGGCACCGGCGTGAACCAAAAAGGTTTTGTCATACTCTTTAAACGCATTGTCGACCATGGTTGACTTAGTGCTTAATAATCGTTCATCGCGCAATACCATTCTCTCCATATCGGCAAGTTGTCGCTGCCGTTGCTGCAAGCGTTGGTGTTTTTGTTGACTATCGAGCTTGCTGCTCAAAAAGTCGGATATAAGTGTCGCTCTTTCTCGTTCAAGATTTTTAAGTGTAAATAACTCATTAGCGTTGACAAGTTGAGATGAACATAGGCACAGCAGGACAAAAAAAGTGGTTTTTTGGGTAATATTTGATCCGTATTTCATGATGGTAATCTCTATAATATTAATTAAAAGAATAGGTCGGCGGCTTGATTTGGTTTGGTGAAATTATTAATAACGACACCGTCTTCAGTTTCTTCATAGGCCAAACGAAATTCAATGGATTGTGCATCTAATGCAACGAGTTTCGCCATATAGCTGATCATCAGTGCTTCTTGATCCAATAATGATTGGTCACTTGCAGCCTGCATTAGTAATTGTCTAACGTACTCTTGTGCACTCACTTCAACTCCATCAATGGTTGGTGCTAATGAAGATTGATGCTGACTTATGGCTTTTTTTAATTGTTCTATTTTTCCCAAATTCATAGCGAATTCATCAGCGTAAGGACTTTTTTTATCAAGGCGATCATTCAATAATGTAGCATCAACTTGAGCTATAACTCGGTCCATACGTTGTTTTGCTTCTTCTTGTTTGGCCCGCAGTTTTTGCATATCTAAATTTGCTGACGAGTTTTGTTGATGAAACAACTTTCTCAAAACATCTTCATACAAATACTGTTTTTTATTCAGTGCGTCTTGGCGCAGAGACTGACTTAGTTGCATATCATCTAAATAGCTCGACTTTATTTGCACCAAACTAACTCGCTCTTCTGTCATTTCATTCGCGCTAGCGTCTGTTAATAAACTTTGCAACGCTTTAATTTTGTCACCTTTGTCTACAATATTACTTTCCAAAGAGAGTAATTGATTAGCCAGTGGCGACATTTCAAAGTCTTGTTGAATGCGCTTTTCAATTAGATTTGCCGGCAGTTTTAGTAAGGTTTCAGAAGCAACTGGTTGCCAATGGTTGTTTGAATTCGCGTGGACTTTTACCGTTGTAAGCATCACAGTAATAAATACACATAGCATCATTAAATACAACGTCGCCATTCTGTTTTTTGCCTTTGCATTATCTACTGCATTACCCTTTTGTACTTTATTCATGTTCTTAACCTTTTGATGAATATTGATTTATTGAACGACAATACTTAGTTTTTTAGCCAATACTCTTGCCGCTTTAACTCATTACGCAATGCCGTATTTATATTCAGTACCTGAAACTGATGAGCCGACAACTCGTCATGCTGCAGCAAGGCAACAGCGGTATCGACAAACGACGTGTAGTCGGCAAATAAAAGATCTTGTTGAGGAAACTGCGATCTAAATTCAGCTAAGCTATGCTCGGCCAATTTACTTTCTCCAGCTTTGATAAAATTAACAACCGCTAGGGCATTTAATTGCATCGCAATTTGATTATCGGGGTGTTGAGGAAAAAAGGATTTGTTTTCAATACAGCGTGTTGCTGAATTTGCCAGCGCTATTTGCTGGCCAATATCAGCGGCAGCACCGACACTATTTTCACGCTGCAATACCTGCGCATGGCATCCTGCGTCAAGGCGGTCTATGCTCGGTGCTATGGATCGATTAGTGCTATTTAGTCTGCTGTCTTGTGACTCGACAGTGGATTTGTGTAACACACTGTTGCAGCCAGTCAGCAGCAAAAGAAGACTGCTTAATGCCAAGCTAAAATAGTGTGTCGATATGCGTGTTCGTTTCATTTTATTCTCCCGTCTTATATTACTTAAGATTATAAAATGATCAGGCGGCTTTTTAGATTATTTGAAGTTTAGTTTGAATATTAAGCTAAAGTAATATGAATTAATTAGCCGCAGTGACTAACTTTTGACTGATATATTGCGGGTTAACATTAATCTTCGAAAAAAATGACGCCAGTATTTCAACTGAGGGTTTCTGGGTTTGTTGAAGACGTGACAAATAGGATTTACATGCTGCTAGGTCTGCTAGATCCAAATATTGGCTGGTAACAACCAGCACATACTCGCGGTCAGCATTCTGTTGTTTCGGTAATGGAATAGTCCAGTGAAACTCTTCACCAATCACAATCGAACTGAGTTCGATGAGAGTTTTACTATCTGCAACTAACCATATTTGTGGTATCTGCTTGGCAGTTATTAACGTTAGACTACAGGCATCACTAAAGGCCACAGCAGGAATTCTTGATACATATTGTTGCGCAATATTGCTGGCTTGCTTTACCGCATTACCATCGCAATACAGGCCACTTTTCATTGTTGTTATAAATCGGGTGTCAGTATAACCAGCATTTGTATTCAAGGCCCAATACATCATTGCAATAATGACTATAAAAAACACAGGCACCATTGTTAATAATAGGATAACGGCTTTTTTAGACAGGGTTAACGAGTTTGAAGCTGCTCTATCAGAACCCGATGAATTGTCGCTTAATTGTTTAGTACGCGTCGCAGGGAACACCAACTTATGTGTCTGAGCAGACGGGTTGTCATCCTGCACCATAGGAGCGGGCAATAACTGCTCAACATGCTCTTTCAACTGACTTATATCGATAACTGGATAAATAGCGCAATCTGCCGCTGGGAGTATTTGCGGTATGGTGGTTTTTACATGTACCGATGACGCTGTCTGTTGATAGTCCCTACCCTGACTTGTATCTTTAGTATACAGGTTATTTGCAGGTATAAAAAACTCGACTAATATCCCTTTCTTCATCCACAGTTTTATTTGTGGCGACGCTGTCATGCATTTATCAGGAACATGGTTTACCGCCTCAATCGCGCCCGTCGACGTATTAATCTGACCTGTCGCAATCAGAACCACATCTCCAGCCTTAGGTATTCCTTGTCCTAATTGAACAACACCTGCACCTAACTGCAGCGAAGTCACGTTTGCCTGAATGAAATGCGCTAAATAAAAAGGCAATTGCCAACTACTTCCCTGATCGATATTTCTTGAAATATTAGCCCGAAAGCTATGACCACCAAATTCAGATTGGATAACACCTGTACTTTTTTGCACAAATCGATGGTATGCAGAACTAATCGTCGCTAAGTCAGTTGAGCCGTTGATCGTTATCACTGACTGCAGTTCAACGTCTTGCAGTTCAGTAATACTTTGTATAGCGACAAGGCCCTTACTTGTTGCAATAAATACATGGATAGTTAGTGACATTAGTTGTCATGCGTCCGATATTGATTGATAACGTTTATTAGCATAAATACAATTTTGTATTGGGGCTAGTTATTAGATGATAAGTGGCACTGTCTTTTTCAATAATAATCTGTGCTTGTGCGTCCAGTACGAATTCAAAATGCAGCACTTTAAACTGGTTTTTAAGCATACAATGTAAAAATACACCTTTATCGTACAGTGAGGTGTTTGCTTGCGTCTGTTTCAAGCTAAGTAATAGATACACTTGTTTGTTATTGCTTTTATCAGGCTTTATTTGAAAATCAAAATGCGCAGTCTTCCTCGACATTATTTGACTATCCGAACTGGCGGCAACTTGCTCACCACTTGAGGCGAAGCTTATTTTACCTAATACCCATTCATATTGGGTATACAAACTTGCGTTGCTTTTAATAACAGGCATCAATTTTTGCGACTTTGTAGAAAACGGAAAACAAGCGCAGCGGACTAATTCAGCAAATGGGATACGTCGAGTCAGCAATGCTATTACCTGCTCCTCGCCTTCCCCATTTACGCTAACTTGAGCTACCGGAGCAACGCCGGTCAAACGCTTATATTGTTGCTTAACGTTAAAGATAGCAGCTTGTTTAGGATCCAATGGAGGTATTTTTGTTACCTCATTATTTTTACCAATAGTGCTGTTAGTCGTAACATTAGAAGCGCCATTAGTATTGCTGTTACTTTGTTTTTTACTCATGCTTTAGCCCATGCCTTTTTTCCAATTCACCTTTGAATATGAAAAGATCTGAGGTAAAAAATATTTCAAGTGTAACAAGTTCACTGTTTTTATTTGCTAATTGCTGAAAGACCGCCTGGTTTAAATCATGAATAAGCTTGCCGCCTTGCACTATTTGTTCGCCTCCTTGCTCATAAATATCGAGTTCATGGAAGTCTTTGTTGCTTTTAAACCCCACCCGATTATTCTTTGCGAGGGTCTTTTTTGCTAACGAAAAAAAATTATTGAGCGTTTTTGATTGCAACAACCACCGGCTAATATGCGTAAATGTAAGCTCCGGTTTATTTTCACTATTTTCTAGCGTACTCACCAAACGTTGCAACATATGACTAAAATCTTGGCTCTCTTGGCGTTCAATCATCAAGGCAACACCTTGTGATAATAACCCCAAGCATCTAACATCTTTATGTTCATACAATACGGCGGCGCAACATAAAAGTGTATTCCCAGCTTGTTTACGCCAGTCACTTAGACGCCCAAAATAAGTCGTATAATCTTGCTTTGGCCTATCAATTAACACGTCACTTTTATCTCTGGTTTGTTGAATAATTAAATTCTGCCATTCACCAAACACTTCGCTTCGCATCACAGATAAAGGAAACTGAGTAACCGCGCGGCGCAAACCAAATAACAGCGCCACGCATGTATACTCTTTTTTGGTCATGAATTTGGGCTTATCAACGAGCCAGATTGGCGGCGTAATTATATCTTCACTTAATTCAAAAATAGTTTCGTATAACCAAGCAGCCTGATCCTCTTCAAGGTCAGGCGTAATACTCTGACTACTCGTGTGCTCTAAATCAGATTGACTAAAAGAGATTTCACGGGCGACTTTGACTTGTTCGTAAGCAAACTGATAGTCAACAATATCGACTAACACGTTTTCAAATTTCACATATCCAGGTACATTAGTAGCTGAGATCCAAAAATTCAGTACAGCTTCATCATTGAGCTTTTCTACATCGCCATTTTCGCCTATCCATTGATGAATATAACGGTATTTTTGTTGCAGATTAGCCGTGGGCAGATGTAATTTTAAAAATTCGTAAAGCTTCTTTTGTAAATATTTTGCTAATTTTCCCACACACTTGCTATCGGCCCCAGACAGCTGTGTTTCGATGTCCTCTATGATGTTTGGAATATTACCAACCAACAATTCTAGCAAGGCACTCAAGAGCATGACTCTGGATGCGCTAACAGTGAAATCTTGTTTTGCATCACTGATAACTAAGCCCACCTGGTCCAACGTCACTGAGGGTGCATGAAGATCGTGTTGCGTAAGGGGGTAAAGACTACTTCTAAAGCGACTGGGTGAAATCGCTTCTTGTATCCAGAAAAAATCCAATAAACCCTTGCTATAATCCTGATGACGAACAATAGGCCAGCATAAATAAGCCAGTTCTAAACACGCTTTACCGTAATTTCGGCAAAGGACATATTGCGCAAGCTTATCAATGGTTTTTGCAGCGTACTTTTTATTCAGCTCATTATCTCGCCCGCTATTTTGTTTTCTATTTTGTTTTCTATTTTGCTCTCTATTTTGCTCTCTATTTTGCTCTTTATTTCGCCCTCCTTGGTATTCGCGCATTGATAAGGTTTCTCTGAGCATGTCAAATTCAGCTTGTAGCACTTGACTAACACCGTACTCAATAATATTAGTCATATAGCATTTCTTTCACTGATTTGTCGACAACTTGCGCCGCTATAAGTAGCATATCGATAACAAAACCATTTACACTTAGTTGACTTTTTAGCGGCAAAGGCACGGGTCCTAAAATTCTCGTATTATCAATTTTTACATCACAGGTTTGACTTGATAAGTGTAACCAAACTTCTCCTTTCAGTTCAATTTTCAGGACTTCATTAATGTCTGCCTTAGTTTCTTGTTGCGCTTGACTGGCTCGCCACTGTGACTCGCTATACCACATATATTTATTGAGTGAACATATTAGATAAAAATTTTCATTACTTAAATACCAGCGATGACCAGCATACTCTGACGGATTGAGAAAGCTTTTCGCAGACGAAAAACTGACGGCAGGTATCATCGCATTTTGACACAAATCCAAAGCGATACTCTGATTTGTCCCAAGATACCTCACTTGAAAACCGATGCTGCCAAGCTCGTCTGGGGGCGAAAGGTAAATTTGGTCCATCTCAGCTAGAATGTATTCTTGGTTATTTTCACAGGCTCGATATTGCAGCCACATACCATTGGTACTGCCTAAATCCTGAATTGTAAAACCGTTTATCTGACGAACAATAATAATACCCTGATGCACTCGAGAAAGCGTATCTTGTGGCAAGGTAACATCTGCGCTAGTGTCACCTTGCGCTTTGGGAATGCTTCTACCAATTCGCATCGATTGAGCGCAATTAATGTGTATTTTGTGCTCCCTAGAAGCTAAAATAATGCCTTCACATCGTTGTCCTTGATTAGTTGAAATACGATGGATTAAGTTTTTAGTAGACTCAATTTGCAAGTCAACTAGTGGACGATTGACACCAGCTTGTCGCTGGCATAATTCAAGCGCACTGTAAGCTTGCTCTAACGCAGCAAAGACCTTACCCGCATGCGCTAATTCAACCGCTTTTGATACCCGACTTTTAAACTGTTCGCGTTCATCTTGAATAACTTGATATTTATATAGTTGCTCGGCAATTGTTACCTCCAGTGCTTGTGCAGTGATATTTGACGCATTATCTTCGAGTGCTTTTTTAACAAAAATGTGGGCCGATTCAATTTCATTATTTTGCAATAATCGCTGCGCGTTATCAAACCAAATATCGGCCTGGCTGACTCGCTTCTGCCAGTATGATAATTCCTTCTGCCATTTATTACGGCATAAAAATGGCACTGGAATGAGTCTAAGTATATGTACAAATCGAACCCATTTTGCACTCTGATTATTTGACTCATAACAATTTAGTTTAAATTGGACCCAAGACCAAAATGCCAACAATGTCAGCAATATCATTAGTATTACCAAAGCGCTCCAAAACATAACCAACTGTATTGAATAGGCAGAAACAGCTCTCGTGCTTTTAAATAGATTATCTTGGTTTATAAATAGTGAGGAAACCTCAACATTCATGCGTTTAAATAGGAGCGACATTTGCTCCCGGAATTGGCTTGGCGATAGTATAGTAGAAAGCTCGAATGTGATCTCTTTACTCGGTAAAAACAAACCCAAAAAATGCAGTGTTGTTTTTTCATCCAGCAATCTCGTGTTCACGTCATCTGTACTAGAAAGTAACATTGAGGAGACAATATCAAGCTCTTGGGGAGTGAAATTAACAAGTGTTAACTTATAAGTGTAGCGCTTTTTTGTACTTGCTATTGGTGTCGCTAACGGCGGTAAATTACGCTCTGCAAGTGCCGGCAATTTTGGTATAATGAAGCTGCTGTTATTATTTATTTTGCCCTGCAACACATTATGCAGGGTGCTGCCTTCAATTAATAAGGATGACGCCAAAGAATGACGATGATATTGAGTAGCCAACATAAGCAAAGCCATAAGTAAAAAACACACTACTTTATTCATGTATTTCCTCAACTAGCCTAAAGCCTGTGGTATGCGACTTGATCGTCTTGTTTAAAAAATCATCCTCTGAAATAGCTAGCTGATTTGTATCACTCAACCAAGAACCGCCTTTAACCACAGCTAAATCACAACGAGGCTGCAAGGTAGAGTGTGACGCTTTTGCTATATAAGGCTTTGGACATGTCGATGTCCATTCTTGTATGTTGCCATGCATATCAAATATCTGCCAATCATTTGGGGCAAAGCTTTGCACCGGCATTGTGGTATTGACACTGACCTCGTTACTCACATTACAGTTCTTACAATGTGCTTTATTGAGTTGCATTCTTGCGCCCCAGCTGTATTTTTTCGCTGTATTGTCTAATGAAGCCGCCGCCGCAAATTCCCACTCTACCTTAGTCGGTAAGCGCAAGCGTGTGGCTGTTTGCTCAGCTAACCAAGGAATAAACTGTTCATTAACATCGAACCAACTGACATTCATCGCCGGATGCTCGGGCAAAGAAAAAGTACGATAGCGAGGATCTGTTGATAGCGTTTTTGACGTCGCACATTTCCCAGCATCAACGCAAGCGCCATATAACTGGTTAGTAACCTCAAATGACATTATACGAATTCGGGAATACGCGGCCTTAGTGGCCTTTGCGTCTAGATTTTGCAACGTTGACGGTATTACCGGCAGTAATATAAATTCAACGGCTATACCGTCAGCGACGGTTTTATCCGTATTGCCAATAAAGTATCGGGAATCTGACAGTTCAAGTTCTTCATTAATAATGTAGGTATTGCTTGTAATATCAATCTTCTTAGTCACCGTACGGTAACCATTTTTACTAACTCGCAACCAATATTCACCTTGTTTTACGCTACTATTACTGACCGGTATTCCCTGCATAGATTGCAGTACTACATCTGCATCTTGGGGCTGGATCTGCAAAATTACGTCGATGTTGCTTATCGGTATATCTACAGCCAGGCTGTCTTTGATTTGGATTTCTGATATATCATTGATAACATTTTCTTGACTATTTTTAGGCTGGCGAGTGTCGTCTTTTAGCAGACTGGCGAGTAGTTGCTCCTGCTCACCTGCATATCCATCTATATCCGTTAATTCTGCATTACCAAGAGACGATCCACTTGTCTTAAAAGACTGCAACCACCAAGGTATTATCAGCGCACAAGCTATAATAATCACTGCGCAGACAAAGCGTCCTCGTGCTCTATTGCGGGTTGTTTGGTTTGCTGGGCTATGTTGAGTATTTCTGCCTAAGAGCTTGCATTCAATAATGCTGGCTAGCTCTTGCGCCGGTATGTTCAGAGTAGATTTACCTAAGGCTATTAGCTTTTTCTGGTCTGCATCTGTCAGACTGCATTTATTATCTATCGTCGCGCTACTTATTGCTCGATTGACTTGTTCTATCCACAAAAAAAGTGTGGCGGCTTTATTATCTTGACGTGCTAACTGAGACTGGATTTGAGCAATGTACTGAGCCAACCATTGAGGCGAATATTGCTGATGCAGCTCAGCTTCAGCTAGCAAGGCAAATCGAGTAAAGTCAAACTCATTAATTTCGCCTTGTTTTAATAGTGTTTGCTGAATACTCAGTTCAAGTGCTTTTATCCTGTTGTTATCAGTTTTGTTAACATTACTGTTGATCGTCGAATGGCTTTCCCATACTCGAGTGGCTTCAGGATCATCGGATTGCTCACGCCCACTTGCATAAATTTGAGTGGCACATTTTGCAAGGATATTCTCAATCGTGAGCGCCATTTGCTTGGCTGATGCAGGTCTTTGCTTTGGCTCTGAGGATAATCCAAGCTCAATAACTTGGCTAACTTCATGGTCAATATTTGGATTAACAATATTTACCGGCTGCTTTATTTCACTGTAGTGCCCGCCGGTTAAACAACGATACATAAGGGCTGAGACCGCATAAATATCGCTTTTCGTCGTGCTATTTTGGGCATCTATTAATTGCTCTGGGCTAGCATAATATAGGCTGCCGATACCACGTTTAAACAAATTACTAGCATGTTTAATTGCTGGCGTTACCTTAGATATCGAGGTACCAAAGTCAGCGATTTGAACTTGATCATTATCATCTAGTAAAACATTCGCCGGCTTGATATCAAGGTGAACTAACCCCGCCTCATGAATGTACCGCAGGCCTGTTAATATTTGCTGCGCAATGAGCAGTGTTTTATGCATGCTTAGTTTGTTTTGCGAACCCAACAAGTCTGCCAATGAGCGCTTGTAGTATGGCATCACGATATAAGGTTGTTTGGTGTCGGTAAAGTCAAACTCCATAAACGAGACAACATGCGGAGCAGATGATAACTGGTGTAGAATTTTACTTTCACTGATAAAATCTGCTTGCCAATTCTTTATTTTATGTTGCTCCACTGATGCATCACTATTTTGATTATCAAATAGCTGACAATCAAACACCTTAATAGCAAGCTGTACAGATAGATGAGGATCTTGAGCCAAATAAACTTGACTGCGCGCGCCTCGCGCTATCAGTCCCTTCACCTTGTACTTTCCAATGCTTTTTAACAAAAATTCAGTCCCAAACTTAGTAGATGTGGCTGTGAGCGCAAATCAATTCTCATAACATGACTATTATTAAGCCTGCCCTATTGGAATAAAAAAACAAAAATATAAGCCACAAAATTAATTTAGTGTGACGTATTCGCGACTGTTGTAATAACACTACCTAAAATATTATGCAATTATTGCTCCGACTTTTTATATTAAGTAATCGCTTAACTAAATTGCTGAGAGCAATGAGTTTACTTAAACCTTGAGGTGATATGACGCACAGAGAATTAGTCCATTTAACAGGAAAATCACCAGCCCTGTCGAACTGGTTCAACCGCACTGGTGATGGCTTCAGAAGGCTGTGCACTCTTGCTGTGGGCTTTAATGGTATTTAACAGCAAGGTATGTGGCAATTGTAATTCTTGGCCCATGTTTTGAGTCAATTGCTTGCTCTGCTCAGAGAAGCGTTGATATCTTGTCACGTTATGCATTCTAATTGACTGCAATGTGGCAATTAAGTGACGTTTATTCGCCGGCTCTGATCTGTGTTTTTGACGATCTGCATATTTAGATTTATACACCAAAGCTGTATCTTGAATATTGTAAACAAAAACAAAAGTGCGGATTAGTATAATAATCAAAGCAATCACAATTACCGTCAAACTAAAGACTAAGCCTATTTTAGGCTTAGTCTTTAGCAGGCTCAATGCAAACATTTTCATGTACTGATTGGTGTTTATAAAACGGGTTGAGGTATTCATAAATCGCTTACATTTTAGACTCGAACGCAGCTAACCATTCATTATCCATTATGGTCAAAGATAAATCGAAGTCTTTGAACTTTTTTTGCAAGCTCAACGCCTGGATCACGTCCGTATCCATGGGCATAGCAAGTACTAATTTTTGCATAGTGTTGAGCTTACTAATTTGGGTTTGCATCAAATTTTGATCATAAAGGTTTGCCGCATAATAAAAGACATATTGAATTTTAGTGGGTTGTTTTTTGCCCTCGGTGCTCTGTTTAGTTTGGGTTGATTCAGTCAATACAAATGCAGGAACTGTGGTGTGCATTTCCTGCTCTGTATTATCAATCGGTTGAGGCACCCCAATAGAAACTAAGGCTAACAACAGTAGCGAAAAAAATGCCATAGAAAGTGCTAAAGCAACCTCTGTCATGGCCTGTGTACTCTGGTCTTGCGAGTTAGTTGTTCGCATCTTATTGCCCTCATATAATACAAAGTAACGCTGTATAACTATAAATATGAAAAGGTTTGATGGGTTTTTACTATCATTTAACGAGGTGCTTGAAAATAAATTCAAATAACGACAGTATTACCGAATAACGCTATACTACGCTATGAATAGGTTTAGATTAGTGTTGTTAGTTTTTAGAAGTATATTAAGGAAAGTATAATGATAAAAAGGTCTATTATGAGATTTCAACGGATCTCACTTTGTATTGCTGTGTCTGTATTAGGATTGGCTACTTTTAATATCAGTGCACTAAACGCAGATGAACAGAAAACAGCACACAGGAATATTCTGCCAAGCACCTCTGTTGTGGATTATGCGGATGTATTTGAACTAGAATATGCAGCCTCCCCTACTTTTCATCCCAGCAAAGAAATGCTTGTTTATGAACGCCGCTCAATGAATATTATGAATGACCGCAGTCAAATTCAGCTGTGGACTTATGATCTAAAAACGCAACAACATTTACCGTTATTAGCTGATGGAGATAACTATTACTCGCCAAGATTTTCAGAAGATGGTAAACGACTTGCGTATTTGTCAGCACAAGATGGCAAACCACAAATTTTCGTCAGATGGATGGAAACTAACCGTACTGCGAAGCTCAGTAGTTTGCAATCTAGTCCGGCAAATTTAACCTGGTCACCCGATGGCAAATCAATAGCATTTACGATGTTCACATCAACGCAAGCAACAACCCTATTCAAAGACATGCCCAAAATGCCAAAAGATGCTAAGTGGGCAGAGACCGCAAAATATATTGATACCACACAATATAGAAGTGACGGCGATGGTTTTAATGATCCCGGCTTCCAGCAAATTTATGTAATGTCAGCCGAAGGTGGAACACCACGCCAAATTACTTTAGATAAATTTAATCATGGTGGGCAACTTAGCTGGTCGACCGATAGCAAAGCAATCTATTTCTCAGCAAACCGTGATGAAAATTGGGCGCTATTACCCTATGAAAGCAACATCTACCGCGTTGAAGTTGACGCTGGTACGCTTAAATCAGTCACTGACGAAAAAGGCCCTGAGTCTGCGCCATTGGTTAGCCCAAATGGCAAATATCTTGCGTATGAATGGGTAAATGATAGAAAACTGTCGTATCAAGTTAGCCAAATAATGCTACAAGCCCTCGACTCTGATAAACCTGCCGCTTCATTAACACCCACATTAGATCGTCAAATTGGGTCAGTGCAATGGGCAGATGATAGTAAAGGACTTTACTTTAGTTACCTTGATGAAGCTGAAACTAAGTTAGCCTACGTTAGCGTGGGTGGAAAAATAAAAGAACTCCCCGCCAGATTAGGTAGTCAAGCCTTAGGTCGGCCATATACTTCTGGAGAGTTCGATGTATCAGCACAGGATGAAATCGTCTACACCATTAACGATAGTCAACGCCCCGCCGATCTTGCTTTGATGAGCAATAATAAACGTCCGAAACGTCTCACCTCATTGAATGAAGATGCACTAGGGCATTTAACCTTAGCAAAAGTAGAAAAATTTGATGTTATATCCTCGGTAGACCAACGCAAGATTGATGCGTGGATTGCGTACCCACCAAGCTTTGATCCAAGCAAAAAGTATCCTTTAATTCTTGAGATCCACGGCGGTCCTCATGCTGCTTATGCTGAGACATTCAGTATGGAAGTGCAGTTGATGGCCGCGAAAGGCTATGTTGTTGTTTGGTCTAACCCAAGAGGTAGCTCGTCATATGGCGAAGATTTTGGCAACCTAATTCACCACAACTATCCTTCCGAAGATTATAATGACTTAATGGATGTAGTTGATGCGAGTGTTGTAAAAGGTTTCATTGATGATAAGAATCTATTTATTACGGGCGGCTCTGGTGGTGGTGTCTTAACGGCATGGAGTATCGGTAAAACAAACCGTTTTGCCGCTGCAGTTGTTGCTAAGCCAGTAATCAATTGGTTAAGCTTTGCGTTGACCGCCGATGCCTATCCTTTCTTCACACAATATTGGATGGAAGATATGCCGTGGAATATTAGTGATAAACTGTGGAAACGGTCACCATTGTCACTGGTAGGAAACGTGACGACACCTACCATGCTATTGACTGGTGAAGACGATTACAGAACGCCAATAAGTGAAACTGAACAATATTACCAAGCACTGCGTTTACGCCAAATTGATTCAGCCATGGTGCGTATTCCAGGTGCTTCGCATGGTATTGCATCGCGTCCAAGTCATTTAATTCAAAAGGTCGGTCACATCATTGCTTGGTTTGAAAAATATAAACGTAAGTAATATATAAACGTAATTGACATCCTCCCCGCCCTAAAGGGCGGGGATCCCTGCGGGTGAACGCAACTTCTGCGCCCTACCTTCGGTGGGTTCCTGCTTCACAGAGCGGCCTGACTGCGCCGACTCTCCACAGGCTAACAAGCGAT
>NZ_AUAV01000012.1 GCF_000428905.1 Brumicola pallidula DSM 14239 = ACAM 615
ACAGAACATTATTTTATGAATTTGCCCTGCCAGATGAGGAGCGCGGAACAAAAGTTTCTCTTGAAGGGCATGATTTACCTGCTCCACATATTAATACATTAGAATTGATTATTTTTGATGCTAATGTATTGAGAATCAAAGCTCGATTTAGCGACTACAAAATCGATCTGCGCAAGGTTGAGTTAGAAGAAATTGAAAAGATAAAGCAATCTTTAGTTCTTCATAACTATGATGACCGATTTGAAGTTAAATATACATAGGCCTATGCGATTCATATGGATTCACTTTAAGTAGGCTGACTTTTGCTACTCAATTATCATTTTCATTCACAGTAAAACGATAAATTTGAATAAAAAAGCAGACATAAGGAACGATAAATTATAGGGATGTTTTAACTAGCTAGGGGTAATAAGATAACACTTTGTCTAAAGCACACGCTTGGCACAAAGGCGTCTAAAGCTAAGTCGAGCTGGTCGGCGGCAATGAGGATGAGGCTGCTTTTGATTCCGCTCGCTCAGATGAAAGTCGCGCAGTTCAAGAATGTAGAGATTACAAAGAGGACTTTAAAGATAACTGCGAATCTAATGGATTAGGCGGTGGGTCAGTTGGTAGTCCATAGGAGGCTTTAATGAAATATTTTGTTTATTTTTTATCTTTCATTGCTCTACTTATAGCGTACAGCCTCTTTGGTACAGATATCTCGGAAAAAAATAGTATAGTTATTGGTGACGTTGGGGTTGAAACAACAAACGTTGAAGAGCCTGCTTTACAAAATAATTCTAGTTATAATATCAATGATTCTAAAATAGAAACGGAAGGAGAGGATAATAATACATTTGATTATGTTTTTGTTTCCTCTAAATTTGAAAGTCATATCTTAGATTTGTATATTAATTTGAGTGACAACCTTTATGGAGGTTTGTATTTTAATAATATTGAGGAGTATAAAATACTAGTCAAAAATGGCTTGCCTTTAGAGAAAGAGCTAGAGTATTTGTCCGAGTCAGACTACTCCCAAACTGCTATTAAACTTGCCGAAAGTCGAATTAACTCTACTCCTTTCGAACCAAATGAAGATTTATCAACTAGTGCACTTAGTTCCGCAAATCTTGTTAGAACGATTGTGGAACTTGAGAAGAGCATTCAATATTATATACCGAACTACACTATTGGCGATAAATTTCCAGAGGAAAAAGATTGGCCGAGTGGGTATAGACCAGAGGTCGTCGCTTCCCTTATGAAGGATCTAGTTTACGCCCAAGCATCCGTAGATAAATCTTCCCCAGTAGCTCAGTTGGCTTTAGCTAAGTTTACTGAACTTAATTTCTATGGTTTAGAAAGTGACGAACTTATGCTATCTGTTTTTGAGCACATAACGAATGCTCAAGTAGTAGTGAATTTACAGAGTATTTCACAATATATTGCAGAAAATTATCCAAATCAAGAACAGAAATATATCGCTATGTTGGAAGAAAAGAGGCGCGATTCGAAAGCAATTAATGGTTCTAAATGAATAAAGGTTTTAGATTGTAATAGGGATTTTATGTTTATAGTAATTATGTTTTTGTGAGTATAAGCCGAATTAACGCTATACACTACCTATTGTTACAGCTGTCTTTAGGTCGTGATTGATTTTTGCGAAAGGGAGTGTGTGGTGATATTTGTGAAAATGGCGTCCGTTAATAACTTATGTTTGCAGTCCTTTAGTACTGAAATCCCGAGAGCTACGCGCAATAAGCCCTGCCATGAATGGCCTATGCCCCAAAATCGAAGTCGCTTTGAACGGTAAAGTCTTCGTCGTACTGCTCATCTGGAGGCGCTCGTAGCGGCGGCAATTGCGATACTTGAGTTGATAGCGGGTAAGTTTTATCTAAATGTGCCAGTATTTTTTGAATAACAACAGTGTCTATAATGCAGGCAATTATGGTGACATTGTGCTTGTGACATTTTTCACATTCGGTAATATCAATGTTGAACACTCGTTTCAAACGCTGAGCCCAACTCATGCCTCTCGCGTGATAAGGCTTGTCAGACTGGTTATCTTCTTCTTTATTGGCAAGTTTAGGGCTGTTTTTTCCACGCTGTGATGCGGTGACTTGGGCTCGCAGGTTGCTGTTTGGTGCAAATACGCCAAAAAATCGGGTGAGGTTGAGTCTAGGCGGAGGAATGAGGGCCGCTAATTTGCCAATAAAATCGACGGTGTCAAAGAAAACATGGGTTGTGCCATCACGATAGGGGGTTTTCAATTCATAGCGTACTTTTCCATGTTGCGTCATGCTTAAGCGCTGCTCACTGATAGCTGGCCGACTGATGTAGCGGCAAAGTTTTTCTAGTTTTTCAGGTTCATCGGCATTGGCAAACACTCCTGCATGAAGTGAAAAGCCTGACGTATTGGCTAACTGTCCATATTCACCCTCGGTACTCGCAGGGAGCGTTTGTAAGGTAAACACTTTTTGCCCTTGTTGAGGCCCCATCGCGATGCGATAACTAACCGAGGCGCCCTGAAGTTGCAGTAAACTGTCTTCATCATCTATAGGCAAATTCAGAAAACTGTTTTCCATATCACGCTCTACCAACCCCACTTTTTCTAAATATTTAGCGATGCGTTGGCTGACGGTATGGACTAGCTCGACCATCTCATCATGAGATGGCGCTTTTATGCGCGTAAAAGTCGTTCCTCCCCATGGGTTTTCAGAAATGGCGCCTTCTAAAAAAAGCATGTGGAAGTGGATATTTAAATTAAGGGCGCTACCGAATCGCTGAATAAGCGTAACAGCCCCAGTTTTCGCTTGCTTATTAGTAAAGCCACCTTTGTTCACAATGTAAGTCAAAATGGCGCGGTGAATGATTTGCATCACCTTGCTTAACTCACTTGGGTATCTTGCCAGAAGCAATCGAAGAGGAATGGGTAAACTTAGCACCCATTGACGGATAGGATAGCCGCGTAGCACATCATCTACCAGAAGCGCTGCACTTTCAGCCATGCGTCTAGCGCCACAGCTCGGACAGAAACCTCGGCGTTTGCAACTAAAGGCAACGAGCTTCTCATGTTTGCAGTCACCACATACTACGCGTAAAAAGCCATACTCAAGTCGTCCACAACGCAAGAATTCTTCAAACTCACGTTCAACATATTTGGGTAAGTATTTGCCTTGTTCGGCTAAGTTGGCAGTGAATTGTGGATAATATCGCTCGACCAGTTGATACAACAAGGTATTTTCCGGTCGGTGACGTTTGTATTGTGCGGTTTGTTGCAATGCCAGCACAGCTCTCATCCTTGATTGAACTACTTGAATGAAAGTCTGGCAGAAGGTAAAAAGCTTTTCGACTGGTCACTAGACGGTTTTTGCTTGCAAAAGGAGTAAAATACTGGCTTGACTTTACAATAACCGAACGGCCGGTCATCGCTCTTTGCCGTCAGTCAAGGTTGATTAATTGGAGATTTTTTTTCGCAAAATACAGTACAGTCTAATAGCTCTAATTCCCATTGCCCGTGCTTTAAGCTGTCCTTTGTACGTGAACTTGAATGCCCCCTAATTATCAATAATTGATTAGAGTGCGACACGCATATACCGGTATTTTGGTGAGCCTAGCTAGTAGAGATTAACGTCGAGGCAGACTTAACGTAAATACATCATAAATTTATTCAGTAGAGAGAATATCGAACGTGAGTTCAACGAAAATCGTGTCTTCATCGGCTTTGTACTTTTACCAGTGGCGAACATTTAAATCCAATTTGAGTATCGAACATTTATCTAAGCTCGCCCTTTTTAAACTACGCTAGGATCATACATATATAAGGTTAACCCAGTTGCCTACTTTATTTAACAATGACAATTGATGATGCATATTTTATTACGCCTGAGAATCCTTTTAGCCTAGCGTTAAGCGATGAAGAAAATGAATTGCGGCATGGTCGCTTTATAAAAATTTTAGAGGCCATGAATTATATTTATTATGTGGGTTATGGTGCTGATGAAGATGAGAAGTGGGGTAGAGAAAAAAGCTACCTTATTGTAAGTAACGACGACAAAGAAATGCAGCAACTAGCAGCACAATTTGGACAGAATGCGTTCATACATTATTCAGTCCGAAAAGGGCCCGATTTAGTGAAGCTTTAAAAACAGATGTCATTAACCTTATTGCACCTGAGATAGCGCAGCGTTTGCAACAGATATAAATTTTCATTGTTTTAAATTTAATGCATGAAGTTGAGTCACCTCAAAACTGTAATATTAGCTAAGAAAACGGTGTTTTTTAAAATATTGTTAAATGGGTGTCAAACCGAATGCATCTCTGAGCCAGTTGCCCGCCTTCCCCAGTCGTTCACTGGAAGACCAAATTAAATCCACACCCACCTCCCATTCAGTATGAGGATATGAAGTTAATTGTAACTCGCATAACTGCTCTTGCAACTGCAAGTCCAAAACTAATTGTTTGGGTACGGTAGCCCATCCCATACCTGCACATAGGGTATTCATCAATGTCAGATAACTGGCCATTCGCCATTGGTTAGTGCCACTTAGGTATTCACTAGTGGGCAATTTATCCAGTAAGGGCGAATAAACTAGCTGTCTATGCTGATTTAATTGCTCGAAGTTAACTTGAGGTAAACTGGCTAAAGGATGGTCTCGGTGTACTACATTGGCGAATGCTATATTACCAAGCCTTTTAAAATGTATGTTTTTTGGATAGTGAGCACCTGCGCATGTAATTCCTAATGAGGCATCTCCTTGTTCGATCAACTGCTGAATATACTGAGAAGACGGGTGCAATATATTTAGATCTACTGGTGGAAAATATTCTGCGAAGCCAGCGAGATTATGGTTCAATATTTGAAAAGGAATAGTGTCGTCAATAGCAATAGTCACTTGACTTTCTAGCTCTGCAGCTAAACTGTTGGCACGATTCTCCATTGACGAACACTGATGTAATATGGCTTCCGCATCTCTAAGTAAAGAATGTCCATGCCCAGTTAAAACCGGATAACGGCCACTACGATCAAACAAGCACACCCCAAAATCAATCTCCAAATTTGCCACTGCAATACTCAATGCAGATTGTGACTTACCCAACTTACGCGCTGCCGCTGAAAATGATTTTTCACTCGCCACAGCGCAAAAAGCAGTTAATTGTTCTAGGGATAAACGCATGAATGGCTAAGTTCTATTAAAAATTTTAATAGTTACCATTTTGCACATTAAAGCCAGCAGAGTAAATTAGTATTATTGCTTTGCTTGTTAAGTGAAAAGTTATGTTTCCTAGTGATACACCTTCAAAGACAAAAAGCAGCGGCATTCACCCTGTAGATCAACGTTTACCACTTGCACCTACTGTGTTGCTTGGTTTGCAACATGTACTAGTGATGTACTCAGCCTGCATAATCGTGCCCTTAATCTTAGGCGCGGCTCTGCAACTGCCTAAAGAAACCTTATCTTTAATCATTACTGCCGATTTATTTGCTGCTGGTTTGGCCACTTTAGTGCAATGTTTCGGTAATCGCTTTTTTGGTATTCGTTTACCCATAATGATGGGAGTAACCTTCACCTCTATCGCACCTATGATTGCCATCGGCATGGACCCTGAACTTGGATTACCGGGGATCTATGGTGCCATTATTGTATCTGGCATATTGGGCATACTGTTTGCGCCACTTATGGGCCGATTAATGCGATTTTTCCCACCCGTCGTTACAGGTTCAGTGTTATTAGTCATTGGTATCAGTTTAATGAAAGTGGCGATTGAATGGTCGGCCGGTGGTAATCCAACGCTGTTTGATGGCTCGCCTAATCCTGATTTTGGTAAACCCATTTATTTGCTTGTTAGCCTCCTTCAGCTCAGCTTGATCTTGCTAATCAATCGCTTTGTTAAAGGCTTCTTGAGTAATATCTCGGTATTGGTTGCTATGTTAGCCGGCTTTGTCGCAGCTTGGGTATTGGGCGATGTACCGCTTGAAGGTTTGGGTGAAGCACCGTGGTTTCAAATCATCAAACCTCTTAGTTTGGGTATGCCCACTTTTGATTTTTTAGCGATTTGTTCAATGAGCCTAGTGATGTTGGTCACTATGGTCGAGTCAACGGGCATGTTTTTAGCTTTAGGTAAACTCGTCGACAAAGAAGTCGATCAACAACAGCTAATACGTGGCTTACGTTCCGATGGGCTAGGCACTTTAATTGGCGGCCTTTTTAATGCATTTCCTTATACCTCATTTTCACAAAATATAGGTTTGGTGACTATTAGCGGCGTAAAAAGCCGTTATGTCACCGCAGCTGGCGCATTTATTTTAATTGCGCTTGGTTGTGTACCCAAAATGGCTTTTATTATTGCTTCTATCCCTCAATATGCTCTAGGCGCAGCCGCCATGGTGATGTTTGGTACTGTGGCTTTAATGGGAGTACGCATTTTGAGTCAGGTAGACTTTACTAACTCTCGCTCAAATTTATTAGTGGTATCAGCAAGCCTTGGTATTGGCTTGATCCCTATGGTGGCGCCGACTTATTTTCAATATTTACCTCAATGGAGCCATATATTTACCGACAGTGGCATCATCTTGAGCGTATGCACAGCGATAGTACTCAATGCGCTTTTTAATCAGCAACACAAAGGTTAAATAATTATAACTATGACTATGACATCAAGCCTATACCAAGCAGACTATATCGTTACCATGGACAGGTATAACTCTATCATTAAAGATGGTGCAGTATTAGTTGATCAAGGCAAGATAGTGCAGCTAGGTAAAGCCAGTGAGCTGATAGCCCAACATGCAAACGTGCCACTAAAAAGCATGCCTAACCGTATCTTAATGCCCGGATTAATCAATACCCACTGCCACTCAGGCATGCTGCGCGGCACCGCTGAAGGCTTACCTGTGTGGGATTGGTTACAGCAATTTATTGATCCGATGCACCGAGTATTAACGCCAGAAGATGCCAGTTTGTCGTCTTGGTTATGTTATGCCGAAGCCTTATTATCAGGTACTACCTGCATAGTCGATATGTGGCGTTATATGGAAGGCAGTGCTGAAGCAGCTAAACAACTTGGCATCAGAGCTTGTTTGGTGCCTTACGTTGCCGAACACCCAGAACATGATTATTTTGAAACCTTAGACAGCAATGAAGCGCTAATTAATCACTGGCACCAACAGGCAGAAGGACGCATTCAGGTATGGGTCGGCCTTGAACACTTATTTTATGCCGTGCCTAAAGCATTAACTCGCATCGGTGATATGTGTCGTGATTATCAGGTTGGCTTTCATACGCACAGTAATGAAAGCCGCTTCGACGTCGAAAAAACGCTAGAACGTTATCAAATTAGGCCGATTCAGGCGCTAGAAAAATTCGGCTTGCTTAATGCACCAAAAACCTTATTAGCACACTGTGTTTGGGCCGACCATAGCGAAATAGCCTTGATGGCTGAACGTAGTATTGGGGTGGCGCATAATCCCATCAGTAATATGAAACTGGCCTCTGGTGCCGCACCGGTGGTTGCCATGTTAAAAGCCGGCGTCGCTGTGGGTTTAGGTACCGATGGTGAAAAAGAAAATAACAACTTGGATATGTTTGAAGAAATGAAGGTATCGTCATTGTTGGCCAAGTTTTCTAACTTAGATGCTGCCGCTCTCGATGCTTGGGAAATATGCCGTATGGCAACAATAGGCGGAGCAAAAGCTTTAGGACTAGACAAAATAACAGGCTCGATTGAGATAGGTAAATCAGCTGATATGATTGCGATCCGCAGCAATACACCGCGTATGACACCTCTCATTGATGAGGGACCACTGATGAATATTCATCATAATTTGGTGCATGCAGTGCAAGGGCAAGATGTCGACATGACGACATGACGATGGTGGCTGGAAAAGTATTAGTAGAAAACGGCCGTTTACTCAATCATGATGTACAGCAGTTAATCGACAATGTTAATCACGCAGCGCCAGCATTGTTTGCCAGACGCAAGCAGTGGTTAAACCGCTCTGGTGGCAGTAAAAATGCGCTCCACCAGCGCTAGGTAAAACAATAATCACAATAGGAAAGCACATAGGTATGAATAAGGTTGCATTAACACTGGTCGCATTTATGACCTACATGGTGATGGCGGGCCTGATGACACAGATTGGCGTGTTGATCTCGCCAATGAGTAATTATCTTGGAATAAGTATCACGGCCGCAGCCTCTATGTTTTCTTTATTAACGGGCGGTACTTTTGCTGGGACGTTTGTGGCGATGATGGTGTACAGCCGCTTTCCCATACAGCGTATTTTGCAATGCAACTATCTGGCATTTTTAGTGTTATTGATTTTGCTCGTGAGCTTTGACATTCGCTTGCAGTGGGTGGTGTCGGTTTATTTATTTATGCTGGGTTTGTGCTGTGGTGTAGGGCTGGCAGGTGGTGCCGTATTGATTGCAAAATTATATAATGAACAAAAACGCGCTTCAGCCTTTTTAGCTACCGATTGCTCCTTCAGTTTAGCGGGGTATGTATTTCCTTCGTTGGCGATTGTGTTGTTAGCCGCCAATCAACTATGGATGGTCAGTTATGCGGCAGTAGGTGTTTTAGCCATCGTAATATTGGTAGCCTGTTTTTTATTATCCTTTCCAGAAAATGCTGAAGTAGCAGAGACTGAGCTGGTTGCCACCGTAAAACCAACTAACATCTGGACGCCACGAGTTTTTATTATCGCCTTAGCACTGTGTTGTTATCTCACCACCCAAACTACATTTTTAACTTGGGAACCTAATTATTTGCAACAGGTACTCGGTTTAGATACAACTCAGGCTGCCAGTGCAGTTGGTAACTATTGGGGCCCTTCCATTTTTGGTTTGCTCATTGTCACTTTGCTGGTGATGAAAGTACCTACCCGCCCCTTGCTGCTCACGGTACTTTTGATGGCTATTATATTATCCATCTTGTTGTATACCACACAAGATCCTGATTGGTTTTTAACAATCACCTTGGCCTTAGGTTTTATGACCTCTTGTATATTCAAACTAGCTATCTCAGTAGGCTCGCAACAAATCCATAGTGCCCCACCGATCTTGGTGACTTTTTTACTTTGTGCTGCAACGATAGGCAGTACTGTAGCCCCAGCACTTTCGGCCTTAGTCGTGTCAATGTTTGGTGTCAGCAGTGCTATGTTGATAACTGTCATTGGCTTTGTGCTAGTGGCGATACTAGTAGTGATATGTTTGCTTATGGAAAAACGCGAGAACTCAATTCAGGTAATAAACGAATGAAAAAGAAAGTAATTTTTGATACCGACCCAGGTATAGATGATGCTATGGCAATACTCTTTGCTCAGGCCAGCGGCAAAATAGATCTTTTAGGCATTACCACAGTGTTTGGTAATGCGACTATCGAAAACGCGACCCGCAACGCACTTTATTTAAAACAGCGATTTTCTATTCCAGCCATTGTGTGTAAAGGCGCTAAAGATCCCTTAATTATTCCTGCAGGCGAGCCTACAACCTTTGTGCATGGGCAAAATGGCCTAGGCGATATTGAGTTACCTGACTCTTTATCAGTTAACGCCGACCCACGAATAGCTTGTGATTTTATAATTGAAACTGTGCGTAACCACCCAAGCGAAGTCACAATAGTGGCAGTAGGGCGTTTAACTAATTTGGCTTTAGCCATCCAAAAAGCCCCAGATATTATTGCCTTAGTAAAAGAAGTGGTGGTGATGGGCGGCGCATTTGGTCACAACGGCCACACTGGTAATGTTAGCCCCTATGCCGAAGCCAATATTATTGGCGACCCTCATGCAGCAGATTTAGTGTTTACCCAACAATGGCCAGTCACAGTAGTAGGTTTAGATGTCACCCAACAAAGCATCATGAACGATGCCTACATACAAAAACTAAAAGAGCAATCTGACGTTTATGGTGATTTCATTTATCAAATAAGCCACTTTTATAGTAACTTTCATAAACAAAGTGTCGGCCTAGATGGGTTTTATGTTCACGATTCATCGGCAGTGGCATATGTATTAGCCCCAGAGTTATTCAAAATACAACAAGGGCCAATAAGAGTAGTATGTGAAGGGCCTGCAATGGGCATGACCTTATGTAAAACCTTAGAAAAAGCGTTTCCGGTGGACGGTTGGCAAGATAAACCCTCACAACAAGTGTGTATTGATGTTGATAGCCAAGGGTTGTTAGATTTGTATTTTAATATTCTTCGTAATTAAGCCACTGTGCTGGGGTATGTATCATCACAAATTAATAAAACGCGACTTGTGGCACATCAAACAAAGCGCTGTTGCAAGCAATCAATATATTTTTTGGATGTTATCCTAGTGACAAATGCTCAGACATTGCGAGTGAAACAACATAAATAAAATAATTTTACTATTTAATGGGTAAAGACAATAGATAAATGGGTTTTATAGACTACTAGAAATGACTATCCTTAGTTAGTAATTGATTAGTTACCTGCGCATACTTATTATTATATTTCATTTTCAAGTGTTTAGGCCAGTTCATGAATTTTCACCACTTCTTAAGCGTATAGCGACACTTTACCAAAGTTCCATTCATTTTTTATTATATGTTTTTATATTCCAAAAGGCTGTTTGAATACAAGTAATCACCCATGAGGGATAATGACTGTATTTTCCGGAGCATTGTCGTTTATAAAAATCCAATAATAAGTATAAGTGGAATTAAGGCTATATGCTACCTTTCGTTACAGCTGGCTTTTAGAGTCGTTGATGATTTTTGCGAAGATGATTTAGCAGTTTTTGCTCATAGGAAAGGTTTCAGCGTTTGAACTTCTTAAGTCTTTGGTACAGCAATATGGAAAGTTGGGTGAAGGGTGTCCTACCATTAAATAGTATATTACTTTGTATTGTGTATTGACTCAGTATCTATGCTCCAAAATTAAAATTGTGTTGAATAGTGAAGTCATGCTCCTCATCAGGTGGCGCCCGCAAGGGTGGTAATGTTGCTTGTTTAGTCGTTGGGTATTTTTTATCTAAATACTTCAGTATTTTTTGGATAACGTGGATCTAGCAGGTAATCTGTCTGCGATACAAGCGATGATGCTTACGTTGTGTTGTTGGCATTTTTCGCATTCGTTAATATCTATATTGAAAACTCGTTCTGACTCGCCGGTTACCGGGCGTTGCGCCCACGTCATGCTCCTAGCATGATATGGTTTATCCGAATGTTCATCCCTTATGTTGACGAGTTTAGGGCTGTTCTTGCCTCGTTGTGATGCGGTGACTTGAGCACGAAGATTGCTGTTAGGGGCGAATACGCCGAAAAACCGGGTGAGGTTGAGTCTTGGTGGCGGAATAAGAGCGGCCAGTTTACCAATGAAATCAACTGGACTAAAGAATACATGAGTAGTGCCATCGCGATAGGGTGTTTTCAATTCATAGCGTACTTGTCCATGTTGCGTCATGTTTAAGCGCTGCTCACTGATAGCTGGGCGGCTGATGTAACGACACAAACGCTCCAATTTGTCTGGCTCATCAGCATTAGCGAATACTCCCGCATGTAATGAAAAGCCTGAGGTATTGGCCAACTGACCATATTCACTCTCGGTGCTTGCAGGCAAGGTTTGCAAGGTAAACACCTTCTGCCCTTGTTGTGGTCCCATTGCAATGCGATAGCTAACAGATGCGCCCTGCAGCTGCAGTAAACTATCTTCGTCGTCTACAGGCAAGTTCAGGTAGCTGTTTTCCATGTCGCGCTGCACTAACCCGACTTTCTCCAAATAGCGCCGGTAATAATAATGATGGCAAGCAGGGAGATGCCTAGCCATTTAAAGAATGTTTTCATGATCTGCCGATTCCCTTGCATTTTCTCTCGCGTATCGCTTTATTGTACTGCTAAGTTTACGACAATAGCTAATTTAATCTTTAAGGGCGCCTAGAGAACACCCGCTGCAATTAGCGGCAAAATCCAATAGCGGATCCTTTTATCGCTATTGGTTTTGCTAAGCAACTGACACAATTGCTCAGTATTGTCTGCTAGATGAAGAATTTCAAAGCGATAGAAATTACGATAGCCCTCCACTTGTTCGGTCACATTGTAATGGCTATGTGCTTTACTAAAGCCTTGAATTTTGGCCAGGCTAAACCCGCTTAAAGAAGTCTCGGTCATGAGTACATCAACGACCTTGTCTTTTAAATCTTCAGGCACGATTGCAACTAGCATTAGCTTATTTTGTGTTGGGGGCACGGCGTTTCTCCAACCATATATAAAATACGGGAATTAAAAATAAAGTAGTGAAGGTAGAGGTAAATAATCCACCAATGACCACAATGGCCAGGGGTTTTTGGATTTCTGCACCAGGACCGGTCGCAAAAACCAGCGGGAAAAGGCCAAACATTGCGGTGCTAGCTGTCATTAAGACTGGACGTAAACGCCGCTTTGCTCCTACCACAATGCGTTCAAGCAAATCACTTATCTCGAATCTTGTTTGCTCAAAATAACTGACCATGACGACGCCATTCAGCACGGCCACGCCGAGTAGGGCAATAAACCCTACGGATGCGGGCACCGATAAAAACTCACCGCTTAGATAAAGCGCAATGACACCGCCCATAACGGCAAATGGAATGTTAGCTAGTATCAAGCCTGCTTTGCTTAGCGCGCCAAAAGTAGTAAACAAAATAATTAAAATCAATCCTAATGCAATGGGGATAACGAGCATGAGGTTATTCGCCGCTCTTTGTTGGTTTTCAAATTCGCCGCCAAAATTTAGCGTGTAGCCAACGGGGAGGTCTAGCGATTCTGAGAGCAAGCCTTTTAATTCATCCACAAATCCAACGATATCTCGGCCTTCTATATTGGTGGTAACGACCGCAAACCTATTGCTGTTTTCTCGCTCTATCAAAATCGGACCTTGCTTAAACGATACATCGGCTATATTTGCAAGAGGCACTAAGCTGGCGTCTGGCATCAATATTGTCAGTTGTTGTAAGTCATTAACTGTTGCAGGCTTGAGATTGCTGGAGGCTGCAAGACCAAACACAATAGGCGTTTTTTTCTTACCTTCAATTAAGGTCGACAATTGTGTGGATTCAATCTGTGATTTCACAAAAAATGAAAGCTCTGCAATTGTCATACTGAACGCCGCGGCAATTTCTGGTTTTAATCTAATATTCAAAAAGTCGCCACCTTCAATCACCGAAGCATTAACGTCAACACTACCTTGTAATGTTCGCGTTTGTTCAATGATTTGCTCGGCCAATTTCGCTAGAACAGCAATATCGTTGCCGAATACTTTAATTGATACATCACCGGTACTGCCCGTTAGCATTTCAGATACGCGCATTTGAATGGGCTGCGTAAAACCAATGTTAATGCCTGGAAAACCCTCAAGTACTGTGCGGATTTCCTCAATAAGGGCTTGTTTAGTGTCAAATCGCCAGGTATCCACTGGTGCGAGTTCCATGAAAATGTCGGTTTCGTTTAAGCTCATTGGATCTAAACCTATTTCATCAGAGCCCACGCGCGAGACAATTTGCTTAATTTCAGGAATATTAGCAAGTAAGGCCTTTTCAATTTGAATATCCAGATCGCTAGAGGCTTGAAGTGAAATGTTAGGAGACTTTTCTAACTGCACAATAATATCGCCCTCATCAAGCACCGGCATGAAGGTTTTACCTAGCAGGCTATAAAGCAATACGCTTCCTAGCAAAATAATAAATGTTACAACAATAACCGGGATGGGTTTTTTAATGGTAGCTGTCAGCGCAGTTTGGTATTTTTCTTGTAAGCAAATAACAAAACGTGGCTCGCTAATTGTATCTGCTTTCAACAATATTGACGCTAGCGCGGGAATTACCGTAAGCGATAAAACCAGTGATGAAAGCATTGCAAACACGATGGTTATGGCGACGGGTTTGAATAATTTCCCTTCCAATCCACTTAAGGTTAACAAGGGTGAAAAAACGATAATGACGATGATGGTGCCCGATACAACGGGAACGGCAACTTCTTTACAGGCCCTAAAAATTAAATGTAATTTAGGCAAGGCTGTGTTGTTCTTCAAGTTGTTGACCGTGTTCTCCACGACGACCACAGACGCATCTACCAACATGCCTATGGCTATCACTAAGCCGCCTAAACTCATCAAGTTAGCTGACATGTTAAAGTAGTTCATCAACAAAAAAGTACACACGGCAGACAGCGGCAATACCAACGAAACAACGATTGCGGCGCGCACGTTTCCAAGAAATAGCGACAGCAGCAGGATGACTAAAACAACAGCAATAATCAGTGCTTCTTCAATTGTACCGATGGCCGTATCAATAAGTGTTTTACGGTTGTAAAACACATTTATGTCGGTGCCCTTGGGCAAGGTTGCCTGTATTATCGCCAGCTTTTTACTGACGTTTTCAATAACATCACCGGTATTGGCGCCTTTTAAGGCAATGACGATTGCCTCGGTAGTTTCTACACCATTGCGCGTGACCGAGCCATAGCGCGTAAGATGTCCAATATTCACGTTCGCAACATCTTGCAAACGCACCACCGTATTGTTGATATTGGCAATCACAATATTTTGTAATTCATACAAATTTTGTATGCGGCCTTCAGAGCGAACAATCAGCGTATCATTGCCAATATTCAAGCGTCCGATGCTGCCATTTTGGTTTATATCTTGAATAGTGTCGCTTAATTGGCTGAACGACATACCAATGCTAGCCATTTTTATTGGATCTGGACTAATTTGAAAGGTTTTAGCGTAACCACCTAGAATGTTAACATCGGCTACACCGTTTATGCTTCTCAACAGCGGACGAATTTCCCACTCTAGTAACTGCCTGCGCTCCATAAGACTCATGGCCGGATTTTCTATCGAGAACATGAACATTTCACTTAGTGCTGTGCTCATGGGAGCGACACCGCCTTCAATACCGCTAGGCAAAGAGGGTAAAACATTCGCTAAGCGCTCAGCTACTTGCTGACGAGCCCAGTAAATATCGGTTCCTTCTTTAAAGTCGATAGTGATATCGGTGATTGCATATTTGGTGGTGGAGCGCAGAATTTGTTGATCGGGAATACCTAAAAGTTCAGTCTCAATAGGCAAAGTCACCTGCGCCTCGATTTCTTCGGCAGTCATGCCTGGCGCCTTCAAGATCACTTTAACCTGAGTGGGTGAAATTTCTGGGAAAGCATCAATCGGCAATGCAAACCATGCCGAAACACCCGCTATAAGTAAAAACAAAGATACGATCAAAACAAATACGCGTTGAGTGAGGGAAAAACGAATTACATTAGCCAACATCTCGTTATATCCCCAAACCTAACAGAACACCCTGCACTGCGCTCACTGAACTTATCAAAACACGCTTGTTTGCCAGTGAAGCCGGCGATTTAACGATAAAGTTATCACCGTCTGATGTCACTAACGTGACTTTAAGCGCGACATAATTCTGCGTGTCTTGAACGAAGATATAGTTGTCGCCCTCCCAATTGAAAACACTGGACTGTTTTATTTTGTAGGCACTTGTTTGATATTCAGGCGTGACGCTCAATATTTGGCCAACAACAAATGCACAATCGTTAGTTAAGGCTTTAGTCCAGGCAATTTGATAAAAAGCAGCATTGGCGCTTTCGCTAAAATCAATTGCTAGCTGGCAACTATCGCTACCTATACTGCTGTCTCTGCTAACAAAAAGTGGCTTTTGCGTTATATCGATGGGTAAATTGACTTTAAGTCTAATGGCTTGCAAGGGGGCAAAAGAGGCGATTGTCTGCTGCGCATCTAAGGCACTTGGCAAACTGTACTGGATGATCCCAGCAATAGGTGCCGCTAAGGTAAGCGAATCAGTATTCTCGTCAAAGCTAAGCACTAAATCAAAAAAGTGCGTGAGTTCATCAAATTCCATCTTTGTATCGTGATATTGATTGCTAATGTCCAACCAAGCTTGCTCACTTATTGATTTACGTTGATACAGTTTTCTGCTGTTCTCAAACAGCATTTGTGCTTGTGAAAACAGCTTTTTCTTCATCTGATAAGCCATATAAAAATGATGAACTTCCGGCCCTTGAATAAGGGCGAAAGCCTGGTTTTTCTTAACTTTGCTGCCTACACCTTTTATATACTGGATTTGCTGCACATTAATCGGTGACTTGAAAACATAGGATTGGCCCGGCAGTATGGCGACCGTTGCCATGATATTTTTGCCTGTGTAGGTTGACACTGGCTCTACTGCTTTTGTTTGCAGGGATAAATCGCCTAGCTGGTTTGCGTCTACACTCATATTTTGAGCCAACGCCGAGCAGCAGATAAACGCGGATGATAAAATAAAAATAGAAAAAGTTTTCATAAGGTAAGTCCTGCTGCTTGTCTCATTAAGGCAATATGGCGATTAAGATGGATCAGGTTCAACTGAATTGAGTACTCTGAGTCCACCGTGTCGAGTAGCGTTCGAATATAGAATTCTTGGTTCGGAGCATTTGCTTCGCGTAATTGGTCCATCGCTTTTGCAAGCGCCTTCAAATTCTCTGTGCCTGAATTAAGTAAGATTTGTTTTTGTTGCAGAAAATCGTATTCTTGATCTAATTCCGCTTGGGCCTCAGCTAATTGATGCATGAGTTTGCTTCTGGTGATTTGGTATTCTGTGTTGATCTTCACATATTCGCTTTGCTGCAATGCGGATAATTGCTTGCCTATGTTAATAGGGACTTCTATTCCAAGACCGACCTGGTTTTCAGAAAACTCACGACTCTCAACGCGTCTTCCTATCACCTGAACGTTCCAAGGCGCCGTTTGTTTGCTTACACTTCGTATTGTTTGTTCGGCACTTTGAAATGCATGGTCCAAAGCGATAACGTCCGGATGTGCATTCATACTCACTTGTTCAAGCCTCGGGACAGCCTCGCTTATATCGTAAGGCAGCACTTGTAAACCGGTTAAACGTTGATACTTGGCAAGTAAATTTTCGATATTTTGCTGATGTTGCATAAGAGAGATTTTATGGTCGTTGAATTCCTTTTGTACGATGAGCAAGACATATTGAGGAATGGCTTGCGCTTGAGCCATATCCTCATATTGTAGTGTGAGTTGTGACAATATCGCTTGTTTTCGTGTGACGGCTGCCACTGTTAGTTTCTCTACCTGTATTTCCCAAAGTATATTGCGGATCATGCCAGATAAATATAAAGCATACTGTTTTTTAGCACTCAGCCGAAGGCTCTCTACGTTGCTTTGCAGGCTTTTTTCTATCTGTTTAAGGAAAAAGGATTTGATTGGCAAATTTATGCTTATTTCACTTTCGGTTGTGCCCAGGCTTTGTCGGCTATCTAAATATGCTAAGGAGGCTGAAGGACTGCCGTCTAACCAAGCAAAGCTATCGCTGTCAGATGCGGTGCCTTTATCTTGCCTTGTTTCTTGCTTTAGCATGCCTGCGGATTGTTTCTCGATAGCAGCCGTTAAGCTGTCATGCAGCGTTAGCTTAGCTTGGGCAAGTGCAGTATCATGTGCAATACAATAGAAGCTTGCTAGTATGCAACAGGCAACAAATTTTCGTATATAAATTGCGTCTATTTTCACTAGTTTCTCGTTGTTATCGGGGACACGAGTATTATGTTATAAACTCCGCTAAGTAGCACTAAACATATGTAGTAGTGGGCATCGAACATATGTATAACGACTGGCTGGAGGCCTTTATAAGCAATATGAAGAGGGAAGTATGAGAAATAAAGTGATCACCATTATTTTGATCTTGATCATGTTGCTTAATGGTTTGGACGTATTGGTTGATATTGAATTAGGTGTACCTCTATGGCATATCTTGCAAGAAGCTTCATTAGTGCTTCTTTCAGCCTTAGGCGCCACGCTACTTATTCTGCACATGAGAAAGAAAAACCAAAGCTTACATCATCTTGCTAAAAACTTAGCAGACGCAAATATGCAAATAACGGTGCTCAACAGTAAAATTAAGGACGAGCGAAAGCGATATAGCTTAGTCATTAAGGAGCAATTTGAAAGTTGGAGTTTAACCTTAGGTGAGCAGCAGGTTGCTTTACTTTTATTAAAAGGCCTAAGCCTAAAAGAAATTGCTAGCGTGCGAAACACCAAAGAAATGACCGCAAGACAGCAAGCCTCGAGTATTTACGCAAAAAGTGGCTTAGTGGGAAGGCATGAATTTTCAGCCTGGTTTTTAGAGGACTTTTTAAACTAAGTCTTACTGATGTAGGATTATCTTAACTATATTAATGCGCGCCATACCACCTCTTATAAGTAATGGCGCGTATAAATAATGCAGCGAATTTGCTGCCCTACCTTTTTTACTGCAACGTTACAATAAAGCTTAACGAGGACACAACGCCACTTGGCGACGTAATACTCACGGTTACCGTGGTGTTAATGGCGGTATCTGCTGCGCTTAGGTTGTTGGTCAGTGTGAACACACCGGTTCTGCCACTATTTTGGTTGGATTGCAGCATGAGGTCAGCTACAGTGCCATCTAATGCACCAACGGTGGAAGTTACAGCAATCGTAGATGAACTTGCTATCGGTTGGTTTTGAGTATCAGAATAACGATATTGGAACAAGGCGCTGTCACCCCGTGCAATCGATAACACGGGTGTTGAGGAGCCAGCAGATTGGTTATTTACCAACTCAATCCCATTATTGCTTACCGCAATTAATGCGCTACTGCTTGAGGTCACAATAACCTGTGCTCGACGTACGTGCGTGCTGGTATTGCCGCAAGAAGATCCGGTGCATTGTGGCCCATCAAATAAACCATTTTGCGCGTTAAAGCTACCCGATGAATCAAAATCTAAGAATATTTCATTCCCGTCTTTGACTCTGTTTTCATTGTCGTCACGCCATGCTTCACTTAAGTCGATAAAGCCAGGTCTAGCGGGCAAGATAAGGTCAAAACCGCTTCCGTCATTGTCGACAATCGCCAAGCCATCAGCGTCGTCATATTGATTATTACCGTTACTATCGACCAAGGTTTCGTGTCCAATGGCAGTTGCTAATGAGTATAAGTGGAATTAAGGCTATATGCTACCCTTCGTTACAGCTGGCTTTTAGAGTCGTTGATGGTTTTTGCGAAGATGATTTAGCAGTTTTTGCTCATAGGAAAGGTTTCAGCGTTTGAACTTCTTAAGTCTTTGGTACAGCAATATGGAAAGTTGGGTGAAGGGTGTCCTACCATTAAATAGTATATTACTTTGTATTGTGTATTGACTCAGTATCTATGCTCCAAAATTAAAATTGTGTTGAATAGTGAAGTCATGCTCCTCATCAGGTGGCGCCCGCAAGGGTGGTAATGTTGCTTGTTTAGTCGTTGGGTATTTTTTATCTAAATACTTCAGTATTTTTTGGATAACGTGGATCTAGCAGGTAATCTGTCTGCGATACAAGCGATGATGCTTACATTGTGTTGTTGGCATTTTTCGCATTCGTTAATATCTATATTGAAAACTCGTTCTGACTCGCCGGTTACCGGGCGTTGCGCCCACGTCATGCTCCTAGCATGATATGGTTTATCCAAATGTTCATCCCTTATGTTGACGAGTTTAGGGCTGTTCTTGCCTCGTTGTGATGCGGTGACTTGAGCACGAAGATTGCTGTTAGGGGCGAATACGCCGAAAAACCGGGTGAGGTTGAGTCTTGGTGGCGGAATAAGAGCGGCCAGTTTACCAATGAAATCAACTGGACTAAAGAATACATGAGTAGTGCCATCGCGATACGGGGTTTTCAATTCATAACGTACTTTTCCATGTTGCGTCATGCTTAAACGCTGCTCACTGATGGCTGGGCGGCTAATGTAACGACATAGTCTTTCTAGTTTTTCTGGCTCATCGGCATTTGCGAAGACCCCTGCGTGTAACGAAAAGCCCGAGGTATTGGCTAACTGGCCATACTCGCCTTCTGTGCTTGCAGGCAACGTTTGCAAGGTAAACACCTTCTGCCCTTGTTGTGGCCCCATAGCAATGCGGTAGCTAACAGATGCGCCTTGCAACTGGAGTAAACTATCTTCGTCATCTACCGGCAAATTGAGGTAGCTGTTTTCCATATCGCGCTGCACCAAGCCAACTTTCTCCAAATAGCGGGCAATGCGATGGCTGATGGTGTGGACGAGCTCTACCATATCGTTGTGACATGGTGCTTTGATGCGAGTAAACGTTGTTCCTCCCCATGAGTTTTCGTAAATAGCACCTTCTAAGAACAGCATGTGGAAGTGGATGTTTAAGTTCAGCGCGCTGCCAAAGCGTTGAATTAACGTCACCGCACCTGTCTTGGCCTGTTTATTTGAGAACCCTGCTCGATTTACAATATGCGTGGAAATGGCGCGGTGAATGATACCGGTAACCGGATTACTAAGACTTTTCCTAATTCACTGGGATACCTTGCCAACAGTAATCTCAAAGGGATAGGCAGACTCAAAACCCACTGACGAATTGGATAGCCTAGTAGTACATCATCAACCAATAACGCCGCACTTTCGGCCATTCTTCGAGCGCCGCAGCTGGGGCAAAAACCTCTGCGCTTGCAACTAAAGGCGACCAGTTTCTCATGTTTGCAGTCGCCACATACTACGCGTAAAAAGCCATACTCAAGTCGTCCACAACGCAAGAATTCATCAAACTCACGCTCAACATATAGGGGTAAATATTTGCCTTGTTCGGCTAAGTTGGCAGTGAATTGTGGATAATACCGTTCGACCAGTTGATACAGTAATGTAGTCTCCGGTCGGTGGCGTTTGTATTGTGCCGTTTGCTGAATTGCCAGCACCACTGCCATCCTTGATTGCGGTATAGGAATCAAAGAGTGGCTTAAGTAGATAAACTTTTCGACTGTTCATAAGACGGTATTTGCTTGCAAAGGAGAAAATACTGCATTGACTTTACAATAACCGAACGGCCGGTTCTCGCTCAAAACGGACTGTCGAAGCATCGATTGCTTATACCGGCTGGCCGCCCATAAGGGCCTAAAGAGTACGATAGTTTAAGATTGATAAAAGTTAGATATTAGTTTTTTAAGCCATAAAACTTTACCAAATAGAATGTTTCGGTATCAACTTTATTGTTACAATATAAGCAGCAACCATGACGTAAATATGCAACGGTTAAGTATCACCAAACAAGGACAAGTGCGCTATGAGTTGAAAACACCGTATCGAGACGGCACCGATTACCGGCTAGTACGCATGTATTCTTCTCACCAATCGATTTCATTGGCAAATTAGGCGCACTCATTCCACCACCAAGACTCAACCCAACGTGAGCTTAAGGCAGCATGGCATAACTAAATTTTTTTAATGTGCTTCAATAATGGTAACTCAATTATTTAGAATTACCATGCTATCAGAACAACTCGCCTTCTCCTTTAGCTATGCGCAACAGCGGGTAACTTCTGTTGTGAAGTGTTAGCGAAGGTACTCGCAGGTTAGGTATTGAGCCACGTAATAAATCATTAAAGGCGGTGATGCTGTTAAGCGAAGCAGAAACCAACAATAATAATGGTACTAATGGTACTAATGGTACTAATGGTACTAATGGTTAATCATTGTTATGCCTGTCGGGGTCGGAGACCCTGCGCATCCGAGGAAGTTCATCACACGGAACCTAGGAGATCCTAGACAAGCCCTGCATTATGCAGGGAAGGTAAGTCAAAGTTGAAAAGCCAAGGCTTACTTAGTCTAGGAAGTCGTACGAGATTATAGTACTGAGGAAGTAAATGAACAAAACAGGTAACAATGTGGCGGAATTTATGGAGGGAAGGGTCTCGACTAAGGGGAACAGTCAACAGTGCGCCGGTATCCAGACGCAGAGCTCGGAAAATACGATGTCACGTCTGCTGACTGTGCGAGAGCAACGCTTCTACGCCAAATACCCGAAGTAGGAGCCGGATGCGTTAGTAGCGTATGTCCGGATCTGTGCGGGGGGGGTGCCGAGTGATCGGCATTCCTACCGCGACCTTATCGGGTAACCGACGCGTGAGATGTGAGAAATGTCAAAAGCACATTGTGACTATAATCGCTTGCATTATAGACACACTCGTCATTCACAAAATACTGGCACATTTAGACAACACATATTCAGTATCAGCGCAAGCTCAGTTATTGCCACCGTTACGAGACCCGCCTAACGATTTCAGCATTCAGCGCGACTTCGATTTCGGTGCACAGGCTATCAACTCAACACGATACTAGGAAATACATTATTTCACGGTAGGAGCTTGTGCATGCGACTCCCAAGGTTTCTGTACCAATGGACTACCAACACAAGAATTTGACTTACGTCATTTACACAAACATCACCACAAATCCGCTTTAACAAGCATGAATCCATTCCAAAAGACAGTTGTAACAAGGGAGAGTGTATAGTGTTTATTTGTCTTATGCTCTTATGTCTTTTTTCCTTAATCAATTTGCTGCCTATCTCTATACAGTAACAGCATAATGGTCGCGGGTATGTAAAACAGCTTCGCTATACCTTGCATCTGTGCTCTTTGTACTTTTCGCACTGAATTAATTATTAAGACTTTTTCGTTGCTTAGTAAATTGCTGACGAATCGATAATATACTCACCACCGCCAGAGGAAATAATATAAGCATGGTAACGGTGTAGGCTTGGTCGCTTCCTTTTAACACTAAACTGCTTGCTAGCAAGGCCGCTGCCCATAATATGGCTTGTGTAAGTTGCGTTTTTTTATGTAACTTCATTACTTGTGCGCCTTGTTGTGCGCCATCGGCAATCGAACCATATTCAAAGGTACATATTTTATTTATCCAGGTTAGGTCTTGGTCAAATTGACCTTTTAAAACATCTTGATCGCCTATTTCTTTGATCGCATTGTCAAATGCATCCTTTTCACTTAAACCACGTTTGGTATGGTTTTCGATCAAACAATACAGATGATCTTTTAACTCATCTATTTTTCGATTTTTGATAGAATAAGCACTTAACACTTCCGCACACCATTGGTGAACGGCTAAATCTAGATTAAACATTTTTATTTCTCCAATTTACTTATCATGTTTGACAGTTTTTGCCATTGCTCTTGTTGTTGCTTTAACTCTGAAGTGCCCTGAGCGGATAATCGATAATACTTTCGTTTACGACCGGTATTGGCTTGACCCCAAAAAGATTCGATCCAGCCTTTTTTTTCCATCCGATGCAAAATTGGATATAGCATGCCGTCTGCCCATTTCAATTCGCCGTCCGATAACTCATGCACTTGCTGAATAATTGCGTAGCCATAACTGTCTTCAATACTCAAAATGGATAAGATAAGAGGGGTAGAAGATGCAGCAACCAAGTCTTTGGATAGAATCATTAATTAGTACCTTGTAGTTCTATGTATAAGATTACATAGAACTGCAAGGTATGTCAAACATTTTGTTATTCAACATATTTTGATACATCACTTACTTTGAGAATTAACATGCGGCGAATAAATTTGTATATTATTTGACTAAAAAACAAATCCGTAAATAATGCATGCGATGTCCAGCACAAAATTATACAACAATAGGAATGTCCATCGCAATCAGTGGCAATTCCGATAAGGTATCTTTTCTTTTGCTGCAGCTCGCAAGCTTCTATCTTCAAGCACAAAAAGTAGGTTGTGCTGTGTACTATTACCTCAGTAATCTTGCATATGAAGGACAGTTATTTTGGGCTGAGGCTATTGAAAGCTTCGTTGTTATTAACGAGCCGTCTGCGCATTGTAGTGAATATTATGTCGTACTTTCATTCAACAACCAGTCGTTTAAACTGGGGTTATTACGTAACTTAAGAGTTGACGACATAAAGCCCAGAGCAGCAATTCTTAGTTGTGAATACAATCCAGCGACGGGCAATAAAGTGCTATTTGACGAACCATTACAAACTGAATGTGTTAGCGTTAATTACACAGTGTCCCCAGACAAAAGTAACAAAGAGTAGGCTTCTCCGTCTATGATAAACCATGCATTGATATGCCTCTTTTACCTGTAACATTGCAATTGAAACAGGGTAACTAGCGCAGGTAATGACGGTTTCGCTTTCGATTGCGGATGGAATAAACGTCAAAAACCAAACAATATAGCCAACATTTTCAATTTAAAAAGAGAGATAAATCGCTTCTATTCCGGCGCTAAACAATCGTTTTAGGCTCAAGCAGTAACGCCTTTTTACGGATGCCGCTATACGGACCTGTAACGTCATCATGATGATATAGCGCAGGCTTTCAGCATCAATATGGCCCTAGCGTTTGCTGGTGCATATTCCGCTGATGGTGAACACCCGTTCCCGCCATTTTTCAAAGAGGTGTTAACGTTGCCCCTGAATAAGAGACGCGTTTGGTTAGTTATTCCCCGTGCTATTTTAAGGGATATGGTCAATCAAATGACGTTGATAATTCATAATTTAGGTAGTTATCTTTGGTGTATTAATCGTTCAAGAGAGGCGAATGCTATTTGCTTTTAGTGAGCAAATACATATATCTTTTAGTCGGCTAAAAGGCACTTGTTGATTTGCATCCAAAACTGACCGCACCCTCCGTAGATCAGTTTTAAGTACAAATTAATATTCTAATGTCAGTGTGTTTCTGACATAGTCTTGATTCTTTAAGACCAGCTAAATAAAACTATTTAATGTTTTACCCGAGATTTCCAGTCCACTCTAAATACGTATTGAGTCGACGGCACGCAGGAGTTTACCTGTCTTTTTTAGCTCTCACCAACAGTGTATTAATATCACAGTTGAAGTAATCACACAGCTTGTCAATAATATCTAGGCCCACGTGATAGTCACGTTTGTTTATCATGCGCGTCAGAGTAGCTCGCCCAATACCAGCTTTTTCTGCGACTTCGTCTAGCGTAATTTTACGCTTATCCCATTGTTCTTTATCAGCCAAGCACTGCTTTAATTTTATAATCACTAATGGTTAATTATCCTAAGAAAAGATAATATACTAATCACTTATGATTAATATATGCTAAGTTTACTAATCGTTTGAGTTGAGCGAATTGGCTTTTCAGTGGAAAGTAATAATCATTTGAGTTTAAGTACGAGTTCCTAGAATACCTATATCAGGTTCTTATTTTGTGGCTTTTTAAATGATTATTTGAAGTATTGGCTATACATACAATATTTAAAATCAAAGCACATTATTCAGCAAATTCAGTGCTCCTAAATGGTAAGTTTTTAATCAAAAACTAGGCAAGATATTGCGCTTAGGATATGGCAGCATTCGATACTGGGTATTGACTACGCAGGCAGTTTTAATAGGGAGCCTTCAGTTCTAATTTATATAAAAAGTGTGTGTTAATAGCTAATTTAGACTGGCGCTTTAGAAAGTTTTTCACATGTTAACCTTAGAAATAGCTGGCTTTGGGGTTTTGATATTCAGCTTTTCGTCCCTTAAATAGTGCTTTAAATCCAACGGTGGCAGGATACTTATTTGCAGTAAATCATCATTTTTATTGATAGGGATTACGAAAGAATAAATTGTGTTATTTATGAGTGAATAGATGTTTATATATAAATGAATCAGTCAAAGAATTACTCGTTTTACCAGTTGTTTTTGGAGGAAATATAGTCATTTAGGCGCTGTTTATTACTTGAACATTAGTCCTTTTTCAGAGAGTGTCACTGACAAGCGGTTCTGACCTCCTTTCTGCCTAGAGCTAAATCGTTACTGTCAGAAAACCTAATTCCCTAAAAACAGACTATTGTCCCCGTTACTGTCAATTTTTAAAGCTGACAGTAACGCTTGGCGTTTTCTGACAGTAACGCATTTCAAAAACTGACAGTAACGGGGGGCAGGAGCCAATAAATAGATATTAGCGCTTTAGCGTGAGGAGCATTTGTCCGTTAGAATGCCACTCCAAATGCTAAGAATAAACTGAGACTTCTCAGTCTATTTTGTCTCTTTATAAAACTGTTTCATTCGGTCTTCGTTTGACTTCGATTATTATCAATAAAATACCGTTTCATTGAACAACAAATCTGACCAATAAGATCACTTCAATCTGCTTGATGCTGAGGCGTCCAATTATTTTAGAATGTGACACGGGAGCGGCAAAATATTAATGACTAATTAATCTCAAATGTTATTTCAGTGTGTCGTTTGTTTTATTTAGATTAAGGAGTAAAAAATTGGAAGCAAATGTAGGTATCCAAAAAATAACTACCATCTAATGCAAGGGTTTTCTTCTCGCTTCCCTGATAAAAATAATTAAGTAGTAAGACAATGATAATTAGGAAGGAATTCGTATTTGAAAAATAGAGAAAAAATTGCTTTATTTATCGACACAGACAATACACTGGTTGCTAAAATAGACACCATACTTTTTGAGTTAGCGCTTTGAGGTGTCGTGAACATTCTTAAAGCTTATGGGAATTGGAAGAGCTCATATCTTAAACCTTGGGAAGAAGTGCTTCATGAATTTTCTATAAAGCCTTTTAGCAATTTGATTTAACAAAAGGCTAAAATACAATAGCCATCGCTCTTGTTATTGATGCTATGGATATTCTCTACCCCAGAGATCTAGATTCAACTTGTTTAGTGTCGTCCGATTGCGACTTTACGCCACTTGTTACCCGTGCATTAGCGGATGGCAAATCCGAGATTGGATTTGGCGAACGCAAAGCAATCAGCTTTTGTTAACAGTTGTTCTAAATTTTTGTATCTTAATGATATAGAGGCGGACGACAAACCGGTTCAGAAAAAGACTCCTAATATATCAAGATCGATACCAAACTGATGATTATGTCGCGACAAGCAGCAGAGACATCTGAGGCTGATGATGGCTGGGCGAACTTAGGTATTATAGGACAGCAAATCTCAAATCAAATCATGCTTCTTTTGACCCATAGAATTATGGATTTAAAAAACTAAATGACTTGTTTGCTGGCGTCGATTTATTTGAGATGAAACAGACTAATGGTTTCGTCTTTTGGGTAAGGGGTAAGAAGCGACCGAAAGCTAGCGGATGATCTGAAACCTTAATACAAAAAGTGATATTCGTTTTATGAAATATTTTTATGTATTTTGCCTGTTTAATTATAGCGATGCCTTAGGTAGGTTCGTGAGATACAAAACCTAGCATTCCAGCATAAGATACGCTAGATATAGAGATGGCGATGCAGTTTGCGATCGTTCAATCTAACACTTAGCCTTAGTAAAAAATCGGAGCATTAATGACTCAGACTCAATTTTTAGACTACTGTCGCAGTGAGCTTTTAAAAAGTTTAAATAATACGAAATCGAGAAAGCCGGACGATAAACAAAAGTATCGCACGGAAGGACTATTGCACGCTGCTCGATTGCTGGACCTGATGTCAGCAGAAGAAGTAAGCGAGCTGATCGAAACTGAACATCAAAGTGTTTTTGGCGAAAGTGTATATCAAAGACAGGCACGTAAATCAAAACTGGCGAAATTAAAAGATATGTCGCAGGATGATTACTTTGATATTCCTGCGATAGAACGCAACAAATAATATTGGAAAACCAATGGCATCGGGGTGCATTGAATGTAGTCTTGATGCTGAATGACTAGTAACTTCTCTGTCATATTGCCAACTCCTACATTTTATTTCTGTGCAGTCTTACAAATGATTTTGTAATTTTAGGATACAATCCCAGTAGCTATACATCAAACAGTTAGAGAACAGATGCCTGAAAAGAAAGTTAAATTTGAATTCGAAAAGCAGAATAAAAATAGTGTCCGGTATAAAGAGGTGCCTGAAGATGGAATGCCGCCCGTCATAGGCAGTATTTATGTACAAAAATGGTTCGCTGGTGATAGTCAGAAGCTAGAAGTGGTAATCACGAAAAAAGACTGAACTGAAGCGGTGTTTAGTTAAGCTGTTGGGGCTAAAAGGAAAGCTTAGAGGAGGGACCGAGGTTGTTCTTATTGGACATTCGAGTATTGAAAACCAACTTGGATCCCTGCAGTGGCATAGTTAATTTGGGCATCTAACTAAACGTGTTATGAATATAGGAGTCTCGCATTCAACTGATTACTTTTTGATAAAACAAAGTAAAGGAGCATGGCTGAATCTGAACCAAAACCTCAGTTGGATGTTTAGGTTTTTGTATATCTACCTAACAACATTCATACCTAACAATAATTAAAATCGGATACGGTGATATACACTCCAGTTTAATAGCCATGAATGGTTAATTGAAATAGTAAACTTACAGCACACGGAAGGTATCGAGTTGAATTCTACAGTTAAAAAAGCAAAGACATTATTCCCGCACGTCAGTTATCCTATTCACCATACTTTTATGGAAGTCTTATTTAGGTGTTACTCAACAGATAGAACCGATATAACTCTCGCCGATATGGCAGGGCTTTCGAAGTTGATGGGTAAAGGTTTCACTGACTTAGTCTACTTAGTCAAAAATATTGAAAAAGATGAGAATTCACGTAAGTTTTTAGACCACTGCTTAAAATTGAAGGTTAACGCGAAAAAAATGAAGTCCGCTACAGGAGAAGAGTTGTCAGTGGATCAAAACCTATCTGCGAGAGTAGGAGCAATCAATAGCTATAGAACAGCGTTCGAAAAAGAAGAACTAGAGTTAAAAAAAGAAGCCGAAAGACTCAAAGCTATCGATAATGAAAAACTAGCCATAAAAGCGAAGAAACGGGCTAGGTTAATAGAGCAAGAACGAAAGAAAGCGCAAGAGGCAAAAAAGGCTCAGTATCTGAAACGCTTCTGTGATTTTCCTGAATTTTGTATAAAAGGAATAAAAAGAGGCTCTGATGCTGCTAAAGTTCTACTAAGGCTTCGAAACAATGACGCCAATGAGGAAGACTTTTTTTGGTTGGAAGAAAAAGGTTTTACTAATGACCTAACTACTCAAGCTCTTCACGCGTTCTATTTAAAAAGGGGCAAAATTCATTTAGCCAAATGGAAAAAAGATAATGCTCCCTGGGGTTTAGTCAACGCTATTGCTGACTATAGAAGAAGTAAGTCATCTCAGGAAATCCTCGGCGAAATACAATCAAATTACCCATTTACGTTTTCCAAAGGTAACAAACAGTTAAATTCTGCCTTACTTACAACGTCTGGCGGCGTATATCGTGATTTATTTCGATATACTGAATCTTTGAAACTAGGCACAGAAGCCCATATATTAAACCCTAGTAATTATAGACCTTGCACACTGGTTGGCGCTTCAAACATCCTACTTGGCGACATGAACGAAGGACATTCTTGGTATCAAAAAGCGATAGAAAGAGGTTTTAAGCCTGAAAGTTATGATAAAGAGCTTCGCTCAATTTATATGTCATGTAGTAAGCAAATTAAGGAAAAGCTAAAACGTAGCTTGCTAGCTATAGGGCAGAATCACTCTTGGCTCACAAATTAGTTTTCAAATAAGGCAACTTATTATTTATGTTGAATTTGAAATACCTTAAGGTCAGCAACATCGCATCATTAGTTGCGTGCCTAAGTTAACGATAACAATGCAGTGCTAATACAATGTTGATTAAAATATTGCCCTCGATGTTTGCAAAACTACCGCTTTTTGTATTTAATTAAATCCAGCGGGGAAAAACATATATGGATAGTGAATGGACGCTTATATTGGGATTGATGTTGCCTGCAAGAAAGACAAGTATTGTCCTATTTCCATATGTGTAAAAAAAGACGGCATATTAATACCGCTCCAGCTTGCTAATGAGAGAGCTCAATCACCTAAGGGCCTGGGCAATATAGCAACACTAAGCGAGGTTAATAATCTTGCCTATGCAGCTGCAATAAAAAAATACATTCTTGCCATTTGCAAATCTCACCAATTAAATCCTGTTTGCATAGCCATCGATTCGCCACTCCAACCAAGGGCCGAACACTTAAAACGCCGGCGAGCCGAGCTTGAATTAGATAAGCGCAAAATTAGCTGTTATACCACTCCTTCTAAAGCGGATTTTGACAATATTATTGTTAAAGCGAATAACCATATTGCCAGCGGCGGTAAAGCAAATAAGCTCCCTCACTCAATGCAGATATTTATGTTAGCTGGTTTCGCTATCGCCAACGCGTTAAAAGATGAGGCACCGTGTATTGAGATTTATCCTCACGCTACTGTAAAATTATTAGATGTTGCAGGTAAGCACAAAACCAAAGATGACCAAGCGTATATCCAACTGCAAGCATTGAGCAAATTCACAGGGTGGCCAAGCACTCAATGCGAATGGGACCAAGTACCTTATATTTGCAAAGGCCCGACACATGACAAAGTAGATGCTTATAGCGCAGCTTGGATCGCTAGCTTAGCGCAAAGCGACAGACTAGCATTAGGAGAACCTGAGGCGAGTGATGCTATTTGGTTACCTATATTAGAACGTCTTGTTGTACATACAGTGTTGCAAAAATTTAAGCCTACAGCAGAGATTATGCCGACAAAAAGAAATAAGAAGACACCATCGGAAACGAATATCGGTGAGCACACTAAATTGTGTCCGGCTTGTCATGCACATATGTTCAAGAGGTGGCCATTTGGTTGGGATGCCCATGCAGCTCACAAGTGTACTGGAGTAGATGGTGTAAATATTGAAGCTAGAAAGCGCATTTATAAGGAAAGGTTCTTGTAACGCGAGTTTGGTTTACACCACACAGTAATTTATGACTGCGTTAGTGCACTACATTATTAAATAAGTTACGAGGTTTAAACTTGTCCAACAATTATTACAACGACAGAGTTGAAGAGTTAGCACAACAATATTTGTCGCTATCGTTTGATGATGTCCATCATAATTGGGCTCACCACTTACCCTCAATATTTAAAAAGCCGAGCTCAACTATTTTGGATGTTGGCGCAGGTGCTGGTAGAGATGCAAACCACATTGCAAAAATGGCTAACCAATACTGTAAAGATGATAGTAATTGCAGAATCTATGCGGCAGAGCCCGCCATCGAGATGATGAGAGTAGGGCAAGAAACCACGCGCAATCAAAACGTCCAATGGTTACAAGATTCTTTACCTGCTTTGAACAAAATAACTAAACTGGAAATGAGCTTCGATTTAATTTTACTTAGTGCCGTTTGGATGCACGTGCCCCCAAGCCAGCGGGCTCGTTCTATGCGCAAACTCACTAATTTGCTCAAGCCTGGCGGTAGGATCATTATTTCGCTCAAATTTGGCATGACTGTTCAAGAGCAACAACAACGTCAGATGTATGATGTGAGTGTTGAAGAGCTAGAGCATTTAGCTCAAAACCTTGGATTGTTCTCGAAGTTAGAAACTCAGAACGAGAAAGACAAATTAGGTCGTAATGAAGTTGATTGGCAAACGCTGGTTTTGCAAATGCCCGATGACGGCACGGGCGCGTTTCCATTTATACGTCATGTCGCAATTAATGATGGCAAGGCTGCAACTCACAAGCTAGCGTTGCTCAGAGTGTTGCTGAGGATAGCTGACGGTCACCCGGGCGCGGTATTGAGAAGAGAAACATCACTGCATGGCGATAGAGTCATTTTGCCGCTCGGATTAGTGGCATTGTATTGGATACATCAATACAAAGACCTTATTGATCATTATAAGTTATTCCAAACGCCTAACAAAAGCCCAAATATGGGTTTTATGAAAGAGGGCGGTTGGAATAAGTTAAACCATAGAACGAGCTCTGATTTTCGAATTGGTAATTTGTTTATAGGTGAAGATGCAAAGTCTTTACACAAAACCTTATCGGCAAGTGCACAAAATATAAGAGACATGCCCAGTAAATACATCACGCTTCCCAATAGTGATGCTCGTGTGTTTGAAGTTGCAGCAAAGACGGTAAGGTTGAAAGACAGTTTATTTCTTGATTTAGAAACGCTAACGCAGTGGGGTGAGTTCTCGTTACCAGAATCAATATGGCTAGCGTTAAGTCGATATGCTTGTTGGATTGAGCCCGTATTGGTGAATGAATGGGTAAAAGCGATGGCTAGTTACAAAGGCAACCAAAATGATGTTGGGGCTGATAAACGAGCCTATATGCATAAGGCACTTCAATGGTTAGAACCGAAGCGTACCACTGCCGAAGTGCGCAATAGATTTGAATCGTTAAAATTAAATCAAACAATGCAGTGCGTGTGGTCAGCCAAAACACTTAATCGCAAATATGACATAGATCACAGTATGCCATTTGCACGCTGGCCTAATAATGATTTATGGAATTTAGTGCCTAGCAACTCGAAGGTAAATAATGAAAAACGAGACAGACTGCCAACAGAACGAAAACTATTGGATGCTAGAGAGCGCATGTTGCATTGGTGGAATATGGCTTGGGCCGATGATTCTGATTTGGAGGGTGAGTTAACTTGTAGCCGACGTTTCTTTGCAGAGGCTAATATCGCGCTGCCTGGGCTTTCGATTGATAACACATCAATTGATGATTTATTTGAAGCGTTGCTTTTACAAAGGTCTCGTTTGAAAGAAATGCAGCAATTGAAGGAGTGGTAGCATAGTAATGGCATGTAAGGTGTTTGTCGCTGCGTAAACCAGATTTAATAGCTCGTCTTATCAACGTTGTTTAGGAAGCTAGTTCTCTTGTTTAACAATATTCGTATTTGGTTCAATATAGACTAGTAATGTATTTATATTCATAACTTGATTCGATATTGGCATTTGTCATCCGTTCTATCGCGCTTTATAATCCCTATGTACTAACGTTTTGTAATCTAATAGGAATAAGGTTTGAAAGAAAAGGAAAAAATAGCACTATTCATTGATGCTGATAATGCCCCTGCTGCCAAAATAGATACTATACTCTCAGAACTTGCCCGCTATGGTGTAGTAAATATCCGTAAAGCCTACGGCAACTGGAAAAGCCCCTGTCTTAAATCTTGGGAAGATGTGCTTCATGAATTCGCTATTCAGCCTATTCAGCAATTTGATTTAACCAAAGGTAAAAATGCGACTGACATTGCGCTTGTCATTGATGCGATGGATATTTTGTATACTAGAGATGTCGATACTATTTGCTTGGTATCATCAGATTGTGACTTTACTCCATTGGTAACCAGAGCGTTGGCGGATGGTAAATTCATTATTGGTTTTGGTGAACGCAAAACACCAAGTGCGTTTGTTAATAGTTGTTCTAAGTTTTTGTATCTTGATGATATTGACGCAGATGAAAAGCCTGTAGAGATAAAGAAGCCGAGCATTAAAAGCGATACAAAGCTGATCAATATGCTTCGTCAAGCAATTGAGGCTTCTGAGGATGATGATGGTTGGGCACACCTAGGGACAATAGGTAAACATATTTCAAACCATGCCTCCTTTGACCCTAGGAACTACGGGTTTAAAAAGTTGAGCGATTTGTTTTCCGCTATTGACTTGTTTGAGATGAAGCAAAAAAATAGTTCTGGCACTTATGTTAGAGATAAACGCCGAGCTAAATTTGGTTGATGCACAATCAGTCTGCGCTTTTTACTCCATTAGTTAAGCGACAAGTGCCACGCTTGTTCTATACATAACACGTTGTTGGTTTTGCCACTCAATTTCGCCAGATTGAAATAAGGAGGTTAAAGAGGCTAAGCGCATTGTTTTTATGTCGTAAAACTAACTTGTGTCCTTCAAAGCAACGTTTTGGTCTGCCCTAGCGTACCGCGTTATCCCCTCATTTAGCCAGTGACTCATCGCGCCAAACCAATGTCGATTTATTGAATGCATTGCTTCAGGTGAATCAATTCTACTTTGTCGTTGTTGGGCCTGTTTTACATTGCCTGCTATAAACCGAAGCATTGACGATTAAGATTGAAAATATGGGTAACCAGTTTTTGAGTAAGGTCTTATTTAGCTAAAGGACAATTTAAAATAAATCAACAAACGACATCAAATGTCGCCAGTTGATTTAGTATGACCTTAAAGATTATCGCTACTTTTATTGGGTTAGTAACAATTCGGACTTGTAACAGCGGCGTTTTAATTTTAAAAATGATAAAAGGCTTTAGTCGGCATAGAAAAAGAACAACGTTAACAATATGAAAAGTTGATATCTAATTCTAGAAATGAGGGTACATTACAACTAAGTAAATCATTAAAAAGGTTAAGGAAAACTACCATGAAAACTTGGACGATAAGGACTCAATATAAAAATCAGTTATCCAAAGTGATAGCTGGGCCGAAGGTGACCAGGCCATTACAATTAGAAAACGCTGCTAGAAAATTCATCCGTCAAGGTGAGACCCACCCATAAAATTAGACAAGTATTCAATATAGCTTTCTATTTCAATTCATAATTAAGGTGTGGTGATGTTAGATTTTATTTTAGTGCCGGATGCGCTGACGGCCAACCAAGTGAGAGCGACCTGCATGTTTCGGTCGAAATCGATCACCCATTTCGTTTCAATTCGATCGCTGATTTCGGTTTAAAGCGATCACCGTTTTCGGTTCTATCCGATCAGTTTTAGCCTTTTTCCGGAATCAGTGATCGGAATGCCGAAACAACCTTCTTTTTCTAGTTAAATCAACTGGTAAGCTGTGACTTAACGTCAATGTTAAGGAAACACGCTGCCATGCCTAGAAAGAGAACTGAAATGAGAAAAGTAAAAGATGTCCTGCGCTTGAAGTTTGATGCCGGACTCAGCCACAGGGACATAAGCAAGTGTCTTAGTATTGGCCCTGCCACAGTGAGTGAAGTCCTCTCTCGCTTTACCGCCAGCGATTTATCATGGCCTCTGCCAGATGCTTATAGTGATGTGCAGCTTGAAGGAAAGCTCTATCCAAGCGTCATCTCAAAAAGCAAGAAGCGCCCCTTGGATGGCAATACAATAAGATTGGAGTTAAGACGCAAAGGCATGACTAAGCTTCTCTTGTGGCAAGAGTATTGTGAAGAAGAGGCGGCCACTGCGTATGGCTATACGCAGTTCTGCGAGCATTATCAGATATGGCTTAAGAAGCAAAAACGCAGCATGCGCCAAGTGCATATTGCGGGTGATAAGCTCTTTATTGATTACGCAGGACCCACCGTGCCTATTATTAGCCCCGATACCGGTGAAATAAGGTACAACGCGCAAATATTCGTGGCTACCCTAGGGGCTACTAACTACACATATATAGAAGCAGGCCGCTCCCAAAAGCAAGAAGATTGGATAATGGCGCACGTTAGAGCGTTTAATTATATTGGTGGCGTGCCGAGGTTACTGGTCCCAGACAATCTCAAGGCGGCGGTGACTAAAGCGCACCGTTATGCACCTATCCTCAATGAAAATTATGAGCGGATGGCGAGGCATTATGGCACGGCCATCATGCCCGCTAGGCCATATAAACCCAAAGACAAGAGTAAAGCTGAAAACGCGGTATTGATTGTCGAACGCTGGATATTAATGCGCCTGCGCAATCATGTGTTTTACACATTAGCGGAGTTAAACATTAAGATTAAAGTGTTGATGGCGGATTTAAATAACCGTCAACAACGCATGTATCCTGGCTCACGCAAGGAGCAATTTGACTTGCTGGATAAACCCGCACTCGCCAGTCTACCGACTTATCCATATGAATATATTGATAGTAAACGCGCCAAAGTAGCGCCTGACTATCACATATTATATGAGAAACATGCCTACTCGGTGCCGCACAGTTTAGTGGGTGGCACTGTCACCTTAGAAGCCAGCGCCAACATCGTGTGTATATACCATCATAATCAGCTAGTCGCCCAGCACACGCGCACCTTTAAAGACGGCGGCTTTACCACGCTCAAAGAGCATATGCCCGGCAGCCATTTTAAACACCGCTTCAACTCAGAGCGACTATTGAGTTGGGCTAAGAACATTGGTGTAGGCACTCGCTCAGTAATTGAATGGCACATACACAGCCGTAAACACCCAGAGCAAGCTATCAAGACCTGTTTAGCCATACTCAACCTCACTAAGCAATACGGCAACGCACGCGTGGAGTCTGCTTGCCAAACCGCGCTGTTACTAGAGCGGCCACACCGTATTGTCGTGGTTAACCTGCTAAATAATCATAAAGAGCATGGCACTCAACCCGTTGAGGAAGAAGAAAACCCCGTTAACCACCACAATATCCGTGGACAAAATTACTATCAATAAGGAAACACAATGAACTTACCTACATTACGCCCACAACATCATTATTACCGGCGCTACCGGCTGTGGCAAAACTTACTTAGCCTGCGCACTTGGGCAGCAAGCATGTGAGCAAAACCACATCGTGAAATATTATCGTTTAGGCCAATTGCTTGATGAGCTAAGTGTAGGTCATGCCGATGGCAGTTATCGCCAACAATTGGCGCAGCTTGCTAAGAAAAAGTTACTCATACTCGATGACTGGGGCATGGAAAAGCTTACCGCCAGGCAAGCTAACGACTTACTTGATGTGATGGAAGACCGATATCAAAATGCCAGTACCATTATCGCCAGCCAAATCCCTGTGAATGACTGGTATAGCTTAATCCCAAATCCAACAGTGGTTGACGCCCTGTTGGACCGATTATTACACAATAGCCACCGCATAGAATTAGCAGGAGAATCGATGAGAAAACTAGACCAATCCGATCACTTAGGGTAAAAAGGTACGTGGAGAAAAAGAGGGTTACAAAGCGATCGGATAAAACCGAAATGACTGACTGTTTTCACCGAAATACGCATTTGGTATCTGAAGTTCTGAAATCTATTTGGTGTAGAATGATTAAGAGACCATGAATCGAAAAAAGTTGATCTGCTCAGCATTAGGTATTGGTGTCAGTTATTATTACTTATGACGCAAAAGACGCCTCGCTAGTTAAACCAAACGGCGTCTTTTTCAGGCAATCGTAACACTACACTGGGAATTAATTCATTCGTTATGCGAGTCATCGGTCGCTAAGATCGGATGCAGAGCTGATGACATATGCTTTAGTGATGACTTATGAAATGAGTGAAAAACATGATTTTTTGTGGAAAATGTGGTGATAACATTCACATGGAGCGCATATGTTGAGGTAATCCCCCCATTTTTAATGGAGTTCAGGCGTAGAATTCATGCTCTTGGTTAGTCTTTTTTTTTGAATTGGGGTTATCCCACCAATCCCCATGTTAGGTCGCTCGTTATTATAAGTCCATAGCCAACTAGTCGCTCTGTCTTGTAAATCTTCTATGTCAGCATAAATATAGTGACTTAGCCAATCGTATCTGACAGTGCGATTGAAGCGTTCAATATAAGCATTTTGCTGAGGGTTACCCGGTTGTATAAACAACAACGTTATCTCATTATGTTCAGCCCAATCAGCTAATTTTTGGCTAATATACTCAGGCCCGTTGTCACACCTGATGGCTTTTGGCTTACCTTTCCACTCAATAATTTGCTCAAGCGACCTAATAACCCGCTCTGCGGGTAACGATATATCAGCGTCGATTATTAGGCCTTCGCGGTTGAAGTCGTCAATCACATTGAATAACCGACAACTGCGTCCATCTGCCAATTGGTCATGCATAAAATCCATAGACCAGCATTCATTTTCTTTTTGGGGCACCGCCAGTGGCTGCGGGACTTCTCTGTTTAGGCGTTTGTTAGGTTTAATGCGTAAATTCAGTGACAACTCTTGGTATATGCGATAAACACGTTTGTGGTTCCATCCGTAGCCTTTCACGTTGCGTAAATACAAAAAGCATAAGCCAAATCCCCAGTTGCGCTGGTTTTGTGTCAAAGCTAGCAACAAATCGGCAATTTTTTCATTTTCAGATGACAGTTTTGGGGTGTAGCGATAACACGTTTCACTTATCAAAAACGGTCGACACGCCAACGCAATGCTCATCTTTTTACTTTTTACGACTCCCTGCGCCATTAATTTACGCTCAGAAGCCTTCACCACTTTTTTACCATCGCCTCTTGGATAACCTCTGCCTTAAGACGCTCTTCGGCATACATCTTCTTAAGCCTGCGGTTTTCGTCTTCTAACTCTTTCATCCTTGTCATGAGTGACGCATCCATACCGCCATACTTGGTTCGCCATTTATAAAATGACGAGTTGCTCATACCGTGTTCTCTGCACAATTCAGGGATCGGTACGCCATTGTCTGCTTGCTTCAATATCGCCATTATCTGGCTATCGGTAAAGTGTGCTTTTTTCATAATTTTCTCCAGTATTTAGGATAAGAGAAAATTCTACTTTTTACCTCTATTGATTTGTGGGGGGATTACCACACCATGAATCGCCAAAAAGCACACCAAACATATATAGAATGATGCTAATTATTGGAAAGCCAATTAAAAACCAAACACCCGCACCAGCCGCATCCATAGGAACTACTTTCTGTATTCCAAGGTATATCGTGATGAATATTATTAATATCGCTAGACCCAAGCCAATGTAACCAAAAGTAAACCTACGAACACTCCAGTTAGGCTTTATAACTAAAGCGCCTATAGAAAAAATTAAGGAAGGGAATATCAAATATAATGCAGGCTTAGTTAGTTCACCAAAACTGCCATTAGCGATGATAATAAGTAATATAGACAATAAAAATAGAATAACTAAGTTTAGCTTTGCAATAGTCACAATAAACAATCCTTACTTTCAAATGCTGCTACATTTAGCTACATTAACTGATTTATTTAACCTGGGTGCGATTTTGAATTTTTGAAATAACTCAATATTATCTTGAAATGAGACACATTTTAGTTTTAATAGTTCATTTGGATTTAGTCCAAACGTATCAGAGTAAGTTTCTATTGAGTCTAATTCAGAGCGGAACTCACTGGCAATATCAAATCTTTCAAGCGCTACAACCCAGTAAATTAAGTCTCTTCCAAACATGTCTTTTGAATTAAATTTCACGCTATTCTGTAATAGCCAATGAATTGTGTTTGAATCCTTAAGATTTAGAGCAATAATCAAACTTGTTCCGTTTAGTTTGGCTCCTATTCTCAGCATTTGGGTTAGCACGTCCACTGATCCCGCTCTCATTATCATGCGATTAGTCAGTTCTACTAAGTCATCCTTCGAGGTTAGTTGTTTAATTCTACTCTCAGCATTAATCCATTCCTTTTGTTCAATTAATTCGAGTATTGAGTTAATATTTGTGTCAGTCGTTAGAACTACACATGTGCTAAGCGTTTAAAATATCAGACAATAAGGTTTTCAACCACTGAGAACCAAACATGACTAAACTTACAACCAAACAATGGCAAGACATAATGCAGGCCCATGCCGAGTATGCTGGCACAAACAAACAGTTCTGCTGTGAGCACAACATTCCCGTGCAGACATTTTATTCTCGTTGCCATTATATGGGGCTTGCTAAGCCTGCGCACAGTAAAAAAAGAAGCGCTAAGAAACAAACCGCGTCACCGGTAGCAATTGCGCAAGCAAATCAATTTATTAAAGCGCAAATATCGCCCATGCCAAGCAAGATTATTCTACAAACGCAGCATGCGCAGTTATCATTATCAACACAATGCGATCCTGTTTGGCTAGCCACCTTGCTAAAAGGACTTGCCGCATGAGAATGTTCGTTGACCCCAGGGCGGTATATTTATACCCTAAGACGGTGGATTTCAGGCTGCAATTTAACGGACTTGCATTAACCGTCGAGCAAGAGCTTGATGTGCCATTAATGTCTGGCGCGTTATTTGTTTTTACCAACCGCACTCGCAAGCGCCTCAAAATCCTCTACTGGGATAGCACTGGTTTAGCCATGTGGACAAAGCGCTTAGAGAAAGAAGCGTTTAAGTGGCCTAGCAGCACGCAAACGTCTATCAGTTTGACTGAGCAGCAACTTAATAGTCTGCTAGGCGGCTTTAATATTCATGGTCACCAGCCCTTGTTCTATGCGTCTGCGGGCTTATAACATCAGATCATAAGCACAGATTATTGATCACGATTTAGTCTAAGTAAAAACAACACCTTAGCCATGGTTTGCGGTAAAATGCATGCTATGAAAACACGTACCGAACAGTCTTACAATCAACGCGAAAAGCGCATTAAGCTCTTGGATGAGAAAGATCTTGAGCAAGGCTTGTCGGTGGATGAAGCAAAAGAGTTAATAGGTTTACAGCGTGCGCATTTAGGGTTTTTGCAAGAGCAGTTTAGACTAGCGAAACATAAGTTGTTTGCCAGTAAAAATGAAGCCTACCCTGGTCAAGGCGAGCTGTTTAACGAAGCGGAAGACATTGCCCAGCAAAGTGAAGCTGAATTGGCGGATGAAGCGCAGTTCACTGAATATACCGCTAAGCGCAAAAAGCGTAATCGAAATGTCGTTGATGACACGGTTGAGCGTGAAGTGGTGATACACGATATTGATGAGGCCGATAAAACCTGCGATTGCTGCCAAGGCCAAATGCATGTCATGGGTAAAGATGTCACTGAAAAGCTAGAATATGTACCGGCGACAATTAAAGTCATTGAAAACCATCGCTTAAAATACGCGTGCCGCACTTGTGAGAAGAATGGCAGCAAGACACCTATTAAGCAAGCGCCGCCCGCACCTAGCATTTTACCTAAGAGTTATGCCACGCCCAGCTTAATTGCCCAAATCATTGTCAGTAAATTCCAATATGGCTTACCGCTTTATCGATTGGAGACCATGCTGGGTCACATTGGCATTCATATATCGCGGCAAACCATGTCAGATTGGCTCATCAAAATTAGCGCCTTATTCAAACCCATTACCTATGAGCCTTGGCATGACATATTGCTTAAGCAAGACTATGTTCGTTGTGATGAAACCACCATGATAGTGGTAGGCGATGACAATGTGAAATCGTACATGTGGGTGTATAACTGCGGTGCAGACTCGCCTGCAGGAAACATTAACGGGGATGATACACCCAATATTGTGCTGTATGATTATCAGCCCAGCCGTGCGGGCAAATGTGCCGCGGACTTCTTACGTGGCTATGAGGGCTATTTAGGGGTTGACGGGTATGCTGGCTATCACCTTACACTGGCACAATTAGTAGCCTGCTTGGCGCACATGCGCCGCAAATTCGTAGAGGCTAAAAAGATGCAGGGTAAAAACGCCAAAGTGGGTAAAGCGGATTGGGCACTTAACCAGATTCAAAAACTGTATCGCATTGAAAAGCAAATCAAAGATAAAACGGTTGAAGAGCGCTACCGTATTAGGCAAGAGCAAAGTCTGCCCTTGCTAGTGCAATTTAAGACATGGCTAGACAAGTCTAGCTTAACGGTATTACCTCAGAGTCTACTTGGCAAAGCGATTAATTATGCGCTCAACCAATGGGCCAAGTTTATTCGCTATATCGAAGATGGACGAATTGATATAGACAATAACCGCTCAGAAAGCGCCATAAAGCCGTTTGTTATCGGAAGAAAGGCATGGCTCATAAGTCAAACATCGAAAGGTGCGAACGCAAGTGCTATTCTTTATTCAATCATAGAAACCGCTAAGGCATGCGGCATCAAGCCCTACGATTACTTGATGTACGTTATGCAGAAAATGATGGAAGGTAACGTCAATCCAGAAGAAATACTACCTTGGAAAGTGAACTTAGGTTAGTGTAGTTCTAACGACTGACACATTATTTTATTACAAAGCACGGGTTTATCATCCTAAATTAGGCCGCTTCATGCAAACCGACCCCATTGGTTATGAGGGTGGGATGAATTGGTATGCTTATGTGGGGAATGATCCGGTTAATATGACAGACCCAACTGGTATGTATGGCAGAGGTAACGGTTGGAGTGATGAAGACTGGGAGAAATTCGATGCCGCACAGCAACAAGCAGCGAGTGATATGTCTTCAACAGCCTCTTCAATGCGCGATCAAGCTGCTGGGCTGAAGGATGGAGCAACAAGTGCAGATGGATACTCCGCATCTGAAATTAACTCAATGGCTGATAATTTGGATGCTGGCGCAACAGCACTCAATGATGATGGTTCGGGTGGGTATACTGCAAACGCGGTATCAAGTTTTGATGATCCGAACCAATATGGTGAAGGTGCTTTAGGAGGGAGAACTACTACAATGGCTACTGAGCATCATGATTTTACTAACTCTAATACATCTAGATTACAATGGAATGTTGGGCATGAGTCCTTGCATAATGCTGGGATGTCTCATCCGAAGTGGAGAGGGTTTGTGCCATATAGGTACGGTTCATTTGGTCAAGCGAAGTCTTTTGAAGCCTTACCTCAGAGCAGAAGGGCTTCAAATCCAGATCATGTGCTAAAAAGGGTATACCCGTGAGGAATATCATCACAGCTATTCTGTTCTTTTTTGCTATCAATGAATGCTATGCAGGCGGGTGCTCATACACTGAAGATATGATGAGAAAAAATAGCGAGAAATACGGAAAGCTATTAAAAATAGACATCGAGAAAATTGAAATTGGCTACGGAGTTAATATGAGCGTGCCTTTTTCCATAGAAGATAGTGAACTTCAACAGGCTTATGTTGTGAAAAAGGACTGGAGGAATGATAAAGAGCTATTTGTATTCCCGATATCCATGTATCAAGAAAATAAAGAGCTAAATGGTTGGTTCAATATAAGTGAAGATTTGTTTTCGAATATAGCTCTATATATAGACTATGGGGAAGGATGTAGTTTCACGATCAGGAAAGCAATCAAACATTAGAGTTTGAACTAAACTGTGACTTGCATGCTTTATGTGAATTATATTCCTTGAATCCAAGGCATCGCTCGTGCGGGGCTTTGGATCCAATTTAAATTATGCTGGCCGTGAATTTAAAAAAAAGAGAGATACTCGCCAACAGTCATATGCTTAGATTCATCAAATTCACTAGACTCTATACATTTACCCGACAACCCTTGGTCACTCATATCTGAACAACCAGATAATCCTGTGGGATCACTCATATTAACCGGATCATTCCCAACATAAGCATACCAATTCATCCCATCTTCATAACCAATGGGGTCGGTTTGCATGAAACGGCCTAATTCAGGATGATAGACCCGTGCTTTGTAATAATATAATCGGAATGATGAACCAACATTCTGACTAACCAACTGCTTCATATTAAGCGACTTTTGTTGGGGTGGCTATGAGTTACCTGAAAATATTGTATATTTTACATTATCGCGTTTAGCAAAGGGGATCTCCTTATGAAAGGTTCATTACGCTTGTTCTATTGTTCTCGTTGCTATTCAAACACCGTTATATGTTCAAGTTGTGATAGAGGCAACATATATTGTCACTCTGCTTGCAGCTATTTTGCACGCAAAATCACGCTTCAACGAGCCTCTAGAAAATATCAAGCTACCCGCATTGGTCGTCTAAATAATGCCACTAGACAGCAGCGCTTTAGGACAAGACAAAAGCAAAAAGTAACGCATCAGGGTTCCAATACTTTACCTTGCTATGCTGTAGTGCCCATAAAGCATGATAAAGAGGTTAAAGATGCTAATAACATCGCTGATTTAACGACATGCCATTTCTGTTTAAGAAATACTGCTAATTGCTTAAGAATATTTTATTTGTATACGGGTAACCTTAAGCATCCAGCTAAACCCAAATAACTTGAAACAGCTGAGTTAATATTGACTAAATTAGTTAGGTGAAACCCATGCATGAAGAAATATTTGGACAGCTAACGGTTGAAGATATGTATATCAAGCAAGCGTTCGATTTCTATCGAGACTGCCTACTTGGCAGTGACAACAAGCGCCTAATTGCATCTTCACTAACAACGATACCCACCGAGCTACAATCTCACGCTTACACAGGGATTTGTGACCGCACTTTAGGTTTACACATCCCTAACGGAAGAACACTCGAAGGTGGCGCTATTCGTGATCAACTTCAACATTGCGGATTATTAACAGCGAAAGGCGGGGAATTATTTCGTGGCTGTGTTGTTTTTCCAAAGCGTGATGAATTTGGTCATTTCGTTTCAGCCGTTGGCTATCGTTATGGTCGGGTTCGTTCATGGCAACCCGCTGTTATCCGCTGGCACAAACCTGAGTTGGGTCAATTTGTTATAGACGGTATGAAACTTGTTAAGGAAATAGCCTATGCAAAAGCCAAGCACTAATCGTTTATGGTGTTGTGTTCGCTACTACTTGGCAATATGCCTCTCTCGTGGACAAGCTGATTATACCATTCGAGCCAAGAAATACAGCCTTAGAAAATTCTGTTCGTGGTGTTTTGTTCGAAACGTATTTACTGCCCATGAGATTGATATCGCATTGATGGATGATTATATGGAATATTTCAATGCGTATCGCAAACCCAAGGACAACCAACCTATTTGTAAGGCCAATAAGTACGCATTACTGCTGAATGTGAAAACTTTTATGGGGAAAATGCATAATCGAGGGGTAATTGAAAACAACCCCGTCGCGCATATTGAATTACCTTCAGTAGGTAGACCATTACCAAAAGCTATTTTCACCGCAGAAGAAGTTAAAAAAATTCTAGATCAACCGCTTATGCTTGGTGAAAAAGGACTTGTCGATAGAGTCATCCTTGAAACCTTTTTCGCTACAGGTATTCGCAGAGTTGAGCTAAGAGATCTCGATGTTGAAGATATCGATGTTAAGCAGCAACTTGTGCGTATTAGAAAAGGTAAAGGTGACAGAGAATACATATTGCCTATTAGTGAACGAGCATGTGAATGGATTGTGTTTTACCTTGCTAAGTTAAGACCTCAACTTGCCACCATTACATCAGGCAGTGCACTTTTTCTAAACGATAAAGGAGCACGTTTTAGAGTCAACGGACTATCTGATACCGCTTCACGTTTTGTTCGACTTGCAGGTTTTAAACGTGGCGGAGCGTGTCACTTGTTTCGTCACTCAACAGCAACGATCATGTTAGACAATGGCGCTGACCTTCGTCATGTGCAAGAAATGCTCGGTCATGCGAACATCTCCAGCACACAAATTTATACGTTTTTTTCACGCTCCAAGTTGACTGAGGTTTATAACAAAACTCACCCATCTGCGTTGATTGATAAGCGCTTCCATCAATAAATTTGAAAAATAACTTATAGTGTACGTTGTAAGATACCAATCATTAATGCGTTAAGGTCAGTAAAATATTAAAGTGGTAGCAGCCGAAGCGTTTGACGCTATGGCTACAGCGATGAATGTGGCAGGTAAAACCGAATCATTAATACAATCAAGATAATAGCAATTTAGCGCTTACTAAGGTAAAATTAAAAACAATAAAGGAGGCGTTATGGCAACAACAGTTTCTAAACAAAACAGTGAAAAAAAAGTAAAATTCACTCCCAATATGGATAATTTCAAGGTTAGTTTGAGCTACGAAGGTCTTTTGCTGAAAAAGAGTAGTGAAGGTAAATCAATTGCAGATTTAAAACGTAAGTATGCGAGATAAATACGGGGTAGCCCACGATAAATATTGCTATCCTGACTCCGACGTTTTAATTAACTTGTTAGATATCCGTGACTCTAATCTGCTGGATGAAGCAGAAGCCGAGTTCACCGCTGAACGCTATAGAACCTATGAACCTTCCCAATCAGAACTTTTAGACTTTTCCTTCGAGCATTTAAGGCAGCTTCATCGTCACTTATTCCAAGATTTGTTTGCGTGGGCCGGAGAAACACGAGATGTGGATATTTCTAAGGGGGATACTCGCTTTTGTACTTGGACACGCATTGAGCCTGAAGCCAAAAAACTATTCAGAAGTATCCCTGCACTAGCCGACTGCCATGACAAAAATGATGTCATTTATAAGGTCGCAGACTTGTTTTGTGAGCTGAATTTGCTTCACCCATTTAGAGAAGGAAACGGGCGAGTTCTTCGTTTCTTTTTTGAAGAGCTGTTATATAGCTTGGGATATGATGTTAGTTGGCCTCAAATTTCACAACAAGATTGGATTGATGCAAATATTGCAGGTGTGAACCTAGATCTCAGCCTTATTATTGTAATTTTTGAACAGGCGATAACTGAGCTATAAATTAAGTTCTAAGCATACAGGATCATATTTACGATTATATTACTACAAAGCACGGATCTATCATCCAAAGCTAGGGCGGTTCCTGCAAACTGACCCTGTGGGTTATGAAGACCAGATGAATCTTTATGCTTATGTGGGGAATGATCCGGTTAACCACACTGACCCAACTGGAGAATTTACGTTTATTAGTGGTGGCTTTGGTGCTTTGGTTGGCGGAATTTCCGCGGGTGTCACTCAAATGGTTTCTGATGTTGTTTCAGGTAAGGGCGTTTCATTAGATAGGACAATTGGGGCTGTTGCTGGAGGGGTTGTTTCAGGGGCTATCATAGGAATGACGGGAAATGTTACAGCTGGACTCGCTGCTGGTTCCGCGACAACCAGTGCCACTACTCAGCTTCTCGAAACCGGAAGTATAGATGGCTCCAAAGTAGTTGCTGATACTGTGATGGGTACAACAATTGGTAAAGTGCTTCCTAATGTTAAAGTTCCCGGTTTAACTTCAGGGAATGGAAGCATGTCACGTGTTGCACAAACTCAGGGCAGCAGACTAAACAATGGGACAGCGCGTTCGTTTTCTGCTAAAACTGTCGGCAAGGCATCTATCGCAAACGTCGTAGGTGGTGTAGGAGTTGCTACGACTAGTAATATATCTAATGCCCTTGGGTTTCCTGAGGGAGTGAATCAAGTGTTGGAGAATACAGGTAACTGTTTTCCTGCAAACCCTCACTGTTAAAATGATTAAATAAGCGAACTTATGATTAACCTGTTGAAAAAGATACCTCTGCACCTTTATGGGGTGCGGGGCTTTTTAAAACTTACATTAAAATCAGGATTGCAAATTGTTAAAGCAATTTTGATACTTTTTGTTGCTATGATGGTGCTAAACATCTTATCGAAAGGTTTTGGTGGTTTCATAATCTACCTAAGCTCCGTCGAATACTGGTCGCTACTCAGAGAAATCTTAGTATTTGTCATTTCGATATCACTTATTTTTCTGACTTTCGTGGTAGGGCGCAACTTCTACTTTTCAATAACATATTGCTCTAAGAAGAAATTAAGCCTCTCAGATTTTTACGATAAGGAAAATAGCGAAATTCTCAAAATTTGGGACGGAGTTGGTAAAAAGTAAGCGTCCGGCAATCCCACCTAGGTTTTAACATTATGCCATGGTAGCAATTGCTCGATGTTAACCTCAGCTTGACTAAGTTGCTCAAGCGTTGTCATCACATAGTCGAATGGCGTTAGTGTAGACCACCACGCAGATATCATAACTTTTACCAAGTTATCTATCATAAGATCTGGGCATAATTTTCTATTTTCCCACGCTTCTATCGAACGCTAAATTTTCTTTGCCACGTTAACGTCATACGATTTCCCACTTCGCCATCATACCTTTTACCATTTTGTATCATAATCTCGACCAACTTCTCATCATTAGTCTTGTCGTTTTTTACCTAAAAAAAGAGCCAGATCCTGATAGAACTGGCTCGGTATTGTGTTGTTTAGTGCCTAGTTATGATGCTTTTGACTGGCTATTTAGGGACTTGTTGGGTAATTAATTCCTTGGTGTCAGTCGTTAGAATTACACTAACTTAAGTTTACTTTCCAAGGTAGTATTTCTTCTGGGTCGACGTTACCTTCCATCATTTTCTGCATGACGTGCACCAAGTAATCGTATGGCTTGATGCCGCAGGCTTTGGCTGTTTCAATTAACGAATAAAGAACGGCACTGGCATTTGCACCGTTAGCCGTTTGACTCATCAGCCATCCCTTTCTGCCTATCACGAACGGTTTTATAGCTCTTTCACTGCGGTTGTTATCGATATTAATTCGCCCATCTTCGATGTAGTGAATGAACTTGCTCCATTGGTTAATGGCATAGTTGATGGCTTTGCCGAGTAAGCTTTCTGGCAATATCGTTAAGCTCGATTTGTCTAACCACGCTTTAAATTGGTTAAGCAAGGGCAGGCTTTGCGCTTGTCTGATTTGGTAGCGTTCTTCAATCGTTTTATCTTTGATTTGCATCTCAATGCGATACAGCTTTTGAATATGATTAAGTGCCCAGTCGGCTTTACCCACTTTGGCGTTTTTACCCTGCATCTTTTTAGCCTCCACGAATTTGCGGCGGATATGTGCCAAGCAGGCTACCAATTGGGCTTGTGTAAGATGATAGCCGGCATACCCGTCAACCCCTAAATAACCATCATAGCCCCGCAAGAAGTCCGCGGCACATTTGCCTGCGCGGCTGGGATGATAATCATACAGCACAATATTGGGTGTATCATCCCCGTTGATGTTTCCTGCAGGCGAGTCTGCACCGCAGTTATATACCCACATGTACGATTTCACATTGTCATCGCCCACCACTATCATGGTGGTTTCGTCACCGCGGATGTAGTCTTGCTTAAGCAAGGTGTCGTGCCAAGGCTCATAGGTAATGGGTTTAAATAAGGCGCTGATTTTAATCAGCCAATCTGACATGGTTTGCCGCGATATATGAATGCCAATGTGACCCAGCATGGTCTCCAATCGATAAAGCGGTAAGCCATATTGGAACTTACTGACAATGATTTGGGCAATTAAGCTTGGGGTCGCATAACTTTTAGGTAAAATTCTCGCCACTGGTGGCGCTTGTTTAATCGGGGTCTTGGTGCCATTTTTTTCACAGGCGCGGCAGGCGTATTTTAAGCGATGATTCTCAATCACTTTAATTGTCGCCGGCACGTATTCTAGCTTTTCAGTGACATCTTAACCCATGACATGCATTTGGCCTTGGCAGCAATCGCAGGTTTTATCGGCCTCATCAATGTCGTGTATCACCACCTCACGCTCAACAGTATCATCAACGACTTTTCGATTACGTTTTTTGCTCTTGGCGGTATATTCGGTGTATTCGTCCTCATCCACTAATTCAGCTTCAACTTGTTGGGCAATGTCTTCCGCTTCGTTAAATAGCTCACCTTGGCCAGGGTATTCTTCATTTTTGCTGGCAAACAGCTTATGTTTCGCTAATCGAAACTGCTCTTGTAAAAAACCTAAATGCTCACGCTGTAGGCCAATTAACTCTTTTGCTTCATCCACCGACAAGCCGTGCTCAAGGTCTTTTTCATCCAAGAGTTTAATACGCTTTTCGCGTTGATTATAAGACTGTTCGGTACGTGTTTTCATGGCACGCATTTTACCGCAAACCATGGCTAAGGTGTTGTTTTTACTTAGACTAAATCGTGATCAATAATCTGTGCTTATGATCTGGCGTTATAAGCCCGCAGACGCATAGAACAAGGGCTGGTGACCGTGTATATCAAAGCCACCTAATAAACTATTAAGTTGTTGTTGAGTCAAACTGATAGACGTTTGCGTGCTGCTAGGCCACTTAAACGCTTCTTTTTCCAAACGCTTGGACCACATGGCTAGACCGGTGCTATCCCAGTAGAGAATTTTGAGGCGTTTGCGGGTGCGGTTGGTAAAGACAAACAACGCGCCAGACATTAACGGTACATCAAGCTCTTATTCTCATGCGGCAAGGCCCTTTAGCAAGGTGGCTAGCCAAATAGGATCGCATTGTGTTGATAATGATAATTGCGCATGCTGAGTTTGTAAAATAATCGTGCTAGGTATAGGCGATACTTGCGCTTTCACAAATTGATTGGATTGTGCAACTGCTACCGATCTCGCGGATTGTTTCTGTGACGTGCTTTTCTTCCTGCCCATTGGTGTTGTCAGCCCCATAGCGTGGCGACGAGAATAGAAGGTTTGCACGGGAATTTTGCGCTCAAAGCAGAACTGTTTAGTGGTCCCGGCAAACTCTTCGTGAACTTGCATTATTTGTTGTCATTGTTTGGTTGTACGTTTAGTCATGCTTGGTTCTCAGTGGTTGAAAACCTTATTGTCTAATATTCTAAACGCTTAGCACATGTGTAGTTCTAACGATTGACATAAAAACTGCACGGTTAACAAAAACCTCTAGATTATCCCTAAACGCAGAAATTTTTGCCAATACCGACAAACTGGCAAAGAATTCACTCATCTGCCAATTAAAATTAACCCCCTAAAACTAAGAAGCACTGCTGTTTAGCAGTGCTTCAATCGATTATTGCTTAGTGTTTAAGGTAATCAGTTTTAATTCAATCTACCGCAAGGAGCAATGAAGCTATATGTAGACACTGTACAAATTTGGCCTCCATCCGGTTGCTCAATGCACGTTCTGATTGACGTTCTGTATCCACACCAATCAAGTCTACCGCCATCTGGGATATCAGGTCCAACAAATGGGTCATCAAAAGTTCCGTCCCCACCTCCTGGCAGTGTAGACGGACTAACTGGCTCTCCATCCTGTAAAAACTCTCTCAAACAATCTGTCACGGCAACATCTGACATATCGATATTACCACCACCAAATATTTCAGAATACTTAAAGCCGTCAATTTTCGTTAGTGCGGGATTCAACGATAGGCTAAATAAAGTTCTACCCCTCGTTGAGTCGCTGTATACATTCGCAGTAAACGCTAATCTATTCTCAAAACTAGTACCTCTGGTTATCACCAAATCATTTTTAACGTACTGCAATCCAATTGAAACACCACCGCCAGTGACGTGCACATCTACAGACGCACTGTTAACTAAGGCTTCATTTTCATATTGAACGGCAGTGACACCACCAATAGAAGCCGTGACACGTGATGCAAGCTCAGTCCTGATGTCCCGTTTTTCATTTAACCCCTTAAAGTACGACACCGGATGACTTGAGCAATCATTGCTACCGGAAGATGAGTAAGGAGCGCTATTGCTTAGACTATAGGCTGGTATTGGAGAAAGCTCTGCCGACGTTATGCTTGCGCTGTTCACCGCAGACGCAAAGTCCTTATAAAAGTCAATGTATTTCGTCATTAATGCACTTTCGATAGTGGATAATGGCATCAAACTGGTGACACTAACTCTAGGACGATTTCGTGAATCAATGGAAGTTGTAACATCAAATTTAAACACATTTTCTGTATTATGCACAGGAACAAGTATCGTTTGAGTTATAGATTCGCAAAACGTACTATTTTGAGAATTTTGATAAATGCTACAAGTATTTTTAGGAGCATTCTGTATTGCAATATTTTTCGCAGCATTCAAATCGCAATCTTTGCAAGCAAATGCAGCGGTTGGCTCTCTAGCACTTTCATCAAGCGATGGGAAAGCAATTACTGACGATGTGCTCATAATTAATAACACAATTGGTAAAACAAATTTCATAGAGTTCCTCTCTGTATAATAGTTCAACCCAAACCATACTAGATAAGGCTAGGTTGAGCCTCTTTTGGGTTTATTCCGTTAGTAGGCCGATAATTTGTTAAAATAGACCTCGCTGAACCGTAAGCTAAAAATGTAACAAATTCAACTTGAAATTATAATATGGGTTCTGAAGGCTATGTAAGAATACAAACGACTAACAATCTTACTTAAGTAAAGTGGCCTAGTCATTTTTGCCAAAGATTTGTAGTAATTTCAAGATTATTAGTCCTGTGTCCGGTTGTGAACTGCCGAAAGGAGTGTCAATTCTTTTGTCAGCTGTAAAGCCGTATCTGCTGTCTTAAGTTAGATGGATGCTTAGACCCGCTTTTCGTTCCTCTCTCTCCGCCAAACACTGTCTAGCCCTTGCATCACGCGGGGCTACGTATTTAAAGGGTTTAGTGGATTGACCTCATGTGCTTACTGGTACAAAGGGTTGGTACAAATGAGCACTATGACTTCACCTTACAAACATCCAAATTCTGGTATTTACTACTTCAGGCAAACTGTTCCTAAATCTCTAAGGCTTATCATTGGGAAGAGTGAATTTAAAGCGTCTCTGAGAACTTCTATGTTAGTCCAACTTTATGACCGCACGCTCTGTGGGTCAGTTTTGGATGCAAATTAACAATTCTGGTAGTGCATTGTTTTTAGCAAATAATGGCAAACGTTTTAAACCTAATAAGTTGTCAGATATGGTATCTCGCTATGTGAAATTAGCTGGTATTAAACGTGCAGGTTCTTGTTATTTGTTTCGCCATGCGACGGCAACGGCTATGTTCGATGACGGTGCTGATACACGTCCCGTTCAAGAAATGTTGAGGCATGCTGATATTTCAACAACGCAAATCTATACTCATGTCTCGCGATCTAAGTTGGCTGAGGTTTATGGTAAATCTCACCCGTCGGCTTTGAGTGATGATAGTATCTTTTAAACAAAAAAAGGGTAATGCGTTTTCATTACCCTTTTTTTTGTAATGATAATTGGTAATGGATTACTATGATACTCATCAATAGATAATCAAAATTCACACCAGGGTATTCAATATGGCCATATTTCACGCCTAATAATTGTTTTTCACGCAGTTGATTTAAGTTCTCAGTCATAATATAGTTTGTAATCATTATTCATGGTGAGATTGTTTATATAACTATTTTTCATGGGTGATAATCGTTTTTTACGGTAAGTAATCATTTTTAGGTTGGTAATATGGTATTAGCTAAACGAGCAAAGTTTTTTGATGAAGAAGTCTATCCAGAGCCTGAAGCCGAGCTGGTTGGTTATGCTTGGCTTATAAATGAGTTTCATCTGAGGGTTCCAGCTCCTAACTCTATATGCGCAATTGTTCCAGCTAAGAATGCTAAACGCAGCAAAGGGAGGTGGTTAATATGGGGAAGCCGTTATCAGCCTAAAGCTCATTGGTTTGCGCAATTAACATTCGCGTTAAAATACGAAGGTGTTGATTTAGCAATTATGAGGAGTTTATTTGGCGTTTTGGTAATAGAAGACATTACCGCTTCAATTGAAAATGAAATAACAGGCTCTTATAGCCGTAGAATTTGGTTTTTCTATGAGTGGATTACAGCTCAAGATCTACCCATTAAAGATATTACTAATGGCAATTATGCTGACGCGCTAAATGAAGAGCTACAATTTGGCTGTGCCAAAACAAAAGTTTCTCGTCAACGAATAAATAATAATTTACCGGGTGTTAATGGCTTTTGCCCTTTAATTAGAAAAACAGAGAAGCTTGTTCAGCATATTGAGGAGAATCTAGACCAAAAGGCGGCAAAAAATATAGGTAATGTTCACAGTGATTTACTTGCAAGAGCCGCTGCTTTTCTGTTGCTTTCAGATTCTAAGGCTTCGTATACCATTGAAGGAGAGGCCCCTCCTCATAATCGTATAGAGCGATGGGGGAAAATCATCGGTCAAGCAGGCATGCAACCACTAACAGTAGAAGAGATCGAGCGTTTACAAGAAGTAGTAATTCCAGATCGTCGATTTATCCTGCCGGGAATTCGTTGCGTTGGTGGTTTTGTTGGTGAGCATGATCGAGTAACCAACGTACCCATACCTGAACACATATCAGCAAAGCCAGAGGATTTAGATGAATTGCTCGCTGCCTATCTAAGTGCATATGAACTAATGAAAAGTTCAGGATTTCATCCTGTTTTAGCTGCTGCAATCATTGCTTTTTCGTTTGTGATTATTCACCCTTTAGAAGATGGTAATGGACGAATTCATCGCTATTTGATTCATCATGTATTAGCTGAAAGTGGCTTCACGCCTAAAGGAGTTATTTTCCCTGTTTCAGCGGTAATTCTAGAAAAAATAGAAGAATACAAAGCCGTGTTGGAGCAATTTACACAGCCGCGCTTACAGTATGTCGAATGGAAACCGACCGAAGATAATAATGTTCATGTAACAAACGAAACGGCTGATTTGTATCGATATGGGGATATGACGTGCCAAGTAGAGTTTTTGTTTGAGTGTGTAAAAGAGACAGTAGACACTGTTCTTCCTGAGGAAGTCCTTTATCTTGAAAGATACGATGAGATTTGGAACTATGTAAATAATCGATTCGACATGTCTCAGAAAAGTCTAAGTTTACTACTTAATTTTTTGCGTCGAAGTAATGGTCAATTATCGAAGAGAGCCAAAACTAAGGAGTTATCTGCACTAACTGATGTTGAAGTAAAAGAAATAGAAAGTAAATACCAAGAAGTGTTTTCGCTTGATTGAGTTGAACCATTTTGTCAGTGAACAGTTAGTAGTTGTATAAGAGATAGCACTTATTAACTGTTCATTAAACATGCTAAGCTTCATGCGGTTCAGCGACGAATCGATGATGTTCTGTTAAATATAGCCAAAGAAGTAAGGCCGTCTCTACAAAGCACTTTATTCCCATTTCAAAAGAAAGTAATCTGGATTTAGTTTCGGATTATTTTATATGCAGGCACGATACTATGATCCAGTGATTGGGCGGTTTTACTCAAATGATCCGGTGGATGCGGTCAGTCATCTAAGTAATGCGGAAGGAATAATGGGGTTCAACCGTTATTCATATGCAGTTAACAATCCTTATAAGTATACTGACCCAGACGGTAAGGCTATTTGCGGTGGTGCTTGTGTTATTGGCGCAGGAGTCCTTACTTATAAGGCATACAAAGCGTATAAAGCATTTAGGGCTGCTGCGGTAGTCGGTACCGCAGTTGTAGCAACTGATGCGGTACTTAATGAATCGGCTAATGGGGATGCCGTTGATGGTGTTAAAGAGGGTAAGTCGCCAGCCCAAGGAGAGGCAGGCGCTAAAGGCCAATTAGAAGGTTCTGGAGAACAGGATGGTGCACTCGACGACTTGGGTAGCATTCCTCTAGAGGAGGGTAGCGAATGGTCATCTCCTGATGGGAGCAGGCAAGGCGGAACCGTTGGTGATGGAAGTGGGAGAAAAGTTAATGTTCATCCAAGTGGCGGTGGTGATTCTTACCCTCAGGGTACGCCTACGTTAGAAGTTCAAAAGCCCAACGGAAAAACTGAAGTTAAGATTAGATACCCAGAGGATAAAAGCTCTTGACGCTTGATCAAATCAACAAACTGATAAAATCGATAAATGATACGTTGATTCACCCTTCTAACTTTCCACTAATCAGGAAGGGGAATAATGTAGCGGCGTTCATTAAATCTAAAGAAAACGAGAACTGGATGTTAAAGGACGTTTTTGAGGAGACTATTTTCAACTTGGCTGAAAGCTCTAAATGCCATGAGCTAATTGTCGCTGAAGATTTTGAGAGGTACTATAAGTCTTCAGGAAAAACCGTCAGACTAAATGATGTAGTGCTCAATAACTGGCAAGACTTTTCTTGTTTTTGTGCAAAGAGTGAAATGATTTCGTTTTATGTTTTTGATCATAGTTTAAGCTGGTGTGCATGGTTTAATGATAGTTATTGGTGTTTAGTCTTTGATAATTCGTTTCAAGATGTGATAGCCGCATCTTGTCAGGATGTTAGTTTAGCTTACGATGTTTTTCCTGAGGCAGATTCACAATTTAAGTTATTTATCGATAATCTTTATGGTGTGTCGTGAATAAAATAACTAGGCGCTCACAATATCTAATTTAAAAAAGAGCAAACCGTACACTGTTGATTTGGGAATCTACAGATGAATTGAGGGAGCACGTGCGCGAACGTGATCAAGAATTAGAGAATAATGAATAGTTACCATTATAGATTCATCATTGAAGGTTTGAACTTTAAATTGAATAACAAAGACCAAGCTCTGACTGGGTTTTATACTACGTTATTCATTGAAGCATCGACATATGAAGATGCTAGGGCTAAAGTTGCTTTATTGATTTTGAATAGGTTATCTGAAAACAATATTATTAAAAATGATTCGTTTATGTTTAAACCGTTTTTAGGTATTTCGAAATCATATAGAGCAGATAGCAATATCGAAAATAATGAAGGTTTTACATTTTTCGACATGAGTCTAAAGGATAGTTTAGTCTCGACTGGCAAGTCTTTTCTAGCATCATTAGGATTACTAAAACAATCAGAATAAAGGGGTCAGTGTAATTTACGAGATCGTGGGTTCAGATTTGTTAAAAAACCGGATTCAATATGAGCATAAAAACATGGCAAGAGGACCGAGCTGAAATGCTTCGCGAAGACCGTCGAGAATGGCTCCTAGTGGTTGCGATTTCACTTGCTGTTCTTGCGTCGGGCGCATTGCTAGCTTATCTGGTGCAGGGAAAATAAACAGGACACCCACTTTAAAAATAGAATAAGTACATTGATAGAAACTAATTTTAAATGTAATTTCAAAGAGTCGCTTTCAAGTCTATTTGAGAGCGGCATTGAATCATATAGTGTCGTCAAACCGACAAATGGGCGCCCAGATTGTATTTACTTGAAGATTAAAGATGGTCGTACTTTACGATTAAGCTCTTATATTAATGAGCTTGATAATTGGGATGAAATTGGTTCACTAAAATTAGATGTTTTGCAGCCGACTGCTAGTCAAATTAATTTTAAGAAACTAACATCGAAATGGTGCTCTATAAAACGAGCTTCTCGGCTCGTTATTCACGGCGAAACAATAAAGGCAGATTGTGGACTAAAGTTCATCAATGAACTTGATCACTTTTTGATAATACTTCCAAGTTCATTTCCTAATAGGGTAGAAATCAAATCAACGTTTTATGATGGGGATTTCGAGCCAGAGTGTGACCTTGTGCAATATAGTGAAGTAAAATTGTAAAAATAGCCGGCAATAACACCGTTCGGCTAGGCAGCCCTTTCCGGTATAAGTAATCAGTTGTCGCCGGTTAGGTCAGCACTTAGTGCCAGCGCCACTAAAGTGGAGACACCAGTTGTTTTGACTAGGCTCGCCGTTTTGTGATGACCATGACAACCAGCTTATGCTGCCCAGTTAACTGAAGCTATTAGAGTTAATGGAGTCGGAGCTACATAATAGTGCAACCCCTTCTTCGAATTGAGCAATATTACCATCGCCGTGGATTGGTTTTGCTGAGCAGCGTATTCTAGCAGTACCATTAAGCTCGTCCAATCCAATTTTTTTGTAGTACGTTGCTCATAAATTAAGTCTAGTAGCAACAAACATTAGATATCAAAAATGAAGTTTTTATCAAATGAATAGTTTGGTATTGTGCACCAGGCGAAAGCGGCAAACGCCTAATGCTAGATTAACGATTTACTTTTGGGGTGCAGATGATTTCAGTTGATAGATTCTTAAAGGTTGGCTGGGATATGCCAGACAGCATATTTACATTGTTTTCGGAAAGCACTGAAGGTGAGCGTGTGTCTTTTGTCAGTAAGGTGACGTCCGCCGCGAAAGAAATAAATATTACAACTGCACAGATTGATTTTCAGCAATTCGCATCCCTCGATGAAGCTTTTCAATCGGATGATTGGCAACAGGTTATTCAATCAATCACAGTTCCTGCGCTTAGAAGTTTAGTCATATTTAAAAACGTCGATGCAATGGCGCAGTTTGACTGCCCGCATGCTTATACTCTTCGGACAATACTGACGACTGCAATCAATGAAAATGTAGCGGCTATTTTCACCGCCGCGGAAGCTGCTATTCACACTATGTTCAACGATAGTCGTGCGCCGTTTTACAGTAGTCATTTCCCCTTATAAATCGGTATGAACAGTTTGCGTTAGCAGTTGCGACCTTACGCCCAATAACAATTCAAACTCTCTTTAACCTTACCCGTAATTTTATCATAAAATACACAAAGTACAAAAGTGGTCCAGTTTGTTGTCATTTTGTGGTCCAATTATTTAGCACGCAGTGTTCCAATTGCGCACCGTTGTTGGTTCAATATGATGGGATTTTACAACTAGTTGATAAGCGTGTCTAAGGGAGTTTAATTGAACAGGGCCACGAAATGTGGCCCTGTTCATCGGTTTAGAACCCGCCAATTATTGATAATCTAGCATTAAAAGGTACAGCAACTGTCGCTTGGTGAGTCGAGTGTGAGTTTGGGTAATACAACTTGTCTGTTAAGTTTTCAACATTCAGTTGAATACGCATAGTGTCACTGACATCGTAATAAGCGGATGCATCAAAGCGCGTATAACTTGGTAAGATTGCCGTATTTGAATTGTCGATGAAACTCTCATCTTGATAAGTTGCGCCTAAGCCCAGACCCATAACATCATTAATTTGATAAGTATTCCAAATAGAGATATTACTCTCTGGTACTTCTCGAGGCGACCTTCCTGTGCCGCCGTTGCGGTCGACTATTTCTCCGTCTAGCGTACTGTAGTTAAACGAGACAGACCATGCATCGGTAACTTGCCCTGCGAGTTGCAGTTCAAAACCTGATATTTCAGAATCAATTATGTCTAAGGTTGCAGGGTCGTTATCTGCTACTTGAGGCGAGCTTTGTTCATTCTCAAATAACGCAGCCGTTAAACTGAGACCGTCGGCAAAGTCCCACTTTATTCCTATCTCTTGATTGGCGAAAGTGTCAGGATCAAGTTGATTATTATTACCATTAATATTTGCAAATTGCTCGCCACTGCGAGGTAAAAATGATTCGCTATAGCTAGCATAGATTGATACGTTTTCTTGAGGTTTATAAATAATACCTGCGCGCGGTGAAACTTGTTCATCTTTGCGTGAGCGTGTCTCAAGTGAGCTTGGAACGGCATTAAATACCTCTATGTCAAAGCTGTCGAAACGTGCGCCAATGATAATATCTAGGTGTTTAGAAATTTCAATTTCATCTTGAATATACAGTGAAAATACATCGAGGCCTACTCGGGTATCATCATTTAAGTCAGTAAAGTCGGTAGTGAAACTCTCACCACTGGCATTAACCCCAGCAAAACCTCTTAAAGAAATTGGCCTACTAGCAATAAAAAACTCACGATCATCAATTGTCGAGCTAAACACAGGGTTAAAGCGGTTTTGGTCTGAGTTTGTCTGAACGAAATCAGCACCCACGATCAATGTGTGTTCAAAATTCCCAGTTTGAAACTCGGCAATCATGTTGCTCGATAAAATTAGATTATCGCGCACAGTGTTATCAATATAGCCGTCTAACTCAACGATGTTAGTGTTTTGGTCATAGCCGCTAGCATAAAAATTCGCGTAAACCTTATCATAATCGCCATAAAACGCGCTGAAATTACCTTTGATGTTATCAGTAAACTGATGAGCTATATTGGCTCTAAAAATATGCGCCTCTAATTCATGATAGTTATTTTTAGGATCGGCAAATACGATATCTTTTAAGGCTTCTACAGGCATTCCATCGGTTCCTGTGGGAATTCCTCGATCTATAAATCGCTGATGATTAACATACTCATAAGATACATCCACCGTGGTATTGTCACTTAGTTCTAAGCGAGCAGTTGGATTAAACCCATATCGCTCGCCGTCAAAAAAATCACGGTTATTTTCTAGGCTCTCGTACATTGCGTTTATGCGGACTGAAGATGTGTTGCTCGTATCAATATTAGAGTCAAGTTCAAGGTTAAATCCGCCAAATGAGTTCAATGACGCTTTATAAGCATTAAAATTCTCGCCCACTTGTGCTTTTTTTGATACACGGTTTAGAATGCCGCCCGTGCCGCCGCGGCCAAACAACAGCGCATTTGGGCCGCGCAATATTTCAACTTGTTCTACGTTATAAAGCGCGCGATAGTATTGAACGTCATCTCGGTTGCCATCTATGTAAAAATCTGCTGTTGAACGGTTTCCACGAAAAACAATGGAATCACGATGGCCTTCACCTTGAGAATTATTTACGCCAGGTGTGTAGTCTATCATCTGCCCTATGCTGGTGATCCCGCGTTCACTTATTTGCTCTGCCGTAAAAATAGATAAGCTTTGCGGAACGTCAATAATTGGAGTGGGCGTCTTGATTGAGTTTGATTCGTTAATAGAAAGGTATTGTCCCTTTACGACGATCACTTCTATGTCTTTTTCACTCTGAGCATATGCAATATTGCTCATTAATACTGCCGTTGCAATAACTGTTAACTTCAATTTCAATTTTATTTCTCCAAGTCTTCTGACCAAACAATACGGATTATGTACATTATTTTGTGCATGATTGTACACAATAAATAATAAATAGAATACGACTCATTCGTATTCTGATTATTGTTTATTTAAAAAAGTGAATATCTGTCGCGAAAAGTTTACCTTCGTCAGAAAGTATTTTTTTAATTAGGCTATATATGGTTCGACAAGTTAAAGAAGGTAGGTATTTTCAGTTGTTACTCTAATGGCAGTTGACCTAAGAATGCAGGAGACATCACAAAAGTACTAATTTATCCTTTTTTTCGATGCAAAGCATGCTAATTGAGCTGAGAAAACCAGCATGTAAATATGGATTCAATTGTTGGCGACTCAGTTAATATTTTATTTACTATGGATGGGTGAACGATACAAATGGTCGGTATGCAGGAGTATTTAAGGCGCAACACGCTAGCTTACTGTCTTCTTCTTAGTAGTGCCATTGACTGACTTAATACTGTTATCAGTCGATGGCACTGTATCTTTATGTACGCGCCGCTTGTTAACCTTGAAATGTCATCTTAAATGCATTATCCAGATCGGCGATGAGATCGTCAGGATGCTCTAAGCCAATTGAGAGGCGAATAAGGCCGTCGGTCACACCGAATTTATCTCGTAATTCTGTAGATACGCCAGAATGAGTTGTACTACCTGGATGGCAAACGAGACTCTCGCTGCCACCGAGACTCACGGCAGATTTAAAAATAGATAGGTTGTTGATCAGTCGAAATGCGTCTGATTTAGACACATCCAGCACGAACGAGAATGTTGAACTAGGCCCTGAGCATTGTCGCATATAGACAGCTTGGTAAGTTTTATCTTGAATGAAGTCAGGATGCAGAATTTTTGCACTTATGTAGGCATTATCTGCGAGCCATTTTGCTACTTTCTGCCCGCTACTAGCGGCTCTTTCCATACGGATACTTAAGGTTTCAAGTGAGCGCGAAATCATCCAGCTTGTATGTGGGTCAAGGTTCAGACCAATAATACCGCGCGTAGCGCGAACCGGACGCAGCATTTCACGGCTTCCACACACGGCGCCTGCAACGAGATCGCTGTGACCGCCCACATACTTAGTTAGTGAGTACATCGCCATATCGAGCCCCTGGGGCACGACTTGCTGGAAAATCGGACCCATCAGCGTGTTGTCGCACACAGTGATAGGGCGATGATCTGTTTCTGTCTCTATGCTGTCTAACACGCGGTTTAGCGCTTCAAAATCAACCAGCGAATTCGTTGGGTTCGCTGGTGATTCAATGAAGACCATGGCAACACGGCCTTTTTTGCCAGCATCACGTAGGGCAGTGAGCATGCCTTCCTCATCTAGCCCATCATCGAACTCAGCCGTTTTTATGTTGAATTGAGGTAGAAATTTGCGGATAAGGGTTTCGGTGCCTCCGTATAGAGGCGCACTTTGAACAATCACATCGCCAGGGCGCAAGTAAGCAAGCATTATAGCGCTTATTGCACCCATGCCGCTGGAGCAGACTACAGAGCACTCTGAGCCTTCAAAAAGGGACAGTCGGTCTTCTATTATTTCGACGTTAGGGTGGTTGAAGCGGCTGTAGATTAGGCCGCCAACACTTCCCTCTGGAGCAGGCTTGCGGCCAGCCATAATGTGGAAAGATTCTTCGCCCTCTTCAGGTGTTTGGAACGTGAACGTAGAGGTCAAAAAAACAGGCGGTTTAACAGAGCCTTCAGAGAATTGTGGATCGTAACCGTAGGACATCATCATTGTCTCAGGTTTAAGCTGATGATCACCGATTTTGCTTTTCTTGTAGTTTCCGTCGTTAGCCATTGTGTGATTTCTCTCTTTGGTTTCGTTTTACGTATTGTTGAATATTACGCCAATATTTTCCTGCAATAAGCCAATTTCGCTTTTTAATCCTATGGTGCACCCTCAAAATTACACAGCCTTAAGATAATAAACCAGTTACTTAATCTATTGAACCGTCCGTTATTAAAAATTATAAATCTAGCGTCATTATTTTGAGCCATTTGATTGCATCTAAAAATGTCAGGTTTTTTTACAGCCCAATGATAAATATTAACGTCATATATTCAAGTGCCTGAATATGTTTAACTTAAAATTATGATGCGACTAATGCATGTCAAGTTAGGTGAGCTGTATATTGTTTAATTTAAAATTTTGAAAAGGAACCCTCATGACTACGTTTAAACTTTTTTCTGTAGTGATAAGCCTAATAGGTTTAGCCACTTTTTCTAACTTTGCTTCTGCTACAACGATTTCCGTCGGAAATTTTTCTTCCACCCTTACCGGAACATTGGTTAATGACGCAGGCCCCGGCTGTTCTACTGGCAACTCGTGCTTAAAGCAAACTTATGACACCACCAATAATTTAGCTTTTTTCGGTACGACCGGCATAGCAGCGATAGCAAGTAGTGTTTTAGGTAGTCATGATCCGTTCCATGACGAAACTAACATCAATGACGGCTCGTACGGGAATGGTTCATCATGGATTGGCAACACTATAAACTCTTGGGTTAAAATTGATTTAGGTTACTTTGCTAGAATTGATCAACTAGTGTTTGGTCGCTATCGCGTAGGTGCTTGTTGTAGTGATCGCCAAGCTGGGTTCTTTACAATAGAAACTGCGCTTACCGACGACATCTTTGCAAACGGCAACAGCGGAAATGACAATACGGAATATGCTGTCGTTGTAAACAATAACGCAGTGTTTTATACCGGCGGTCAGAGCGTTAAGGTTGATTTCAATACAGGCGCCTCACCACAAACAGTTACGGCTCGGTTTCTAAAGTTTACGTTCGCCAATCGTGACACAGCAATTGACGAAATCGAAGTGTATGGCACACGTGCTGTATCCAGTCCAACCACGCTTATGCTATTTTTCTTTGGTTTAGTCACAATGCTTTTTATTAGGCGCCGTGTGCGTTAAACGACTAAAAATAATGAAGGGGATAGGTCATTTATTGTTCGCTTTCATTTTGTTGACTAAAATGGTTAAGGACAAAAACAGCCAACTGTATTTTGTCCTGCCTTAACAGCTTGTTATATTTTTAATGACTCACGGTTTTTGAAAATACATTAATAACTACAACACCAGCTAAAATTAAGAACATACCTATAAATGCAGCTAAATCTGGTATTTGTTTATACATAACTGCACTAATTGAAGTAATTAAAAAAATGCCCATACCCGCCCAAATAGCATATGCGATACCGATCGGAACCGTTTTTAGTACTAAAGATAAAAAATAAAATGAGATTACATAACCAATGACGCAAATAGCACTAAAGGTTGCATTAGCAAAACCATCTGATGCTTTAAGTGCTAACGTTGCTATCACTTCAGCAGCAATCGCTATTGCCAAATACCAATAACCCATGCTCAACCCTCCGATAAAGATATGCCGGTATATTAACCCGAAGTCGGACTAGATGCATTGGATGCTGTCAAAATAGCTGAACGCTGAGGTAACTTTTACAGTATTTAGTAAACTTAACCGTTTGCGGAGGTACATCTGTACTTGATATTTTATGTTCAAGCGAAGCCATGTTGCGTGGAACAGGGTGGTGGTTTATTCTTCTTATACTGAATGCGGGAGCTGGCACAGCAAATGTACAAAGAACTCAGCCTGTGCGCACTGCAAAGTGCTGCTTGTGTCTTATTAATTATCAAATTTAAATGTCATAATACATAGGGAACTTTTTTTATATCTTTTTATCATCTTCTACCTCAAGAGCCTGCTCATGAGTGTATCTAGCACGGTGACAAAGCCGCCTAATAGGATTAAAGCATTCTTTCAAACGTATTTTATTGATGCTTTTACCGGTATGGCGTTAGGGCTGTTCGTTACATTGATCGCTGGGCTGATCATCTCGCAGATTGGCGGTTGGTTGCAGCTACCAGCCTTGGTATCAGTCGGCAAGTTGGCCTCTGTGCTGATGGGTGGGGGTATTGGTGTGGGTATTGCTTATTACCTAAAAGCGCCGACTTTGGTGGTCCTTAGCTGCTTGGTAGCAGGCATGCTTGGCGCGCATTCTGAAGCGCTGATGACGGGTACACTATTCATCCCACAACCAGCAGGCCCTGCGGCCTTTATTGCGCTGCCGGGTAATCCAATTGGGGCGTATTTAGCTGCTGTTTTTGCCTATCGCGCTGGGACTTGGGTGGCGGGCAAAACCAAACTTGATATCATACTCATTCCCTTAGTGGTATGCGTAGTCGCCTTAATAGTTTGTGCGCTGCTTAATCCGCCTGTCGTAGCCGCGGTAAATAGCATTGGTTTAGGTATTCAAGCAGCAACTGAGTTGCAACCCCTGTTGATGGGTATTGTCATCGCTGTAGTCGTCGGTATCCTGCTAACACTGCCAACGTCCAGCGCTGCTATATGTATTTCAATTGGACTTGGCGGTTTAGCGGGCGGGGCAGCAGTGGTCGGTTGCGCATCCCACATGATTGGCTTTGCGGTCGCTAGCTACAAGGATAATGGCATCAGCGGGGTGATATCCCAAGGGTTGGGCACTAGTATGTTGCAGATCCCAAATGTCCTAAAAAAGCCATTAATTTTATTACCTGCTGTAGTCGCCAGCGCTATCGTTGGTCCTATCGCTACTGTCGGTTTTCAGCTTGCCTGCACAGCAACGGGAGCTGGTATGGGTACCGCAGGTCTAGTCGGCGTATTTGGAGTCATTGAAGCCTCGCAAGATATAATGAGCAGTACGCAGTTATGGACAGCAATTATATTATTGATGTTCGTACTACCCGCTATTATCGCCTGGAGTGTCGCTTATATGATGCGCCGACTAGGTTGGATAGTAGCAGGTGATATGAAATTGCCTTAACCATCATCCCGTTCTATGTAACAGGAGTTGATTTTGCTTTAGTTTAAGAATGACTGCGTAAAGCGGCATAGTTAATTTGGCCACCTAACTAGAGGTATTATGAATATAGGAGTCTCTTAATCAACGGATTGCTTTTTGATGAAATAAGTTACGAGGTTTAAATTTGTCCGACAATTATTATAACGACAGAGTTGAAGAGTTAGCACAACAATATTTGTCGCTATCGTTCGATGATGTCCATCATAATTGGGCTCACCACTTACCCCCAATACTCAAAAAACCAAGTTCAACTATTTTGGATGTTGGGGCAGGTGCTGGAAGAGATGTGAGCCACATTGCAGAAATTTCTGCGCATTATGGCAACGAAGGTAATAATTGCAGAATCTATGCGGCAGAACCCGCCATCGAAATGATGAAAGTAGGGCAAGAAACCACGCGCAATCAAAACGTCCAATGGTTACAAGATCCCTTACCTGCTTTGGAGAAAACAACTCGGCTGGAAGTGAGTTTCGATTTAATTTTACTGAGTGCCGTTTGGATGCACGTTCCTCCAAGCCAGCGGGCTCGGTCTATGCGCAAACTCGCTAATTTGCTCAAGCCAGGTGGTAAGATCATTATTTCACTCAAATTTGGCACGACTGTTGAAGAGCAAAAAAAACGCCAGATGTATGATGTCAGTGTTGAAGAGCTTGAGCATATAGCGCAAAACCTTGGATTGTTCTCAAAGTTAGAGGCCCAGAACGAGAAAGACAAATTAGGTCGTGATGGCGTTCATTGGCAAACGCTGGTATTGCAAATGCCCGATGACGGCACTGGTGCGTTTCCATTTATACGCCATGTCGCCATCAACGATGGCAAAGCCGCAACTCACAAGCTTGCGTTGCTTAGAGTATTGTTGAGGATTGCTGACGGTCAACCCGGCGCAGTATTGAGACGGGAAACATCATTGCACGGCGACAGAGTCATTTTGCCGCTCGGATTAGTGGCTTTGTATTGGATACATCAATACAAAGATCTTATTGATCATTATAAGTTATTTCAAACGCCTAACAAAAGTCCAAATATGGGTTTTATGAAAGATGGCGGTTGGACCAAGTTAAACCATAGAACGAGCTCTGATTTTCGTATTGGTAATTTGTTTATAGGTGAAGATGCAAAGTCTTTGCACAAAACCTTATCGGCAAGTGCACAAAATATAAGAGACATGCCCAGTAAATACATCACACTTCCCAATAGTGATGCTCGTGTGTTTGAAGTTGCAGCAAAGACGGTAAGGCCGAAAGACAGTTTATTTCTTGATTTAGAAACGCTAGCGCAGTGGGGGGAGTTCTCGTTACCAGAATCAACATGGTTGGCGTTAAGTCGATATGCTTGTTGGATTGAGCCCGTATTGGTGAATGAATGGGTAAAAGCGATGGCTAGTTACAAAGGCAACCAAAATGATGTTGGGGCTGATAAACGAGCCTATATGCATAATGCACTTCAATGGTTAGAACCGAAGCGTACCACTGCCGAAGTGCGCAATAGATTTGAATCGTTAAAATTAAATCAAACAATGCAGTGCGTGTGGTCAGCCAAAACACTTAATCGCAAATATGATATAGATCACAGTATGCCATTTGCACGCTGGCCTAATAATGATTTGTGGAATTTAGTGCCTAGCAACTCGAAGATAAATAATGAAAAGCGAGATAGACTGCCAACAGAACGAAAACTAGTTGATGCTAGAGAGCGCATGTTGCAATGGTGGAATATGGCTTGGGCTGATGATATTGATTTAGGGAATGAATTAACCTGCAGGCGACGTTTCTTTGCTGAGGCTAATATTGCATTGCCAGGGCTGTCGATTGATAACATATCAATCGATGATTTGTTTGAAGCGTTGCTGTTACAACGGGCCCGTTTGAAAGAGATGCAGCAGTTGAACGAGTGGTAGCATAGCAGGAGCATGTAAGGTTTAGTTAGGTGGCCAAATTAACTATTCCACTTCATTTACCTCAGGACAAAAACAATATCTAGACTTTCACCGTGAATTCATTTTATTAGCGCATGACTGATACTATGAATTCAGATTAACAACGCAAACTCTTCATAGTTGAGTTTCATAAGCTTTATCTCATACTCGACAGTTTGTAACCGTAAATTATTCAATAATAAGAAATTTTTTCCTTGCTCTCGCGCGTCAGTAGTTTGGTTTGCGCCAACAAAAGTTCATTGCTGTCATGAATGTATATTCTGGCGAACATGACAGTACCGCCATTGCCAGTTATTCTTTCACGCACTGATGTAGTGAGTAAATAATTAGTTAACCGAATCCTGTTTAAGAAAATTCAACTAAGCGCCCGTTCCAAGATCTCATCTTTCGACATAGACACAACAAATCTACAAAAGAACAAGCTTCAACCACTGCTAATGCCAGCGAACTCATCGGCTAAATAAGGGGTCTCCTGCCTATAAACCGAACAACGTAGATGTCTATTGAATACACTAGTGACTTCGTTTATTCTTCTTCAGTCTAAAAATTTGTATTAAAAGCTCAAGTCAATGTTGCGCATTGCAGGCATTTAAATAATGCCTATTCGAATAATCGCTATTTAAAAACACGTAAATCAAAAGGATATTGAGATGAAGCTGCTAACGATCTTACTACTGGGAATGATTGCTCAATCTGTCCTCGCGCAATCCCTCATTTTACAAGCTAATATTAGTCCGGATGGCGACAAAATTGCCTTCTCGTATCAAGGAGATATTTGGACTGTTGCCACTTCTGGTGGACGTGCTGACAGATTAACTATCCATGAAGGTTATGAAAAAAATCCTGTTTGGAACGATAACAGTGAACTGATTGCGTTTAGCAGCGACAGGTTTGGCAACGACGATGTGTTTGTTATTCCTGCTTCTGGTGGTTCTGCTCAGCGCTTAACCTATCATTCGGCGAACGATAGTGTGATTGGGTTTACAGCTAATAATGAGGTGTTATTTAATAGCCGACGCTTGTATGCCCAAGTTGAGAGAGAACCTGAAGTGCTTAGTGTGAGCGTAGAAGGTAAGGGCACTGAATCGCGCTTTATGGATGCATTGGGGTTTGACGCGAGCATATCGCCAGACGGTAATAAAGTGGCTTTCGTGCGTGGAACTGCCCGCACTTCAAGAGAGGACTATCGTGGACCTGCCAATCGTAATATTTGGATTTACGACATAAAAGCCAATTCATATGAGCAGCTCACTGACCATGCTGGCGCTGATTTTATGCCGAAATGGATTGATAATGAAACGATTTATTTCGTTTCACCTCGCAGCGGCAAATACAATGTGCACAGCAGCACCCTAAAAGGGCGTACGCAGCAAATAACATCCGAAACTGAATTTGGTATAAACTCATTTAGCAGCACTGCAAAGGGTGACGTTATCGTTTATCAAGCCGGCGATAAGGTTGTTAGCTTAAATGTACAAACAGGCAACGCGAATACCATTAATATTGATGTAAAAAGCGATGTTCGATTTGATCCAATAGTCGCTAAAAAAGTCAGTAACGACATTGATCAATACGCGGTATCTCCTAACGCAAAATTATCCGCCTATGTGGTGCGCGGTGATATTTATGTAACTCGCAACGATAAAGAGGATAGTCGAAGTGTTCGCCTAACTCAGGGCGCTGCGCGCGATGAAGACGTAATTTGGTTAAACGACAACGCGTTGATATTTGTATCAGATCGCGCTGGCAACAAAGATCTGTATCTGCTTAGTTCAGACGATCCAGAGCAACCGAGCCTATTCGAAAGCTTAAAACATAACATCAGTCAAATTAGCCTGTCGACAGAAGATGAACTTAGTCCTAAAATTTCACACAACGGCAAACGCATTGTGTACCAACAAGGACGCGGAAAATTAATTAGCGCTGACATCGACAAGCAAGGCCAACTGAGCAATAGCAAGGTGCTGTTAGATGGCTGGGATTCGCCCTCCGGCGTCTCTTGGTCACCTGACGATCGTTGGTTAGCTTACTCGCTATCCGACCTTAACTTCAATGAAGAAATATACATCCACGCCGCTGACAATAGCCAAGCGCCGGTGAATGTCAGTATGCACCCGCGCGGCGATATTAACCCGGTATGGAGTCCTGATGGTAGTAAGTTGGGCTTTAGCTCAATGCGCAATAACGGTGACTACGATATTTGGTTTGCATGGTTAACTAAAAAGGATTGGCAGCGTTCAAAAGAAGAATGGCGACGCAGCGAAAAACGCGATAACAAGAAAGACACTCAAAAAGCGAAGGGTAAAAAGGACAACGACAAAGAAGAGTCTGACGACAACGACAACGACAACGACAACGACAACGACAACGAGAAGGAGGCCGAAACCGAAGTCGCTATTATGAAAATCGACTTTGAGGGCATGTATAAACGACTCCAACAAGTTACTCGATACACAGGCAACGAAGTTGGTCTGGTGTTTAATCAAGAAGGCGATCATGTTTATTACAGCATTGGTGGTTCGGGTAGGCAGAATTTTGAAATTGATCGCAATCTCTACAAAATAAAGTGGGACGGCGAGGACAAAGAAACGGTGCTTAAGGGTGACGTTGAGCCAAGCAATCTATTATTGGCTGATAAAGGTAAGTCTATTTTTGCGCTTACTAAAGGCGGCAAGATGGTAAGAATTTCTACTAAGGATGACAAATCGGAAAATTTAAGCGTGTCGTCACTCACTATTATCGATCATATTGGTGAACGCGAACAGATATTTGATGACGCTTGGCGGGCCCTTGGTGCTGGCTTTTACGATCCCAAATTTCATGGTAATGATTGGACTGCCTTACGTGAAAAATACAGACCTATAGCACTTAAGGCCTCAACCAAAGAAGATTTTCAATACATATTTAATTTGATGCTGGGTCAGCTTAATGCCAGTCACATGGGACTGTCGAGAGGGGAAGATCAGAAGCAAACACAATCTCAGCGCACCGGTTTACTTGGCGTTGAAGGAATTCACACGAAAAATGGTTTTGAAATAACCTCGGTCCTACAAGGCAGCCCTGCAAGCAGAGAAGAAAGCACACTCAATGTCGGAGACGTCATCACGCAGGTAAATCAGCAAGCGATTGGGGAGCAGAATTTTTATTCTCTTCTCATTGATCAAGCCGACAGTCCGGTGTTGTTAAGCGTGCACGCTTCTGCAGCAGGCAGTCAGGATAGCGGGTTGTCAACGTCAAGAGAAGTGGTCATATGGCCCACTTCAAGCCTCAGTGCTGAACTGTACGATGATTGGGTTGAAACACGACGTAGTCTAACGGATAAATACGCTAAAGGTCGCTTGGGGTATTTGCATATTCGCGGTATGAATTGGAGCAGTTTTGAACGCTTTGAGCGTGAGTTAATGGCCGCGGGTCATGGTAAAGAAGGCATTGTTATTGACGTTCGATACAACGGCGGTGGCTGGACAACGGACTATTTAATTGCCGTGCTTAGCGTCAAACAACATTCCTATACTATTCCGCGTGGTGCGGCAAATGATCTCGACAAAGAGCATAGTAAGTTCAAAAACAGCTACCCTTTTGCTGAACGTTTGCCCTTATCGGCATGGACAAAACCTTCTATTGCCATTAGTAACGAAAACAGTTACTCCAACGCAGAAATATTTTCCCATGCTTACAAGGCACTTAACTTAGGCAAATTGGTTGGTCGTCCAACGTTTGGTGCGGTTATTAGTACAGGCTCTTATCGTCTGGTGGACGGCTCAACAGTGCGCATGCCGTTTAGAGGTTGGTGGGAAAAAGAGTCGGGTGAAAACATGGAGTTGGTGCCGGCTAAACCCGACATCGAAGTATTCAATCCGCCTGCTTATAAAGCAAGCGGTATTGATCCCCAATTGAAAAGATCGGTGGAAGAATTGCTCAAGCAAGTTAAGCGGAGAGGGTAAATACTGACATGTAAATTGCCGCCTCTATCCGATGACGAATTTGGTTATGCAACTACACTTCATAGCCTACAAGGGCGTTATGCCTATCTTGACTTGCGTTACGACTTCTAGTTTTTAATTAACTGAGCAAAAGGGAGGGTTTCCTCCCTTTTCTAGTGGGTGCCCATTAACTCTTTCTACCAATAAACTCACCTATCAGTTGATACGTTTTTTCACATTCTTCTGTTATCAAGTTATGTAGCAACAAATAGGCGTGGATCATACCGTCAAATGAGTGCTGCTCTACTTTTACTCCAAACTTACTTAATGCTTGGCCATAGGCAAAACCTTCATCTCTTAGCGGATCACATCCTGCCGTAAATATAATGGTTTCTGGCATATTCGCATCCATTGGCATAAACAACGGTGAAACCAGTTGATAATGTTCATTATGTTGAAAGTAATTATCGAAATACCAAGCTATTTTCTCTTTTTCTAATAAAAAGCCACTGCCATTTTCTTCAATAGAATTACTGCTCATCGAATAATCAACGCTGGGATAAATAAGTACTTGTTTATCAATTTCGATATTGACGTTACTTATATTTTTACTTGCTAACGTAGCACAAATAGCACCGCCACAACTATCACCAGCAATAACCAGATGATCATTAAATTTTACTTCGGTTAATAATTCTTGGTAATGAGCTAGCACATACTGACAATCATCAATAGCGCTAGGGTAAGGAAATTCTGGTGCTAAACGATACTCCACCGCAATCACAATACAATGACCAGACTTGGCAATTCTGCGACTAACGGCGTCATATAAATGAATATTTCCACACATATGCCCACCACCATGGTAGAAAAGCACAACAGGTAATGCTTGCTCTGGATTTGGACTGTAAATTCTAAGCCCAATACGGTGAGTTAAGGTCTCAAAGGCACTATCTTTTACATAAGTGATTGGAGGCCCTTCACCAATAAAAACAGATAATTTTGCAATGTTTTTACGCACTAGTGATGGTGTCAATTGCACACCGTCGGTTTTCGCTAGTTGACCCGCTATATTTGCTTGCTTAATGAAGTCATGAAGTTTCTCTGAAATTATGCCTCGCATTTTTTCTCCATTTTCTTTAAATTATTTGCTGCGCTAATTCAGGTTAACAGAAACTACTAATAACTAGAGGCGTTGTTTAATTTCGCTACAAATTAGCTTCAAGCCTGTGTTCGCAATATCTAAACTGGCCGAAAACGACAAAAATCCATGTATTGTAGAGGTAAAGCGAAGAAGTAAGCTATTATTTCCAAAACTTAGCAGTCTATGATGGTACGCCCCAGCTTCATCTTGTAAGGGGTCAAAACCCGCTGCCACAATAATGCTTTCTGGTTGCTTTTGTAGATCGTTTGCTTTTATTGGAGAAACTAATAATTCCTCACAGAGGTTTGCATTGGCTAAATAGTTCTTACGTGACCAAGCTATATGCTCACGAGATATAAAAAACTCTCCGTTTCCGTATGTTTTTCTTGATACGTAGTCCGCATCTACGCTTAAATCTAATAGTGGATAAATTAAGCACTGTATTTTAATAGGCCAAGGTTCTAGTGATTTTTGATTCGATAGACACAATGCGGCGGCCAAATTCCCGCCAGCACTATCGCCAATAAGACCGATACGATTGGGGTCTACTTTTAGCATATCGTGTTCTTCATTTACCCAGTTTAGTGTGGCTATAATTTGTTCAAGTGCTTGTGGATATTTAGATTCCGGTGACAGTGCATAGTCTACAAAAATAATTTTTGCCTTGGTATAATAGCAGCAAGATTTTGCCAGTCCTTCATAGCTTGGATAGTCACCTAATATCCAACCGCCACCATGCAAAAATAATAGAGTCGGCCATCCATTGTCGGGCATATTCCCTACTGGAGTTAATTCAATTATTGGTATTGTACAGCCGTTAAACTTGACAGTTTTATGGTTTTCTTGGGCAACGTTTAAATGCGGTGCCGAGCTGGCCTCAAATATAGGATTAAAAATCGCTCTTGCTTCTTCAATACTAAAATCAAATATAGAGACGTCTTCTTCAGAGTTAAAGGCCATAAGCAAATCATGCGATTGTTTACCCATTCCTGCATACAAACTATGGCTCTTTTCAATGTTTACCGTTTTGTCTTCGGTGATATTTACTGTCGTATTGGTGTTCACATTAGTTTCCCATATCGATAAGTAAGACGGATGAACAGTACTCAATTACAGTAATATTTTTCAAACCGTCTTCTCATGCTGCCGATTTTAATTAATTTAGTAATACCGTTGATTAAAATGCGTAATTAGCGCTCAAAGATACGGTTCTAGGTGCACCGAAGTAGGCGAGTTGCGATAACCCTGAATCACTCAAGTCAAAACCGTGAGAAATATACTTTTTATCCGTTATGTTTTTTATTCCTAGGCGGACAATCCACTTTTCATTTGGACTAAAGTAGTTAATATTAAGATTTAATAAGGTACGTCCATCTTGAGCAAGAATTTCAGTGCTACTAACTGTCGGATAAGTTTTACTGCGGTAGCTTGCATCAGCAACAAATGTGAAACGCCCAACAGTCAGAGTGTCAATGTCGTATTGCATTGAAAGCTGAGCGCTTGTTTTAGGGGTGTTTACTAATTCTCTTTCGTTGGCAATGTTAAGCCCGCCAGCGCCAATATATTCCTCATATTTGGCATCCATTAAGCCCAAGTTTGCGGCAAGTATCAGATCCTCACTGGCTGCGAAAGTTAACTCAAACTCCAGCCCGTTTATTAGCGCTTTACCGGCGTTAGTAAATAACGCTGAAAATGAGCCTTGATCATCAGCAATAAAACTAGACAGTTGTAAATCTTCATAATCATTTCGAAAAATCGTGGCGTTTACACGAACTTGATCATCCATAAAATCAGATTTTAATCCCATTTCATAAGACCACATGTTTTCTGGTTTATATGACTCAGCTTCATTTAGCGTGTTTGAGCGGCCATTAAATCCGCCACTTTTAAAACCTTTACTCACAGAACCAAAAAACATCATTTTTTTATCAAATTGATAACTAACGGCAATTTTTGGTGATACTGACGACCAAGTATCCTGTGTAGTAAAATCAGTTACTGTTAAATCACCAGCACCTAATATTGGCTTATAGCTCATGTCAGTAAGATAAAATTGTTGTAGCCGAGAGAACTTTTTTTCTTCTTTGGTATAACGCAATCCAGCTGTTAATGTCAGCTTTTCATTAAAAAAATAGTCCACATTCGTATATGCTGCATAGCTGGTATTGTCTTGATCATTTTCTGAATTAGTCACTAAACTAATTACCGGACCAAAAAGTCCAGATTCTGTTACATCGTGTTCATTAAAATAGTACAAACCGGTAACAACAGAAAACGCATCGGATAGGTAATTAAACTGAAATTCTTGACTGAACTGATTTTGTTCTTGAAAAACGAAAACACCAAAAACATCATCAGGGCTTGCATCTAAATCTAGATTGGCATCGTAGTCCATGGCACGGTAAGCACTGATTGATTTCACTGTATAGTTATCTGATATATTCCATGTTGCCGTCAACGAAGTTCCTCGAGTAGACAAGTCATTGAGGTTATTAAAATTGGCACTTACTTTTTCAGGATCGATGGCGGTAATGACTTCACCCGTGAATAATGCTGTTTGTGCAACAGGCGTGACAGAATGTTCAGGATCGTTTTTTGAACTATCAACAGCGAATGTTAGTGAAAAATCATCATTAGCTTCGTAAAACCATGAACTACGCCAGGCAGTTAATTTTTTGTCACCGTCGTCATCTCCATTAAACGTGTTTTCTGTGTAGCCATCTCTAATGTTATGAACAGCTGTAAAACTGCCTGAAAGTTTATCAGTTAACGGTCCAGAAATTGACGCCTTAAGTTTTCTCTCAGCGTAAGTTCCAATACCTAATTCAAGATTGATTTCTAATTCATTGCTCGGTTTTGCAGTAACATATTTAATTGCTCCTCCCATAGTATTGCGGCCATATAGTGTTCCTTGTGGGCCACGTAAAACTTCTATTCTTTCCACATCAAAAACGTCTAAAAATGCGCCTTGAGCTCTGCCTAAATAAACATCATCTAAATAGATGCCAACACCAGGATCAGCAAATGCTAAAGAGTCAATTTGACCTACCCCGCGAATATAAACAACAGCATTTTGAGCATCCCCTTGATGCACTGTTAAATTTGGCACTGAAGATTGTAAGTCACCGATATCATTAACATGCATGTTTGCCAACTTGTCGCTAAAAAAAGCACTAACAGAAAGGGGTACTTCTTGAATACTTTGCTCTCGTTTTTGAGCAGTCACGGTAATAGTCTCTAGTCCTTTATTACCTTCGGGATCTTGCTCCATGCTAAATACGGAGGCACTGTATGCGAGTGAAGCAATCGCAAGTGCAAGAGGGCTGATGCCAATGAATTTATTTTTATTTTTACACATAGGGGTAAATCACTCTTGTTATTGAAATGTTAATAAGATTCATTTCAATATCACCTTTTAAGAAAATAAAAAAAAGAGCAATAATTAAGCGCAATAATTGCGCCTATTTTTGGGGTGGTAATGCTGACACATTTATTTCGGATAAAGCAATAATCGTGTTTTGTAGGGTTCTCAACAAATGCCCATGTATTTTTTGCTGTAACTTATTACTTGGTATCAAAAATGTCTCACGTCGATCGCAAGTGTGTTTATGTCTTTCCAATAAGCCATCTATTTCTGCTTTTTTTATCCGTTCGTCACGCGTTCGCTTCGAGCCTGCTTTCATCCTTTCACAAGCGTTACCAACGGTAAGTGGTTCACCGCGCCAATAGTGAATAGCGCAATCCACCAATAAATACCAAAACTCTTGAGTGTAATATGTGCCGCGGTAGTCGAACGTCTTATCCCAATCATGAGCATAAAAATCCAATGCATCATGCCATTTAGTTAAAGCAATTTTTTCATCAATAGAAAGCTCGAATGCGTCATTCATATTTAGCGGGTCTCATAATGTAGTTAATTAAGTCGCGAAAATCTGCAAACAGTTATAGGAATTTACGCTCTTTTATCCACCGTATTGGGCGCAGATCGTAATTATTATCGCTATAACTTCACAGAACCTGCACAAACAAGCGCTCTGCTGCTAATCATCTTTTTGCTCAAATAGCATGGTAGAAGCAATACCGGCCATCTTATTTGCTATCGCAATCACGGCTAAAGATTATCTCAATGCCATTCAATTTATTTAAAAATTAATAGCTTACTTACATATAAAATCATCGTTGGGCAAAGATTGGCATTGCGATGGAAAACCTGACCCAACACTAATACTAGAAAGCGTCGGCAAATTTCAATGCTGGGATCGACAACAAGGCAAATAATGCATGTCTGTGTCGGCATCAATTAATTGCGCCGTGATCCTGATCATATCACCTGGTTTACGTACGCTACCTTGTAGCACATTTCGTGCTTTTAATTTTTCGGCTATAAACGGTATACCCAGTGCGTCTTGACCTTTAAAAGCAAATGCAGATGTACGCGAGGCTACTTTTAGTCCATCAACCTTTGCCAACACATTTAACAATTCTTGGGCTATCCCATCGGAGAAATACCCTTGATCGCCGCTGGGAGAGAGGTCTGAAAATGGCAGCACAGCAATAGATGCGGGGTCTGTTCGTAGTTCAGGCTCGACCATGATCGCCGCCTGCTGAGGAGCGGTAAGTGCTGATTTAACGGTGCCTTCTTTGTCTTTATATACCACATCAGGCTTGGTCATTTGTTGCCACAAGCCAAGTGCTAACACGCCCAGCAGGCCGGCAACGATAACAATGTCTGTTTTGCGTCCTGAATGTGTAATCTCACCATCCGCGGTCTCTGCAGGTTTGATGCCGTCAGGGGTCATTTCGAAGGCCCATGTTAGCAATAATGCAATGGGAAAACACAATATCAGCGCAGCGGTTACGGTGCTGTCAAACCAAGCTGGCAAGTTCATGGTGTCTTCAAAAAGAACGGCAACCTGCATTATTAACCACGCTACGACAGCATAAAGGCCGGCAACTCGAAAAACATTTCTTCGTTTTAATTCAGCTAAAATAGTGATCACTACATTCCTTTCCATCCTAGACATGAGAGAATAAACCACAACCCTGATCTATTCAATAAGCACCTTTTTTGTTGCGTTCCAGAGTGACAGTGTAATAGTTGAAATTGGCTTAGTTAACGTAAAACGATATTTTTAGTTTCAAACATGACGAAATCTTGGATTTCTTTTTGCTTACAATAAAACGGATTTAGAGCCACATAGCCTTTCCATCGTAAATTCAAACGCACTCGTCTACACTAACTGTAATGTTCAGGTATAAAAGAATTGGAACTTGGCCTTAAAGTTGATGTAATACAGCGGCCATAATCCCGATGTGCGTCTGAAAAGAATCCGAAGTAGCGGACAGCAAGTGGTGCTCGTTCATCGCGTAAGTTACGAATACTTAAACACCAACGAATTCACATACACGAAGTCGCGCAGAGCTTATTACCCTAAAACTGCACCACCACATTAATCGAGTAATTACGCTCAGGCGAAGTAAAAGGCAGTAAATTACCCTCAGCAGATTGTCCTCTCACTTCAGACGCTAGCCAATATTGCTTGTTTGTGACATTGAATATACCTGCGTTAATTTTTATGTGAGGCGTTATCTTAAGGTGGCCAAGTATATCAATAGTGGTGTAACTGGGTGCTACAAAAAACGCGGTTTCACCAGTGCTGGCTAATGCTTGCGCTTCTTCTGTGTAGCTAGCAGCAACTTCGATGCGCCATGGGTCACTATAGTCTTTATATTGCACCCCAAATACGGCTTGATTTGGTGGAATAGATTCAAGCTCATTGCCGGTGGCTTTGTTTTCAGAACCTTGAATACTGTAACTGGCCCTTATTTGCCAATCTTGGGCGCCGCTAAAAGTGTCGCCTAGTGACCACACAACTTGTCCTTCAATACCTTTAATTTCAACATCGTCTACATTAGCAGATTGAAATTGAGTAAAGCCGTTATTCGGGTTAATTCCGACAAAAGTCAATGATTCAATAAAGTCCGTATATTTGTTTTGATAGGCACTTATGCTCCAAGTCAAGGCGTTGGTAAAGCCTCTAATGCCAAGTTCTAAACTGGTAACCGATTCAGGCTTTAAGTCGGGGTTTGAGAGCGAGGTGTAGCGTCCTGCAAAGTTGGTAAAGCCAACGTTAACATCGTCCATAGGCGGTATTCTAAAACCCTCAGCATATTGCAGCCAAATATTGTAGCTTTCGCTTAATGAATAAATGGCGCCTAGTTTCTTGGATAACTGACTGTCCTTAAAGCTCGATACTTCTACTCCAGGGTTAGCCGTCTCAAACAAGCGATCCGACTCAGGTGAAAGCTTAAAACGGTCGTAACGTAGCCCTGGGCTCAGTAATAAACGGCCATCTAAGAACTGGATCTCGTCTTGTATAAAGATGGATTGTTCAGACAATGTTGACAGTGGAAAATCACGTGCTGGGAATACGCTAAATTCAGGGATGGGGGAACTTGTCGCTTGGTCTTGAGTTTGACCTTCTCTTAATCCTTCTGATTCCGTGGTTTCGGTGCTGAGGCCATAGATTAAATAATGCTGACCTCCCCATTCAAACTGATGATCAAACTGAGCATGTAAACCAACCGTGCTTTGTTCAAACATGCTGTCGCGGGTTCTGAAAAACGGGGATGGCTCAGGTCCTAATGATTGCCTAACAAGTTCAGATGCTTGCTCAGTAGAAGAGTTTTGATAAAAAGCAAACATATTGACGCGCTTTAGATGATGAGCTCCAGAAGGTTGATACAAATACTCGGCTGAAAAACGTGAACGCTCCTGCTGGTCAAAGCCAAGACTCGATAAGGTGATTGTGCCGCGCACCTGCGTGCCAATCTCTGACAACAATTGCGTGTCATTGCTTTGCTCAAAGGTTTCGGCAATAAGCTTAAGCCGATGCGCCTCATTTTTTTGGTAAATAAGTTTAGTTAATACGCTTAAAGAATCGTTATTTTGAGGATCGGCACTAGTTCGCGTATTGCCTATGCTTGCATCATTATAAAACGATTGGGTCTCATTTCCATTGCGGTAGGTGCTGTTAACTAACCATTGCCAATCGCCGCCCACGCCGGCCAGCATGCCATTAACATACGACTCGCTCGACTGACTAACATAGCCTATTTTTGTTCTACCCGCGAATGACTCACCATCGGTCACGATGTCGATGGGATCTTTAGTGGTAAATGCCACAACGCCGCCAATAGCATCGCTGCCATACAGTGTTGAGGCTGGACCGCGCACAATATCCACAGACTTTATTAAATCAACATCAACGAAATCGCGACGTGCAGACAAATTCGGACCAAAACTAAACTCATCAGCTATAGGAATGTTGTCGACTAGAATTAATACCCGATCACCGGTAATGCCTCGAATATTAAAGCTTGATAATCCGTAACGCCCGCTGCCTTCGACAGATATACCGGGCTCGTAACGCAGCAAGTCGCGGATGTTCGTTGCCCCTAAAGCATCTATTTGTTGGCTATTAATAGTGGTTACAGTAGCTGCTATTTCATTGATTTTACGCGCGGTTTTAGTGCCGGTCACTGTAATTGTTTCTATCTCAGATTCGGTACCGGCTTCTATCGCGTTGGCGCTTACATTGCCTGCAAGCGCGACAGAAAAAGCGACACAAAAAGTGACTGAACAGACAGATGGAGTAAAAAAAGAAATACTGGCTTTATGTTTCATGAAAATTTTCTTATCTAATAGTTGACTGTAACGCTAATGATAATTATTATCATTAGCGTTAGCAATAGAGAAATGAGAAATTATAATGAAAAGTGTTAAATTAGTTTTTTTAAGGCGAGTTCTATTCGCAAGTTTACTAGTTTTAGTTAGCGCAATAGCGTCTGCACAAACTCCTTACAGTCACACTAGCGACCGCATAGTAAGTGTGGGTGGGAGTGTAACTGAAATCTTATATGCCTTGGGCGCGCAACAACAAATAGTCGCTGCCGATACCAGCAGTTTGTATCCGGAACAAGTAAGCGAATTACCAAAAGTGGGTTATTACCGTCAACTCAGCGTTGAGGGTATATTGGCGATGCAGCCCACTCATCTATTTGCTGCGATGGGGGGCGGGCCAACCGAAGTGCTTACGCAACTGAGTAATTCAGGCGTCCAGGTGCATGTATTTGAGCAGGCGCGGACCGTTGCCGGATTACTCAACATGATCCATGAAATAGGCCAGCGCTCCGGTTTGCAAGCACAAGCTGAACAACTCCAGAAGCACGTCAAGGATCAGCTTAGCGCGATCAAAAAGATAAATATTAAGCCTGAGCAAAGAGCGGTGTTTCTAATGTCGGCGGGCGAGCGGGGCATTATGGCGGCTGGCAAAAATACCGTGCCTAATCTGATTATGAAGATAGCGGGTTTGCGTAACCCTTACGACAATATTGAAGGTTTTAAGCCGGTGTCAATCGAGTCATTTTTGGCAATAGCGCCCACTCAGGTGCTAATAGCTGAGCATCGTACCGGTGGTTTGTCGGCGAGTGAACTATGCAAACAACCGGCCTTGGAAAAGTGGGCACAAGCGCAAGGCTGTAATTTACATATTGTTGACGCTCTACTGTTTTTAGGCTTAACACCCCGTTTGCCTGACGCAGTTGCGCAGTTTGCTCATATTCTTGAACAGTAATTAGATGCCTTGAGTACGTCGTTTTCGGTTTTTTTGCAAAACAATTGCCACTTATAAAGCATGACCTAAGTGCTAATTGATTAATAAGGACAGCAACACATATTTATGAAGACACCTACGACCATATTAAAAGTACAACAAGAGATTGCGCAAAGGAAGTATGGCTTTCAGCCCAAAATCACTGCATTAATTATGGCTTTGGTTGTTGTTGCTGTTATCGCCTTAAATGCAGGTGCGGTAGATGTAGATTTATGGCGGTGGTTAAGCGCAGACTCTAGCAATCCACTACAGCATACTATTTTATGGGATATTCGATTTCCGCGTATTGTGATGACCATGATCACCGGCGCAGGCTTAGCTTTATGCGGTACAGTATTGCAAGCTATATGTCGCAATCCGCTGGCCGACCCGGGCCTCATTGGGGTCTCGTCAAGCGCTGCTCTTTTTGCGGGTGCAGCTTTTGCGGTATTAAGTACGGTGCATCTTCCTCTTTTTTTAATGTCTTACTTTGTGCCGCTCAGTGCTTTTTTAGGTGCGACCCTGTCGTTAATTTTACTCCTTAAAATAGCTGACTCTAAACAAGGTATGAACACGCTGGTGCTTATTTTAGCAGGCGTTGCCATTAATGCTGGCGCAATGACGCTTTTAGGCCTTATTCAGTTCGTTGTTGATGATGCAACTTTGCGTCAAATTACGTTTTGGAGCATGGGCAGTTATGCCGGTATTAATTACACGAGCCTAAGCATTACCATTGTTCCAGTTATCCTTGGTACTTATTATTTTTGGCAGATACGTCATCAACTCATGTTAATGAGCTGTTCTGAAAACCAAGCAAAATATCAGGGCGTAGATACCCGCAAAATTAAATTAATCAGTTTGTGGACAGTTGCTGCGATAGTTGCTGTTTGCGTCAGTTTTACTGGCATAGTTGGCTTTGTTGGCTTAGTGGTTCCGCATCTATGTCGAATGATGTTTGGTGCACATTTAAACGTATTGCTGCCCACAAGTTTACTGTCCGGTGCGTTATTGGTGGCTCTAGCCGACACGCTTGCCCGCACTATTATTATTCCTGCCGAAATACCGATTGGTTTGATTACTTCTATGGTGGGTGTACCGTTCTTCTTGTATTTGATCGTGCGCGAAAAAAGGAAATTTGACTATGTTTAGTGTTGAAGAAATCACCATTGTAGCGGGCAGGCAGCAGTTACTTAGTGAGGTAACATTGCAGTTTGAAAGCAAAAGTATTACGGCTATTTTGGGCGCAAATGGCGCAGGTAAGTCAACCCTTTTTAAGAGTTTATTAGGTGAGTATCCATTGAAAAAGGGCCATGTTAGATTTAACGGTCAAGCGGTAAGCCAGTATTCGCTTAGTCAACTGAGTAAAATGCGTGCTTACATTGCACAGGTAAAAACGGGCTTTTTTAGTATGCTTGTACATGAGTATTTACAACTGGCTAGGCTACAGTACCCTGAGTCCGACAAATACTCAGAAAACTTGATATTGACCCTTGCTGAGCAATTTCAAATTGCGCATTTGTTGATGCGCGATGTAACATACTTGTCAGGGGGGGAACTCCAGCTAATTGAATTTGTTAGGGCTTACTTACAACTTTATCAAAGTGCTAACATGCAAGGTAAATGCTTATTGTTAGACGAACCTGCAAGCGCACTGGACATAAAACAAACGCGTTTGTTGTATGGTCATTTAAAAACGTTTCAGCAACAGGGTGGCACAGTTATTATTATTGACCATAATATAAATGCAGTCGCTAATATAGCCACAAATTTGGTATTGATCAAAGACGGTAAATTATTGGCAGAGGGCAGCAGAAAAGCCGTATTTAATAAAACAATATTAGATACGTGCTTTGAAACCAACGGTCAAATTATTTTAAATAAGGCCAATGATGCAGTGGAAAATAGTATTTATCAGGTATAAGCGTCAATACAAAACTATGTTGGGACTTGAACGTAATAAATGATGCATAAAAAGCATTATAAAAAGGAAATCACATGAGTAATAAAAGTAAGCATATTCATCAAGCCGCTGCACTGATGCGAAGCCAGCATACAGGGCTTTTGTCGACGCATAGTGTGTCTATGCAGGGCTATCCTTTTGGCTCGGTTATGCCATTCTTAATGACGGAAGAAGGCAACTTAGTTGTTTATGCGTCCGATATTGCGCAACACTCTCGTAATATGCAAGAACACAACAAAGTGAGTTTATGTGTTTATGATGGCAAGCAAAGTGATAGTCAAGCAAGCGCTCGGGTCACCGTTTTAGGTACAGCCCAAGCGGATGCTGTTGACGCTCAGTTGCAAGAGCAGTACATGGCGGTGTTTCCGCAAGCGAAATCATATGTACAAGCGCATGATTTTAGGTTTTACTTAATTAGTACCGTTCGCCTTCGTTATATTGGCGGGTTTGGTGAAATTTTTTGGTTTAGCCTAGACGATTGGCAAAGTCATATGTTTAACTTAGCTGCAAGTGCGCAGGGTGCCATAGAGCATATGCACGAAGATCATAGCGATGCTTTAGCGTTAATTGTTGCTCATCAGTTGCAGCGGCCCGTAATACAAGGTCAAGTAACGATGCTTTCATGCTATCAACATGGCTTTCATTATTCGTGCACAACAGATCCAGCCACTGACAAAGACGCTACACACATTGGATTTATTTGTTTTAAGCAGCCGATTACCAAGGATCACGGCTTACGCCAGGCAATGGTTGTGTTGACTCAAGAAGCGAAAAAAAACGCCGAGTGCAGCAACGGTAAAACCGAAACTATGAGCAGTACAATTTAACATTCGTAAACAACTGACCGTTATGAGGGAATTAGCATGCACAAATATCCACAGAATCGACAGAACTTACTAAGTCCTAAACGCTCACTAGATATTATTGAAACCCGTATCCGTGGTGGTATAGAGCATAATAATCCACCATTAGTTAATATTTATCTTTTACAAATTGCAGACTTAGCAGCAGCAAAAACAGCCTCAAGCGCTAGATTTGTTATCGCAAGCAGGGCGTTTCAACTTCTTTACGACACTATTGCGGATGAGTCGGTTGAAGTGCATTGGCGCGTGCTATGTCTCGATAAAATTAATTTACCCCTGCAGTTGATGAAAAAAAGCTGCCACGGCACTCGGCTTCAGCAGCAGTATCGTCATCTACAATACAAATTAACATTGCTCTACATCAAAAGTTACTTTCTACTGAATAACCCTGACTAACGCTAACCCGCTTTACCTGCGGGACCTGAAAATAGGCTATCAAAATCACCCAAATCTCTTTTTTAACATTAGTTGCAGAATATCTTTTTCTCGGGTTAACCGACTTAGCTGCGAATTGTCAGCGGCCGTAAGCTGCGGTTTATCATTTAGTTCTTTTATTAGATCTATAAAGCTCTGCAAACTTAAGCCGGCTACCTGCGCCACAATGGGATCATTATCTTTACACGGAATATCGCATTTGGCTGTAGGGGTGGTGATTGCAAATGTATTGTCGAATGCCTTGAGTAAGCCAGTAATCATAATTGTTCCTTATTGTCGTTAAATGAACTGTAAAGTCTTTGTAGTAGAGATTGATTCGACTGATTAGTGCTTGAACTGTTGAGCTGACACTGACTGTTTTGTCAGATGGTATTGTGGTGTAGTTGTCTAAATCTTAGTAAGGCAATCTTGGCTCTGCACTTACCCCATCTTAATGCCTCTTCTTGCGCGTCAGATTGCTCGTTGAGCAATAACGCATTAATAATATTGTGCGCTTTAGCTAACTCGTTTTCACTTAAGTTATGTTCGTCTTGTTGGGCATATAATTCAGCTAAATTATGAAAACTAGCGAGCAGTGCAGCAACAGCTGCTCTTCCTGAATTGACCATATTGATAAGTGTAATCGCTTCGCAAATCGCGATTTCATAATGTTCAATAGAACGCGTAATTTGTTTTTTGTCGAAATATAAATTACCCGCTAAGGTATGACGCTTCCAAGGGGTAAAACGCGGATCTTGATTAATATTTTTATCCTGTTCCATGTAATCTCTCCAATAACTGTATAGCAAAAATGAGCTACCAACATAGTAACGTAAAACCACATAAATGCAAATGATAATCATTTGTATTTATGTGGTTTTACCATAGTCTATTATTGTGGTTATTTATTGAATTACGGGCACTGTGAAAATAACGTAAATTATTTTGCCTGTACGCACGCGCCTACATATAAAAATAGAGACTGTCACTGCAGAGCCCGCAAGTGTCAGTCAAAGGTTTGGTTTAGAGATTTTTTCCAGCGCCGATAGATATCAACTTAAGTCAGATTTAGGTGGATGTGTAGCAGTAATATTATGATACTCGATTGGCAGAACTTGACGTTCTGCCGTCTCATCTGCCTACTCAATTATTGTGAATTTCCCCTTCATCATTGCAAAATGACCCACAAAGGAACAGAAAAAAGTATAGTCGCCTCCTACGTTCAGATCACTAAGATTGAATGAAACACTGTCACTTTCGCCTCCGCCAATAATTTTTGTACTAGCAATTACTCTGGGGTCACCTGATTTTAAATATTGATTTTCAAGTCCAGCACTCCAGCCATCTTGTGCTGTTGCTTGCGCATTTTCGGTAGTAGAAAGCACCCAGTTATGGCCCATCGCATTGCGAGGAAATGAGCCGGTGTGCGTTAAATTAATCGTAACCGTCTTGCAGGCCGTTGCAGACACTTCAAGTGCTGTAGGAACAAAATTCATATTGTCACCTACTTTAACTTCAATGTTGCAGGAGTCTGCATATACGTTTGAGGGAATGAGTATTAGCAGCAAACAACTACAGTATAAAAATTTCATTAGTCTAACCCTTATTAAAAAAACGACTATGACATTAAAATCACCCAAATACAAATAGTAACAATTATCATTACGGTTAATTTAGTAACCTAGTCATACTTAGACTTTAAAAAATCGACCCAATATTAAGATGGTTTTAAAATATAATATAAGAATATTTTGAGCGGGAAATATGAATTTTTTATTATGTTTGTAATTGATGGCATAACCGTCATATTTCTGATTAGAAAGAGTAGTAACGTTAAGAATTGAGTTTCAATTTTCGCCGAGTCAATATTGATGAATAAACCGTTGCACCAAGATCAGCTATCTTTTGTTACGCCTTACATTAAGAAAAGTGCTACTAAGTCATTTCACACACAAGCAAGCAAAAATCAACTTTCCGATAGTCAATCGATTGATACCTTATTCCGTGACCATTGGCTTGATGTGTGTCGTTTGCTACATAAAAGTTATGGCTCGGGTCCTCCAGAGCCTGAAGATGTGGCTCAAGAAGCCTTTAGTCAATTTGCCCAAATGAAAAACATAACAGAGGTTAAAAATCCCAAAGCATACATAATAAAAATAGCCATAAATATCACCCTAAAGTCCATCGGCAAACTGTGTAAAGTTCGAGAATTTATTATAGAACAAGTAGACCTCGAAGATGTTCAATTAAACGAGATATGCCCCGAAACCATCTTACAAGGCGAGCAACGTGTTACCGCCATGCAAAAAGCAATTGACAAACTTAGCAGCAAACAACGTGATGTTTTGATGTACGTCCGAATTAAAGGACAAACTTACGCGCAAATATCTGCTCAAACAGGATGGAGTATTGCTGATATATGCCGTCAACTGAATGAAGCAATGGCGATTTTAGAAAGCATCGACCAACAAGTCCAAGGCACCAGCGTCAGCGCTGAAGACTCGGTCAACGAACCTGACTTTTCACTCCCTGATAACAACACAAATGAGTGGAAATTATGACCCACAAAACGAATGAATTTATGATCGATGAAGCTAGTAAAAATAAAAAGAGTCAAGACGCTCAAGACACTCCTCAGGCTCAGGCAAGAAAATGGCTAACTGAGTTATATGCCGGCAACAGCGACGCTAAAAAGCGCGAAAAATTTATTTTATGGCTCAATAGCAATGAGGCGAATGGTCATGCATTTAGGCATAGCCTGCAGGTTTGGAAAACGATCGGCATGACGGACTCTGCGGTGGACTGGTTAGAACAACATGTGGATCGAGATCCGGTCATTGTGCTCCCTCCCAAGCCTAAACCCAAATTCAAACACCGCCTAGCAAAATCGCCAATGTGGTTAAGCAGTATCGCGGCTAGTATTATTTTAATAGTCCTCATCGCTGTATATCACAGCCCAAGGACCCTTGAAATAACGCCTCCGGCAATCGCGTTTAATTCACCCATTGGCCAAAATCGTAGTATTACCTTGAGTGACGGCTCGGATGTAATACTAGCAGGAAATTCAAGTATTTTAGTTGATATAAGTAAAGATACTCGGCGCATTATCCTGCAAAAAGGTGGTGCCTATTTTGACGTTAGTCATGACCCTAGTCGCCTATTTTCAGTTACCGCGGAACATTTGCAAGTGCGTGTGCGCGGCACCGCGTTTGCAGTGAAGCATAGCGCAGACGATGCAATCAAAGTGTCGGTGCAACGAGGTTTAGTTGAGGTAGTAGATTTACCTGAACAGGGCACAACAGATGAACAGATGTTGCAGTTGCGTGCCAACGAACAAGTGCGTGCGGCCTTTAACGGAACGTTTATCACGAAGGTCACTCAATTTAACAATGAAACAGAGTTCTCTTGGCTCAGTGGCCGCCTCATTTACGATGACATCCCCTTAAAGACCGTAGTCATTGATATAAACCGTTACGCCAAAAAACCGGTTGTAATATTAGATGAGAGCATTAATGACTTAGCGGTTACTGCTTCTTTTACCTTTTACCAAATAGATCAAGCACTCGATGGATTGGCTGCAGCCTATCCGATTATCTTGATCGAAGAGAACGAGCGCAAGGTGCTGGCTAAAAAGTGAGCCCTAATGTTGATGGGAATAACTTCACCGAATAGAAAAGGGCTGTTGTGTGAAGGTTTTGTGAAACCGTCACACACACTGAAAAAATTGACGCCAATATGACTCTTATAACGAACCCACATTAATCTATTGGAATATACATCGTGAAAAAATTGAGTCGTTCAATCAAATTAGCCCTATTTGCAGGGGTATTTACCTGCCTTACGCCGCTACATGTTTTCGCACAGCAAGCCGAGGTTAATATTGCTATTCAACCGCTTGGGCAAGCTTTGAATGAACTTTCTGAGCAAACGGGTATTGTGATCATTGCTCCTAGCCGCCTTGTTGAAGGTAAAATAGCCGTAGCTACTACCGGTAAATTGTCGGCTATTGAAGCGGTGGAGCAATTAATTGAAGGCAGCGGATTGAAAGCGCACAAACAGCCTAGTGGCGCCATTATTATTAAAAAAGCTGATGTTATTTCGTCAAGCATTAAACGAGCATCAGATTATCAAGCGCCTATGGATGAGGTTCTTGTGACTGGATTAAAGCGAGAAAGCAGCTTGCAAGATACGCCTGTCGCAATATCTGTCTTAGGCGGCGATGAATTAAAGGCCCTCGGAGTCAGCGATTTCACAGACTTAATTGGTAGCTTATCGGGCGTTTCAATTAACTCGGCCTTTGGTGGCCCTGAAAATAGTTTTATTACTATTCGTGGTATTGGTGGTGCGGATGACTACAAACCCAATGGTAATCCTTCGGTGGCGCTGCATGTAGATGGTGTTTACCAGACCTCTAATGCTTACTTGAGCATGCCGCTTTTTGATTTAGAGCGTATCGAGGTACTCAAAGGCCCTCAGGGTACCCTATATGGCCGCAACACAACTGCCGGCACAATTAATGCCATTACACGTGGCCCCGGTGACAGTTTAAACGGCTATGCAGATATTGAATATGGGTCTTACGATTTTGTTTCTGGCAGCGCTGCGGTTGGCGGTCCTGTCTCAGATAGCCTCGGTATTCGCGTTGCAGTATTGATAAAGCAAGGTGGCGGCTTTATGGATGGTGCCGGAGCAGGTAGTTTTGCCGGATTTGTACCCGAAGGTGGCGAAGGTATCGTGCCAGCTGTAGCCGACCCAGGTAAACGCGGTGGTTTTGGTGACGCAAACTTATTTGCTTTTCGTGGCACTGGCGTTTACGACTTTACTGATGTGACGTCACTGACATTACGTTATTTCGTCAGCCAAGATAGGGGGGACACCCGCCAATATGATCGCGTGGCTTTTGCAGATGACAAGCCCTCACGTAACGCAGGTGAGAACAGCGACCCTTATGAATTTTATGCGAGTGAATATTACTCCCATGAAATTGATGTAAGTGGATTTTCAGGCGATTTTAGCCATCAGGTAAATCTCAACTTGAACTTAGATATTCTGTTCGCATTACAAAATAGTGAGCGCAATGTTAGCGGTAATGGCGACGGTACTTCATTCCCACGTTTTCAATACAACTTTGACGATAAGCTTGATCAAACCTCATTAGAAATTCGCTTAAGTGATTCAACGGGTGGAGAGTTTGACTGGATTGCGGGGGCGTTTTTTATTAACGACTCAGTAGATTTTACTAGCAACTGGACGAGCTATGCCGTGTTGTCTCAATACAGTTCGCCTTATAACCAACGCCGAACCAGTGTTGCCACCTTCGGTAACCTTGATTGGAATATCTCAAACGATTTGGTCGTCACGGGTGGCCTGCGTTACACCAAAGATAGCGCTAAGTTTCGTGGTCAAAACATCGATTCCGATCCGTGGGGATTATCTGTATTTGAAACAACCTTTAATACCAAGGCAAATTTTTCGTGGGATCGTGAATTTGATGACAGTAATTTATCAGGAAAGTTAGCTCTTCAATATTTTGTGAACGATAACTTCAACGTATTTACGTCGGTGAGCAATGCTTATCGTGGCGGTGGTTTTGACGGTACTTCGATCTTTTCAGAAGAAGAAACATTTCCGTTTGAATCAGAACAAGTGCTTGCTTATGAAGCCGGCGCACGTTTTGTCACCGACCGTCTTAACCTAACGTTTGACGTCTTTTCTTATGATTTTGAAGAGCTTCAGGCCACGGCTAGGCTATCAAATGACACTAACGGGAGAACCAACGTGGGGGAGGCAACAGTGCGCGGAGCTGAGGCATCTATCGCACTGACCTTATATGAAACAAGCGGTCATAAAGTGACTTTTAATACAGCGGGCACCTATTTGGATACTGAAATCACCGAATTCTCTTCAAATCGGGTAAATGACGTTATCAATACGATTGGCGACCCACTGCCGGGCTCACCAGAGTGGAGCCAAACCGCGGCGATAAACTATCAAGCATCACTAAAAAACAACATCATGGTAAATGCGCGTATTAATTACAGTTATCACGGTGAGGAATCGAATCGCCTCAACGCTGGTGAAGGCAACACCGCACCATCTTACGAATTACTGGGTGTAAGAGTAGATTTAACCTTGGCTAACGGCTTAAACCTATACGCCTATGGACGCAATATTACCGACGAAGTTTACTTCCTTGAACTGAACGGCGGCTCGCGTTTAGTGGGCGCACCTGCAACTTACGGAGCTGGTGTTAGTTATGCGTTCTAAGCAATAATATTTACTTATACAGGAATAAAAAAGTGGGCTGAATAAACTTATGCAAAACGTCATAGGTATGCTTTGACGTTTTGCTATTAAGCCTTTTATTAAACCTTTTATTAAGCCTTTTATTAAACCTTTTAGGAATACTCATGAAGCTAATCTGGACCACCTTATTTTGTTTTACGCTGATACTATGGACTGTGCCCACTCATGCTCAGTCAACCCAGGAAAAAATCAGTAAAGCTAAATCACCCTACATAGCTGCTTCTTCTTGGCCGGATCGTATAATAGTGACACCTACTGAAGACCCATCAACCAGCTTTTCGATTACTTGGCGCACTGACCAAACTATTGAAGTTGCGCAGGCACAAATTGTTAAAGCCAGTCCAGATGCACGTTTTGACATACAGGCTACCTCGCTGACGGCTACCACAGATGGCGTGTCGTTGAGTCATGGCGAAAGTCAACAAGGTAAATTTAGCTATCCTGTAAATGTCGATCTTGCTGGTGTCAATTACCACTGGGTAACCTTGACGGATTTACAGCCTGACACTCTATATAACTACCGCGTACGTGGCGGGCAGGGTAACTGGGCATCGTGGCGGCAAATAAAAACGGCGCCGCAACAGCGAGATCGCGACGTCGAATTTCTGTATTTTGGCGACGCACAAAGCGGTATTTATTCACATTGGCCAATGATATTGCGCAGAGCTTGGCAACACGCTCCTAAAGCCGAGTTTGCTATATACGCAGGAGACTTAGTTAACGAAGGGGCTAGTGATCGCCAGTGGTCAAATTGGCTCAACGCAGATCCTTTTATTTTAAGTATGATCCCAGCAGTACTGGTGGTGGGTAATCACGAATACGACTGGAAAATGCAGGCTAATAATCAAAAAGATTGGGCGCTTTCAACACTTTGGCAAGACCAGTTTACTCTGCCTCTTTCTCCCACGTTACCAGTTGAACTTCAAGAGACAGTATACGTGACTCGTTACCCCGACTTAGATGTTTTTGTGCTAAATTCTGGCGCATTAGGTGATGTAGCGTTGTTAGAGGCGCAAGCTCAGTGGCTGGACAAAAAACTGCAGAGCAGCTCAGCAAAATGGCGCATTGTGACCATGCATCATCCTGTGTTTTCTTCATGCGGTATGCCACTCAATACGGTAGGTCAGGACGAGCCTGATGTTCGCGCCGCTTTTTTACCTGTATTTTTAAAGCATAATGTCGACTTAGTGCTGCAGGGGCACGATCATACTTACTCTCGCGGCAGCATAGGAACGCCAGAAGACATAGGCAAAATAGCCAGTCCAATGGAGCCTAAAAAGGTTAAGTCAGTATTTTTAACCACAGTAGCCAGTCCTAAAACATATCCTCAAAAGCCTAATCGTTGGCAAGAGTACAGTCATTATGGTGCGGTTCTAGAGCGCATAGGCGAAAATACACCCACCTACCAAATCATTAAAAAAACAGATAATCAATTAAAGTATCAGTCATTTACCACAGATGGAAAATTATACGATGGCTTTATTTTAGAAAAAAATATGAAGGGCCAAAACACCTTAAGAATTGATGCTGACCTGCCTTTACAGCGGACTTTTGCCAACACCGGTCCCTACAGAAGTCATCATGATTTAGCGGAGTAAACAACTAAGATAACAAATAAAAAATAGCAAAATACATAACATTACACTAGTGTCTATATCTTTTTTGAATCTGCTCTTGCCAGCGCATGCTAAACAAAAGCAAGTTCTTCACTCGCTATGGGTTATATTCAGTTCCTTATCTAGCAGCTTATGGAGTTCCACACGCTTGATTTGCTGCTCAAGTATGACGACACGGGAATAAGTTAAATATCTGAGCATGTTATCGTAAAACTCATTCAGAAAACCTCTGTGCTTTGCCATCCTCTCAAAATTGCATTCCGTTTTATCCCATCCAAATCCCATTGAAATAAGCTCAGAGTGGCGCCTTGATAAGACAATTCTATCCTGCTGAATATCATCTCGTAACTGTTTATAAGCCTCAATCGAGCTGTCAAAATTGACAATGCTCGCCCTTAAAGCATCCTTGCTAATCAACATTATCCGGCCGGTCACCAGTAATTCTTTAATAACTGCTGGGCTCTCAATAGCATCTGCAAATATATGGGATCTAGCAATCGCGAAACAATGTTCTGGTGTCATAGCCAAGGTATCACTACTTTGACTAAAATAAAGACCAGCCTCTTCTAACAACTTTATTGCTTTATTTGAACGCTTAACAACCGTTTTATCTCGAATAATCATTAATGAAAGCTCATCATGTAGGTGAGTGATATATTGATTCTCAAAGCGTTTATTTTCATGAGCTGTTCTCCAATCATCAACCTGCAAACCAATGAAAATACCGACGACCACGACCATGACCTCAATCATGATCACAAGCCAGTCTTGTTTTATAATCGCTTTTGCTATGCGCTCTATTATCATTATTAACTGCCGTTTTGGTTAATGTAAGGTAAGGTAAGGTAATGTAAGGCGATAGGAATGCAATTTTGAAATATGTGACCGGCATCTCCTCTGCGCTTTTCATTGTTATGCCACTAGTATCAATTAAGAATGATATTGAGAGTAACTCTTTTGGTTTTTACTCAATACTTTAAAAATCACTTTAATGAAAACATAAACGACGACTATAAAACTAATGACCGCTAAATCAAACAAAATATAATATAAAAATGGGTCAATCGAATTGGGGTTTGCTGTTGTTTCATTCACCTTAAACATCCTTTATTGAAGGTTAATTCATTAACTGGTTTTTCTAAGACTGACATTAAGTGTTGTCTTCGAGCGTGATAATTTATCTCTGTTGTTGTGCACGTTTTGTGGGTAGAAAGTACTCAGCAAGCGAACTTATTTTAGTAATGAGCTCACCGTATTCGTTCTCATTAAGCATTTCAAAAATAAGCGGTGTCAGTCTTTTTATAACGCGAAAGCAATGTTGTCGCCAATGCGTAGAGAGTAAATGATCACACATAGCTTCTTCAAGAGTCGAAATCACTCTAAAATAAACACGCCTAGTGTCAGCTCCTGTTTGACATTGTTGTGCTCTTTGTAATCCTAAATTCACATAACAATCGATAATATCTACGTTCTGACCGCAATTTTGCGCTCGAACAGCTCTTTCATAACAATCAAGTTGGTATTGGTACATAAAGCAGTAACCTATTAATCTAAATAGTAATCATTCGTATTTATATTAGTGTGCAATGTAGCATACGTCAAGCTTATTTTAGAAGCCGGACTGAGCTTAAAAATGTACAAACAGCTGAAGTTGTTTATACTCCTGTTAAGCTAGATATTTCAGCTTGTTTTACAATAATTCAAGCCCGCAGAAATACATAAAAGGAATATGGATTGAGGCGTTTAAGTAAACAGGAAATCTCGACATTACCATTATTTGAAGGACTGCCAACAGAAGCAACTTATGTAGTAAGCGATATACACAAGGCAAAATTGGCAATCGAGCATATTTCAGAATACGCGGTACTTGGATTTGATACGGAATCAAAGCCATGCTTTTCTAAAGGCGAAATATCCACTGGCCCGCACCTTATTCAGATAAGTACACTTGAAAAAGTATTTTTATTTCCAGCTGAAGTCACAGAAGCTGTGAATTTATTACTGCCGATATTAGAAAATGTGCATATAAAGAAAGTCGGATTTGGATTAAAGGCAGATAGCGTTTTATTATCTCGGAAATTTGGTATAGACATAGCCGGCACTATTGATCTGGCCAATTCAATACAACGCAGATTAAAATTAGAAAATACTATCGGCGCGCGCAACAGTGTCGCAATGATCCTTCGTAAAAAGCTGTCCAAGATAGTTCAAATGTCTAATTGGTCGGCAAGGCCGCTAAATCCGAAACAAATCCAATATGCCAGTAATGACGCTTATAGTGCGTTAGTCACGTACATGCGGTTTATGGATTTAAGATCCGATGATATCAGGACGCGAATATTGAAGCGTGACTCTTTGGCGTTTGATACATAGTTTAACATTTGTATGTCATTATAAGCTAAGCTTTACTTAGCATATTTTGTCTTCTAAGCGGTACTCAATTAATTGCTTGTTGGCCCTTACCGAAGGGCCTGTTCAGCGGCCTTGAAAAAACATCTCGCAGTAATGTGTCACATGCTTATGGTATGCGGAAATTACTCGATAAAGGCAAGACTTGAATGGATAGCGATACCTTCAAAAAAACCTCATCTCCCCAGTAAGCAGCAACAATTCAATCTTTACTCCCGAAAAGATGACCCTTTTTTATCCAGCATACCTTTTAACTGCTCAAAGTGAGCGTAAGACTGGCCTCGAAACTCATCCCAACTTGCTGCCGTTTGCAGGGCTAGCTCATGCGATAGAACATTAAGAGCTTGGCCTGTTGAATAAGCTAACACCATCGTTTTGCATGCTTTTTCTAGATAATACAGATCCTCAAAAGCCTCGGCGATCGTCTCCCCAACAACGGTAATGCCGTGGTTGCCCATCATCAAGGCTTTTTTGCCGGACAGAGAATCCGTTATGCGCATGCCTTCTTCATCACTAGAGGCTATACCAGCGAAGTTTTTATCATAGGCGATCCGCTCATAGAAACGCGCGGTATTGTTGTCGATCGGCAATATACGCGAGTCTTTCAAGGTTGAAAGTACGGTCGCATAAGTGCAATGCGCGTGCAAGATAACACGGGCTTGCGGCAATGACCTATGCACGCTGCGATGAATACTCCAAGCCGAAGCATCAGGGGCTTGGTTCGTCTGCATAATGGTGTCGTTTTCACTATCAAGCAACTGCAGACTGCTGGCTGTAACATTTGCAAAGTGCATCCAACGACGGTTCATTAGAAATTGCTTACCGTCGGGAGAGACCGCTGCGCTGAGATGGTTGGCAACCGACTCATGCATATCCATTTCATAAATCAGCCGGAAAACTGCGGCCAAATCGATCCGTAATTCTTGTTCTGTTTGCATTTTACTTATCCTTAGTGGGCTTGTATTGATTACATCTCTAAGGATGGCTGAAGCGGGGCAGTCACTTTTGCTTTTGAGTATCGAGCACGTAAAACACGGTAGACACTGCGAAGGTCGCCACGGTCAACATAACAACCGCGCAGGTGCCTTGCGCCGCTGCCCTTTTCAAAGGACTCTCGGCCGTGGGCAATACGGTGGTTATCGAACACGATACATTCTCCAGCATTAAGGCGGAAGGTCATTAGATACTGTGAGTACTGCAGCATCTGTCCAAACTTACGAAAAGCTGGATAAAAAGTATCCATCTCACGCTGAGAGAAATCAAACACATCAGCTAGGTGCTGACTGAAATTAATCCCGCTGACCTCTCCATTATTTGGGTCTAGCTCGATTATTCGCTGCTTGGTACGCACATCCTGATAGTCAGTCGTGTAGCGATAAGGCACCTCGTATTCAGTGAGTATTTTGAAGTACTTCGGATGCTGCTGTTTTAATGCATTAGCGACGGCAGTGGCATCGACAAACAAACTGTTGCCACCTTGTGCATCATTCACCCTGCAGTGTAAGAATTGAATACCTGGAGCAAGCTCTTCTGCAGGTAAATCAGTGTGCAACTCAAGCGCCTTACTAGTGTAAGCAAGGTTTTCAGGATTGGCTTTGGATTTGACATCAAAGGTGTAACCAGAAAAAGATGGACGCACTGTTCCAAACAGTTCGCATAAAGTCTTCAGCCCTTCGTCAGAATTTGGCATATGCTGAATTAAGGCGACTCCTTCATCCAACATTGCTTCCGCCCAATCGGCGACACTGGCTGGGTTAAGCATGACATCATCGTAGTTAAAACGCGCCATGTCCGAATAGTGATCACCATACCAAGTCTTACGGACGCGAACGGCCAAATCACCATGATTCTCGCCCTTGTGCCAACGCTCAAGCCAATGTAGGTCGTAACGGCTTTCAAATCCATCGCTCCAAATAATATCCAATGACTCGTTATCCAACCAGGCGCTGGTGGCGTGCAGATCATCAGATTCATCAAGAATGTCAAAGGTACGTTCCTGCGTGCTGCTATCCCATGAGGTGACGCAATTATCGCGTAACCAAAAGTAATTGAAATACACCATCTCTCCGTTCATAGGTAGTTGTATACCCGTTTTCAATAGTACAATATCAGACATTCAGAGGTTCTTATTGGTGTTTATTTCAAAACAAAGATTGTATCATTTTCGCTATAGTAATGTCGGAGCGGATATGGATTAATTATGATGAGAGGCCTTTAATACACTACCGTTATTTTTTGCGAATAGTTGCGAATAGTTGTGAATTGAGTCGGTATTCATGTTTGTTATTAAAGTCGAAGAAAAACGAGCACTCCTTATCCGTTATGCTATTGCCCAATAAATGCACTTGTTGCTAAATCCATCATATTATTTCTGCGTAGTGTTGCCAATGGCGTTGTTATTTTAAGCTATAATCGCCGTCGTTAAATATCAAATAATTAGAGAATAAATGTCTGAAAAGAAAGTTAAATTTGAGTTCGAAAAGCAAAATAAAAATAGTGTTCGGTATAAAGAGGTACCGGATGACGGAATGCCACCGGTGATTGGTAGCATTTATGTGCAAAAGTGGTTTGCTGGTGAAAGTAAGAAAATAGAATTGGTAATTACGAAGAAAGACTAAATTCACAGCCAGTCTCTTGTGCATATCAATCCCGTTCTTTTGTGGTGCAAATTCGACTCAATTTGGTGATTTTTTTGATTAGTGTCAGCACATATACAACAGTATTATTTTGCTAAATCGTGTCATTCTTAGCGTTCTATTAGCGCTTTGCAATAAAGTTTTACTTAGGTATTAAATTTGCATGTCGGAAAGTTCCTGACTATAGCAAGCTGAAATAATATGCAGACCTTTATTGAAAAAATGCCCAAAGCTGAATTACATGTCCACCTTGAAGGAACATTGGAACCTGAATTGAGTTTTGCACTAGCGGCGAAAAATGGAGTTGAATTAGCCTATAAAACCCCTGAGGCCTTAATAGCAGCATACGATTTCCATGATCTCCCATCATTTTTGTCCATCTATTATGCAGCTATGCATGTACTAGTCGATGAGGATGATTTCTATCAACTTACCTACCAATACTTAACTAAAGCGAGCAGTCAAAATACATTATATGCTGAGTTATTCTTCGATCCTCAAGCACATACTAGCCGCGGAGTGAGTTTTGATACAGTCATCACTGGCATTCGCAAAGCTCAGATAGATGCAGAAGAAAAACTAGGTATCAAGAGTCAGTTGATTTTATGTTTTTTACGTGACATGAGCGCTGAATCTGCTATGGGGCATTTAATGCTGGCGATCCCCTATCTTAAATGGCTAGTGGGTGTTGGCCTAGATTCAGATGAACGAAACAATCCTCCCATCAAGTTTGCTGAAGTGTTTGCTAAAGCTAAACAGCTTGGGTTAAAGCTTACTATGCACTGCGATGTTAACCAGTCAAATACCTTAACCCATATTGAACAATGTATTAATGATATTGAAGTAGATCGTATTGACCACGGTGTTAATTCCTTAGAAAGTGATATGTTATGTAAGCTTATTAAAGACAAGAAATTAGGTCTAACCGTATGCCCGGTATCGAATCAATTTGTAGTGCAGTCGTTAACGTCAGATGAAATCCACAGCATGCTTAAAAAAGACATGTTAGTGACGATTAATTCTGACGATCCAGCATATTTTAGAGCTTACTTAAATGAGAATTTGGTTGCCTTGCAACAAGAAGGTAAGTTTACTCAAGATCAAATGGTCACCTTAGTTGGAAATTCGTTCACAGCTGCATGGCTAGATGAACAAACTAAACAGCGTTACTTGCAAAAATTAAAAGATTATACGCTTGGGTTGACTGCAAACTTCTCGAGTTAAGTTTAATCTATTATTACCGCGCTTTATCCTGAGTGAGGGTACTTTAAATTACGCGATATGTATGAAACATAAAACTAAATAAGGTGATGTTATATATGAAAGTAGTCCATCTTCTGAGCGCACTTTTTATCATGGTCTTTGTTACGCCAAGTTTGGCAAATACAAACGCACGCGAGACCGTGATAGAAATGAAAGTCTTTATTGGTGCGATGTTTGAAATTGGTGAAAACGCGGGTGACAAGGCTGGCGAATTTCAGTTTTGGTATTCACGCTACTTCAGTGATAGTGAACCAATCTTTGTGAAAGGTGCGGCAAATCCTGTTTACTGCAACAAAGACGGCGTATGTGGTTCTGTGTTGGGTATGGGTAAAGTAGGTTCCTCATCCTCAGTTCAAGCAATTATTTTGAGCCAACAGTTTGATGTATCGCATACCTATTTCATTATCAGCGGAGTCGCTGGGACGCCGCCATCAAAAGGTACAATAGGCGATGTAAGTTGGGGTAGCTGGTTGATAGACTATGATCTTGGTCATCGCTGGAGTCCAGAAGAAGGTCAATTAGGCGCACCAGCTTTTACACCCCGTACGGGTTATGAATCTATTCGGCGCTATCAACTCAACCCAAGCTTACTTGAGTGGACATTAGATCTGAGTAGGGAGGTAAGCCTAAAAGATTCAGCTAGTGCACAGCGCTATCGACAACGCTATCCCAATAAGGAGGCACGCAGGGATCCAAAAGTGAACTACGGTACGCATATGACCGGCGATACATTTTTTCATGGGCCAGGTTTATCTAACGAAGCTCAGTATATTGCGCAATTATATGAGGCTGATGATTATGTCATTACTGAAATGGAAGCAACGGCTATTGCTCAAGTGTTAGACCGAACCGTAGGCACAAAGCGCTTGATGAGCTTGCGCGGCGCAGTAAACTTTGACCAAGGCCACCCAAAAGAAAGCACCTTAGATCATTTAGACCCAGCGCCAGGAGAAACTGCAGGCGGTTTCGAGGAGACGGTCGAAAACATTATGTTAGTGGGCAGCAAAGTGACTGATCATATTGTTAAAAACTGGCAGATCTGGCAGCACGGCATACCTGAATTATAATTTCAATAAATGATACTAGATCATCGTATTGTTACCAAAACAACTTGCATCATAAAGGTTCAAAAAGACTTTTTTTTGGTGCAAAACCGTGATTTTACTGATGTTTCGCACCAAAAAATAGCGTCCATAAATATTTTTAAACTAAGCTTTGACATTGTGTTTTTGTGCATATAGTTTAATCATATATATAAATAAACAGCATACTAACAGCATGAAAAAAATCACATTACATTATACATTAGCTATTATTATGAGCGTAATTTTTAACTTTCAAGTGAGTGCAGACACCAACGATAATGTCAGTGAGTACACTCAAAAGTACCCGTATGTTTTTCATTTAGTGCAAAAAGAGTCGTGGGAAAAAGCGGTGGCAGAAAACACCACATATTACCCGCCAACTTACACTCAAGATGAGTTTACTCATGCCACTGCAAACCCGGATTTTTTGTTAATTATCGGTAATCACTTTTATAAGCAGGTATCAGGTGACTGGCTATGTTTAAGAATGTCAGTGGATACACTCCAAGCGACGGGTGTAAAAACTATATTCGAAGGGACTGCGCCGGTCGGTGACAAGCAGCCAAATTTCCCCGGCACTGACAGCGAACTTTTTCCACATATATTGGGTGGTATTAATCCAAAAGCAGTATTGCAGGCCCATACAGTTTCAAGAGCTTCTGACGGTACATTTTTAGCCGTGTCTGAAATTATTCAAGGGGAATAAGGTGAAGCATAAAGCACGCTATTTATTTTTCTAAATTGAGTCTTATTCCATTTTATGCTGAAGCGCTTTACAAAGATAAGGAGATTGATACTTTGTTTTTACTTAAAGTAACCTTCAGTGACGATGACGCTAATCTCAGATGGATCGGTGATAATCCCGATTACTATGTGGGATTGGATCTATCCATGGTAGAAGAAAAAATCCAATTTACACTAGATGAAAATAATCAATGGGTATTGCCAGAATAAAGCTAATCAGTATAAAAATCGTTACTAGAGCCTGGCGCCTGCCCGCAAGCAGATTTCACGTTTACTATGCGGTTGTGCTAGTCATTTTCTTTAATTGCATAGCTACTAATGCTTGGTCGAAAGCGGGAGGAGGCTTCGACATAATTGCCTTAGGTACTGAGGGCGGCCTTAGAAGCGGCAATTTATCTGCATATCTGATTGGTCCGCACGGTCAGTCTTTGAGCGTTGCATGCGATGCAGGTAACTTGATTGATGGAATTGAGGCAGCAGTAGATGCTGGTAATTTTTCAGCCACTATTAGGCCAAAAGATTATCCATTATCTTTGACTGGATATATCTTACGAGAACATATAAAGGGTTACTTGATCACGCATGGTCATTTAGACCATATAGCGGGGCTTATAATAGCCTCGCCGGATGACTCCGCTAAACCTATTTATGCCCTTGATCCCGTTTTGCAAACAATCAGCCAAAGCTATTTTAACTGGCAATCTTGGCCAAACTTTGCTGCTTCAGGCCTTAGTCCGCAATTGGGCAAATACACCTATGTTAGTTTGGCTGGATCGAGTCAACAGGAATTGCTGAATACGCCAATGTTGGTAACTGCACTGCCGCTGAACCACAATGGCATTGTTTCTACCGCATTTATTATCGAGTATAAGCAAGATATCGTAGTGTGTCTGGGTGATACGGGTGCTGATTCAATTCAGAAATCAGATAATCTCAAAAATGTCTGGCAGTTTATTAAGTCCAAAGTGAGAGAAGGGCGTCTCAAAGCGATTATTATCGAAAGTTCATTTACCAATGAAAAGCCAAACGATTCATTATTTGGTCATTTAACGCCCAAGTTAGTCAACCAAGAATTATTAGCCTTAGCAGCGATAGTCGGCGAGCCCAAATTGCTTAAAGATTTGCCTGTAATTATTAGCCATATCAAACCCTCACTAGCGCAAGGCCAACGGGTACAGGATATTATGTTGCAACAACTTGAATTAGGAAATACCTTAGACGTTGACTTTATTATTCCCAAACAAGGTGAGCGTTGGCACTTTTAGTCCGTTTGTGTCTTAGCAGATTAGGGCTAAGACATCTGCAAACAGTTGATTAGCGGCTAAATTCTAAAATAAGTCGTTTATCAATAGTAATAAACCACATACCTGATCTATTCAACAGTTTTTTATCAAGGTTGGTTAGTATTGTTGGCAGGCTTATAGCTGCTCACTTTAGTCACAAGCCTCGAGTGAGATCCCGGCAAAAGGGACTTCCTTTTTTACTAAAGCTTGATCAAACACTTGCCTAAATTATGGCCAGCCAACATATCAATAAAAGCCTGCCCTGAAGACTCAATACCCTCAGACCAATTGACCGGACTGACCAACGAGCCTGATTTCAACAAACCCGTTATATAGCCTATGGCTTCAGGATAGCGATCCTCGTAGTCGGAAAACATAAAGCCCTCCGCTCGAGCCCGCTTAGTAATCAGTTCCCACATATTGGCAACCGGTTCATGACCGCCTTCTCTTTCATATTGCGAGACCGCACCACAAAGAATGACCCGCGCATTTTCTGCCAACTGCCCCAACATAGTTCCCAGCATAGGACCACCGACGTTGTCATAAACAATGTCCATTCCTGCAGGGGCAACTTTTTTTAACTGTAACTCAAGCGGTTCAGCTGATTTATAATCAATCACCTGATCGTAACCCAGAGTATCCTTTAGCCAGCTGCATTTAGCGGCTCCGCCTGCAATACCGACCGTGCTGCAACCCTCAGCCTTGGCAATCTGGCCTGCAATGCAGCCAATACCCCCAGCCGCAGCGTTGACCACAAATAGTTCACCCTTTTTAGGCTGACCTATATCCATAATACCGAAATAAGCTGTCATACCGGATGGCCCGAGGCTACACAGGTATTCATGGAGCTCGACCTCGGAGTCTGGCTCAATAATCCTCATCAAATCAGAACCGTCGGCAATACTATATTGCTCCCAAGCAGTTCGACCCATCACCAAGCTGCCCACAGGAAAACTCTCATTGAGCGACTCAACTACCTTACCCATAATAATGCTTTGGACTGGTTCGCCTAACGGCATTGGCTCCAAATAGTTATCACCTGAGCCCTCATTCATCCACTGCCTAAATCCCACATCCAAAGACAAATAAAGATTCTTAAGCATGAACTCGCCGTCCTTTAATGCCCGAAGCGGTTGCGGATCTATGCTGAAATCAGCCGCTACCAAATGCTCCGCAGGCCTGCGAGCCAGCAATACACGTGTGTTCATCTGTGTCATACGCTTATACCCATTCCTATTATTTACTCTGGTAGCCCAACAGCCATCAATTTTAAAACCTGATATTACCTCAGCGAATAACTCAGGTAAATAAAAAACATGCATGATTGTTTTTATTAACTAGCCAAAGGACCGCAAGTAATATATGTTGTAGTATTAGCTTTAAAAAAAAGCTTTAAAAAAAAGCTTTAAAAAAACAGCTCTTTTATACTTTGAGCTTATTTTTGATCACTCTCAGACTTAGATCGAACTCTGTCTGCAATGGAGGCCCTAGATGGCAACTAATGAACCGCAAAATTTTGCTGATCACTTAGAAATCCAACAGGTTGTTAACCTCTACGCTTCATCGATCGATAAAAGTCGCTGGTCGGCTCTAGAAGGCGTATTTACTGACGATGCTATAGCCAATTTTATCGGCCTAGTTGTATTCGAGGGTCGTCAGGCCATTACTGACCTAATTTCCAGCGTGCTGGTGCAATGTTCCGTCACCCAGCACTTACTGGGCAATATTAATATCGAGGTCAATGGCGACAAGGCGACATCGACCTGTTACCTAGCGGCATTGCATGTCGGGGTAGGCGATTATGCTGCCGAAATGTTCACCGTTTAAGGTGAGTACAGTGACCAGTTAGTCCGTACGGCTGATGGCTGGATAATCGTGCATCGTGCACTGACACCGCAGCATGCACGGGTGATACTGGCCCAAACGGTTAAAACTTAAACCCTTAATAGCGAGCACCATAACATGGTAAATTTACATTCTCATCACGACATTAGCGCGCCCAGAGAAACTATTTGGGGGCTGCTTGTAGATTTTGGCAATATTGAGGCTTGGTGGCCAAAAGATTCGCCCATCGATATTGATCGTGTCGAACTAGAGGGCAGCGGTGTCGGTATGACGCGACATATTTACAACGTCGGCTTCGAAAGCCCCGTCAGCGAAAGACTTGATGCTCTTGATACAGAAAACTTTACCCTGAAACTGGCTATTGTCGGTGAGCGGCCCGCGGGCCTGCTACATTATCAAGCGACCGGCACGTTAACTGAGCTTGACGATGGCGGTTGCCGGCTAACCTATGATTCAGAGTTTCTCGCTGAAGAAGGTCGTGAAGACGAAGCCAGAACATTTTTGCTGGGTGTATATCAGCTCATGTATGTCGGCTTCGATGGCATAGCAGATTGAACTCGTTTTGCTATCCGTTGGCACCGACAATAATAATCACTCACCATAAACCCTCTACCTACACGGAATTCGATTATGTTAGTTATTTCCGCAAGAATTGAACTGGCCCCCAAAGACGTCGATGCCTACATCGCTGCCGCGCAAAAAATCATTACCGCTACTCACGCCGAGACTGGATGTTACCTCTATGCCATTGCTGTCGATATTAACCTCGCCAATGTGATCTGGATAACAGAACAGTGGGAGAGTGAAAGTGATCTTATGGCGCATTTGAACATGCCCCATATTGTTGAGTTTTTAGCGTTCTGTGGCACCGTTGAAGTGATCGACATGAATATTATTAAATACGACGTATCAGCTGCCGGGCCTCTTGTACTGCCGGAGAGCTAAACGCTGAAATAGGTGAGGAATATTAAACATGACTATCGCAGACAATTATAATGGCATTATTGCCCGCATCATTGATGACGTTGACAACAACACCACCGATCAAGCTGACAGCACCCTAGCAGTTTCTTCTAAGGTTTATACTGACCCCGATCGCTGGCAGCAAGAAATGGACATTATTTTTAGGAAGGTGCCGATTTTTGTCGCACTGACCCAAGAATTACCCGATGCCGGTGACTACAAGACTTTCCAGTTTCTCGACAAGCCACTACTGATCACTCGCCTTAAAGATGGCACTGCTCGGGTGATGCTTAATGCCTGTTCGCATCGGGCCATGACGGTAGCGACTGAGCCCTGCGGTAATAAGTCTCGTTTCACCTGCCCCTACCATGGCTGGATGTACACCAATGACGGCGTGCTGAGAGGGGTTGCCGATCAGCATAAGTTTGGTGATTTTGATAAGCAGGCCAACGGCTTAACACAGTTGCCTGTCTATGAGCGCGGCGGGATGATTTTTACCGTCCTCGAGCCGGGTGATGACGAGGTAGATTTTGATGGTTTTCTCGGCGGCATGATGGAAGACATTGGTCGACTTGGCATGGAAAACTGGCATTACTGCGGACAACGTAAAATCTATGGTGCCAATTGGAAAGTGGCCTATGACGGCTTTCTTGAAGGCTATCATTTTGCTGCTGCACATCCACAAACTATTGCACAGCGCACCTATTCAAACGTGATGGAGTTTGATTCCTATGGGCCGCATACATTAATCTGCTTCCCTCATTTAGCCATTAAAGAGAACCTTGCTGATGTGGCTGCAGAGGATTACCACCAATATGAGAATAATGGCTACGACTGGATCCGCACCTTGTTTCCAAACATCTCGGTCTTTGTGGCTCCCGAGATCACCCTGATTAGCCAGATTATTCCCGGCCCCAAACCCAATGAGAACACTACCTACCTAAACTTTATTCACCCTAGCAAACCGGCCGGAGAAGATCAGGAGCTGGAAGGGATGATGGATTTCCTCCAAGAGGTGGTCGACACCGAAGACTATCATGTCGGCCTAGCTATCCAAAAAGGCTTAGAATCAAACGCCCATGCTAATGTTACTTTCGGCCGCAATGAACCGGGTAACCAGCTGTTTCATAAGTGGGTTGAGTGGTATCTCGCTAAAGACCCGACGGCGCCGAAGCCCAAGCTATAGAATGAGAGCTGTGAGTTTATTAGTAGTAATAAATCACATACAAGGTAACCATATCGTCGTGGGTCGGTGCCTTGATGGGCGTAAACGTGGTGCCGCCCCAAGAATTTTTGTTAATAGCGCCTTCTAAAAAAAGCATGTGGAAGTGGATGAGTCCCCATACAAAGAGGGCATAGTCACTCTAGGCAAAGCCAGTCGTCAATCGCATCATGTGAAGGGTTAATCATCCTGCTCCAAAATAATTATGCAAAAAATGCAGCGTCCGCAGCCACCGTAGCATCAAGCAAAAGCATTAAAGGCAAAATCATTTCTAGGCCTACCTTTGCCCCTTTTTTTTAAGACCCGCATATCTATGAATCAAATAGAAGGCGGTGGCGATCCGCCCGAGCCTTATCCTACTCAGCAAGAAGGGAGGATACGCGGTTGACGTCCCATGGGACTGAATAAACCGTCAATTGACTAGCTCAAAAGTTCTTGGATAAAAGGGGTCGGAGAAAAATATCCGCTGTCCAAAGGCAAGTGCAACATGCCCATTCCCCATTTTATTCGACCTCGTTGACTATCGGCTGAGCAAATCAACAAACATTTCAGCAACTTTTTCTCGGTCAACTTGAAACACCACATTCACCTGCTGTTCTCCTAGGCCAGGGTTACGACCTTCAGGCCAGGTGATGATAGTGCCGTAGTTCGGGCCTTGATTGATATCGATGCTGATGTACATGGTGGCCGCCACAGTAATGATGTTGGGTTGCAGAAAGATAGCAGACTCGACTTCATCCCATAATTGGAAACCTGACTGGGCAAAGCGGCCAACATAATCTGCCACAGGTGTGTCTGAATCACTGATCTCTTGCAGCATTTCCGGCGAGCTAAATAATCCGACGGACGTGTCATCGCTGACGAGTGTCAGTTTCTGCCAAGGGCTGTGATGAACTATCCAAGCCGCTTCTGGATCCCAAGCTTGATTGAAAGTTGTGCGTGGCGCGTAGGCTACTTGGCTGGTGAAAGTGCCATGTTTGGCGGAAAGATCAAGATTGAAATAACCCCCTAACATGATGAGTTCTTTTACCCGCGAAGCAAAGCCCGGGTCTAAGCGCTGCGCCAGCGCAAGATTCGTCAACGGACCCATGCTAATGATCGTGATTTCACCCGGATAAAGCCGGGTCTGCTCAATAAGGAACTGCGCCGCGTGATCACCATAAGGCTTCAGCGTGGGGGCGCCTTCGGGGAAATCTGGGATTACCTCCGCCGCGTGAAAATTAGCTCTAACCATATGGTCGTTGGCAGGCCATTCCTTGGTCCAAGCGCCCTTGTAGCCGGGTTTGCCATACAAGGCATCGCGACGCTCAGCCATGTTCTTGTTGTTGATCAGCGGATAGGTTGCGCCTGCCGCCACGGGAATTTCTGTGCGCCCTACCAGTTCAAGCATACGGAGGGTCCGCGAGGTTTGCTCTGCTTGCCAGCCGTCACCACTGACGATAGTTATTCCCAACAAGTCTACTTCAGGCGAATTCATCAGCATCAGAATTGGTTGGAAACCCGGCCCTTCAAACGCATCTTGATCAACGATGACCCGTGGTTTATCGGCCAGAGCAAAGTTGCTAGTAGCAAGGACGCCCAGTAATACAAGTACTGCTGTGATTGAATGTTTGTTGTTAGATTTAGAAAACATGATTTTCTCTTCCTTTCTGCTTACTGATGAGTGCGACAAAATTTATGTCGAGATTAATCATTTGCATTTGATGTCCTTGGGCCTATGATCTGCGCTAAATGTCTGACGAAAACAGCCACCTTCTAAATGTTCTTCTAAATTCAGTGCACTAATAAGTTGCTCTGCTGTGTTATCGCTTGAAGGTATCTTAGCTTCGTCAATAATCTTAGGGTTAGCTACATCATATGGCATTGTTGTTTTAAACTGCGACCAATTAGTTACGATACTATCTACAACTTGACTCCCCACTAAGTAGGCTGACTCTAAAGATGAACGCATACCAGCATAACCATTTTCACCACTCTCTAACTGCAGGTTTTCCAAGGGGCTAAGTCCGGGTGGCTGCATCGAGTAATTGCTGCCTGTTCTAAGTACCATAAAGCGAGATTTATCGACTTTCTTTGCATTATGCAAGTACACCAGTGATTGGTAACTACCGGTGTCTTCCATACCAGAGCTAACAAAGTTTCCTTCACCTCCTGTCCAGTAATGAGTCCAGTTATTAGCCCACTGATTTAGCAAGTCACCATGCCAAAATGTAGACGCTGCTAATTGATCACCTTTTAGAACAAACGGTGGCCTTTGAGCATTTGGATAGCCTATATATTTGGCTCTTAAGCTTTGCATGGCGGGGTAGTCGTTCAATTTTGTATCTTTAGTTAATGCAAATGCCCAGTCAGTTAATTGCGCATTCAGCTTATAAACTTCTCCGTTTGTGGATTGACCGTGTCTATTAAGCTTACTTAGGTCAAGGGTCTGATTAGGTTCTAGTGGCGCAGTGTTAAACAAAGGGAAGTAACCGCTTGACCAGCTTTCAGGTATTTCTCTGGCATCAATTTGATGAGCAAGATCACCATCTACTAGCCACGTGGCCCAAGCAGCAGAGCCTATTGATGCATCGGCGGGGTCAAAACCAGCGATGCCTGCAACGAGCCAGTAGGCGTGAGTTAAATCAAATCTGGGGTCAAGGCCTAACGCCATAATCGCAGCTGCAGCTTTAGCCGTGCCCATTCCAGTTACAATTCCCATTACGCCCGTTTTGGGATTGATACAAATATCGTGATGTGAAACGGCAAAGGGTAAACAAGTGTCTAGTTTTTGGCCCGCTTTCCATAGTTGAAATTCGCCTGGTTTGTCGCCTTCATCAGCGCCAATTTCAAACATCGTGACTACGACGACCTTTATTTCGATAGGGTCATCGCTATTTTGAGTAGAAGAAATATTCTGTGGTGTGCAGCTAAATAAAAAATTGCATAAAACCAAGATACTGACTAATTTGAATGACTTAATAAACATTAATTTCTCCTTATAAAAAAGGGTAAATATACAATTATACTTACCCTTTTTTGACTACTAATAAAAACCTTAAAACTTGTAACTGAACTTAGCTTGATAATGCCTAGGTAGCTCAGGTAAGACTATTTGTGCACCAAATATATCAGGGAAGTTAGCTCTAAAATATCGTTCATCAGTTAAATTCTTAACTGTGAAACTAGCAGTCCAATTATCTGCATCATAAAATAATCCCGCGTTTACTAGCGTGTAAGCTGGCAATTTGACTACCTGTGAGAAACTTGAAAAAGTTTCATCAGCTTTAACAATACTAGCATTTAGCGCATAACCATTTTGAAAGTCGTATGTTGCATTTAGTGTATAAATGTTTTCTGGAATACCTGCTTTGCGCGCACTTTCTTTGTCACCAACTAAGTTAAGACCAATAACAGCACCACCGTACAATAAAGATGCATCCGTTACTGAAGGTAAATCCTCGACTCCAAAGAAACCAAACTGATTACCCACTTCAATTGCTGTCAGGTTGTATACTTTTATGTTTGTATAACCAGCACCAACAACCAAGTTGTCGTTAACCACCCAGCGTAATTCAAATTCGGTTCCTTCGTTTTCAGTCGTGGAGTTAGTCACGATAGCTTGCGCATTGAAGTCTGTGCGCTCTTGCTCATATATAGACAGCGCAAAGTATAAGCTATCATCCAAGAATGAGCCCTTCACCCCATACTCAAATAGCTCTGAGGTATCGAAAGCACCATTTGCTACTTGACCAACACCGATTTCAGCACCTTGACCAGCCACTAATGTCGCTTGTTCAGCTGCAGTAATATAGGGAATAAGACCAAAGTCAGTTTTAAATGAAATACTGGTATTCCAAGAAACCCCATCAAATGTTTCTTTGACCGACCTGATATCAGTCTGGGTCAATAATAAATCACCTCGGCTAGTGGTGTCGACATCGATGGTGTCATAGCGCACGCCTAAAACGATATTCAAACCCATAGCCCATGTAATGTCAGTCAAGGCCGCGATACCAAGGTCGGTATAGCTACCATCATCATAGTTGTCAAAATCTTTATTAATACGAGTCGATAATAAACGTCGGTCTAACGCGTTAGAAGGCCCGGTCAAATCTCTACGGTTAAAGTACTCATTTGTAAAGTCATCACCATGCAAAAAGTCTGTATGGCGAATAGAAGGTGAGATTTGGACTTGAGCTACCACTCCATCAGTTTCGTATTCAGTCGCAAATATTAGTTTATTTTCGAACACCCAACTGTCATGGAATTGTGAAAATCCATAGGCATTTTCATTCAAGTTATCATAACCCTCATAAAACATTTGATTTTTAATTTCCCAGCCATTGTCTGTGTAATAAAAAACATCAAAATAAAGCGTGGTAACTGTGTTTAGCAGCAAATCATCCGAGGCTACCATGACTTGGTCGCCGTTTAAGGTTGCAAGGCCAGGGTTATCTAGCGCTAATATAGGGTCAAAGTCTGCATTTGTAATTCTATCAGGAAACAGACCGAAGCCTGCGTTATTGAATATAAATGGGTTAATACCGGCTCTAACTACATTGTATTCTTGATGAGAAATTGAACCATCACCATCGGTATCTAAGGGTTTAGCACTGCCGGTAACGTAAGTACCGTTATCTATAAGGTCTTGACTTAATCGGTTCCAACCAGCCACTTGGTTGCCATCATAGTCGTGATACATGCCGCCAAATTCAATCCGTAAATCATCGGTGATATCAACGTTAAATGAGGCTTGTAATACAGTTTGGTCAGTTCCTGAATTTTGATAGTAATTGCCAGAGTTTTCTACTTCCGCGTATAGATAAAATCCCATCTCTTTACCGGCAACAGAAGCGGGACCACCCACTTCAGCGGTTAAAACATTTTTGTCCCATGTGCCCGTAGTATATGAAAATGCCCCCGTATTCTCTTCTAAATATTGACCGCCGCTTGCGCGCGCGGATTTAGGGTTAAAATTTAAGTAGCCCCCAATTTTTGAAGGACCGTATATAGGCGATGCTGGGCCTCGAACAATATCAATGCTGCTAGATGCTCCGATTGGAGTTGGGTAGTTGCCTGGGTTGTCTAAGCGTTTTACGCCTCTAAAATAGGTTTCACCGGGTGTGCCACGCACATCTAAAGAGCCCGCGACACCAAAGAAAGATTGAGTGAAGGTACCCGGTGCAAAAGCAACCAGTTCGTCAATATCACTGACACCGAAGCGTTCTAATTGTTCTTGGCTGATACTTGAGACAGACCGTGGAGTTTCGAGTATGGATTTACCAAAACCAAATACCGACTCAACATCTTGACCTGGAAGGCTTCCCAAAGAACCCTTAACTTCAATTCGTTCAACGCTACCTTCTGTTGCGTCCTCCTCGGCGACTTCTTGAGCGATAGCATATCCAGACAAGATCATTGCAAAGCCAACTGCTACTGCATGTGCGAGAGGTTTCGATTTAAAGACTTTCTTACTCATTATATTTTTCCTAAATTAAATTTGAACGATGTTTGCAACTGGCATTTTCTAGCTTTTCGGCAATTGGCTTATTGTCTGTGTAGGTATGGTCACTATTGACACCCTGCTTTGCTGATTGAAAACTATTTTGCAGGAACAATGCCAATTTCTTGACCACTTGGACAATATTCCGTGTTGTTGATTAATTATCTGAAAAACATATGTTTTTTCGAAATTTACTGATAAATAAAAGTCGTTTAGGGATATATCAGGTTGGCTCATGAAACGTATTTTGCGCTTCAACTGTGCATTGAAAAGTAATACTGCACAATTGGGGCGCGTTTCAAATTTAAATGTGGTTATTTAATTGCGTTAGTGCTGTGGCAGCGCAATATGTTTACGCTGGGCTTTGTTTGGACTTTAATCTGTGTTGGTTTTACTTGCGCTATCGGAAATAACAATCTGGTCGAGCAAACCAATCATTAGCTTAGTGCCTGTGCCTGATGCAATAGCATCAAATACATTTTCTTCGTTCTTTCCATGTTGACCACCGGCCAAATCGCTGACAGACCGAATAATGATCCATTCAATGTCATTAACGAAACATACTTGACCAACGGCAGCTGATTCCATTTCAGTAACTTGGGCTGAATAAACATCCCGTAGCCACTTTCTATATTCGCCATTGTCAGTAAAAACAGAGCCTGTTACGCCATTGCCACCGATACTTACTGTAATAGGTTTCCCTGACGGCATTTTTATTGCCTCAATGCTGGCTAAGGCTTTCTTTGCTAAGTCTAAAAGTAAAGGCGACACGCTGAAATAAGGCATTTGTTTGGGGGCGTCCCAGCCATCCTTTATTACCGACATTTCTTCCGGATGGATAAACCCGAAGTTTTTGTATTTAGGAGCATTAGGATCTGTTTTTTCTCTCTCCTTATATACTTTAAGCGCATTCTCGTAATAATCGGGTAATAAATATGCTCCTTGTTTATTAGTATCAGGGTTTACGTATACCGATTCGTCATGAAAATACCACCTTTCGGGTATTGCAATATCTCCGGGCGCAAAGCTTGGATTAACGGCGCCTGCTATTCCCATCATCACAACTTTGTCTATGGGGAAGTAATCTAAGGCCATCTGCATCGTCATGGCAGCATTGGGGACGCTAATACCGGTAGTGAAAACAACAATAGGTTCGCCCTTGTATATCCCTATTTGATATTTGACTCCTTTTATGGTCATTACCTTATTTATTTGAGCGTCATCTATTTGTGCAAAAGCACGATCGATAGCCTCTATCTCCGGAGTGTAAGCAGAGACTACCGCTGTCCATTTATCCACAAGGTCGAATTTTCGCGGGCCATATTCAGTATCATTAGTTTGGCTGAATGCATTGCTATGTGAAAGGGTAATAAGTAGTGCGAAAATTAATTTATTCATATGTGGGTTCTCTTTAAGCTTAATATAAACCCTAAGTGGGCCCTGAGTGGGCCCTCTCTGGGCGTGTCAACTTATCGAATGTGCATTAAAGATGCCAAGGGTAATGAACTATTTAAAATCGAATTAAATTCTTTAAGGTGCTGATTAAATTCAATAAAAATTTAACAGCTGATTTTTTATTTCTGAAGTAATGCATAAAGTGATTATAAATAAATAAAAACCGCACCAATTTAGGGAGCTCTAGAAAGCATTTGTATTTTTAAGAAAGCACCCAGTCCCCGTTATTGCTAAATTTCTTGTTGGGCCAAAAAGTGTAGTTCTTTTAAAGAAGGAAGAGGTCGGTCTTGATGATAAAAAAGTCGATTGAGTCGCCCTAAAAGGTTAACGCTCCTTGTTTCATCATGCGTTTTTTTACGCATGGGACTGAGTGTTTCTAAAAACTCCCATGGCTTCAAGTTTAAATCTATTATTTGTTCGTTAGTCACGCCTGCTTGCGCAATAGCACTTAATATTCTCTCAGTTTTACTTTCATTTGTTGGCAAAATATAAGCGCTGAATGCTTCTTCAAGTGGTCCTGAAATAGCATGTAATGTTTTGTTTATAGCAGCCCAAATTTGGTCATGCTCAATCTTCGTCGACTTAGGTGAATAGTAACCCATGACTTCCCATTCGATTTCTGCGCCACCTTTTGCTAGTGAACTGCCAACCAATGGTGAAAACGATAGGTCGGGATTAGCACCAATATTATAAGCGTCTAGTGACAGTGCGACACTAATGGCAATATCACCAAAAGCGGCCTTATTGTGATAGATACCCTCAAATGCGCAACGTTTTACACCCATCCAGCCATGCACTAAAGGCGCTTGTGCTGCAAATGCCCTTACTTTATCAGGTAAATCTTCTGCGTATTTGTCAATAAATAAAGGGGAAGGGTCAAGTTTTACATCTTGCTCAGGGATCCATACCTCATACTCTTCACGGTTATCGCTTTTGCCTCTACTCTTAATGCCATAAGACAAGTTTAAAGGCCTGCAAATATCTCTATTCTCATCAATGGTATGAAAATACTCAGAACGAAAACGCTTTATAAAAGGGGCATCTAATCCTGCCAATGCGGCGGTAGGATAACGAAATCCAATATCGCTATTGTTGACTAAATGAAAACCGGGTAAGTGCCTTGCGAGTATTGTTTTGACACCCGCTGCCGCTTGGTAGTTTTGGAGTACTATGCTGCGTTCAGGCTCAATAGATAAACGTTGCCCCTCAGGGGTAATGTATTTTGGTGTTTTATGAAACTCGTCACAAGGTAAGCCTAAGTGTCCGACAAACTGATTCCTAATCTTTGCCAACTCGGCGAATAATGCCGAGTGGTTTCTAATATGCCTGAACAAGGGGCGTTGGTTTTTACGCATACTATTTCTCTGTTTTTTGAGCAAACCAGTCAGCGATCTGTTGTCTCTCTGGTTGCGTCATATTTGTTTTATTTAATAGAGGCATATCTTTTGTGACGGTTGTGCGATTTACAATTTGAGGCGCGTATCGCTGTATGTCTGACCATTTGTCGTAAACTACCCCTAAAGGAGCAATTTTAAATATATCATCGGAAGGCATACTAGAATGACAACTAACGCAATGGGTTTGAATAAGGCCAAATACCTCTCTTTCAGTCGAGCTTAGGGCTGCTAAGGTTCGTTCTTCAGACTGGCTGGCCATTTCCACGCTTATTGCTGTCTCAGTCTGTTTTGGCCACGATATCCAAAGTGTTAACAACGCCATCATGACCGTCCCAGAAACTAAAATAGATGGCTTTACTACACCCGTATGCCGTAAATTAAAAAAGTGTCTAATCCATGCTGAAATAGCAATAAAACAAACTAAAACCAACCAATTATGTTCATGTTGATAAGTGATTGGGTAGTGGTTACTGATCATAATAAACAGTAAAGGTAAAGTTAAGTAGTTGTTGTGCAATGAACGAAGTTTTGCGCCAAGTCCCCAAGCAGGATCTATTGCTTGTTTGTTAGTCACTGCAGCTACCATTTTGCGCTGGGCAGGCATAATATTGAGTAGTACGTTGCCAGCCATCAATGTGCCAATTAATGCACCGACATGAATAAATGCGCCTCGGCCACTAAACAATGAGGTTGCTAGCCAGCAAGCAAACATAATATAGAAGACTAAAAACACGGCAAATAATTTAGGCTTCTTACCCAACCTGCTTCTACATGCTACTTCATAAATAATCAAACCACCGAAAATATAACCAATACCCAAAGTAATTGCCGCAGTAGGGCTTAAATCCATTACACGTGGATCAATCAAGAAGGCAGATGCACCAAAGTAATAAACCAACACCAGCAGCGCAAAGCCGCTAATCCAGGTGGTATATGCTTCCCATTTAAACCAATGTAACGTGGTTGGCATGGTTTCTGGACCGTAGTTATATTTAGCTACTTCATAAAAGCCGCCACCATGTATTGCCCATAAGTCTCCTTTGATACCTTTGTCTTGTTTCCACTTAGGAGGCGTGCGCAGATTATTATCTAACCAAATAAAGTAGAACGATGCCCCAATCCAAGCAACGCCGGCTACTACGTGAAACCATCTAATAAAAAGTGACATCCAATCAAGCCAAAACATGAGACTTCTCCATCGATATTTTTTGTTGGTTACCCGCAATATAAGTCGCTTCTATTGCCCGATCATCGCCTATTAGGCTTAACGCAAACAAGATGTCACTCGCATTATTAAGTTGCTTAATCCGCAATTGGCTAAGCGAGTTGAAATGAGGATCCAGGATAATGAAGTCGGCATAAGTTCCAGGGTTTAAATTACCAATACTGTCTGCTAAATCATAGGCTTGTGCAGGTCCTTGTGTCATCATGTATAATCCTTCTAGCGGGCTTATTGGTGCGTGTTTTAATTGGCTTACTTTATACGCTTCACCATAGGTACGTAACATATTAAAAGTTGTTCCCGCACCAACGTCAGTTGCTAATGCAATATTGACCTGATGGCGCTTTGCGGCTTGTATATCGAACAATCCGCTGCCTAAGAATAAATTTGAGGTAGGACAAAATGCAGCGGTAGCGCCAGACTCGGCTAGTTGCGACCACTCATCCTCTGATAAGTGCAAACAGTGTCCAAATACGGCCCTTTTTCTAACCATATTAAAGTTGGCATACACATCTAAATACGATGAATGTTCAGGATAAAGGCTTCTTACCCATTCAACTTCATGCGCGTTTTCGGATAGGTGTGTTTGCACAAATACATCAGGGTATTGTTGCGCTAATTCACTCAATGCAGCGAGTTGGGCCGAGCTACTAGTGGGCGCGAATCTTGGTGTAAGTGCGTATAAATTGCGGCCTTTGCCATGCCATCGGGCAATTAGCTCATCACTATCAGATTGAGCTGATGCGGGGGTATCTTGTAAATATTCAGGGCAGTGCCTGTCCATGCATACCTTACCCGTGACAAATGACATATTTAGTGAAGACGCTGCGGTAAACAAAGCATCGACTGATTGCTTATGAACAGTTGAAAATGCGAGGGCAGTTGTGGTGCCATTATCAATTAGTTGGCGAATAAAAATATTTGCAATATGTTCGCAATACTCGACTGACTCAAACTTATTCTCAGTTGGAAACGTGTAGTTTTGTAACCATGCTAATAGTTGCTTGCCGTATTGGGCAATCATTTCAGTTTGCGGATAATGTAAGTGGCTATCAATTAAACCAGGAACCAACAAACGCCCTCTATAATCAACCGTATTCACCTTCGAATACTGGCGTGAAATGTCGTTATAGTGACCGAGCGCAATGATCTTTTGATTTGCTACCACCAAGGCGCCATCGTCAAACATAACGGCCTGCGTATCAGGTGTTAGCGTAGCCACCGGAAAGTGTAAAATATTTGCTCGGTAAAGCGTGGTTTTGATATTCACTAACTTCCTCTGTAACTGCTGTAGCCAAATGGCGAGATTAATAATGGAATGTGGTAATGGCCGCCGTTTTTCGTCATTTCAAAATGAATGTCGATAAACGGGTAAAAGCTTTGCCCGTGAGTTGATATTAAATAGTCTTTGCAATGAAAACGAATGCAATATTCACCCGCTAAAAAGTCAATTGTGCCCCATTGATTAAAGCGCCCATCTTTGTCAGTAGTGCCTGCAAAATGGGTGTCATCAGGGAGGGTTAAGGTTAGCATTATGCCAGCCGCTGGCTTGCCGTTCGTGGTATCGAGCACATGGCTAGATAGAGTATTTATTTTGCGATTCATTTTACTTGTCACAGTGTGGCTATCCTTTATGCTTTGGGCGGCTAAACGCGTTGTTAATTCGCAGTAGGGTTATTTTTATTTGTTCTTGCGCCGCTTTTCGTATTTCCGTCTCGGTACTTTTAGGTAAACGTACTTGCAATTCATTTAGCATGGCCTTAGCGCTCAGACCTGTCGCACATATAATGAATATAAAGCCATGTTTTTGTTGATATTCTAGATTGATTTTTTGTAAGGTTTTTAGCGTTACCTCGCTTGCGCCTTGCGCACCGCTTTGCTCGTTAATGGCGAGTGCTTTAGTATTTGCATATTTTTCGCGCAGCGTACTCAAATCACCAATCATGGGGTGGCCACTAAATGCCTGTAAAAAATCCTGAATGGTCATTGTATTCCATTGCTTTGTAGCCTGCTTCGTTAAGGCTTGAATGTTTGAAAAAGGGCGTTGCTTAACCATGTTGATACACCATTTTTCGGCGGTGCAAGTTTGCATAAACCAAGCTTGCGCTATCTCGTTAGTCGCCATATTTAAAAGAGCTAATGAATTAATAGCACTTACATTCATGATGTTAGTTCCTGGGTGTCTTTTAAAATAGCAATGGAGGTTTTTTTATGGCTACTGTAGGAGCTTACTTTGTGCAGCTTTTGAATAAGTTGCGCGCTAATCGAGACCGCAACTTCAATGGGGCGTTTGCCGGGAATAATGGGTTCACCGATTGGACTGCTGAGTGTTAGTATTTGAGCGTCACTATAGCCTCGGTGCGCAAGCCTATTGCGGAATCGTTTCGCTTTTGTCTCGGATCCAATCATACCGATAAAAGAGATATTTTTGTTTTTTAAACATGCTTCTACTAAAGCATAATCGAGCTGATGATTGTGCGTAAGAATAATTACCCAAGTATCCGAGGGAAGGCTTACGATTTCATCTGCGGGTTCATCGCTTATTAAGCAGTTTATGTTTTGTGCTAGCTGTTTAACTTGAAACAACTCTTCACGGCTATCAATCCAATCTATTTGCAGTGGTAATTGCGCCAAAATAGGAACCAGTGCTTTTGCGACATGTCCAGCGCCAAATATGGCTATTCGTTGGTAATAGTTGACGTAAACTTCAAATAACACTTTTACTGCGCCGCCACAGCATTGTCCTAGCTTGCTAGAGAGGGGGTAGGAAACGATATTTTGTGCATGAACGCCTGCAATTAAATATTCGCGAGCTTTGTTTACCGCATCAAACTCTAAATGACCGCCACCAATCGTATCGAATTGCTCTGCGCTAGTAACAAGCATTTTGCAGCCGGCTTCTCTTGGTGTAGACCCTGCTGTGGTGATTACTGTAATTAGCACGTACGACAGCCCTTGAGTATGACAGTTATTAAGTGCCTCAAACCAAGTGTTTATTCGCATGCTACCTCCTTAATCAATGTATTAACGCATGCTAATACTCGTTCCGGTGTGGCTGGGGTTGGTAAAGGGGGGTCAATTTGGTAATTGCTTAAACTGGACAAAGCATCTTTGAGTGCACACCAAACTGATATGGCTAACATAAGGGGGGGCTCACCTACGGCTTTTGAGTGATAAATACTGTCTTCTTGATTCGGCTTTTCAAAAAGATCGACATTAAAAATATCGGGAGTATCACCAATGGCCGGAATTTTGTATGTCGCCAAGTTATTGCTAATGAGTTTGCCTGCGCAGTCCCATCTTAAATCTTCTGTTGTTAACCAACCCATGCCTTGAATAAAGCCGCCTTCAATTTGGCCTTTGTCGATAGCAGGGTTGAGGCTCACGCCTACGTCGTGCAAGATGTCTACGCGGTCTACTTTATACTCCCCCGTTAGCGTGTCTATACTGACCTCACTTACCGCTGCTCCGTATGCAAAATAGAAGAAAGGGCGACCTTGACCGGTTTCTCGGTTGTAATGAATTTTTGGGGTTTTATAGAAACCAGTAGCCGATAATGACACTCGGCCAATATAAGCTTGCTGCACGGCATCAAACCAAGTTCTTGTGTGTTCACCTAAGATCAGTTGATTGTTTACAAATAAAACATCTTTTGGGTCACCATTTACCTGTTCTGCAAAGAACTGGGCTAAACGTTGCTTAATAATAATGCAGGCATTTTGTACCGCTTTGCCATTTAAATCTGTACCACTTGAGGCCGCAGTGGGCGACGTATTAGGAACTTTGTCTGTTCGAGTAGAGGTAATATCTACATCCTCAACAGATACGCCAAATTCGTTTGCCACTATTTGACTGATTTTAGTATGTAAACCTTGTCCCATTTCTGTACCACCGTGGTTTGCTTGAATACTGCCGTCGGTATATACATGCACAAGTGCGCCCGCTTGGTTAAGATGCTTGGCCGTAAAAGAGATACCAAATTTTACCGGCGTGAGTGCTAGGCCCTTTTTAATAATTGGATTATTGATATTAAACAGGGTGATTGCGTCGCGTCTTTGCCAATAATTGCTGGTACTTTCAAGTTGCTCAATGAGCTCATGCAGCACATTGTCTTGCACTTCCATATGATATGGTGTGGTCATGCCTGTAGCCTCTGAATAGAGGTTTTGCTTGCGAATAGTGAGAGCATCCTTGCCTACTTTTCGAGCAATAGTATCCATTATCGCCTCGGCCATAATCATGCCTTGCGGTCCGCCAAAACCACGAAATGCGGTATGCGATACTTGATTAGTTTTCATGCGGTGACCGTCAATTTGGCAATGCGGTAAATAATAGCTATTGTCGGCATGCAACATGGCTCTATCTACTATTGCATCTGATAAATCAGGCGAGTGACCACAATTACCCTTAATGGTTATCTTAGCGCCGCTGATGTTTCCTTCTGATGTAAAACCAATATGAAATTGATTTTCAAAGGGGTGGCGTTTGCCTGTAACGATCATATCTTGTTGTCTTGGTAAGCGCAGTTTAACGGCACGTTGGTTTCTTGCAGCTAACAATGCAGCTATGCAGCTCCATTGTGCCGCTTGGGTTTCCTTTCCGCCAAAACCACCGCCCATTCTGCGCATATCAACCACTATTTTATGTAGTTTCACAGCGAGCACTTCTGCCACCAGCTTTTGAACTTCGCTGGGGTGCTGGCTAGAAGTAAAGATAAGCATGCGGTCTTCTTCTTCAGGCACCGCCATTGATATTTGCCCTTCTAAGTACAAATGTTCTTGGCCTCCAATAGACAAACTGCCGGTCGCTGTATGCTCTGCCTCAGCTAGCGCTTTAGTTATGTTTCCTCGTGCCATTGAATGACTGGGCCGCACATAAGAAGACGCTTTTTGAGCCTCGTCTATTGTTAAAATAGGATTTGACGGGATGATGTTTATTTTTGCAAGTGTTGCCGCAATCCTCGCTTGTTCAACCGTGTGTGCTAGTACTGCAAAAATGGGCTGACCATGAAACTTAATTTCTTTATCAGCAAGTACCGGATCACCTTTAAAAATAGGTCCAATGTCTATCTGACCGGGCACGTCCTGCGCGATAATGACATCTATTACGCCTTTGCTAGCGAACACGTCAGTTAAATCGATACTGCATATATGCCCACTTGCTTCACTACTGATGCCTATTGCCGCATGCGCAAGGTTAGCTGGTGCAGGTATATCATCAACATAGCGTGCAGATCCGCTGACATGCCTTACCGCGCTCTCATGTGGCGTATTTTTGATGTTACTGGTTATTAGGTGCTGCGCAGTATCTTCATTTACATTATGTTGTTGAATTAATTTACGCATGCTGACTCACCCTCGTTTCAATTCTGTGTTCATGATTATTGGTTTCTAGCCAAAAACGATGCCATAGATTTTGTAACAATTGCTTGCGGTAGGCACCACTGGCGCGTACATCATCAATCGGATTAAACTCATTCAACAGTATCTGTTGGCCTTGTTTTAAGCTCTCAATGCTGGACCACTGCATGCCCACTAGTTTATTTGATAAGTTTAAACAGTTTTTTGGGCTTGCTGCCACACCGCCAAAACCAGCCGATAAATCAAGCACATTATTGTTGTTCAGAGTAATATTTAAGGCCATGCAAACGGCTGAAATATCATCTTCAATGCGCTTTGATACTTTGTAAACGCGTAAAATTTGATTAGCCGTGGGTAGCGGTATTTTTATGCTGTCGAGCCACTCATTATTTTTTAATTTAGTTTCTTTATAGCCAGTAAAAAAATCTGCAACAGGCATGCTTCGATATCTCATGCCATTGTCCAACACAACTTGCGCGTTCAGTGCAATCAGTATAGGAGGCATATCGCCAATTGGTGACGCATTTGCAATATTGCCACCAATAGTTGCTTGGTTGCGAATTGGCACCGATGCAAAGCGGTCCATCACTTCCTGCAAAGCGGGAAAGTGGTTTAACAAGATGCTTTGTAGCCCACTAAGAGTGCAAGCTGCACCAATAGTGAGCATGTTATCTGCTTCCTCAATGCGTTTTAGCTCTTTTACACCGGTCACACTAATCATTTTATTGATTGCCTGCAATTGCTGAGTATGAACTAAGGCTAAGTCGGTACTGCCGGCCACTAATACAGCATCATGATGTTTACGAATAGCTTGTGCTAATGCTTGGCGAGATTTTGGTAATATTAGGTTTTCGGTACCTGCGTTTGTTTTTGTTAAGGCTGATAGTTGAGCAATGGTGCTTGTTGAAGCTTCACTAAATTGGTCAGCTACCCTTGCATTGCAGACATCTAATGCCGCCTCTATGATGGGTTTGTAACCTGTACATCGACATAGGTTGCCCGACAGCGCATTAATCGCTGATAGTCGATTTACCGAGTCACCTTGCTTGTATAATGCGAATATAGACATAACAAAACCAGGAGTACAAAAGCCACATTGAGATGCATTATGATCGACCATTACTTGCTGGACGGGATGAAGGCTTTGTTTGTTGCTTAAGTGTTCCACAGTAATCAGCTGTTTGCCTTGCAAGGCAGATAAAAAAGTAACACAACTATTAATTGCCTTATAGTCGAGTTGTTGGTTTTCATTGTCACCGCAACTGCTGGGTTCTGCCACAACAACAGTGCAAGCCCCGCAATCGCCTGATGCACAGCCTTCTTTAGTACCTGTAAGCGCCTGTTTATCGCGCAGAAAATGCAGTACAGTTGTATCTGCTCGTTCGTTTTCGATGCTTACGAGTTTGTTATTTAATAAAAACTGGATCATGCTATGCCTACATTTGTAGTCTATTATCGTTTTTTGTTGCACTACGACTATATATTTAATTTAAAAGAATAGAAACTATTACAAGCAAAAAGCAGACCACTTGGTTAGTTTTTGATGGGGTAATTGAAAGGTGTTAGTAAATTTATAAATAATGTCATTTAGTGACTAAATACGGGGCAGCAGCTGGTGAGTGAAAAAGAAATAAAAACAGGCGAAATTGCTAAGAATCGCAGAGCCATTATTTTGAAGGCCGCAGAAAAAGCATTCGCCCAAAATGGTTTTAAAGGTACTTCTATTCAAAAGGTAGCCGAGCTAGCGAACTTACCTAAAACTAATGTTCTTTACTATTTTAAATCAAAAATGATGTTGTACAGTACATTGATGCAAGAAATATTACATACTTGGAATTCCAGTTTTGACAGAGTGACGATAGACGACGAGCCCAACTTAGCGTTAGCCAATTATATTGCTGAAAAAATGGAAATGTCGCGTCTAAATCCAAATGCCTCTAAAATTTTTGGTCTTGAAATTTTGAACGGTGCGCAAAACTTTGATGCCAGTTTTAAAGCAAGGCACAAAGCTTGGTTTGATGGACGTATAATTGTAATTGAAGGTTGGATAGACAACGGAAAAATAGGCAACATCGATGCTGGATATTTGTTGTTTCATATCTGGGCAAGTACGCAGCACTATGCGGACTTTTCTACACAGATAAAAAATTTACGCGGCAGTAAAATGAATAAAAAAGACTTTGCAAGTGCTACAAAAACCGTCATATCACTTATACTTGGGGGATGTGGCTTAGAGGTCCCGGAAAAATATTTGGATACAATAAATGAATAGTTACCCGCGCGATTTAGTTGGTTATGGAAATGCAGGGCCCAGCGCCAAGTGGCCTGCAAAGGCCAAAATTGCGGTGCAATTTGTAATGAATTACGAAGAGGGGGCAGAGAACTGTGTTCTTCATGGTGACACTCATTCTGAGATTTTTTTATCTGAAATAATTGGCGCACAGGCTTATCCTGATCGTCACCTAAGCATGGAGTCTATATATGAATATGGCAGTCGAGCAGGCTTTTGGCGACTTCATCGACTATTTACTGAGTACAAATTACCGCTGACAGTATTTGGCGTAACGATGGCCATGCAGCGCAATCCGGATGCCGTTGACGCCATGTTATCTGCTGGTTGGGAAATTGCGAGTCACGCAATGCGCTGGATTAATTTTCAAGAGATGCCGATTAATGAGGAACGTAAGCAAATAGATGATGCGCTTAACTTACATGCAGCAATAACTGGTGTCAAACCCGCGGGTTGGTATACCGGTAGAACCAGTCCAAATACACTTGCGCTTATTGCTGAGCGCGACGATCTAGTATATTGCGCCGACTCATACGCTGACGATCTACCCTATTACGACACGCATTACTCAAAACCATTATTGATGGTGCCCTATACTTTAGATACCAACGATATGCGCTTTGCAACACAGCAAGGATTTAATACTGGGCAGCATTTCTACGAATACTTAAAAGATGCGTTTGATACATTATATGCAGAAGGTGAGTTTGCGCCTAAAATGCTGTCTATTGGCTTGCATTGCAGAATTATAGGACGCCCTGGCAGAATAGGCGGACTAAAGCGATTTATTGAATATATTAGTCAACACAAAGACGTTTGGGTCTGCACCCGAGAAGACATTGCTAAGCACTGGTTGGCTACTCATCCAATCAAATAAATGGGTTAGTCGGCGAGCATTTAGGTTTTTATGCTATTGGGTAGGGTCACAAAAATAGAGTGACGAACCTCATTGTTGAGCGCTTTGCTGCAATGCCCTTGACCTTCGGTGTCCTCAAGTAAAAGCACGTCGCCGACGCCATAAACGCGTTGTTCACCATTGGATACAGTAAATTCTGCACTTCCTTTCATTATAAACAAAAGTTGACGTGTTGGTGCTGGGTGCCACTTAAAATCATAGTCAGCGGGGGTTTCTCTAAAAATAACTGACCCAGCAGCAAACTTTTCTGACAGCAAGCCGATGGGGCCGCCATCGGCTAATTCAATTTCTACTTGACCAAATGCGCTTAGACCTTGTTGGTCGTTATAGATTCTGGGTATGATCATGTGTCTGGTCCTAATAATCTGAAATCGTTAATAAAGTGTAATAACACTTGCAAACTAGCGGCCACATCAGGCGCAGTGATTGATTCTCCTGGGTGGTGGCTAATGCCTTTTTCGCAGCGGGTGAAAAGCATACCAACTGGACATATATCAGCCATTGCCATGGCGTCATGGCCAGCGCCTGAAAGCAATTTTAAAGGCCTTATATTCGCCAATTGTGTTGCTTTTGTTAGCGCGTCAATTAATTTACTATTGCAAATAACTGCTGGTGCACTATGCGTAATCGCCGAGCTAACCTTTAGATTACGTGTATTGGCAATATCGCTAAAGCGGGTCAATATTTTATCTAAAGTAAGATCACGTAAGTCATCATCGTCACTTCTAATGTCCAAACTAAAATCAGCGTTCCCGGAGATGACATTCACCGCATTAGGTTTATTTTCTATTTTGCCAACCGTCGCTACCACACCCATTTCAGTGGCAATTTGTTCGACAGCGAGTATCATCTCGCTTGCGCCTGTGAGTGCGTCTTTACGTATATTCATTGGCACAGTACCTGAGTGTCCAGCCATACCGCAAACATTAATAGTCAAACGTTTTGCCCCCGCAATAGCGGTGACAATGCCAACAGGTAAGTCCTGTTGTTCAAGCACTGGGCCTTGTTCAATGTGCAGTTCTATATAAGCAAGGAGAGAAGATGCAGGTACTTTACTTAAATGTATCTCATCGAAATTAAGTCCGAAATCAAGCATTGCTTGTCGCAACGAGACGCCGTTGGTGTCCAATAGATCCGCCCAGCTATTATCCCATTTGCCGGTTAGCGCGCGGCTGCCTAATAAGGTGGAACCAAACCTCGTTCCTTCTTCATCGCCAAAACCAACAATATCGATATGAAATGGAAATGTTCGTTGTTCTTGATAAAATATGTCGATAAGCGCAATAGGGCATACGACACCAAGCATTCCGTCATATTTCCCGCCATTGATCACCGTGTCGAGATGACTTCCAATCAGTAGGCGCTGGGCATTTGGGTTGGGACTTTCATAACGCCCCCAAATATTGCCTGCACCATCTTGCCACGTGCGCATATTGGCTTGTTGCATCCAACCAGCCACAGCCGCGTTGGCGAGCTTATGCTGTGAGCTTAGATAACGTCTATCGACGATCCCGGGCGATTGACTGATGTTACCTAATTCTTGGCAACGCAGCATGATTTGCTGCGCAAATTCATCGATGTTATTCATTTTCCGTAAACCGACATTGCAGCATCAACGCCTTCACCTAAGCCTAGCTTATGGCCATTTCGACGAAGTACTGTCTCAAGTGACTGTAGGGTATTAAATACACAATCAGGACGGGCGTTATACCCCATTGTGCCTATACGCCAGATTTTTCCATGCAATGGTCCAAAGCTAGTGCCAATCTCAATGTTGAAGTTATGCAACATCTGATGGCGCACGGCCTCTCCGTCGACTCCTTGGGGGATATACACGCCAACCACATTATTCATTTTGTATTGCAAATCACCAAAAGGTGTTAAATTTAAACCCTGAACGCCCGCTAGCATTGCATCACCATTGACTTTATGACGGTCAATACAACTCTGAATGCCCTCGTCGAGTAAATTGATGGCGCATTCCCGCGCACAATAGAGCATTGAGGCGGCCTCGGTATGGTGATTAAGACGTTCGTCTCCCCAATAATCGATAATCATGGGTAAATCAAAATAATTAGAACGAATTCTAGAGCCTTCGCCTGCATAATGATGTTCATTTCGAATACCGGCTTCAACATGCCTTCGTTTATTGATTACCTCTAAATAGCGTTCTCCCATCGTAATCGGCGCACTGCCCGATGGTCCGCCTAAGCACTTTTGCAAACCAACTGATACCGCATCGAGTTTCCAATTATCTGTTTCCAGCGCATTACCGCCGATGGACGCTGTCGCATCACAATATAAAATGACGTCTAAACGTCGGCAAATTTCACCAATTTCTGCAAGCGGCTGCAGCATTGTGGTAGACGTATCGCCTTGAACGGTTGCTACCATTTTGGGCTGAAATTGTTTAATTGCAGCTTCAATTTGTTCTGGTTGGAATACTTCGCCCCAGGGAACTTCTATGCTATGCACTTGCGCACCGGCTCGTTCTGCAATTTCGGTAAGCAAGTGACCAAAGCGCCCAAAAATGGGCACTAGCACTTTGTCTCCTGGCTCAAGTGCAGACACCAACATGGCTTCTATTCCGGCTCTTGATGTGCCGTCTACCAATAATGTTTGTTTGTTTTGGGTCATAAACACTTCACGGTAAAGTGCCATCGTTTCATTCATATAGCCGGTCATGACCGGATCGTATTGTCCCACTAATTGGGTTGACATCGCGTTTAGCACACGTGGATAACAATTAATTGGACCCGGCCCCATTAATAAACGAGGAGGAGGTGCTAACAAGTTATTGCGTGAGTGGGGAATGTGAGTCATGTGAATATCCTAAAAAAATAATTGTGCAAGCATACGAATGCCTGTGATCATAAGCACCACAGCAAACACTTTCTTTAATTTTTGTGCATCGAGCTTATTCGCTAAACTTGCCCCTATTGGTGCAAAAAAAACGGTTAGAGGTACTATACAAATGAAGCCGACTAAATTGACCAGCCCGAAGGTACCTAATGGTGCATCAACCGGAGTTTGGCCGACTAGAAGCATAATAATTGCGGCGGGCAATGAAATAATGAGTCCAACTGCCGCCGCGGTTCCTATCGCTTTATGGGCAGGATAATTACAAAACGTTAGCATAGGTACAGTTAACGTGCCGCCACCAATGCCGACTAACGAACTAAACAAACCGACGCTGGAAGCCATTGCAGATTGTCCTGCTTTACCAGGCAAGTCATCAAAAATAGCTTTTTTGCTACCTAGTAGCATATTGAAGGCCGATAATGTGGCTATTACCCCAAATAAAACAGTTAACCATTGACCGTTAACCTGAGTCACTAACCAACTGCCTATCAATACCCCTATTAATATAAACATCCCCCACACTTTGATTAGTGTAAAATCTACATTACCTTTACTGCGGTGTGCACGTATGGAACTTATAGAAGTGGGCACAATAGTCGCTAATGAGGTCGCTGTAGCAATCAGCATGGCGGATTCAGGAGATACATTAAAGGCTTGAAACAGAAAATAAAGTACTGGCACAATGACAATACCGCCGCCGACACCAAGTAAACCGGCCAATAATCCTGCAAATACTCCAGTTGCCATCAAGGCCGCAATCGTCGTCCAGTTTTCAATCAGTAAATCCATTTATTTACCCTTTTGATTCAGGCGCTGAAGCTGAAAATGCTTTGCCGTCACTTCTAGGGTCGGTTGCTGCTATTGCGGTGCCATTTTTATCTAATACAATTGCACCTGCATGACCCATAAGTTCGTTACATGGATCTACAATAGCCACTTCGTGCTTACGTTCTGATAATCGATCACCAATACGTTGCGCTAAATCGTTTTCAATTTTTAAATTATTTGATTCATCGCCCCATGTTCTTCCTAATAACCATCGCCCACTAGCAATGGCTTTGTCTAACGGCATATTGTGGTAGACATAGCGGCTAAATAGCGCAGCTTGGGTTTGTGGTTGGCCTTCTCCGCCCATGGTGCCATAACTCATGCGACGGCCGTCGTTAAGCTCTGCAAACGCAGGGTTTAAGGTATGAAAAGGTTTCAGACCAGGCGCAAGTTGCTGCAAATGATTTTTTTCTAATGAAAATGACGTACCACGATTATTCCAAACAATTCCCGTTGACGGACTAACAACACCGCTGCCAAATTCCCAATATAAGCTTTGAATGTAACTAACCATTCTGCCCTGACTATCACATGCCCCCATCCAAACAGTATCTCCATGCTCGGCAGTATGCGGCCAAGGCGAAGCAACATCGGCGCGGATGTTTTGAAGCATGCTGTCGATATTCGCGTCGCTCAATAATGCAGATAACTCTACTGACAAGCGAGATGCATCGGTCACATACGCATTACGTTTTATAAAGGCCTGTTTGGTGCATTCAATAAGCAAATGTACCATTTCAAGTTCACTGTCTGTGGATGCAAGCAGGGTGTCTTTATATCGTTCATACAATTTGTCGTATAAAGCTAAAATAATTAACGATGCAACACCTTGGGTTGGTGCAGGCAGGTTGTACAGTTTTCCCTTGCTCGTAGTGACGCTAATTGGTTCGATTATGTTAGCCCGATATTGCTGAAAATCACTGAGTTGAATAGGGGAACCTGCTGCGGCTAAATCGGAGGCGAGCATATTGGCTATTTCGCCCTGATAAAAGTCTTTCAGTCCGTTTTTTGCGAGCAATTGCAGTGTCTTTGCTAGTTTGGGTAACTTAAGTATTTTACCTTTTTTCAAGGCCTTTTCTTTTATTAAGAACTGTTCGAAGTGAGGCATGCCTGATAAATCGTTGAACGTCTTTAGACTGGCATCATGCATACTTTGAGTCACTTCAATGCCCCATTGCGCCTGATTAATAGCTGTATCGAATAAGTTTGCAAGCGCCATATTAGGTTGCCATTGTTGACTTATCTGTAAGGCTTTTTCCCAACCCGAAACGGCACCGGCCATGGTTAACGCCGATTTAGGGCCGCGGCTGGGAATACTTTGCATGTTTTGATAATAGTCGAGCGTTGCATTTTGCGCCGCTGTGCCGCAAGCATCTATTGCAATAGGAGGTTTGTTGGGTTCGCTAATTAGCCAAAAACCATCGCCACCCATACCATTCATGTGCGGGTATTCAACGGCAATAGACGCTGCTGCGGCAACCATAGCTTCGATAGCTGTGCCGCCTTGTTCAAGTATTCGTGTACCGGCGTTTGTTGCGCCACGATGAGGAGCAGTAAAAGCAATTTGTGTCTGTTTGGGGCTTGTCATAATAAATGTTTCATCAGCTTTTTTGCGATGTTAATAAGTCGCAAATCTTGGTTTTTAGGAGCAATCAACGAAATGCCACATGGGGCGTTATTGATTGTGAAGAGTGGTAAATGGATTTGTGGTAAACCCGCTAAACCTGCTATCGCCGTAAATTTGATTAGATTATTGCGATATTCACCAAGCTGGTTCGCTGCAGTACTAAGCAGTGGAGCGCGACCTGGTGTGGTGGGCAGTAAAATAACATCATGTTTTTGTAAGCGTGAGTTAATGTATTTAGTAAAGGATTGTTGCTGTTGCTTTGCAATGTTGTAGTCTTGCAATGTAATAGTTTTGCACCAGTCAAAACGCTGCTGAATATCATCTGCAAAAGTTGGATGAGTACGTGTAATCCATTCACCATGCTGTTGCCAGATTTCGAATCCTTGTAGCGTACGAAAAGTGTCGCTGATTTTGTAGGTGCTCGTATTTATGTTCTCTTGAACTAGCTTAAGTGCGGTTGCGCTTTTTAGTCCCTCAACCATTTTCTCAATGTGATCAGCTTGCTCAGAACATGAAATCAAGTTTGTAGCGATGCAAAATTTCACTGTTTCGTGCGTTGTCGCGTTTGCACTTTCCTTAGGTAAGAGGACCTTAGCGACTTTTTCTAGGTCATCAATATTACGGCACATCCAGCCTATAGTGTCGAATGAAGGCGCCAAGGATACCATATTGTCAGTTGGAATTAGACCATGGGAAGTGCGCAGACCAAATAGTCCGTTATAACTAGCAGGTACTCGAATAGAGCCTCCTGTGTCTGTACCAAGGCCAATGTCAGCTAACTCTGCCGCCACGGCGACTGCAGATCCGCTTGATGAACCTCCTGGTAAACGCTCAGGATTAACGGGGTTAATCAGAGTCGGGTAATGAATATTTTGTCCATTCAAGCTATAAGCTAATTCGTCAGTTAAGGTCTTGCCTTCGTATGCAGCGCCATGCTTGATTAAGGAAGCTACGGTTGAATTTGTATTGCTAGGTAGCGGGTGCGTACGCAACCAATCTGGATTACCAGCGGCTGTAGGTATACCTTTTATATCAAACAAATCCTTCACCGCTAATTTCATATTCTGTAGCGGTATGATTTCACAATTAGCAGCGTACTTAACTTTTGTATCGCTATACGGTGGAGGTTGACTATCCACAAATACCTGTTCGGAATAATTATTGCGCACGAACTTCCTCTCTAATTGGATGTTAATGAAACAATTGTTTCATCATTATGTCAAGAGAAACATTTATTCAGCGTATTGGGTCAGATTCTTGCATCTTGAAAAGTAACTAAGGTCTTAATCTAGTCATAAAGCCACGTATCAAAAAGGAAATTTAGTGAAATCAAATCCAGAAATATTGTTTGCATTAAATGATATACCTAGCATAAAACAAAGCACGACTGCGGCACTGCAGCATATTTTAGCCTGTTTTGTTGGCATCATTACACCTTCTCTTATTATCGGCTCAGTACTTGGACTTGAATCTGAGGTGCCGTATTTAATTAGCATGTCCCTGTTTGTATCAGGTATAGCTACGTTTATACAAGTAAAAGCTTTTGGCGGTATAGGCTGTGGTCTTATTGCAGTGCAAGGTACTAGCTTTGCATTTATTAGTGCTTTACTTATTGCCGGGTTCTCGGTCAAAGCGAAAGGAGGTAGTAAAGAAGAAATTCTTGCAATGCTCTACGGTATTTGTTTTGTCGGTGCTTTTATCGAAATTTTGGTGAGTCGATTTGTAGACAAAATTAAGCGAGTCATTACGCCACTTACCACTGGTATTGTTATTACTACTATTGGTATAAGTCTAATAAAGGTAGGAATAACCGATTTAAGTGGCGGCGTAGGTAGTGCAGATTTTGGTAGTATACAAAACTTATTAATTGGGTTTTTTGTATTGATTATTATCATTGTAATGAACAGTTCGACTAATCCATGGGTAAGACTTTCAGGGATTATGATAGGCATGATTGTTGGCACGTTTGTCGCCTATTTGATGGGCATAACGTCGTTTGCAAGTCCGGCCAGCCAGCCTTTTTTTAGTTTGCCTGTGCCATTCAAATACGGCTTTGATTTTGATATACAACTGTTTATTCCCATTGCGCTAATTTACTTTTTAACGGCTTTAGAAACATCAGGTGACTTAACCGCTAACAGCATGTTTTGCGGACTTCCCATAAAAGGACCAAGTTATATAAAAAGAATAAAAGGCGGTATTTTAGCCGACGGAATTAACTCGGCTCTTGCGGCCGTTTTTAATACCTTTCCTAACACCACATTTGGTCAAAATAACGCGGTAATTCAATTAACGGGAGTAGCTAGTCGACATGTTGGTTTTTATGTGGCTGGTTTTTTAGTCATACTTGGCTTGTTTCCTATTGTTGGCAGTGCATTGCAGTCTATCCCGAAACCAGTGCTTGGCGGAGCAACATTGGTTATGTTTGCGACTATAGCTGTAGGCGGTATCAAAATTTTGGCGAGTGAACCTATTGATCGTCGCAAATCGCTTATAATAGCGACATCACTGGGCGCAGGTTTAGGGGTACTTATGGTCCCTGATGCACTCCAAGGTTTACCTGATATGCTTAAAAATACGCTTTCATCCTCGGTCACTATGGCTGGCTTTACGGCTATTGTGATGAGTGTTTTATTACCGGACACAAACAGCCTGAAAACTAATTAAAATAATTTTCCAATACATTATGCAAAGACTAATCAGTTTGTCATTCATCTTATTTTTCGCCCTGTTGGAGTGCATGTGTTTCACTAAAATAGAGCAAATAACACATCTGATGCGTACAACAATTTAAAAATAGACCGCTTGGTCAGGAATTATTCTGTTGGCATAACTATTGCTGACGTTTGACGTTAGATGAACGAAAAATGATAACGCTGCAGTTCGGATTGCATAATGATTAGGGATTACTTGATGAGTATTTTAATTAAACCATGAAAGCTTCTAATAATATTTGGTTAAAACATCCTGCAGGTATTTTTACTGGCGGCGCTACAAATAGCGATGACGCAAGTAATGGTATCGTTGTAGGGAATAAAAAAATAGTCGAACTCGTGGGTAAAGGTAAAGAGCCGAAAACAGCCATTACTCAAGTTATTGATTGTCGTGCTTTTGCTATTACACCAGGGTTAATAAATATACATCATCATTTTTATCAAACGCTGACCCGTTGCGTGCCTGAGGCGCTTAATAAACCGCTTTTCCCTTGGTTAAAAAGCTTGTATCAAGTTTGGAAAAATTTAGATGCAGATATGTTGGAGTCGGCAACTAAATTAGCCGCTCTTGAATTGATGATGTCGGGTGCGACAACAGTTTGTGATCATCACTATGTATTCCCTAATGGGCTGGAAAATGCTATCGATATTCAAGTGTCGGCCCTACAATTATTGGGTTGCAGGGCTGTGTTAACGAGAGGCTCAATGAGCTTGGGTGAGAAAGATGGAGGGCTTCCGCCAGATACAGTCATACAAAACGAGGACACTATTCTATTAGACAGCGAGAGGGTAGTATCCGCTTTTCATCAAACTCATGAAGGTGCCATGATGCAAATTGCACTCGCTCCATGTTCGCCATTCTCTGTTTCAACTCAATTAATGAAAGACACCGCTAGCTTAGCTAAATCACTTAATGTGTTGTTGCATACACATTTAGGTGAAACTGAAGATGAAGACGCGTTTTGTGTTCGCCAATTTGGTATGCGTCCGGTCGATTATTTAGCATCCTGTGGTTGGTTAGAAGAGAGAACATGGCTTGCTCATGCTATACATTTTACGCCTGAAGAAATTGTCCGTTTAGGCAAAGCCAAAGTAGGCATAGCGCATTGTCCTAGCTCGAATATGTTACTAGCCTCTGGTATCTGCCCAACCCTTGATTTGGTCAAAGCCGGTTGCAAGGTTGGACTTGCTGTCGATGGTTCGGCGTCAAACGATAGTTCAAATATGATCCAAGAAGTGCGTCAGTCTTTGTTGCAACAACGACTTAAATATGGCGCAGAAGCAATAACGGCAAAAACTGTTTTAGATTATGCGACCAAGGGAGCTGCGAATGTTTTGGCGAGGCCTGATATAGGCGAAATAGCGGTTGGCATGCAAGCAGACTTAGCTTTTTTTAATCTCGATGCGTTGAGGTTTAGCGGAGTGGGTGATCCTATTGCTGCACTAGTGCAGTGCGGTGCACATACTGTTGGTAAGCTCATGGTCGCGGGAGATTGGATTATTGAAAATGGGCATCACAAGAACATTGATCCAATGGATTTAATGGCACAACACCAAGCATTTGCACGCAAATTACAATTTGCCCGATAACTATTATTTTTAACCATAATAAGAAGAACCTAGCTATATGACATTACTGCTTGAGCGTTTATTTAAATTGACTGAAAAAGGGTCTAGCTTTAAAAAAGAGTTGGTTGCTGGACTAACTACTTTTGCTGCCATGTCTTATGTATTGGTAGTTAATCCTAGTATCTTGTCTGCCAGTGGCATGCCTATTGAAGGCTTAATTACGGTTACCGCGCTGGCTGCCTGCATTGGCACATTAATGATGGCCGCAATGACTAACTACCCTATTGCAATGGCACCGGGGATGGGACTAAACGCATTTTTCGCATTTACCATTTGCTTAACCCGAGAGATCCCATGGGAAGCCGGTTTAGGAATTGTATTTTGGAACGGTATTTTATTTTTAATACTCTCGCTATTGGGGGTAAGGAAAAAGATAGCAGAGGCCATACCTAATGCACTTAAAATAGGAGTTCAATGCGGTATCGGCTTGTTCATTGCCTTTATTGGATTGAAAAATGCAGGATTAGTGGTGGATAACCCAGCCACTTTTGTTGCATTAGGTAATTTATCTGATCCTGCAACTATGCTGGCACTATTAGGCATTGTTTTTACCATTATATTGGTAGCTAAAAAAGTCACCGGTGCAATTCTAATCAGCGTGATTACACTTACAATTATTGGCTGTTTTGTGCCAGCGGGAGAGGGCACGCTAACCGCTTCGCCTGATGGCTTTATAGGTATGCCAGATAGTATCAGTAGCACCTTTTTTGCGATGGATATAATGTATCCTATTACCCATTTTTCGCAAACATGGGACCTTATTTTTGCGTTACTTTTTGTAAATATGTTCGACACTATAGGGACACTTATTGGTGTCTCTAGAAAAGCAAAGCTACTTGATGAAAATGGTGTGCTGCCAAAAATGGGTAGCGCTATGACTGCCGATGCTGGCGCTAGTGTCATCGGTGCAGCATTGGGTACTTCTCCAGTAACTTCATATGTAGAATCGGCAGCAGGTGTATCTGCAGGTGGTCGCACTGGGCTGACGTCTGTAGTCGTCGCATTATGTTTTGTATTGGCCTTATTTTTTACACCGATTATGAAAGTTATTCCGTTAATGGCGACAACACCAGCACTGATGATGGTTGGTATTTTCATGATGGAGTCGTTTCGCCAGTTAGACTTTGATGATATGCCCTCCCTCGCGACCGCGACTATATCCATGATTGCGATGCCGCTAACCTTCAGCATCAGTGAAGGGATTGCATTGGGATTTATTACGTATGTAGGTATAAAAATGGGTACGTCAAAATTCAAAGAGGTGTCGGTAATTACCTATGTATTAGCTGCTGTATTTTTATTACGTTATCTATTTGATTTAAAGTAGGAATTTAGAAGGTTTTGTTAAAGCTCCGATAATTCATCAAGCTGTTGGTACATTTTAGAAATAGCGGTTGTGCGAACTTGTCCTTTGTTCGCAAGCCGTTTATATGTTTCATTGCAAATTATTGAGACCATACTCATCGGCGCTGCATAGCTATCAAACGCATTTTCTTGACCCAAATGACATACCAATAAATGATTTACTTGCTTATTAAATACTTGGCCAGTTGGGTCGGTTATCAAAATAACAGGTTGTTTTGAAACACTGTCGACCAATTTATCAAAGTTCTTTGGACGTCTCCTAAAGCCAATGAGTATGATGACCTCATCTTTATCTAGGCTTACCAGTTCCTCGGCAAGGGTTTGTCCTGGCTGCGGTAAAATACGCACTGAGCTTCTTATTTGCATCAATTGTTGTCTTAAATGCAACGCTATAGGGTAGCTGTTACGGTATCCAATAATACTTATTTTGTTATCGTTGGAGAGTAAATTGACGATATCTTTTAGTTGCGAAGCGTCAACGCCATTGAGTGTTTGTGTAATATTCGCGATTTCATTATTGAGTTGGTTTTGACTATGCAAATTTGTATTCGCCACAGGAAATCCACCAACACGACGCGCTACAAGCTGAGCTTTTGCTTGTTGATGCGATTCATAACCTATTTGTCGAAAGAAACGACTAACGGTAGCTTTGGAAGTTTGTGTAACGTTAGCAATGCCACTAACCGACATACTAATAATAGCCAATGGGTTTTGCTGTATGTAATTGGCAATTATTCTGGCATTCGGAGACAACTCAGAATACGACTGCACAATGGCCTCTTCAATATTTGGCTCTTTACTCAAAACATATTCCCCAACCGCATCAATACCGCTAGTGTAAGGATTAATCAGTTTCTTTGCATCAAATTAAATTCAAGTTACGAGCTTTGTTAACTGCATTAATTCGTTTATCTGGCGCGGCGATTTCTGTTGCCGTCATGTTCTCTATGAATCGAGGCGTTGTATGAATATTTCTACTATAGCAGCCATTGCAGCCCTTGGTGTGATAGCTTCATTGTTGTTTTTTGGCTATTAAATTCGTCGAAATATGGAACAAAGTCGTTTGAAGAATTTTGAAGCAATGCTCGATCGATTAACCACTCTTCACAGCACTCTTATGGACGCGACTAATTCAGACGTTTACTAAACGTGTCCAAAGCGCACCTCAGTGACCATTCCATGAGTTATTTGGTCAAAACAGTGTCCTAGGCAAATGGCTGCGTAGTAAAAATGTGTTGGTTAAAATCAATGATAGTTTGTTTGTACATGGCGGATTTCACCCTGAACTTGTGAATGAAAAAATCAGCCTGCTGATGATCAATAATATCTTTAAAGAACATCTAATTGAGACTCAACTAGAGGCACCAAGACTTGGCATGGCCAAATTTTTGCACACAATCAATGGTCCAATTTGGTATCGAGGCTATTTTAATGAAATCAAAGCAACTTCATCTGAAATAGACCGCTTACTCGCTCACTTTGATGTGGCAAGAATTGTTGTTGGACACACGTCGCAAGAACTGGTGATATCGCGCTATCAAGGCAAAGTTATTGGCATCGATACAAGTATAAAACGCGGCCACAATGGTGAAGTATTGTTTCTAAACGGCGATAGAAAGTGGCGAGGGAGTTTACAAGGTGATGTTCTGCCTTTGCTAATTAATGGCGGCTAATTATTCTGCGTCGCCATTAATAATATTATAGACTATCTAAAGCGGTCTCTTAATTTTTATTACTACTTCTCACATCAGGCCTTAGTAAAATTTATTCCTCAATCAAATCCTACTGCCATCTATTACAAAGTCATAGTGGAAAATTCAGTGCCTGTTGTATACATCAGAATTGTGTTTTATTGTTCTTGCAAATCAGCAGCATTTAATTGATAAGAGTATGTCTGATTTGGGTAAGGTCACTTGCTACATGCATTAAAGCGCCAACGAACTAGAGGAGTCTATAAAAAAATGCCGGATAACATAAAGCACCAAGTTGCGCACCAAGTCAGCGCTAATGGCTTGCAAATTACCTATGATAGTTTTGGTGATCCTAGCCATCCGGTCGTTATGTTAATTATGGGACTGGGCACCCAGATGATCCACTGGAGCGAGCAGTTCTGTCAATTATTAGCCAGTAATAAGTTGAGGGTCATTCGTTTTGACAATCGTGATATTGGCAAAAGCACTTGGCTGACTGACTACCCTGTGCCAAGCACGTGGGATTTTATTAGCAACAGTTTGTTTAGTAAAAAAGTAAACGCGCCTTACCTACTTGATGATATGGCTGATGATACCTTAGCTCTGATGGATTCGTTGAATATACATAAAGCCCATATTGTAGGTGCCTCAATGGGCGGTATGATAGCCCAATGTATGGCTTTGAAATCGCCTAATAGAGTAAGTAGTCTCACCTCTATTATGTCTACTACTGGCAATCGTTCTTTGCCAAAAGCAAAAATAAGAGTGATGGCAAAGTTGCTTAAACCGCTAGCTACAGAAATTGAGCCGCACGTGGCCCAAAGTTTGGGTGTGTGGCGTATGTTGCATGGTGAATATTTCCCTTTTGACCGAGAAAGTGTTGAAAAAGTGATACGTTATTCAGTGCAAAGGGGGGTTAATCCTGCTGGTGTTGCCCGCCAGTTAAGCGCAATAATTGATTCACCGGATCGCACTCTGGGTTTGCAGAAATTACAAATACCCAGTTTAATTATTCACGGTGATATTGATCCCCTAGTGCCTGTGGAGTGCGGCATTGCCACTGCAGCAGCAATTCCTGGTGCCACTTTAAAAATCTTGGAAGGAATGGGACATACCTTACCGGTTCAACTATATCCACAAATTGTTGAGGACATAGTCGAGTTAAGCAATTACGCGGAGAATAACTAAGCAATGATTTATAAATAAAATTAGCGTCAGGACCTGCAAGTGTTATGGACGCAACGATATAATGCATGGTAAGCCAACGTTTGAATAATCAGCCGGATTAAGCTGAGTTAGCCCAAGTCTAACAATCCACGTCCATTCTCAATACGCAAGTTTACGCCGAGTTCAGCGCTCTTTTTTTGCATACGCGTGAGTATGCGGTGCGCTTGCTCCTCGTTGGCAAGCTTTGGTCGCCCGCGTGTTGGCCATTGCCGAGCAGGGTCGTCTCCGACTTCATTTATTACAACTGGCACTATTTCTAAATGACGCACCTGCCCTGCGACAAAGTCGACGTGCACAATAGCCGATTCCCAAACCTCGGGAACGTAGTAGCCAATATCTGTATGGGAATGGAACACCAGGCTGCCTAAACCGTGCAATATTGGTCTGTTGTTCTGCAGTTCGATGCCGTGTAATAAGGGCGCTCCGTGGCTGACGAAAATATCTGCGCCGGCCTCAATGCATTGCCTTGCAAACTCTCGAGCCCACGGTTTGGTTATTGCCATATCCTCACCCCATTCGTGATTATGCAAGTACACGATAACTATTTTAGCGTTAACTCTTGCAGCCTTAATCGCTGTAATATTGCGCTCCAAGTCCTTTGGGTTAGGCTGAAGATCTGCTCCTAATACCACCTCATTCACTCCAGGGCGAGTCTTTGTCGCCGCTGCTCCGTCACGTATTTTCCCCATGGCCATTGCGATAAGGGCTGTCTTCACTGGAGTTTCTAAGTAACCAGCCGCACTGGCCTGAGCCATATTATTGCCTGTGCCGGCATAAGCAAATCCTGACCGATCCACGGCATCGCGTGTGGCAATAATCCCAGAAGTGCCTAAATCCCACGCGTGATTATTACTAAGCGACAACAGGTTGAAGCCCATTTCGTGAAGACATTCCAATGTGGTCTCGGAGCCAGTATGAAAAAATTCGGTATCTCGCGTGGGAACACCTGACGCAGAGGTCTTTATCGCCACCTCAAGATTGGTGAAAACCACATCACCTCGCCGCAGTTCAGCGATCACATCCAAAAGACCATCGTAAGGTGCTTCGCACACGGGGTATTTCATCAGAGCTTGACCCGCGAGCGTCACCCGAACACGAGACCCTGAGCCCGTTGCGAATGACGGTACCAGTATACTCAGTGCTGGCGCTGCAAGCAGGTAGCAGGTAGCGTAATAGTTATCGACGTCTTGGAAATAACCGAATGATAAAACTCATTGGGTACTTGAGAAAAATAAAATAAAGAGTAAGCCTGATCTTGTCAACAATTCGTTATACTACAGACAGGAATAGCGTTTACTCTGCACCCGTAAAACTACGTAAACAATGCTTGAAAAAAGCGGTCGTTAAGCGATTCATCGGTGCGTGCGCTGAAGTGATAAATCCATATTCATAGGTTAATGCTGGGACTAACGGTATCAACACTAAATCATCCGCCGCATACTGCCCAGCAAGCATTTCATTAACAATGGCGATACCCAGGTTACGTTTTGCAAAACTACACGCAATTGCGACGGTGTGGGTTTCTAATTTAATTTGCATACTGATATTCGCTTGGCCAAATAAACTGTCTATTTGCGTTCTGGAGTAGCGTCCCTTACCCAGTAAAATGAGTGGTTCATTGCGTAAGTCGTGAACACTGATCTGATGTTGACTGGCTAGTGGATGTTTAGGAGATAACGCACATACCGTTATTCCGCTTAACACCGGTTCAACTAATAAACCGGGATGGTTTTCGGGTAATTGAATAAACCCGCAGTCTACACTTCTATGAGCCACGAGCTCTCTGGCTGCCGCCGGAGTTTGAGTATCCAATGATATTTTAACTTTGGGATGAAGTCTCAAAAAATCGGTCACTACGTCGGCTAGCGGCCCCGCAATAAATGAATTTGGTGCAACAATTTTTAACCAACCCAAATCTGAATTAAAGATATTTTTGGCTAAAAGCGCAATCCGCTCAGCCCCTTGCAGTGTTAATTCGACCTCTTTGTATAATGCTAATGCCTCTTCGGTCGGAAATAAACGCCCTTTTTCTCTATAAAAAAGGGCAAAACCAACATGTTCTTCAAAAGAGGCGAGTAAACGACTTACGCCGGGTTGAGTGATACCCAAACTTTTTGCGGCGGCTGTCGCAGAATCCGTTTCTATGATAGCCCGAAAAGCTTCGAGGCTCTTCAGACTTAGGGTATTTAATGGGCTTTTCATGGCATTCTCAATACTCAAATCAATAACAATATGTTATAAGGTAATGTCTAAAAGTCATGATATTGCATGATAATAAATAGTTTGTAAACTCCTACCCAACAAGTTCGTAAACCCACTTTCACAATTTGGAGTCCGGCGCATGCCAAGCTTTCGTAAAACCTTACTTTCCCTTTCTATTACTTTTGCATGCTGCGGTATGACGACAGTCGTTCTGGCGCAACAAAGTGAAATAGTTAATGAACAAACTGCAGACAAGCTAGAAGTTATTGCAATTACCGGCTCAAGGATCAAGAGGCAAGGCGACACACCAAGTCCAGTGCAGGAACTCAACCTTGAAGCGCTAAACCAAACTGGCGCTGTCAGTCTGGGTGATGTACTTCAAGAACTTCCTTCGGTTGGCGCGAGTCTCAATGGTAATGGTTCTGGCGGCACTAGTCACGGTACTAGCAGCTTAAATTTGCGTAACTTGGGTAACAATAGGTCATTGGTGTTGGTCAATGGACAGAGATGGGTAAATGGTGCAGGCACAAGAGGTTTTCGTGACTTTGTCGACTTAAACACCATTCCCCAGGTCATTGTAAAGCGTGTAGAGGTATTGCAAGACGGTGCAACCGCGATATATGGCGCTGACGCGATAGCTGGTGTGGTAAATATATACACACATAGTGATTATGTAGGGGCAAGTGCTAAAGCATATTATGGTCAAAGCAGCGAAGGCGATAGAGATACGGTTAATATTGACGTATTAATGGGGCGTGATTTTGGTGAAAGTAACCTGATGTTCGCCGCAAGCTTTACCGATCAAAAGTCTATTTTCACCCAAGATCGTGATATCACAGCCGTTCCTTTAAATGGATTATCAACAGGTACGCCCGAGGGCCTTTTTCGTGAAAGTAGCCTTAATTCAGTGTTGGGTTTTACTATTCCCAGCGGCGGTATTACCCGTGACCCAAACAGCGATGGTTCAAATCTAGCTAGCTGGCGTGGAGTTACCGGTGATGATAAATACAATCGATATGATAACAACTATGTAGTGGGCCCTAACAAACGTGCTGCACTCTATTTTCAAGCATTCGTGCCAATGGAAATTGCAAATCTGCGTATAGAAGCATTGTATAATCGTCGTCAGTCAGACCAGCAGTTTTCGCCTGCATTATCACCTATAAGAGGAAGTCGAGGTTTTTCCATTGCTAACGATCCTCGCGTTAACCCATTCGGTGTAGAGTTTAGTGGCAGTGATTTTCGACACACCTCTTTTATGGTAGAAAATGGTTATCGCATAAATGAACAGACAGTCGAGACCGTGCGCTTGGGGATTGGCTTTGATGGAGAGGTTGACTTAGGCACAGATTGGGCTTGGGATAGCTTTTTATCATGGGCTAAAAATTCAGGTGAATTTACCTCTAACAATCAATTGAATTTAGACAAACTGGCTTTGGGCTTGCAAGCTTGTAATACCTCAGGGATGACTGCCGATGTTACCGATTTAGCCAACGGCTGTGTTCCGGTTAACCTGTTTAATCCCCTTAGTGATGGGATGGTTGATTACATTAATTTCACGGGTGAAGATAAAAATGAAGCTAGCCAAATCAACTTTACCTTAAACTTCACGGGCACTTTGCTAGCGTTGTCGGCAGGTGACTTAGGCATAGCGGCGGGCATTGAATACCGCAAAGAGAAAGGTAAAGACACGCCCGATAACTTTATTAATTCTGAGCCAAGCCTGAATAGCTATCGACCAACTAGCTCATCACCGCGTATAGGAACTGACGGTGAGTACGACCTAAAAGAAGCCTACGTAGAATTGAACATTCCATTAATCAAGGACGCGTCTTTTGCTGACCTGCTTGAAGTAAGTTTGGCAACACGCTTCTCAGACTACAGTACCTTTGGTAGCACAACCAATAGTAAAGCGGGCATATTATATTCTCCAACCAAAGGACTTTCATTTCGAGCGACGTGGGCTGAAGGTTTTAGAGCTCCCTCTATTTTAGAATTATTCGAAGGCGAGCGCGTCAGCTCTGCTCCGGTATTAGACCCATGCTCTGGCAACACCAGCTTACTCGGTTGTATCGGCGTTCCAAGCGACTATGTGCAGGGCGAAACTAACGTTCAATTGACCACTGGCGGTAATGGATTATTGAAACCTGAAACATCCGAAAATGTTTCTTATGGTGTGGTTCTCTTCCCAACTTTTATGGACAATTTTAGCCTGACGCTGGATTGGTATGATATTGAAATTGATAACACAATTAGTCTTTTTGGACCCCAAGATGTGCTTAACCTTTGTGCCAGCCAAAGCAAAAATTGTGAGGTAATTAATCGTGCTAATAACGGTGAAATTGTAAATATAATTGATGGTCCTGTGAATCTAAATAGCACGCGCGTCAAGGGCATGGATGTTTTTATGCGCTATGCCATTGCCTCTGATAATGGTGATTGGAATTTCACTCTCAATCTTTCTAAGTTAAATGAATTTGAAGAGAGCGCTACCCTATCGGACGGCACTGTTCGTGTTGAAAATAAGGTAGGCAACGCTTATTTACGTGAAGCTTTCCCTGAGTGGCGTGGAAGCTTTACTAGCAATTATAAGATAGCTGCATGGTCATTAAATTATAATCTGCGCCACATAGGCGATACCAATGAAATGGTGGAGGAAAAGCCAAGACACATAGGGAGTGTGCTTTATCATAATGCATATATCAATTATGCCTTTGATGATGCGATAAGTATAAAATTAGGTGTGAATAACATTGGAGACAAGCAGCCGCCAAGTTCGCTTACCAATCCTAATATTAACTATGATCAGAATACCTACAACCCAATTGGACGCTTCACATATATTCAGTTGAGCTACCAATTTTGATCTCCCTATTAGTCCTCGCAAGAGGCACTTTGTTTGAGGTATCTAATTATTTATGATCCAGACTTATTCAGTACGAGAGCCTGAAGCTCAAAGCGTAATTCCCCTGCTTTTTGATTCTCCACATAGCGGTATTCAATTTCCGGCAGATTTTTCTTGCTGCGCGTCGATTGAACAGTTAAAAACAGGCTGGGATGCATTTGTCGATGAGCTATGGGAAGGCGTTGTGCTTCATGGGGCGGTATTACAACGAGCTCACTATTCTAGGATGTTTATTGATTTAAACAGAGCAATTGATGATATTGATCCAATGTTACTAGCCTCTCCATCATCTGAGTGCAAACCAACTCAATATAGCGAGCGAGGTATGGGACTTATTCGTCGCTTTGCACTTCCGGGAGTTGCTTTATATTCTCAACCCTTAGAAATAGACGAGATTAAAATGCGCGTGCGGGATTACTACCTGCCTTATCATAATGCGCTACGCAATAAGCTCAATATTTTGCATGAGCGCTTTGGACAAGTCTGGCATGTTGACTGCCACTCTATGAAGTCAAAGGGTAACACCATGAATATTGATAGCGGTGAGTCTAGGCCCGATGTGATTTTAGGCGATAACGACGGACTTGCTTGTGATCCACAGTTTGTGCAAACGGTTGAAGATGCCTTTACGCGATTAGGTTATAAAGTTGTGCGTAACATACCCTACAAGGGAGGTTACCTAGTGACACATCATGCTAAACCGGATGTTGGACGTCATAGTTTGCAAATTGAAATCAACAGAGCGCTTTATATGGATGAAAAGCAACACAAGCCGAATGAACAGTTTGCTTTATTGCGTAAAGACCTCGATAGTGTGGCGTGCACAATGGCTAGCTATATCAGAGAACACCTGCAACTGGATAAACAGTGATGGACAATACAGCAACCACTAAACCGATACCTGAGAAAAGAGAAGTGGCGAAAGGCGCTCTTAATCCACTAGTTATTCTATTAGGAATACTGTTGCTTGCAGGCGCAATGACCTACTTTATCGAGTCTGGTCAATTTGAACGCAATGGCAAGCTCGTGATCCCAGGCAGTTATGAGGTTATTGAAAAAGATTCAAGGATTAGCGATATATTTCGAATAAGTGAAAGGGCTGAAAATGAAGCAGCTCCGGTGAGTTTTATCGAACTATTAATGACCATTCCAGAGGGCTTAGAACGGGGTGGGGGCTTAATATTTATGGTGCTAATAATTGGAGGTATGTTTGGAGTTTTAACAAAAGCAGGAGCGATTGATGCCGGTTTAGAGCGGCTGCTGAGTATGGTTAAAGGAAATATTTACGTACTCACTATCGCGTTAATGGTCGTTTTCTCTGCGGGTAGTACTTTCTTAGGCCTCGCATCCGAGTATTTGTTAGTTATTCCTATTATGGTGGCTATGTCGAAACGCTTGGGGCTATCGCCGATTATCGGTTTTGCTATTGTTACGGTATCAGTCAAAGTAGGTTATATCGCATCCATCTCCAATCCGTTACCACTGACGATCGCACAGCCTTTAGTAGGACTTCAAATATTTAGCGGCGCCTCTATGCGCTCAATATTCTATCTTGTGTTTCTGACGATTGGTATTGCTTTTATGCTAATCACTATCCGTGCTCAGAAGGTGACAGGAAACGTGAGTTTCGACATAAATAATGAACGTTTATCATGGCGTCATGGTTCAATGTTGACTGTCTTAATTGGCAGTATTGGATTTTTAGTCTATGCCTCAAATCAATGGCAATGGCGTCATGAGGCTTTTTCTGCATACTATATTGGTATAAGCTTATTGCTTTGCTGTCTCTGTGGTTTAGGCGCCAATAGTGCGGCTAACGCCTTTGTTGGGGGTATGAAGAAAGTATTACTTGCTAGTGTATTGATTGGCGTTGCATCTGCCGTTGCGGTTACGCTTGAAAAGGGGCAAATTCTTGATTCGGTTGTCCATCAGCTAGTTGCAATGATTGGAGATGGAAGTCCAACAGTGGCGGCTACAAGCATGTTTGGTGCACAACTATTATTGGACTTTTTAATTCCTTCAACCTCAGGTCAGGCAGCTGTCAGTATGCCTATCATGGGGCCTATTGGTCAGTTGTCGGGTGTTTCTCCTCAAACCACTGTCGTTGCTTTTTTATTCGGGAACGGCATTACTAATATGTTAACACCCACTTCGGGCACGCTACTAGCTTATTTAGCAACCGCACAAATTGGTTGGGTACAATGGGCTCGTTTTATTCTGCCTCTTTGGTTTATCTTTATAATCACGGCAATAATCTTGCTGGCAGTATCTGTGAATGTAGGATTCTAAAGATAGCTCAATAGAGGAACCAAACATCTTCGGATCTCTATTGGTAGATCCGATTCACCTAACACTAGCCGCGTTACCAATAGTTTCCTGCATAAAACTCGCTTGACTCCAGTCCATTTTAACTTTTGAATAATATTGAGTTTAAGAGGTCTTTAAACATCGCTCATTTTCGGTTCTAATGGTATTTAACGCTGCATCTGATTAATGCAGGTTAACTTGTTTGTGATGCGAACAAGTCAGTGCTGCGTTGAACACCTATTATAAATTATTGAAAGCCAGTGCAGCGTCTCAACGTAATCAACGCGAATCTTCATCAAAAAGGAATTAATAAGACATGCATGAAATCATTTGCCCACACTGTAGTAAAGCATTCAAGATCGACGAAACTGGCTATGCCGACATTCTAAAGCAGGTTCGCGATAGCGACTTTGAACAACAGATACATGAACGACTTGAATTGGCTGAAAAGGACAAGTTCAATGCTGTAGAACTGGCTAAGAGCCAAGGTGGCAGCGAAATGCATCGAGCCGTGACGGCTAAAGATATTGAGATACAAGCGTTAAAAGCCAAATTAGATACCGGCCAAGTCACTCAGAAACTGGCCGTAACCGAGGCGCTGGGGGATGTTAAAAAAGAGCGGGATAGTCTGGCTAATGAGTTGGAGCAGATTAAGCGCGATAGGCTAACAACTTCCGAACTTGCCGAGGCTAAGCTTGCCAGGGAACTACAGGAAACCGCAGCAATAAAAGACAGAGAAATTCAGGCATTACAAGCCAAACTTGGCTCCACTGAGCTTGAGCAGAAGGTGGCGATCATCGCCGCTGTCAGCGTAGTTGAGAAAGAGCGCGATGAATTGAAGAACGGGCTTAAGCAAGCTGGGCTTGAAAAGCAACTTGCTGAGACCTCGCTTAAAGATAAATACGAGACACAAATCAAAGATCGCGATGATGCTATTGAGCGTCTTCGAGATATGAAGGCCCGCTTATCAACTAAGATGGTTGGCGAAACCCTTGAGCAGCATTGTGAAACAGAATTTAATCGTATTCGCGCAACTGCGTTTCCGCGGGCGTATTTTGAAAAAGATAATGACGCTCGAACCGGCAGTAAAGGCGACTATATTTTTCGTGACTCGGACGAACATGACACTGAGATTGTTTCAATCATGTTCGAAATGAAAAACGAAAACGATACGACGGCCACTAAGAAAAAGAATGAGGACTTTTTAAAGGAGCTTGACAAGGATCGCATAGAAAAGGGCTGCGAGTATGCAGTGCTAGTGTCTCTATTAGAGCCCGACAGCGAACTCTACAATACTGGGATCGTGGATATGTTTTATCGTTACCCAAAGATGTATATTGTGCGGCCGCAGTTTTTTCTCCCAATTATTACATTATTACGCAATGCATCGATGAAATCACTTGAATACAAGAGGGAACTTGCGCTTGTTAAAGCACAGAGCGTCGACATAACAAACTTTGAGGATGATCTTGATACATTCAAAACAGCCTTTGCAAGGAACTACGATCTAGCTTCAAAGAAATTTAAAATAGCAATCGATGAGATTGATAAGTCTATCGATCACTTGCAGAAAACTAAGGAAGCCCTGCTCAGCACCGATAGGAACCTTCGCCTGGCAAATGATAAGTCACAGGATGTAACAATCAAGAAACTAACCAGGCGCAATCCGACGATGGCAGGCAAGTTTGATGAACTAAATGATAAAAGTAATTCGGATGCCGAATGATGCAACAGACACGCTGCATTTTTTATATTTAGGGCTTGAGTAAATTTCTTTTAATAGCGGCATTTGCGGTTGGCTGGATATGCGTTGGCTCGGCAAACCTGAAGTCGTTATTGCAGTGAAATGTTAGCGCTTCTTATTCCTTTTCTGGAATATCTTTAAGTAATTTTATGATCGCATGATTATTACTTAGCTTGGCTAAGTCAACGAGATAGCTTTTTTCGATGTCTTGCATCTCTTGGTCGCCTAAGAGTTCCTTTACCGACTGCAATTCACCATTGACTACAGCGGTTTTTAAGGCCGCAAAATTTGCGATACCGTGTCCATTCTTGTCATTCATTGTAGCTCCTATTAGTTACATTTCACTAATCGTTGGTTATTAAAGATATAACCCATCACTAAGATTAACAAAACGACCGTGGATGTTGCAAACCAAGTGTATGGTTAAAGCAAGCATATGCCGAAATTTAACTGAAACTAAATAAGTCGATATAGCGTTGTGCAGCATTAGCGAGCAAACCCGACCAACTGCTGCTTATACATCTACCTGCAATTTGTTTTTGATTAACGCTAAATAATCAAGATCATTCAATTTGTTATGACAATATTCTGGACAGGCTTCTATTTGCGATATGCCAACGTTGCAGGTAATTGTTTTATACTCCCAATCTACGCTGTTTATTTGTTTAGTCGATATGAGTACCTTTTTTCCGCCCGGTAACCAATCACGGGTATCTATTACTAGATAATGCAGTGACCAACTTTCGGTGTCCCAAATAAAGTCTTTTATATAGCCTTTGTTGTCACCCATTGCATTAACGCTATAGTGTGCGACTTCGTTTGACGACTGAAGATGGTTAGTTCGCTCGATATCCTTGTCGCTTGCGCTATCAAAAGACAACATATTTCGAGTAGACAAGGCTGTCGGGTAAGCATATTCACCCCACGTATCCGTGTCCATCCAATAATATCCATACCCAAAATAATCGAAATAAAATTTTTCAAATTCTCTCGAAACCGTTTCATGCTCTTCCACTTTAGGACAGTCTTCAATCATTTCTTTTGTTAAAGATACATTGAGTAAACGCTCATCTGCATTAAAATTTAGCAATGCAATAGGACTTATTAACACTTTTTGACTAAGGGGAAGCCACGGGTGTGTATCAATCACTAAATACCTAATTGTCCAAAACCTATCGTCAAAATAAACGTCTTTTATTTCGCCTAAATCACCATCCATACCGTTGACGATACTGCCGTTTAATTCTTTTAAGCTAACTAACATAAGTTTCTCCTCGCTTGTGAATTGGCTCTTCACTACCTTTTATCACTAAAGCCATCAATAAATAATAGACCTTGCCGTTTCATTACGCCACTTCAGTTAGGCCTTTTTGGTTACTAAGTGTACATTTAAATCGACAATATAATTTCACCGCTAGCTACCATAGCCGCTTATTTTCGCACTTTAGTGACCTTATTTTCTGCTAAGTTAATATTTATTATTTAATAAATTCAACGATTTAATTGTGTTTATTTAGATATGATACTATTTCACAAAAATAGAAAAATAGAAAAATAGAATTAGCTTCAGCTAATTTTAGAGGCTAGCCGTTTAAGCTCGTATTTGTCGTAATCTCTAGGGCGTTCCCAAAGTTATCTTCACGAACAATAAAGCGTAGCGTCATTAATGCAGGGGCGAATTGATTTGAGCGTAAAAATAGCACTGATTGCTGAAGGTGGTGGTCAACGAAGTATATTCACTGCCGGCGTGTTAGATGCCTGGTTGGAGAATGATTTTGATCCTTTCGATTTATTTATTGGCACGTCTTCTGGATCGCAAAATCTGACGAGTTTTTTGTCTCGTCAAAAAGGCTATGCGAAACGTTTAATCCGAGGTTTATCGCGTCAAAAGCGTTTCTATAAGCTTGGTCGTGGATTAATGGGGGGCAATGTTGTCGACTTAGACTGGTACTTTGATAAAACCGTTCAAGGCAGTTTTGCCTTGGACTTTGCGGCGGCCAAAAAATCATTGGGCGAACGAGAATTATTGATCACCGCAACTAATTCACGCGATAGAAAAGGGTACTTTTTACGCCCAAATGGCAATAGCAATCACTGGCGTAAGTTACTTAAAGCCTCCAGTGCATTGCCCTTTTTATATAAAGACGGGGTTAAACTCACGCCTGGGTCAAGTACCCGCTCACTTAATAAGCTAGCAGGTAATAAGCTAGCAGGTAATAAGGCAAAAGGGCCTCAAGCTGATTACTATCTGGACGGTGGATTAGCGGCGCCGTTGCCCGTGCGCGAGGCGTATCGCCGCGGTGCTCGAAAAATAGTAATTATACGCACGGTTAATGCTGACTTTCATGCTCAGTCGGTTTGGCTAAAAAAACTAAAGTCATGGATTTACTCTTCTGGGCATTGCCCAAAAACCATTGACTACTTGGTTCAGCATGAGCAAGCTTATCGTCAAGAACTCGCCTTTATTGCTAATCCTCCTGACGATGTCGAGCTCATTCAAGTTTTTGCTAAAGACCATCTTCGAAGTAAACGCTTAGGCAGTTCGGATATAGATTTACAGCATGATTATCGTGCGGGTATCGACGCGGGTAATGCTTTTTTGCAAACGTTGTAAATTTTCACTCAGGCACCCTTGACGGGAGCTGTTGTTTGACAAAGGGCTTGCGCATTTGATAACGTAGTTGAGTCGGGAAGGGGCGCTTTATGCCACTTTTGGCAAGGTACACCTCTCCGGTTATTTTGAACCATATAGGAGAAATAATGACTATAAGTAATCAAAGCAATCAGCAAAAAGCAGCTAAATTCACAGTGCCAGGCATGGACGAAACGTTCGCTAACCGAGCAATCGCCACTTTAGACAATCGCATGGTAGCACTGCTCGATTTGGCACTTACCCTCAAGCACGTTCACTGGAACGTTGTGGGCCCCAACTTTATCGGTGTTCATGAAATGCTAGACCCTCAAGTAGAGGCGGTGCGTGATATGACAGACACCATCGCAGAGCGAATAGCTACTTTAGGCGGTTCTCCGGTAGGAACTCCGCAATCCATTGCTGACCGTCGCACTTGGCATGACTATTCGTTAGGCAAAGCATTGGTCATCGAACATTTAGGTGCCCTTGATTTAGTCTACAACGGGGTAAACAGTGACCACCGTAAAGCAATTGGTGAAATGGCTGAACTTGATCCGGTATCGGAGGACATGTTGATTGGTCAACTAACCTATCTCGAGCAGTTCCAGTGGTTCATTCGAGCGCATCTTGAATCCTCGGATGGTGATTTACTCACTGCCAACAGCCAAACCGAGCTGGCTGCAGCAAAATCTGCACTTTCTTAAACTCAGCAAACAAATTACATTTATCAACGGTGGCGCCGCTGGCGTCATCATTAAAGCCCAAAAAATGTACCTGAAACGATTGCGCTAGCAGGCCAATAGGCTGGAATGTCGACGCCCGGGTTTGGATTTTTTATCCGTCATCCGTTATCACGCATTCGGATAATTACTATTGCTGCTATGGAAAGAATCAAAATAGCGATGGCTTCATACAAAATATTTTCAGGCGCCATATCTTTGCCTTGAAGCACAATCAGTCGAGCGATTGCCGTGATAGCGATGAAAATAGGGTAAACAAATGCTGAGCGCGGATCCGAGTAGAATACAGATACCATGCCGATAACCTCGAGATAAAGAAACATCAGTAGTATGTCCGCAAGACTGATAATTTGGGCGACATAAATTGTGTGGATTTCAAATGCCACGGCGCCGAGCGTCATTACAACGACGATAATTAATATTATTCGCTCAATTAAGTGAAAGATACTGAGCGCCAAAGACCTTTCCGTTTTTCCTGCATTTGGCCCTTCAGTATGTTTTATCGTATCGGAGTTGTCATTTTTGTCATTTTTGTCACTTTTTTTGCGTAAAGTCATAAATAAGATTCATCCATCTATTACAGAAGTTTTTTGATTTGAATTATTTGCTCCATGGCAGCTGTCACAAGCCAAATCGTAGTTAGCACATCGTTTAGCGATGTATGCTCGCTAAAGTAAGCATGCCAGTTAATCAATATCAATATCAATATTTGATGCCCATGTACCCATTAAAATGGGTCCCTCATAAAATAAATAATAAAGGCTTCCTGGAACATCAGGTGTCTTTTGCGTTCGGTTCACCCCACTAAAGCTATAATCAGATAAACCCGCAACCGTATTTAGAGCCAGTCCTGCAACGTATTCGATATCATCTGTGCTCGGATTTTTAACCGCAAACGTGTTATCACTTTGATTCGCTTAAAAACGGCGGTCAATAGAGTTTTAGTAAACAAGGACCGTTATATTAAGTTCCTTGTTGTTTTGCATGCGGGTTCAAACAGTTTAGGTAAAAGCCACAGAACTCAAGTTAGCCTTTGTTAAATCTATTCAGCTTTTACTTTTAATACAAGCGGACGGTTTATCATTAACGTCATAATCAACGTCATAATCAACGTCATAATCAACGTCATCACCTACTGTTAAACTTAGTGACGTGAGTGCCTCTATTACGACTACTGTTGGTAATAATTATCTTTTCTAGAGCCGCGGGCGAGTGTAAGCCACTAAATATCAAATGAATCAAAAATTATTGCTAAACAAGTATTCCTGACTAATCTTTTATGTCTAATTAGTCAGCGTATTTTGATTGCTAAGTGTACCATTAATTTAATGTATTAGTTGTAGAGCTAATTATAATTCATGTCTATTTAACAGTTTATATGCTGTAAATTATTTTATTTATTTTTTATTATTAATAAATTCAGTAATTTAATATTAATTTCATTAAAGTGGTATTCTATAAGGATAATTTATTAACTTGAACTATACTTAAAAAATAATTCCGTTCTATGTTTAACTATAACGGGTCTCACGGCAGTTATCTTTTCGTATCGACTGATTGCCAGCGCATATTTAGTGACCCGCGGATTGTGTTGCTATTTGCGTTTAAGTACTCACTACTGTACGATTATTAGGCAATTTATGTGGTTAACACTACATAGCCGTGAATGGGCTTAAGTTAGTGGTTAATCAATTGAATTAAATCAAAGGCCTTACTTTTTTAAGGTGAAACAGCGTGTATTTGCGCAAAAGGAACCCTGTTATTATAGTAACGATAGTCAACCGTTTACTTCTTCGGATGAGAGCAATACAAAGCAAGTTTAGTGAAACCGCGTTACTCTATGCAAATAGCATTAAAAGCAGTAAATCTGCAGTCCTAGCCGATAAAAGTGCTCAGGCACCGGCTGCCGCCTCTTCGGATCCGAGGAAGATGTTAACTTTAATCCTAGGCGCATTTTTAAGCCTCTTTTTGTTAACAGGCTGCGCGGATAATCCAGAGCAGTCCATATCAGACGCTACTCAAGAGGATGCAGAACAGAGTCAAAAGGGCCCTTCAAAACAAGTCAGTGTCATTATTATAAAGCCACAAATAATCGCTATGGCCGACCAATTACCGGGTCGAGTAAAAGCGTTTAAGACATCAGAGATCCGTCCGCAAGTGAGTGGTATTGTTCAAGCTCGTTTTTTTAAAGAAGGTAGCCTTGTCGACAAAGGTCAGCAACTTTATCAGATTGACGCCGCACTATTTGAGGCTGAGCATCAAAGTGCAGCAGCGAAACTACAAAATACAGTCGCTGAATTAGATATTGCCGACGCGTTGCAGGGCCGTTATCAACGCCTGATTAAAACCAACGCGGTTAGTGAGCAGCAATTTGATAATGTAAAGGCAAGATTAGCACAAGCCAAAGCGGCGGTAGCACTTGCGCAAGCTGAGGTTAAAACCGCTAAAATAAACCTTGATTACACGAAAGTGTATGCGCCTATCTCTGGCTATATAGGACCATCTGCGTTTACACAAGGTGCTTTGGTTACTGCACAACAGGAGGCTGCCTTAGCAACTATTTGGCAGCTGGATCCCGTATACGTTGATATATCGCAATCTGCTGCAAAAGCACAACCATTGCAACAAACGCTGATGATGGGTCGGATGACCCAGGGGGACGAGGCACAATTTGAGGTAACGCTGTTATTGGGTGAGAAGCATAATATTTATCCTCAAAAAGGTGTGCTATACGCTGCTGATTTGGCGGTGGATAAAAACACGGATACAGTCCGATTAAGATCTGTTTTCCCAAACCCGAATGCGATTTTGCTGCCGGGAATGTTTGTTCGAGCAACCATTGCGGGGGCGCAAACTCAAAAAACAATTCTAGTACCGCAAAAGGCGGTCAGTATAGAGGCCGATGGTTCAAAGGTTGTATGGCTTGTTGATAACAGTAATATCGCAAGTAAGCGTCAGGTCAACACAAGCTCAACCTTTGAAAATAATTGGGTGATTTCTAGCGGTCTCAACTCTGGCGATAAGGTCATTGTTAAGGGCACAATGACCTTACGGTCAGGTGCAAAAGTTGACCCTATACGTATTAAGCAAGAACAGTTAGAGGGGGCAGAGGATGAAGTCACCAGGCGAATTCGTAGTGATGAGTCCGTTTCTGAAGTTGCGACTGCTAACAAAGTAAGTGTAGATTAATGATCTCTAACTTTTTTATTAACCGCCCTATCTTTGCATGGGTTATTGCCATTGTCATAATGGGGGCCGGAGTTCTTGCGGTAACCTCATTACCGGTAGAGCAATATCCGAATATCGCAGCACCTAAGGTATCAATATCAGCAACTTACCCCGGTGCGTCAGCTAAAACCCTTGAAAACACAGTAACGCAGATTATCGAACAAAACTTGACAGGTATTGATAACCTTCGCTACATCCAATCGAATAGTTCCTCATCTGGGCAGGCAAGCATTAATCTAACCTTCGAGCCAGGAACTGATGCTGACATTGCTCAGGTGCAAACTCAAAATAAAGTATCGCAAGCGCAATCATCTCTGCCGCAAGCCGTTCAGCGTCGAGGCGTTGCCGTTTCCAAAGCAGGAAGCAGTTATTCTCTCATCGTTGGCTTTTATTCAACAGATGACTCTTATGGTCGAAATGACATTTCCGACTTTTTGGCATCTAACTTGGAAGAACCACTTAGCCGTATTGAGGGTGTCGGGCAAATCAGGACCTTTGGGCCTGAGCATGCCATGCGCATTTGGCTTAACCCGCAGTCGATGTATAATTTCAATATCACTACACAAGACGTCATTAATGCGGTACAGGAACAAAATGTTCAGCTAGCGACTGGACAAATCGGTGGTGCTCCAAGTGTGGAGGGGCAGCAATTAAACGCCACCATCACGGCACAAACCTTACTTGAAACTGTCGACGAATTTGACCAAATATCATTGACTGTAAATCAAGATGGAGCGGATGTTACCTTAGGTGATGTTGCTCGGATTGAAATTGGTTCCGAGAACTACAGTGTTATTGGACGCTATAATCGCCGTCCTGCATCGGGAATTGCCATTGAGCTCGCATCTGATGCAAATGCCCTTCAAACCATTCAAGCTATCAAAGATCGAATTCAAGAGTTTGGCGATATTATTCCTAAACAATTAGAGGTCGTTTATCCAGTTGATATTTCACCTTTTGTTGAGGCTTCAATTTATGAAGTGGTAAAAACACTACTAATAGCGGTCTTGTTAGTGATTTTGGTAATTTACATATTCTTACAAACAGCACGTGCTACGCTCATACCGGTGGTGGCAATTCCAGTTGTGCTGCTTGGCACTTTTGCGTTTCTTCTTGTGATCGGGTATTCCATCAATATCTTGACATTATTTGCGCTGGTTTTGGCAATTGGTATGTTAGTTGATGACGCGATTGTTGTGACCGAGAATATTGAAAATAAATTGGAGAAGGACCCCAATATAAGCCCAAAGGACGCTGCCGTAAAAGCCATGAAAGAAATCTCAGGGGCACTTGTTGGCACAACAGCGGTTATATGGGCCGTTTTTATTCCGATTACATTTTTTGAAGGGTCAACTGGGGTAATTTATCGACAATTTGCCGTTACGATCTCAGTTGCAATGGGGATATCACTTTTTGTAGCGCTGACTCTATCGCCGTCGTTATGCAGCATAATATTAAAACAAGCTAAAGTAGAAAAAAAGACAGGTTTTTTCGGGCTTTTCAATAGGGGCTTTAATAAAATGAAAGCGGGTCACGCGAGCCTTTTGGAAAAGGTATTGGCAAACCGTTTCATTCTGCCTGTCGTGTTTTTTACGATCATTGCTGTTGCCATTGGTCTGTTTGTTAAAATCCCGACGTCATTTTTACCTGACGAGGACCAAGGGCGAATGTTCACATTGGTTAACGGACCTGTTAGTTCAACCTTGCAACAAACGGTTGAGAAAAATAAGCAAGTCGAAGATTTTTATTTAGATCAAACAAACGGTGCTGTTGAAGGAATATTTACGGTGGCCGGCTTTAGTTTTTCTGGTAGCAGCCAAAATGTGGGTATCGCATTTATCAAAATGAAAGATTGGGCCCAGCGCACAGAAAATCAAAACGTCTTTGAAGTGAGTCAACAAGCAGGTAGGGCCTTGTCATCCGTAAAAGACGCCATGATTATTCCAATTGTGCCGCCGGCTATAATAGCATTAGGTAATTCCAGTGGCTTTGAATTTCAATTGGTTGACCGAGCAGGATTAGGTCAAGACGCGCTTAATAGCGCCATGCAACAGTTTGTTGGGGAGGCTAATCAGAGTAGCGTGTTAAAAGGCGTTCGTTTTAATGGTTTGGCGCCCGGCCCTCAATACGACATCGATATAGATTCGAAAAAAGCGCGGGCAATGGGTGTGCCAATTGCGGCAATCAACCAAACCTTAAGTACTGCTCTTGGTGGTTCTTACATTAATGATTTTTTAGAAAAGGGCCGTATAAAGCGTGTTTACGCCCAAGCAGACGCTCCTTATCGGATGTTGCCAGCGGATATAGACCGATGGTATGTGCGCAATGCATCTGGCGACATGGTTTCCTTATCAACCTTCGGAACTGGCGAATGGACATATGGCGCGCCAAAGCTAACTCGATTTGACGGAAGTTCTTCTCTTGAAATTAAAGGTGAGGCCGCACAAGGTATAAGTTCAGGTGAAGCCCTTAATAAGATATCAAAACTTGCTGAAAACTTGCCAAATGGAATTGGTTTGGAATGGACGGGCCTATCCTATGAAGAAAAAGAGTCTGGTGGACAAGCGTGGATTGTTTACTTAATTTCAATCGTTGCCGTGTTCTTAGCGTTGGCTGCTTTATACGAAAGCTGGACCATACCGTTAGCTATTATACTAACTGTACCACTTGGTATATTTGGCGCTGTTTTGGCCACATGGTCGGCTGGGCAAGCAAATGATGTTTACTTTCAGGTGGGCTTATTAATGACAATTGCCTTGGCTGCTAAAAATGCGATTTTGATTATTGAGTTTGCCAAAACTAATTTTGAAGAGGGTATGACTGCTTATGATTCAGCGGTGATGGCGGCGAAACAAAGACTTCGCCCTATTTTGATGACATCACTGACGTTTATTTTTGGTGTGATGCCTTTGGCATTCGCGGCAGGGCCCGGATCAGGTGCGCAGAACGCCGCATCAATTGGTGTACTGGGTGGTATTACAGCCACAACGATATTGGTTTTATTTTTCGCTCCATTCTTCTTTATATGGGTTATGCGCCTATTTAAAACGGATGAGGTAAAATGACCGCTAAAAGTGACGGCTAAAAATGACGGCTAAAAGTGACGGCTTCTTTTCATATCGATTACTGCGCGTGCGCAATCGAAGTCGAAGTCAATCTAATTGCGACTATTGACCTTGATGTCAGCTTCCGGGAGCTGACACAAACTGAAATTCTACATTCCTGGGCAGCTTTTGAATAAAGTAAATCGTAATTACCTCACGTAGTTACCTCAAGTAATTACAAAGCAGTATTAAAAATTTTTTAGGAGAGACACATTCTTTTTAATGGTTCTTTTAGCAAAGACTCAACTACCCGTCAGAAAATTCGCGAGTTCTATCGTATCGATGAAAGTGTTGCGGTAGAGCATATTTTACCCTTGGCAGAAGTTAACAATGATGCTGCAAGCAGAGCGTGGGAAAAAGCCCGTAAAATTTCCTTAAAAATACGTAGAGATGAATCGGGAAACGGCGCTGTAGATGCCTTACTTGCAGAATATACACTATCAAGTGAAGAAGGTGTTGTGTTGATGTGTCTGGCCGAAGCCTTATTACGGGTGCCAGATAAGCAAACTCAAGATGCCCTGATTAGTGACAAAATATCTAAAGGGCAGTGGAGCAGTCATATAGGCACTAGTGATTCACTGTTCGTCAATGCTTCATCGTGGGGCTTATTAGTTACCGGTACGATGATTGACTACGCTGATGAACGCGAAAAAGATAGCTTTGACCTATTAAAGAAAGTTATCGGTCGTTTGGGTGAGCCTGTCATTCGTAAAGCAATGAACTATGCCATGAAAATTATGGGTGAGCAGTTTGTCATGGGTGAAACTATCCAAGCAGCAACTGAGCATGCCGCCACAATAGAGCATGAGAATTACGTTTATTCTTATGACATGCTTGGTGAAGCTGCGCGCACCATGAGTGATGCTGATAAGTATTTTAAAGCATATCAGGTTGCTATAGATGCTATTGGGGCAGTGGCCCATGCGTCAGGCAAGAACGACCCTCGCAAAGTGCCTGGTATTTCAGTTAAGCTTTCTGCTATTCACCCTCGTTATGAGTTTACACAAAGAGAAAGGGTAATGACTGAAGCGGTACCCAAACTTAAAGCGCTTTGTTTGCAAGCTAAAAGCTATAATATTGGCTTAACTGTCGATGCAGAAGAGTCTGAGCGATTAGATATATCCCTTGATATTATTGAGGCGGTATTCAGTGATGATGAGTTAGCCGGTTGGAATGGTTTTTCGATGGCCATGCAAGCTTATCAAAAACGCGCTATTTTTATCGTTGACTGGTTACGCGAACTCACCTTGCGTGTGGGTCGAAAAATGATGGTGCGCTTAGTCAAAGGCGCTTATTGGGATACTCAGATTAAAAACAGCCAAAAAGGAGGTTATCAGCATTTTCCCGTATTCACTCGCAAAGCTTCTACTGATGTATCTTACCTCGCTTGTGCGAAAAAACTATTAGAATATAGAGACACTATCTATCCACAGTTTGCGACGCATAATGCTTACACTGTGACCACTATTCTTGAACTCGCCGGCGACGACAAAACAAGCTTTGAATTTCAATGTCTATACGGCATGGGTGGCTCTTTATATAAGCAAGTTGTTACAAATGAAAATGTTCAATGTCGTGTTTACGCGCCGGTTGGTCCTCATAAAGAGCTACTAGCCTATTTAGTCCGTCGTTTGCTAGAAAATGGCGCAAATTCTTCTTTTGTTAATGCCATTATTGATGAATCACAACCGGTCGAATCTTTACTTATCGATCCCGTTGAAAAAATGCATCGCCTAAAAGACAAATATAACGCCCAGATAACCAAACCCATTGCGTTATACCATGATGAAAAAGGTGTCGGCCGAGATAATTCTAAGGGCCTGGATTTAACCGATATCAATACAGTGACCCCGTTAAAAAAATCACTGGATAACTGGCATCAAGATAATTTATTCTCTGAAAATGACGTGCCAGAAGGGTCTACCGCCATTAGAAATCCAGCGAAGCAAAGTGAAATTATTGGTTTTCAACGGCATCACAGCAAGGATGAAATGCTCGCGATGATCGAAACGGCTCAAAACGCATTTACGTCATGGTCACAAACGCCTGTATCTGAACGCGCGGCTTTATTATGCCGTGTTGCCGATGTTCTTGAACATCATATGGACGAACTAATTGCCTTATGCATCAAGGAAGCCGGGAAAACGACGCAAGATGGCATCGATGAAGTCAAAGAGGCGGTTGATTTTTGTCGCTATTACGCGCAACAAGCGATTGAACTAGCAGAAGATGATCGTTTAGAAGCCCTTGGCGTGGTCTTATGTATCAGCCCTTGGAATTTCCCGTTAGCTATATTTATGGGGCAAGTGACTGCTGCTATTTCTACTGGTAATACGGTATTAGCGAAACCAGCTGAGCAAACAAGTTTAATTGCATTGCGCGCTATCGAACTAATGACGTCTGTTGGATTACCACATGGCGTTGTACAAGCGGTTATTGCCCAGGGTAGTAAAGTCGGTAGTGTTATTATTCCTAATGAACGTATTCAAACGGTTATTTTTACTGGTTCTATTAAAACAGCGACTATAATTTCACAAGCATTGGCTGATAGAGGGGGCGCTCAAGTGCCCTTTATTGCTGAAACGGGGGGGCAAAACTGCATGGTAGTTGACTCTACTGCCCTACCTGAACAAGTCGTTGACGATGTTATTTCTTCAGGGTTTCAATCTGCAGGTCAACGTTGTTCCGCGCTTAGAGTGTTATTTTTACAGGAAGATATTGCTGATAATGTGATTACAATGCTTAAAGGAGCATTAGCAGAATTGCATGTGGGTAACCCAGAAAAACTGAGTACTGATGTTGGTCCAGTCATTGATCAAAAAGCGCTAGATTCACTCAATGCCCACAGTGACTACATGAAAACCCATGGTCAATTATTATACCAATGCGCTATTTCTGATGAAATAACAAATGAAATAGCAGAGAACGAACATTTCTTTTTTGCGCCGCGACTTTATGAAATAGAGAATATTAGTGCGCTGAAGGAGGAAGTGTTTGGTCCCTGTGTTCATATTGTTCGTTTTAAAGACGATGAAATAGAAAAAGTCATTGATGATATTAACGACACAGGTTTCGGCTTAACTATGGGTATACATACCCGCATTGAACAGCGATCCATAAAATTGGCGAAGTTATCACGAGCAGGTAACGTATACATAAATCGTAATATAATTGGCGCTATCGTGGGTGTGCAACCGTTTGGTGGTCGTGGTCTTTCAGGTACAGGGCCAAAAGCAGGTGGCCCATATTATTTAACGCGTTTAGTTAAAGAAAAAACAACGCCCGATGCCAAGAAACTTAATTTATCACCACCGCAAGTAGAAGCTTTAAACGGCGATAAGGATGCGGAAGCAGAAGCCGTATTATTTATGGATAAAGCTAGCGCGGCAGAAAAAATCTGGCGCGTGACCGAGTTAAATAAGCGTATATCTCGTATTAGCAAAGTGTTAGCAAAAATTGCCCACACCGATATCTTTGATAACTTAGCAGACGATCTAACGCTCACTTTAAAGGCGGCGCGTTCACAATTGACTGATATTGAGAAACACTTGAAGGAGCCAACGGTTTTGCCGGGTCCAACAGGTGAGTCTAATATTCTGTATTTGGAAAATCGTGGCAACATCATCTGTTTTGCTGATGAAAATGTTACCTTTCACTTTTGGTTGATTTCTGTTGTAACGGCGTTGGCAACGGGTAACGCCGTTATTGCCGTTGTATCTGATTTATTCTACGATGAAGCGATAGCCTTTAGAGATGAGTTCGTTGCAACCGCCGAAGACGACAATGTTTTTCAAGTGGCCCAGTTATGCCACTTAACAAGGTTATTGGTACAGCCTGCATTATCAGGTGTTGTTGTTGGTAGTCATTGCGACCGTAAACATTATTTCAGTGAGAAATTAGCCGAACGTCAAGGCCCAATTTTACCGGTGATCAGTTCAAAATATTTTGATAATTTAACTCAGCGTTTATTAACAGAAAAAGTAATTAGTATTAATACCACCGCTTCTGGTGGCAATACATCACTCATGACCTTAGATGAATCTGATTAGCTGTTAAGGGGCGGTTCGTTTTGGCTATTTACATTTAGTTAATAAAAGCAATAAACTCGATATATCAACGAGTAAAGCTTGACCATGCAAACCGTGTTGGTTAACTGATTATTAAACATGGCCTGATTTGATAAAAATCGTTGCATTCGCTGCGCTGACCTTATCTAATTTGGATTCAGTGGCATTTATTGAAAAAATAGTAAATAAAAATGATAAGTAATGATGCCGATAACACGTTACTGACGTATATTTAGTCAACTTACGAAAGACCTGCAAATAACAGGTTTACAACGGATCATCCACGGCCAGTATTAGGTCGTTCCAAAGGAATTAGTATGGACAGGGAAAGTTACGTCAAAAATATCACTCAATTATTACCTAAATTTGAGGATAGCACCGCGAGTATAGTGCTAATAAAGCGAGCTAAAAAGCGTCGTTTCCAAGTAACAAACCTCTTTATGATATCGGTCTGTGTTTGTTTTTCTTTGTGTATAACCTTCTTGGACTATCAGTTTGCGCTGGCTGCCCATCTGTTTTTAGTTGTTATTCTGTTGTGTGTTTATATAAATTACCTTGCCTTGCAGGACGTTTTTTTCTTGAGGGAGCAGCTGACAAAAAACATGAAACTGATCATGACAGCGTCAGAAATTATTGAGAGTAAAGTTGAAGTAGACGACAATTTGTTGGCTACTATTTCCAATCATTTGGATCTGGACGGTAGCGAGCTTATAAACAAGGCGTTTGAAATTGGCTTTCGAGTGAAAGAGCGATGAGAGTTAATTAAAACTGTTAATTCGCTTCACGGATCTTGTTATCTTCGCTACGCCGGTCTTCTGGTGAATCTAACACCTCTTCAGATTCAGGGTGCATAGGGAGTACATTCGCTGACGTACGCACCATTGCAACATATCGACTCTCATGGTCTTCTGGTCGTTCCACGATGCGAGAGCGGACCAATTGCATTATTAAGATCAAACTGAAAATAGCCAAAATACTTAGATAGTATGCTGGTAGGGCGCTAGCACCCATATATTTTAGTGCAAAACCAGCAATCGCCGGCCCAACAAAAGATCCTAAACCATAAATCATTAACAGACTACTTGACCCCGCTACCAGATGATCCTTGTGAATTCGATCCACCAAGTGCACAACAGAAATAGGATAAACAGCCAAAACTAAACCACAAAAAACCGCCGAGAGTGCGGTTATTAATCCGCGTTCACCAGGATAATATTTTGCGCAAATTGCCATCGACAATGCCACTAGCGTTCCGAGTATAAACGTAAATAGAATAACTCGTCGGCGATCCATTTTATCTGACCAACGACCTACAGGATATTGGATCAAAGCGCCGCCAAGGATAGAAAGTGAGATAAAGGCTGCTAATTCTTTGTCAGTGTAACCTAATTCGCTTACAAACAAAGGGGTTAGCCCCCAAAAGGGTCCCATAATCAAACCTGATACCAAGCAACCGGTTACCGCCACTGGCGCAGCATCAAAGACTTTTAGAATACTCATAGATGGCATATCAACTGCCACATGCGGTTGCTGTAGGCGTGTCCAAGATATCGGCATAACCGCGGCGGTAATAAGAAAACTAGCAATGATAAAAAGCGTATAACTAGTCGCATTGTCCACTAGCAATAGCTGTTGAGAAGCGGCAATAGCTATCAAATTGACAAAAGTATAAATGGAAAATACACGGCTACGATAAGCATCTTGGGTTTGACCGTTTAGCCAGCTTTCGACAACGGTATAAACCACAAATACACCAAAGCCGGTAAAGAATCGAATAAACAACCACGCCACTGGCGAAATAAATAGAACGTAGGCTAAAACACTACATCCAAGCAAAGCCGTACAGAACGTAAAGCAGCGAATATGTCCCATCCGCTTGATCATGGTAGAAGCCATTAACGTTGCTACGAAGGCGCCTAAAAAATAGACGGACGTGAGAATACCTAAAAATTGCCCAGAGAAACCCTCAGAAACGCCGCGTAAAACTAATAATGTGCTGAGTAAACTGTTGCCCATTAACAGTAAGAAAATACCTAGGAATAAGGCTAAGATAGACACCAGAATTGAACGCATAACGGTTCCGAAAATGCAGAGAAAGTAAGACGGGCCGATTATAACCTAAAGGCTACGAAATCAACAACCGTTGAATAGACAAGTCGCTGGTATTATGCTCGAAGAATTTTGCCTACCCTCTAAAACCAAAGAATTTGTTATTAACAATTTCATTTACAGCATCTTTGGGAAGCGCCTTCTCCCAATTCCCTCGGCCTTTGGGAATTTGTTTTAATATGGATCTAGAGAAGATTTTAAACAGCTCTTTATCACTGCAATCGATACCTGAAATAAAGTCGTTTTCCAGTAAGTGGCGATATAGAAAGCGTAAGTGCTCAGGCACTTTTACATCAGTGAACTTGCTAATTTCGCCTTCAGAATTAAGCTCAGGATAAACAAACAGACGTGTATGGTCGGGAAATAGTTTACCAAAACCTTCTAAGATACCGCCTTCAACACCACGATAAAAGTCCTCATCGAAAATTTGCTTAACGTTTATCATGCCTACTACTATGCCGATGTTTAGATTAGTGTATTGGCGAAAGTATGCGCGCAGAGAAAAATAGCGTGTGTAATCTGAAATCATTACATGATAACCCAAGGAATGTAGCACTTGCACTCGCTGAATAATATCCTGCTCAGAGAAATTAGCGTCATTACCTTTTGCATCGTTAAGGGAAATTTCAGCAATAGCAATGGTGTTTTCTGGTGTCACATCTTCAAGTTCATAGAAAGACCGTTTACCTTGTTCTATCATATCTATATTTAGCTTTGTCACTGGGCGGAATGAACCGCGTATTGTTAACACATTCTTTTTGTAAAGTAATTCTGCAGGCACTGCTACCGAACCATCTGGTTTCAGCATAATCGCGCGTGTTTTCCAGCTTCTAATCAAGTGAATGTTTTTCATTCGATTATCTAAGTCCTCAAAATATGGGCCTTGAAAATCAATTGAATCAATTTCAATACGTTTGGTTTTCATATTGTCAGTTAACGAATCAATAATTGTTTTAGGATTCTCAAAATAGTAGAACGCAGCGTAAATTAGGTTAACACCGAGTACGCCTAATGCTTGTTGCTGGGCTTCGGCGTTATCATCACGCATTCTAACATGCACGGTTATTTCAGACGCTTCTGCGCCTGGGTACATTTGTACCCTTATTCCGCACCAGGCGTGACACTCGTTATCACTTTTAAAGCTTTTAGCAGCGACCGTAGCTGCGTAAGCAAAATAACGTGAGGACTTGGAACGAATATCACCGACTCGTTCAACCACAAGTTTGAATTCTTGGTCCATCATGGCTTGAACTCTTGACTTACTGACGTAACGTCGATCTTCTTGGACGCCGTAAATAGCGTCAGAAAACTTCATATCATAGGCTGACATGGTTTTAGCAATTGTACCTGCAGCGGCACCCGCCAGAAAAAACTGTCTGGCTACTTCCTGTCCAGCGCCAATCTCAACGATGGTACCGTACTTTTTTTCGTCTAAATTAATGCGTAATGCTTTTTGGCTAGTGCTGCGTGCGCTGACTTGTTTATCCATGATATTCCCAAAGTAATTAAGCATTAGTATGGTGTTTCTGTGTGCAGATTATTTAGGGTTATGGCGATACTGTCAACTTAATGAAACAAGCGATGCAATCATACACCTTGATGGGCGCAAAAACGGCGAGGCATATCGACTGACCGCAAGGTGCTATTTGGTGAAAATACTACCACTGATAACTGATACCTACGCTAGCCACGTTTTGTTTGTAAGTTAAGCTATCTAGGTCAGAGCTATAGTCTCCGCGTTCTAACTCTGTTTTTAGCGCTAAATTATCTAATATATTGAGTGACCAACTTGCTGTAATTACGTGTCCGTTATCGTCTCGTTGTGTTTTTTCTTCAGACTCTGACCCCACATTTTGTAGGCCAAGGTAGTCTTTTACTTGATAGCGCCAATCTAGGCCAATCTGAGAACCCAATCCAAATAGTGTGAATTTGTGTGAAACCTTAGAAGCAATTCCCGCTCCTTTAAAACTAAATGCTTGATTGATTGCATTTTCTTTCTCGATGTTAACGCCAAGCATAAGCATCGTATTGGCGTTATTGATAAAATGAAATATGTCGGTAGACAAAGCCAACGCCTCTGCATCCCTATCGCTTAACTCGGCAAACGATTTATTCTTAATTTTAAAGCTTGTGCGTATATAAGTTTGTGGTTTAACAAATGACCCATAATAAACAGTAGCTTGCTGAAATTCAAAGAACGTTTTTGTAGCTAAACTTGCTGTTGCTGCATCAAGTCTAAGCCCAATTTCGCCGTTATTTAAATGGTAGCTTGTATCCACATTGGCTTGATGTAGAGCCAAGTCATATTGGCTGAATTTATTATAATTTTGCTGTTGATATGAATAACCTGTAGTTACCTTTATTTTCTCATTGGCTAACCATTTTGCGTTAAGTTGTATGCCAATTTCGTTTCCGCTATCGCTATCGCTTGACACATTATCAATCTCATCAACACTCAATGCTGAATTGTTAATTAATCCTGCGCTAACTTCACCACTAACGCTAAAGTCACTGTTTGAATCTGCTAGTACGCTAGCACTGGCAGATACTACTAACAAACTAATAATCTTGCATATAATTAATTTCATTTTAGAATCCTTACGAGAATGAGATTAACGCCGACCCCAGGCCGGCGTTAATAGGTAAGTCAATAATTAAAGACCTAGACTTAAGTCATTACTGATGTTGTTGACTACTTCCGCTGCGGTGGCTGCTGCGATCTCGTTGTTGATCTGTTCAGAAACCAAGGTACTGATTTGACTATTCACCGATTCAGAAACTGAGTTCTGAGTATTACTGGTTATGGAGTCAAGCACGTTAGCCTGAATAGTTTGGTCGATAACAGTTGATGCGTCAGTGGCAGCGGTTAAACCGCTATCTGCGTCTTCTGCTGTTGCTTCAGTGTCGGGATCTTCTGCAGTTGCTAAAGTCTCAGGATCTTCCTGAATTAATGCGTTATCAGCATTACCAATAGACTCGGAAGACTCCCCAGACTCATCATTATTAGTGCTTAGCAGTGAAGCTGAATCTAATGTTGTGTTGCTTGCTAATGCCGAGACACTTGTTAATTGGCCTTCGAAGCCATCAGACGCACCCGTTAGCAAGTTGTTGCCAACGTCAGAAAGGTTATCGAGGGTTTTGACCGTTGCCGTTTGCACGGTTTCAATTTTTACGACATTGCTCATATCTACATTATTTACGCTTGATTGCGCTTCCTCTGAATCATCCGAGTCTTCTGAATCAACTGAGTTACCTGAATCAACTGAGTTATCCGATTCAACTGAGTTATCTGATTCAACTGAGTTATCTGACTGAATTGAGCCCTCTGAAACATCCGAGTCATCTTCATCGTCTATAGACTCCTCTGAACCCGATATTGATATATTACCAGCCTGCGCTTTCACCTTAGTAGAAGACGTTGCTGAAGCGTCAGTATTTATCTGTGTTTCAGTTTGCTCAGAGTTTGTAGTGCTAGATTGTGTTGCATTGGTTTGCTTGGAAGCACTGATTGATTGGCTTACGCCGGTGTCGGCAGCGAACGCGGTCATTGATATTTGTGCAACGCCTGCAATTACCATTACTTGTACTATTTTATTAAACTTAGTCATTTTAGGTTTCCTCGTGTTTGTTTTGAATGACACTTGGATAACGGATCAAAAATTGATTTATTCCCTATTTTTTGAAAAAACTTAATAAATGGAGTTTTATAATTAGAAACCGGCGGGAAAGGACCAGGCAGAACTGAACAGACGTGAATACTAAAACCGGCTAGTAACTACTAAGGTTGAATGGCGCCGAATCCGAAAATAGGATCTTTACCCGTGGGGCCCAGATCAATTGCTTTTTCAGCAAGAGCACTCAGCACGTCGCTTCTATTTTCTGCCGCGTTTTGTCTGCGAGCCACTATGCACGCTAGTGCAGCCGATACGACTGGTGCCGCCATTGAAGTTCCTGACTCACGACCAGTTCGTCGTTGAGATTGTGCTGTCAATACATTGACTCCAAATGCAGAGTAATCAATGTAAGTGCCCTGATTTGACCATCGGTAAGGTTGCTGATGTTGATCAATCGCGCTCACAGCTATAACGTCTTGGTATCCAGCAGGGAAAACAGCAGCGGCAGCCGGCCCTTCATTACCTGCGGCGGCAACGATAAAAGCCCCTTGCTTATTCGCGGCATTAACAACGGCTTTTAATATTGCGTTGTCGGGCCCTGCAAGGCTCATATTTATAACTTTTACATGCTCCTCTATTAACCAATTTATTGCTTCAATCATGGCATTTAATGTTGCCCCTTGGGCATAATCTGATCGACGATAAAAAACTTCGGCAGAGTACAAATGAGCGCCTTTAAGCAAAGGCGCTAGATTATCAATTTTTCCTAGAAGTACACTAGCTACTGCTGTTCCGTGCAATAAAGGAGACTTTACGTTGCCAGATAGAAACGATTTTGCTGTGATTTTGGCATCATTAAATGCTGGGTGAGCCTGATCTACAGCACTATCTATCATCCCAATGCGTAAATCGTCTGCGCAAAATGAGGCACCTAGTCTCCTTAGATTTGATTGCGCTTGGCTTTGTTTATCATTATTCGGTTGCGAGATAGCGGGCGGAATGTTTAGCGCAGATTGAGCTTGATAAACGTGGTTTCGATCTAGTGTAGCAATAACAGATCCTGACAAATAAACGGCCAACGCTTGTTTTGAATCAAGATTTTCAGGAACTGTAAAACGTAATAAGGACAGTTTTAACCCGTCGTATGAGCGGTTTGATTCGATACTAGCGCCTAACGATGTTAATTTGCTTTTGGTACTCTCATCGGCTAACACTATCCATTGGTTTTTTACCGCGCGCCAATTATCTTCAACTTTCACCTCTGTCCAAGCTGGATTCAAAATGTCATCACCTATCGCTAACGCATCGGGAAGTGCACTCAGTGGCGAAGTTACTAGTGACTCAATTGGCGGCATCAAGCTGTCGTTGATTGCTTGCTCTGACAATCTTTTATTTAAGGGCAGGCGCAATGTATTTACCACAGAGTCAATTTTATCAATTGGCGTTATACTTCCAATACTTTGTTCAATAGCTCTAGCGCTTGCTAATTGGCTTATGCAAACTGTTATTAGTGTTATCAATACCAATATGGTGGTTTTTATAAAGGTCATGCAGTCCTCTGTAATATGCTGCTTAGTTTTCGAGTAAACGTTTCAGCTAAAAATAAATTTCATTTTTTTGGAATAAAATTAACCTTGGCGCGTTACCTTGATAACAAGTGAGAAAAAAGAGAAAAAAAATGAATGAATCTTCCGTGAGCGTATCGTATGAAAATATCATACCAATGTTACGTCGTTTTGCCTATTCCCTAACGGGCAGTACCGCTGATGCCGACGACTTGGTGCAGGCGACATTCGAGAAAATCTTAAACAAGGGTATTCCAGAGAATGTTGAAGCCGTGAAATGGGCATTCAAAGTCTGTCGAAACGTTTGGATTGATGAATATCGTTCGCAAAAAGTCAGACAAAGAGCGACTCAAGTGCCAGAATTACAAGAGAAAGTAATTGATCCTCAGTCAACTCCGCATGAAGCAAAAGAGCATATTGCCAAGGTCAATGCTGCGATGGGCACTTTGCCTGACGACCAGCGTTCGATTTTATCATTGGTGGCTTTAAAGGGCATGTCGTATAAAGAGGTAGCGGTTATCTCGGGCATCCCAGTAGGGACAGTGATGTCGCGATTATCTAGGGCACGCACGAGTCTACTCGAGATGCTAGAAAATCAAACAGCAGGACAAAAATCATGAAAATAACCGACGAAAAATTGAGTGCGTTTCTAGATGCAGAATTAGCGCCAAATGATATGGATATAATTCGTAAAGCACTCGAGGTGGATGATGCTTTAGTGATGCGCCTCGCGGAACTTAGCCAGGTTGACCAATGGGTAGTTGAAAATGCTGAACAAATAGACGCAACGCCAATGCCGGAGAAGCTAGTAGAGCTAGCACAACAAATTGATAAAGGGCAAAAGCAAAATAATATAGTGCAGTTGTCGAATTGGAAATTAGTAAAAACCAACATAAATACGTCAATGTCGATAGCCGCCAGTGTGGTATTAGCGATAATCGTTGGTGTATCTACGATTAATTATCAGGCAGCGCCAACGATTTCTAATCAGATAGCCAAAGTATTAGATTCGTCTATTAGCGGTCAAACAAGCTTAATTGCCGAAAATACAAGTGTTAAGGCTCAGCTTAGTTTTGCTAATAAAGAGGGGGATCTTTGTCGTCAGTATCTTTTACTTGAAGAGGAGGCTAATTCAACCAACATTGCTTGTAAGGAAAATAAGCGCTGGCGTCTGCGTGCTTCTATTCAAGAAAACGAAATTAATACTCAGCGCTATCAGGCTGCCAGTAAGGAGCAATCATTAGAAACGGTGATAGACGTCATGATTGCGGGGGCTCCATTAAATACAGAGCAAGAACAAAGCGCCATTTCAAAACAATGGCAATCACGATAACCAAACGAGGTGAAATATGAAAACAATCATGATTTTTTTATCCATAACGATATTGTTAGCAGGCTGCACATCAAAACCAGATTATCGCGCAGCGACAAACGGTTCGGCAGGCCATAGCGAGCAAAAAATATCAGAAGACAGATACAGAGTGCAATTTAAAATATACTCTAACAGCGTCGCCGACGCGACCGATTTTGCTCTATTAAGGTCTGCACAATTAACCCAACAAGAAGGCTTTGATTGGTTTCTAATAACCAGTAAAGAAACCTTTATAGAATCAACAAAAACGCAGCCTGCGACTAGTATTGGTTTGTCGCAAAATCGTCAAACTTTAAGGCAGTGCGGTTTGCTCACATGCGATACTTATCAGCGACCATCGACCCAAATGGACGCGTCTATTTCGTTAAGCTCACAGAACGACCGCAAAGAAGTGAACACGGTTTTAGATATTAGAATGGGTAAGGGTATGAAGCCCAACGATGACAGTTATCACGCACAAGATGTAATTGACAACTTAGGAAATAAGGCTACTGAATAGGTAAAGAGAAGCTCTTTAGTTTGACAAAACGACCGAGATAAATAACTCGGTCGTTTTATGTAAGCAAAAATAATTATTGGTTATCAACATTATTTATAAAAAGCTGGCAATTTGTAAAAGCCTATCAACCTATCAAAAGCTCACAATGTAGGGCAAAAATTCTTCAATGGGTCTGGCAAATATGGATTAGTTAATCGAAACGTTGTGCGTGTCCGCAAAGCTAATCGGTTGATTAGATTTGGATGATGCTCTTCGAATAATGATTCATGTTTGCCATTCGCTATGGCTGTTGTTAAACCGCTTTCAATTATACTGACAAGATCTTGTCTATCTGAGTGAATATAAAAAACTAAGGGCAGTGGATAGTAGATTAATATAGTTGGTTCTAGTAATAATCCTGCTTTTTCACCGCTAAACTGCGCAAAAATTGATTCTATCTCATTCGCCCCTAAGGCAATGTAGTCAAACTCTTGGTTTAATAAGCGCATAAAAAGATCGTCTAAGCTGCCTTTTTCCGACACATTAAAATCGTTATGCCTAAACAAATCAGCATCGGCCCAAGTGGCAGGAATACCAATAGTCATTTGCTGTAACTGGCGGACACTATTAATGTTGGCAAAACGTTCAGCCTGTTTTTGCGGTATTACCAGTAAACGGTGTCCTAAAACACCTCGGCAAACAGGTATTTCAATAATAGTCGTGGGCTTACCTGAAAATTTTTGATTACCCGCCACACTGACGAGTAAATCACAACCCTTAGAGAAAATATTGCCCTCATCCTCGGCGGCTGGATAATCACATTCATCGACTATAATGTCAGCATCGGTTATGCCTGCTTCTTGCACGCATAAAGACAGTAATTGCTTCTCATAATTGCGCCTAGTTGGCGATTTATTGCCATTCCAAAAATGTATTTTTTTTTCGTTAATTACCATTTTTTGAGCTTCTAGACAAAACCATATCGTGATCCATAAAGACCGATCCTTATCTTTTGGGTGCTGGTGAGTTTTATTCTGGCATACAAAGTCATTAAATATCATTTTGCATGTCATTGAAAGTTTGTTGAGGTAAAAAATAATAAAGGAAATAAGATAGAGGGTGATTGAACTGAGCTTCGGGTAACCGCTAGATCGTTGGCATAGTTGTTATTCCGCTATTTACCCAAAAGCGGCTTACCCAAAAGCGGCTTACCGAAAAGCGCCTTACCCAAAAATCAGTGATAGTTAGTCGCTGAATAACTCAAAAATACATAGATGACGATACATACACAAATGCGTAGGCACACACAAATGAGCCTAAAGTATCTAGTAAACAGGATGTTGAGTGTACAAATCGATAATTTTTATCTCTTCAAGGGTTGATATTACTTGAATATATAAATTAGACTAAAGTATAGCGCCTTAGAATAATCAAATTTGTTCGCTTTATTTGAAATTTAATAATGGTTTAAGGTTCGTCGTACTTTTCAGATTTGCATAAAAAATAAGAGATCAGAATGTTAGCAACTTCAGTGTTTTTCGAAAATATTGACTATATATTTTTCAGATGTAACAGCAAACATATAATAGAGCACTGTAATCCCTTTGCATCAAAGGTAACGGCTTCTCATCAAAAAGTCTTTCTTGGCAGCAGTTTTCTTTCGTTTTTTCATGTTGATGACAAGGAAGATGTGGCTCAAAAATTGACAAAAAAGCAGTCGATTAGTCAACATTATACCCATCGTTTGTGCAAAGCAGATGGCAGTTACTTTTGGATTAAGTGGCAGTTTTATCGAGACGAAAATTCAAGCGAATATTATATAATAGGCGAAGATACTTCTGAATTGAAACGAATTAACTCAGCCTTTACTGCACTTGAAACTGTCACCGATACTGGCTATTGGGAAATTGATTTAGATACAAGCCAGTTGTATTGGTCTGATTATGTCCATCGTATTCACGAAACAGATCAGCTCACTTTCAAACCTAAACTCGATGACGGTATAAAGTTTTATCACCCTGATGCAATTCCAACATTAACTAGTGGATTACAAAAATTAGAAAAAACAGGAGAGTCCTACTCAATTGATCTAAATTTCATTACCAATAAAGGCAAAAATCTAATAGTTAATGCCACTGGTTTTTCGGAAGTGATTAATGGGCGCGTAGTGAGAAACTTTGGAACATTCAAAGATCTCACGATGCAAAAAGAGGATGAAATATTACGACAAGGGCTTGAGCAGCGCATTGTTCTTGCGCTCAAAGCTGCGAAAATTGGAGTCTGGGACTACGATATAGAGAATGACCATTTAATATGGGATGACCGATTATTTGAAATTTATGGATGCAGTCGAGATTCGTTCAAAGGCCGTTTGCAAGATTGGAGTAACTCGGTTTTCCCTGATGATCTTGACGCAGCTGAAAAGGTGTTTGCGCAGGCAATAAAGAGCCATACCTATTTTAACCATGAATTTAGAGTGATCACGGATACCGGCGAAATTCGAAGCGTACTGGGAATGGCAGCGTGTATCTATGATGTCAATAACAACCCAATTAAAGTCACCGGCGTGAATATTGATCTGACGGAATCGAACCGTATAAAAAACGACTTAAAAGCGATTAGTGAACGAGCCCAACATAGTGCTCAATTGGCTGAAAAAATGGCTGAAAAAGCAAAAGCAGCCGATTTACAAAAGAGCGCCTTTTTAGCAAACATAAGTCATGAAATTAGAACCCCAATTTCCGGTGTGATTGGGCTAGTTGACATGTTATTAGACGATGCTGAGGTTAATCAAATAAGTGAAGATAAACGTCAATATTACTTAGGGTTAATTAAAAGTAGTTCACGTCATTTGCTCAGTATTATTACGGATATACTCGACTTTTCTAAAATTGAAGCAGGTAAAATTAGCATCACTAACCAACCATTCGATCTGCTTCAGTTAGTTGAAGAATTAATCAATGATTTTAAACATAGAGCAGCAGAAAAAAGTCTCAAACTTGATTACCTGTCAGCGGGTATGGAGGTAGGTCTGTTTGTTGGCGATCCCCATCGGTTAAAACAAATACTATATAATTTATTGGGGAATGCGATTAAGTTTACCCAAACCGGTACAATAAGCGTTCGTGTTCGACTTAACAAAAAAACACAAGAGCAAGCCAACTTGGTTTGTTCAGTAATTGATACGGGTATCGGCATAGAGCAAGATAAACTGTGCGTTTTATTTGAACCCTTTGAACAAGTAGATTCAAGTGCTAAACGCAGAGCACAAGGCACAGGATTAGGCTTACCTATTTCTCGAAAATTAGTTGAGTTGATGGGGGGGAGTATCAACGTCGATAGCGAATTTGGATTAGGTTCTAATTTTACTATTAGGATCCCGTTCGGTATATATAGCGAATCAAGCCTCACTGATGCACCAGCAAATAAGGGGGATACCGACAATATACCTGGCCACATATTTGAAAGTTGCCATGCTTTAGTCGCCGAAGATAATGACATTAATCAGCTTGTGATCCAGAACTTACTTGCCCAATTGAACATCACCTGTACCTTAGCAAATGATGGTGAAGAAGCGCTAGCGCAATTGGATGGAGAAGCGGCTGGCTTCTACAACTTCATTTTAATGGACTGTCAAATGCCAAAACTCGATGGCTTTGAAACCACACGTCTTATTCGTCAAGATGACAAATATCAACAAGTAAAAAACATCCCCATCATTGCATTAACAGCTAACGCCATGGCGAGCGACAAGGAAAAATGTTTTGAGGCTGGCATGAATGGATACTTATCCAAACCGGTCACTAAATCCATACTCAGCGACAAAATTATAGAGCTATTACAAGACTCAAAAGATACTAATACGTAAATTGCGATAGAAGCTGATTTGTCTCCTTTAAAGCGATGCAACAAGGGCAGTTAAATACAGTGTAAGCGCCCGCAAAGAACTCGTATAAGTTGTTACAGAGAACGCGTGATTTGTTGGTAAATAGAACCGAATAGATATTTATAATAGTCGATCCCATTACAGTGCCTATAATCAGATCAACGATAATGTAACTAAATGAGGGTATCAATGTCAGCGCGTATTCCCAGAGATAGTGATAACGACTACACCCATGAAATGGCAAAAGCCCGTCGCGATTTTGTTAAAGATAAGTGTGACGCGTCATTAGAGAACGTCGGTAGTTACTCATTCGATCCTTCTGTAACAGCTGGTAATATTGAAAACTTTATTGGAGTCGCGCAAGTACCAATCGGCCTTGCCGGCCCTCTACTCGTTAATGGTGAGCATGCGCGAGGGGAGTTTTATGTTCCGATGGCGACCAGTGAGGGTACATTAGTTGCTAGTTATAACCGCGGTATGCGTTTGTTACGCGAGGCTGGTGGTGCGACAGTCACGGTTGTTGATGATGCAATGCAAAGAGCCCCTGTTTTTATTTTTGAAAGCGCTCGTCAAGCTAGAGATTTTGGTTTGTGGATTGAGGTCAACTTTGAGCAAATAAAAGCGGTCGCTGAAACAACCACAAAAACAGGAAAACTGCGAGATATTGAACAATATGCTGCTGCCAGAATGCGATATTTGCGTTTCAATTTCACCACCGGTGATGCCGCAGGCCAAAACATGGTGGGTAAAGCAACTTATGTCGCTTGTGAATGGATAAAAAAGAATTATCCAGACATCAACCGATATATGCTGTCAGGTGCAATGGATACGGATAAAAAACACTCGCAGCTAAATACGCTGCGGACACGTGGAAAGCGAGTCATCGCTGAAGCTATAGTATCAAGTGCGTTAATTGAAAAGGTCATGGGCGTGTCCGCAATGGCGCTTTACAAAGCCAGATCTATTACCCAAGTCGGTAATTTTATGGCGGGTTCAACCAATACCGGTGCCCATTCAGCTAATGGCATAACAGCCACCTTTATTGCGACTGGCCAAGATGTCGCTAATGTTGCAGAATCCTCATCTGCGGTTACCTATGCCGATATTGATGAACAGGGCAACTATTATTTATCCATTACTATCCCCTCATTAATTGTTGCAACCTATGGCGGCGGCACGGGGTTACCTACTCAGCAAGAGTGTTTAAAACTGTTGGGCTGTGAGGGCGAGGGGAAAGTGCGCAAATTAGCTGAAATTATTGGTGCTACCGTGTTGGCAGGCGAGTTGTCGTTAATGAGCGCCGTATTAAGCGGAGACTGGGTAGCCAGTCATGATAAATTAGGGCGAAATGGTAAGGTTCAGCATAGTTCGCATACAAGGTCCTCGGGTACGCTTGAGCGCGACAGTGATGAATAGGTTTGAGCTAATACTTTCATCTTAACAAGACATTATTAATAGTAGTTTTACATCTTTGATGTTATCAATAATGTCATTCGCAATTATATTCAGATTATGAAGACCAAGTCTAATTAAGGGCACTTATGTCGACACAAATTGTACTTCCACGAATTCTTCAAATTGGCGCAGATGCAGCAAGCAAAGTGGTGGAGGTTATTAACAGTTTGGGTTGTTATCGTCCGATTATTTTAACCGATAAAACCATGGTTGAACTCGGTTATGTTCAGGCCCTATTAGCGCAGTTTAACGATTATGAACAATTGCCAGATGTATTTGACAATACAATACCTGAGCCAACAGTTGCCTCAATTATACTAGCGCTGAAAAAAGTCAAAAGCGAACCTTACGATTGCATCATTGCCTTAGGTGGCGGAAGTCCTATTGATAGTGCAAAAGCAGTGGCCGTGCTAGCTATGCTGGGTGGCGAAATGAAAGACTATAAGTTTCCTCATATACAAACGCAGCCAGGTTTACCTGTCATCGCGATCCCCACTACTGCAGGTACAGGCTCTGAAGTCACCAAGTTTACTATTATTACAGACCAAGATACGGATGAAAAAATGCTTTGTGCCGGTCCTGGCTTTATGCCCGCCGCCGCACTTATCGACTACACGCTGACCTTGAGTTTACCACCACGCACCACCGCCGATACTGGCATTGACGCACTAACTCATGCAATTGAAGCTTACGTAAGTAAAAAAGCAAATCTATACAGCGACAGTCAAGCGTTAGCGGCAATGAAGTTGCTTGCGCCGAACTTGCGAGAAGCCTATCGCAATGGAAAAAATAAAGCCTCTAGGGAAGCAATGATGTTAGGTGCTACGTTGGCAGGCTTAGCATTTTCCAATGCATCAGTCGCCTTAGTACATGGAATGAGCCGCCCGATTGGGGCGTTTTTTCATGTCCCTCACGGTTTGTCCAATGCGATGTTATTGCCAAGTGTAACTGCATTTTCGATACGAGGTGCATGCTCGCGCTACGCTACCTGCGCCCGAACTATGGGTATTGCGACAAACGTGGATCCTGATGAGTATGCTTGTGGACTCCTTATTAAAGAGCTACAACAACTTAATGATGACCTTAATGTGCCGACGCCTGAGGATTTTGGTATTGAAAAGGAGGCCTTTTTTGAGGTTTGTGAAACCATGGCCAAACAAGCATTGGCCTCGGGCTCACCGGGAAATAATCCTATTGTGCCTAGCATTGAGGAAATGGTAGCGATTTATCATGGGCTTTGGAACATGTAAACACGCAAATGAAAGCGCTGACTTAGGGAGTCAAGCTTGGTTAATTAATTTGCTAAGCAAAACCAACATCGACTTTATACAAAAACTGACAATTAACCAATATAAGATGACTTAATAAATGATAACACTGGAAACCCAAAATTCAGCTCTCAATAGCCAAGAAAATATCATTATTGTGGGTGGTGGGGCGGGCGGCTTAGAACTTGCCGTAAAACTTGGACGACGTTACAAAAACAAAGCGCGCAAAGTTATTTTAGTAGATAAAAACCGAACACACATCTGGAAGCCACTATTGCATGAGGTTGCGGCAGGGTCCCTCGATCCTGACATAGATGGGGTTGATTATTTGTCGGTAGGTAATAAAAATGGTTTTATTTTTCATTTAGGCAGTGTGGTTGAGCTTGACCGAAAAACTAAAAAAATCACCTTGGCTCCGTTGTTAGACGATGACGGCAATGTGATACTCAATTCACGAGAATTAGAATACGTAAAGCTGGTTTTTGCGATTGGTTCGGTAACCAATGACTTCGGCACAGGGGGTGCTAAAGAACACTGTATATTTTTAGATTCACCTGCAAGTGCTCAAAAATTTCATATTAAGTTACTCAATGAATTTTTAAAATTACAATCTGACGACAACAATCACAGCTTAGAAATTGCTATCGTTGGAGCTGGAGCGACCGGCGTTGAGTTGGCCGCTGAGCTTTATAAAACCTCTGAACTACTTAAGTCATATGGTTATAATCACCTGTCGAGCAACCGACTCAAAGTTACCGTAGTAGAAGCTGGTCCTCGGATATTGCCGGCGCTACCGGAAAGAATTGCTAAGATTACCAAACGGGAGTTAGAGAAATTAGGGGTTGAAATATTACTCGATACAGCAGTGTCTGCAGCAGAAACAACAGGGCTGCATACAAAAGACGGTCGATTTATTAGCAGCCGCATGTCGGTATGGGCAGCCGGCATAAAAGGACCAGATTTTTTGGCCAACATAGGCGGCCTAGAAACTAATCGAATTAATCAAATTGTGGTCACGCCGCAATTAGTCAGTGTCACTGATGAAAATATCTATGCCTTGGGCGATTGTGCTCATTGCTTAATGCCGGATGGTTCTAAAGTGCCGCCGCGTGCGCAGTCTGCCCATCAAATGGCCAGTCATGTATTCAATAATATTAAACTGCTTGATGAAAACAAACCGCAAACCGATTACAAATATGTAGACTATGGCTCCTTAGTTTCATTATCAACCTATTCAACGGTTGGGAGTCTTATGGGTAATCTGACGAGCGGCAGCATGTTTATTGAGGGCCGTTTAGCACGTATTGTTTATATCAGCCTGTATCGAATGCATCAAGTGGTTATTTATGGCAAATTCAAAACGCTGTTATTCATGTTCGCCAGTCGTATTAACAATAGATTACGACCCAACTTAAAATTACATTAATAGTTAGCGTCGTTTACTACACCCTACAAGCTTTAAGGATTTTATGAATTTTGCAGAATTCGCTGCGTCACGAAAAAGTGTTCGTGGCTTTAACAAAAAAGCAGTTTCCAAAGAAATAGTTGACGCAATTATAAATGCCGCCAAATGGGCACCTTCTTCCTACAACACACAAACTTGGCGAGTGCATGCGGTGACTGGCGATGTCTTGGATAAGATCCGCGAGGGTAATACGCAAGATACAATGGCTGGAAAGCCCCATGTCCGTGACTTTCCGTACAAGGAAGATTACGTTGGTGTGCATAGGCAACGCCAGATTGATGTAGCAGTGCAACTATTTGAAGTCATGGGCATAAAGCGAGAAGACAAAGAAAAGCGTATGGATTGGATGATGAGAGGTTTTCGTCAGTTTGATGCCCCCGTATCACTTGTGTTGACTTACGATAAGTCCTTAGAGCCTGCTGGTATTACGCAGTTTGGTTTGGGCTCATTAGCTTACGGCATCGTCTTAGCAGCTTGGGATCTTGGATTGGGATGTGTCATTAATGGCCAAGGTATTATGCAATCAGACGTGGTTCATAAATACGCGCAAATACCAGATACCGAAGCAATTATGATTTGTATTGCACTAGGATATCCGGATGAAAATTTTGCCGCCAATGAAGTACGCTCAGTACGAGTAGATAATAAAGAATTTGTGAGTTATCACGGTTTCTGAATGGGCCACTGGATTTTAGCCAAAGCGTAATCCTAAAATTAGATAAAAAATTGGTCGGTGTTTGCCTACAACAATTGCGGCAACAGCATTACTAGCATCTGCTTAAACATGGTGTGTATGAACAATAATATCAGTCGATCATTCTACCTACTTCTGCCACCCTTTCATTTAAATAGGTTAATCAAGGATGAGTGTTGCTGGCATTGCAGCAAACTCCACAATACAAACATTACCGCCCTAGATTCGAATCATCGCCTCCAAGCGAGTTAACCGCGGGGTACAAAATGCGGCTAACAGCTTTGGGCAAGCACCGAGACTACTAACAAACGTATGAAGTCGGGCCCGGCATAGCTATGTCTCAATCTGCCGCGCGCGGCGCACTGCAATAAAGCTCTTAATGTAGACAAACAGTGCGAACAGACTGACGGCCATCATTACTCCCACTCGAAACACGGCAACCATATCGTCCCGTCCAATAGAGCCTATTAGTGGCATGATTAGCGCTATGGTAATCAGTAGGGTTAACCCAGCAACCGCGTGAGCAACAACTTTGTTTTCCTTTTTAAAAAACGGAATCAACAATGCGAGAACGACGCCAAAAATCACGGGGATCAATATCGTCGTAGAGCGCGACTCTGCTGCCACATTCAGATACGCCCAAAGGCCGAATACCACCAAAACGGCGGAGTTAAAAATAGTTGCTTGATATGGTTTCATTTATTTCTCTCAGTTTCTCAGTGAATGACACAGAGCGGTCCCCAACTCCAAGTGCAACATCCGGATTAGCGAACGCCTGATAGCGCTTCTTGGGTACGTTTCATCAGTTCTATAAACACTTCCAGCGGTGGCTTGAAGCCTAACCGATTTCTGAGCCGTATGTTGAGCTGAATGGCAAAATAATCCAAATAATTTGGACTGAACACAGCCAGATTAGTTCCCTTGAGTGTGCATTAATTGAATGCAGTTGTTTGGACAACCACGTTGCAAGTGTTCGGTGACCATAACGACTATATTTTACTGTATTAACTATATATCAATAGGCACGTCGTAATTAATAAAATATCGATAAAGATAATGCCGGAATGAAACACGTTGGTTAATCCGTCAGATAAAAGCAATTTTTTGGGCCACATCGCAGTAGCGACTCCTTAGTACTTGACCAGCATGAGATAAAAATCGTTTGCCGTAGTCTGCTAGTAATTCAAAAATAACTACTAGGTCCCGCGCAGGTATAGGTTTTAGACATTGCTGCTTTACATTCTTACTCGCACAGCGATTCATCAAATAACAGCTAAAGAGGAAATCAATATCGGCATAAATCGGTTGAAATCTCTACTTAGTTTCCACCTTAAAAATTATATAATATCAAACGTTCTGAACTTGCTACAAAACTTGGTTATAGCAATATTACTGGTTGTTTTAGAAAGTTGGATTCGTTTATCGATAAACCAACTTTTGATAATCAACTGTTATTGAAACTACAATGTATTTTACAAATACCTGATCACGAATATCAATTGGCAATCACTCAGCAGCGGTCAAATATCCAAAATGCTAAGCGATTGTCATTCAAACCATGTATTGAAGCTGTATTCAGTAGTAATGTGACAAGTCCAATAGTTGCGGCTCAGTTCTTTTTAAATATACCCATTCCTAGATTCATAGATACCATGAATTTCAATAATAAAATGCGATACATTTTCGGGGTATATAAAGCTAATTTAGTCGATTTGCTGATACCAAGTTCATCACAAAACAAGAAAACTAAACGAAAGACCTAGAAAAACGTTAGAATACTAGACACCAGCAGAGCGATTTAACCAATATGTTGCGTTGACCTATTGAACACACAGCGGCTTCCTTTAGGATGTTTCGTTCTTCCCTCACGCGCTTTAATTCAGCTTTACGCTTACGGATCTCCTCTTGTTCAGCAGACTGGCTGGCCGGCCTTTTACCTTACTTCGGTTTCTAAGTAAAAAATGTCTACAGATTTAGGGGAAGACCACAAACGTGCCAAATATAGTCGTTCAACCTAAATAATATATACTTAGATTGTTCAGGTTGCGCGCTTGTTGAATACGAATACTACAGCCTTTTTATGGGCTGCTAAATTCCCTTTTACACTAATCCTATTGACAACATCATGTGCGACATTATTGACCATGAAACTGTGAGTTGACACTCCCTGCTCGGCGAGTTTTCGGATAAAGAGTTCTTGTTCTGCGCGCGATATTTCATATTGCCCAAACACGTTAAACGTGAGCGGCATGCCTGTAAAGTCTTGCGCCCACAGTGGCGAGCCAGAATCGCTTTTGGCATCATCCGGGCTTTCAAAGTATTGCGCTTTGCATTCACTCCACGATGAACCGCCGCCTTCGAGCGCGGCAAATACCAGTAGCTGAAATGCTATTTTAGGAGCGTCTTTCTCTCTTGAGCTTCGTAAGGTGGTCGCCGCAGCAAAATAGGCGCCTGTGCTTTCACCGGCAATAGCAAACTTTGCTTTATCAATATTGAGTGACTCAGCATTATCCCAAATCTATTTAACTGTATCGTAAACGTCGCTATGCCCCGCAGGATATTTGAATTCAGGAGCAAGGCGGTAATCAATCGCAATGACCATAGCATCACTTTGTTTGGCTAAATAACGTGATACTTCGTCATGACTATCGAGGCTACCTGCCACCCCGCATGCACCATGCAACATGCACATAAATTATGACAGGTTTACACTTGCCTTCGCTGGGGTTGTATATGCGAATAGGGATACTACGCTTGTTTAATTCAACGCTAATATCTGTTACAGATAACAATTCAAAGCTGGTTTTTTCTGGCTTCAAATATTCTACCTGCGCTCTAAATTGAGCGACACTTTCAGAGGTAGATAGCCACTCAGATTAAGCATAACAGTTTACACTGAAAAATAAGGTTGTGATTAAAAACAAGGAGTGGGTTAGCGTTTTCAATGTCCATTCTCTTTAGTAGAGTGATGCTGGAGGATAGAAAAGATAGTACATATACATATTCTATGCAACAGGTCATGGTTTTATAGGTATTAAGCCTTTCGAACTAATTGATGGTACAGACTTGTCCTTATTTGGTTACGCTTAAACGATGGTCACTAATCACTTTTTGACCTTGTTGCGGCCCCACTGCAATGGGGTAGCTTACCGAAGAGCACTGGAGGTGCTATAAGCTGTTTTCCAATTCACGCAAACGTAGTGTCATGCCAAAATTAATTGGTGCCAAATATATAAACGAATGCTCGATTACTTAATTATCTTTCCATATAAGCTTGCCGTATAAATCCGTTACGCAGGCTCTTTTAACAACAGCAGTTGGGCCCACGATACTCGTTATTTAATAACGCTAAATTTACTTAGTAATTTTTTGTACCATCACAAAGAACATAGGTACAAAAAATATGGCTAAGAAAGTGGCTGCAAACATTCCGCCTATTACCGCAATACCAATAGCATTTTGAGATGCTGCGCCCGCACCAGTCGATATAGCCAATGGTGTTACCCCTAATATAAAGGCCATGGATGTCATAATAATCGGACGAAAACGCTGTTTAGCGGCGGTTGAAACCGCGGTCATAACATCAACCCCATTTGCAACTTGGTCCTTCGCAAATTCAACAATCAAAATGGCATTCTTAGCAGCTAAGCCAACGGTGGTTAAGAACGCAACTTGCAGATAAATGTCATTTGGTAGGTTAAAAATAAAGGCTGCTACAACCGCACCTAATACACCTAAGGGAACAACTAACAAGACTGAAATTGGTACCGACCAGCTCTCATACAATGCCGCTAGGCATAAAAATACGATCAGAAGTGAAATAAGATATAGCTGCGCTGACTGTGAACCTGCGGCTTTTTCTTCATAAGATAAACCAGACCAGGCAACACCAAAATTGCCCGGCAACTGGGCCACCATATTTTCCATCTCTGTAATCGCTTCACCTGAAGATACACCTTGGGCTGGATTACCTTGAATATTGACCGAGGCAATACCGTTGAATCGTTCTAATTTTGGTGAACCATAGGTCCACTGAGTAGTGGCAAAAGCACTAAATGCGACCATTTCACCGCTATTATTTCGCACATACCACTTTTCTAAGTCTTCAGGTACCATTCGGTGTGCGGCATCGGCTTGCATATATACCCGTTTAATACGGCCATTATCAATAAAGTCATTAACGTAACTCGAGCCCCAAGCAATTTGCAATGTGCTATTAATTTCGTTCAGAGGAATACCAAGCGCCGAGGCTTTTTCGCTATCAATATCAATTTTGAATTGCGCAACATCGGCTAAGCCATTAGGGCGAACTCCAGCAAGCTTCGGATTTTGTGCTGCCATGCCAAGTAATTGGTTTCGCGCATTCATTAGCTCTTGGTGGCCAGCCCCAGTTCTATCCACTAGCTGCATATCAAACCCTGTCGCATTTCCAAGTTCTTGTATAGGTGGCGGTAGGATAGGAAACGCAGTGGCGTCTTGAATTTGAGAAAATGCGCCATAAGCTTGGTTAACAATAGCAAATGCACTGTTTGACTCATCTCTTTTGTCCCAATCAATTAAATGTACAAAACCCATGGCAGCATTTTGCGCTTGCCCAGCAAAGCTATATCCAACCACGGTAAATAAGTCAGATGTGACCTCACCGTGAGTGTCTAAAAAGAAATCTTCAGCTTGTTTCACTGACTCAAGCGTACGCTGTGCAGTTGAACCCGGTGGCGTGCTCAGTAGCATTAAAATACTACCTTGATCTTCATTGGGCAAAAAAGAAGTAGGTAAGCGTAAAAAGATAATGACCATGACTCCAACGAGGGCGCCATAAACAACTAGGTAACGTTTAACTCGCTTTGCTATATGGGTAGTTGCGCGCTCATAGCCATCTCTACCTTTGTTAAAGTTGCGATTGAACCAGCCAAAGAAACCTTTGTTTTTATCTTTATTTGGATCGTGTGGTTTTAATAATGTGGCGCATAAAGAGGGAGATAAAATAATCGCGACTAACACTGAAAATCCCATGGCCGATACAATAGTTATGGAAAACTGGCGATATATAGCGCCAGCTGTGCCACTAAAGAATGCCATAGGAATAAATACGGTAGACAAGACTGCGGCGATACCCACTAGCGCTCCAGTTATCTGTGACATTGATTTTTTTGTCGCCTCTTTGGGTGGTAAACCTTCCTCATCCATAATCCGTTCAACGTTTTCAACTACCACAATAGCGTCATCAACCAGCAAACCTATGGCCAATACCATAGCAAACATAGTCAATACATTAATGCTCAAGCCAAAGGCATACAGCACACCAAATGTGCCAAGTAATACAACAGGCACGGCGATAGTAGGAATAAGGGTAGCTCGCCAGTTTTGTAAAAACAGCAGCATAACTAAGAAAACTAACACAACAGCTTCGATTAGAGTTTGCACCACCGACTTAATCGACATTTCAATGAAAGGCGATGAGTCAAGCGGATAGACGACTTGAACCCCATCGGGTAATGTCGATTTCAATTCATCTACTCTCGCTTTTACTCGGGCTATGGTATCAAGCGCATTTGCGCCAGTTGCCAAACTAACTGCCATCCCGGAGGCTGGGCGACGCTTGTAGCGAACAATAACGTCATATGACTCAGCACCAAGCTCTATTCGAGCAACGTCTCGCACTCTCACTTGAGAGCCATCCGTATTAACTCGAAGTACGATCCTTTCAAAATCCTCAACCGTTTTTAGTCGAGATTGGGCTTGTATAGTCGCGTTGATTTGCTGTCCGTCTATCGCCGGCATACCGCCTAATTGTCCCGCGGATACATCGGTGTTTTGCACTGTAACCGCATTGCGTACATCAACCGGAGTGAGGTTAAAACTGTATAGTTTGGCAGGGTCTAACCAAATACGCATAGAACGTTGAGATCCAAATACGCGTACATTACCAACACCGTCTATTCTTGAAATGGGATCGCGAAATTGTGATACCAACATATCGCTAAGATCAAACTGACTTATCTCTTCATTGTCAGAGTAAAAACCAACAACTAAGGCAAAAGCTGCATTTGACTTAGTTACCGTAACACCTTGTTGCTGGACCTGTTGCGGCAGCAGCGAAATGATCCCTTGTACTTTATTTTGAGTTTGTACTTGTGCAATATCGGGGTCGGTGCCCGGTGCAAAACTCAATGTAATTGTCATTGAATTGTTGGCACTGCTTGCTGAGAAATAGCGTAAATTGTCGATGCCCGACAAGCTTTGTTCAATGACCTGCGTTACAGAGTTTTCAACAGTTTCTGCTGACGCTCCGGGGTAGGCCGCGGTAATAGATACCGTGGGTGGCGCCACCTTTGGGTATTGTTCTATCGGCAGAGATGAGATTGCAAGTACGCCAGTTAGCATGGTGATGATGGCAAGTACCCATGCAAAAACAGGACGATCAATGAAAAAGCCAGCCATAAATTGCTTTCCTAATTCGTTTCTAAAATTAAAGTGTGTACCAAGCTGGAGTAGAGCAACTCGAGTGGCGGTTGTTGTTGGTTACTAATTTGTTGTCCAAGGAACCGCGTTTACGTTAGCGCCCGGTTTGACTTTTTGATACCCAGTTACGATAAGTTTCTCACCTGAATCCAAGTTTTTGGTAACGACATAATCTGAACCAATAGATTTTATTGGGTTTATTCTTTTAGCAACGACTACACCGTTAGCATTAACTAAATAGATTATTAGACTACCATCAGGTTGCCGCATAGTGGCGCGCTGAGGTACTAAAACGGCGTCTTTTGAACCAATATGTACCCTTGCTGTAACGAATAAACCCGGTAGCAAAATGCTATTTGGATTCGGCATTACTGCACGCAACGTAATTGCACCTGTACTTTGATCAATAGTTACTTCTGAAAATTTCAGCTGGCCTTGTTGAGAATACAATTCATTGCTGGTTCCATTGACTAAAATGGATACCGGTAAGGCTTCCTGTTGCTGCATTTCACGGCGTAACTCTAAAATTGCAGCGCCAGATTCTTGCATATCAACGTAAATAGGGTTTAGCTGGGTGATGGTAGCGAGTTGCTGTGCTTGATTTCCGGTTACCAAAGCACCTTCGGTCACATATGAACGACTAATTTGGCCGTCTATTGGTGCGTATACTTTCGTGTAATCTACATTCACTTTGGCAACAGTTACTTTTGCTTCAGCCACACTAATATTTGCGTTCGCTTGCTCGTTTTGGGCAATGACATCGTCGAATTCTTGCTGACTAACAGCGTTTCTCGAGACTAAGTCTTTATATCTAGCAGTCTTCGCTTGCATGGTTTTTTGATTTGCAAGGGCACTTTTTACATCAGCATGGGCACTATTTAATTGTGCACTATATCTCGCATCGTCAATTTGATAGAGCTGCTGGCCTTGCTTGACTTGCGCACCTTCTTCGAAGAAGCGTTTTATAATAACACCGTCAACTTGTGGACGAACCTGAGATTGCTTAAAAGGCGTAATACGCCCCGGTAAATCCATTGAAATATCAACGCTTTGCTTCTCTAATGTGATAATAGAGACTGTCTGCGCGGGCTTCTGAGCCGCTCCTTGTGGCCCATTGATGGCGTCAGAACAACCAAAAATAGTGGATGATAGAAACCCCATCATTAAATAGATTCGAAATGTGTGCATATATATAAACCTTGGAAAGAAAAGATGATTAGGCTAGACAAGTACTTATTAATTGATTATCGTAATATACATACATGGATGTATGTTGTCAATTTATCATACTTTTTCGAGCAATAAACGATGTAAAAAAAAACCAATCCCTCGTTTTCATTCAGATGTGTGGAGTAGTTAGTAGTTATGAGAAAAACAAAAGAAGACGCGGATATTACAAAGCAATCAATCTTAGATGCCGCGGTCAAATTATTTAGTGAACATGGCGTTGCTAAGACGTCATTGGAAAAGATTGCAAAAGCCGCTGGTGTAACGAGAGGTGCCGTCTACTGGCATTTCTTAAGCAAGCAAGATATTTTTGAAGCACTGCACGACCAATTGCATTCTCCATTTATACAAATGATCACTGACGGCCTCGAAGCAGTTAGCCCTAATGCAATAGAGCAGTTGCAAGAGGTATGCACTGAATTACTTATCGATTTAGAACAAAATAAAATGAAGAAGAAAATTGCGACTTTATTTTTATTGCGCTGCGATTACTCCGACGAGTTTGCGCAAAGTAAGGATCGATATAATGAAAAGAAGAAACAAAAACACGTGACCCTCTCGCGTTACTTCGACAAAGCAATCAAGCAGGGCGTGCTTCCAGAAAATACCGATTCTATGTTGTTAACGATTGGTATTAGTGCTTATTTACGGGGTATTGCAGTTGAGTATTTAGAAGATCCTGATGCATTTTCAATGCAAGACAACGCCGCAAAACTGATCGGTATGTATTTTGGAAATCTGCATGCTGAGTAGGTATGAGTTCTATAATCTAAGCGACGGGCGACTTCATTTCGCAGTGATCAAAGGGGTGCAATCAAACCGAATCAATCTAATGTCATCATCAGTGACTAACTCTCGCCAAGCTATTATTTCTTTTTGTTTACGCTATGGGCGAGGTATTTTTCTAATAGAGCGTTAAAAATAAATTGCTCTTCCTGGTCAAATACAGAAACTATTTTTTCTTGAGTTTTTACATGCTCCAAAATGACTTCATCAATCAATTTTAAGCCTTTCTTAGTAAGCGCCACGCTGACACTGCGTTTGTCGTGTTTTTTAGTCTTTCTCTTTACTAAAGCTTTCTTTTCTAACTTATCTATTCGGGTTGTCATGGTGCCAGATGTAATGTGCATTTGCTCAAGTAATTCACTTGGGGATAGCGAATGGGGAGGTCCAGCGCGAAGTAGTGTTGCCAAAACGTCAAAGCTAGCGTCGGTCAACTTGTAATGCTCAAAGCTAGTACAAAGTTCACCGTTAATTTCTTTCGTTGTTTGCTGTAAACGCGCAATGAGAGCCATGGGTTTTGTGTTCAAGTCGGGCATTTGTTTTGACCATTGATGAACTTTGTTCTGGACCGAATCCATGCAAATTGTATCTTTTCGTTGTCTTATAAAATTAACATACTGATACTTTATCTTTGCGTCAAGATAAAATTTCAGTCAGGGTCATTTCTTGTCAGATTGTTGTTCACGGTCTTTTTTCTGTTTTTCTTCAAGTTTTTTTAACTTTATAATATCTGCGCCGAGTATGCGCTCAACAGTTTTTCTTCCTAGAATAGCGACGGGAGAGTATGGGTACTTTCGTTTAAAAAATTTTTTAAATGCTTTTATAATGTACATTGCGATATGCGCCTCCCTTAATTTAAATAATGATTCTTGCTAGATATTAATTACCTTGTCTTTACAAATCTCAAATCAGTTTATGAGTTATTGTGACAGAATATATATACCTTGATGTCAAGATAGTATAAATTTATCTTGATGTCAAAGTATTATTTCAGTTTGATTTTTAAGGCCTAACTTACTATTATATGAGTGAAGACGTTACAATCTAGTATGTGATTAGATTGCTGGCCATGATTTTGCCATCAGACCCGCAGTTGATACTATAAATTTTAGAGTCCCTCTTGAATAACAATAAAATGACTACATATTTATTTCTGCAAGGGAGATGGAAACAACTAATGTTAAAGATATTTCTGAGTTTAGTGTCAATATTTGCTGCAAACGCTGCTTTCTATAGCGACGATACTGCGCAATTTGATAAAAACACGTCAGTTATTTCTTGCAGTGCCGATTCTGAAATAGTTGGTATTGAAGACATCGATGATGTCGAGACGGATATTATACCACTTCTTTATGCCCTAACCATTGCCCGTTATGTAAACGTAAACATCCGCTTAGGTGATGTGTTAACTATATTATCAAGCAGCGCTTTATTTCCTATTCGAGCCCCTCCGCACCATTATTAGTAATATTTAGATTTAAAAATTGACTAATATTTTACGATGTCTAAAACTTGCTATTAGTTGTTTTAGCATCTATCCGGTAATAAAAAGGAAGGGCTTTATGAAAATTTTAACACTATATAATACTGAATCTATTGATGAATTAGTTTGGCCAGACGAGAATATATCGATTTCGAAGAACACGCCTGCGCTAAGCATTCTAACCGATTTCCACCAAAATTTGCCTAGAGTAATCGGCACTAATGTTAAGGCGGTAGATGTAGAGGCAATGATGAAACGTGCTCATGTGAAATTGAAGCTAGTGGTAGATAATAATAATAAGTTTGTGGGTCTTATTGGATTACAGGATTTATCGGAAGAAAACGTCCTTAAAAAAGTAAATAAAAATACGCATCGGGACGAACTATTGGTTAGCGACTTTATGCATCCGAGAGAGAGTCTAAAGTGTTTTGATTACGAAGAGCTTATTAACGCCTCAGTGAGCGATGTATTAGAAACACAGAGAAATAACCATCAACAACATTGTCTAGTCATCGACCGTGAAAAACACCAAATTAGAGGTCTTATTTCGGCGCGCGACGTGGCACGTTTAATCAATCGCTCATTTGATATTGAAAAACACCTTTCATTTGAAGCGGTGTTCAAAGAATTAGAAATTTAGGAGAGGTTTATGATGAAAATCGTGTTGAAAATTGTATGTTCCCTTGGTGCCTTGACCTTGTTATCACCGAATGTGCTCGCTGGGCAAAACAATACCTTATTTTTAGGTAAATTAGATTTACGAGCAAAGCAGCCAATTAAAGAACTGAGTCAAATTTCAACTGATTTAGCAATAGCGGATAATCCTCATTTCTTTGATAGGAATCATCTTTACTTTACGCAGGTTTTGGGTACATCAAATGAACTTGGAGCAGACGTGTTTATATGGGACTTATCAAAAAATAGCATGCGAAGTATTGTGCGTTTAAGCACAAATCAACCGGCCCTTGCACAGTCACCAAAGGATTTTGGTTGGTTGGTGGTAAGAGAAAAGGACAACGATCAGAGTGAATTGCGAGCTATCAATATTAACGGAAATCCGGAAACATATTTAGCGCAAAATGGAGGGGGAGTGAATACATCGATAAATGCTCATCAATTTGAAAAATCTAATTGGTACCTTTATGCTCAAAACCAACAAAAGAATCAATTGAAGGCCTATAACACTAAAAGTAAGAAAACGATTGTTGTTAGCCAATTGCCGCAAGGGAGTGAGTATTTTTCAGTAAGTGCAACAGGGCATCTGATCGCTAGTGATGGCAGCAAACTTTACCAGCGACAGGTCATATCCAAAGGCGAATACCTTCAGGCAGAAGGTGACTGGAGCCCAATGAGTATTGAGTCTGAGTTCTGCCAGTCGGGTATTACTAAAACGGCGATTTCACCATACGGTGAGATGATTGCATTAGTATGCTCCAAATAAGGTGTACTAAAATGTAACATCGCTAAGTCACTCGCGGGCGAGTCCCGCGCTAGTGATTACAAGTAAAATTAGCATAATTTTGCACAGTATGACGATCCTAGCAAAGATAATTTTCCCGCTTTTGATAGCATCGCGCCGCATTGCAGTGCCGCACAAAGTAGTTACGCAACGCTTGGAACAAAACCTCTTAGAAATTGCTGTATTGTGGCTATTTTTAATGTCCAGCATGACATTTGTGGCTTATTTAAATGCGAAAGACGTTATTCAGGTGGCAGTTCAGCGCCTTTTTCCAGCCGAAATTTCGACAAAAGCACACATGTTTTGGGTCGCCATTAACTGTCGCGTTGCTCAAAGCAACTCCTGTGCTCACAACACCGCAATGGTTAACAACTAACCTATGCTGTTGGCGTGGGTGGTTCATTGCTGGTAATAGGTTCACCTGCAGGCATTATTGCAATGAGCGAAATAAAAGAGCTTACGTTTTTATCCTATATGCGCTACTTACCGGTGTTGCTACTTGCGTATACTATTGGCTACGGACTCACCCTGGTATTAGCTAGCTACTTTGTTAAGTACGTAGTTGCAAGGCTTTGCCCTAAACTACAACTCACCTTTATTTTTTGTATGTATATCAGCGCATTAACAAGTTATTTTTTGACTTTTAAGGCAGCTTGGCGCGTATTTTGCCTTACAATCCACAGATGCTAGCAAAACTTGAATAAAAACATGAAAAATATAGCCAAAAATTTAGTCCGTTTTTGTACGCAAAAGCCGAAAGTTGTTTATATAATATTGGTGGTTTTAGCATTGCTTTTTACGGCGCAAATACCGCGCATAAAAATTGATACTGACCCAGAGAATATGCTTGATGCAGAGCATCCAGCACGTTTGTTTCACAACGTAGTGAAAACGCGTTTTGCGATGCATGATTCGATTGTCGTTGGAGTGGTCGATACCAGCACCGAAAATGGCATATTCACGCCATCATCACTCACTGACATATATGACATTACGCAGTCAATACTGTCAATTGAAGGTGTTATTTCGGCTGATCTCATGTCAATATCAACCGTCGACAATATTAGCCAATCCGAGTCAGGTACAATTCGTTTTGAATGGATGATGGACAAACCGCCTTCAACTCTTGATGAAAGCGCAACAATTCGAGGTCATCTAGCTAGACTGCCATTGCTGCAAGACACGCTGGTCTCTCAAAACGGCAAAGCAGCAGCCATTTATGTTCCGATTAAAGACAAAAATCAAAGTTATAAAATTGCTGAGCAAATTAGACAAAATATTAGCAAATTAAATGGCAATGCCGACTGGTATATCACTGGTTTACCTGTCGCTGAGGACCAGTTTGGTGTTGAGATGTTTATCCAAATGGGTATTTCTGCGCCACTAGCAGGATTAACGATTTTTATACTGCTGTTTTTCTTCTTTAGGAATATTCCACTTATCATAGCGCCTATGATTGTCGCGATGGCAACCGTGATGATTACGATGGGCGCACTTATAGGCATGGGCTATACCGTGCATATTATGTCCTCAATGATTGCGATTTTCCTGATGCCTATTGCTGTTGTTGACTCAGTGCATATTCTTTCTGAATTTAGTGATCGTCATAAACCAGGGGCAGAGCTTAATGAAACGATTGAAGAGGTAGTTGGGCATTTATTTACGCCAATGCTGTATACCTCGATTACGTCATCTGTGGGTTTCTACTCACTCATGCTGACACCAATACCACCAGTACAGATATTCGGAGGTTTTGTTGGAACGGGGATATTGCTCGCGTTTTTAATCACGATCACCTTCATGCCATCTTACTTGTCACGAATGAACAATGCGTCATTGGAAAAGTTACAATTAGTCATGCATTCCCAGAAAGGTGGCAGTCGAATAGCTAAAATTGCTAAATTTTTAGGTGGTTTTGCACTCAAATTTAAAACCTCGCTAGTACTAAGCTTTGCTGTTGTGTTCGCTATTTCAGTATGGGGAATAACGCAAATTGAAATTAACGATAATCCGGTGCGTTGGTTCAAAAAAGACCATGAAATTCGTGTTGCTGATAAAGTGTTGAATGAAAACTTTGCTGGAACCTATGACGCTTATGTCGTTCTTAGTTCGAGCAACTCCTTACTGTCGCTTGACGATTTACTCGCTAAAGACAAGCCTACCAGTTTAGCAAGTTGGGCAGCAGAGCAGGTCACTCAATTGTCTGGACAACCTCTTAGTGAGCAGTATCAGCAATTGTTAATTAACATTGATGACAAGTTATTTTCAGACGTATCTGATATACAGGCGAGCTATCTCAATACGACATTACAGAACGCGGAGTCAGCGTTAAGCCAATCTAAGGCATTTCAGTCTCCTGAGTTACTCGCGTATGTCGAATCATTACAAGACTATTTAAAAGCATCGGGATTAGTCGGAAAATCAAATTCACTTGCCGATGTCGCTAAAGTGGTTAATAGAGAATTAAGATCGGGTGAGCAAAAGGATTATGTACTGCCTAATTCGCCTCAGGCGGTCGCGCAAACGTTACTGCAATATCAGTCATCACATCGTCCCAATGATTTGTGGCATTTTGTGACGCCAGATTATCAAGAAACGCTAATTTGGCTGCAAATGACTTCAGGTGACAATCAGGATATGAGCAGCGTTATTGCCTTGGTTGACGAGTTTATTAGTCAGCAACCGTTGCCACAAAACATTCAACTACGTTGGGCAGGCAAAGCGTATTTGAACGTTGTTTGGCAGGACAACATGGTTGCAGGCATGCTTGAAAGCCTTATCGGTGCGTTTGTCATTGTGTTCATCATGATGGTGTTACTGTTTCGCTCAGTTGTATTTGGCGTATTAGCTATGCTGCCACTAACTATCACAATCACATTTATTTACGGTCTAATTGGCATTATTGGCAAAGATTATGACATGCCGATAGCGGTATTATCCGCGCTGACGTTGGGCTTGTCGGTTGACTTTGCCATCCACTTCTTAGAAAGAGCACGTGAAGTATTTAAACAAACCAATGATATTAAACAAACCTTTGACTTGATGTTCGACGAACCGGCAACCGCCATTACTCGTAATGCCTTGGTAATCGCATTCGGCTTTACGCCTCTTTTGTTTGCACCGCTTGTTCCGTACATAACAGTAGGAATATTTTTAGCCAGCATTATGGCGATTTCTGCCTTAGTGACTCTGTTAATTTTGCCTGCGGTGATGACCATGGGCAAGCGTATTGTCTTTAAATAAATAAGGAAAGCAAAAATGCTAAAGAAAATATTGAACGTGTTTACTTTGAGTTTACCGCTATTAATAGGAGCGCCCTTAATAGGAGCACCCTTAATAGGAGCGCCCTTAATAGGAGCACCCTTAATAGGAGCGCAGCTAATAGCAGTTCCTCTAATAGCAGCGACTCTAATAGCCGCGCCATTTCATGCTATGAGTGCAGACTTGAGCTCTGTTGATGTAGCAAGCATTGTAAAAAATGCTGAAAAAGCAGCTTATTACAGCGGTAATGACGGTCGCTCGGATGCTAGGATGATGATTGTTGATGCCCAAGACAGAAAGCAAATGCGCCAATTCACCATCTTGCGTCGCGATATTGAAGACAATGGTGACCAGCAAATGATGGTCTTCTTTTCAAGGCCTGCTGATGTTAAAGACACGGTATTTAGAGTTGAAAAACACGTTGATTTAACGGTTGAAGACGACCGTTGGTTGTACCTGCCTGCACTTGATTTAGTTAAACGTATTTCTTCAGGTGACAAGCGTACGTCTTTTGTCGGTTCGCACTTTTTTTATGAAGATGTGTCAGGTCGTGCTATTTCAGAGGATAGCTTTGAGTTACAACAAGAAACTGATGTTGCATATATATTAAAAGCAACTCCTAAAGCGCCTGATACTGTTGAATTTGCACATTATGTTGTGACCATTGACAAAAAGACCAAGCTGCCAATATTGATTAATTTTTTCAAAGCTGACAACACAAACTATCGTCGCGTAGAAGCGGTAAAGATTGAGGAGATACAAGGTTTTCCAACCGTTGTTCGCTCAAAAGTAAGTGACCTTGAAAGTGGTGCTTATACTTTAATGGAGTTTCGTAATATTAGCTTTGACCTAGGCTTAGGCGATGACGTGTTTAGCGAGCGTAGTTTGCGAAATCCGCCGCGTGAATGGTTAAACTAGTATGAAATTTGTTTTATCAACGCTGACACTTTGTGTTGGATTATCGGGCTCGGTGTTAGCTCAAGAAGAACCTTGGGATATGGAAGAGTGGGGGATGGAAGAAACTCCCTCTCATCGCTTTTCTGGCTTTGTGGAGCTAGCGTCGGGTGCCCGTTTGTCATCTGATCCGGTTATTAATACGGAAAAAACATTGGCTGACCTAAGAGCACAATTTCAATGGGATAAAGACTTTGACGCCTCGGGGATCAAATTTACAGCCGATTTTTATTATGACGGTGTGCTTGATCAAACAAAACTCCAAGTTAGGGAATTGGTTTGGCAGGGCAGCTTGAATGCATTAGTCGACTTAGGTGATTGGGGTAAGAAACTAGATGTCAAAGTTGGCCAGCAAATACTCACTTGGGGCACAGGAGATTACGTATTCTTAAATGACTTATTCGCAAAAGACTTTCAGTCTTTTTTTGCCGGACGAGACGATGACTATTTGAAAGCGCCGTCGTTTTCAGCAAAAGTATCGGGTTTTTTCGATTGGGCCAATGTTGATCTTGTGATCACACCAAAATTTACCCCTGATAATTATATTAATGGTGACTACTTTTCGTTTTTTTCTCCTCTTGCAGGAACTAATATAGCGCCTGGTTTTGATGTCTCATCACCTAACAAACCCAGCTCGCCAGAGTATGCGATGCGTATTTATAAAACCATAGGTTCAACCGAATATGCCGGCTATGCTTATACTGGAGCGCATAAATCGCCTGCTAGTTTCACTGAATTTGGCGAACCCTATTTCTCGACGTTGAGAGTATACGGTGTTAGCGCAATAACGCCCTTTGCTAACGGCTTATTAAATATAGAAATGGCCTATTACGATTCGACCGACGACGAACAAGGTAGCGAGCCTCTAGTGCCTAATAGTCAAATCCGTTGGTTGCTGGGTTATGAGCAGGAATTAGTCAAAAATTTAACGGCAAGTGCACAATTATATGTAGAGCACACAAATGATTTTGATGCCCTAAGAGCAAATTCTCTGGCTCCTGAGTTCGATCCAAATCGAAGTCGCGTTTTGTTTACTCAACGTTTTATGTATCGGGTTATGCAACAAACATTGACATTAAACGCTTTTAACTTTTATTCCACTAGTGATGAAGATGGTTATTTAAAATTAAGTGCTGATTACAGCCCTGTTGATCAGTGGCAGTTATCAAGCGGGTTCAATCTATTTTACGGCAAAGAACAGTTTAGTTTCTTCAAGCAGTTTGAAGATGCAAGTAATGCATTCGTGCGGTTCAAATATTATTATTAACAGAGCTTTATTTAGGAGGCGTTATGTCAGCAGAAAGAGCGTTAGCTGCATTTGCAGGATTTATGGTGTTAGTGTCGGTTGCATTAACTATTTGGGTACATCCCAATTTTGTATGGTTTACAGTTTTTATTGGTGCAAATTTGTTTCAGCAAAGCTTTACCGGTTTTTGCCCTGCCACTATCGTTTTACGCAAAGTGTTTGGCTTTAAAACTGAAAAAGAATTAGCTGACGGACAGTAGTACGTCGACATTGCCCAAGTATACATTTTTATTTTGGGCATTTTGCCGCCAACTAGTCCTTGATTACTCGTATTTTAGACCAAATTTTTGTAGTTTTCGGTATAAGGTTCGGGTACTAACGTCAAGCTTATCGGCCAGTTCGTCAATTGATATTTTTTGTGACTCGCACACTTGTCTCAAATATCTTTCTTCAGCCACGTCAAGGCTAACGATTTCATCGCTCAACGTTTGGGGTTTAGCTGATTTGACAAAAATTTGTTCGGGTAAGTCTTGGATCTCAATAATATCCTCATCTGCTAGCAATGTTGCTTGTTCGACAATGTTTTTAAGTTGTCTGATATTGCCAGGGAAGTCATATTGAGATAGGCGTTTTAGAGCGGCGTCGCTGAATCTTTTATGACGTAATTCAGTGTGATTTAAGAAATGTAATACCAACGCTTCAATATCATCTTGTCTTTGCGCAAGTGAGGGCAGTGAAATTGGGAAGCCTGCAATGCGGTAATACAAATCCTTGCGAAATTGTCCTGACTCAACAAGGTCAAGTAAGTTTTGGTGACTAGCGCAAATCAACCTAAAATCCGCTTTACGCTGTTTTAAGCCTCCGACTGTTCTATAGCATTGAGTTTCCAGTAAGCGCAGGAGTTTAACCTGCATACTTAATGGCACATCTGCAATTTCATCGAAAAACACAGTACCACCATTAGCCACTTCAATTAAGCCACTTTTGGCATGTGTCGCGCCGGTAAAAGCCCCTTTTTCATGCCCAAATAATTCAGACTCGAACAGGTTTTCATTTAAGCCCGTGCATTCAATAACCACAAAGGGTTTTTCAGCACGACGACTAGACTGATGCAGTGCCTTGGCCACTAGTTCTTTACCTGTGCCTGTTTCACCATGCAACAACACCGCAATTTCAGACTTAGCTGCGCGATTAATTTTAGTCAGCATATTTTTGAAAGGGTCACAGGAGCCTATCATTTTATCCGCTTGCGAGTCGGCTGCGGCAAAGTCAATGCGATCAAGTATTTCAAGGAATCCAGTGGTTATGCCATCAGCGTCTTTTATTGGCTTCATTAATATATCGCAATAGGTCTTTCCCTGGCTTGTATTATGAATATGCACAACGCTACTGGCTCGTTCGGTCTTAATACAAGCTTGAATTGGGCACTCTTCGCCATGTTTATCGCAAGGTGATGTGTGCCCATGAGATATTTCAAAGCAGTGACTATTGCCGATAATGACTTCATTTTCATACGTGTTTTTATAAGCCTCATTAACCGCCAATATTGTGTATTGAGTATCGATAAAAATAGCCGGTTTATCGATTGAATTGATCATAGTCTGGACAATTGATGTGTTCATATTTCGACCTTTTATTTTCATGACATCATTGTCTTACTATGTGACAAAACTGACAATGATTACAAGTAAAAAAAACATATTCTTATTATAATTAAAAAATAACTATTAAAAACAATAGTTTAAATTATCCAAATAAGTGGCACGAGTTTTGTTTACAAGTAATTTACAAGTTATAAAATTCTGTAAATTTATTCTCAAAAATAAAGGAATCAATATGGTTAAGGTCGTTGTGTTAGGGGCTGGAACTGGCGGAATGCCGGCGGCTTATGAAACCAAAGAAATCTTGGGTAAAGATCATGAAGTAGTGATGGTTAATGAACGTCCGGATTTTAGATTTGTACCTTCTAATCCTTGGGTCGCCGTTGGTTGGAGAGAACCAGAAGCAATTACTATCCCAATTGAAAAGTATTTAAGTAAAAAGAAAATTGGTTTTATTTGCGCTCGAGTTGTTGAAATTGATGCTAAAAATAATCAAATGAAAACTGAATCAGGCGACATAATTGATTACGATTATTTGATTATCGCAACGGGTCCTAAGCTAGCATTTGCGAATATTGAAGGCGCTGGTCCTGACTATTTTACGCAGTCTGTTTGCACGCTTGATCATGCCATGCAATGTTATGTTGATTTTAAAAAATTACTTGAAAACCCGGGTCCTGTCATCGTCGGTTCGTTTCAAGGCGCGAGTTGTTTTGGACCCGCTTATGAATACGCCTTCATCTTGGACAAAGCATTACGTGATGCCAAAATGAGAGACAAAGTCCCCATTCATTTTGTTACCAGCGAACCCTACATCGGACATCTTGGTTTAGGGGGGGTAGGCGATTCAAAGGCGATGTTGGAATCAGAACTTCGCTCAAAAGACATTAAATGGATTTGCAATGCGACGGTCGACAAAGTAGCAAAAGGGTTGATGCACGTATCTGAACTCAGCCGAAAAGGAGACGTTGACTTCAATCACGAATTGCCATTTAACCATTCTATGTTGATCCCTCCATTTGCAGGGATAGATGCAGTGGCTAATGTAGAAGGTCTCTGTAATCCCAAAGGTTTTGTTATTACAGATGAGTTTCAGCGCAGTCCAACCTATCCGAATATATTTTCTGGCGGTGTTTGTGTGGCTATACCGCCGGTTGAAGTTACGCCTGTTCCAACGGGGACACCGAAGACAGGATACATGATTGAAACAATGATGACGGCGATCGCTCACAACTTAAAATCAATCATTGTTAATAATGAAGAGCCTTCAAGCAAAGGCACTTGGCATGCTATTTGTTTAGCCGATATGGGTGACACGGGTGCGGCCTTTGTTGCAATGCCACAAATTCCCCCACGTAATATTACCTGGTTTAAAAAAGGGAAATGGGTGCATTATGCGAAAATCGGATTTGAAAAGTACTTTATACGCAAAATGAAGGCAGGCACAAGTGAACCTATATATGAAAAGTATATGCTAAAAGCATTGGGTATTGAGCGTTTAAAATAAAAATACAAAAATAAATCGAATTATAAATCGAAATTAAAAGAGGCAACACCCATGCATAAAATCATCAGTTATTTAGCAATTATTGGTTTGCTTGCGTCACTTCAGTTAGCTTTTGCTGACCGAGTGCAAGCCAAGCTAAAATTAACTCATGTTGAGACTAACGACAAGCAAGTGGAGGTCCCTGTTATCGATACCGTGCGTCAAAATCAGCCACAATTAAACGTCGTTGTAGCAGACAACAAACGCGTGCTATTGCATGAGCAAGAAGGGCTGATTGGGCAAGCAAAGTTAAAAGTTAAACAGTTCTCAATGCAATTGAAAGCTGAATTAGTTGCTGCGATCCAGTCTGGGGGGCTTGAAGCTGGCGTTGAAGTTTGTCATACCAAAGCCCCTCAAATTGCAGCGGGTTTGTCTGTTGATGGCTGGACGGTTGCTCGAACAAGCTTAAAAACAAGGAATGAAAAAAACACACCGGACCAGTGGGAAGCTGATGTACTTATTCAGTTTGATAAACGTTTTAAGCAAGGAGAGAAACCTGCAACCTTGGTGACGACGTTATCTGAAGAAAAGCGGTTTCGATTAATGAAAGCTATCCCGATGAATAAGGTTTGCTTAGCTTGTCACGGCAGCGCGGTTGATCCAAACTTGCAAAAAACCATTCAAGAACACTATCCCAATGATACTGCGACCGGATTTTCTCTTGAAGATATTCGCGGCGCATTTACCCTTCAAAAAGACCTTGCTGAATGATCGACCAGCAATACATAATGCGCTGTCACATGTGTCAGCGCATTATGTCATATATGACTTAATTACTTTTTGAACTTGATTTTTTTAATTTAAATTCAATAAATACAAAGGTATATGGTTTTTTGTAAGGTTGGCACACTGCATGCAATGTTGATAGCATATACGCAGTTTTTGCCAACGTCACTCAACTATATTCAGTGTATTTGCTTGCAAAAATCAACAGTTCCATTCTTTTCTTGTGAAGGAAAAACACACCATGAGTAAACTTAATATTCAGCCTTTTTTTGATGAAAACACACAAACAGTGACTTATATTGTGACAGATAAAGCGACGTCTTTGACAGCAATTATTGATCCTGTGCTAGATTTCGATTCCCCTTCAGGGAAAATTACGTCAACCAGCGCTGATAAGATTATTACTTTTCTGGATGTCAATAATTTGCGATTGGAATGGATCTTGGAAACTCATGCCCATGCAGACCATATTACGGCTTCTAACTATATAAAAGCAAAGCGTGGTGGTCAAATTGGTATTGGTGAGCACATTAAAAAAGTACAGAGCACCTTTAAAAAGATATTTAATTTAGATGATGAGTTGGCATGTGATGGCAGCCAGTTTGATTTTCTATTTGAAGATGGCGAAATAATTAGTTTAGGCCATTTGAATTTTCATGTGATGCATACTCCAGGGCACACGCCCGCTTGTGTGAGTTATTTAATTGAAGATGCTGTTTTCGTTGGCGACACTATATTCATGCCGGATTTTGGTACGGCACGTGCTGATTTCCCCAGTGGGAGCGCTAAAACACTTTATCACTCTATTCAAAAAATATTATCACTTCCTGATCAAACTAGAATTTTTGTTGGACACGATTACAAAAGTGCTTCGCGCGATCAATATGCGTGGGAAACCACGGTATTAGAAGAAAAGCGCAACAATATACACGTTAAGCCGGACACAACTGAAGCTGAATTTGTTACCTTGCGAGAGTCACGTGATGCAAATTTACCGGTTCCTAAGTTGTTGCTTCCATCTATTCAATTGAATATTAGAGCGGGGCATTTGCCTATTGCAGAGGCAAATGGGACCTCCTACTTAAAACTCCCTCTGACCGTGGAACTGAATTAATGGTCTCCGATCCTGCCATATGGATAGGCGCCATACTGATGGGCTTAAGTTTGGGCCTACTTGGCTCTGGGGGCAGTATTTTGACTGTTCCACTGTTGGTATACATCGCACATGAGCCCGAAAAAGCAGCCATAGCAGAGTCACTGTTAATTGTAGGCATAGTTGCCTTAACGGGCAGCGTTTCACTATTTTTTAAGCGACTCGTCGATTTGAGATTAGTCGCTGTTTTTGGTTTACCAAGTATGCTGGCGGCTTATTTTGGGGCCTACTTGTCGCAATATGTTGGCGCCCAAATACAAATGCTGATATTCGCTGTTGTTATGCTAGGAGCTAGCGGGTTTATGTTGCGACCTATACGTGCATCAGTTAACTCACCTAAAAATCAATCTCCAACTAACAGCTTGGCACAAAGTTTCACTTTGTCGCAGTACCTCACCTTAATAATAGCAGGCATCAGCGTTGGTACATTAGCTGGTTTGGTCGGTGTTGGCGGTGGCTTTTTGATTGTTCCTGCATTGTTATTTATTGCTAAAACAACGATGCGAAAAGCGATTGCAACGAGTCTATTTATTATCGCGATGCAAAGCTTTGCCGGCTTTACGAAATATAGCTATTTGCAAAGTACGCAAGAAATCACTTTCAACATGCCACTTATCATATTGGTAACAGCTTGCGCGATATTGGGCGTGTTGGTTGGTGCAAAATTGGTTGATAAGCTTCCGCAAGCACGATTGAAACAGGCGTTTGGTGGGGCACTTATCCCGCTTTCTCTTTTTATTCTTTTTACTAACATTTAGCAAGGACCCAATTATGTCGAATGACTCAGTGAACTCACAAGCAGTTAAAATTGCAAAAATAACGTCGCAATTTTCGGTTTCTGGAGAGATCACAGAAAGCGATATAAGCAAGCTAATGGAACAAGGAATAGATACGATTATCAACGTTCGTCCTGACAATGAATGTGAAAATCAAATCAGCGATCAACAATGGCAAGCTTTGGCGCATAAATACAGGCTAAACTACCTGTATGTCCCAGTAAAACCTTGCCAATACGCTGAGGAGGATGTGGCAAAATTTAGAGCAGCGCTAGCACTCTCTGCAGGTGGCGTACATGGATTTTGTCGAACCGGCACAAGGGCCGCACATTTGTGGGCACTGGCAAACAAAGACAAGTTGTCTTTCACTGATATGCAAGGTGCTCTAAAAAGTAAAGGCTACGATTTGGACAATATTGCTGCAATGTTTGAAGGTGGTCAGTAGCAGATGAAAAAATTAATTATTATACTTTTTCAAGTCTCTTTATTGTTGCTCTCGCCAATCACTTCATCTGCTGAAGAGGCGGATAACATTGAATCCCAAAGCAGTGATCATCGCATTGATATAAGACTAAACGAAACACAACGAACATTTATTTTAGGGCATATGCGCCACATGTTGGAAACGTTAACCGCTATCCAGCAAGAATTGCTTGTCGACAACCCTAGTGAGGTTCATCAGCTGGTGACTTACATGCAAGAAAATACGCAAAAAGCACATCCTAAAATGTTAGGTCAGTCACTCCCAGATCCTTTTAAACAGATGGGTAGACAAATGAATCAACATTGGCGCAATTTATCGGTTGGATCTAATGACAAAGTCTATATTCAAAAAGAGGTGGTAAATGTGATGACAACATGCAACTCATGTCATGCCGTTTATCAAATTCATGGCGCCATCGAATAACTATGTGGTGCCATCAAAGACTTGATTTTTTGATCGTAAAGCCATCGTGGTCAGTCCGGTAGTCGTCTTCCATATCGAGTCCGTGTATTTCTTTTCCGCTTAATTTAGACAGCCATTTCAATGGTAAAATTTGCGAAGCGATATGTGTTTTAGTCGCTTGATTACCAAACACGATACGCGCCTTATTACGCATTATTGAGTTTGCGATATGCAGTGCTATGGTTTCCGGTTTAGTGGTTAAAAATCGCTCTTTAAACTTTTTACCGGAATTGAGCGGAAAGCCTCGTCGTTCAGGGCGGGGATGGATAGCTCGGATGGATAGCTCGGATGGATAGCTCGGATGGATAGCTCGGATGGATAGCTCGGATGGCGAAGCCGTCCATTTGTTTTAGTGTGGCGTTTGCTGTTGCTCGATGTACTTGCGGATCACAGCAATTGGCGCACCACC
>NZ_AUAV01000013.1 GCF_000428905.1 Brumicola pallidula DSM 14239 = ACAM 615
GAATTTGCCCTGCCAGATGAGGAGCGCGGAACAAAAGTTTCTCTTGAAGGGCATGATTTACCTGCTCCACATATTAATACATTAGAATTGATTATTTTTGATGCTAATGTATTGAGAATCAAAGCTCGATTTAGCGACTACAAAATCGATCTGCGCAAGGTTGAGTTAGAAGAAATTGAAAAGATAAAGCAATCTTTAGTTCTTCATAACTATGATGACCGATTTGAAGTTAAATATACATAGGTCTATGCGATTCATATGGATTCACTTTAAGTAGGCTGACTTTTGCTACTCAATTATCATTTTCATTCACAGTAAAACGATAAATTTGAATAAAAAAGCAGACATAAGGAACGGTAAATTATAGGGGTGTTTTAACTAGCTAGGGGTAATAAGATAACACTTTGTCTAAAGCACACGCTTGGCACAAAGGCGACTAAAGCTAAGTCGAGCTGGTCGGCGGCAATGAGGTGTGAGTTCAACTGGTCAACGCAACACTTTGCCGACTGTCAGATTTCTAAATTCAACATTTGCAAAATTTAAGATCAAGCCCTAGCGAATACAGCGTAACTTTGTCTCTATTTACAATCCATTTGTCTCCATTTAATTCCATTTTTCTTCATTTACCATCTAATAAAACATTATGCCACCTGCCCCGCAGCCCATCCACTAGACCAAGCCCACTGAAAATTATAACCACCTAGCCAGCCGGTTACATCAAGTACTTCACCTATAAAGAACAATCCTTCTTGATCCTTAACTTGCATGTTTTTTGATGAAACATAGTCAGTGTCAACGCCGCCCAGTGTGACCTCCGCAGTCCGATAGCCTTCAGTTCCATTTGGTTTAATTCGCCACTGCGTAAAAGCGTCGGCTGCGCTTTGCAACTGTTTTGCGTTGTATTGCTTAAGCGGCTTATTGTCTAATTCAAAATACGGAATAGCCGCTTGTACAAAACGTTTTGAATAATGTTTTCCAAGTGCTGTAGAAAGTTGTATTTCTGGATTTGACTGCTGTTGCTCAAGTAAGTCTTGGAGCAGATCAGCATTTGGAAAAAGGTCAAATTCCACCTCTTGTCCTGGGTCCCAAAAACTCGAGATTTGCAGCACTGCGGGGCCACTTAAACCACGATGAGTAAACAAAATACTTTCATTGAAATTGGTGTTGTTGCAACTTGCATTAGCATCAACTGAAATACCGCTGAGCTCGCCTATTACGGCCTTGTCATGTTCCTGCAACGTAAATGGCACAAGGGCGGCTTTTGTTGGGATAATGGGCAAGCCAAACTGTTCAGCAACTCTGTAGCCGAACGGTGTTGCGCCTAACTTTGGCATACTCAAGCCACCCGTTGCAATGACCAATGACTCACTGCTAAAAACACCTTGGCTGGTATTCACTACATAACGATTATCGACATATTCTATGCCGATAATTTCTGTTCTATTCTTAATATCAACATTGGCTTTTTTGCATTCAGCCAAGAGCAAATCGACGATATCTTTAGCGCTGTCATCACAAAAAAGTTGGCCAAGTGTTTTTTCGTGATGCTTGATGCCATATTCGTTCACCAATGAGATAAAATCCCATTGTGTATATTGGCTTAGTGCGGACTTACAAAAATGCGGATTTTGAGATAGAAAGTTTTCGTGCGACGTATACGTATTAGTAAAGTTGCAACGACCGCCTCCACTCATGAGGATCTTACCACCTAGTCGTTTTGCATGATCAAAAACAATGACCTTACGACCTCGCTTACCAGCTTCAGTTGCGCAAAATAAACCTGCGGCGCCAGCACCTATTACAATAACTTCTGTTTTGGTCACGTTACTACTCGTTGTTATAAACACAGAACATTATCGCTGTTTAATCACAAGCCATCAACTAGATGGCTTGTTTTACTTGCTTTTGTTTTACTAAATGCGTTCGCTTTAGTGAAATATTGCTTACAGTTGCTTCAATATGGTTTCAGCATCACTGACTTCAAAACGACCAGGGTCCTCAACATTGAGTGCGCGAACAACACCGTCTTCGACAATCATGCTGTAACGGATTGAACGAATGCCACCAAACGCGTCAGTATCCATATCGAGACCAATCAATTGGGCAAAAGTACCGTTGCCGTCTGCTAACATCATAATTTCGTCAGCGTTTTGTGACTTACCCCAAGCGTCCATAACGAAAGCATCATTTACCGCGATACAAATAATGGCATCGACACCTTGTGCTTTAATTTTATCAGCCAATGCAATGTATCCTGGAAGATGAGATACTGAGCAGGTAGGTGTGAATGCGCCCGGAACTGCAAATAAGACAACTTTCTTTTCGCTAAATAAAGTACCTGTATTTGGATTTTTTATTTCACCATCTTGTAAGATACTGAATACCGCTTCTGGTAATGTGCTGCCTACTTCAATCATGGTCACTCCTTGTTATTCTATTGTGTGTCTATATTAGAGTATTCTTACTCGTATAAAGGCAACTTGCGATTATTTGTTTCAGAATATCAGTGTAGTATATACACATCAAATCTGTGTTTTTTTGATTCAATTGCGGTGTCGGGTTTACGTCCACACGCTAGTTCAATCGGTTCCGCCGAGATAGGTCTCTTAACCACGACCCTGCTACCTGCATGGTTCAGTGCTGCGTCCAACAATTGCGCACTGTCGATATCTGCACCTAACAACTGCTGGAATGCGCGCATTTCTTTCTTCACCAGAGCTGACTTTTTTTTGTGCGGAAACATTGGGTCAAGATAAATAACGTCAGCCAACGGTTTAGCATTTTTTTTTGCACCTTGCTTCAAAATATAGTCTGTTGCATCGGTTTTTACTAGCAATAATCTTTCGGGTAATTCAGCAACAGCTTCAATACGGTTTAGCGCATCCTCTAACAACGCTGCGATAATCGGACTGCGCTCTAACATGATGACATGAGCACCAACACTTGCCATAACAAAACTGTCGTTACCCATTCCTGCAGTGCAATCAATCACTGACAGTGAATCTTTACCTTTTATACCAATTGCTTTCGCTAGCGCCTCATTGCGCCCGCCACCATGCTGCTTGCGATAATTAAGCGCCGCTGAATTGAAATCAACTATAATATCACCCCAGCTTGGTTCATTGCTAAAACGCAGGGCAAGCCCATTGGATGTGTAGACGAGTTGCCACTGGCTATCAATGTTTACGTTGGCAACAGCGTTATCGCTTTTCGTGCTTCGTTTTGCCATTTTTTGTGCGTTGGTATGTGGTTTTTTATGTTTTGATGACGGCTTACTTGATTTTACTTTAGTATCGTTGAAACCCCGCTTTACGATAGGGTAACCGGTTTCAGCAGATAGCTTTTTTGCATCCTCTTGAGGGGATATGCGGTCACGATCCTCTATAAGAATGACTATTCCTATACCACCATCCTGCCCGCTTTGGGCATTGATAGACACATTTTGATCACGCATTCCCGTACTCCTCTTTATATGCCAGCCACCGACCAATGAGTGCTTGAGAGTTACTTGGATATTCGCGCCATACATATTCAGCCATATTTTTTATATCTGGAATAAGCGCTGCATCACGTATTAAATCCGCGATTTTCAAGTCGGCTATGCCAGTTTGTTTAGTCCCCAACATTTCACCTGGGCCACGAATTTCTAAGTCTTTTTCAGCAATATAAAAGCCGTCAGTTGATTCACGTAAAACACCTAGACGCTTACTGGCTGTTTTAGATAGCGGACCTGAATACATTAATACACAATGACTTTCTACCGAGCCGCGCCCCACTCTGCCGCGCAACTGATGCAATTGGGCTAAGCCTAAACGCTCCGGGTTTTCAACAATCATTAAACTAGCATTGGGAACATCAACACCCACTTCAATCACGGTAGTGGCGACTAACAAATCAAGCTTGCCTTGTTTAAAATCGTCCATGACTTGTTGTTTTTCAGCGGCTTTTAAGCGCCCGTGAACCAGTCCAACCTTCAGCTCTGTTAAGGTGGTTCTCAATGCAACTGCCGCATCCTCAGCCGCTTGGCATTGCAATACTTCTGATTCGTCAATAAGTGTGCATACCCAATATATTTGGCGTTTTTGCTCAACAGCCGCTTTACGAACACGCTCAATAACATCACCACGTCTGCTATCAGGTAACACTACCGTTGTCACCGGTGTTCTTCCTGGCGGCAATTCATCGATAACGGAGGTGTCTAAATCAGCATACGCAGTCATTGCTAACGTCCGCGGAATAGGCGTTGCTGTCATTATTAGTTGATGTGGGTATTTGCCGAGCTTTTCACCTTTTTTACGCAACGCCAAACGTTGATGCACACCAAAACGATGTTGTTCATCAACAATCACCATTGCAAGGTGTTTATACTCTACTTGTTCTTGGAATATTGCGTGAGTGCCAACCAGCATTTGAATATTGCCCAACGCAAGCTGTTCGAGAGTTTCTATTCTCGCTTTGCCTTTCAACTTGCCTGCCAACCAACCTACCTTGATCCCTAAAGGGGTAAACCAGTCGGTAAAATTACGAGTGTGCTGTTCGGCCAACAATTCAGTTGGAGCCATCAGGGCAACTTGATAGCCTGCGCTAATCGCGGATAATGAGCTAAGCGCAGCAACTAAGGTTTTTCCCGAACCAACGTCACCCTGAACTAAACGCATCATCGGTTGCGCATGTTGCATGTCTTGCTCAATTTCACCCACCACACGCGCTTGTGCACCCGTTGGTTCAAACGGTAGGGTGGCTAAAAACTTTTGTTTTAAGGGCTCATCTATTGTTACCGCGATGCCGGGTTCTGCATTTGACTGCGAACGTACTTTGAGCATACTTAAATGATGTGCCAGCAACTCTTCAATCACTAAACGCTTTTGCGCGGGATGCCTTCCCTCAACTAAATCTTCTATTACGATGTCTGGCGGTGGTCGATGCACTAAATGCAGTGCGTCAGTTAACGATACCTGTTGTTCATATAGACCATTGGGCAGCAATTCTAAAAGTGCGCCTTTATCCAGTTGTCTCAATGCTTGCTCGGTTAAATTTCGAAGTGTGAGTTGTCTTACGCCCTCGGTTGTTGGATAAACCGGCGTTAACGATTCTTCCAAGCTCATATTTTCAGGATCATCTACAATCTTATATTCTGGGTGCATCATCTCGAGGTTTGCTTTGCCTGTTCGAACTTCACCAAAGGCACGAATAATATTGCCAATTACTAACGACTTGGTTTGGGCAGCAGAAAAATGGAAAAAGCGCAGAGTAACGGAACCGCACCCGTCACTGACTTTAACCAACAACATTCGACGTTTACCGTATTGAATGTCGGATGACATAATCTCGCCTTGGATAGACACATGCAAATAAGCATGCAAGTCAGCCATAGGATAAATTCGAGTGCGGTCTTCATACCTAGCCGGAAGGTGAAAAATCACGTCTTGCAGAGTAACAAGGCCGAGTTTTTTTAGTTTTTCCGCAACTTTTGCTCCGACACCTTTAAGCGTGGTAACCGGCGTATCAGCCAGTGACTTCATTTCATAATATTCTTTTAGTTGTGAGATTGACTTGATGCCTAAACTTTACCAGACCTTTGCAATTAAGCCACCTGTTCTAGCAATCAGGCTTACAAAAACGACTAACCGCATTCTACCCGGTTAGTCTATTCTTTAGTTCACAGTGTTTACGTCATTCAGCTTTGAGGGCTTTGCTTCAGATTGACAATAAAGTGGTACGCTTTGAGTAAGATTTGTCGCAAGCTAACACTCGATATTGTCCTAGTTGAGTTGGTCGTCTTTCCAGAATTTTGTTCCTTTAACAGTCGCCTGTAAAGCCAAACCGCTTTCAGTCATGGTATACACCGTGACATCACCATAATAGGCCTCACCTTCAATCGACTTTCCTTTTGTACCGGCTTTTGCAGCTGCATCTGCATTTCCACCGAAGGTCCAGCCTTGTTCTACGAAATTGCGTATAGCTGCTTGATTGTGAAACACCATGACGATGCGATAATCTTTTGCGCCTATACCAAAGCCAACGCCACCTTCAGCCATATTCATATACGTTTTTTTGTTCTGAATCTGGTCGTTTACAACGCCATAGCCGGTTCCAGCAGAGACCAAGAACAAATTAATATTAGCGTTTGAAAATACAGCGTAACCGGGTGACGCTTTTAATTCCTGTCTCGCTGCGGGCTTTTTCAAATATAGTTTTTCTAACGCGTCTTGTTGCATTTCTAATATCGCGACACGCTTTTCAACGTCAGTACCTGCCCCATAAGACGCACAGGCACTGAGTAAAAAAACACACACTAAGCCACTTAATAATTTTAAACGATACATTTTACTTTCCTTATAATCGATTGATGCTTATGCAGCATAGTATACACTCAAACTAAGTATAAAATTTATAATCAATTACTGACTAACAAATTGCATACTCCTTGCAGCCGTATTTTTTGCCCTGACTGCATCGGAAGTTTGCATAGTTACCACATGCCTCTACCCATTCGACGGTTTTAGTTTTAATCAAAAATTCTTTGCCTAGCTTTTTAACCAGTAAAATACTCGCTAATGATGTAGATTGTTGGCAATCAATTTCTTTATCCGGTTTATTGGAGATTGATTGAGCATCCCCTAACCATTGCGCAACTATGTGCGCAACTATGTATCGATACACGGCAATCATTGCTAAAAAGAAGCAAACTAAAGCTAGCATTTCGTAGGTGAATTTGTGCTTCTGAAAGTGTTCTTTTGAAAACGGCATCTCAATTAATTACCTGTCACCCCTGATTTCCACCACTTATAACTTATTGTTTAATTTCAGTAATTTAGACACATAACGACTGGTCGTTCATGGCAGTATTCGACCCATACTTATTTCATTTAAATCACACAAATACAAGAGAAAACATGAATAGTACTGCTTCTCAAAACACAAATCGACTGCCTTGTTTAGACTGGCTCAGGGTAATTGCTATTGGCGTATTACTGATGTATCACATTGGTATGGTTTATGTACCTGACTGGGGTTATCACTATAAAAATCCCGTGGCGGGTGGTTGGATAAAATAGCTAATGCTGTTGACGTCGCCTTGGCGCATGGGAATAGTACGTGTCCCAGGTTGGCGTAACGCTATTTTTACATTTCTATGAATTAAACGCAGATAATTTACTTACTTAGTAGGGGTTTATTCGTTCCTGCTCGCTAATTAATATGAACACAGACTAAAAAATCCTCATTGATAAAAAGCAAGGCGCTTAACTTTGATATAACTTAAAATAAAAAAGGTAAAGTCAAGATGAACAAACACAACAACTTTAAAAAACACAAAAAGCTAATTATTGCCTCATCTATCACAACGGCTTTGGGTATTGCTTCTCCCCACGCGCTTGCACAAAACGAAACCGAAACACAAAATATAGAGAACGTTGAAAGGATAAGCGTTCTGGGCTCAAATATTCGTAAAATTGATACCGAAAGTGCGGCACCGGTTCAGTATATTGATAGAGACAGCATTGAGCTAAGCAGTATCGGTTCAATCTCAGACCTCGTTCTGAACATACCAGCAAATGCTGGCTCTGTGGTAAATCCTGTTAGTGGTGAAAATATTGGTTCATCCAATTTTAATATCCGTAACTTAGGCGCCGGCTCAACGCTGGTTCTAATCAATGGCCGCCGAGCGGGTAAGAGCCCCTTAAGTGATAATTTAGGCAATCAATTTTACGATTTGAATCAGTTACCGTTGTCTATGGTAAAAAGCGTTGATATCCAAACAGACGGCGCTTCAGCAATTTATGGTTCCGAAGCTGTTGCGGGTGTGGTCAATATAGTCACACGCAAAGGGTTTGAGGGTTTGGAAGTCAGTGCGCGCTATGAAGATGCGAGTAACCAAACAGAAACAATTAATTTTGCGCTTGGCAGTAATGGTGAGCGTGGTTCTTTTGGTTTATACGCTACGGCGTACAATGGAAGCATTAACTATCGTGATGATTTCGATTTCATTGTAGAGCGATCAGGCGGAGTACTACTATCAAGTAGCGGATCGCCTGATGAATATCGCACTTTAGATCCACAAACGGGTGCATTTGGAAGTACCAAGATCATTGACCCTTTCTGCGAAGAGGCAGGTCAAGTTGTTCAAGGGAATAATTGTAGCTATAACTTTTTTGACCATACCAGCCCTGTCCCGAAGAATAATCGCTTATCAATTTTCGCAGAATTTGACTATGATCTAGGTCAGTTATTCGGTTTTGAAGAATTAAAGGCATTTGGCGAAGTAAGTTATGCACAAAACACGACGACTCGCGCATTCGGCCCTCAAATAAACGGCAATGGCGAATATGGAGGTAGATTTTTAATCCCGGGTAGTCATCCGTTCAACTTTTTTGTAGACAATGCAGATGGTCTTCAATATATCGACCCAACTACAGCAACTGGTGCTCAATTTTGGCAACAAAATCCAAATGCGGCGGCTAATTTAACAACCAGTGGTAACTTTAGACCAATAGGTGCAGCCATTGCTGGTAGGAACGGACGTGGGAACGATTATATTAATAACTCGGATCGCCATATGATTGGTATTGATGCATTCAGAGAAAACTGGAGTATTTCAGCTTGGTACCAAAATTATGAACACGAGAATAGGTTTATAGCAGAAGGTGATAGCATCGCTAGCGGCTTGCAGTCTGGTTTAATGGACGGCACGCTCAATCCATTTGGTATTGCATATGCGCTACCAGACTTCATTTCGCCCAAGGACGGTATTAGTACCGCAGCTCATGACCTCGATAGCTACAATAACAACATTGGTTATACCACTACTAATATTCGCACAAGCTCACAAGAAACGCTTGATTTCGTAATGAGCAACGGTGAAGTTTTTGAGCTAGACGCGGGCTATGTAGGTGTGGCATTTGGTTATCAGAAACGCCAAGAAACGTTTACTTTTACACCAGACAGAATAACAAGTTCCGGTTTAGGAAGTGTTGCATCATCAAGGTCGCTTTCAGTTAATGGCGAAACAGATGTTGATTCCGTGTTTGTTGAAGTTGCCATACCTGCTCTGGAAAATTTAGACATACAGCTTGCTTTGCGCTATGAAGATCACGGAGAAGAAGTCGGCACTACTACCGATCCTAAAATTGCTGCATTGTATAAAATAACAGATGACGTTTTACTTCGCGCATCATATGGTTCATCGTTTCAAGCGCCAACGGCAATTCAAACAGGGGGAATAACAAGTAATACTGGGGTTGATTTTCTAACCTCAAATGGACGTGTTACTTGCAACACCGAGAATGCACAAGCAGGCGACTTTATTGCAGATACTTCCGCTAAAGTCCTCGGTAAATTGAACCCACAGTCGGCTGACAACATTAACCTCGGGATAGTTTGGCAAGCATCAACTAAAAGTAGTGTATCGGTAGATTACTGGCAATACGATTACGAAGGTCTCATTGTAAATGCGCAGTCGCCGCAAGCGGTATTAGATAGCGATTGTAATGATGGCATATTGAATGACCCTAATATCACGAGAGCCTCCGACGGCGTTCCTTTATTTATTAACACTTCCTTAGAGAATGCCAATAGTGCGAAAACTGATGGTATTGATGCTAAATTTAATTATGGTATTGATACTGAGATGGGTGCACTTGATTTTAATTTGACTGTGTCCTACGTTATGTCATTTGAAGCGGTGCTAAGCGGAGTTACTGTTGACGTTGCAGGACGCCGAAATGCCAACACAGACTCATTTGGCACGATGCCAGAGTTAAGTGGAAATGCCAGTGGCAGATGGACAAAAGAGAATCATCAAGCAACTGTGACTCTGCGTTATACAGATTCCTATTTACAAGATGACGGTGCGCGTAACAACAGTCTCTTAGGGCAAAATATAGATAGCTTCACGACAGTAGATTTTCAGTACAGGTACGATGCGTCAGAGTTGACCGGAATTGGAAGTTGGATAATGCTCGGGGCGAATAATCTTACCGATGAAAATCCTCCACGCTATGGTGCTCGTCCATTTTTTGATGAGGAAGCGCATTCCATCAGAGGAAGAGTCCTTTACGCAGAAATTGGTTTAACATTTTAATAAGCTATCTTCATAGGCTGCACTTAAATTTTAAAAGAATTTAGTTGCAGCCGATTCATCATTTCTATGTGCGTATTTGCATGTTTGCGCTGTCGTTAAAGATATAACCGGTTAGTCAAACTGAAACCAGGTGAGCGGTAATGAAACACATGTTTGGTAGTGTTGAAATTTACATGGAGCGAGTCAATCTACTTTAGTTTGCGAAGGGGCGGTTTACACTCTGAGTCATTCAACCCAAATAGCGGCTGTTGGCAATGAGCCGAAAGTTCGCAGCGCGCGCTCAACCATCGTAGCTTAAGCGGCATATCTTGATTACTTTTTTTAGATTTATTAGTGCTATCTGTCGTTATCCTAATGGCAGGTGATCCGACAAAGAAGACACGCTGTATTTTATGCCATATGATAGGACTATTGTCATATTCTTCATTGCCTATTAAATCCTTAAGCAAATTTTGAATAAACTTTTTATTTTACACCGTCTTTTTCGTTTTCTTTAAGTGTCTACCAAGCACTTTGATGTTTGGGTAATTTATTTTCATCATCAATATTAAGTTGCTAATAATGTCGATAAGAAAGCATAAAACGATTGACGTAGCTCATTTTATTTACGCTACTTCAATTTCATCTTTACTTTTTTACTTTAGGTTTAACATAAACGGGGAACGACATGATTCCAAAGCTTCCTGATAAAAAGTCGAGCGGCCAAGATATTCAAGCATTTATTGGCAAAGTCAAGAATGCCCCACTGGTCACCGGCGTAGGCAAGGGCAGATTAATATTTGCAATGGATGCAACAGCAAGTCGTGAGCACTGTTGGGATATGGCTAGTCAACAACATGCAGCTATGTTTGCTTAAGCCGACAAGGTGAGTGCAATCAGTGTACAGCTTTGTTACTACCGGGGGATGGGCGAGTTTAAAGCGCTTCCGTGGACACGCGGCGCCGATGAAATCAAACAAGCCTTGCTTTCGGTACGCTGCCTGGCTGGACAAACACAGATCGCCAAAGTGTTATCGCATGCTTTGAGTGAAACTCGCACAAGCAAAGTAAATGCACTGGTATTTGTCGGTGATTGTATTGAAGAAGACCCTGATTTACTTGGAGCCTTGGCAGGTAAGTTGGGAATACTTAATTTACCTTTATTTATTTTTCAAGAAGGAAATAATCCACAAGTTGGAAATATCTTCTCACAGCTAGCGACATTGAGTGGAGGCGCATATTGTCAGTTTGATCAAGGCAGTGCCAAACAATTAGGTCAGTTGTTGGCCGCGGTTGCGGTATATGCAGCGGGCGGTAAAACCGCTTTGAAAAGTAATTTATTGAGCATGGATGCGAGTGTGCAACGTTTATTGCAGCAGCTAAAGTAGCCATAATTAGATAGCAGCCCGTAATCTAAATTTTTAAATGGAAATATCAATACCGTAAAATAAAGGATGATAGGCTTTGCGGCTTAATTGATACCTCAAATAAGTGAAAACTTTATGTTAGGACTTGTCGTTTTAATAGCGGTTATTATCATCGGCTACATCGCGGTGGGATATATACGCCCCTTTAAACGCGAACAAATAAAGAAAGTTGGCGCGAAAGCTGGCGTACTCGCGTTTATCGCGATTTTGCTCTTGCTAACGATCACCGGAAAGCTTTATATTTTGGCAGCGTTGGGAACAGGTTTAGTTCTATTTGCTAAGCGCTTGTTTCCATTTCTACGTTATTTTCCGTTTTTAAAAGGACTTTACCAGAAGGCTAAAGCTAAACAAAGCTCGGGTTCATCTCAGCAGTCTACGATTGAAACCAGCTTGCTCAAAATGACCCTTGATCACGAAAGTGGCGATGTAGATGGTGAATTACTGGCTACCGACAACAAGGGCAAATATCTGTCTGAATTAAGTCTGTCAGAGCTAGTCTCTCTATGGCCTAGCAGATAAGCAATATCCGGATTCTATTGAAGTGTTAGCCGCCTATCTTGATCGCAAGTATGGTTCTGACTGGCACGAAGCTGCTAATGCCGGAAACTATTCAGGGGGTAGTGAACAAAACTCTCGGGGAAGAGACAGCGTTGAGATGACGGCAATTGAAGCTTATGCGGTGCTCGGCCTTAATGATGACGCAACGGATGAGGAGGTTATCGCAGCTCACCGCAAACTGATGCTAAAGCTCCATCCTGATCGGGGAGGCTGCAATTATTTAGCAGCAAAAATAAATCAGGCGAAGAATTTACTTGTAAGCAGCAAGGACAAGTAAACCTTTAATAGATTAGCTTGGTATCAGTCTACCAATGCAACGGCCCAGAATTTCCTGAGCCTTAAAACACGACACGGATCTGAACCCACTAGTTACCTAATCATTAGCACAAACGACGTATTCGCGCTATTGCGGTAATGTCGATGTCGACCTAGAAACAGTTAGAGGGATCTTATACTAGCGAAGCGGAATTTTAAGGCAATCTTCGCTGGCATCGCCCAACTCTGTGCCGCCATCTACTGTCATAATTGTCCCGTTTATATAACGACCCATATCACTAGCGAGATAGATTGCCGCATCGGCTATATCTTTGGTATCGCCAAATCGTTTGCTGGCAATCTTAGCAGACATTGCCGATTTCGCTTCTGGAGTAGGGGCTAAGCGCTCTGCGCCCTCGGTTCCATTAATGGGACCTGGTGAAATACCATTGACCGTGATGCCAGATGCGCCCCATTCAACAGCTAAGCATTTAATCATCATATTGATACCCGCTTTTGCTGCGCAAACGTGAACCTGAAAGGGCATCACAGTGACTGCTTGTGGAGCAGTGATCGCGATAAGTGATGCTCCTTTGTTTATATGATTAAAGCCTAGGTGGAATACGTTATATGTACCTAGAAGGTCAATATCGACGACAGTCTTGAAGCCTTTCGGTGAGATCCCTAAGGCAGGTGCTGGAAAATTGCCTGCCGCACCGGAAATTAGACAGTCAATCTTGCCAAGTTGCGCAACACATGACTGTAACGCGTTCTCAACTTGTTCCGGATCCCTAACGTCAGCGGTTAGCGCAATTGCACTGTGTCCGTTAATGCTTTTAACACTTTCTGTAATCTCTTGAGCTGCTGCTAAGGCTTTATCTGAGTTTCGGCCCAGTACGGCGATCTTCGCACCTACTGCTGCCATGCCCTTGGCTATACCTAAATTAATACCACTGGTGCCGCCTGCAATGAAAACCACTTTATCTTTTAGTGTTGACTGCTCAAACATATTGATTTTATCCTTTGTACGGCAATTTTAAATTGCACTTTTAAATTGCACTCTTAAATTGCACTCTTAAATTGCACTCTTAAATTGCACTCTTATTGACCTTTCGTCAATGATTTGCGAGCGTAGTTGAATGATAATAGAGGCTATACTCAGTCTCTGCAACTCGCGTTTGTTTTTTTCTGATTTAGGATAGATTCAGTGATTGAGTTCAGATAATACCTAACAAAGGTAGCTGTAGTTTACGCTTAGCCTTCTAGTTTTGAAAATTGAAGCGCTTTCCACCAACTCTCATCTGCTTGTATGTGGCCGACTTCATCAATATACGGGAAAGGAAGGTTTCGACGCTGACATTCCTTAAAAAGAACGGGAAAGCCGCCTTTGAATAAAGTAAGTTGGCATTCTTGTTCATCCAAACTTTGGACTTCATACATGCCAGCGGCTTGGCGCTGACCCTGAGCTTCATACATAACAATTGCGGCTGCCACAGATACATTCAGAGATTGCACCATTCCAACCATAGGCACAATGATAGAATGGTCGGCTAATGCAATCGCGTCTGGTGTGGCACCGGTCTTTTCTTGGCCTAACAATACAACCGTGGGTTTGGTGTAGTCAATGTCACGAAAATCACACGCATTATCATCTAAGTGGGTTACTAAGACTTGCATGCCCTGCTCTTTAAAATGACCAATTGCCTGTTGAATAGTATTGTGAAGTTGCGTTTTCACCCAAACATCACTGCCCATTGCCGTGCATTTTCGTAGGTTTTCAGGTTCATTCCATACGGCGTGAACTTTATGGACACCGACAGCATCACATGTACGAATAACGGCAGAAACGTTGTGCGCCTTGGTTACCTCTTCCAAACAGACTGTAAGATCTGGTTGTCTCATTTTTAGTAATTGGCGAATACGAGTATACCGTTCCATCGACATGCTTTGATTCATATTGATGTCTCCAAGCGCTATTCGGGTAGCACCATTACACCATCAATCTCAATCTGAGCACCTTTGGGCAATTGGGATACACCAATAGCGGCACGCGCTGGATAAGGCTGCTTAAAGTAATTAGCCATAATTTGGTTAACAGTAGCGAAGTGTCCAAGGTCGATTAGAAATATATTAACCTTGACCAAGTGTGAGGTATCGCCGCCGGCAGCAGTACATACTGCTTTCAAATTTTCAAACACTTGCACAGCTTGCTCAGTAAAGTCGTCTGAAACCAAAGCCATGGTGCTCGGTACCAATGGGATCTGACCTGATAGATACACGGTCGTACCAGCCTTGACTGCTTGACTGTATGTGCCTATAGCGGCGGGTGCATCGTCGGTCTGAATGATAGACTTAGGCATTTACTTTCCTTTTTTTAAATGAGTTACTTTTGTTTGTATTGACTGTGCCGTGATACTTTTTGAAGTTCAGGTAGGGCACGAATTTTACGCATAATTTTGGCAAGATGAACGCGATTTTTGGTCGTGAGTTCAATATCGATGACGTAGATACTATTTTCACGTTCTTCAGTTTGTAAATTAATAATACTCGAGTCGCAGCTCACGATAGTGCTCGTCAGCGCTGCTAGTGTACCCTGATGGTTAAAGAGTTCTAAACGCAGGGCTGCTTTGAACTCACCTTGCGGCACATCGTCCCACTCCATCGGCAATACCCGCTGTGGCTCTTCTCGACTGAGTTTACGAATGTTAGTACAACCCGTTTGATGAATAACAATGCCACGACCCGGTGACAAAATAGCAACTATTTCATCGCCTGGAATAGGATGACAACAACGTGAGAAATGCACCAACAAGCCTTCTGTACCCCGTATTGCGACATGCGATTTTTTCTCAGAAAGGCTAGGGTTTTCACCCACTAAACGTCTGGCAACAATTGCACTTAATTCATTGCCCATACCAATATTAGTCAATAAATCCTCAAACGTTTCACACTTAGTTTCTTCCACTACGCGATTAATATCAGCAGGAGAGATTTCATCTAACTTAATGGTGCCTAAAGCATGACGCAGTAAACGGTTACCCATACTTATCGCATCTTCAGATTGTTGGCGTTTGAGAAAGTGACGAATATTACTACGAGCACGCGCACTCACTACGAAGTTTAACCAGTTTGCGTTAGGCTTGGCTCTGGGCGAAGTAATAATTTCGATACTTTGACCGTTTTCCAAGGGCTTACTCAAGGAATAGTTTCGACGCTCCACCCTCGCACCAACACAGGTATTACCCACATCAGAATGCACCGCGTAAGCAAAATCAACCGCAGTCGCGCCCATCGGCAGTTCAACAATCGTGCCTTTGGGTGTGAATACATAAATTTCTTCAGGGAATAAATCAGACTTCACACTCTCAATGAATTCAGCAGATGTGCTAGAGCGCAGTTGCAGTTCAGTTAACGACTGGATCCATTGATTTGCTCTAAGTTGCGCGGTCGTGCCTTTATCAGCAGATTTTTTATATAGCCAATGCGCGGCGACACCTTTGTCAGCCATATGGTCCATTTCTGCAGTACGAATTTGTACTTCAACCGGAATACCATGCGGTCCGATTAATGACGTATGCAACGATTGGTAACCGTTAGTACGCGGAATCGCGATATAGTCTTTAAAACGATTTTCGATCGGTTTATACATGCCATGCATAGCACCTAAAACGCGATAACAATTATCTACATTTTCTACAACCACTCGAAAAGCATAAATATCCATGACTTCGGTAAACGACAGTTCTTTGTTTTTCATCTTTCGATAGATGCTATAGAGGTGCTTTTCGCGGCCTAGCACAGTGCCACTGATACCAGATGATTTGAGACGTTGAACCAGTTCATTTTGGGTCTTTTCGATTATCGCTTTACGATTGCCACGCGCCTGGTTAACCGCAGAGCGCAATGCCCGATGACGCATAGGGTACATGGCTTGAAAACCAAGATCTTCGAGCTCATTTTTTATATCGTGAATGCCTAAACGATGTGCCAAGGGTGAGTAAATTTCGAGAGTTTCCAAGGCAATACGACGGCGTTTATCCGGGCGTAATGAACCCAGTGTTCGCATGTTATGCGTGCGGTCAGCTAGCTTAATCAAGATAACTCGAATATCTTGTACCATCGCCATTAACATCTTACGAAAGTTCTCAGCCTGCGCTTCTTGTTTGCTGCCAAATTTGAGCTTATCTAACTTGCTCACACCTTCAACTAATTCGGCAACCGTTTCACCAAAAGCGAGACTTAAATCTTCTTTGCTGTAGTGTGTATCTTCAATGACATCATGCAGTAATGCTGCCATTAACGTTTCATAGTCGAGATCCATATCGGCAAGAATACCGGCAACAGCAACTGGATGGGTGATGTAAGGATCACCACTACTGCGCGATTGACCGTCGTGAGCGTCACGCGCAAGCACATAAGCCGCTTGAATATACTCGACTTGATCTTGTGGTAAGTATTTACTTACCTTTGTTTTTAAACCTTCAAATAGATACACAGATACTAATTAAAAAAAATAAGAGTCAATATTGCTAGAATACGGTTATTTCCGCGGTTTGCAAACGCAAAAACGCCGATTTTCATCGGCGTTTTATAATATATTTTTATTTTCAGATAAATAACGGAATTAAAGCGCCAGTTTATTAAGCCTAGAAGGCATTTTAACGTAGCGTCCGATTTCTAGCTATCTGAAAGAATGCTAGCGACAGAAGCAAACTCTGCAGCTTCTTGTTCACGCTGATCGTGCAAGTCAGATTGTTCTACTGTTTTAGCAGTCACTAAACCTAACTCAATTTCACGAAGAGCAACTACTGTTGGCTTATCGTTACCGACATCCACAAGAGGCTCTTTACCTTCTGTAGCAAGTTGTCTCGCGCGGCGAGCTGCAACTAATACTAAATCGAATCTGTTACCAATTTGGTTTACAGCATCTTCAACTGTTACACGTGCCATGTTGTGCTCCGATAAAATCAATAGGTATTTCAAAAAATGGTCGCGAAGTATACTGCATAACATCACTAAAGCATAGTAAATTCGTTTACTTCAAGGCTATTTCCTCTACCCTTGCGCTAACAAGCTGGCAAAAAGTGAATCATATCTGATCTGTTGATTTTCTAAGCTCAGACGTTGAGCTGAAATGATGGCCTCAAACTCCTTGTGCGCGACTGCCAAATTATCATTTACAATGACAAAATCAAATTCATTGTAGTGTGACATTTCTGACTGTGCCGCAGCCATCCGTTTGGCAATGACTTGGTCGGAGTCTTGTCCACGACCTGACAATCTAGTTTGTAAGGTTTGTATCGAAGGGGGTAAAATAAAAATACCAATAACCGTTGGATTTTGCAGCTTGACTTGGCGCGCGCCTTGCCAATCAATATCTAAAAATACGTCAATACCCTGTTGAAGCTTATCGCTAATTGCGGATTTGGATGTGCCATAGTAATTACCAAACACTTCAGCGTATTCATAGAAAGCGTCCTGTTCAATCATGCCTGTAAACGTTGCATGGTCGACGAAGTGATATTCAACCCCGTTTTGCTCGCCCTTTCTAGGTGCCCTAGTGGTGTGTGATACCGACAATTGCATAGCTTGTGTGTGGGTCGGCTTGTTCAAAACCTCTTTAATTAATGTAGACTTCCCCGCTCCGGATGGTGCCGCAACAATAAATAGGTTACCTAACTGTTGAGCAGATTCTTGAGGTATGTAAACAGAAGTACTTTTGGACATATATAGGAATTTTTGTTAATTGATAGTGCTACGATATTCAACAATGGTAGCATAAGCAAAAGCAAAGTGCGCAAATTGGAAAACAAAAGATGAAAGATGCTGATTACCATGAATTAATAGACACTCTGTTTATTTCAATTGAAGAGGCCTTAGACGTATGTGAAGTGGACATCGACTATGAAGGTGCTGGTGGGATTATGACCTTAACCATGCTTAATCATACTAAGATCATTTTGAACAAACAGCCGCCATTGCAGCAGCTTTGGGTGGCGACAAAATTTAACGGCCATCATTTCAATTACACCAATAACTTATGGATAGATGAGCGCACTGGCGTCGAATTTTTTGCATTTTTCGATGAAGCAATCAGCAAACAAGCCGGCCAACCTGTAAAGCTCAACCTACAAGGATAGAATAATGACTCAAGAATTATTATCTGGCGTTGAAATTCAGCCAAAAGGCGAGCACAAAGCCACTATTATTTGGCTACACGGCTTAGGTGATTCAGGTAATGGATTTGCACCTATCGCGCCTGAACTCAAGTTACCCGACCAATTGGGTGTCAAATTTATTTTTCCTCACGCGCCCATTCGTCCAGTTACCATTAATAACGGCATGGAAATGCGCGCATGGTATGACATTAAGTCTATGGACATGGAGTCGCGGGCAGATCTCGACGGTGTTATTGATTCATCGCAACGCATTGAGCAGCTTATTCGTGCTGAAATAGCATCGGGCATTGATTCGAAAAAAATAATGCTCATTGGCTTTTCACAAGGTGGCGTGATTGCATTACATTTAGGCGCCCGATTTACACAACCCATAGCAGGCATTGTAGCGTTAAGCACTTACATGTGTGCACCACAAAGTTTGCTTGCAGAGAAATCTGTGGAGAATCAAAATACGGCGGTATTTTTTGCACACGGCCAACAAGATGAAGTTGTTCCTTTATTTTTAGGTAATTCAGCGTTTCAAGTAATGAAAGAAAATGGCTACAATGTTGAGTGGAAAGAATACACGATGCAACATAACGTATGTATGCCTGAAATTGCTGACATTTCTACATTTATTCAAGCACAACTTGCTTAAAACAACACAACAGATGGGTGATATGAGCACTAACAAATCTTCACAACGCGTTATTCGAATTGCCACTAGAAAAAGTGACCTTGCTATGTGGCAGGCGAGGTATGTGCAAGCAGCATTGCTCGAGCATCACCCAGAGATAACAGTTGAGTTGCTGCCTATGTCAACCAAAGGCGACCGAATTTTAGATACACCCTTAGCAAAAATTGGTGGTAAAGGTTTATTTATTAAAGAGCTAGAAATTGCCATGCAAAATGGTCAGGCTGATATTGCCGTTCACTCCATGAAAGACCTACCCGTTGCCTTCCCCGACGGTTTTGGCCTGCATGCCATTTGTGAACGTGAGAATCCCTTTGATGCATTTGTTTCAAATACGTTTGAGTCAATCGAAGCACTTCCTCAGGGTGCGGTTGTCGGTACATCTAGCTTACGCAGGCAATGCCAGTTACGCGCATTTCGTGGCGACCTTGTTATTAAAGATTTACGTGGCAATGTCAATACTCGATTAGCGAAGTTGGATGCGGGTCAATATGACGCTATTATATTAGCTTCAGCAGGATTAATACGTTTGGGTATGCGCGATCGCATACAGCAAGAAATTAATGCTGACATTAGCTTACCGGCTGTTGGCCAAGGTGCAGTTGGTATTGAGTGTCGCAATGACGATGCAGAACTCATCGCATTGTTAGCCGCACTTAACCATGATGTTACCGCAACACGCGTTAAAGCGGAGCGCGCAATGAACGCAAGACTAGAAGGCGGTTGCCAGGTCCCTATTGGTAGTTACGCCGTTATCAATGGCCACTCGTTGTTATTGCGCGGACTGGTTGGTACGCCTGATGGTAAAACAATGTTGAAATCGCAAGCCGAAGGACCGTTAAGCGATGCAGAAAAAATTGGTGAAGCAGTGGCAAATGAATTGCTAACCAAAGGCGCTCGGTCTATTTTGGATTCCTTATATAACGATTAAACAAACTCAGAGGCAATAGCAAAACATGTATTTGATACTGCGTCCAAAAGCAAAACTAGCTGATTCAGTTGTGTGCTTTCATGAAGCTGGATTAAGTGCGCTTGGTTGCGGCCTAATTGATACCATCGCGCAACCAGATGTGCTTACCCTGCTACCTAGCCTATATGCATTCAACCCAGACCTTATTGTGGTTACAAGCACTGTCGCTGCCGACCTATATATTGATACTATTGCGCATATCCAAGGCGTAGATCGTCCACATACAGAGCAAAATAGGCAAGCTTCAAATTTACTCTTTATTGCAGTTGGTGCTAGCACAGCCAAAAAATTATCTAGCCAACATGAGCGAGTTATACAAGCACAACCATCAAATTCAGAAGGCATCTTGGCCTGCATTTCACACCTAAAACTGAAACACGCTAATGTTGCTATACTTAAAGGTAAGGGCGGCCGGAACCTAATTAACAATACACTAAGTGCCAATGGGTTTGCGGTTAAAGAGTTTGACTTGTATGAACGCCTTCTACTAAAAGAGCCGTATTATACTGATCACTTTGAGGCTGCAACTATTCAATGTATTATTGCTACGAGTACAGAAATTATTGATGCGGCTTACAATTATTTTGAAGCTGAATGGCTGAATAAGTGTCAGTGGATAGTAGTTAGTAAAAGAGTAAAGCAACATCTTAGCGCATTAGGCGCGAATAACATTTTCACCAGTAATGGTGCTACCGACAGCCATCTCATCGCTGCCGCTAATCAAGTTAAAGGATCACAACATGAGTGACAAAGAGTCGCCCCATTCTGACACCACATTAAAAAACCCAGACAACGTGGTAGAAGATGCCGTTATTATTGAGTCTGATCCCGACGCCAAAGCCGCGCCTAAAAAAGTCAAAACGGGCGGACTCTGGCTGTTCAGTATAGTCAACTTTTTGTTAATTATCGGTATTTGCGCAGCAGCAGCCTGGACTGGATATCAGTGGCAGCAAAATCAAACAAATGATTCTGACATCGGCGCAAAAATAGAGGCAGAATTGTTGAGCATGGATTCTTCCATAGCAAAAATAGATGCCTCTGTTGCAAAATACGACGCCGAATTAGTTAGCATTAATGAAGGCTTAAGTGAGCAAAACCAAGTTCTGAATAAAAACATGGATAGCTTGCTACAACAGATATTACAAAATGTAGATGAAAACCAAGTCTTAAAATCACGCATTGCAGACCTGTCAGGTAGACGTCCAGCGGATTGGCTATTGGCAGAAGCTGACTATTTGGTGCGTATAGCAGGGCGTAAATTATGGTTAGAAAATGATGTAAGTACTGCCATGTTGATGCTGCAAGCCGCTGATTCGCGGCTCGAAGATATTGGCGACCCGTCTTTGTTTCCAGTGCGTAAACTCATTGCTGAGGACATTCAAGCGCTACACCAAATAAACCCTGTATCAATCAATTCAGTCGCCTTGGCACTGTCTGGGATGATTCCCCAAGTTAATAACTTACCATTGAATGCGCTTAAGATCCCTGAAATTGAGGACAATAAAGCAGAAAATGAACTTAGTGAAAGCATCAGTGATTGGCGTGTTAATATCAGCAAAACATGGAATTCATTGGTTGACGATTTTATTCAAATAGAAACCAGCGATAAACCAGTTCTTCCCTACCTTTCTACAAAGCAGCGATGGTTAATTACGGAGCAACTAAAACTCGCATTATCGCAATCCAAAAGTGCTGCATTAGACGAACAAGAAACCTTATATTTAAATGCCTTACAACAAGCGACAGCGCTTTTAGTCGAGCATTTTCAACTGGACGATAACAACGTAAAGCAGTTTGCAGATGCCTTACAACAACTTCAAAATACGGATATCGCCAAAGACTACCCACGTCAGCTACAGTCAGCCGATGCCTTGAAAGACATTATTGACCAACGAGTTAAAAGTGTTTTCAAGAATAACACTGACACAGGTGCATTATGAGAAAACTACTACTCTACTTTTTTCTACTCATCTTGTTTTTTGGCGGATTGTTGTTTGGTCATGCTGCCATAGGTGAAAAGGGTCGTATCTTTATTGCGATGGGTGAATGGCGTATTCAAATGACGGTTGTCAGCGCAGTCATTAGCATGCTCATTGGTTTAATTGTTGTGCTTGTTTTATGGTGGGCAACCAAGCGTATTTTTAGAATGATTTCTGGCTCGCGAAATTGGTTTGGCGTTTTGTCGAAAAGAAAACAAAGTAAAGCCTTTTTTAATGCTATTAATGCTTGTGCCATTGGTGACTATGAAAGTGCGCAGAAGTACATCAATAAAACGTTCCCCGGCGAATTCGATGGTGCTAACTATATGTTGGCTGCGGATATTGATAGGCGTATTAATAATGGTAATAACCTTGAAAACCTCTTGGGCATAGCGGAAACCTTTCCTGAATCAGAAGCATCGGCAAAAACACAACACGCCGCTTGGTTGATACAGCAACATCAATTTCAACAGGCTGAACTGGTATTAGAAAGTATTGATGCCAAGGCTCAACAACAAGCTGTTGTCGTCAGGTTATGGCTGGCGACCCTGTCAGCACTGGGTAAATGGGCATTGGTAAAAGACAAACTCAGTGCGCATAAAAAAGTGTTAGGAGATGACTATGTGCAATGGGCGCAACAAGTAGTTCAAGGTGAATTTGCCGAAATAGCCAGTAAGCAAGGGGCCAATGCGCTTAAAGATAAATGGGCTTCGTTGCCTCGCGCAGCGAAAAAAGACATTGCTAATCAAATTGTGTACGTGCAGTTACTTATCGATCAAGGCTTATCAAAAGACGCTGAATCTATTTTGGTTGAGCTTGCTAAGAAAACCAGAAACCCTGCGTTCCATGGTTTGTTCAAGCAACTTAAACATCCCTCACCACACCAAGCAATGCGCTTGATAGAAAGTTGGATAAAAGTCGATATGGACAACGCACAGTTGTATTCAGTGCTAGCACATTTGGCTTACAATAGCGGCGATATTGAACTTGCCGAAAAAGCCGTCAGGAAAGCCCTCGAACTTGCCAGCAATCCCGAGGATGGCCGGTTATTGGCGAGATTACTAGAGAAACAAAGCGCATTTGAAAAAGCCAATAACGTGTATAAGGGCCTGCTGGCTTCGTGAGCCATCGGCCTTGTCTGGTCATTGTTAAATCTTGGATTATTAAGTTGGCTTGGTCTCAAATCAAAATAGACAATGTCATCTTAAAACGTTTCTCCAGCGCTTTAATTTTGGCAATCGAGTCTTCATCAAAGATGTGACCTTGCGGCAAGATCAGAATGTCATTTTCGTTAAATAACGATTCACCTAATACCATACCCGGCTGGATCTGATGCGAACGCCGCCCAATATCAAACCTATCTTCGCTTGCGGCTAATTGCTGCTTCTTTAGTACATTTATAACGCTACCGTCGTATTGCAGACCACTATAATTTGCTAATTTATCAAGCGAATCCACAACACTGTGTTCGATCCCATCGATTTTGCCTGTACGGTAACGCATATAATCCCTTGCAACCGACAATATTTTAGCGCCTATTGGAATATCCGCTCCAGCAACATTATTTGGAAAACCGCGACCGCTTACATATTCAAATTGATGCATTATGATATCGGTCACATTTTGCAATTGCGTAGCTGGACTCAATATAAGTTGGGCCTTCGATGATTGAGTGAAAAAAGCGTCTTGCTGCGCAGGTGTTAGCTTATTGAAAGGCGTTGTTACAACCTTTGAGTCCAATCCAACCATACCAATTTCACAGATAAAGCCTGCGAAACTAATCGCTTCAACTACTTTTTTTTCTACACCCATTTCTTGAGCAATATCAACAGCAGCTTTACTTACCGATTTGGCGAAAGCACCACTAAAGTAAGGATTAATAATTAACAGGTTGTAGACGGCTTTTTTTAAAGCCAAGATGCTTCTTTCAGATGCATTTAATGCAATCTTCAATTGTTTGGTGCGCTGTTCAACCTGATCTTCTAAGGTACCATTGATCTCATTTAATTGTTTATTTTGTAATATTGCTAATTTCGATAGCTGTTTATCTTTAGATACTAGACGGTACTGCGTAATGCCATTCTCAACAGCCTTAATAAGCTCTTCATTATTCCATGGCTTCTGTAAAAATCGATGTACTTGACCTTTATTAATGACTTCAAGCGTGGATTCTAAATCTGCGAATCCAGACAACACTATGCGATACGTTTGCGGAAAGTCCTTTGCCACTTTGGCTAAGAATTCAGACCCACTCATTCCTGGCATTCTCATATCAGAAACAACCACATGAACGGTATTAGTTTGCATGAATTCGAAGGCTTTTTGCGCATTATCGGCTAATACAAGTTTGAATGGCTTACCATGAAAAATACGTTTCATGGTTCGTAATATATTCGCTTCATCATCAATAAATAGAACTCTAAATATGGGGCTCTTTGATAACTCGTTTTTAATATCTGACATAGTTAACTTTACTCTCAACAGTATCTTTAATCGGTAATATGAGGGTAAATGTAGTGCCTCTACCCATATGACTGCTCACGTCAATAAACCCTCCATGTTCTTGCATAATATCAAATGAAATTGATAGACCCAGCCCTGTGCCTTCTCCCTCTGGTTTGGTTGTAAAAAATGGATTAAAAATACTTTTGAGCGTTTGCTCATCCATTCCTGAACCAGTGTCTATAACTTGAATTTTAATTTGTTCATCTACGAATTCAGACCTTATCGTCACCTTACCATTTGACTCAATAGCCTGCCCCGCATTCATCACCAAGTTTGTTAACACTTGGTTTATCTTGCCGACATTTAAGAGTGTTTGCGGCACGTCGTGCAAATCTAAGATGAGTTCGGCATTTTGCTCAACCTTAGACTTGACCATTTTAGCCGTGGTCAAAATACATTGATTAACGTCGACCAATTGCATGGTGTCGCTGTCTGCTCGTGAGAACATTTTCATGTTTTTTACTATTTCAATAACACGTTTTAAACCATCGTCGGTATCCTTGAGTAAGTCCTTTACGTCGTCATTGATAAAATCAATATCTTGGTCTTTAAGGTAACTTGCCATGTCCTTAATGAGTCTCGCCTGATCTTCATGGTAACTTGCAGACTCGCTCGACAATGCCAATAGGACTTTTGTGCGATTACATATTTGGATATACACATCGATGTAATTTCTTAGGCAACTGACATTACTATTAATAAAGCCTATCGGATTATTAATTTCGTGAGCTAGACCCGCAGCTAACTGTCCAACTGATGCCATTTTTTCGGCTTGCAATAACTGTTGTTGAGCTAATTTTAGATCGTTATTAATTTGTTTTAACTCACGGTTTTGCAATTCGATTTGTTCGGTACGTTTCGCCACTTTGTCTTCTAATGCACGATTTAACCTCTGTAATGCATCTTGAAATGATTGCGTACCTTGATGCTCTACTTCTAAATTTTCAACCAGCGAGTTAAAGGCACTTGCTACTTCGGCAAGCTCATCGAGGGAATCTTCAGGGACTCTAGCGAGGTCAAACTTACCTGAGTCTATGGCCTTTGTGATGTTTCTAGCACTGTTACGCAATACGCTAAGTTGTGTGGTTAAATAACTGCCTAAAAATAAGGAAAATAATGCCACCAATAGCATTTCGAACAACGCGATCCCCGCAGTTAATCGAGTAATAGAAGCAATAGAACGTTGCACTTGAGTCGTACTAATACCAATCTCAACATGTCCGTATACGACTGTGTCCTGTATTATTTGTGAAGTAGCATCAAAAACGCCGTCGTCGACATCAGATACGTTAATGTCCGCTTTAAAAGTTCGAGTCAGGGCGCGAATTCTTCCCGCTTTGGCAACCTCACCGCCAGACTCGTTAACAACACGAGCGTAAACAATATCTGGATTATTGATTACTTCAGTCACAATGGAGTCAAGTGAAGCGATATCATACGACAAAACACTATTTTTTACCGTGGTTGCAAAAAGTTTTGCCGTTATTTCCGCGCGTTTGATGAGGTTTTCATTTGCAATATCGGCCATAAATTTGGTGACTATGAAAACCAATATAAGCAGCAATGTACCTTGAATTAGCGCAGTACCTAATATGGTTTTACCCTTCAATGATAAACGCATAAACGACTCTACTTAGTTGACTTGCATTCGCAGTGCAAGATGACCTGATATTTCTAAATCTTTAATGCCGTCCCACTCTACACCTTCTGGTCTTACAAAAGGACTAAAATTTTGTAGGCGGAACAATTCCATAAAGGTAGCTGTAATGGCAACATCCATTTTTGCTAAATTTACGCGAGGAATAATAGTAGTAGCGAAAGAAGTTGCATTACGCAAGGAAGCTATCGATGATAGAACACATAATGGTATAGAAACATGTATGCTAAATCATACTTACCTTCTGGTGATCTTTCCGCACATACAAGAATTTGTTGCCGTCATAAACGCTAATTTAATGCCAGACTCTTGTGACGACGTTGAAAAACCGGCCCCCATTTGGCAGCCAGTCTGTTAGCGAAGTGTTGAAGAACAACCCCAAAGGTTAACTGTATAAGAGAATAAGTCTTAGGCGCATTTTTTTCACGCATACGCCTCTTGTTCTGTCTCTATTATAGAGTCTAGGACCATTGCAAGTGCATAGTTATCAAGTGGCTTGGCTAATTTAAACACCTTTGCATCGTGGTCTGCAGATAATCGGTGGTCACTAAATTCATCAAAAACAATGATGTGAGGCTTATATTCTAACTTTGATTCGATTACTTTAGTCAACGCAGGAATGTCCACGCGAGAGGTTTGACTATCAATCATAATTAGAGAGGGTTTGTGCTGCGCGATTTCAACGCCCGACTCAATACCGTGTTGGTAGACTTGTGTCACAAAACCGGCATTTCTAGCAATCCGCTGTACATTCTTAACAAGCTGCTTTTCAACTGAAACGATAAAACAAGATTTCTCTTTTTCAACAATCAATTCAGACGGCACTGGGATTTGATTTTGCACTAAAAAATCGAGCAAGTCGCTGTGCTTAACACGATTGTTACCGCGACCTGGCAACTTAAATGCCTTTAATTTTTTCGCTTCTATCCAGCGAATTACTGTTCGTGGGTTAACATCACAAATTTTTGCAACATCGCCACTAGAGAATGACTTCATATTATATCGACTACAGCAAACTAATAAGGCCTAAAGATTATCAGACGCCTTTTAAAATTGCGACATTCAGCCCGATCTGCTGACATACTTAGCTATTGATTTATATACCTACGTAAGCGCTGAATCGGACTGACAAGCCTGTCTTTCTTATACTTTCTTATACCTTTCAGCTCGACTGTTACACACAATTAATAAGTCAAGCCACTTACTTGATGTTCCCGTTTATAAATTTAGACTTTATGTAGACGACGTCTGAATGCAGTTGCTGCTAAAAGCAAAACTAGCAAGGTACCCATAGAACCGCCTGAATCAGAATCATTACTGGCGTTTTCGTTGCTAGCAGCTAACAATGTATTGGGCGCGGGATTTAAGCTTGGGTTAGTAACCACTGCGGTATTGGTAGATACTATGTCGGTTATCATGACTAAATTACTGTCGGTTGGCACTATACCAGCCGACTTGTCAGCCGATGTAAATTCTCGCAAAGGAATGGTCGTAAACGGAGCGCCATAATCAAAGTTGGGGGTATTTGCAATTGCATCAACAATCTCCATTCCATTCCCTAAAACTTGTCCAAATACGGTAAAACCACCATTTTGTACGTCAAGATTTGCAGCATTATTGCTCACATTAATAAACCACTGGGACGTTGCACTATTTACATTTCCACCCACTTTTGCCATCGCAATTGTGCCACGAACGTTCGACAGTACAGGTTCATTCACAACGGCGGCGCCGGTTTGAATGGCGGTTGGAGGAAACACATTGTTATAAGTAAAACCGCCCGCTTGCATCACAAAATTAGCTTGCGTTCGGTGTACAACGCCATTCGCATACTCGCCTGAATTGACGTAACTTAGAAAGTTCTCTACCGTTTTAGGTGTAGTTTCGTCAAATAAATTGACTTCGAAGTTACCTAGTACCGTACGCACTTCCACAACTGTCGCTTGAACTGAAAGAGGAATGACCATTGCCAATGAGAGTAAGATAGCCGAAAGGCCCTTTGATTTAGTTAATGTCATAATGATTTTCTTATTGTTTTGTTTTAAATGTAAATTAACATCTAATACCGGTTGAGATGGATTGATTTATAATAAAAATAAACAGGCTGTAAGCATTCCGCCTACGGGTTATTTACCGATATTAAGGTTAATCGATATCGAGACGTAAAACCAGTGCGCGAAAGAGCAAACTTCGGCACTTATTGTTAACTCCTTACTTTTAACTCCTTACTTTACAGCCTGCACTTGAACTGAAATTGATGAACTTCTGCCAAGGTCATCACTAACTTGAACCTCGTAGTCACCCGTTTTAGCCTGCCATATCAAAGGGGTGTGATTAGACATATCGGATAAATCGTTATTACCAATAAACTGCCCATTGGCAAACCAACATAGATAACTCGCCTGCGCATCAGCATTCGCTTGCAGTGGAATCGATACGATGCTCTGTAAGCTGCTCTCAACAACCTAATTAAGCAGAGATTGTGGTGAAATAATCTGTGGTTTATTGCCCTCGGCGACAATGTCATCAAACCCACAGTTGGGCATAAATCGGGGTGGCTTTTCAATATGCACACCGGCTTGTGCAAAAAGCGATTGGAATTCTGTAGGCCAGAAAGCATATATCTTCTGTTTTGCCATTGCTGTGTTTTGGTCGCAGCGCCGCAAGCCAGTACTATTGTCCACCCATAGCTGGCGAATCGGGCTTTGGATTTTTAGTCAACATGTCGAAAACTAAAAAGGCAGCCTCTGGTCTTACTAGATTGTGTTTATCAGATGCGTTCCTTTTGACTTCTTCAGCACTCACCCAGTAAGTACTTACTGCGTTTTTATGCTTTACTATATTAACAATCATCGCATCTTGAGCAGAAATAGGACCAACAAAACCTTTGCCAAAGTTTTCCGGTACAAAACCCGCGTACTTCTTTGGTAAATCTTTTAGCATTGTTATCGGATGAATAAGCTCCACATCAATAGCCAATCCAAGAAAGAATATTCCAGCGTAACCTAGCCACTTGCATAACGATAGTTGAGGCGCCGATACGCCGTTCTTGGAGCACATAGGTTTGCCAAAATGCGGGTAGCAGTGCGAGGTAGTCAACGCCTGAGTGTGCATAGTAGTTTTGATCCTCATACAGTATGGTTGCACGTTGCAAGTGCTCGGCAATGTCGTCGATAGGAGTGTATAGGCGATATTTGTCGTCGTGGGCTAAGGAGATGCGCAGCAACTAATCGTTGCGGTCAAAAATGGCGACCGAGTAACTTGGGTAATTAACGAGGTTCGGCTTAGGTAATAACAAATACATAAGCGCACCTGTAAACAGGGCAAGGCAAATGACAAAAAACACGTTAAAACGAAAAGCTAAATCAATTAGTAGATTAGATGTCACCACGCCACTGTGGGTCAGCAAATAAATGCCCTGTGCGTGTTTTCTTAAAGTCAGCAAACTCAAGCTAGCTGAACTATTATTGGTACTTGACCTAACAAAGTTGGCAGCGGTGTCGTCCAAATAACCAAGGCCACTGACATAACTCTGTCGTTGCCGCAGTTTGCTAATAGCTTGAGCAAACTGCAAAGCTACCGTCTCATTCTCAGGCGCGTATTTGGCTAAGTTAGATAAGCCCACTAATGGGAATACCTGACTGACGATCTGTTCGGTACAACCATGCGGATATTTCGCTAAATAGGCACTCAAACCCTCGGCTATCACTAAGGGACTCGCCGACGCTTTTACTAATTGGTTTGACTCAACAATACTAATATATTCGCTAGTACTTACTTGTATTTCAAACGCAGCGTTATTAAAGGAATCCTTAACAACATTCGCAACATTTAGGGTGATATCAAATTCATCACCGGAGCCGCATGATTAAGTACATTAGGTGTTAATACAAAAGGCCCTCTGACGATTGTATTTTGTTGCGCACGTCCCATTGTTTGTTCACCCACCGCAATCGCCATTACTCTTAAGCCACCGGCAAAATCATTTGGCACGTCGAAGGTGTAGGTGTTGCGGCCTTTTTTCGCTATTACTACGCCTGACCAAAATACGGCAGGGTTTTGTACTTTGCGTTCAAACAGGTTTTGGGAGCGTTTAATTCGCCTACCTGTCACCATCTCCTCTTCACTCATCATCGCGTCAGCAAACATATCACCACCTGCGGCTGAAAGCATTTGGCTTAACGCAAAGACAGGCAAAATCAAATCTAATATCTGCTTAGTGCGTGCACTTAACGCCCATTTCTTTAAGAAGTACGCCAGCGGATCGGGTGTGCGGTAACTAGCAACTTGTAAAATGCCTAAATCAAGGGCGAACACGGCGACTTTAGCATCCTCAGATACATCCAAATCAACCGCCATTGGTTGACCCGGCTGTACAATATTTTCAATTGTAAGGTCTAGATCCAACACCCGCTTTGAACGATTAATAGAGAAAGGCACTACTGTGTAACTCAATGGACTGGTAAATATTTCTTTTGAAGCAATATCACGAACAAAAGCAACATTCACGTAGGCATTACCTTCTATTCCTTCTGGAATCTTAGTGTCGCTAGTAAACCACTTGAAGGAGGCATCCATAAATCCAAAATGGGCAAGTTTGATTTTTTCAACATAAATTTCTGTATACTGAGCATCTCCAACCACTAGTTCAAGTGGGATATTACCTAAGTTCTGCAGATTTTTGCCCTCTACAATTATACCAATATTAACTGTTTCACCGGGACGATAAATACGGCGATCAGTGAACATATAAGCATTTACACGCTCCTTATCAGCAGAATAAGCATATTCGCCGCCAACATTAAAACGCGAGTAATTTATTTGCCGAGTATAACGATTATAAGGAATAAACGACACATCGCCTTTTTGTTTTACAACGTAAACAACCGGCTGCTGTTCGCGCTCATAGCCCTTTGCTGAGGGGAGAGTAACATGACCCAGTTTATCGGTGATCTGACTGAACAGTTTGGTACCGTTTTTGGCAATCAATTCAATCTGAGCACCAGCAACAGGTGCCCTCGAGGTTATTGACACTGATAAGTTGAGTATTAAATTGAGCTAGGTTGGTTTCATTAAAGCGCCAGTTATAAAAACTAGACTTGCTAATATCACCCTGTGTTTGTGACACCGAATGATATAGTTCGTCGTCAATGACTCTGCCTATACTGACTTGAACGTGTCCGATACCTCGCGTTAAAAATGCCAAGCGCTGGTCTTTTCAAATACAAGCTCGACATAAACTTGCTTTAGCTTGTCTTTAACACTTAATCCAAATTCACTCATTTCAATCCTGCCTTTCAATGGCCTGGTGATGAAACTAAATTTATCATCGGTTAATTTGTCTTTGCTCTCGAACACTTCTGGTGCAAAACTGACTTCATATTCTTGGCCTGCTGGCCAGTCATTGCTTGTGTAGGCAAACTCGATATAAAGTGCTGGCACTAAGATCTTGTTACTTTGACCTTCTCGATTATTGTCATCTTCATCATGGGACTCAAACTCACCTGAAAGTTCTGGGATAGTAATGACGGCATCGACCAATCAACTTTGCCAAATAGCACGACCAGAATTTTGCCGACGACGACAAAAGGAAAGCTCAGTGTTTTGAATAGAAATTGCATGCGCTTCATCTTAGAATGCCACGTTATTTAAGACCTAAAAGAGGTCATCCTTCAATTTTTGAAGGTGTTTAATTCACTATTATCTATAAGCTGGGTTTTGCGCTGATAATACAATTGGACCAGGAGTATCAGCGATACCAAAATTGGTATGTAGGCAACACTCGCATAGGCGCCAAAATCTGCGTTAAATAAGAACACTGCTGAGACTAATAATTTTAGCCATTCGAGCCAAATAGCGATCCGTTGATTCTCCATGATCCAAGCTACATTAATACTCGACACAATCACAACAAAGGAAATACCTAACTGATAACTCACACTTAACATATTTGCATTGATCAACAAATAAAGCGCGAGCAATGAAATAATCACATATTGCAGCAAACAGTAGATTTTAGTTATTAACGAAATCTCTGTTTGATACGCTGTAAATTGACTCAAATCTACTCGAGCAAGCGGGAATTTCTGACTGACATCATCTGGCCGCCACCCCGTTCTGCCAAACCAAACCTTGAATTTGTCAGACCATTTTTGTGTATATAAACTGTCTTGTATAAGCTGCTTATAAACTTGGATATTCGCGTAAAACGGGTTCCAACTTTTTAATGCTTTACGCACACCATAAATCGGTTTCTCATGGTCTAATTCGCCTTGATACGAACCAAACAAGCGATCCCAAATAATAAATACACCACCATAGTTGCGATCAAGATATACCTGGTTTTGTGCGTGATGAACTCGGTGGTTAGAGGGTGTCACCATAAACCATTCAATGAATCCTAACTTACCAACATGGCGAGTATGAACCCAAAATTGATAAACTAAATTAACAGAAGCGACGGAAACCAGTAAAATCGGGTCAACACCGAAAAATGCTAACGGTAGGAAAAAGATAAAATTGAAAAAACTACCGGATGATTGTCTTAGGGCAGTGGTTAAATTATAGTCTTCACTGGAATGATGAACCACATGTGCAGCCCAGAAGAAACTCATTTCATGACAAAATCGGTGATTCCAATAATATAAAAAATCATAGATGACGAATACAGCAAGCCAAACCCAAATCGATTGCTGGAGTTCAAACAACGCAAAGTGCTCATAAAGTAAGATGTAAATGGTGAAAGGCACAAGGTTTTTCATGACGCCCATAATACGGCTTAAGCCACCAATACTGAGACTAGTAATAGCGTCATTGAGACGGTAGTAATCTGTTTTTTTTACTTTTTCCGCAATGAGTTCAGCTGCAATTAACAGAAAAAATACAGGTGTAGCAAAAAGGATAATGTTCATACGTACACCGAGGTTAAACACATAGCTATACTAGTGTTGATAACGCAGTTAAGTCAAATAGCTTTATCGCAATTTCAATTCTGTGTAACGCCGTTGGTTTAATTGACTAATGTTTAGTGGAATATGACTTTTTATCCATACTTTATGTAGATTAAAATTAATTAAATCAATAAAAACAATACTTTAAGAATTGGCACATTGAATGCAAAGCAATGGAAAATATAAGGTTTTATGATGAATAAGACCAATACAATACACATTCTCACATCAATTACGGAGTTAGCCATGATTAACCAGATTCGTCGCCCTATTTACTCGTTTATAGGAATAACCCTTATCAGCTTCACACTCAGCGGCTGCATTATTCACGTTAATGCAAAAAATAAAGACTTGGATGTTGACACTACACTTTATTCGTCAGATGTGAAGTCGACCAATAAGAGCGTTAAAGTCGGTGCAGGAAGAACAGTACAAGACGTAGGTTCAGTTAATGGCAGTGTTGTTATACAAGACAAGGTGACTGCTGCGCGTGTAAGCAATACAAACGGCAGCATCTCTATAGGCGACAATGTTAAGGTAGATTCGGTGGACGGTGTTAATGGTCAAATTGAGATAGGCGAAGGCTTTGTAGCAGAACAAAATGTGAGTACCGTTAATGGCCAAATAAAGATACAAGAACAAGGTCAAATTGGCGGTGAGTTATCAACCGTAAACGGCAACATTTCGATAAGTGATGTAATTGTTGAAGAGGATATTGTAACTGCAAACGGAAATGTGACACTAAGAGACGGAAGTCTCGTGAAAGGCGACATTTATTTTAGTGGTCGCTCTAATCAAAAGTATAACAAAAACTACCCGGTGCTTTACATCAGCGCGGATTCCAACGTTGAAGGCGGTATTATTCTTGAACGTCCAGTTGAGTTAGTACTTGAGAACGAGAGCTTAGAAAGTAAAGTTAAGCGCCTCTACAAAGACTGATAGTTGATTACATGCACAGGGAAGTCATGATCTTGACACTGAAGCGGATGCTTTCATAGCATCTACTTGATTTATAGCAACCACTGCTCGTCTATAGTAACAAACTCTGAGCTGGCATTTATCAACGAATTAGCGGTTAAGTTACGCACCCCAAACACGATTGTTTTGCAACTATACTGTTGTCGTGTTTTGGTCAGCAAACGATCAAAATCACCATCACCTGACAACAGAATAATCGTGTCAACATGAGGCGCTACTTCCAATATATCGATTGTAATACCAACATCCCAATCGCCTTTTGCAGAGCCATCAGAGCGCTGTATAAAAGGTTTGAGCTTTACGTCAAAACCAATATGACGCAGGGCACTTTGAAATTTTTGTTGCTGCGCGTCGCCGCGATCAATGGCATAAGCAAAGGCATTGACAATCTCATAATCATTCGCAATGGATTGCCAAAAGTGACGGTAATTAAAAGAGCGAGAAAATGTATGTTTAGTGGTGTAGTAGATGTTTTGTACATCAACAAAAACGGCGGCTTTTTGCACTTCAATGCCCTTTATAATAAGAAAGAATTGTGTCAAACCCAATGGTAACACTAATCAGATTAAAAACGTCTGAACACAACTCGAGGTTGATCAGGCAAAATTTTATTTTGCTAGGATTTAGTATGTGCAGACTTCACGACTGCTGACACAGGACAGTGGATGTCAACACGTTTAGACATGCGCCAACATGCCTAAACGAGGTTATCTCAGGAACTTATATTATGGCATCACTTTCATAAATTCACTGAATTTCTGTTGCCCTTTGACGACCCATTCGGGCGTCGCTTCACCGGTGCCCGCATGAATTAAACCAGAATGTGACTGTAGTACTTTTTCCAGCAAGACGTGCTGATCGTCAGTAATGTCGACGAAAAATATATGCTTGCCTTGCATAAGTAACTGTTGGAATTGTTTGAATTGATAATTAGGCATCTGTATACCAATAAAACCACCGATCCAAGTGCAAAAACCGAGTACGACTATTGATAAAAATGCAATCGGTAACCAACCTACTGAGGAAGTATGCCACTGAAGCAAATAGGCTAATAATAACAAGAAGCTAGCGGCAGCCATACCTGCGGCTGCGCCAAGTCGTGTAGACCTCACGACATCTTGTTTCAACACGGCTTCAATTGCATGTAAATGATATTTTTCTACTTCAGCGTCATTGGCGCTTAATACATGAATTTGCGGGGTAGATAGACCTTCAAACTTTAACTCTTGTTCAACCAATTTAAGGTCTGCTAGGTCACTGCTGATATAATACTGACGCTTCATTCGCTTTCTCCCAATAAGGTTAGGCAACTCAGAAACCTGTGATTAAATCTCTAACGAATAGTATAGTATTAAATTGCATTAAGTCGAACTTCGATGTAGTAGACTACAAATGGGCCACTTATAATCTCATGTGGAATGCGAACATAATAACGATGACAGATGTGTATTTGAGGTAACTCAGTTTGGATAAAAACCAACTTATACCAATTTCGGATATAGAACGACTTAAACAACAAATAGACCGAGAGAAAAATGCTCGAGAGCTTGCCGAGCGTCAATTGGAGGTGTACTCGAGAGAAATTCATTTAGCTAATGAGTGCTTAAAAAAATCACTAAATGACACGAAAAAAAAACAAGCTGAAATTGAGTATCTCACTGAAGCGTCCTATGATTTTTCTTCAAAGTTAAGCCTAATTAATATTTTGCAAAACACAGTGTCACTTACTGGCAAATTTTTTAATGCTGAGTATGGCATTAAAGCGATTTTTAATAAGGGAAAATTAAAAAATGGTTCTAACGCATTAATTTGGTCTTCCAATAATGGCTGGGGAGAAAATCTCGAACTTCAATCGTTCTTTTTTAAACATCTACCGCTTGAGCGTCTCCCTTCAGACCGATATTATGCCGCCCCTCATTGGTTTATCACACCGCTCAATGAAGAGGATGCAGTTGGCGATCAAAACTTTCAATGGATTATTTATATAAACCTGCAGTTAGAAAGCAATAATTCGGTGTGGATTGGTTTCCTAAGCAAAATCGAATCTCTTGATGAAGAGGCATTGCACATACTGGAAGTTGCAAAAGGTCATTTGCTAAGTGGAATTAGACAACACTTATCCGATGAAACAATCGCTCTGCGAAATACACAACTTCAGCAAACCGCTGATCATCTGCAAAATACACAAAAACAATTAATTCAATCCGAGAAGATGGCATCATTAGGGCAACTTGCTGCTGGGGTGGCTCATGAAATAAATAATCCTATCGGATATATTCGATCTAACTTGCAAACGCTTGACGATTATATAAAGGAATTTAAACTTACTTTTAAATTGTTGGAAGAAAAAATATATCTAAACGGCAGTTTATCTAAACAAGAGTTCAATAAAACAGTAAAGAAAAAGGAGATGAATTTTCTATTAACCGATGCCGAACTAATCGTGAAGTCAAATCAAGATGGCATTCAAAGAATTAAAGAAATTGTTGTAGGACTAAAATCATTTTCACATACCGCTGACGATAACCTCAAACATATATCAATTTATGAGTGCGTAGATAATGCTCTGCGCATTGTTGCGAATGAATTTAAATACCAACACCAAGTAATTAACGAACTAGAAACGACACTTCCCAAGGTATTAAATAATTACGGAAAACTGCAACAAGTATTTGTTAACTTGTTAATAAACTCCGCGCATGCAATGCCAGAGGGAGGAACAATGAGGATCCACAGTGAGCTACATCAACGCTATTTATTGATTCATGTTGAAGACAATGGAATTGGTATGGATGAGAAGACTAAAAGCCAAATTTTCAATCCATTTTTCACTACTAAACCGGTAGGCAAGGGCACTGGCTTAGGACTCAGCGTAAGCTATGCAATCTTAGAAACACAAAACATTAGTATCGAGGTTACATCAGAATTGGGGAAAGGTACCCGTTTTACGCTTGGCTTCCGTCTAGATTGATATATCGTATGTGAGCTCGATAGAGATTTTACAGTTAGTCTCAAAACCACATATCCGGAATTTTGAAGCTGACACAACTATTTATGATAAATTAGTGTTTAATGCATACATAAATTTAAGCCACCAACAATTGTGCGAGGCTGAAAAAAGGCTTCTGACTAAGTGGAAGGTAAAAGATGAATAGCGATTCAAAAGGCAGCATTCTATTTGTTGATGATGAAATCAATATTTTGGACGCGTTAACGCGGTCAGTTAGAGGTCTAAACTTAGAGGTCCATAGCGCGAACTCAGCTAAAGCAGGGATCGCCATTCTAGAACAAAAGGATATCGATATTGTGATATCTGACAAGAATATGCCCGGTATGGGAGGCAATGAATTTCTTCAGGAAGTCGCGCGCCGTTGGCCAGAGACAGTAAGAATAATGCTCACTGCCTACACTGAACTGGATGCGGTGATGGATGCAATTAACACTGGTCGAGTATGGAGTTTCATGCAAAAACCGTGGAATAATGACGAGTTAATAATTACCATCCAACAGGCTATTAACTATAGTGAAATATTAGCAGAACGCAGTTTATTGCGTCGCACATTAGAGCAATGGCAATCTAGGCGAAAACATAATTTCATGAATTTTATTGGACAATCTACACCAATGCAGTTTGTTTATGATTCAGTCGAACGCTGTGCGCAAAGTCATGCTTCGGTTTTTATTACTGGCCCAAGCGGCGCAGGTAAAGAGCTTGTTGCCGATGCTATACATAAATTAAGTCCGCGTAAGAACATGACTCTTGTGAGCTTAAATTGTGCTGCAATTCCCCGTGAGCTAATGGAATCTGAAATTTTTGGCCACGTTAAAGGGGCATTTTCAGGAGCGGCATCGAATCGCGAAGGTGCAGCACAAAGAGCCGATAAAGGGACACTTTTCTTAGATGAAATTGGTGAGATGGATATCACTTTACAAGCTAAAATATTACGATTTGTGCAAACGGGTACCTTTCAAAAAGTCGGTAGCAACAAGGTAGAAAAAGTAGACATTCGTTTTCTAAGTGCCACCAACCGCGAACCTTATGAAGCTATAGAGAAAGGACTGTTACGCGAAGATCTTTATTATCGGTTGAATGTTATATCTATTAACTTACCACCTTTAAATGAACGCGAACAAGACAGTATTCAGATAGCCCACTTCTTTTTGCAGCATTTTAGCGAGCTAGAAAACAAGATATTTGTTGGTCTATCATCTGACGCTCAGAAATTAATTCAAAATTATGATTGGCCAGGAAATGTCCGCCAACTCGAGAATACAATTCACAGTGCAATAGTAATGTCAGAAGGTCCTCTGCTCACTGCGAAAATTATTATCCGTCAGTTGAGGTTGTCAGACCAAAAAGTGCATGAAATTAACAATAAAAAGAAACCCGTGCACGTTATGCAAGGATCCGCTTTAAATCTCCCCGCAGTTCCTCACACTCTTGATGAGCTATTCACCGGTATTGAGGGTGTGAGAAGCCTCGCTGAGGTAGAAAGGGCTGCTATCGAACACGCAATTGCAGCATGTGACGATAACGTGGTTAAAGCCGCAGGATTACTGGAGGTAAGCCCGTCGACCTTATATCGCAAGGTTCAGCAATGGCAAGATTAATGAAATAGTGTTTCGGTCTGCTTTCTATTAACAAACAAGTCTCATTTCTACTCTAGTAATCGTTCGCAAGTTGCAAAGCAATTGCTTTGCAACTTGCGAAATTCAAATGTAAAAATCAAAGAAAGCATATTTTATGATGTAAATCATAGCTCTAAAATAATATGAAAAGTGGACCAATTTTTGAATGTACCATTTAACAACGTTATTTGTTAGGTGGCATCATTGAAACTACCAGTACTACAATTCGAAAATAAGCGCCTATTAAGCAACGTCGGTTGGTTATTGGGTTCAGAGATGGCAGCTAAATTTTCGCGACTTTTTGTTATATTGATTTTGGCAGCACAACTCAGTGCAATAGAATATGGCACCATCATGCTGGCGCTTGCTTGTCATGAAGTGTTAAAGCTAGTATTGCGTTCCGGTGCAGGCTCTCAAATTGTCCAATGCAATGAATCTCAATTATCTGAATTTGTAAGAAATGGCGCCGTATTACAATGGCTTATTTGTTTGTCACTTGCTGCCTTTCAAGTCGCTTTAGCCTTCCCCATTGCGATTTTTTACGATAACGCACAACTCTCAGAATTGCTTATCTTAATGGCACTTGCATACATACCTTACCCTTTAGTTAGCGTTAAGGTATTTTTGTTACACCGAGCCAGCAAAATGCGCTATTACAGTATTTGTAATGCCCTATGTATTTTGGCAGAAAATACCAGTATTGGTATTTTTGCGCTGCTCGATTTCGGAATTATGTCCGTAGTTTATGGCAAATGGGTATTTGTTGCTTTATGGCTTATCCTATTCTATTTTGCGCCTGTTAAGAATTATGGGATTGGATTTAACAAACCTATCTTTTTATCATTGATTAAAAGCTCTGGACAACTGCTGTCTACCGAACTCATAAGAGCACTGCGCCTTCAATTGGATGTTTTAATTGGCGCACGCCTTTTGAGTCCCGAATTATTTGGTGTTTACAGTTTCGCTAAAAGCGCAGGGGTCGGTTTAAGCCAATCGCTTAACAATGCGTTTAATTCCGGACTGTATCCTTATCTATGCAATAAGCATCGACAAGACACCTTGCCCAACTTCACACTAAAAATATATGCGTTTGCATCTCTTGTTGCATTCACTTTTATCTTTCAGGCTATAGCTGTACCTTTTTATGTTCCTATTTTATTTGAACAACAATGGCAGCAGAGTTATTCAACCGTCGCCTTTCTATGTTGTTCTGCTTTACCTGCTATCTACATAGATACCCATTGCAACATCTTACGGGCTAAAGCTGAGTATCAATACGAGATGTATGTTCGTATCTTTTGCTTAGTAACAAGCGCCATTGGCCTACTTTTGTTCAACGCAAACACACCCATCGATTTTGCGCTTAGCGTGCTAATAATGAGCGTGGTATGTCTTTTAGTTTTGCTCATTCAGCACTGTTTTTCGCGTCGTATCTCGATCATCAAATTTTTGTTTTTGAGGAGTCATTTAAATGAATAAGCTACCCTTGCCCATAGTTACTGTGGTTATTCCTATGTTTAATGTAGAAAAATATATTGAAAGATGCATTATTTCTGTATTAGAACAGACCTTCAAAAATTTTGAGGTGATCTGTGTTGATGACGGTTGTTCTGACAATACTCTGCATATTCTCAAGCAATTTACCGACCCTCGCATCAGATTGATAAAACAGCAAAATAGAGGCTTGGCGGGTGCTCGCAACACCGGTATTCAGGCGGCTAAAGGGATTTATATTGCATTACTTGATTCAGATGATTGTTGGGCAAGTCAAAAACTAACTGAACATGTGGCGCATCTTAATAGCAATCCTCAGGTTGGCGTCAGTTATTGCCCTTCACTGTTTATTGATGAAAAGGGCAATATGACGGGCATGGGTCAATTTCCTAAGTTAACAGAGATCGAATTTAGAGACATTCTATGTCGCAATCCAATAGGAAATGGTTCAGCCCCCGTTATTCGAAGAAGACTTTTAACAGATATTTCAACTATAAACCAAGAACAAGGCCGCAGATATTATTTTGATGAAACATTGCGACAATCTGAAGACATTGAGCTTTGGGTCCGCATTGCGTTATCAAACAAGTGGAAATTTGAGGGTATTTCAACACCACTTACATACTATAGAATAAATGGGGGTGGCTTATCCGCAAATCTACAAAAACAGTTTGCAAGTTGGACCTTAGCTATGAGTAAAAACGAGCAAACTAACATTCAATTATTCAATCAATTATTACCTTTAGCAAGAGCATACCAGTTGAGATACTTAGCTCGTCGAGCAATTCATTCAAGGGACAGCTATCAGGCCATAAAGTTGATCCATAGAGCATTATTCGAACAGCCACGAATTCTATTTGAAGAACCCAAGCGCACAATAGCAACCTATGCGTGCGCATTATTATCCTTATTACCTCGTTCATTTTATAGTCGCTTGGAGTTGCTAGCGATGAAATGGATAGGGCAGCGACAAAGCGCAGTGGATATTAAGGAAATTTAATTGAAAAAAATCAACGCCATCCGTAAGGATCCTGATGTCATGAATCTGTTGAGCCGTCTTCCTGATGAGACTGCGTTGTCCCTTACAGACAGGCAACTAAGCCACATTAAAGTGGCGGTTGGTAACGGCGGCTATCGAAAGCACAAAATTGACTGTCGTGGTACGATACCGATCCCATTTTATCCCTCACGGATTTATTTTGTTTTATTAATGGGCCGCAATATTCGTGCGGTAACACGTCGTGAAAAGTCTATCGCGCTAATGACGACTTTATTTTTGACCACGTTATTTTTGTCATTAAGTACATTGCTTGGATTGGTGGTGCTATACATACTCAAATCAGCTCTAGGTATCGATTTATTTGAAGGATCCTCACTCGGTTTATGGAACTGGCTTAAGCAAAACTTCGGATAAATAGAGTGTTGCTTCTAAACACAAGAGAGCAGTCTTCGGTTTCAGATGGGCTATCAAAATGTAGCGTTTCTTACTATTTCCTATAGCAAATTTTGATCATTAGTGTGTAATCATCTATTTAAACTTTCATATTTAAACTAAGTAATAACTCGTATTATTCTATTCATACAGCACATTCTTTATTTTTATACCGAGTATACGGTTAAAAGGTGGAGGATGATGACCAAAACCAGTAAGATACGCTTCAAAATATTCCCTTAACAAAGAGCTGCCCTGGTGAAATTGATCGATTCATTGAAAGATTACAACATTAATACTACTTCTGAAATTTTGCATAACCCGGACTACGATACTCTTTTTAATGAAACCACAAAATCAGAACTATCCGGTTTTGAAAAAGGATTTGTTACCGAATCAGGTGCGGTATGTGTAAAAACCGGAAAGTTTACTGGCCGTTCTCCTAAAGATAAATACATTGTAAAAGACAGTGTTACCGAAGATACCTTGTGGTGGTCAGATCAAGGCAAAAACGACAATAAGGCGATTAATCAAGACACTTGGAACCAACTTAAAGGTTTAGTCACAAACCAACTCAGTGGTAAACGTTTATTTGTCGTCGATGCCTTTTGTGGTGCAAACAAAGACACTCGGATGTCGGTTCGCTTTATTACCGAAGTCGCTTGGCAGGCGCACTTTGTCACTAATATGTTTATTACGCCGAGCGCGGAAGAATTAGCCGAATTTGAACCTAATTTTATTGTCATGAATGGCGCCAAAGTGTGCAATCCGAACTGGCAAAAACAGGGACTCAATTCTGAAAATTTCGTGGCCTTTAACTTGACCGAGCGCATCCAACTAATTGGTGGAACTTGGTATGGCGGAGAAATGAAAAAAGGCATGTTTGCCATAATGAATTACTACTTGCCGCTGCAAGGAATTGCGTCAATGCACTGCAGCGCTAACGTAGGAGAAAAGGAAGACGTGGCAATCTTTTTCGGTTTGTCAGGCACCGGAAAAACGACCCTTTCAACGGATCCTAAAAGACAGCTTATTGGTGACGATGAACACGGCTGGGACGACAATGGGGTGTTTAACTTGGAGGGCGGATGCTATGCCAAAACCATTAGTCTTAGTCAAGAAAATGAACCCGATATTTATGCCGCTATTAGACGCAATGCTTTGCTTGAAAATGTAAGCCATAATGAGGCAGGTTTGATCGATTATCACGACAACTCAATTACCGAAAACACCCGAGTTTCATACCCGATTAATCATATTGCGAATATTGTTAAGCCCATTTCTAAAGCTGGCCATGCGACAAAAGTGATATTTTTAACTGCCGATGCTTTCGGCGTGTTGCCGGCGGCAGCCAAACTAACGCCTGAGCAAGCTCAATATTATTTACTATCTGGTTTTACCGCTAAACTAGCCGGCACCGAACTAGGTATAACTCAGCCAACACCAACATTTTCGAGCTGTTTTGGGGCCGCTTTTTTAACCCTGCACCCAACTCAGTATGCGAATGTATTGGAAACACGAATGCAGGCCGCTAATGCACAGGCTTACTTAGTCAATACTGGATGGAACGGCAGTGGTAAGCGCATTTCTATAAAAGCCACTCGCGCAATCATCGATGCTATTTTAGATGGCAGCATGGATGCTGCAGAATCACATCTGTTACCCATTTTTAATCTTAGTATTCCGAAAGAATTAGCCGGTATCGATGCGACTATTTTGGACCCAAGAGGCACATATGACGAACCACAGCATTGGTACGAGAAAGCTGACGAGCTAGGCGCTCTATTTGTTGATAATTTTGAGAAATTTACAGATACCGCACATGGCCGCAGCTTAGTCGATGCGGGTCCTAAGCTAAGCTCCCCCGAATAGGCATTCAACTATAGGACAGTCCTAGACTGAGGCAGTATTGGCGTGATAGACGATGAGTATTATAGCTATTGTTGCATCCAACAATAGAGCGATGTTGGCAAAGTAAGTTATACAAATAACGATGCCAACATCAAACTAAAGTCCTAACACTTATTAAAGGACATATTCTCTACTATTCAATAAGAAGTCATTAAAAACGCCAATCCGTGATGAGCGGTTTTTTACTCTCATCCATAAACCAGAGTGCGGCAACTAAACCTGGCGTATCATTGGTAACGATGATCACAGCTTCGTAGTTAATATCACTCAACGAAGTTCTGAGCAGGCAGCTATCATAATTGATGCTATAGCTTCCATCGTTATACTGTTTATAGTCGCTACACAGTGATAAGTACGCGGCTTCATTGTCATCTTGAGCTCGAGTAATCCGCAGGTCAAACGAGCGTTCGCTGCTGAGTGCAAAACCATTTGGCACGACTATCTCATGACTGGTTTTTGCTGAACTTCCTATCATATCCCCAGCCTCCTTAGGATTACTTTCTTCTAAGCTAAATTCAGTTACAGCCGGTTGGCTTTCAATTGGAACGGGCAACGGTTCTCCTGCCGGTGGCAGCGGCACTGCCGTAATACTCTGGGACCCACCGCCTCCACAGGCAGTAATCAACATACTTAGGCAAACAAAAATATATAACTTATTCATAAGACACCTCTTTAATTAGAAAAAATATTATTTGTGTTGGCGTTTTCCAAAATGTACCAGTCAGCGTCTACCAGCCCTTGATTCGCAATAAAACTAGAAAATAAGGGATACGCATAAATTACATCCATATACTCCAAGGAATATTGCATTTCGACACCAACATTTATAGCCCAAGGCATACCATTCGTACTCACAAAGTAACGCCCATTTTGTGGTTCACTTCTATCATCTCTACGACCAAAGAAATCGGTTCTAAAAGCTTCTGTCGGCGCTTTATCGGGTAAATGTATTTCATACGCTCTGCCCGGAGGCAGACCAAATGCTAAGCTATGATCATAACCCTCAGTCGCAAATAAAAATGGGTCGTATGGAAATTCTGGCATCTGAGCACTCGGGATAGCGTTAGCCATGGGCAATGTCATTGAAAAAACCATTTGAATATCAGAACCGCAACCCGCTTCAGTTCGATAATAGTTGCAGTTTTCACCCGGACTGACCCAATCCCACACATCGTTTGTAATAATAAATATCGCCTGATTACGCCCCGCTTCTAATGGAGAGATGTTTTGTGGTAAATCATTGATGGTATAGCGGATAGCATTTTCATCAATGGTACTTCGCAAAATACCAGGTAAATGAAACGCAAAACCATTGTGATGCAATGCACCAACAGCTGCAATTTGCCCTTCTAACTTAACCCGGATAACCTCACCATTAAGCGTGTATTCACTGATACGATAATTTATGACTAAGTCATTAAAATCGTAATCACCTATTGATGGCCAATTATCTTCAAAAGCAATGGTTGCCCACTCAGAAGCGCTAGGGTAATACTGTATGCTGACATTAAGCTCTGTAATGTCGACTTGATGATCTTCAACCTCCCCATCACTAAAACTACCTGTTGGCTCTAACCCACCGATACTACTGACTCTGAATCGAGCCCATGTGCTGCCTACCTCTGCCCATTCAGGTACAGCATAAAATAGCGTATTATTACCTTGTATTACAGCTTGAGCATCAGCAATCTTTTCATCAGAGCCAAACACACCATTACCATCAAAATCTATCCAGGCGTCGACAAAAGCTGACGTTGATGCGATGAGTTCCAATACAGCAGCATTGTTCACTTCAAGCCCGGTCACAAAGGCCACACCGTCTTCATCATCATTGCCATCTGTTACGTCATCACTGAGAGGAAATTGATAGCTATCAAATTCAGCGTCAACGCCAGATCCCATAAAAATAGTATTATTTTCTGTACTATGCCGTGCACCGTCATCATCAACAAGGCTGGCGTATGAGGCTGGTGCATCACCAAAGTCGAGGGTTGCTGCAACCGGAGCGTCAGCTAAGGTTTGACTTATTGATGCGGCCATTCCGTTAGTACAACCTGTCTGTCCGACTACGCTATCTGCGCCAAACTCGATGAAATTCGTTGCTGAATAAGCACCGCCGCAATCATTAGCTATTCCCTCTATAACTGTATTTGCTCCCGTCTGGACGAAACCCTTGGCAAGAATAAATCCAGTAGTTTCGGCACCTGCGCCTAGCTGTGTATATCCCGCTGAGCCAGCTTTGTCGCCCATCACATTCCAGATAATAGTGCTGTTATCGGTTACATTTAACAATATTACCTTCGCATCAATAGCAAAACTCAAGTAGTTAGCAATATTAAAAATCCATGTGCCATCCACACCTTTGCCATCAAGTGTAAGGGTTTTGCCTCCGGTAATTGTCAAATAATCTATCGTACTGTAGATGCCAGCTTCGAGAGTTTCATTATTTACCCCAAAAGTAGTAGAAACCAGTTCTGTTCCTGTTCCCAAATCCTTCAGTGCTATTTGCATTGACGTAATTAGTACTTCTTGATTTGTAACTAAGAGAGGAGGAGGTGGAACCAGCGAAGAATTCGCCGTCAGAATGCCATCAATTTGAACGCCAGCACCAATGGTTGTTGTAGTCCCAGCATCAACATTACCATGAAAAATTGAACCGGCGCCGACGGTTACTGTGGTTCCCGCTAAAACATCGCCAGATACCTCAACAAGAGCATCAAAGGTCGCGGTGGTGCCCGTTACAACGCTACCATCGATTACGGCACTGGCACCAATAGTTGCGGTGGTTCCCGCCTGAATAAAACCATTGACAATGGCAGCTACACCAAGCGTTACCGTAGATCCCGCTTCGATATAGCCAACAACACCTGCATCAGCGCCGAGGGTTGTAGCCGCTCCAGCCTCTACAGTACCCGCAACAATCGCATTTGCGGCAAGTGTTACTGCAGTCGCACTTTGAACATTACCCCCAACTGTTGTGCGTGCACCCGCCGTTATATAGCCACTGGCATAAAGTGACTGATTATTAAGGTCTGAATCTACCAAAGATTGAGCCGCTACCTGTAAGCTGGACCCAAGAGAAAATAATAAGGTAAATATGAAACGATTTACTTGTTTCGCTGAACGACAAAGATACCCACTCTTATACTCTATAAGAACCTGTGATAATGAGTTAACATCAAAATTCGTCCCGTAGTAACTCCGAACATAAACATTGCTCTTTTTCATCTTGCCGCCCTCTCTCTATAAATAAAACGCTTTACGTACTTATAAACTGATACAGCAAATAATGTACCAAGAATCTAAAAGAATTAAGCTTATGATTATTCAAGTTATTTTTAAAAATTAACGTATTTTACGTTTTTGCTTTGCAAAAAATACATTTGTGTCCTGCTAAAATTTTCGTTTTGCAAATTGACTATTTAGTTTTGTATAACGTTATCAATAGGACTAACTATTTACATTAATATTTAGAAATTGTAAAATTACATCAGTCGAATTCCCGTAATACCTATTGTTTTGCCTGCATCCCTTTTTCATGGCATTACCCTTTTTCATGGCATTACCCTTTTTAGAAGGAGAACATCATGAGCGAACACGTAATACGAATACCAGAACGTTTTGACTTTGGATATCACAAAGAGTTTACTGAGCAATATCAGAGACTGTTAGCGGAAAACAATGTAACTGAGATTGAGTTGGAGTTTAGTCGTGTTGGATATTTGGATAGCTCTGCGCTCGGTATGATGGTGTTGCTGCAAAAAAAAGCGAAGAGTCAAAACGTTTCTATCCGCATTAGAGGACCAAAGGAAAGTACTAAAGAGATTTTGCAGATTGCTAATTTCGATCAACTTTTTGATATTTCATAGGCAGAGCCTCAAATGCGGATATTAATAATTGAAGATAGTTCTTTATTTGCTGAAATCCTTGAGACTTTTTTAATCAGTAAGCAATGCGAGACAAAAATAAGCAGTAGTTTGCAAGCTGCCAAAGATCAGCTAATAATCTCATCATTCGAGTTTATCTTGCTCGATAACCACCTTCCTGATGGCAACGGTATCGATATTCTACCTTTTATAAAATCACTGTCTTGTAAAGTCCCCGTTATGATGGTCACAGCGGAAGACAATCAAGCTTTGATGTCGGAGGCGTTCGAGAAAGGAGTTGATGACTTTTTGGTGAAGCCAATTAGCGTTGATCTATTATGGCAAAAAATCCAACGTTGCCGACGTTTATACGACCAATCCGAAGTAGTTAACTTACAAACACAAGAGCTTGAAAATTTACTAAATCAACGAAAACAAGAAGAAAATTTAGCACGCTATGTGTATGAATATACTACTGCTTCACTGTCACATAACACACAATATGTCGACACCTATATTCAGTCCTCAAGTTCGTTTAACGGGGATGCTTTTATTTGTAATACGGCACCGAATGGCAACCTCTTTGCCATCCTCGCGGATGCGACAGGACACGGTTTAGCTGCTGCCATCAGTATTTTGCCTCTTGCTTCAACAATCAAGGCAATGATCAGAAAAGGCTTTTCCCTGGCGCATATTATCCATGAAGCCAATAAAAAACTTAATATAGAATTACCTGATAATAAGTTCGTTGCAATAATTGGCATAGAGATAAATTTCAATAAGCGAGAGTTACAACTTTTCAATGGTGGGATGCCCGATGTTATATTACTTAAGACAGACCACTCATTAGAGCGATATTCATCGAGGTCGATGGCGCTAGGAATACTTGAACCTGAAGTTTTTGATCCTAAAATAGTGGTTGTCAGCCTGGAGGCTATTAGCAACTTATTTTTCTTTAGTGATGGTTTGATTGAGCAACAAAATATTGCTGGTAAGCCCTTCAGCATGCATCGTCTCTTAGAGACATTGAAACGTTATGACTACAAAGAGTCACTCGTCAGTTGTGTTGTCAACGAATTTACCGTTTTTAATGGGATGGCTGAATTGCTTGACGATCTTTCAATCTGTGATTTACAGATAAAATCGTTGATCGACAGCCATGTATACAATAAACCAAAACTCATTGCGGCTAATAAAGGAAAAATTACGGTAACACTTGAAATTGAAGGCGGACTTATAGCGAGTACCGATGTTGTTGGATACTTAGACGGTATTATGCGAAGTGCAGATATGGTTGGTGACTTAAGACAAAGAGCATTTACTGTATTCGCTGAGCTCATCAATAATGGTATAGATCACGGTATTCTGAATTTAGACTCAAAGCTAAAGAATGATTTTTCTGGCTTTTTTGAATATCTGCGATTAAAAAAAGCACGATTAACAGAGCTTGGACCGGACGACAAACTTAGCATGAAATTTGCCTTCTGCCCCAATACCGCACAAATAGATTTTGAAATCATAGATTCAGGACAAGGTTTCGATATGAATAAAGACAACAGTGTTTGCATAGATGGGCTATCAGGTCGTGGTATGGATTTAGTAAAAAAGCTCTGTAAAACAGTTGATATTGTTGCTCCTGGAAATAAAATCATCGTCAACTTGAAGAGCAACCGTTAGTCAATACGCAGTGTATTTAGCAACGTTATCAAAAAAGTAATGGAGGCAACTACTGGCTCTTAATCCATTGCTGTGCCACATCTAACAACACATTTTGCATAATTGGTTTACTCAGGAAGCCGTCCATGCCTGCTTCCTTGCATTTTTTCCGGTTTTCATCAAAGGCATCTGCTGTAAGAGCAACAATAGGAGTTCGCTCATCGCGTGATTGCATACTTCTAATTTTTCTCGATGCTTCATAACCATCCATTATTGGCATCTCGCAATCCATTAATATCAGGTCAAACGTCTGTTTCTGTAATTGATCTAAGGCTTCTTGTCCGTTTTCAGCAATGGCAACGGTGAGTCCGAAATCTTCCAGCATGTGTTGCGCAATAATGCGATTAATCTCGCTATCATCTACCACCAGCACATGTCCTAACAGTTTGGCTGAGGTCGTGACTGCGTCGTCTGCATAGCCGCATACAACAGATTCTTCCTGATGCAAGCTTTCATCGCGTTTCAGGCTCAATAAAACGATAAATGACGACCCTATCTGCGGCTCGCTTTGCGCACTAATGCTTCCGCCCATCAGCTCGATAATTTGTTTACTGATGGCCAATCCTAATCCTGTTCCACCGTATTTGCGGGTTGTCGATTCGTCCGCTTGTTTAAATGGATCGAAAAGCGTCTCCAAGACATCGGGTTGTATACCGATACCGCTGTCATTGACTTTTATTTCGAGACAGGCCCGAGTTGAGGCCAATCTGGTGCCAGTGACGTGTATATCAACCGCGCCATGATCGGTGAATTTAATAGCATTATTTATTAGGTTCAGAAGCACCTGATTGAGACGGTAAGGATCACCGATAAAAAATTTGGCTAAATTGGCATCATACTTTAGCGATAATTTTACCGACTTTTGACTTGCCTGCGCATCATAGAGCGATATCACCCCTTGGATTAACGTCTCTAAATTAAACGATTTTTCCTCCAAGCTCATTTTACCTGCTTCGACTTTAGATAAATCGAGAATATCGTTGATAATATTCAGTAGCGACGCGCTGGAGTCATCGACTAATTTTAGATAGCTTTTCTGCAACTGTGACAGCTTTGTCTTGCCTAAAAGTTGCACCACGCCGAGTATGCCATTTAAGGGCGTTCGTATTTCATGACTCATTTTTGCCAAAAACTGCGACTTCGCTTGCGTCGCGCTTTCAGCACGTTCAACCGATGTTAATAATTGTTCAGTTTGGTTAAACGCATTTGTATATCTCATCATGAGAAGGAACGATTGAGAACAAATAAATACAATGTATCCAAAGTCTGAGGGAAAAAAGAAATAATGATCGAGTAGACCTTGCTGATAGATTACGTCACTTATAATTGACAGAAATAGAAAGACTCCACCTGCCAATAATATCCTGGCTCCTTGTATTTTTTGCACAACCGCGACGATGAGAATGTAGCTTGTATACATAGCGAAAATGACGGTAAGGATTCGAAATATAGGAATGTACTGGGTGAAGATATTGACGGGGAAAACAATAACCGTCAAAGAAAATAAAATACATATTGCAATATAGCCATTTAAAAAATACCTAGAATACAGCAACGGAAATAGAACGTGGATGAATGCCGCAAAAAATAGAACGCCCAAATAAAAGCTCAGATAATCTAATTGAACTACCAGATCCCAGTCGATGCTGGGGAAAATCGATAGTAGATAAAGTTCGCCAGTTAACAGCGAGCGAAATGCCATCAATAGGCAAAAAATTGAAAATAGAAGCGACGACTTTTCTTTCCTGCGGAATGAATAAAGACCTAAATAGTATGTGCCCATGATGAAAATACCACCGCATAAAAATAGGTTGATGGCAAGATTTCCTTCTCTGGTTTTGGTTATTTGTTGCTCCAACCCTATTTCTATAGGGTACCAAGCGCCGCCTTCTGCATGGTAGAAATTGGCAACTTGCAAGACAACTTCCAGTGAATCACTGTCAGCATAATAACTGGCCGTTAGCGGCATGTATTGAGGTGTCATCTGATCACGGGTTTTTGCCACCACACCATTGGAAGAAATCAGTTCGCCGTTCACAAACAAATTGTAAGAGGAGCCCATCCAAGTGCTTCTAAACATCAGTTTTGTGTTGCGTTGGTTGCCGATAATCCGAAGGTGGTAGGTCGCATAACCGTGCCCACCCAGTGCCTCACCATTAACTTGATAGTCATTCCATGAGCTGGGTACTTTTACAAAGTGTTGTTGGTTGATAGCGCCTAAAGGAAGGAAATCGCTCGGTCCCAACAGTTGATCCCAATAAAATCCCCATTCACCGTTAAGGCCGACAACACCGTCTTTTTCGAAGTCCCATTGAGCAAGGTCAAGCACTCCTTGGCGAGCAACAGGGGATGATTTAAGCTGAGATGTATCGCTGCAGGCGCTTAAGAATAGATAGACTAATACAAAAAAGAGGTATTTACAGGGCGCGCAAAGTTGTAAGAAATTTTTTTTCAAGGAAATTGAATTTTTAGTCACAAATAAGCACACGATACAAATAATTTAATTCTCATATGAAGTAACCGGTGATAGTAGCATTTAAATCACTATAGTGGTGCATTCCTGTTCGCTTCCCTTAAAGTCATTCTGGGTGGTCAATACAGACGTTCTAGGACTGTCTGACGGTCAGCTTATTTTTACCATCACATTGGTTTTACCTAGCCTTCAATGTCGTATAATCCTGCTCCCAGTCGCCTTTTAATGTGACCTAACTAGGTAACTTTAAACACTTTTGAAATCAATAATTTTTTAATAGAAATAAGGTTTTTAATTCTCCAAATAAGCCAATATTTACTTTGATTTACGTAGAACGTAAACCGGTCTATCAATGGAAATTGCATATTTTGTCCTTTTTCATAAAAGTAGCAATTGGTCGCTTTTTTTAACCAATCATTCTCAGACTTGTTTTTCACATGCAGAAAGCTATATGGATTATTAACTCGTATGTCATGACGCATTTTTATTTGCTCAGGCGTTCTTTGTGGATAGTGTCGACAAATCGGCGATGGATGAAAAAGTGCATTACAAAAAGGAGGCACTTTTCCACTGATACTTTCAGGCCACTTTTGACTTGGCGAATTTCTGAAGAACCTCGGCTCGCGCCAATTAATTCGATAGTAACGACGACGTTTAGGAACCGGCAACGACTTGTCTTCATTATCATAAACCGCCAAATCTTTATCGGTAAAGTAGAATTGGGCTTGCCAAACACGCATTTGAGTTTTCTTCCGCTGCATCGCTTTGACAAGCATCGGGCGAGGGTCTTCAATTAGCATTTCATCTGCATCTAAGATATACCACCAATCGGATGCCGAAAAGGTATGATTGAACATGTTGTAGACACGATTTCTGAACTGGTTACGATATATTTCATCGGTATGCGCAACAATTACAATACGCGAATCTAGGTCTGCTTTTGCACAAATCACTTCCCAACTTCCATCGGTAGATGCATTATCGAATACATAAATCATATCGCAAAATGCCAAGGCGCAGTCCAAAGTGTCAGCAATAATATCGACTTCATTTTTAATAATACAAATAGCGTTAAGTTTCATTTTTTACCTCTAACTCTTTGAATTTATGTTAAAAGAACGACGTATCCACTTGAATAACCCGTTAATTAGGGAATGGCAAATACAAAGCTCTGTCCATAAATAAAACACTAATTTATGCATTGGCTTCAGTTTACAAACATCCATTTTTAGTAAACGCTTTGCAACAATAAAATCACCCGCACGTATATTAAGTCTGACTAAGTGACAAACGTGGGCGCCGCAATAGCGCAAGATGTCTCGCTTTAATTCGGTGTCAATTGACGGTGTTAAGGTCTTCTCTAGTAAACGGGCAGCAAAAGGCAAAATGCGTTGTGGAATATGTCTATCACATGCGCGATTTTCAGCGTCGGTGTGGTATAGCAATAAAACCAATGGGGAGAATACGATTTGCGATTGGAGTGCAACGCGACAAAACAGTTCTTGGTCTTCGCCCATAGATTCACCGATGGGGAAACCGCCTAACTGATCAAACAAATATGATGTAATTACACAACTAGATACCATGAATGGAAGATCCCCATTTGAGGCTACCGCAAAATAATTTTCTAAAATGCACCCCGTTGGCGATACATTCTTTATTGCTAACTTAGGGTCAATATAAATATCTTGTTTAACGACTTTCTGATAATGACTTGCAAAGAAACTCTGCTCAGGAAAGCGTAAGATTAAATTATGCATTTCAGCTAGGAAAAAAGGCGACCACTGGTCGTCAGCATCAAGAAAAGCAATATAAGGAAAACTAGCTAAAGACACGCCTAAGTTTCGAGCTGCTGATACCCCCTGATTTGTTTGTTCAACAATCCTTAAATTGGGCATATTAAGTTCTCTTACTTTCTCAGCACTACCATCAGAAGAACCGTCGTCTACAACGATAATTTCGGCAGCAGCGTAGCGCTGCGCGGATATCGATTCAAGTGTTTTAGTCACGCTATCAATTTTGTTGTATAGCGGGATAACAACTGAAAACTGTATTTTATTCATCCGTTTATCTCCAATTTAACAAAGAAGCTTGTATTGCTCCTTCTGTTGTCATAAGCGGTTTTGCAAACTCCGTACCAAGACTCTGTTTTAGTGTATTTACTACGCTATCAGAACAAACCTCTAGTGCATCAAATTGATATTCCTCAGACATTCCTATTTGCTCACACCAATTTTTACACTTAATATGATAGTTAATTGATAATGATGGTGTTTTCGCCATAAAAGACAGAATCGAGGCATGCAAACGCATACAAACGGAGGCCTTAAATCCTGCGATCCTTTGTAACACCCTAAATGGATTTGGGTCATATTGAATATGAGTTACCGGAATATTTTGGTTCAATTGGTCAATGATTTTACGATGTATTTGAAAATCACCGAAATAATAATGTGCATTAAAATCAACAAGATAAATTGGTTCACGAGTCTCTGACCAGATTCGTTCAATTATATCAACCGCACTTTGAATGCGTCTAAATTCGATTTTATTGTCTGTATTACCATATGCATCAATTGCTTGTTGGCAAAAATTAAACATGATGCCACTTCGTTCAAGCTCAACGAGTGTATTTTTTGTATTGCAAAGCATTGTAGGGGCCAAGTCAAAAGTTAATTTAACATTCGCCTGAGGGCATAAATCTTTTGCCATATCATAGCTTTGCTTATCTCTTAAACCAATGAAACCGCATTCAGAGAGAAACTTAGCACACGCTTTTTCCGCACCTACTGATGTAAATGGACCTAAGCCAACACCTGCACATCGACTTTGTTCCCTGCCCGCTAGAGCGATAAGGTGACGCTTAAATTGAATATCAGATTCTGTATGCAAGACTGACCCACCACCAAAGATTATCTTTTCACTTTGCAACGCATTTTTATAATGCGAAAGTCGTTGGTGACCACGAAACAGAGCATTTGGTATGGCTTTAATATCACCAAATTCGTGGCATTTGATATCAGTAGCACTGCTGACGATGTTATTTTGAGAAGATAATAAATGATGACTTGCCCAGCGGGCGGAATAAAGTAAAGCGTCATCGCCTGTATTGTGCATCCCATAATAGCCAACAATAAAGGCATTAAATTGTTTAAACATAGGATCTCCTACTTTGAATTTGTTTAAATACCATTCCTATCCAAAATAAAGCCGGCCAGTATAAATAAGCTAAAATTTCTAAGTTTTCGAAAAAACTATAACAAAAAAATACAATTAAGAAACATAAAGCCGCTAGCACTTGACTATTTTTTTGAAAGTAAAATAAGCAATAAATTATGCTTATTCCCAAAGGAATGGCTAAAGCAACAAGGCCAACGAGGCCCTTTATAAATAGCAAGCCAAACCAAGTATGATGGGAACCGATAGGCATAAATTCGACCAGTTTATCACCAGATTCAACGGCCCCATGGCCCCAAATTGGTGCTTCGGCTTGCCAACGCTGGAATGCCAAATTCTCCAGTGCAGAACGCACTCTTGTTGATGCTGGGCGGGATTCTTTAACTTGCTGATATGAATCCATAACTAACTCATATAGTGGCTCGCCCAAAACAAGTACAATAGGAACAACGATACCGAGAGTAATAAGTACCCAGGGATTTTTAAGGTGTTTGGCAAGTAAAAACATAGGGATAATGGTAATGAAAATAGCCAGCCCCGCCCGAGATTGTGACAGTAGCACCATCATAAAGCAGCCAGTCACTCCCCAATTACGTAAATTTTTATCTTTCTCCTGAAGACAAAAAATAATCAGAACGCAGCTTAACAAACCGGCCGCTGGCGCCCATGGGGCGAAAAACTGCCAGCGACCAGCACCTGTCTCAGGGTTCATTCCGTAAAAACTGACTGTAAAGAAAATATCTCCGGCCCCGCCTAGCACTTGTAATGGTGAAACGAACAGTTGGCCAGGTATTCGTAGGCTATATAATAAGAACGTCAGGGATGCAAAAATAGCAGTGTGCTTACAGACAATGCACGCTCCTCGAACAACGCTTTCAGGCTTAATGCTAACCAAGGAGCCCAGAAGTGGGAATATTGCTATTAGTGCCCATCCCTTTGCCCACCCAATCGTACTTTTAATCGTTTTTGCAAACCCCAAAGACCATTGTGCGTGTGCAATCCACAATGAAAGCAACATAACTAACATGCCGATGACCCAAAGCCAAACAATGACAGGAACCGAACTGAACACATTGTTGCCCTCAACAAAAGCTCTCAACAATACGATGCCTAAGATCACCCATCCTAACGCTGACCCCGTAATGTATAGTCCACCGATAGCATAGATAGGATATGTGGCAATTAAAGCCCAATAAATTAATTTCGCTTCAGTAGTAGTTTGACAAGGCGTCTGCGATTGCATAATACGGTTACTCCTGAAGTTATAAATATGATGCCAACCGCACCAGCAACTAATCCGAGTACGGTGATTGGACTATCTACTTCCGTGGGTGTAGAAGGTGTCGTTAATACTTGAACTACCGGATACGAAGCAAATACATCGGCTTTTCCAGCTTCTATTCGCGCAGCAGCAGAGGTAAAAATGGCTTCAGCCAAATCAAATTCTTTTTGCAAGCGATCTAACACTGCAGATTCTCGCGCATACAACTTTACCTGGTCACTAAGCTGCAGTTCAGTGCGTTTTAAGTCTGCTAATTCAGCCTGAATTCCTGAATGCAGAGCAGATGCTTCAATCAAATCAGCAAACATTTGGGCTCGCTTTGGATTTAATTCTAAATTTAAACTGGTAAACGAAGTCGATGCATGTGGACCTGCAATCTCATTGCTTCGATTTAATAATGATTTTTTTGCAGCGTTATAGCGTAGCTGCTCTGCAATGACTTTAGGGTGTCCTTCTCCCCAGCGAGATTGATACTCAGACAATAGCGCAGTACTTGCATCAAGTTCCTTGAGCAATCCTCTAAATTCAACGTCCGACTGCAGAATAAACGCTTTGCCTGCCAGGTCAGATGATACACCTAGGTTTTGGCTCAGACCATGACGGTAGTTTGCTAAATTTTTTACTTGGGCATGTAGGTAAATTTGTTTTTCTTTGAGTGATTGTAGGCTTGCGACCAATAATTCAAACTGAGCTAGAGACACCAAAAATGATCGTTGTTGAAATTCCGTAACGTTCGCTCTTGCTTGATTCAATTTGACTCGGTAGTCATCTAAAACTCCCTGTATACTTATATCGCGACGAGAAACTTCATCTTTACGTAAACGCGTTAGTTCTTGTTGCAAACTGTCATATAAAGCCCATGCTTTACGATTTGCTTGCGCCGCACTTTTACCGGTGATACTTATACCGAGTATCGATGTTTGTTCTGTTAATACAATTTTAGGTTGACCAAAGTCGGCGCTTGTCATCTCAGTTTTTTGACTGGCTAAAAACAGTACACCGCGACTTAACAACATCTCTTTATAATTGACTCGAGGATTAAAACCGCCCGATGAAAATGGCGCACTGGTTTGCGATACAACTTGACCTACATTATCTATAGAAACGTTAGATGAAGCACCAGTCCCCGGTAAAACTAATTCCAATTCACTCTTATATGTCGGCGCTTTCTCCAAGTATAAGATAACAAACGCGGTGATTAGCAAATAGCAACACAAGGTAAAGATTAAATACGGCCACTTCAAAGTGCGGTAAACAGTTGCTTTAAAACGAGCAGCAGGGGAAAGGACAGCAATAGCATAATTTTTCATGAGTATATACTCAAAACAGTAAGGTAAAAGGTGTTAGTAAATCTACAATAGTTTTAGCAACGTCACGTAAATTGGTCACTCCAGAGTCGTAACATGCAATCGCATCGTCAGGCATAACATAAGGGTTTATGTCATCTCGGTTTGCATGTCTCATTAATTGCTCAATTGAACGCTCAATTACTTGAGTCTCATTAGTGATGGGGTTCACGCTAGCTAACATGACTTTCCGTGGAGCATTAGTCCATTCTTTACCGCCAACACAGTTTGCAGATACAGCGGCTTGGAGCAGCTTGGTACCATACGGTAAATTTGTCGAGTAACGCCCGACGGCAGCGCTAGAATTACTCTGCGCTGAATCAATTAGATTTGACATAAATACACGAAAACCCTTTGGTGTAATTTGACTGGGACGTACTAAGTAGGATTGAAAACAACCAGTACTTGGCACAATGACTTGGTCGCCAGCAATTAGTGGATAATCGTGAACAGGGACACCAGAAAGTATGCCTGTAAGATCTACCTCTATTTGCCAGCCTTGACGGATCAAAATAATTTGATCTATTTTGGCATCAGGTCTTACGCCATGTGCTCCTCTGATCGCTTCAGACAACAGTCTCATATTACTGTAATCACCATCAGCTACAACGCGCTGGTCCATTTCTGCGTTTGCGTGCGTTTTATTAATCAATACTCTACCAGGCTTAAAAACGGCGCCTGTGACAGGTATTTGAATGGCAGCTAAATGCAGTATTTTTATATGCACTGTGGCCATTGCGGGGCGAAATATGCCGGATTTAATCAACGCTAATTCTATTCTTTCAGAGAGTTCTCTAGGTGATAGTCCGGAAGCATCAATCGCATCAATAATAGGTAAGCTTAGCAAGCCCAAATTATCCAAGACATAGTTACCACTAAAACCTTCCCCATATTCCATTGTAACTTCAATTAAATCACCTGGGCTGAGTGGCAGCGCATTGCGAGCTCGAATATTCGCTATGGGCCTTGGCGCTTGTGTTGATGCTGATGATAAAATAGGTTTATCAACGCGATAATTTAGAGGGGCTGCAAAATCCTGACGAGCGTCACAATTTAATGTCGCAGAGAACACATTCTGAGCAACGCTTTGCTGAGTGAACAAGTACCCATTTTTATTACGTTCACCATAAAACTCACCAGACCGATTTTCTATTACCTCCAAACTGTGTTGCTGCTGTGCGCATCCAGATAAAATTAACACCGTCATTATCACGGATATTAATACCGAAAACTTACTGGTAGCTGTTAAAATGTATAATTTTCTAGCTAAAGTTTCCATTCGATGTCCTGTACTATTTTGATATTAATACAGGTTATCTAGCACCTTACGAGCCAACTTTTAACTGGTTGTTTTAAATGATATTTTTATTTTAAATCATTGTTTTTTTGCAATTTGCAAAGCAAAAAAAATGACATTCTTGAATTGCGAACCACGCTGAAATTAAAAAAGCCGGATGCTATTCGCACCCAGCTGACAATTTTATAAGTTAACAATTTGATTATTAGTTAATAGGCACCGTTTGCAGTTATCACGGTTGGAACCGTCACCAATAAAATATAGATATCTAAGCAAATACTTTGTTGATTAAGATAACGTTGGTCTAGTTCAACTTGTGTTTGAAAGTCAGTATTTGCACGTCCTGACACTTGCCATAATCCGGAAAGACCCGGAATACCGTTTAAGCGGCTTAATGCGCTAGTGGGATATGCATCAACCTCCGCTGATAGTCCCGGACGAGGACCTATTAATGCCATGTCTCCAGTCACAATATTGAACAGCTGAGGGAGTTCATCTATTGAGTATTTGCGAATAAAACGCCCTACTTTAGTGGTTCTAGGATCTACTTTGTATTTTTTACAAACCCCATCTCGATCATTTGTTGTTTGATCAGGTTCTTGATAGAGAGGATCCGTTTTTAAATGCATCGAACGAAACTTATACATGCGAAAGTGCCTACCGAATTTGCCAATGCGATCTTGGCTAAAGAAACAGTTACCCCTGCTTTCCATCCGAATCAACAACATGCTTATCAATAAAATAGGAGAAAGAATGATGAGAGCAATTAACGCAACAAAACGCTGAATCGACATAGGAATACCACGATGCTTACCCAAAGAAATGTGAGGATCGCTTGTCTCACTGTCAATGATGTTGGGTGTTTTGAGTACGTTGAGTGTTTTGAGTGTGCTTGAATACATCATGATTGAAATCCTCGCTTTGCACGGTTAAAAATAAAAGTGTGAATTAGAAAAAGTGGATTACCGATTACATAGCGATTAAATTTAGTTTTCGGTTCTTGTAGTAACCTCCATACCCATTCCATGCCTAACTCACGCATCCACAAGGGTGCTCGAGTGATATTGCCGGAATAAAAATCAAATAGACCGCCAACCGCTAATGCCGTATTGCATTGTAATTGCGCTGCATTTTTTTCTAGCCACTCCTCTTGGATCGGCGAGCCCATTGCCACTAATAAAATGTCGGCACACGATTGATTAATCCGAGAAATGACATCATGTGTCTGTTCTGTGCTGAAGTATCCGTCTTGGCTGCCAGCGATGTTTAAGTTTGGATAAATCTTTAATAAGTGTTGCGCGGCTTTATCAGCGACGCCAGGCTTGGAGCCCAGCATATAAATAGATTTTTTCGTTTTTTGCGCCGCCACACATAAATATGGAAGCATATCGGTACCATTTACATTTTCACAGATACGCACACCAATATATTTGGCCGCAATACGCATACCGGATCCATCGGCGAAACAACGATCACCACGATTGATTCGCTCTCTTAAAACAGGATCATTAACCGTTAAATTTACCGAATTTACATTAATGAAATAGCCAATCTTACATTTGATATTGGTTTTTTTTATGGTTGACGTTGCCAGCGCCCATTCAACCGCTAAGCGCATGCTGTGATTATGAATAGTTAAACCAAACAATGTAAATTGCTGAGGTTGCTTGAGTTCAGTAGACGCTTGATAGAAAAAAAAGTGAGATAATGCTCCTCTAACTAACAGCGAAAGATAAGCAAGGCGTCCTGCTGAAACTTGCTGCTCAATAAGATCATATGGTTTAAGTACAGCGATCCCACTTAGCTGATGCAATCCAACGCGACTAATTAGGCCAGCTAAACAATGCCCAAAGCGTTGTAACTTTGCTCTCTCTAACCCGCTAAACGAATCTTGTAATGGTAAACCACAAAAACGAATGTTTTGTGTAACAACACTCCACAATACGCCAATCTCCCTTACAAAACCGCAGTGACAGCGATGCAGCGTGACTAGTCTACCGAGGCAATCATATTTACTAATAGATCGTATAAAAGGCTTTCTCTGTACTTTTGAAATGAGTAAGTTAACTAAGAAAATCGGACTTAAAACCAATATTAGTAATAAACTGATGGGCATATCAATGAAGATATAACTGCTTTTAACTGCGGGCAGCTCGACGCTTTCCTTACACCCTGTTACTTTAAAACTCATCTTGCTTTGCATAAGCCACCCCGAATATCACAAATCAGTTTAATTACCATGAAAACAGTCATAATTCGCTGCCTGCTAATTCATTTACTGCTTGCTCTGCGTAACTTGTGCCAAGTTTTTATTTTATTTTAAGCTATTGATATATATAAAATTAATAGATGGTTTAATTCGGATACAGATTTTTAATAGTGACTATTTGCATTTTGAAAATGCGCAATAAGAAAACTTTTTAAAATGAGAAGTTAAGATGAGAGTCGTAAAAGTACGAAATTAGTGCTCTTCAAAGCGCGTGTATTGTTTGATCACTGCATTCGTTAGAGTCGCCAGAGGATCTGTTTTTTGCGTATAGAATTTGTATTTGCTAGCAATATATTTTAATTTTGCAATTGCCTTTGTCATTCTTGAAATAACTTTATGACAAAGACTCAAAAAAACACTTCTACGTAAGGGACCAAAACAAAAGTGACGGATATAATCATCTAAGTCCGTGTCGTAAGTATTGTTCCAACGCCTATCTATTACTTCAATAAAAGTACGTTTTTTGGAATATTTAATAATGTGACCATTTTCGCCCCAACCGACACTGTCTTGATCTGAAACAGCGGTCATGCGACTAGACAAAACGGTTTTAAGCCATGCAATGGTTACTTCATGATTGAGCATAAACATAACACCTGAGTTGAATCTTCCGGTATAACTTTTAGCCAGATAAACAGACTTCTCGGGCTGAATTGTTGTTTCAATTGCGGGCGCTACCTCATTAATGTAAGCATCAGCATCGACGAAAAGTACTTTCTGATAACCCGCGTTGAATGCAGCTAAGGTAAGAGTCAATTTTAACCAGCAGCATTCTGCTCCAAGTCCTGTAATAAATGGACGAGTGACAACTTGATAACAATAACCGTGTTTTTTTGCATACTTTTGATGTGAGGCAATACAGTCTTTATACAACCATTGATAGCCGTTTAGGGCGATACTAAATATTAATAGGTCTGACTTCATCATATTCCTTTAGTACATCAATATTTTCATTAACGCATTCAATTATTATTACAAGACTCTGAACGAGTAAAACCAGTTAGCTACATTGCCTGCAAGAAACAATCCACCCTCTAATTTTTTTCATTTATTTTTAAATCTTAAGATTGTTTTTTCACTTGATTTTTATCAAAAAAGTGACCGTATTTTATCGTATTGCGTGAAACTGTTATTCAAGTAAGTTCTTTGCAAATAGAAACGTTGCTTGCGTTTGGAGCGAACGTCTTGCTCTTCTAAGTGGACGTCTCTTTAAGCTTTTTTGGCGCATCAGTTCAGCTATCCGATTAACACCGCAGTAATGTCCCAAAGCATTTATTTCAGCGCACATACTTGGAGTTCCGCACACACCACGGTAATTGCTATGAATGTCTTTTAACAACTGAATATATTTGGTAAGAATTACATCTAGTCATAAAACACCTTCAGTGGTATCGATGTATACCATTTTCAAAGTGTCTACAAAATTGGGGTAGAACTACAAACCCATCTGATGGAGGCCATTCCTAAAGATGAGTTTTAGTAAAAATGCACCAATATAACGCTAAATGCTAATAACGGCTTGCCCTTTCCAGCACTAAAATATGATACTTTACTTTCGATTTAAATCCGTGCGGCGGTGACGCTCACATCGGCCTATACCCGTTAAACGCGAACATCCAATGCCTCTTGCTCGCCGACACCAAAGACACGTTTGTAGCGGTCAATTTCCGACGCTGGCCCCATCGCTTTATTAGGATTATCAGACAGTTTCACGGTTGCTTTTCCATTCGCAGAAACGGCTTTACAGACCAGTGAAAAAGGCGATAAAGCATCATTAGACACAAGTCCTCGAAAATCGTTAGTCAGCAAGGTACCCCAGCCAAATGAAACTCGCACACGACCTACAAACTGTCGTTGTAGTTCGATAATTTTCTGAACGTCCAAGCCATCGGAAAATATCACCAGCTTTTGAGTTGGATCCTCACCACGCGATTTCCACCAGTTGATCGCAATTTCGGCACCCGTCGCGGGATCGCCGCTGTCGACCCGAATACCGGTCCAACCTGCCAACCAATCAGGTGCATCTTTTAGGAAGCCCGTGGTCCCATAAGTGTCCGGCAGGATCACGCGCAGATTGCCGTCATATTCGTCCTGCCAGTCGGATAGAACTTTATAAGGCGCATCACGCAGCGTCGCGTCGTCTTCGGCTAGGGCCGAATACACCATGGGTAATTCATGGGCGTTCGTGCCAATCGCTTCCAGTTCTCGGCGCATGGCGATCATACAGTTAGAAGTGCCGACAAACTTGTCTTTAAGGCCCTCTTGCATTGCCTGAACACACCAGTCTTGCCAAAGATAAGAATGCCTGCGACGCGTGCCAAAATCAGCGATCCGCAGATCGGGAACCTCACGTAGTGCCTCGACCTTTTGCCAAACCTTGGTCATGGCACGGGCATAAAGGACCTGAAGTTCGAACTTGCCCATCCCTTTAAGGACGGCGCGGCCGCGTAACTCCATCAGTACGGCCAAGGCGGGAACTTCCCACAACATCACCTCAGGCCAAGCGCCTTTAAAAGTCAATTCGTATTGACCGTCGCGTTTTTCAAGTTGGTAAGGAGGCAGACGCAGACCTTCAAACCACTCCATGAAATCAGAACGGAACATCTGTCGTTTGCCGTAAAATGTATTGCCGCGCAGCCACGTACTTTCGCCCCTTGTCAAAGAAAGCGAGCGGATATGATCGAGTTGTTCACGCAATTCGCCCTCATCAATCAACTCAGCCAGTTTAATATGTTTTGAGCGGTTGATCAGGCTAAAGGTTACTTGGGTGTCAGCATTATTACGAAAAACGGACTGGCACATCAATAACTTATAGAAATCCGTGTCGATCAGCGAGCGGATAATCGGATCTATTTTCCACTGACGGTTCCAGACTCGGGTGGCAATATCAATCATGTTTAAGTTTCACTCCGGCAGCATGCATCTGGGTTAGCGTGACGTCAAGGGACCCATTTAGGTCTATACCGCGGCAGGCGGTCATATCGACAGTGACTTTAAAGCCTAATCTGGCTGCATCAAGCGCCGAATAGGCGACACAGAAATCGGTGGCAAGGCCGACGATGGTAACCGTGTCGAGGCCACGTGTGCGCAAGTAACCCTCGAGCCCTGTGGGGGTTGTTTTGTCATTCTCGAAGAAGGCAGAGTAGCTGTCTATCTGGGGACGGAAGCCCTTGCGAATGATCAGATCTGCGCTGCCGGTTTCAAGGACGTCATGAAAGGCCGCGCCATGTGTGTTTTGGACACAATGATCAGGCCACAAAATCTGAGGACCGTAGGACATGTCAATTAGGTCATAGGGGGATTTTCCATCATATGACGAGGCAAACGAGGTGTGCCCTATGGGATGCCAGTCTTGCGTCAAAATACGTGCGGTAAAGTCGGGCAGCATGGCGTTTATGGACCCGACAATGGCGTCTCCATCGCGCACGGCTAACGCGCCATTCGGGCAAAAATCATTCTGAACGTCAATGACGATCAGCGCTTCATTGGCTGCTCGCATGATAAATCTCCCTTGGCTTCAAATACCTGAGGTATTTCGTCAAATGTTCCGAAAGGGTAAACACTATATCTGATCTATGCAACGAGGTTTTTTCAACTTACTCGACCAAACAACAAGCACATTGCCGTTTGGCCTATTGGTTTTACATGGCCGCGAGGAAAATTTTACAAATTTCTTCGTGGCTTGCTTGTTTAGGGTTTGTTAAGCCACAAACATCTTTTAATGCATTATTTGCCAACAATGGAATATCATCGACTTTGACACCTAAGGTTCCTAGTCCGGCGGGTATACCTACTTTTTTGGCTAACTTTTCAATGGCATTAATAGCCGCATTTGCGCCCTGCTCTGCAGACATGGTGAGGACATTAACCCCCAAACTATTGGCAATCTCTTTTAAACGTTGTGAACATACTTGTGCGTTATAGCGCTGCACATGCGGTAGTAACACCGCATTACAAACGCCATGAGGCAAATCGTAAAAACCGCCTAATTGGTGAGCCATAGCGTGAACATAGCCTAGTGAGGCATTGTTAAATGCCATACCTGCCATAAATTGAGCATAAGCCATTTGTTCTCTTGCTACTATATTTTTACCCTCTTCAACCGCTGTCGGTAAATTGGCCTGAATAAGTTCGATGGCTTTTAGTGCCACTGCATCAGTAATAGGAGTCGCCGCAGTAGAGACATAGGCCTCAATGGCATGAGTTAATGCATCCATGCCCGTTGCAGCGGTCAATGATGCTGGCATGCCAATCATCAGTGACGGATCATTAACCGACAACACGGGTGTCGTATGTTTGTCAATAATAGCCATTTTTACATGACGTTTTTCATCAGTAATGATAGTAAAGCGTGTCATTTCTGACGCAGTGCCTGCAGTAGTGTTAATCGCGATTAAAGGTAATTGAGGTTTTTTAGATTGATCAACACCTTCGTAATCAGCTATTTTTCGACCGTTGCTAGCAACTAATGCAATACCTTTAGCGCAATCATGTGGCGAGCCACCTCCTAAAGAAACCACGAAATCACAATCATGTTGTTTGAGTAATGCTAATCCATCGTTAACATTACTGATTGTTGGATTCGGCTGTGTTTTATCAAATACGACACTGGCAATGTGTTGTTCGTCCAGTAAATCAGTAATGTGTTTTACGACTCCTATTTTATTTAACACTTTGTCGCTAACAATAAAACCCTGTTTAAATCCTTGCTCTTTTATATAATTAATAGCTTCCATCAAGCTACCATCGCCAATAACATTTAAAGACGGCATATAAAACGTTGTACTCATAACATGCTCCTTTAATAGATCAGCTATTTTGTACCATGAAAAAAATTTAAACGGCTTGATGTAAAACATAGAACAACGATTAATTGCATTTTATATGATAATAAATCATTAGCTTACAATGTAAGGTTTAAGCAGCATACTCATACCCTAAGGAGTATTAAGCCTTAAGCGAATCGCTTCGATTGCTGTTGCCGAAATACCCGAGCTAATTAACTATAGTTATCGGCAAATTGATGATTCACATCTCTGTGACCCGCTTCATCGTTTCTGACGGCTATAATGACATCGCGCAGAGTCGCATCTGCGGGTAATTTCCAGTAGTCAATCGCAATCTGGGGAGCGTTCACGTTCTCCAAGCGACCGCTATCTACCTCGGCGAGATATTCGCTGTAGCTATACACCGCCTCTTCTTCGAAATAGCCAACTAGTCGGTGCGCGGTTCGGCCAGAGACAACATAAAGAAACAAGAAACTGGTGAAAAAAACACCTTGAGCTAGCAAAATCAACATCCGTTCGAAAAAGCTCGGCTGAGCAATTTGCACAAACGTCAGCAGATGCATGCGTTCATTTTCAGCTTCCTCCAACAGTGTGTGGATCGCCTCCCTATCGTCTTTCATCCGTCGAAGTGAGCGCATGTGACGTATCATTCCACCAACCATCCCCGGCACTGCAGCCACGGTTTCCAACACTACCGCCCGGTGACCATAGCGCTTAGCAAAGAAAAGGTCCGCAAAAAAGCGTAACAACTTGGTCAAGCGAAAAGCCAAGCGATCAGAAAAACCCGAGGGAGTATGATGTTTGCTTAACGGGTCGTCGTTGTGTGCTTGTGAAGAAGCCTCAAGTGCTTCGTTCATGGTAATAACCTCCAAAAAAAGTGTTAATACCCTAAATGTTAATTCAGGGCAAATCATGATGTGCATAACAACGTTATGTACAATTATTACGCTTCTGTCGACCCTAGAGGATCACAAAGCATTATCAACTTATCATCTTTGTCAACAGTGTCTTTTATTAGCATCAAAGCTCTTTAATTTTTGATGATCTGAGAGTGATCATGAGGTGGATTGCTCCTCAAAGCCTTGCCCCAAATAGATTCTTTGCTTCCTCTTGAAATTACAACTATTCGACATGGGTTTGCGACTATACCGATCGAAACTGACTATGTTGCGTAACCACTAGCCTTATGTAACAAAAACTGGACAAGTTAGGTAGTTTTGATGTTTGTAGTGAAGTTGTCTCTGCTATGTACTGCGTTCTTTTTCAAATTACTAATCAGCAAGATCCTAGGAAACTATTAATGACTTTAAAGCATTTATCAGCCAACAAATTATTACTCATTCTGGCTGTTACCAGCGCACTCAGACCCCCCTTTGCGCAAGCAAATGTTGCTGAGCAAAGTAAACAAGCGAAAGAAAATATCGAAGTAATTTCAGTGACCGGCACGCGCCGTAGTTTGCGTAGTATTGCTGAAAGTACGGTCCCTGTTGATATAATTACGAGCAACGATATGATGAGTACGGGCCAGCTTGAAATCAGCCAAGTACTTGCAAATCAGATACCTAGCTTTAACTACCCTAGTGCCACAATTGCGGATGGCACCGACCACGCTCGCCCGGCTGTTTTACGTGGCTTAGCGCCCGATCACACTTTAGTACTGATTAATGGTAAGCGCCGTCACTCAGGTGCACTTTTAAATCTTGCCGGCGTGGTTGGGCGTGGCTCCACCTCGGTTGACTTAAACATGATCCCAAGCTCAGCAATTAAACGTGTTGAAGTACTGCGCGATGGTGCAGCCGCCCAGTACGGCTCTGATGCGATTGCCGGCGTAATTAACATTGTATTAAAAGACGCGTCCGAGGGCGGAAGCGTCAGTGTGACTTATGGTCAATATGACAGCCAAATGGCCGGTGCGCCCAACTTTAAAAGCACCTATACAGATTCAAATGGCAATCTTGGCTTTAACCTAGGCGACGACCGTGAAGTAAGTGACGGTAACACACGAACCGTTAGTGCCAATTCTGGTTTTTCGCTTAACGATAAAGGCTTTTTGAATGTATCAATTGAGTATCGTGATAACGACCCAACTCAACGCTCTGGCTTTGACCCTCGCGAACAATATAGTCGCTTGGACGACGGTAGCTTAGATCCACGCGAATTAACCATTGATCGCTATAACCACCGTTTTGGTAAAGCAGGCTTAAAAGACTATGCACTATTTTACAACATGGCTTACGACTTAGACGACGGCCTAAACCTTTACTCTTTTGGTAGCTATTCCAAACGTGAGGGTAACTCAGGTGGTTTTTACCGGCGCGCAAAAGACAGCCGAAACGTAGAAGCGCTTTATCCGAATGGTTTTTTACCTCAAATTGAAACCGACGTAGAGGACTACTCAATAGCACTAGGTTTAAAAGGCGAAAGCGATGATTGGACATGGGATGTAAGTAGCAATTATGGGCGTAACGACTTTGCATTAGGCGTGGTTAATAGCGTAAACACCTCACTAGGCGCTAACAGCCAAACCGAGTTTGATAACGGTGCCTTGGTTTATGACCAATGGATCATCAATGCAGATGCAAACACAACGCTGGATTTAGGTCTACCCGATAAGGTATATTTTACCATCGGTGCTGAGTACCGTCGTGAAAGTTATAAAATTGAGCAGGGCGAAGAAGCATCCTACATTACAGCTTTAGATGCTAATGGTGATCCCGTTGCGTCAGGCGGCGCCCAAGTATTGTCAGGATTTGGTCCAGCAAGTGTAACGGATACAAGTCGTCATAATATTTCCGTATTTACTGAATTCGACGCTTACCTTACTGAAGATTGGAATGTGGTTTTTGCAAGCCGTTATGAGAATTATAGTGATTTTGGGGACACCTTGACTTCAAAACTAGCATCGCGTTACAGCATTACCCAAAATCTATCACTTCGCGGTGCAATTAGTACAGGCTTCCGCGCGCCTTCACTCGCGCAGAGCTCGTATCGCCAAATTTCAACGGTACTTGAGAACAACCAGCCGTTTGAAGTCGGTTTATTCCCTACCGATGCCCCTGCGGCAAAAGCGCTGGGTGCTAAAAAATTAGACGCAGAAGACTCAGTAAACGTAACCGCAGGTTTTATGTTTAACCAAGATAGCTTTAGCTTGACGGTTGATGCATATCGTATCGATATTGATGACCGTGTTGTATTGTCTGAAAATTTAACAGGCTCAGCCGTGCAACAAATTTTAGCAAATGCTGGCGAGCTAAACACCGAAAGTGTGCGTTACTTTACCAATGCTATTGACTCAACCACTCAAGGTGTAGATATCGTTGCTACCTATTCACTTACGCTAAATAATCTGGGCGACGTGCGCTTAAACGCTGCTGCTAACTTCAACGATACCGAAGTAACGCATATCGACGACAACCCGGCGCAACTTAACTCACTAGGTGATGAATACGTGGTATTCGCACGTCGTGAAGTAGGTCGTTTTGAAGAAGGCACACCTGATAGCAAATGGAACTTATCTGCTGTTTGGAGCGTTGACCAATGGCAAACCACATTGCGCACGACTCGTTACGGAGAAGTTGCTGATATTTCAACAACCGCTGCTCGTGATGAATACCTGAATGCGAAGTGGATCACCGATCTGGAAATAGCATACCAAGCAGACGAACACTGGAAGTTTGCTGTAGGTGCGAATAACCTGTTTGATCAGTATCCGCAAGCCACAGTAGACAACATTGGCTATTCAAACTTTAGCCAAATATTCCCATATACACCGTATGCGCCATACAGCTTAGATGGCCGTTTCCTTTATGGTAATATTACTTACCGCTTTTAATCTATTGTTTACTTAATTAAGCACATTATAAAGGATGCCCAGCGCATCCTTTATAATATATTTCATGATCTTGCTCGCAATTGCGCACTCAAAATGCATTTGGGGTCGGACGTTGTCCTGTTACATTTAATGACTCAAGCCTTCTGCGCCCAGGCCAATCCTGCGCGGCAGTAAATGCTACTTATTATCGAGTAATGCCTGGGCTTCTTGTTGCCAAGTAGTAAACCCTTTGATTTTTTCAAACGGTTTTAACGCTTCCGTCTTACTTGCTGGGATGTTGGCTAAATCTTCAAGGCTTATAAAACCGGCATCAGCGAGCTTTTTCTGGTTCACCGGACCAATACCCTTTATTGAAGCAATAGTTGGTGACTTTGGCAGTGTTTTTGACTTTGTTTTTTTTGCTACCGTTTTTGGTTTTTCGGGGCTCTTATCATTGACTTTAACCGTGGCTTTTTTCGAGGTTTTTTTAGTCGGCTTTACAACATTACTAGCTTTCAGATGAAGCTTTTCAACCAATTCTGTTGGCAATTGGCCAATTATTTTATCTTGTACTTTGTGCACAGACTTCATTCGCTCGTCAAACTCATTGTGCAACTGAGCCAATTTTTTATGGTAGTTTTTATCAATTTTTTTAATTAACTTACCTGCAGTTTTGCCTGAATCTTTACTCAGGGTTTTTACCTGAGACTTTAGTTCGTCAACTTGCTTTTGTAATTCTTTTTGGCTCGATTTCAGCTTGGTATTGATGTCTTCAAGCATGCTTTTGCCTTTGACTTTGTCACTTTTCACTTTCTTTTTTACTGGTTCCTGATTTTTTTTTGCCATTTTTAATATTCTCCAAAGCTATATGAGTCCAAGGACTTCGATTGTTAATCTCGATACAAAGATAGCCTATGTTTGCTTTACCTGCTTGGGCTAGGACAAATCTAGGTAACTTTTGTTCTTTGCTTGTCGATGCAAAAGAAACAAGACTGTGGGCTAATACATAGTAGTCTACCGACAAACAATATGCATAATTTTGTCACAGATCAAATACGTTTTAATTTAGCACTGAATTATTGTGTGCGATCGTATTAAAGTGGAACGTTATGTATGAATGTAGAAGTGTGGAGCATGAATTTGATTTTATAAAAGCTCTCTGCGCAAATCAATTTCTGTTGAATACATCGGGAATGTGTTTTATTCGTCCTAATCACACCTATTCTCATTTGTTATGGGTGCTTGTCTATTCGATACTAAAGCATGCTGAAAATCCAAACTGTGGCTGTCTGATTAGCAACTGATGACCGCAATCTCACATCCGAGGGCCATTTGAAATTTTAACCAGCTCGCCATCATGAAATTCTAAAATCATTGCGAACTTGCCCTTGCCAAATACGTACGTGTATCGGTCAACGTTTACATAAGCATTATTAAGTTTAACTAGCCCAATAAATTCCGAATCAAATGGTTGACCGCATATTAGTTTAACCTCTATTGTTGTGGCACCCTCATTCACGATTTTGTTGCCGCACCTTAGAATATCGGCTTTAAGAATGGTCGAGCTGATAGAAAATAATGCAATAACGATTAGAAATTTCAAGCTGTAGCTACTTTTCATAGATATTCCATTTTATGTTGATTAATGAACTGTAATAGACATCTCAGACTTTTTCAACTCGGTCCAGTCTATCGACTATAGCTGCGTAAAAATTCTACGCATACCTTCGCCTAATACTAAGTTCAACCGTTTCAATTACATAAATGATAGAGGCTGTATCTTGATCCTGTGTATCTTGTTTAGCCTCAGCGCTATGTTCATCTTGTGCTAGCTGAGTCCGTATTAAAAAACCCATTTTTGATGCTTTAACATTCATCGCGTTACGTAATAATTGTTTAGCCTGTTGCAGCGTTTCTGCCTCTTTTTGTACTTTCACCAATACTGGCGCACCGTGATGATGTTCGACCAATATGGCATCAATACCTTGGTTTCTATGCACCGGATTATAGGCAATATTCGCTAAGCATTGTAACGCTTGTATATTAGCCTGTTCAAAAGCCTTACGGCCTTTTTGCATTAACGTAGATTGGGTTTTAACTGGCTTATCTAGTCTTGTTTGCGACAGTTCAATGGCGTCCTCTGACTGGTCAATACCAATGTAGTTTCTATTCGCTAAACTTGCTGCTACACAGGTCGTTCCGCTGCCACAAAAAGGGTCTAATACAAGGTCATTCTGATTAGTAACAAGTGCAATAATTCGTTCCAATAGCAGCAAAGGTTTTTGGGTTGGGTATCCCACGCGCTCTCTTGCTTTTGGATTCAGATAAGGAATATCCCAAACGTCACTTAAGGGCACACCTTGCTTGGCATCGGCCTGTTTAATACTACCTTGTTCGTCGCGAGCGTAGATAGATTTGTTGTGCTTGTCGCGGGTTCTTCTTTGCAATATTTGGTCGAGATTGGTTGCCTCTGAATAAGGCATAAAAACTTTGTTGAAGGTAAAGTCGTGTGTTTTACTATAAAAGTAGATGTTTTGATGGCTTGGCAAAAGCCCTTTTTTAGCATTCGACCAGCGTTTATATTGCCATATAATTTCCGATTGGAAATACTCAGAACCAAACACATCATCAAGCACACCTCGAACAATATGATTAGCCATTTTGTCACAATGCACAAAGATACTGCCTGTATCTTTTAATAAATCACGCATTTTGAGGATCCGTTGGTGCAAAAACTCAGCATAGCTAGACTCTTGCTTCCAAATATCATCAAAACTAAATTCTTTGGTGCGCTGCCGATTTTTAAGCTTGTGTTTACGCTCAGTAAAAAACGGGGGGTCTAAATAAATCAAATCAACCGATGAATCGGCAATTTCATTCATTTTTTGTAAACAGTCACCTAGCAATAACTGGTTGGTCGTGGTGGTCATTGTAGGTGAAATTCTCCGCTGGTTCAAAAGATGTAACGCTACACATGACACATGTTACCCATGGGCCTGATATACAAGCAAGCATTTTAAAAAGTTGTTTATGCAAAATTAACTCACTATGATGGAACAATGAAAACAAGATGAATGAATGAAAACAAGATGGAGCGCAGCTTTATGAAGCCTAGGTTAGTGCACTTTGAAGTGCTCATTGCAAGCAACGTTGATGTCACTTTCAACAACAGGTGTGTAAGTTATTAATAACTCAATCACTGATAATCCGAATAGTCCGCCGCAAGGGGGTAATAAATTCACAGGGTGGCTTGGTGACTCGCTATTCAGTATCACAGGCTGGAAGTTCGAAGGGGAATTACCACAGCACCCTAAACTGGTGTTAGCTATTGCACCACACACCTCAAACTGGGATTTCTTTTTAGGTGTCACCTTGTTGTTTGCCCTGCGAATTAAGATCCGTTTTTTAGGAAAACACAGCATTTTTGTGCCCGTGGTCAAACAGTTGCTTGAATTAATTGGCGGCATACCGGTTAACCGAAAATCAGCTCGCGGTGTGGTTGGTGAGGTAGTGAGTGAATTCAACGCTCAAGAGAAGATGATTTTAGCGGTTGCTCCTGAAGGAACTCGTTCTCCTAAATTACCTTGGAAAACTGGCTTTTTAGCCATTGCGCATCAAGCAAAAGCCCACGTTACATTAATTGGCTTTGATTATAAGCGCAAACGCATTGTGTTTGGGCCTGTATTTTTGAGTCAAGGTAATTTCGATGACGACATGCAAAAGGTATATCGCTTTTTCTCTACGATCACTGCCAAGTATCCTAAAAATGTGGTTTTTCCGAAAGACATGTGATGTTATGAAAAAGGGCTTCAAGTGAAGCCCTCAAAAATAGTCGACTAGAATTTACTTAGATGGATTAATCAGGAACTTTTCACCCGTTTTCTTTGCATTGTAGCGCGCAATATTTGCAGGCTGCATAGCCTCTTCTAAGCTAATTTCGTCACTAAAATCCAGTGCAAAAGTGGTATTAATTTCATCGGCCACTCGTTTATGCATTGCTACTACTTGGCTAATTTCTAACTTACCTAAGAAACGCATTAGCAACCAACCGCCAATTCCCCAGGTCATGCCATACGCTCGGTTTAAGACGCTCGGCGAGAAGTCCAGTCCACCATAGATATAAACTTGCTTGTTTTGCGCTGAACCGTAAGTATTAAAGCCCGTTGCGTCTTTACTTCCAACCTTTTCCATTGCCGTTAAAATATCGCTCACTACGGTACCGCCACCAATAGCGTCAAACGCCAGTGTGGCACCTGTCGCATCGATGGCTTTGTATAAATCCTTCTTAAAGTTTTCAGCGCTTGAATTAACAACATACTTTGCACCCAACGCTTTCAACATATCGACTTGTTCTTGTTTGCGAACAATATTTACCAAATCAACGCCAGCTTGAATACATATTTTGTTTAGCATAATCCCCAGACTTGACGCAGCCGCGGTGTGCACTAATGCCTGATGACCTTCTTGACGCATGGTCTCAACCATACTGAGGGCAGTTAACGGATTAACAAAAGACGATGCCGCCTGTTTTGGCGTTGTACCTTCGTTATGCACAATACAAGCTTGAACTGGTACACAGCAATATTCGGTATAAGTGGCCCCTGAAAGGACGGCAACCGTTTTACCGATTAACGCTTGTGCCTGAGGGCTATCGCCCGCGGCAACAACCGTTCCCGCACCTTCATTACCGATCGGTAGTGTTTGGTCTAGGCGTGGTTTGACTTTTGACAACATGCCTTCGTGTAATGGTGCTTTAAGTGTTTTGCCGTCATCAGAAAAACTAGCTGCACGTAAGTCAGCTGGGCCAAACATTGGCCACATATCCGATGGGTTAATTGGTGCAGCTTCAATTTTAACAACAACTTCGTGAGGTTTTGGTCTAGGTACATCAACTTCTACTAATGAGAATGAAAGTTCTCCCTTGGATGAAATGGTACTAAATAGCTGTTTTGATTTGGTCATTTGAATTTTCCTTTTAAAAGTTGTTAAGCCGATTGTTGTTTGCTAGTGATAGAGGTTCTTATTGAAGAGTGCAGGTTGTGGCTGTTTATATTTATAGCCATGTTGACGCTCTATTCATCACCTCTTGAACAAAAATAAGGCACAAAAATGCGCTGATATAATCACTAAAAAAGTAACATGCTGAAATGGCGCTGGCTAGTCAAACAAAATGTTATACGACTATCACCAAAATCAATTTCAATACTGAGGTGCTATAACTCTGCGCAATTAGTAAAAGATTCATAAAGCCTTGACTAAGTAGGACACTATTTTACACTGAGTGAATGCTTCCTTCAGAACGTTTAAGTCTAATGTCATCATTAAAAGTAAAGTTTTCTAAAGAATATCTTGTGGTCGCACAAAACGTCTCAGGAAGAAATTTGAACGTACCCGTGTATAAGTTTGTCAGCAATGTACCAGGCCCCAAAGTGTATATCCAAAGTTCAATACACGGTGCCGAAGTTCAAGGAAACGTGGTCCTACTTCATCTTCTCAAAGAACTACAAGGTGCTCCACTGCGAGGAGAAGTTACTTTGGTTCCCAACTGCAACCCAGTCGGTAGTAATTTAAAGTCAGGCGAGTACACACTAGGGCGTTTCGATCCGGTTAACGGCCAAAACTGGAATAGGGCTTATCATTACAATAAAGACTTAATTTCTGAATTCGCCGATAAGATAAATCCTGATATGGATATCAGTGAATTAAAGAAAGAATATCGCAGCAGACTAAGAGCGTCGATTGAAGAAAGGTTAAACAATGAATGGGGAGTCGGACTGGCCGAGTGTTTAAACCTAAAATTACAACTCATGGCACTAGAAGCGGATATCGTTTTAGACCTTCACAACGGACCGGTTTCTACTCGACATATTTATGTTCCTGAGTATGCCAGAGAATCAGCCAAATATTTTAATATTCCGCATGTAATCTTAATCAATAAGGTATTTTCTGGGGCTTTAGATGAAGCCACATTTTGTCCTTGGTGGTGTTTAACAGATTCCTTGATGGAGCGCTTCCCGGGTTCCGAATGGGACTTTGGGATTGAAGCGTTTACAGTTGAAATGGGCTCTCAAGAAGTCATCGATTTTGATGCCGGCAAAGCCGATTCCAAAGGGATCCTTTCATACTTATCATACAAAAAATGTTTTGAAACGCCCTTACAAAAGCCCGAAAATATAACACGTTACGGCGTTTATCTAAGAGACTATAAGATAATGTACAGTCGTTTTGGTGGGATGGTCGAATATGTAGCAAAGCCAGGGCAGTTTATTAAAAAAGGTGAATTGATGGCGCAAGTGCTTAATATTGATTTACTTGATGATGAGCAAGCCATTAGTTTTGTCAAAGCGCCATGTGATTTAATACCGATATTGCACTTTCCATCGGCCAGTGTGCTAGGTGGCACACAATTGTATAAGTGTTTTACCAATTACTTTGAAATTTAACGTTAAGCAACTGAACCTAGCTATTATTCTGTCTAATTAGCGTTTAAGAACCGACGTTAATGCGTTAACGCAGTAATCGACATTCTTTCTATTGCTGCCATATCCCATTAAGCCTATACGCCAGGCTTTTCCAGCTAATTCACCTAAACCGGCACCTATTTCTAAGTCAAATTCATTCAGTAATTGAACACGGATTTTGGCATCCTCAACCCCATCAGGAATACCCACCAAATTAAGCTGCGGTAAGCGATAGGTTTCTTCAACCATAAACTCAAGACCTATATTTTCTAGGCCCGCTTTAAGTGCCAAGTGCATATCAGCATGACGCTGCCAAGCTGCTTGCAACCCTTCCTCGTGCAAAATCCGTAACGATTCATGCAAGGCATATATGCTATTTACGGGCGCAGTATGGTGGTAAGCGCGTTTTCCCCCCTGCCCCCAGTAAGCCATAACAAGCTCCATATCTAAGAACCAACTCTGCACCTTGGTTTTACGGTTTTTGATAACATCAACGGCTTGTGGGCTAAATGAAATAGGAGATAAACCCGGTACACAAGATAGGCATTTTTGCGTGCCTGAATAAATAGCATCTACTTGCCATCCGTCTACGTCAAGGTCAATACCGCCTAGAGATGTCACCGCATCGACTATGGTTAAGCAGTCGTATTGCTTTGCCAATGCGCACATAGACTTTGCATCGTTACGCACACCGGTTGATGTTTCTGCATGCACAAAAGCAACGGCTTTGGCATCAGGATTGGCTTTTAGGGCGTCTTCCAACTTATGCAGGTCTGTAGGCTTACCCCAAGCGTCTTGCACCATAACGGCAGTTGCACCACAACGTATAACGTTTTGCTGCATACGGCCACCAAAAACGCCGTTTTGACACACTATTACTTTGTCGCCAGGTTCTAATAAATTAACAAAGACCGATTCCATTCCCGCAGAGCCCGGCGCTGAAACGGGCATCGTTAGCTGATTTTCAGTTTGGAAAGCGTATTGTAGTAATAATTTCACTTCATCCATCAATTGGATAAACGCAGGATCTAAGTGCCCTACCGTTGGACGAGAAAGTGCGTTTAATATACGAGGGTCGACATCTGAAGGGCCCGGACCCATCAATGTTCTAATAGGTGGAATAAAAGTATTAAATTGGGCTTTCATGAATAACCGACGCCTTATTTTTTAATGTGTGCACCATGTTACCTTGATCCTATTGTGTAACAAGGCCTTGATAGCCAGAATAAACAAAATGAATAGTAATTTAGCGAAAATAGTTGGCACTGATTCAGTGATCATTTATGGTCTATGTAAAATTAATGACAATAACAGCCAGCATGTGAAAAGAGGCAATTAAGTCGCTTTGGACGCATATAAACAGTTTAGGGATAATAATAATGAAGCTAAGCATTAATGCAAAGACAGCAAGGCATACTGCAAAAAAAACACACGCGTTTTTAGCATATTCAGTTGTAGCAATTTTACTTTTATTAAGCGCCGCATTTTCTACGAGTGCTTTACACGCAAAAGAAGCACAGCCCGCAGCTTCAGTTAGCAAAGCGCTAAACGGTATCGGGCATCCTCACTTTCAAGCAGAGGATATTTTTGAGCTCGAGTACGCAGCTGATCCTCAAGTGTCACCCAACGGCCAAGATATTATTTACGTGCGACGATCAAATGACATTATGACCGACAGCACTCGCTCCAGCTTATGGATTGTTGATGCTAAAGGCGAAAGCCATCGTCCCATTGTTTCCTCACAACAGAATCATTATTCCCCTCGCTGGTCACCAAACGGCAAACGTCTCGCGTTCGTTTCTAATTCAGAGGGAAAGCCGCAACTTTACGTGCGATGGATGGACACAGGTCAAACTGCCCTAGTTACCAACGTAGCGTCTTCCCCATCATCTATCGCTTGGGCACCAGATGGCAAAAGCATCGCGTTTACTATGAATGTTAAGTCGGACGAAAAACCATTTAAAGTGAATATGCCAGAAAAACCTAAAGGTGCGCAGTGGGCAGAACCATTTGAATATATTACCAAAGCAAGATATCAAGCAGATGGTCAAGGTATCCTTGATCCGGCATTCACACAAATCTTCGTTGTTCCTGCGGAGGGCGGCACGGCTCGACAGTTGTCATCTGGCAACTACCATCACCGCGGTTCACTGAGCTGGGCAACTGATAGTCAACAGATCTACTTTTCAGCTAATCGTTCAGATAACTGGGAATATGAACCTGGTGAATCGGATATTTTTGCCCTCGATATGAACGGAAAATTTACTCAGTTAACCAAGGCTGCTGGCAGTGAAAACAATCCGAAGGTGTCCCCTAACGGCGAATACATAGCTTACTCAAAACGAGATGATAAAAAGTTAGCCTATCGGAATACCTATTTACATGTAATGGAAGTCAGTGGTGAAAATGATCGTAATTTGTCGGCTAACGTCGATAATTCACTGTCTAATTTTCATTGGAAAGATAGCGCCGGGCTTTACTACCAGCAAATGCTCAGAGGTATTACACAAATTGATTATGTTGCGCTGTCGAGTGCAAAGCATAACAAGGTAACTGCTGGCCTAGGCGGCACAACACTGGGAAGACCATATACTAGTGGCACTTTTGATTATGCCAGCGGTACTTTTGCATTCACCAAAGGAAGGCACGACCGCCCTGCCGATATTTATGTGCAGCAAGGCAAAAAACAAAAACAACTAACCCAACTTAATGAAGATTTACTAGGGCATAAAACGTTAGGCGCTATTAACGAGTTTATATACACATCGTCAATTGACGGTGAAGAAATTCATGGTTGGTATATATTGCCACCCGACTATGACAACACTAAAAAGTATCCCTTAATTACTGAAATTCATGGTGGTCCGCATTTGGCATATGGCCCTCATTTTTCTGCTGAGTTGCAACGCATGGCCGCAGAAGGTTATATCGTGTTTTATAACAACCACCGTGGAAGCACGGGCTATGGCGAGCGCTTCGCCCTTTTGTTGCAAAACAAATACTCATCAAAATATGACTTTTCTGATCACATGTCAGGGATCGATGCGCTAATTGAGAAAGGCTTAGTTGCTCCTGAAAAACTGTATATTACCGGGGGTTCTGCTGGCGGTATTGCTACCGCTTATGCGATTGGATTGACCGACAGATTCAAAGCCGCAGTAGTGGCTAAACCTGTTATTAATTGGTTGTCCAAAGTACTTACCGCGGACAGTGGTATGTATCAAATTCCATATCAATTCCCGGGTATGCCATGGGAAGAAGTTGAACATTATTGGGAACGGTCACCGTTGTCATTAGTGGGTAATGTAGTCACTCCCACAATGTTAATAACAGGGGTAGAAGATAAACGTACACCCATGTCTGAAGCAGAGCAGTATTATCAAGCGCTCAAGCTTCTAAAGGTCGATACCATATTGGTTAAAGTGCCCGGTTCGTCGCATAGTATAGCGAGCAAACCTTCACGCTTAGTGGGTAAAGTGGAGAATATTTTAGCTTGGTTTAAGAAGTACGAATAAGCGATATTTGAGTATTGATACTTCGCTGACTGTCATTGTCAAATAGTTCAGGTCCACCGTTTACTCTGGTTATATTTGTTCTATATCATGCTTGGGTATGGAACAAGTATCTTGTGTATTTTTTCATCACGATATATTGTTTCGAGAATTGAAGTTAGTTTAACAACAGTGAACGCTTTTTGTGCCCGAAGGAGTAATTAACTTAATGCTAAGATACAATCGTGTAAAACCACTAATCAGCTGGCTTATGTTACTAATCATGCTGGTCCCGGTTCACGCTTTTGCTCAAAATAGTCAAGTGCTGCGTCTTCTCGTTTGGGAAGGTTATGCCCCTGAAGCTCAACGTGAACAGTTTATACAATATATAAAAGACAAATATTCAGTTGAGCTTACCCTCAAAGTCGATTATATCGCAGAAGCTGAAGATGGTTTTGAGGCCCTACGTTTAAGAAAGGCGGATGTCGTCAGTCCTGCGCACAACAGGATCAATGATAAACGCTTTCGAATGATTGACTCAGGGCTGTTGCTTCCTTTAAATCTAGATAACTTACCTAATTACCAAGAACTTAACCCGTCCTTCAAGCAGCTAAATCACTTAGTCAAGGATGATGTGCATTACGGACTGCCATTTGCTTGGGGGCCTTATGGCCTGATATACAATACTGAGGTGTTTGATAAAGCGCCTGATAGTTGGAACGTGCTTTGGGACCCAAAGTATCGCGGGCAATATAGCATTGCTGATTATGGCGAGATTAATATCTATCTGACCGCTTTAGCAATGGGCTATGATGCATCTGCTTTGGCTGATTTTGAACAATTAAATAACCCCGCATTTAAAACCAAACTCGCAACGTTGGTGCGCAATACACAATCACTTTGGGTAGGCGTTGATACCGCAGACGATCTGCAACACAAAACATTAGCGTCCTCTTGGGGTTTTGCACTGCCCGAATTAAAACAACGAGGTGAAGTTTGGAAATGGGCCCATCCCAAAGAAGGCGTGCCGGGCTGGATTGATAATCACGTTATGAGTAAGGAGTTGGCTTACAACCCCGAGTTGAAACGCATTGCAGAAGAATGGCTTAACTTTACCATCAGTGCCGAATTTCAAGCGCAGGTGCTAGTGCAAGGTTTAAGTACTAACCCTGTCAATATGAGAACGGTCGAATCTGCGACAGTGGAACAAAAACAAGACTTTTACGCGAAATCGCTAAATGATCCTGAGGCCATTATCGTGCTAATGCCTGAACTCGACCGTCGAACCCGCAATGGAATTGATAATTTATGGAATAAAGCACTGAACAAGCGGCAAGTCGAGAATGAGGATAACCATAAAAAATGACAATCAGCAAACGCCCATTTACTGATAGCCTGTCATACACACTGGCTAAAAGTAGTATTTTGGTTACTCTAATTGTTGGCTTTTCACTTAGCTTTCTGCAAATAGGTCTTGACTATCTCCGTGAACAAGACGCTATGGATAAATTTGCAGCAGAAATTTTGGCTGCTAATCAGTTTGCAGCCGCTGATGCTTCCTTTCACTTAGACTCACCCGCGGCAGACGAAGTAGCTAAAGGTATTCTGCAATACCATTACATCACATCTGTTAGTATTACCAATGAGTTGGATGAAGTACTGGCTCAACGCAGTTCTAACTTAGCCACAGATAAAGAACATACCCAACCATATGACATATTCGGTGAGATTAAAGAATTTAATCACGTTCTATATTCTGGGACTGGTGAAGACATTGGTAATTTGACCATTTATATTGATCCGGCTTTAGCCTCTGAAGGCTTCGTAGATCGTTCGATGTTGGTCCTCATTTCGGGTCTGGTACGAAATATATTAATGGCGTTTATTCTTGTTTTTGTCTTCTATCTCACTGTTACGAAAAAAGTTATCGCTGTCAGCTCTGCCCTCAAAGATTTAGATCCAAACAACCCCCGTAGTAATCATATACCTGTACTCAATGTTAAGAAGAAAAATGAATTAGACGATTTAGGTGAAGGTATTAATCGAATGCTGGGGATAATATCTAGTGACATTCAGGAGCGAGAAAAGCGAGAGCAGGATCTTTACACTAGCCAAAAAGAACTGACTTACCAAGCTAATCATGACGCATTGACTGGTTTAGTTAATCGCCGAGGATTTGAACTTTTATTAAATCAGGCGATGCAAAGTAAACAGCCTGAGTTTGTTTTTTGTTATCTTGATCTCGATCAGTTTAAGATCATTAATGACACATGTGGGCACATAGCGGGCGACGGATTATTACGCCAAATCGGTCATCTACTTAACAATCATATTCGAAGCAACGACGTATTAGCGCGCTTGGGCGGAGATGAATTTGGGATTTTGATGCAGTCTTGCAATATCAGTGACGCCGGTTTAATCGCGCAAAAACTGATTGATCAAATTGGTCAGTATCGATTTTTTTGGGAAGGCAAATCCTTTGCAATTACCGCTAGTATTGGTATCGCTTCACTGACTCAAAAAATTAAAAACACCACTGATTTACTGCGTAATGCGGATATTGCGTGTTATACGGCAAAATATGCGGGTAGAAATTGTTTTCGCATATATCAGGAAGGTATATCAGACACATCGCAGCTCCATGGCGACATGGAATGGGTGAATAAAATCAATCAGGCGCTGGAAAATAATGACTTCTGCCTTTACGCACAGAAGATTGTACCTAACATGACAACAGCTGAAACGGGCCTTCACTATGAAGTGCTTTTGCGCATGCTTGGCGATAATGGAGCGATTATCGCACCGAACGCTTTTCTGCCCGCTGCAGAACGTTATCATCTAATGACCAAAATAGATAAATGGGTGATTGAACATCAATTCCAATACTTGTCTATGCACCCAAAGCATCTTGCAGAAGTAGAACTTTGTTCAATTAACATATCCGGTCCATCCTTGACAGCGCCTGAATTTCAGCAAACAGTAATCGATAAATTACAGTATTATAAAATTCCAGCCAACAAAATCTGCTTTGAAATAACAGAAACAGCGGCTATCTCTAATCTTACTGACGCCATCGCTTTTATCGATGCAATGCATGAGAAAGGCTGCCGCTTTGCTCTCGATGATTTTGGCACTGGATTATCCTCATTCGCTTACTTGAAATACCTACCGGTTGATTATTTAAAAATTGATGGTGTTTTTGTCAAAGGTATCGTCGAGGACCCGATTGATTACGCCATGGTCAAATCAATTCACGAAGTGGCGACGGTGATGGGTAAAAAGACGGTAGCAGAATTTGTCGAAAATAGGGATATCGAATTAAAATTGAAAGAAATTGGAGTTCATTATTCACAAGGATATGGCATTGCTAAACCTTGTCCGATAGCAGAATTAGCCAGCAGTATGCAAACTAAGCCAAGCTAGAAAAATTGAGCGGATCCGTCGCCAGAGTACGTCTAAGATACTGCTTGCGCTGACTGAAAAAAAATAAAAGGAAATAATTATGTTAAAAACTATCCCAGAACTACTGCAAGAAGCTGCCACCAACGTGCGATGCATTAGTGCAAGCGTCGCAGCAGATGAAATGAAAGAAAACAATGGTTTGCTGATTGACGTGCGCGAACCCTCAGAGCATCTTGCCAAAGGCGCCGTAGGAGCGACTAATATTCCACGCGGACTTTTGGAAATGAAACTGATGGAAGTAGAAAAAAACCCTCTTCGAGCCATATATTTGCATTGCGCTACTTCAGCAAGAGCAATTTTGAGTGCTGAACAACTTGCCAGAATAGGCTATCAAAAAGTCAGTGTTATCACGTGTAATATGGATACTATCCAACAGCATCATTAGCCAGATTGGATGATAACGTCAATTCAGAGGCACTTGAGACATAAGCGTGCTTTTGAACTCGTTTTTAAAATTTTTAGATGGCTATACATCATTATTAATGAGGAATGCCTAGTTAATAAGAACCTAATGCAAAGACTGATTAGGGTTGCCAAATAACACCTTAAATTTCGCCTTAAGGCCTCTTGCGTTGAGAACACCTCTACCTAAGTAAACCCACTGATGAAATGTAATTGTAAGTGGGTTATTACTATTTATCTGCTCGACAATACCGTATTTACAAGGTTCTGTTAGTTTTTCCTCGGTAAAAGTACCAAATAATTTATCCCAAATTATAAGTACGCCGGCAAAATTTTTGTCGATATAGCCTGGGTTAATCGCATGGTGCACTCTATGATGCGAAGGCGTATTAAATACTTTTTCAAACCAACCTAGCTTATTCACTATTTGTGTGTGAACAAAAAATTGATACGCCAAATTAAGCGCTACCACGGTAAATACAGTAATGGGATCAAAGCCTATTACTATCATGGGCAACCAAAATACCCACATACCCACGATTGGATACATTAAGCTTTGCCTGAAGGCGGTGCTAAAATTCATTTTTGTCGAGCTGTGATGGACGACATGCGCAGCCCATAACCAATGGATATGGTGCGATGCTTTATGAAACCAATAATATAAAAAGTCTTGCAGTATAAAGGCGCCTAAAACGGTCATAACAGACAGCTCTATATCAAATAATCGATAATCATGAAGCCAATAAAAAAACGGCATTAACAAAAGCAAAGCAATTGCGTCGGACGCTTGGTGCATGAGTGCAAGCGCACTATTCGCCATACTATCCTTGATATCGTAGTAGCGTCTATGTTTAATAAATTCATAAGTTACAAAAAGAATAAAGATAGGACTAAGGGCGAGTAAAATAATTTCTATAGTCATGCAAATTTCCCGTCAAAACGAATAGCTAGTATGCGCATTATCTGTGCTGATAATTTGCTCTTAAATTTGCCGCTAAATATATTAACTTCGTTAGTAGTACTGTTCTTACCTACGTCTTGTCTTTCAATAACTAACAATTGCGCATTAAAAAAACCATATAACTGCTCATCATCAAAAAAGAGTTCTCTCACGTTTGAAAATTTGGTAAAGATAGGCTGTTTTGAGTGAGTTGATATCATACCTTTAACCGTGATTATTTATTAATGTTGCTAGTATATAAAAATATTGCATGGCAAACTTGTTACTACACGACCATTTTTTAGCTTTAGGCGACAAATGAGCACGCTTGCGGATCATTATTTTTCCAGTATTCTTGATTACTTAGACACTCTGGGCCTGGACAGCCGAAAAGTGTTATTGGCTATTAATTTTAATGAGTACAATAATGAACAGACACAGCAACTAGCGCCTCGAATTAGTTTGAGCAGCTATAACGCGTTACTTGAATATGCAAAGCACAGCCTAAATGAGCCTTTATTTGGTTTTAAACTTGGACAGCAAATTCGTACCGCTGACTTTGGTGTATTGGGATACTTAATAGAATCAAGTGATAACTTAGCAAGCGCGATTTCAGCTCTTATTACTTACGATAGTTTGGTGGCTGATATAGGAAAGGCACAATTTGAACAGCAAGGTGATATTGCCATTATCCGCTGGCTACCGGACCCAAACTGCAGTGTGCAGGTTATTTTACGTAATATGACTGCGTGGGTCAGCGTTATTCGTCAACTGTTAAACCCGCAGTTATCACCAAGTCGCATTTGTTTTACACAAGCATGGCCTGAGGCTGAAACAACAACACTCGCCAACTGGTTTAATTGTCCAATTGAAACCAATGCTCAATATAACCAAATTGTATTTCCCAGGAGCTATTTAGCACAGCCTTTTAGAACTGATAACGCTCAAATTAACCTTGCCCTTAAACATATATCAGAGCAACAATTGTCTCGTTTTAAAAGCCAACAATTAGTCACTGAAAAGATTGACCATTTATTAATGGCTAAAAACGAATTGGACGATTGCAGCTTAATTCGCACAGCAAGCGCATTAAACCTAACGCCTCGAACCTTGCAGCGCCACTTAAAAAAAGAACAAACATCCTTTGCTAATTTGTTAGAGCGTGAACGAAAAAGACGCTCACTACAATACATTGGAAAATACCCTTTGAGCACAACAGCTATAAAGTTGGGTTTTAATGATCAAAGCTCCTTTAATCGTGCATTTAAACGTTGGTATGGATATAGCCCTTCTGACTATTTAAAAAATAAACTGATGACTATAAAGTCGTAATAATAAACCATTACGGGGCACCGCCGACCCTCAATGCGCTAGCAAACGAAGCCATAAATTGTAAAACTGCTGAGGTTCTGGCGTCAAAGAATAAGCAAAGGTAAGCACTTTGTTGCGGTGGTCGCTCCTCGTCAATTTTTGACCTACATATCGCTACAGCCCCCCTGTGTGTCACCATACTTCCTTACGATAGCTCAAGGTAAATTTACACCACCACAACATTATCCATAGCTTGCGCCCTATAACGCTCAAACAAGGCGCTGATATCTGGATTAGGCTGAGCTAGTTTTTTTTCATTTAAAAAATCTGGATTGTAAAGCTTTGAATATGAGCGTTCACCTAAATCACAAGCAAAGGTTACTATCGTTTTACCAGGGCCTGATGCAGCGGCAGCACGAAGCGCTCCAGCAACATTGAGCGCTGAACTACTGCCAAGCACAATACCATCGTTGGCCGCCAAATAATGTGCAACGGTAATTAAATCAGGATCGGGTAAGTTGACCGCATAATCAATTTTGGCCTGACGGAAATTATCGACGGTGCGCATAATACCGATACCCTCAGTAAATGAGCCGCCTTGTGACTTGTATTCGTTGTTTTTCAGAAAATTATATATCCCAGAGCCATCCGGATCAACCAGCCAAACTTTGATGTTCTCATTTTGCTGTTTAAGGTAGTCTGAATTTCCCGCAATGGTTCCACCGGTGCCGCAGACGGATACAAACACATCGATTTCGCCTTCAGTTTGCTGCCAAATTTCAGGTCCTGTATGCATGTAATGAGCGCGATAATTACTTAAGTTTTCAAATTGATTTGCCCACCAATAATCTGCATTTTCTTCACCAATGCGTTTGGCCGTATGATAAAAATGCGCTGGATTTTTAAATGGACAAGGATCGACTAACAGTAACTGTGCTCCATGCAGGCTAATTAAGCGTTCTTTTTCGATGGTTTGGCCTTTTGGCATTACCACTTGGAGATTATACCCAAGCGCTTTAGCCACGATTGCAAGCCCAATACCAGTGTTGCCAGCCGTACCTTCCACTATTGTCATGCCTGGCTTTAAATCGCCTTTTTCTTGGGCATCTAACACCATTTGCAGGGCAGCCCTGTCTTTAATTGAACCACCTGGGTTTTGATATTCGCATTTTACGTAAATATTGCATCCGGTGAGTGCTGATAGTGATTCTATTTTAAGTAGGTCTGTATTGCCCACCATCTCACTTAAATTATTTGCACGCATGAAAACGTCACCTCAGTTCAGTATGTATAGGCAAGTTAACACATTAAGCCATGAGTCATAAACACGAATTCATGTCTATTTAAGCCGTATTATCCTAAAGAGATTAACTATCTATTATTAGTTTCAAACGCTAATGTCCGATCACACCAATATTAAAACGCATCAACAAATTAGCACGCTATTTATTCACCTGGATGATATTCACGCAGGGTATTTTTTTTAATATCTTCTGGATAAAAATACACATCTCTTAATTTTCCCGCTGCATAAAGTGGTGCTTGATCATTAAAATGCGGACTAGCAGGGTCACCACTTTGGCCACCTGCGGAAATCGCCTTAGCTTTGACCTTATTACCAAATTCAACTACAGCGACAAAACTGTTACCGCGTGTTCCATATATGCGTTTGGTATCATTGAATGTGCGTTGACCATAGGCAGCTAGTGATCCCCATCGAGCAGAAGTAAAGCCAACCGGAATACTTGGTGCAGCATCGTCAAAGGGTTGAACAATGTCACCTGTCAAACGCTGAAATCTATTTATCTGGCCCCAAGGCGTTTCTGCGCTGCCAAAATCAGCGATCAGCTTTGCCTTGGCTTCAGATAATGTTACGACACCAATTTGAGCGGTATATTCAGCTACGTACTGACTAAAACTAAGACCGCGCTCTGCTGCATTGACTCTCGCCGCTTCATCATCGGCAGCTTTGCGTCTAAGCTCTTGACCCCAAAATACGGCCAGTGATGTTGCTTTTGAGTCGACGCTTGAGCGATGATCCCATGCTTTAAGCAGCGCGATCTGATCCGCAAGGTCTGCAACTGGTTCAGTATCGTACGCCTTGTATAATACGGGCAGCAAAACAGTAAAGGCAGTTAAGTGAGTGCTATAGGCTGCCTCAGCCAAACTATCAAGGGTAAAGCCTTGCTTACCGTCGAGTACCTCAATAGCGTGAATACCGCGATAATTCTCTGGGAAATTTTCCATATACTTGGGGTAATCTTCTGCTTTGGGACTGTATTTTGGCCCTGCCATCATCCATGGCCAGTTATTGGTGTTATTTAAATAGCCACTTTTTGGATTAAGGCCACCAACAGTTTCTTCGAGTGTGTGCAAACCTTTCCAATCTGTATCGGGGTTGCTGCCATCGACCGGTTTTGTCCAGTCAAATGAAGGATCCCTGCGCGGAATAAAGTTACCATGAAAATACGCAATGTTACCTTCTGAGTCGGCAAACAGCGTGTTATTTGAGGAATTGGTATGTAACCGCATGTTCTCTTTGTAGTCGGCGTAGTTTTTGGTTTTTGTGCGACCATAGGACTGCTTTAGTGCGTCAATTGGGTTCTGCATTAACGCAACACTGACCCACTTACCATCGAGTTCTCTGACTATAGGGCCACGGTGGCTATAATAAACCGTAAGCGTTTTTGAGCTTTGTCCCTTGTCAGTTTTATACGGCAAGGTAATTTTTCTTTCACGCAGTTTTTTCCAGCTATCACCGTGTTTATAATAATGCCCATCTTTACGTTGTTCGACAGTTTCAAGATACTCGTCAATGAAATCAGCCCCACTGGACGTATGCATCCAGCCTGTATTTTCATTAAAGCCCTGATAAATAAAGAATTGTCCCCAAGTAACGGCACCATAAGCATTCAATCCTTCATCGCTGCGCATATGTACTTCAGCGCGAAAATAAAATGAGGTGTGTGGATTGATAAGTAGCAGTGCCTTACCATTTTTGGTGTTTTTCGGTGCGATAGCAATACCATTCGACCCTTGTGGCTCTGCATTAGGATCTTGGGTAGCTGCAGCAACAGCAGCGTCGCCTTTACGTTGACCATAGAAACTTTCAAGCGCCTCTATATTGATGCTTTCGATATCGCCACCAATACTACCTTCAGTGAAAGCCAGTGCCATCCAGGGCTCAAATTGCTTGAGCACTTTGGGAGTGACATCAGGGTGAGTGTATAGGTAGTAGTTAATACCATCTGCCCAAGCATACATCAGTTTTTGCAGATAAGCAGGGCTGTCGTTAAACTTCTTTTGCATGTCAACAGGATCGATATATAGTTTCATCCGAAGGTCACGATATAGCTGACTTTCACCCTCTGATTCAGCTAGGCGGCCCATGGCATTAAGGTAATTAAGTTCAATACGGTTGAAATCATCTTCAGCCTGCGCGTATATCATTCCAAAAACCGCATTAGCGTCAGTTTTGCCATACACATGAGGAATGCCCCATGTGTCACGAGTAATGGTGACTTCACCCGCCTGCTGCTGCCACCGCGCCAGATCGCTAGTGCTTGCTACAGAGGCAGAACTGGAAAATACCAAGACCATTATCAAAACAAACGATTTCATGCACACTTACCTTTTTTAAGATTTGAGCAACTATATCTGCACCAGCTATTGCTGTAAAGATATGCCTTTAAAGGGCTTTGTTGCGAATATTTTGACGCTCAGGTGTTAAATTCTGGATTCATCGTTTTATTCAGCTGGGATATTCGAACTAGTCGACGTTTGTGCACGCAAAAAACCCGCATAAAATACAAGAAGTATTTGCATACCGTGTGCATTTATTAGCATACTAATGTTATATTTTATACACTAAGCGGTATTCAAACATGGGTTCCAAAACGATCATTCAAGTTAAATTAATCCACGTCATTTTTGTTTTTATCCTATCTCATTTTGCACTTAACGTGCACGCTGAGGAGCGCGTAAGTGAACAAGCTCAAATCCACACGTCTGACTCAGTTGTAGCGCTAACGATGCAAAACATTGCAGGCAATATAGACAAACGAATATCAAGCATGAAAATGTTAGCAAATACCATCGCCAATGACACCCACATTCAAGCATGGGTGAATAACGGATTTGCACAAGCAGACGAAATTACATTACTCAATAAATTAGGCTATTTAGTTAACGAATACGAATTAACAAGTGCTTCCTTTGCCGACACCAACAGCAATAAATATTGGAATCACGAGGGCTTTTTACGGGTTTTGGTACCAGAAATTGATACTTGGTATTTTGCTTACCTAAAAAGTGGTGAACAAAATCTAATTAGTGTTTATCACGACCAAAATAATCAACGCGTTGATCTTTATGTTAACTATCGGCAGGACAATGGGAACGGGCTCTCGGGTATTGCGACTTCATTTGAGGGTGTTGTTGATATGTTAGCGAAATCATCACTGAATGAGTATGGCAAGCTGTTTATTGTTGACAGCACAGGTAAAATTCAGGTGCATTCTGACCCCAAAGTTGCAGGCAAAGTTACTTTGCAACAATTGTATTCAGAGGCAAGTGCAAAGACTCTCCTTACACCTCAACCATTCAACTATGTCGATAGCACAACAAGCAATAAACAGTATTTGCTATCAAGTTATTTGGTATCGAGTTATATCCCAAGTATGAATTGGTTTGTGGTTGCGCAAATAGAAGGTGAGTAGAAGGTTAGTAGAAGGTTAGTAGAAGGTCGGTAGAAGGTGAATTGTATTAAATAAGGCATAAACATGTCATTATTATAGACAAAATTATTATTCTGTTAACACCCGTTAGCACCTATAAATGCCCATAAATAATAGCGAAGATATCAATATGCAAAAAACACTGGTGCTCACCGGCGGTAGTTCAGGAATTGGCTTAGCAATTGCTGCTAAGTTTGAAGCCAATGGCTTTACCGTGTTTAATTTAGATATTCAGCCCGGGATGCATGGTCGATTTATTGAGTGCGACGTTAGAAATCATGATGCTGTGTGTAATATTATTGCTGACATCGCTAGCAAACATAGTATTAACGTACTTATATGCAATGCAGGTAAGCATGTTTCTGCAAATATTGAAGCAACCTCTGAAGCTGACTTGTTAGCCCTGTTTAATCTAAACGTAAAGGGTGCATTTTCAGCAACGCAAGCAGTATTGCCTGCGATGAAATCTGGTGGCGGCGTGATCCTTTATGTGGCTTCTGAGCAGGCGCTTGTAGCAAAAACAAATTCCTTCGCATACAACTTAAGCAAACACGCATTAGCGTCCATGGCGAAAACCACCGCTGTTGATTATGCTAAATTCAATATTCGTGCAAATGCATTGTGCCCAGGAACAATAGAAACGCCGCTATATCACAATGCGATTGATCGATATTGTGAGCAAAGTGGTGCTGATAAAAACGCGGTTCATGCGCACGAAGCAGCACTGCAGCCGCTTGGTCGCATTGGCCAACCTGAAGAAGTGGCCGCGATGGCTTATTTCTTAGCATCAGATGATGCAAGTTTTGTGACCGGCAGTTTGCAAGTCATTGATGGCGGCTATACAGCGGCTTAATGAATGAAAATTATTATTGACCCGCACGTCCATTTGTTTGATTTAGAACAGGGTCAGTATGACTGGCTAAAGCCTGAGTTCCCTCCTCAATGGTTGGATAAAAACAACATTTGTAATAGCTATAGTGATACCGACTTACAACAGCAAACATCATTTTCAATTGCTGGGTATGTTCATATTGAAGCGGGTTTTGACAATAAAAACGGTCATCGTGAACTTAAAAATGTGGAGCACAGAGCTAGTTTACCACAACGCTCAATCGGCTTTATCGACATTACGCTTGCACCCACTGAGTTTGTCATTGAACTGGATAATCAATGGCAGCACCAAAGCGCGGCGGGCATTCGACATATATTAGAAGCGATGGACGTGATTGAAAATTCGACAGACTTATATCTACACGATACCAAATCAGCGACAGATTTTAGTAAAACAACGTTATTAGAGAATAATAATTCTTTTATAAATTTAGGTGTTTTAGAAAAACGTAATGGTATATTTGAATTGCAATGCGATGTTAACAATCGCCAGCTAGTGGTGCAGATTTTTAGTTTTTTTCAGCGCCTTCCAAATTTACAGTTGGTGCTAAACCACGCGGGGTTTGCGCCACCAGCATCAGACCTTGATGGGCAACCTAGCTCGGCCTTTAGTGACTGGAAAATAAACATTCAGTTATTGGCTCGTTTGCCTAATATCGCGGTAAAATGTTCGGGCTTTGAAATGCTCGAACGGAGTTATAAGAAAAGCCAGATATACGCTGTTTTAACGCATTGTGTGGATGTATTTGGTTATGCCAATGTCATGCTCGCGAGCAACTTTCCGCTATGTGAATTGGTTTTCAATTACGACGATTATTGGCAACAGACTTTTGCAGTACTAGAGCAAATGATTGACCTTGGTTTATTAGATGCCCAGCAAGAAAAAGCGCTGTACTTTGACAACGCTTTTCGTATTTATCAGTTCAGCAAGACTAACTTGTCGCTAACGACAGACATTGGCTAAAACACACACGCTACTTTACAGTTATGTGCGGCGAACGCTTCACAACATCATCATTTAATTCAATACCAATACCCGGTAAATCAGGCACTTTAAACTTGCCATTAACCGGTTGGTAATCTTGAATACACAGTTCTCTGTTCCATGACTTAATTGCGTAAGTATGATGTTCGTGAATTAAAAAATTAGGAATAGCGGCTTCTAATTGCAATGCTGCCGCGGTTGCTACAGGGCCACCACAAACGTGTGCTTGCACTCGAATGTCGTATACATCGGCGTAGTCGCAGACTTTTTTAGCTTCGGTAAAGCCGCCACATAATCCAACATCAGGTTGCAATACATCAATGCTCTGATCTTCGAAGTAGGGACGCACATCCCAGCGATGATATAAGCGTTCGCCACCAGCAATAGGTACTTTTACATTCTGAGATACTTTTTTATGTACCGCAGAATTTAAATAATTCACGGGTTCTTCAAACATCATGCAACCCACTTCTTCAACTATAGAGCCCATTTGAATAGCAGAGGCACATCCCATCAGTGAATGCGCTTCAAAGATAATATCCACGTCGTCACCCACTTCTTTGCGAATAGCGCGCATGCGGTCACCAAACAGCTTCATCTGTTTTGGTGTAAATAGCTTGGTCCGATCGTAACTTGAATCACCGTTAGCATCGTACACAATAGGGTCAACTTTGACCGCATCATAGCCTTCTGCTATTGCTTTACCTGCGGCTCGCGCGTAATCGTCGGGGCTTAGCATTTTAACGCAGTCTTGGCTCCAATCAAACTGTAATTGGCTAGCATAGGTACGCAGGTTATCATTGGTTTTACCGCCTAGTAACTGGTACACAGGCACGTTTAATGCTTTACCTTTGATGTCCCACAATGCGGTATCAATAGCGCTCATTGCTGCATATAAAACAGGACCGCCGCCTAAACCCCAAAAACTTTCACGTAACATACGAGACCACAGCAACTCAGTTTTAAATGGGTCGAAACCAATCAAAACAGCTTCTACTATTTCCTTAATCATGGCTGCGGCAGCACTATGGCCCCAATCATAAGCTAATCCAGCCTCGCCAACGCCATGAATACCTTCGTCGGTATGTACGCGTATAAAAACAGGATGCCAAGATGGTCGCTCAGGACAATGAATATCAAAGATTTCTACATGGGTTATTTTCATTTTTAGGTCTCACAATAAGTTACTTGTTGAACGCGATTTTGACTATTATGGTAGCCAAATAGCGCTCGCGTTAATCATTATCTGGTTTTATGAATCAAACTCGGGATAAGCACGTTTTACTCTTCGCATCATTGCTGGCCATGCTTTTTGTCCGCCAGTTAAGCCAGTGTGCACGATATTAGCTTGTGCTTTGATACCATCGATTGTGGATTGATGCACCGTCGTTAGCTGATTATTGGTGTTCTGCATTTTGACCTGTATTTCACAAGCGCGAAGCAAGTCATACATATGCATGAAAGCATCACCGATAGTATTTCCCAGCGTTAATGCGCCATGGTTTCGAAGTAACATAAAGTTGGCATTACCTAAATTAGCTTGTAGGCGTTTAATCTCATCAGCATTCACCGCCAAGCCTTCATAATTATGGTAACTCATACTAGCTAATGCAAAAGCCGAGTATTGGCTATAAGGTTGCAAGCCTTCTATGTCACTTGCAACAGCAATAGCGTCAGCATGATGGAGATGCAAAGCACATTGCGCTTCGGGGCGTGCTATATGCACGGCACTGTGAATTGTGAAGCCTGCTGGATTAATTGAGAATGGTGACCCTTTATCAATTACATTACCTTCAATATCAATCTTGACTAAGTTGGACGCGGTGACTTCTTCAAAAGCAAGGCCAAACGCATTGATGAGTAAGTCTTCCGTACCGGGGATACGCGCAGACACATGGGTGTGAATTAAGTCGTCCCACCCATGCAAAACTAATAGCCGGTAACAGGCTGCTAACGCTACCCGTGTTTGCCATTCTTGGGATGATACTTTGTCTTTTAAATCAATTTGGGGGATGTCGTACATAGCACTTAATTAGGTTGCGTAAATCATATGTTGAAATAATAGCATGCAGATTGTGGAGAGATCATTCTTTTAGCAGATTATTAAGAAGTCTAGTGTATTACATAATATGCAATTCCACGGGGCTCGTTTGCAATCTGAGCAGAGTATTAGTGATTTATACTGCAGTTACTGCCTGGGCATATTTGCAACTTCGACCCTGTTTTTTCCGTTTTTCTTGGCGCTATACAATGCCTTATCTGCTTCGTCAATAAGGTCTTCAATACGATTTACCTTGCTAGTTATGCGCTCCGCAACACCAAAGCTTGCGGTCAACGTTATCGGAGGATGATCCCCCACAACTGATTTCTGGTTGAGTCCGTCGCAAATTCGTCTAGTCATAATTTCAGCCTCAACTAAGTCAGTATTTGGCAGTAATATTAATATTTCTTCACCGCCGTAGCGAGCCACAATATCGTCTTTACGCAACCCACTATTGGCTAGATAATCAGCAACAAATTTAAGACAACCGTCGCCGACTCCATGCCCATATTGATCGTTTACCTTCTTAAAGTTATCAATATCCATCATGATAACTGCAAGCGGAAGTTGTTGCTCTTGGGTCTGTTTGAACTGAGCGGTAGAGTATTCATCTAATGTTTGTCGATTAAACAATCCAGTCAAATGATCAATTTTAGAAAGCTGTCTTATTTTATTGCGTTGCTGCTCTAAATCAAGCGCTTTAGTTTCCAGCATTTGATTGCGAACCGACAACTCTTCTGTTTTAAGATTAATTTCTTGCTGTAGATTATTGGTCAAGTGCTCTGCTGTTTGCAAAGCGCCAAGGTAATGCGAGGCATGAATTTGAGATTGCACGAAGAAGAATATAAACAGCCCATATTCAGTAATAAACAAATTATATTGACTAGAATAGGTAGCATATATGTCATTACACACTGCAAGTAATAGCGGTAACAGACTCATCATTAAAGATCGGGAACCAGGCATTTTTTTGATAATACCGTTTGTAAGGATCAGCATAATGCTTGCCGCAATAAATAATAATACCGATTGGTATACAAACAAATAGAACATCACTGTTTGCATGGGTAATAGCCAAGTAGCCATGATAGTAATAATCAAGATGCCATAATTTGCTTGTACAAACTGCACATCGCCTTTAAACGGACAAAGATTCGCAAAGAAATGCACACCCGCTATTGCTGGCCAAATAATTAAGACGTATTCAAGTTTAGAAATAGTAAAAAATAGCGCAGGGTCTCCTATGAACACATAAAAATAGTCGGAAGCAACTAAGCCTCGCATTAATCCTGCAAAGCCTAATATTACCAACAAAAGTAGTGTTTTTTCCTTTGGTCGTTGAGCATAAAAAATTAAATTTTGCATAACTACAAAAATACCAACACCAACGATTAATATTCTAATCGCCAAATCGATGTAGATACTTCGACTTGCCTGCTCATGTTCTTGTATCACTGGGACCGCAAATAAACCGGCACGGATAGACGTATGACTCGACAAGTAAATAACAAGGGTTCCTTTGTTACTATCAGTAGGCAAATCTAAGATTGTGGTTCTGTAGCGTTGTTCTTGGTCGAGGCCATCTTTGGATATTTTACCTGAATTGCCAAGATAGCGACTGCTTCCATCTGCGTTTACCCACCAAGCTTGCCATGCATCACTGACACTGCGCATGTGAATAGCGGGTTGCTTAAACACTCCCTTTAGCCCGTCTATTTCAAGAAGGTAAGTGCCATAACCATCTACAAATGGCTGTATATTGTGCTCATCCTTTTCAACAATATTTTCTAAAAAATCTAGTTTACGGATAATTCTGATTGGATATTTATGGCTATCTAACTCATCTAAGGGCAACCATTCGCCCCAGTAAAAACCCCAAGGGCCGTCCAGTTTGACTTCACCATCTTGATACTGTTGAGATACGTTAATAGTAGGAATAGATTGCGCGCTAGCATGAACAGAAAAGGTAGTAATAAAAGAAATAGCCAAACAAACTAAGAGCAAGGGCACCAAAAGGCATTGTTTGCTGGAAAATGTGGCTTTTTGAGGCATAAATTATTCTTAGTGTACTGCCAAAAATCTAGATAGTTAGGAGAGTAAACGTAATACTTGCCGTATGCAACAAACCTAAAATTACGCAAATAATCTAAGATTGCCAGAACGCAAAGTTGATGCCACTCTTTTATCTAAAACCGGGACGATAACGTCGCTCTACCTGCTTTTCTAACTCAGCGCGTTGAAATAATACGCGCCGTTCTTGTTTTGCAACAAACATCTCCATTTGGTCATTGTAGTGCACTGAGTTGCTGTCCTTAGTTGCCGAGCCATACTGATGGATGGCGTCACTTTGAACCACGCCATTTTTATCCCACGACACGAACATCATAAAGCCGTCGCCAGCAATATTTTCAATTTGTCCATTTTGGTCCATTTCCTGACCATAAACGGCACGCAAAATATCAGGCCCGCCACTCATTGGCAGATTCTTTTGACCTCGTTTTAAGCGATATACGTCGCCATAAGGTGGTGTATAACTGCCATGATATTTAACTAATTGAGCGACCGTATTTTTGAAGGCTCGAGTGATTTTTTTCATCTCTACTGGTTTGCCATTGGCTTTTTGTATAGGAGCCATTGTCAGAACTGCTAGAGCCGCCTCCTGATTATCTTTGTGAGTTGAGAGGTTCCAACTGCGCAATGCATCAAGAGCGCCTAATTCAATTTGGCTTAAGTCGACGCTTTGTTGTTGCGCTAGCCATTTACGTAATGCCGTGATTTGATAAGACTTTGGATGATAGAAGAGGTCATATTTCACTTCCTTAAAAAGCCCCTTAGATATTTTCTTTACACCTTTTAATTTTTCTTCAATTTGTAACACACGGTTGGTCACCGAGGTCTCAATTCCCATTGACTCTGGGTATTGGCTTTCCTGCGCATCATCATCACCATCAGTTGCTAGCCAAGGTGTATTGTTGGCATTATAAACTAAACCAGAACTCGGGTTGACTGTTTTTGGCATGGCAGAAAAGTCATAAAATTCAGTCCAAATTAAATCCGAACGATTCCCCGGTAGAATTTTATCCCATTGCCATCCATCAATCCGCTTGGGGAACTTTGCGTTATAATAGTGTGCGATATTGCCTGCTTTATCTGCATATACAAAGTTAATACTGGGCATGCTATTTAATTTCAAGGCCGCTTCAAATTGTTCTTTATTAGTGGCTTTGTTTGCCGCAAACATAAACTCTAAAGTGCCAACTTCGTTCATACCAGACCAGCGCAGGGCAAATGAACCTTTCTCGGTTGCCATCACCGGCCCATGCTCGGATATATTAATTTCTTTTTTTACAGTCCATCTCAAAGGACCGAATAACTTTATGGTCATTTTAGCAACTTTTGTTTTAAACGTTTTCCACTGTCCATCTAGGAGATATTGATTTTCGTTATCAGGATTGATGGTTAGTTGATAAATGTCCACTAAATCAGGTTTATTCACTGTATTAGCCCAACCCAAATGATCATTGTGGCCATGAATAATTACCGGTGCGCCAGGAAAAGTAGAGCCAACCATGTTCCATCCCTCTTCACTATGCAAACGCACTTCATACCAAGCAACGGGGCCAGTAAGTGGTTGATGACTGTTGATTAATAAATGCGTGAGCCCATCTTCTGAACGATGTGGAGCAATTGCGATACCTTGACTTCCAATGGGCAGTGCGTTGGTGGGTTGCCAAATAAGTGCATTTTGCGACTTAGCAACTTCATGCATCACGTCAGGATCCACTAAATCACTTAGTATCTGATCAAAGCCATAAAACATCGGCATTTTAAACGTAAAGCCGGCGATAATATCTTTGCCTGTCGCGGGTAAAAAGTATCGGCTGACATGTTCTGGATTCTGAGCCGCATACAGGTTCACACCATCCGCGTAGGCTTGTGCGATTTGTTTGATATTTTCTGGTACTTGCGTCTCATAATTTGCGTTGACGGCGTCCCAGACACCCATAAATTGAACCACAAAATCGGTCTCTGCAGCCTTATATCCTATTTCAGCAGCCAATGTACCCCGAGTTGCAAGTAACACTGATTGAAGCGTTTCAAAATCGTCTTCACTTTGTACATAACCCAGACCAAATGCAGTATCGATGTCTTTCTTGCCATAAATATGAGGAATACCGAGCCCGTCGCGCATAACTTCAACATCATACTTTGTGGCCCTAGCTATATACGCGCGAGTGTCAGGCATACTTGGTAGTGTGAGGTAAGCAATGCAGAAAACAGACGCAATGACCAATGCTAATATATACCCAAACCATTTTAGTGAGATGTATTTCATTACTGAGTACTTTTCTTGGTAGATAATTTATAGGCTTGATAGCACTTTAACAGCCTTCAAGTCACAAAGGCTAAAATAAGGTAACAATACAAAATAGCGACATTGTGATTGGATTGCAGAAAAGTAATATCATACTTAAGATCTGGACGTATTAACCAGCAAACTTACGGGCACAACTTTGTAATCAAAAAGTCATGCCCATAAAACGGTTACTGTATTATAAACCATTATATTAACGTCAACTCTTCAACACCCATGTTATACAATACAAAACCGTAAATATCAGCATACTGCTCAATGGTTTTGCTAATCGGTGTTCCTGCACCGTGACCTGCATCAGTTTCAATGCGGATAAGGATTGGATTATAACCGCCTTGGAATTCCTGCAGTACCGCAGCAAACTTGAATGAATGTGCCGGTACTACTCGGTCATCATGATCCGCAGTAGTGATCATCGTTGCAGGATATTCGATACCTGATTTAACATTGTGAACCGGTGAATAAGCCTTTATGTAATTGTACATTTCTTGACTTTGCTCAGAGGTGCCATAGTCATAAGCCCAGCCAGCGCCAGCGGTGAATGTGTGGTAGCGCAACATGTCCAATACACCAACGGCTGGCAACGCAACTTTGGCAAGGTCTGGACGTTGAGTCATCACTGCGCCAACTAACAAACCGCCGTTAGAGCCGCCGCGTAGAGCGAGATAATCACTGCTTGTATAGTGGTTGTCAATAAGGTATTCAGCAGCTGCAATAAAGTCATCAAATACGTTTTGCTTTTGCATTTGTGTACCCGCTTTATGCCATGCTTTGCCGTACTCACCGCCGCCACGAATATTCGGAACCGCGTAAACGCCACCTAATTCAAGCCAAGCTGCAAGCATAGGACTAAAGCTTGGTGTCAGGCTAACGTTAAAGCCGCCGTAGCCGTAGAGCATTGTTGGGTTTTTGCCATTCAGTTCGATGTCTTTGTGATGGGTGATGATCATAGGCACTTGAGTGCCGTCTTTGGACTTATAGAAAACTTGCTTTGAAACAAATTTAGAAGCATCAAACTTTGACGCCGACTTGTTAAACAGTATCGACTCACCAGTTGCAATATCTAGGGAGTAAATAGTTGTTGGCGTAATGTAATTACTGAATGTGTAATAAGCGGTTTTTGCATCGGCCTTATCACCGTTCATAATGGCAGAACCAATGTCTGGCAGCTCAATTGTGCGCAGTTTTTTGCCGTCTAAATCATATTGATAAACCTTAGAAATTGCATCCACCATATATTCTGCAAAAATATACCCGCCGGCACTGCTCGGCGACAACACATTGGTCGTTTCGGGTATCAGATCTTTCCAATTCACGACACTCGGTGACTTCGCGTCTACCACAACGATTTTGCTATTAAGCGCATTGTGATTAGTTACTAAGTAAAGGCTATCACCTTTGTTGGTGAGCATCGAAACGTCATTGTCAGTGGTCTCGATAACTGTTTGCCAAGCCGTATTTGGATTTGAAAGGTCTTTTAAGAATGCGCGGTTGCCTGAGGTTGAGTTTGCTGCAGATACCAATAAAAAGCGATCATCCTCACTGACTTGAGCTCCGATATAACGGTGTTTCTCGGCATCAGTATGACCATACACCTTGAGATCATGGGCTTGAGGCGTACCAATTTTGTGATAATAAAGTTTATGCTGATCGGTTTTTTGACTTAACTCAGAACCCACTGGCTTGTCATAACTGGAGTAATAAATTCCCTCATTTTTGTACCACGACAAACCACTAAATTTAACGTTTACCAATGTGTCACTAAGTAACTCTTTGGTCTCAGTGTTAATAACATAAACTTGACGCCAGTCACTACCCCCGGTCGACGTTTGATAAGCTGCTGTTGAACCATCAGCAGAGAATGACAAACCCGCTAACGAAATCGTGCCATCATCACTAAATTTGTTAGGATCGATGAAAACCGTCGCATCACCACCGTCTTTTGAACGATAAACAAGGCTTTGATTTTGCAGACCGTCATTCTTATAAAAATACGTGTACACGCCTTCAGTGAAAGGGGCAGATACGCGCTCATAGTCTAGTAAGTCACGTAGAACTTTGGCTATTTCTTCACGGTAAGCAATATTTTCTAAATAGGCCTGCGTTGTTTCATTTTGTGTTTCTACCCACGCTTCAGTTTCTGCACTGCGGTCGTTTTCTAACCAGCGATATGGATCTGCGATCGGGTCACCAAAGTAAGTATCAACCACATCCTCTTTTGCCGTGGTGGGGTAATCAACAGTAATAATTTTATTTGTTTTTTTCGCTACTTCAGACACTTCGGCTTCCTTTTTTTTGGCTAACAAGCCGTCGATATGCCGGCAACTGCGATTGCTAACACCGTTTTAGTTGTTGTTTTAAAGTTGTTTCATTATCTTTATTTTACGCTATGTTTGGCTTGTTTATATTAATGCTTACTGTGTTTTTGGTTCCGGTAAACGCTCATTGAAAAACAATATAAAGCCTCTTTTATTCGGCATTACGTTATTCGGTATTACGTTATTCGGTATTACGTTATTCGGTATTACATACAGTCTGTAAGGTACGCAGTACGTGCTAAAAGCGGACACTTTTCATCTCTCGTTTGCAATTTTCGTTAATGCTTGCTGAAACACCTCAGCAGGCTGTCCGCCGCTGATCAAGTGTTTATTATTGACAATAACCGCTGGCACAGATTGCACTCCCGCACTTTGATATTGTTGCTGTAATTGGCGAACGTCTACTGTAAATTGATCCGACTGCAATACTTTTTTAGCGCCGGCAATATCTAAACCAACACTCTTAGCGGTTTTTAAAAGCTGCTCATGATCGCTTGGATTGCCATTGTTTTTGAAATACAAATCAAACAATGCTAATTTTAATTCGGTCTGCTTACCCTGAGTTTTAGCCCAGTGTAGTAAACGGTGCGCATCAAACGTATTATAAATGCGACCACCACCTCTGTTAGCAAAGTCATAGCCAACGCCAAGTCCGCGCTGCCTAATAGCGTCTCGATTTTGTTCTGCTTGCTGCTCAGAAATTTGATATTTTTGAGTTAAATGCTCGGTAATTTCTTGTCCTTCTGGTGCCATTTGTGGATTTAGTTCAAAGGGTTGCCATTCGATACTCGCTGTGATGTCTGGCGCTACTTCCTTCAAGGCTGCTTGCAGCGCTTTGAAACCGATAATGCACCATGGGCAAGATATATCAGACACAATGTCTATTTTTAATTCAGTCGCCATTCTTATTTATCCTGTTCAGTTGTAAATATTGGACGGTAGTAGTAAACGTCAAGATTACCGTGGCTTGGTAATGAAAATCCGTACTCACGGGGCCAGTTACTTTATCTCGACCATCGCCCACGACAGTAACGTATTTTTTCCTTTTTAGTAACGTTCGATTTTTAAAAATGAGCATTAACGCACCGATGAATACGGCACCTAAAACAATGGCGGCAATAACTTATCGAACGATGTCTAAAAGCGCCTTAAACTTATCGTCTTTGCAGTCTTTCATCAGTTCAAACAAGCACATTTCAACGCTAGTAATGCCTATATCCTTGGTTAGCAATTTAGTGATAGCGGTGTGTTTGTTGGCATCGTCTCGTGAGGCAATACTGTCGACAACTAGCTCAATTGTCTTGCCCATTTGTTTTAAGCCCATCGCGGTTTGATATACACAAACATGCGCTTCGATGCCACAAATTAACCAATGTTGAACCCCTACGTTGTTAATTTGCTCAACAAAACGAGGGCTTACGCAAGCATCAAAGGTGTACTTTTTGATGCAAGGATAACCATCTAATAAAGGCCTGATCTCGGTTGCCGTTTTGCCTAGCTTTTCGGGATTCTGTTCAAGCACTAATATTGGTAACTCCAGTAAGGTGCAGCCTTTAATCAACTTTGCTACATTCTGAAACATCATCTCGCTATTGTGCACGAGATGCGACAATTTACCCTGAATATCGACGACAATAAGACCGGTGTTATTTCTATCTAACATAGTATTTTCAATTAAAGAGCAATGAACATAGCTTAATGTATCGCTGTTTTTTTGTCACATTAGATACGCCTTAAATACAAATTGCGCAGTAAACACCCTATAAACGAACCTTTGATAAACTAGCATTTGATAATCGAACGGTAGGTAATCTATTTCAACGAGTTCGCGTAATATGTATTAATATTGTTTCACAGTGCGCTATCATTATAATTGCGCAGCTCAAGCAACACAGCCAACACAGCCAACACAAAATGAGTAATTACATGACAACTTATTTCGCAAAGCGCTTATTCGACGGTCTGCGAATGCATGACAACATGCACTTAGACGTCAGCAAAGGTATCATTTGCAGCATCAAAAAAGCTCACTCAAGTCAGTTAAAAGCAGATATAAAGCTAGATGGTCTGGTGTGTGCGGGTTTTATCGATACTCAAGTTAATGGCGGTGGTGGGGTTTTATTTAATTATAAACCCTCGTTGGAAACCCTGGTTACGATGCTGCAAGGTCATTCAAAATATGGCACAACGGCGATGTTACCAACCCTAATAACGGATAGCAGTGAGGTGATGAACACAGCAGCCAATGCTGTTGCTGAGGCCATAGCTAAGCCCCTATCTAGTATCTTAGGCATTCATTTTGAAGGGCCCAATTTGAGTAGGATAAAGCGCGGTATTCATCCAAGCAAGCATGTCAGAGCAATCAGTGATATAGATTTAGCTACTTTTACGCGCAGTGATATCGGTCAAGTCTTAGTAACTCTTGCACCAGAAAACGTATCACCTGATGTGATCACCGACCTTGTCAGCCAAGGTGTTATTGTGTCGTTGGGTCATACGGGCGCAAATAGTGATCAAGCACTTAGCGCGATTGATGCGGGCGCAACTTGTATCACCCACTTATTCAACGCTATGTCAGGGTTAGCTGCAAGGGAACCTGGGCTGATTAACATTGCTTTGAGTGATTTACGCGTAACCTCAGGATTGATTGCCGACTTACACCATGTTCACCCGCAGAACTGCGCCCTAGCCTACCAATGCATAGGTGCTGAGCGTTTAATGTTGGTAACCGATGCGATGGCACATGTGGGGTCAGATTTGCAAACCTTGGCATGGTTAGATTCAACCATCACCAAAACGGCTGGCAAATTGACATTAGATGACGGCAGTCTCGCCGGTTCGTGTTTAGACATGAACAGTGCAGTTAGAAATATGTATTCTTTGCTGAAGCAAAACACCCGATGGACCGACGCAGATGAACTGCTTGGAAATGTGCTCAACATGGCCAGCCAAGTTCCAGCCCGCCTGTTGGGTATTCAAGATAGAGGGAAGCTAATTAGCGGAAATAAAGCTGACTTCGTATTACTCGACGATGATATGCGTGTAAAAGGATGCTGGGTACATGGAGAAAAAGTGTCAGGCAATTGACTCACGTAACTGTGCTAATGATAGCGGATATTCGTTTAACGCTGAATATCCGCTTCTTCATCAACTGCTCTTCATCAACTGCTCTTCATCAACTGCTTTTCATCAACTGCTTTTCATCAACTGCTTTTCATCAACTGCTTTTCATCAACTGCTTTTCATAAAGTGCTTTCCATAAAGTGCTTTTCATGAACAACTTTTGCTGAACTACTTCTCGCCCAACCATTCCACTCTGAATAAATCTCGACGTTTGTCCAAATAGTTACGCACCGAGCCTTCATTCTGTAGCTTAGTTAGCTTGTCAAAATCAAGGTCAACAATGAGCGTCATTTCAGTATTTGGTGTCGTTTCAGATACAATGGCGTCATGCGGAAACGCAAAATCAGAGGGTGAGAATACCGCTGTCTGCGCGTACTGAATATCCACATTATCCACTTGCGGTAAGTTTCCTACGCTGCCCGCAATAGCCACATAACATTCGTTTTCAATTGCCCTAGCTTGCGCGCATCGACGCACCCGCAGATAACCGTTTTTGGTATCAGTCCAAAAAGGGACAAACAAAACTTGAATATCTTGTTCGGATAGCAATCGAGCTAATTCAGGAAATTCAACGTCGTAGCAAATCAGAATACCAATTTTACCAAAATCAGTATTAAATGATTGCAACTTGTTGCCTCCCTTCATGATCCATTCTTTCTTCTCATGAGGCGTTAATTGCAGTTTATATTGACTTTCAATTTTGCCATCACGGTGACATAAATACGCAACATTAAACAGTTCATCATCTTCAACAACAGGCATTGAACCGGCAATGATGTTGATATTATAGGATACCGATAAACGCGAGATAGCGGTTAAAATTTCTTCTGTGTATTCAGCTAAATGCCAAATAGCATCAATTGAACTTTCACCATCACTCAAGCCCATTAGCGGTGCATTGAAAAACTCAGGAAACAAAGCGACATCGCACTTATAGTCAGATAATGCGTCAACAAAGTATTCTACTTGTTGCAGCAATGCTTCCACATTCTCAAAGTAACGCATTTGCCATTGTACACAACCTACTCTCGCCGATGAACGCTTGCCGCCTATTAAGTTAGGCTTTTCGGCATCAAAGTACATGTTGTGCCATTGCAATAACGTGGCATAACCTAACGAGTCTTTATCTTCTGGCAAATACGCCTTCATAACCTGTTTTACGTCAAATCCGTTAGACAATTGAAAAGTCAGAATAGGATCAAAAATATCTTTCGATTTTACTTGTTCGATATACTCATACGGTGTCAGTTCTTTCGCGTATTGAATGTAGTTTGGAATACGACCACCGGCCATAATCGAGCGCAAATTCAAATTACGCACTAATTCTTTGCGCGCCTCATATAAGCGTCGACCTAAGCGTAAGCCTCGATATTCTGGCGACACAAAAACATCAACACCATACAACACGTCACCATTTGGATCGTGAGTAGTAATATAAGCATCACCGGTTATTTCTTCGTAGGTATGCTTGTCACCAAATTGTTCATAATCAACAATAACTGACAACGCAACCGCTACAACTTTGCCTTTGTCGTCAATGCAAATTTGTCCATCAGGAAAGGTAGAAATTTGGGCTTTAAACTGCTTAAAAGGAAGCGTACCACCCACTCGCTGATATATAGCGTCCTGCAGTTCCCTGATATCGTCATAATCGTCTAATGTAAGGTGCCTAAGCTCTAGTAAGTGCTCACCTTCTTCATTTGAATTTACTGTTTCTTTGGTTGGCATGTAATCCTCAAAAAAATACCTATGTCAAAAATGACGCCGATAGTTTATCAGGTATTGGTAGCTTTGGTAGTCCAAGTTTAGATTTACCAGACCCGATTCAAATTGATGAACTGGGCTTTATTGCCACGTTCAGCGTAAGCCAAACACGCCCTCGATTTCTTCCAAAGAACGTCCTTTGGTTTCTGGTAGCATCTTATATATCAGGACAAAGCCGACAATAGCTAAGAGGCCGTAAATCAAGAATGTCGTGGCTGTACCTAAATTGGCCAACTCCCAAGGAAACAGCAATTGCACACTGAAGCTAACAGCACTATTGACCGCACCAATGCAGGCAATACCGACACCGCGTAGCCTATTAGGTAGAATTTCTGCCAGCAGTACCCACATTACAGGGCCAAGTGAGACGGCAAAAGAGGCAACAAAACCCAATATACCAATCAGCACGATAACTGAATTGATTGTTACCGCGGCCTCAATTAACACAGATTGATGTTCACGTGCATCATCTTCACCGAGCAACGCGATTGTTGCGTTTTTGAAGCTGACGTCATTCGAAAAGGTTTTACCTAAAATAGGCATCAATTTACTTTTGTGATCCTGACTTTCAATTGACTGAATAGAAGTTTCGGTAAGCTGGTAGCTTGCATTGTGAAAACCGTAGGAGGCGATGGACATACTAATGAACACACCTGCAAGACCAATCAACATAAGTGGTTTTCGGCCTAACCTGTCAATTAATAGCATGGCGACAATGGTAAATACGACGTTGATAACGCCAACCCAAATGGCTTGTGAAAATGCAGCGTTTTGACCAACGCCACTTTGCTCAAAAATACTTGGCGCATAAAAGTAAATGGCATTTACACCGGTAGCTTGTTGGCAGATAGCCACAACTAAACCGACTAATAAAACAAATCGCATCTTTTTAGAAAATAAACTTTGGAGTAAATTGAATATAGAGTCTGCTTTACCTTGTGCAGCGACGTTGCGGTCTGCTTTGATTTCTTCAATAAAAGTATCGGCCTGTTCACTCGTCATTGATGGCGCGGTGGTGTTTTTTGCATTGAGCATTAAGAGGACAGATTTGGCTTGGGTTTCGCGATTATTTAACGCAAGCCATCGAGGGCTCTCAGGAATAGTAAACAACAGCGCAAAAAATATGGATGCGGGAATAATTTCAAAACCCAGCATCCAGCGCCAAACATTGTTCTCGATGCCCAAGGCACTGACCCATGCAACAGGACTAGTCGACAGTTGTAATAGGTAATAGTTAACAAAATAAGCAACCGAGAGTCCAATAACAATATTGAGTTGGTTAATAGAAATCATTTTACCACGTATTTTTGCTGGCGAAATTTCGGCGATATAGATAGGAGCAACAACCAAGGATGCAAAGGCAATTCCGCCTATAATTCGAGCCGTAACTAACATGCTATAGCTCACCGCTAATGCAGAAAAAATAGCAGACACCACATACAAAAAAGCAATCGCAATAATGACTTTTTTACGACCAAACATGTCGGCAAAAAAACCAGCAAACAAGGACCCAAATAAGGCACCAAGTGTAGGCGAACTGACCACAAAACCTTGCTGCCAGTCATTCAATTTGAATTCAGTTGTTACAAAGCCAACCACACCAGAAATAACCGATGCATCAAAGCCAAAAACGAAGCCTCCCAGTGCAACGACAATCGCGAAATAAACACTTTTTGACATTAAATTAGCTCTCTTTTTAAGGCTTTTATTTTTATTTGATCAGACCAATGCTGGCTATTAGCGAGCTATATCTGACTTTGATTATCTGTTGGTCGCTACTTATTTAAATACGATTTTCATGGAGTTTGCAGCTATTAGCTCCGCTCGCCTTTGGATTGTAACTCCGATTAAGCCAACTAGTAACCATAGATGCACAGCACCGCCGCTTGATCCTGACGCAGTTGCAGGTTCTTGCGGCGCTGGAACGACGACAACAATCGCGCAACCAGTGCTATCCACCTGAGTACCTGCAGCCGTTCCCGGGCATTGATCATCAGCATCAAGAACGCCATCACCATCGCTGTCGACTGACGTTTGGGTATTGTTACCAAAAAAGATATTATCTAAAAATAGCGTGCCATTACCTTCTATTTTTAATTGAAAGACCTCGGTTAAATCAACAATAGTCGAATAGGTACTAAGCGGTATGACCAGACTTTGCCAAGACTGCTGGACGACATCAACTTCAAAAGATGTTTCAACTGGTCCTGGACTGATAATAAAGATTTTCAATGCAGTGGCGTTTTGTGTCCAATAATCCAGATAGATATTATCAAAGGCAGAAACATCCTGTTTATTATTACCAAAATCAGTACCTTGATAATCCAATGTCGCGTACTTTAGTACGTTATCTCCTTGGATTTGCTCTTGAGTTACTGTTGTCCCTTGTTCCCAATCAGGATTAAAGTCCACACCTTCAATATTTTGATAGCTATCGCTAAATAATGAAATAACCTCATTTTCCGCATTTGTTGGTGTCGGTGCGGCTTCTTCCGGCGCGGTAATAAATTGGCAGCCCGTTGCATCAACGTCAGCATTTGGAGGTGTATTTGGACATTGATCCAAACTATTAACAACCCCATCGTTGTCGTCGTCTAGCGCCACTGGTGTGCTTTCATTACATTGCTGCCATTCGTTTGCATCAGTAGCAACACAATGAGCGACATAGTCTATCTCCATGGTCGCAGTATTTAATTGAGGGTCAACAGCGCCACCTAACGAACCGCCTATGGCTACGTTCAATAGAACAAACATCGGCTCTTCATATTGAGAACAACTTGATAGATCGTGCTGAGCTACAATATTATCATCCATAAAAAAAGTAATTTCATCGGCAGTCCATTCAATACCATATGTATGAAAGGCCAAGACATCAGTTGCACCACCAGCATAAGTAGGCCGAGTTTCACCACCGCAATTACCTGCATTGAAGAAATTGGTGATGTAACGATCGCCTGAGTTGGCATACCACTCCCAAACATCTATTTCGCCAGCACCTGGGTTAGGCCAATTAACGTTATCGTTATCACCTTTGATAGGGTCTTCTGCAATACGGTTTTCTAACATCCAAAATGCGGGCCAGGTACCCCCTCTTAATTCCAAAAAGCGAAGGCGCGTTTCAATACGGCCATATAAAAACTCAGCTTTGTCTTTGCTGTTAATCCGACCGGACGTCCAAGGACGATCCACCCCATTTTGACCAGGGCAGTTAATATTTTGTCTGCGCGCGGTAATTTTAAGCGTACCGTCTGACACTTCAAAGTTACGTTGGGCAGAGGTTTCGTCATCGGTGTAACATTGAATCTCGTTATTGTAGTTGGCTTGAATTTGCGCTGTCCAATTATCCCAGTTAACGCTTTCACCGTCGAAACGCTCTATCCAAGAAACCTCCCAGCCAGCTTGGCTTTGTGCCAACGGCATAAAGCAAAAAGCAGTCAAAAACGCTGCTTTTTTAACGTGCTTTTTAGTCAATTGCTTGATCAAATTCGCAATATCCATGTTCAAACCCCTCCAAGATTTATACGCTTGTTTGCTAGGTGCAAGTAGTACGTCAAACAGCGTTGTATAATACTTTATTTAACAATTTATTTACAAGCGTCTTGGGGTGAAGTGGACTTTTAGTAAGACGAGTGAAACCTACCCCTTGAAGTGCCCTTTGTCACGCCTCCTTGTCACGCCTCCTTTGTCACAACGTATGCAATGTTAACGAATAACGATATTGTTTGCGCTCGAGTAGATACTCTTTATGCGTACTAGGACTCCATGAATCATCGCCACCCACCCCCATGTGCTGATGATCTATATGTAAGTGAATAACATCATCTTGCACCAGCTCATTGGTATGTCTCGCGGTTGTTAAGGTATTTTGTGAATACACACTAGCAGCGAATAAAAACGCACCCTGAACTTGTAAATTATTGACATTAAGTTGCTGACAGTCGCTGCGCAAACCATTATCTGTCGGGAAAATATACCCTGTATGAAGCTCATTCAAGGCCAAACTATAGTGTCCAAAACGCGCAGCCGCTTTACGATCTGGATAGTTTTCAAATGGTCCTAAGCCTAACCAGCTAACCTGTGAGTTTTGTCCTTTGCTGACAGCTAAACTGACTCCTATACGAGGCAGTGGTGGAAGGGCTTCATTTAAGCGCACATCAATATCTACAGTAACAACACCCAAAGTACTAATATTGTAAATCCACTGCGTTTGCGCTTGCATTGCACTTTTACCTTGCTGCTCGTATTCATAATCGAACACACAAGTGATCCGCACATCGTCGCGGGATGAAAGCGCCTTAATTTGTCGGCATGTGCGTTGCCACTTGCCTATACCCGCAAGTAACCAGCGAGCTTGCCACGCATTTGGGTCGAGGTTGTCAACCTCACTAACCCCAATATCATTGTCCAGCGGGGCTCGATAAAAGTTGTCCTGTAAACCGGCGGCAATAACCGACCGATTGGCGTGTTCCCATTTGTCTATCAAGCCCGTTTTGCGGTTAAAATTGATTATAAAATTAGCACCTTGGACAGCAATTGCCTGCTCACCATCATTCACGTTTAATGCTACTTGTGAACTGTCTGGTAGAACTACTGGCTGAGTCGGTAATTTGCTCAAGCTCAAGCTGTTTACCAAGCTAAACTGTTCTGTTGCCAGCACATGACCCGCTTGCGCAAAACTGCAATCGTTGAGCAGTTCTATATCGATATTGATATGATACTGCTTCCCCGCTGTAAACTCTGAATTGGGTGCGATATCAATAATCACAGTGCTCTGGGGGGCAATATTAAGCACGACACTAGCTTGTTCAATTTCAACGCCATTTTGCATGAGTCGCCAAATCAGCTTTTCATTGTCGGTGCTCCTAAACACATAATCGCTGAATATGCTGAGGCTGTATTGACTGTGATTTTGCGCGAGGCCATTCGGCGCTTTCGGCACGAGACTAAATTGTAGGTGCTGTTGGCTATATTTAGCTTCATATAAAGAGGGGTGTGCAGTGCGATCAGGAAACAATAATCCGTTGATACAGAACTGACGATCATTAACATCATCACCAAAATCGCCACCGTAGGCCCAATAGTGAATGCCGTTGCTATCGATTTTTGATAGTCCTTGGTCAACCCAATCCCAGATGAAGCCGCCTTGCAAACGCGGGTATTCTCTAAAGGCTTGCCAATAATCGTCAAAGTTCCCCAGACTATTGCCCATTGCATGCGCGTACTCACATAAAATAAGCGGGCGTGTTTCCCCTGGTAGACTCAGCCATTTCTTGATTGCGTATTTAGGCACTGCATCGTCTATTACATCGGTATCAACTCGAGAATACATAGGACAAATAATATCCGTCGCTGAGGTGTTCGCTCCACCACCTTCGTATTGCACCGGACGGGACGGATCGAATTTTTTTGACCAGGCATACATCGCATTATGGGTTGCGCCATAACCACATTCATTGCCCAATGACCAAATGATAATTGATGCATGGTTCTTATCGCGCTCAACCATCTGTGTATAGCGCGACATAAAAGCGCCAGTCCATTGTGGATCGGATGCTAAACGCCCCATCGGAAACATACCATGGGTTTCGATATTGGCTTCATCGACAACATATAAACCTAATTCATCACACAATTCATACCAACGCGGGTGATTTGGGTAATGCGCAGTGCGCACAGCGTTGAAATTGTTTTGCTTCATCAGCTTGATATCAGCAAGCATGTCAGCTTCATTGACTACATGGCCGTTTTGCGGGTGATGTTCGTGTCGATTTACACCGCGGATTAATATTGGCTTGCCATTGACGCAAAGCTGACCGTTATCAATTGCTACTTTCCTAAAGCCAATATCGTAGGCTTCTACATCAAGAATAAGACCTTTATCATCTTGCAAACTCACCACGCAGCGATATAAGTTTGGGGTTTCAGCACTCCACTTTTTTGGGTTTTGAATGGCGATATTATGGAACACAATATCCTCCCAACCGCCTTTTTCATCGATGCGTTTATTGTTTGTGCTTTGCGTTTGTGACTCGCAAATAGCAGAATCACCATCAAATACTTGCACGCTGACCGTGTGATTTTTGAGATGAGCTAGTGCAACTCCAGCGGGGGTTTGGATCGCTGTTTTCAGCTGGAGTGTCGCATCGCGATAACAAGCGTCTAAGTCTGTTGCAATAAAGACATCACGAATATAAGTTTGCGGTTTTGTGAGTAAGACCACATCACGAAAAATACCACTTAGCCACCACATATCTTGGTCTTCAAGATAACTACCATCGCTCCAGCGAATAACCATTGCCGAAATACGGTTTTTGCCAGCGGTAAGGAAGGGACTTAAATCAAACTCACTGGGCAGACGACTATCTTGTGAATAACCAACCCACTGACCATTGCACCACAGATGAAATGCCGAGTTTACACCTTCAAAAATAATATGATTACGCTGGGACAGCCGCTCAGTCGCTATATCAAACTCAGTGCGATACAGGCCCGTTGGATTATCGCTTGGCACAAAAGGAGGATTTACCGCAAAAGGATACTTTACATTGCAATAAATCGGCTTATCAAAACCTTGAAGCTGCCAGTTTGAGGGCACGTTTATCGTTTGCCAGTCATCAACAAACTCGGCTAGTAATGAGTCATCAACATCTTCAGGCTTAGCAATCAATTTAAAATCCCACAGGCCGTTTAATAACTGTTTTTGCGGATGTTGTTTTTGACGAGCATCCGCAACAGTTTTATAGCCATTAAGTGGACTGTGAGCCTTCTCTTGATTGACCTGCACCGACAAGGGGGATTCCCAGTCGCGGCGTTGAAGAATATGTTGCAGTGACGTCATAATGCTCCTTTTTACTATTGCGGATTGTTTTTGTACGCGTTGATTGCGTGCGATTTTTGCTTTTTGGCTTTTGATAAAACGAAAATGGGGAGGCGCTAAAACACCAACACGGCGCACTTCATGGTTATTACTAATACGCTTCTAAATATAGCTAAATTTTACCCCTTAGGTTATGCTTAAATCTATCTTATTTTTATCCTAAACTATCATTTTTATTTATGAGAAATACGCTTAAAGACATTTTAGATATTGGTCCTAACTGCTATGAGCGCTTTATAGAATCTGCTACGTTAGCTGAAATTAAGCCTTTGGAAATCGAACTAGCGGGTTGTTCAAACTTATCAGGAAGATATTGCGTTGCGCGCACAACACCACCTGATCACACTTTATTTTACACCCTTAGTGGGCAAGGCAGATTAACCACGCTTCACAAGCAGTATGATCTGACACCGAATACATTGGCCATCTTGCCAGCAAGGCAGGCTTTTGCAGTGAGCATAGCAGCGAAGCATTGGGACATTTTTTGGATCAACCTTGCCAACACTGCATGCTGGGAGCATGTGGCGTTAAGTGAAGCGCTGGTATTAGAGAATCAAAAATTCGAACCACTTCACCTCGCCATGGAACTACTATACGCTGAACCTAGTGCTAGTTTGCGTGCAGGTGTGATGCCAATACTTAGCCATTATCTGCACCTAACGCTTAAAGGCCAGACACAGCAAGAGCACGCACAAAAGGCTTCAAATGATCGTTTACAAAAACTGTTTCAAGAAATTGAAAAACGCTTGCAGTTTGATTGGACCATTGATGCTATGTGTAATTATATTCACTATTCATCGCCGCATTTGCATCGTTTGTGCCAAGCGAAGTTTGGTAACAGCCCAATACAACAACTTATTCATTTGCGTATACAGCGATCCAAAACCTTGTTATTAAATACATCCTGGCCTATCTCACATATTGCGAGTTATGTGGGTTATTCAAATATTTTTAATTTCTCGAAGCGTTTTAAAAAATCCGTTGGGATATCACCTAGCGGGTTTAGGCATGGTTAGTGGTTAGCGCTTAATCTCAGCTAGGTAGCAGGCAACGTTAGTGAAAAAACAGAAATAGCTTGATGCATAGGAGTAACCTCCGCCAATTATGACAACTCCAATGCCACAATTGTCACTTAACTCTCCTAATCTGAGACGGCTAGGGGCCGTTCACGTGTTTTAGCTTGGATTTTATGACCATTTTTGGCATCCATTGTCTACCATTTTTAATAGATAATAATAGCCTACACTATCCAGTATGAAGGGGGAATAAGAAGCTGGCGCGTTGTTGTTTGCATTTGTTTTATTCCGTCAATTAGGTAAATCTGTGCACTACTTTGCAACAATGGAGCGGTTCATGCTTAGCACTATACTGTCAGTGATTTGCCATCCGTCAGTTTTTTTTGTTTTACTTAAAATACCGTTGCTCGGGTGACATTTTGTAACCATCTACATGAATAGGTAACAATATGGAATTAGACCCCCTCATACTCTCGAGAATTCAGTTTGCGTTTATTGTTTGCTTTCACGCTATATTCCCGGTATTCACTATCGGATTAGCAAGCACCATTGCTGGATTCGAAACGCTGCACTTCAAAACCGGTAACCCTATTTGGCAAAAGTTATCTAAATTTTGGATCCAAGTCTTTGCCGTCGTATTTGGTATAGGTGTGGTCTCCGGTATTGTTATGTCTTTTCAGTTTGGAACGAACTGGAGTAATTTCTCTTATGCTACCGCAAATTTTTTAGGTCCGGTTTTGAGTTACGAAGTAATAACTGCCTTCTTCTTAGAAGCAGCGTTCCTTGGTGTCCTATTATTTGGGCGAGACAAAGTGCCGCAGGGGGTTCATCTATTTGCTGCAATAATGGTGGCTTCTGGGACTTTTATTTCCTCTTTTTGGATTTTATCAGCGAACTCACTCATGCAGACGCCGGAAGGTTTAGAGCTTATTAACGGCATGTACTATGTTACGTCGTGGTCGGACGCCCTATTTACACCTTCATTCGGTTACCGCTTTTTGCACATGGCCCTTGCCTCATTCTTAACCGCGGCATTTGTTGTCGCCGGCGTTAGTGCTTGGTTTGTCATACAAAAACGTGAACTAGAAGCGAATAAAAAAGCACTTTCCGTGGCTTTGTGGTTTTTATTGGTGCTTGCGCCTACTCAAGTAATCGTTGGTGATTTTCACGGTTTAAATACCTTGGAACATCAGCCTACCAAAGTAGCTGCGATGGAAGGAAACTGGGAAAAATCAACTGGTGTGCCACTTTTACTATTTGCCATTCCAGATCAAGAGGCGCAAACCAACCACTTTGAAGTGAAGATTCCTAAATTAGCCAGTTATGTATTAACACATGATTGGGATGGCGAAGTACCCGGATTAAAAGATGTACCTGAGGAAGAACGGCCCAACGTATTTATTGTGTTTTGGTCTTTCCGGATTATGGTTGGACTTGGTTTACTGATGGTTATATTCGCTATTTGGGGCTTAGTTTTGCGACCTAAAGGAAGAATTTACAAGTCGACTACATTTTTAAATGGCTTACGTTTAATGAGTATAAGTCCATTTATTGCGGTTCTAGCAGGCTGGGTAGTTACTGAGGCAGGTAGAGCTCCTTGGCTCATATATGGGCAAATGACCCATGCTCAAGGATTAACGCCTTCACTTACTGGCGGCATGGCTTTATTCACGCTAATCGGCTACATAGTGGTTTATACCTTAGTTTTTAGTTCAGGTATTTATTACTTATTAAAAGTATTTAGAGGTGGTTTAGAAAAAGCAAACGCACCTCACGAAATGGACGAAATAGAACGTCCAAGCAGACCCTTTTCAGCAGCGCACGTTGCAATCGATGGAGATGCATAATTATGGAACAGCAATTTGATTTAACCGTTATTTGGGCAGGCATTATTGGTTTTGGATTAATGATGTATGTATTAATGGACGGCTTTGATTTAGGCCAAGGAATATTGTTCCCCTTTGCGCCAGACGAGAAAGCACGAGACACCATGATGAATTCTATCGCACCGGTTTGGGATGGCAATGAAACCTGGCTAGTATTAGGCGGTGCGGGGCTTTTAGCTGCATTTCCTTTAGTCTATTCGATATTTTTACCGGCACTTTATATCGGTGTTTTTTTACTCCTATCAGGACTCATTTTTAGAGGTGTGGCCTTTGAATTCCGCTTCAAAGCTAAAACGTCTAAATACTTATGGAGCTGGTCTTTCTCGGTTGGCTCTATTGTTGCTGCGTTCGCACAAGGAGCGGTTGTTGGTGCTTATATACAAGGCTTTGAAACTGAGGGGTTTGTTTATTCAGGCGGGGCGCTTGACTGGCTTACCCCTTTCACCGTGATCACGGGGCTGGGTTTGGTTGCTGGTTACTCACTTTTGGGAAGCACTTGGCTGATCATGAAAACTGAGGGCGCCTTGCAAGACTGGGCTTATAAAATAACACCGCGTTTGCTCGCTGGGCTGTTAACTGTTTTTACCATCGTTTGTATTTACACTCCATTTATTGATGCTAATGTAAAAACGCGTTGGTTTGATAATATTAGTGTTATTTGGATTTTACCGGCGCTAACCCTTTATTGTTCGTACATAGTTTTAAGGTCAGTGAAAAAGAGACAAGACGGCATGCCATTCGTCGCATCTATGGGTATTTTCTTGTTTAGCTACCTTGGATTATTAGTCAGCAAATGGCCATACATCGTACCGCCTAATTTTACAATTTACGATGCCGCATCAGCCTATAATTCGCAATTGTTTTTACTCCTAGGTTTCCTATTTGTTATCCCGATTATTCTAACGTATACGACCTGGACATATTGGGTATTTAGAGGAAAAGTAAAACAAGGTGGTTACCACTAATCCGATGACAAAGACCGTAGGATTGCCGCATGAGCGAACAGGCCGCGACTTTTTAAATTCATACGCGTCCAAGCAACGTCGTGCGCTCTCAATGGCAGTGACGGCCGGTTCATTGTCAACGGTATTTATGTTGACGCAATGGCTGTCCTTTTCTTTTATAGCCGAAAAACTCATCATTGAGAATGAATCACTCGCGACAATGAGTTATTTGCTTATCATATTTGTTTGTGCGGTTATTGGCCGCACTCTATTGACTCGATTACAGACATCATTTTCGCAAACAGCCAGTCTCTGCATCCGGCGTGATATTCGAAGCGTCATCTTGGCGCATTGGCGCACATCCAGCCCACTTAATTTAAAAGAGACGTCGGTTGGCGCTTCCGCAGCTCAGTGGGTTGAAGAAGTCGAAGCAATGGATGGTTATTTTTCTCGGTATTGGCCACAGCAACTATTAGCTGTTATGTCGCCATTATTGATTTTGTGTGTTGTTGCTTATTTGAATTGGTTATGCGCTTTGTTATTACTCATTTCTGCCCCCCTTATCCCGTTATTTATGATTTTAGTGGGAATGGGCGCAGAGCAGCTCAATCAAAAATACTCTACTATTCGACAACGCTTAGCCGGCCACTTTTTAGACCGCGTTGCCAACCTGTCTACTATTAAAATGTTAGGCGCTGAAAAAGCAGTTTTTGAAGAAGTTGGTGAGCATAGCGATAATTATCGTAAGGTGGTAATGAAAACTCTTAAACTGGCCTTTTTGTCGTCAACCGTTTTAGAATTTTTTACTAGTATAGCTATTGCTAGTTTAGCTATTTATATTGGATTTTCGCTGTATGGTGCAATTACATGGGGTCCTGCAGATAGCCTATCGCTATTCACCGGTCTCGTGATTTTAATACTCGCACCTGAGTTTTTTCAACCGCTGCGAAATCTATCACAGTATTATCACGACCGCGCAACCGCACTTGGGGCGGCTAATAATCTTGTCATACTACTCAATAGAGGGGCGGATGATAAACCATCAAATAATCGCAAAGATATAAAAGAGTCACTAAAAAAACAAATAAGTACCAGCAAAGAACGCGGCGATGAAGCACGTATCGAACTGCATAAGCTGTGTGTTGCATTTGAAGAAAGTAGCGTATTGACTAAACCAATTAATATTGCACTGAACACCGGCCAAACCCTTGTTATTACCGGTAGTTCCGGCACGGGTAAGTCTACATTGCTGAATATTATTGCAGGCTATATACCTGCTACACATGGCCAACTGCATTTTTATCCTAAACATGACTTACCCATTGCCTATCTGCCGCAAAACGCATGGATAAAAAATGACACTATTATCAATAATCTTGCTGCGTTAGCGCCCAATGCAAGTAAAAAGGAAATGCTAGATGCACTCGATATACTTGGCTTGGCGAGCGAATTGGCGCTTAATCATTCAGGTCTGGATACCGTTATCGGTGAGCATGGACAAGGACTTTCTGGTGGCCAAATGCAGCGTATTGCATTGGCAAGAGTATTACTCAATCCTGCACCGATTGTACTTTTAGATGAGCCATCTGCAAAGCTAGATTTGATCAGTAAAGAATTCATTATTAAGGCGCTTAAAAGCTTAAAAGCAGATGTGATTTTAATTATTGCGACACACGATCCCTCTCTGATTTGCATTGCGGATATTCACCTCAACTTAGATACACTAAGAGAAACAGACAATGCAGTACTGGTTTAATTTACTCTTAAAAAGTCAGGGCCGCCGCTTATATTGGGGTATATTTTGGGCCTTCTTTTCTGCCGTTTCAGCTGTCGCGTTATTAGCCCTTTCGGGCTGGTTTATTACCGCAACCGCATTAACTGGGGTTGCCATAACGGCTGGCATATTTGTCAGGTTTGATATGTACTTACCCGGTTCTGGCATTCGGTTTTTTGCATTGAGTCGAACGATCGGCCGTTATATAGAAAGAATATATAATCATGACACTATTTTGCGCTTAATTTCTGCGTTTAGGTTAAGACTTTTTAAGGGCTTATCTGACTTGCCACTCAGTGAGTTGCGCGCAACATCAGACAGCGAATGGTTAGGTAAACTAACCGCTGATTTAGACTCTCTTGATAGCATATTAATTCGTTATACTATTCCACCCATCGTCGCCACTTTAGTTATTTTGACCCTCACTTTATTTTTGAGCTTCATTTGGCTTGAACTCGCCTTATATCTCGGCGGATCCATGCTTTTATGTATTGCGGTTATTATCGGTCTTACTATTACCCAAACGAAACGCGTAGCTGCAGCATCATCTCTTTTGCTCAGTGAACTTCGAGCTGACATTATCGAGCATCTGCAAGGCGCGTTTGTCTTGCAGTCACAGGGCTTAATGGAGCGTCACGAAGCTCAGATACTAAGCCGCCTCAATTGCTTTAATGATATTGAAAAGTCATTGAATTCAAGAGTAGCGAATATCCAGTTGCTTTTGGACACCATTCTTGGGCTGGTATTGATTGTTTTGGTTATTGTTGGACTTTATTCAGTCGGATCATCAAGCATCAGCGGACCGACTGCTGTCATGCTAGCGATGCTGTTTATCGGTGTGTCGGAAATGTTGCAAAGTATTCCAAGTCAGTTTAGTACATGGGGTAAAACAGATTTTTCTGCAAATAGACTGAAAGAGTTAGTAAAGCAGCCACATACTAAAACTGATCCACAAAAAGTTGATATTGAGGCTGTTTCTGTCAGGTTATCTGATCACCCTAAGATCCCGATCAGCCAAAAAAAAGATCTGGTATTTTTGTTAGCGACTCAACAATTACACTTAATTTATGGTCGTTCGGGCACAGGTAAATCAACCTTAGCTAATTTACTGGTGGGCACTGGGCTGTCTAAAGATCAAGAGAAAATAAGTATCACGGTTAATGCGGGCACCAGTTTGCTAGATATTGCTTCAAGCGACTGGCACAGCAGTCTGGGTTACCTTGATCAGAGCAACGCCATTTTAGCCGGTACACTCGGGTATAACTTAGCTTTAGGTTTACAAACAATATCCGAAGGTGCGATTTGGCATGCCCTTGAGATGGTTGAGTTGGACGAGTGGGCAAACGATTTACCACAGGGGCTTAATACCTGGCTAGGCGAAACTGGCGGTAAAGTATCCGGAGGACAAGCGCGCCGGATCTGCTTATGTAGAATACTATTGAGAGACCCGAAATTGGTTATTTTGGATGAGCCTTTTAACGGTATAGACACTACTATGGCATGCCGTATTTGGCAAAATATCGCGCTCTGGCTGGACCCCAAAATGGTCGTTCTACTCACACACGAAAGGCCTATCTTCTTGAGTGATGAAGAGACCATAAGTGAAGTCTGTTTGGATGTGTTTACAAAATAATATCTAACTCTTGCACCTACACAAAGCGTCTTTAAGAGAGAAATTATCCTCAAGTTAACGAGGCTCTGATGAGTGCAAGACTTTATTCATCGGGGCTAAAGAAATCCCTAAGCGACAGTTGGCTTTTAATGTAATTCCAACTCGAAAAGCGTTACTATTTACGCCACAACCTATACGGAAAAGATATCTTATGAGTCGTTTTTATAAAACAATAACAGTAGCAATAGCAGTCAGTTTGTTGGCCGCGTGCGGATCCTCGCCGCAGATAGATTTAGTTAACACTTCTGTGCAATCAAACTTTCCAGTCGTTGCAAAAGAACAAGTAAAAGATCTAAGCATAAACGACCATGTGCTAAGCGTCGCTACTTGGAATGTTGAACATTTAGCTTATCCAATCGATCAAGGCTGCAAACCGCGGAATGAAGATGAACTGCAAGAAATGCGCGCATATGCGCAAAAACTGGATGTCGACATAGTTGCTCTTCAAGAAGTCGCTTCAAAAGAAGCGGTTCATCTGCTTTTCCCTAAAGCCGAGTGGCAAGTCATTATGTCGGCAAGACCGGACAGTGAAGCATATGAATGCCGTGGTTCAGGATATAAATCCACTCAACAAAAAACCGCTATCGCTGTTAAAAAGGCCCTGCAAGTTGGTGCCGTTGAGCAAAATCAAGCATTTATGCTCAAGCATCCAGGTCTTCGATTTGGCTTAGGTATCTCTATTCAAACAGCGCTTGGGATGACAAATATTCTTAACTTACATTTAAAGAGCGGCTGTTTTGTCGACGACTATTTGAAGAGTGACTCTCGAGCCTGTCAAGATCTTAGCGAGCAAGCAGCCATTCTGTATGATTGGATTGAGAAACGCGAAAATTCATCCGCTCCTTACGTTATTTTAGGAGACTTTAACCATCGTATTTCGGCTCCGTATAATAGAATGACCCGATCTATAAGGGCCAAATCAAAAAGTGCGACCTCACCTATTCAAATAGTCACACAGCCTCTCATAGGTTGCCATCCGAGCTATCCAGCTCCAATAGACCATATTATTGTCGGTGGATTAACAGCAACCAGTGTAACATTGAGTCCGCTAGTACATTACTATGATGACATGCAAGAGGACGCCATGTTGAGTGATCACTGCGCCACATCAGTGAATATTGCGCAAGCTCATTATCCACTATCGACGTCCGTGAAATGGCAAGTAAGCAGCAAAGAGTAATAGATTGTTTCAGGCGCTATTTATCAACAAGCCGGCACAATTCTGCTGCGCTGGGACCAAGATATCGTTATTTTGTCTAACCCGATGTATGGTTCTTGGAATTAAGTCAATAAACAGTCATCTACGTCGCTTCGAAAACTAAATTTGTTCTCGAAACGACCAAAGCGGTAAAAATCTTTGCACCGCTAATGTTAGAAATCAAAGATGATCGGGCCAACTCGGTGGGAGATCGAAAATTAATAGTTAGAACACTAATATTATTTTACGTATTGAGCGTTCTTTATTAGATATGCTTAAAAAGCAATCCGTGACCAATTCTGGAAAGTGCTTATTTTTTAACCAGCACTAGTAGTGAGTATTATGAAGCATCTGTTACGTCATATTAAGGCCTTCAAAAATGTCTTTAAATAGGCTTTCGAACTGCTATAAAAACCCCGCCAAACATAGCTTACATCAGATTATAAATTCCATAATATGGGTATGCTATCAGAATGTAAAAAAGACTCTTTTAATGATTTTATTAACCGGAAAATCAAGCAAACTTGATATTAATTGAACGTTCAATTAATATAACCGTGGTTGGCATATTATTCCCACACATCAAGAACGTTTACTAAAATACATTCAACAGGAACTTTTATGAAACCTCATTTGCCTATGAAGCACAGCGTGATCGCACTATCTGTATTATCAGCAATATCTGTAACCTCCCTGTCCGCTATCGCAGAAGATAGTAAAGAACAGCGAGCGGATACCGAACAAAAAAAAATAGAAACTATTCAAGTTACCGGCCGCAGCCTTTCTTATGCAAACAGCACCGTCTCATCGGAAATGAAAAAGCAGCAGACTCCTATGACCAGCGCACTATCTATTATCGATAACCTGCCTGGTGTATTAGTGAACGAAGGCGACCCCTTTGGATCAGACGAATGGTCAACCAGTATTTCCATGCGTGGATTTCAACTGGATCTTGCATCTCAGCAAATTGGTATGACCGTCGACGGCATTTCCAACGGCAACTCTAACTACGGCGGTGGTACAAAAGCCAGCCGTTATATCGATACTGAAAATTTACGCAGTATTGAAGTATCTCAAGGTACAGCAGACATTAGCTCGCGTTCCAACGAAGCGCTAGGCGGCACGCTTGATTTCACAACAATACGCCCTAGTTTCGACGAGAAACTAACCGTCAGCACTACTCTTGGTGAATACAACGCACGCAAATTTTACACGCGTTACGATACGGGAGAGATTGCTCAGGACACATTTGCATGGGTGTCTATATCAACGCAACAAAATGATGACTATATGGACGGTTCAATAACTAACTCACGGGATCATGCTGAGGGTAAAATAATCAGTCGCATTGGCGACGTCGATTTAACTGGTTATTTGAGCTACGACGATGCTGTAGAATATACCTACCAGCGTGTTTATGGCCTTGAACAATATGCGCAAGATCCTAATTGGGATGGCCTCATCAAAACCTTTACGGGCGTGCCTTATCAAGACCAAGCGTTACGTAAAACTTGGGGTACTGAGCGTGAAAACCTTTTTGGTTATTTACAAGCAGACTTCATGGTCAGTGAAGTTAAGGTTAGCACCAACGTTTATTACCATAAAAACGAAGGTATGGGTAAATGGATGCCGTACTACATGGCCGACGTCACAGATGACGGCGCAGGCAATCCGCACTCCGAGCTAGATAATTCGACCACAGCCTTCGGTGGCTCATCAGCGGGCAGCATCTATTTTGTTAATCGTGACGGTGAGTCGTTGTCACCTAACGCCGGCTGTGTCAGTTCTATCGGTTACCCTTATGGCGGTGGCGGACCTGAAATCGATCCTGGTTGCTATGAACAAGGTGCTATGCCTGTCAGTTCAAATCGTCATAGTAATTATAGTAAAGAGCGTTACGGCGTAAACGCCGACTTAATTTGGAATACCACGATTGCGGGTATGCCAAATACGTTACGCGGTGGTTTATGGTATGAAGATTATCAGCGCGATGAGAACCGTAGCTGGCATAAAACCATCGATGCGGCAACTGGCCCACGTTATGAAAACACGCCTTACTGGATCCAGTATAGTCGAGAGTTTCCAGTCGAGACTCTGATGTATTATATTGAAAACGAGATAGATACTGGTTTTGCTAAATTTCGCTTAGGTGCTAAGAAATTCAACGTTGACGTTACTAAGGAAGATCAGTTTGTACCAGCAAATAACTTGAACGTGTCATCTGACTCAGACGCCTTAATATCAGCTGGATTTGTTGCCCCCTTACCCTTGAGCGGCTTGGAAGTATTTGGTGGTTACGCTGAGAACTTTGCCGCAATAAAAGATGGCGTATTAGAGCTTGACGACACTGACGTGAGCCAAATAGAGCCGGAAACAGCGGATAACATCGATTTTGGTCTGCGTTACTCCACACCTGGTTTTAACGCCAGCTTGACCTATTACAACATTAAGTTTGAAAACCGGATCACGTTTATCAGTAATGAAGATGTCAACGGCATCGACTTCTTAGAAGCGGCTGCCGGCGGATACGTTAACGACGGAGGTGTCGAGTCGGACGGTATCGAAGCATCGTTAGACTATAGACTGACTGATAGTCTGGGTGTTTATGTTTCTTATACTAAAAATGACTCTACATATACCGACAAAGGCTTCCTTGGCAACACCGTGTTAGGAAGTGCTCAGGATATGGCCGTGGTTAGCTTTGACTATACCAAAGGCGATTTTTATGCAGGTTTTAGCACAAAATATGTTGGTGAACGTTATTTAGATCAAGCCAATACGCAGGAAACTGACTCTTATGTAGTGAGTGACTTGTACGTGGGTAAAACAGCATATGAATTTGCTGGAGCCATTCAAAGTATGGAGCTAAGCTTCACAATAAACAATGTCTTTGACAAAAACTACCTTGGCACAATTGCGCCTAACGCAGCTTGGATAGGTGCCCCAAGAACGGCGACATTTAACGCCAAGTTCGTAATGTAAAAAACGTAATGTAAAAAACGTAATGTAAAAAACGTGACGTAAAAAAACGTGAGAAAGGCCACATGCAGTAACAACTGTATGTGGCTACTTCACTAGCATAATAGGGTAAAAAAACGCATGTTTAGATTATTAGCAATTTGCACGTTATTGTTCACCACTGCGGTTTCAGCTGGTGCACCAAGTCGTATTTTATTTGGTTCGTGCTCACATCAAGATAAAGATATTCCAATTTTTAGTAGTATTGTCGACGACGAACCTGAGGTTTTTATCTTTCTTGGAGATAACGTCTACGGCGATACTGAAGACATGGCGGTATTGCAGAGCAAATATGACAAACTGGGCGCAAAACCCGGTTTTAAAAAGTTAAAAGAACAGGCTGAGTTAATCGCCATTTGGGATGATCATGATTTCGGTGCTAACGATGCCGGTAAGCAATATCCAAAGAAAGAAGCCTCTCGCCAAATTATGCTTAATTTCTGGGATGAGCCTGAGAATTCGGCGCGTAGAACCAGAGAAGATGGTATTTATACCTCCTATCAATATGGAGAAGGCGATGAAAGTATCCACGTAATTTTACCTGATCTTCGCTGGAACCGAGATGACATTGCTCATGTAACTAGTGAAGAATATACTAACGTTCGCGAACCTAAGAACATGGGACCTTACAGCGTTCACAGCGATCCAAACGCCAGTATGATTGGAGAAAAACAATGGCTGTGGCTGGAACAAGAACTTAAAAAACCAGCACGCATAAAAGTGATAGGATCTAGCCTGCAGCTTTTGGCTGACTTTACGGGCTGGGAATCTTGGGCTAATTTCCCCGCAGACCGCCAGCGTTTGTTTTCGCTTATTAAAAAACATAATGTGAATGGGGTGGTATTAATAAGTGGTGATACTCATTGGGGTGAAGTCAGCTACTATGATGAAGACCTAGATTATCCATTATGGGAAATCACCTCGTCTGGTTTGACCCAGGAATGGAAAAACGTGAGTCCAAACAAACACCGCATCGGTAATTTTACCAGTAAGGTTAACTATGGTGCGCTGAATGTTGATTGGGGAAAAGACGATCCCGTCGTCACTTTAGGCCTTTACGATGTGGCCGGTGACGTGCTTAACGAACATCGGTTCAGGCTATCAACGCTGGAACCTTACTAATAAATTAATCATGTGAGAAAGGAATGCCAAAACTAGGAATGGAGTCAATGCGTCGTCAACAACTGATTGACGCGACGATTGATGTTGTTGCTGAAGTCGGCTTAAAAGGCGCGACTATAAATCTTATTTCAAAGCGAGCAGGGATGTCGTCTGGCATTATTAGTCATTATTTTGGTAGTAAACAGGCATTGATTGAAGCTTCTGTTCGGTATCTGCTTTCTCAACTTAAAATAGAGTATTCGCCAGATAACCCATATGACCGGCTAATGAAGATTGTTGACTTGAATTTTTCAGGCATACAAAAGGCCGATTCTAGTACTAAGACCTGGTTAAGTTTTTGGGGACAGTCTATGCATGATCCCAACTTGTATCGCCTACAAGAGATAAATAAGCGTCGTCTTGTGAGCAATTTACGTTACAGCTTTAAACAATTATTAGATCCTAAAACGGCTCACGATGCTGCCGAAGTCACCGCTGCATTAATCGATGGTTTTTGGTTGCGCTGTGCATTAAGTCGGGCCAATCAAGAAAAATTTAGCCAAGCGAAAGGATACTGTAAAAAATACATCAACAGTGTGCTGGAACAGCCCACTGTTATTTAAAAATTTACCAACACCAATCGGAGTTATCGTTGCCTTCTACATTACTTAAAAATTTTATTCATGGTCGCCATGTCGACAACAGTGACAACGCCTTTTTTGACGTTATCAATCCAAGCACCGGTCAAGTAATCTACGCTGTTCAAACAGCAGGTGAAACACTCTTAGAACAAACCGTAACAAGTGCTCAGGAAGGCTTTAAAATCTGGTCTAAAACGCCGGCTATAGAACGCGCTAGGATACTGCAACGAGCCGCCGCGATACTCAGAGAGCGCAACGATGAACTAGCCAAAATCGAAGTACTCGACACCGGAAAGCCGTGGCAAGAAGCAGTAGAGGTTGATGTCCAAACCGGTGCAGACGCAATTGAGTATTTTGCTAATTTATCCACCTCAGTGATGGGCGAACAGCAAAGCGTCGGTAATGATTTCTTTTATACCAGACACGAACCACTCGGCGTTTGTTTAGGAATAGGGGCGTGGAACTACCCTCTGCAAATAGCCTGTTGGAAGGCCGCGGCGGCCTTAGCCGCGGGTAATAGTATGATTTTCAAGCCATCTGAAGAAACACCTCGCAGTGCCAGCCTATTGGCTGAAATATTTATTCAAGCCGGCGTGCCCGAAGGTGTATTTAATGTCATTCAGGGAGACGGGGTCGTTGGCAACTATCTGGTTCAGCATCCGGCAATCGCTAAAGTATCCTTAACCGGCGAAGTCGGAACCGGCAAAAAAGTCATGGCTGCAGCCGCAGGCACACTGAAAACGGTAACCATGGAACTCGGCGGTAAGTCGCCATTAATCGTATTTGAAGATGCCGATATTGATGAGGCTGTAACGGGTGCCATGCTGGCGAACTTTTATACACAGGGTGAAGTTTGTACTAATGGAACGCGGGTATTTGTGCACAAAGATTGCTATGCCACCTTCATGGAACGTCTATTGGTGCGTACCCGAGATAATGTCCGTGTCGGCGATCCATTAGACCCAACAACCAACTTAGGCGCACTGATTTCCAACAGTCATATGCAAAAAGTATTGGAATACATTGAGTCAGGCAAGGATGAGGGCGCAACGCTGGCCTTCGGAGGTGAACGTATTAAACCACCGGGCTGTGAAAACGGTTATTTCGTGGGGCCAACCATCTTCACCGATTGTAATGACGATATGCGTATTATACGCGAAGAAATTTTTGGACCGGTCATGTCTGTAATGACATTTGACACCGAAGAAGAAGTAATCCAACGCGCCAATGATACTATTTACGGGCTTGCGGCCGGTATTTTCTGTCAGGACTTACGCCGTGCCCACCGCGTGATAGCGCAATTAGAAGCGGGTATTTGCTGGATTAATGCGTATGGCAACTCCCCTGTAGAGATGCCGGTAGGTGGTTATAAGCAATCCGGTATTGGTCGTGAAAATGGGATAGAAGGCTTCAAGTCATACACGCAGACTAAATCAATTTATGTCGGCATGGAAAAACTTGAAGGTCCGTTCTAATGTCGTCTAAAATCACGGATAACTTCGACTATATTATTGTGGGAGCGGGATCAGCCGGCTGTGTGCTGGCTAACCGCTTGACCGAAGATGCAGCTACTTCGGTCTTATTACTGGAAACCGGCGGCTCAGACCGCAGCATCTTTATTCAGATGCCGACGGCTTTATCGATCCCAATGAATAGCAAAAAATATGCTTGGCAATTTCATTCCCAGCCAGAGCCTTTTCTGAATAACCGTGAAATGCACTGCCCGCGAGGCAAAGTCTTGGGTGGCTCTTCGTCTATTAACGGGATGGTGTATGTGCGTGGTCATGCGCAGGATTTCGATGAATGGCAGACTCATGGCGCAGAAAACTGGGATTATCAGCATTGTTTACCTTATTTTAAAAAGGCCGAAGACTGGGCTTTTGGCACTGATGATTATCGTTCTGAAGGCGGATTGTTAGCGGTTAATAACGGTAATAATATGCAAAATCCCTTGTATCAAGCATTTGTCAACGCAGGGGTAGATGCAGGCTATATGACAACCAAGGATTACAATGGTTACCAGCAGGAAGGCTTCGGTGCTATGCACATGACGGTTAAAAAAGGGGTAAGGTGGTCAACTGCTAACGCCTATTTACGACCGGCTATGCAACGACCTAATTTGACCGTGAAAACCGGTATTCAGGTGACTAAAGTGTTACTGGAAGGTAAGCAAGCGGTGGGCGTTGAATTAGTTGAAGGCGACGGCAAAACCCAAATATTGGTTAATAAAGAAGTGATATTAAGTGCTGGCCCTATCGGTTCGCCGCATATTTTACAGTTATCCGGTATTGGCAGCACTGAGACTCTTTCGGCAGCGGGTATTGCAACCCAACATGAACTCCCTGGTGTGGGCGAAAACCTGCAAGATCACCTCGAATTTTACTTTCAGTACAAGTGCACACAGCCTATAACGCTAAACAGTCAGTTAGGCCCATTAAGTAAGCTAGCCATTGGTGTCCGTTGGATTTTATTTAAGACCGGATTAGGTGCAACTAACCACTTTGAGTCCTGTGGTTTCATTCGTTCTAAAGAAGGTGTTGAATGGCCAGACTTACAATATCACTTCCTACCCGCAGCCATGCGTTACGATGGTAAAAAGGCGTTTAACGGCCATGGTTTCCAGTTACATATTGGACACAATAAGCCAAAAAGCCGCGGCTCAGTAAAAATACAAAATTCTGATGCGTTTACCCCACCTCGCATTCAATTTAATTATTTGCAGCATACAGATGACATTGAGGCATTTCGCGCCTGTGTTAGGTTATCGCGTGAGATTATTGCACAACCAGCCATGGATGATTATCGGGGTGATGAGATCCAGCCCGGCGCTGACATTGTTACTGATGCGCAAATCGATGCATTCGTGCGCGAGACAGTTGAAAGCGCTTATCATCCTTGCGGTACTTGCCGTATGGGCGCCGCTGATGATGAGATGGCCGTGATTGATGCACAAATGCAAGTACGTGGTTTACAGGGGCTGCGTATTGTCGATTCGTCAGTTTTCCCTACTGCGCCCAACGGTAACCTCAATGGCCCTACTATGATGGTTGCTGAGCGAGCCGCCGATATTATAAAGCAGCAAGTGTTACCGCCAACCGATGTTGCTGTTTATAAAGACCCGCAATGGCAACAACGACAGCGCGGCGAGCAAGTAAAGCGGGATCTGACGTGTTAACGCTGGTCAGCATAGGGATGCTGTTTTTTATGGCTATGGTGGTGTTTATTTTAGCCCGCTGGGGTAATCTCAAGCTTAATGGCCGCTACCCCGTTTCAACGCTTACCTTTGTTGCCATATTGTTTACCTCTGGCCTAGATGTGGGGCTGATTATGTTCCCACTGACGGAATTTCCGGTGTATGCCGATATCCAAAAAAACAGTGAATACGCTTTTACTAACCCATTGGCGATTGAATTTGGCTTCTGGGGCTTCCTAGTCTGGGCAATCTATTTTGTCACTTGCTTTTACTTTTGTGCAATTGAGCCTAAAGTTAAGTTTTTTGAAATTGCTTTGGTTAAATGGAGCAACAACATTGTCATTATCGGCACCTGCGCTTTTACTGCTCACCTATTGTTTGCCAACTTAAGTTGGTATTTACCTGAGATTGCCGCAGGTGATGGCTTTCCCTGGTACTACGCACTCATTGTCGGTGCCACTATTTTGTTTTCAGTTTACTCAAGCACGGATATTAAGTTTGTTAAAATTCTAAGTTTGTCGTCAGGTGGGCTGTTTTTTGCTCTCATTATCGGGCTGGGTAGCGTTGCATTGCTGTCCGACAAAGTGTCAGCTTCGGACTACCTGAGTACCCTGCCACTGCTGACCAACTACTTCGCACATTTAGACCGATTTATTTTACCGATCAATGATTATCACGCATTTTATTTATTTTGGTGGTTTGCTTGGAGTATTATGATTGGCCAATTTACGGCCCGTTTTGTAGGCAATATGAGCACGCTAAAATTGTTTTTATGCATGCTTATCTGGCCTTCCCTTTCCATCGGACTGTGGTTTAGTGTGCTGTACGTCTTCCATTTAAAAGGCTTGCAGACGACTGGGTTTATCAATCTGGCCATGGTTTTCGTGGGCATTGTTTTTGTGATAAATTCCCTCGACTCGTTAATCCGCTTGTACTCTGACAACCTGAACTTAACTGTCGCGCGCTTTGGTAGGTACAAATACATAGGCTTACATGCCTTTTTAATGATGCTGCTGACCGTACTATTTAGCCTGCAATTTATTAAGATCCAATGGGTTGGCGCATTGGTTATTGGCATTAGCTTATGTTGTTTTGTGTATATTTTACTTGGCAAACATCAGCAACCTCTGCCCAAAACAAAAGCCTTGGTCTCTATGCCAAGCAACAGAAAATGAGTTGGCGTAAAAATACCTGCTGGGATTGATGTTTAATTACTTATTGGTTTTAGTTGGGTAGTTTGGTTAAGGCGGACTTGAGGCGGTTGATATCCATGGGCATGGTTCCCATGGCGTCCAGTGTAACGTTGTGCAGTGCATTGGAAATCACGCGATTAACGATGTTCCAATTCTCTTTTAATTCACAACTACTCGCAATTTGACAGTCACCGCCGTCCGACTTCGCACATTCAGTTAATGCTATTGGTCCGTCAATGGCTTCTATAATTTGGGCGATGGATATTTGATCCGGTTTACTACTCAGCTTATAGCCACCACGTGGGCCCCTAACTGAGGTTACTAAATCGCTAAGAGTCAGTGCTCGCATTAATTTACGCATCGTTGGTAGCGACAAGCTCGTCAACTCACATAAGCGCTCTTGCGTAATTAGTTGCTCGCAACTACGCATTTTAAATACCACTAATAGCGCATAATCTGCCATGCGGCTAATTCTTATCATGAAAGATTCCCTCAAAAAATTGACTCTTATTTAAGCACTTACAAAAAATATAGTATACCCCAGTGGTGTTACTTTTTTACTCAGGGATAAAAGCTCACTTTGCTATTTTTTGCACTGTATATCAAACCACTGTCATCAGAAATTCTATCCTGTTGCTAGCTTCACTGCATAGCAAAAAACAATAACAATAAATACTAATTTAGTGTCGTATTGATTATCACAATGATGTAGGGTAACATACATTACTAAATTGGTATCATTAATAGCGTTAGAGTCTCACTAAGTTAAATCAGAATCATAGGAGTGACGATGTAACTCAGCACTATTTACTTTTCAAATTACTTTTCAAACTTATATAAAGAGAGTTGATCACTATGAGCGATAACACTGTTATTGATGAGCGTATTAATTCCAAATACGAAGCTGGTTTTATCACCGATGTTGAAATGCAGACATTTGATCCTGGATTAAATGAAAATGTCATTAGAAAAATATCAGCGAAAAAAAATGAACCCGAGTTCATGTTGGAATGGCGTCTAGATGCCTATCGACAATGGTTAGAGATGGAGCGTCCAGCATGGGCACAAGTTAATTATCCAGAAATCGACTTCGATTCCATTGCTTACTACTCAAGTCCGAAAAGCCAAGAAGATGCGCCTAAAAGTTTGGCCGAAGTTGACCCTGAATTGCTGCGAACCTATGAAAAATTAGGCATCCCATTGCATGAGCAAGAGGCACTTGCTGGTGTCGCCGTTGACATCGTATTTGACAGTGTGTCTATCATCACCACTTTCAAAGAAAAACTAGCTGAGTCCGGCGTAATTTTCTGTTCACTTTCAGAAGCAGTCATCGAACACCCAGAATTAATTAAAAAATACCTAGGCTCTGTGGTCCCGGTTAACGATAACTTCTATGCGGCACTTAACTGCGCTGTCTTCAGTGACGGCTCGTTTGTCTATATTCCCAAGGGCGTTAAATGTCCCATGGAATTGTCGACCTATTTCCGGATCAATGAAATGAACACTGGGCAGTTTGAACGAACCTTGATTATTGCTGACGAGGGCAGCTATGTGAGCTACCTTGAGGGTTGTACCGCACCATCGCGTGACGAAAATCAACTGCATGGAGCCGTGGTTGAGTTAGTCGCTCTAAAAGGCGCACAAATCAAATATTCGACCGTCCAAAATTGGTATCCCGGTGATGAAAACGGTAAAGGTGGTATCTATAACTTTGTGACCAAACGCGGTATCTGCCATGACGATGCAAAAGTATCGTGGACTCAAGTAGAAACCGGTTCCGCAATTACGTGGAAGTACCCAAGCGTTGTATTACTCGGTGATAATAGTGTCGGTGAATTTTACTCAGTCGCCCTAACGCGTAACGCACAGCAGGCTGACACTGGGACAAAGATGATCCATCTTGGTCGCAATACTCGCAGTACAATTATTTCGAAAGGTATTTCTGCTGGCAAAGGGTCTAACTCATATCGTGGATTAGTTAGCATATCGCCAAAAGCAGAGGGTGCGCGTAATTTCACTCAATGTGATTCACTACTCATTGGCGATAAATGTGCTGCTAACACATTCCCCTATATTGTAAGCAAAAATCCAAGTGCAATAGTCGAACATGAAGCAACCACATCAAAAGTAAGTGACGATCAGTTATTCCTATGCCAACAACGCGGCATAGATCCTGAGAAAGCAGTATCAATGATTGTTAATGGTTTCTGTAAATCAGTTTTCAAAGAGCTACCAATGGAATTCGCCATGGAAGCCGGAAAACTGTTAGAGGTCAGCCTAGAAGGGTCTGTCGGATAGCACTCCAAGCAAAATTAACCCAAATTCATGATACAGATATCAGGTATAGCAACACGCTGATAAAGACTTTACTAGAATATATAAAAGGTACCAGATGCTAAACATTAAAAATTTAAAAGCCAACGTTGATGGCAAAGAAATCCTCAAAGGCCTAAACATTGACGTTAAACCAGGTGAAGTCCACGCAATTATGGGCCCCAATGGGAGCGGTAAGAGTACATTGTCCAATGTACTCGCAGGTCGTGATAAATACGAAGCAACCGCGGGAACCATCACTTTTGGGGGCAAGGACTTATTAGCTCTTGAGCCTGAAGATCGCGCTCGCGAAGGCATTTTTCTTGCCTTTCAATATCCGGTTGAAATCCCTGGAGTGAGCAATCTTGAATTTTTAAAAACATCCCTTGAGTGTCTGCACGCTTATCAAAATAAACCGCTTTTAAGTGCTGTTGAATTTCTGAAACTGGCTCGTGAAAAGTGCAAGCTGGTTGATTTACATACCGACTTTCTTAAGCGCGGAGTCAATGAAGGCTTTTCAGGTGGTGAGAAAAAACGTAACGAAATTATGCAAATGCTCATGTTAGAGCCAAAGCTGTGTCTTCTTGACGAAACCGACTCAGGTTTAGATATCGATGCACTCAAAGTTGTGGCCGATGGTATCAATACCTTACGCAGCCCGGATCGTGCCTTTATCTTGATCACTCACTACCAGCGCTTGTTAGATTACGTTCAGCCTGATTTTGTGCATGTATTGTCCGACGGTCAGATTGTTAAATCTGGTGGCAGTGAGCTGGCATTAGAATTAGAGGACAAAGGCTACAGTTGGTTAGAAAGTGGAACTGAGCAATCAGCAAATCCACTTAAGGTTTAACAATGAATAATCTAAAGCTAGTAACAAACGACTTCAGCGGCGCGCAACGATCTCAAAAAAATCCGTGGTTACAAGGAATTCGTGATGCCGCAAGCGAGCGCTTAAGAGTGCTACAATTACCGACGCGAAAAACTGAAGATTGGAAATATCTGAAGCTTGAAAAATTGTTAGCTAATGACCAACTTGACGCGCAAAGCATGCAAGAACTTGATTCGAAAAGTCTAGAGGATATCGATGAATTACTTGAGCAGTCTTTTATCGACGGCCTTGACGCGTATCGCCTGGTTTTTGTGAATGGCGTGTTCGTTAGTCAATTGTCACAACATGATAGCAACCCTTATAGTGTTTTGTTCTCTGCAGCTAGCAAAGCTCAGCAACAATTAATTGTAGATCATCTAGATACCAGTCATAACTATTACCATGACTATTTTTCTAGTCTAAACAGCGCGCAACTCGAAGACGGTTTGCTGATCAATATTCCGAAGGACTGTGTTGTTGACAAGCCCTTTTACATTGTCAATCTGACGATAGGTGAACAGCCAAAAACCAGTATGATGCGATTGCTAGTTATTGCTGAAACAGGCAGTACGGCGACCATAATCGAACATGAAGATGCGCCATTAAAGCATACAGGAATGGTTAATACTGTGATTGAATGTTTTGTTAATGACCACGCATATATCACGCATAGCCGTCTGCAACTGGATGAGAGTGTGACCAGTATATGCAGTCATCGCGTAAGACAAAGCGCTCATAGTACTTACCAACAACATCAAATTAGCCTAGCCTCAAAACTAAAACGTAACGATCTTACTGTGGCCTTGCGAGGCGAATATGCGAGCGCGGATATCCGAGGTAGTTTCTACGGTCGCCACCAGCAAAGTATCGATAACCACACTTGCATGGAACATATTGTACCCAATTGCACCAGCAATGAGGTCTTTCGAGGTCTGGTGGACAACGAAGCCAATGCCGTGTTCAATGGCCGTATTCATATTCATCCCGACGCCCAAAAAACATTAGCGGAACTGAGTAATAAAAATTTACTACTGTCAGATTTTGCGACTATTAATACTAAACCCGAACTGGAAATTTACGCTGACGATGTGAGATGTTCACATGGCGCCACAGTAGGTCAGATTGATAATGAGGCATTGTTTTATTTACAATCTAGGGGTATACCAAAGGCCGAGGCTAAACGAATATTAAGCCTCGCTTTCATAGCCGAAATAGTAAATCAGCTAACCGACGATAATGTGCGAGAGTTTGTTTCACAACGTTCATCTAGCTTGTTTACTACATTGCAGCCCGAAGGAGCAAAATAACGATGTCCAGTGTAACCCCGATTACTAAGAACCAGCAATTTGATGTGGACAAGATCCGACAAGATTTTCCTTTATTAAATCAGAATATTAAAGGTAAACCTCTCGTCTATTTAGACAACGCGGCAACGACCCAGAAGCCACAGGTTGTGATTGATGCAATCAGCCAATATTATGCCAATAGCAATGCTAATGTGCATCGAGGTGCGCATTCTTTAAGTGACCATGCAACCGAGCTATTCGAGAAAGCACGGAGTAACGTGCAACACTTTATTAATGCAGAATATAGTCATCAGATAATTTGGACAAAAGGCACCACTGAAGCCATTAACATGATCGCCAGTGGATTAGCCCAAAGTCACTTAAAGCCCGGTGATGAAATTATTATTTCAGCAATGGAGCATCATGCCAATATTGTACCTTGGCAAGTCGCCGCGCAGCGAAGCGGCGCGAAGCTCGTTGTTGCTCCAATAAATGAGAAAGGCGAGCTGAACTTTCCAGTTTATAAGATATTACTCAATGAAAGAACCGCCATTGTTGCAATGACACACGTGTCCAACACGCTTGGCACTATTAATGATGTTAAGGAAATCGTTCACTGTGCAAAGCAAGTAGGTGCGATTACAGTAATAGACGGCGCACAAGCCATTGGTCATGATCATGTTGATATGCAGGATCTGGATTGCGATTTTTACGTGTTTTCAGGGCATAAGTTATTCGGCCCAACGGGTATCGGCGTATTGTACGGTAAAGAAGATCGTCTCGAGCAACTACCGCCTTTTCAAACGGGTGGAGAAATGATCCAAACGGTCACTTTCCAAGAGGCAACATGGAATGCATTACCTTATAAATTCGAAGCGGGCACGCCAAATATTGCAGGTGCCATAGGACTATCAGCGGCCATCGATTACCTTAGTGGCATTGATCGCGTGGGTGCGGCAGCACATGAACAACGATTAATGAACTATTGCATAGAGTTGGCTCAGGATATGGGTGATATTACACGCTATGGTACCGCCAAAAACAGGATGGCTATTTTCTCTTTCCTGCTGGGTGATGCGCATCCAAGCGATGTTGGTACTCTGCTCAATCAACAAGGTATTGCTGTGCGAACGGGTCATCATTGCACAATGCCGCTGATGAATGAACTGGGTATTCCGGGCACAGTGCGCGCCTCGTTTTCTCTTTATAACACACAAGAAGAAGTGGCCATGCTATTTGCAGCTTTAACTAAAGCTAAAACCTTCTTATAACTCAAAAATGACGATAAAAAAGGTAATTTTATTATGAGCGTAATGACGTTTGATCCGACGAAGCCCAGCGTCACTTTGAGTGACAGCGCACGTACTTTCTTGTCTCAAAAAATCGAAAATAAGCAGGCCGATGGCCTGTGTTTTTCAGTCAAAAAAAGTGGCTGTAATGGTTTCAGATATGTGTTGGATTTTATTGACCAACCCAGTACCGAAGCGGGTTTAGTTGTTATTAATGACGATAAATTAAAACTGTATATTACAGAAGAAGCCTTACCCTATGTGAATGGTACTGAGATTGATTGTGTTACTGAAGGATTGAACCAAGTCATCAAGTTCATCAATCCAAATAGCTCAACTGAATGCGGTTGCGGTGAAAGCTTTGGGATTTAACGATTTAACTCAATAAAATTGAAGAAGGCTATGGAAAATAAAATAATTGTAGTGAATAGAGAGTGCCCAGCACTACTCGTGCCAGACGGTATTTCTATTACCATTAAGAAAGACACATTTGTAACGCTTACCCAATCATTAGGTGGCGCATATACCGTGCTTGTTAACGGCAATATGGCACGAGTTGATGGTACTGATGCTGATGCGCTTGGATTTGAGCCAATTGTTTTAGAGTTTGATAACTCAGGTGATGAAACAGTCGTTGAAAGTAATGTATGGAAGGCCTTGTCTGCTGTTTACGACCCAGAACTACCGGTTAGCATTGTTGATTTGGGTTTGATATATGATTGTAAAATTGAGGGTAGTACGGTCGTAATTTCCATGACATTAACGGCACCAGGCTGTGGCATGGGGCCGGTATTGGTAGAAGATGTCAAATACAAAGTTGGGCTAGTGCCCGATGTGGATAATGTAAAGGTGAACCTTGTACTTGAGCCGGCATGGAGTCGAGAAATGATGACGGAAGAAGCGCAACTTGAGATGGGGTTATTTTGATGAATAAACTCGCTATTCCGGCTTTATCCGGCGGACCTTTTGGCACTGAAATTAAATCTACTGATATCGCAGATACACTGAGCTTCTTTGATGATTGGGAAGACCGTTACCGTTATATAATAGACCTCGGCAAAGAGCTTACTGCCCTACCCACTTCATGTAGAACTGATGAAAATCTTATTATCGGCTGTCAGAGTCAGGTATGGCTAGTTTGCGAATACGACACAACAAATAATATTCTTTTTATGGCGGTCGACAGTGAAGCCCTAATTGTAAAAGGCCTCGCTGCTATCGTCTTAAGTGCATTTAATAAGAAAACACCGCAGGAAATTACGGATTTTAATATCGACGCTTTCTTCACCGATATTGATTTATTCAACCATTTGAGTTCGATGCGTGGTAACGGTTTGCGTGCCATGGTCAGCAAAATTTTACGCGTAGCTAAAAATTATGGCTAAGTCACATTTTGATTAACAGCTTAGTAGGAGCAATACATGGACATCATGAGTGAGATTGAAGAACACATTAATAACAATGCCGTCATCATTTTTATGAAAGGTACGCCAGAGCAACCACGTTGCGGATTCTCTGCCACCGCAGTAAAAGCCTTAATCGCTTGTGGTGAAACCTTTTCTTTTATTGATATTTTGGCCAATCCAGAAATTCGAGCGGCATTACCAGCATATGGAGACTGGCCAACCTTTCCCCAAGTATGGGCAAATGGTGAGTTGATCGGGGGCGGTGATATTGTAAACGAACTGAATCAAAGTGGAGAGTTAAAAGAAATTATCCTAGAAGCGCTAAAAAGTGCTCAGATAAAAAACGTACTCGTTGATCCCGCGCAAATAAAACAATAGCAAGCTTCTTAAATTTATTGGCAAAAACACCTTAGCCAAACACCGGTTGGAGCTCTCTGCCATTGCGCCACTAATGTCGGGACCAAGTGCACCAGTGCATGCCATTGATAGCTTGGAAACTATGTTGCCAACCGCATAATCAAGCTGTCTCAATGTATGATTATCAAATTGACTAGACGCATTGAGTATCAACAGGATCCACCAATATCATGACTACTGTAAAACAATCAAAATATGTCGCTGGCGAAAAGCTTCGTAATGCTGATAAGTTAGCTTTTATCCCAGTAAAAATCATTACCAGCGAGAAAGAAACCACATTAAAAAAGCCGAGCTGGTTAAAAATAAAATTACCCAGTAACACGGCTAAAGTAGATCAAATCAAACAAGCTATGCGCAAGCATAATCTAAGTTCCGTTTGCGAAGAAGCTTCTTGCCCTAATTTACACGAATGCTTTAACCACGGAACCGCTACGTTTATGATCCTGGGTGCAATTTGTACTCGTCGCTGTCCATTCTGTGATGTAGCACATGGCAGACCCTTGCCAGTCAGTGCTGAAGAACCACAGAAATTGGCAGCAACGATCCGTGATATGAAATTAAAGTATGTAGTCATTACCTCAGTTGATCGCGATGACCTTCGAGATGGCGGAGCTCAGCACTTTGTTGACTGCATTAATGCAATACGCAGGGAAGTACCCAGTATAAAAATCGAAATCTTAGTGCCAGATTTTAAGGGTCGGATGGACAAAGCACTGGACATTTTAAGTACCGCGCCGCCGGATGTATTTAATCATAACTTGGAGACAGCTCCACATATGTACCGTGAAGTTCGACCAGGGGCTAATTATAAAAATTCATTGGAGTTGTTGCGTCGTTTTAAAGTAATGCATCCACAGGTAGCCACAAAATCGGGACTAATGCTGGGTCTTGGTGAGACTATCGAGGAAATTACCGACGTATTAAAAGACTTGCGTGAACATAATGTAGAGATGCTCACCTTAGGACAATACTTGCAGCCGAGTAAGCATCACCTCGCGGTTAAACGCTATGTACCCCCAGCCGAGTTTGATCAACTTGGTGTTGTCGCAAGAGAGCTTGGCTTTACTCATGCTGCATCTGGTCCACTGGTGCGTTCAAGCTACCATGCAGATCTGCAAGCTGCTGGTAAACAAATAAAGTAATGAAGGATAAATTATTACTTTTAGGACAGGCGAGATGACTATTGCATCCCGCTTCGGATAACAAAAGTTAACGATGTATATTAATTGGTTTTAATTGCGGCAAATTGGTCTTAAATTAACACTTACTCGGTGCGTTATTGTAAGGAAGAGAAATACCCATTATGATTATTAATAAATTAGAATGTAATATGCTGTGTGTTCCTTTTTGCTGCGAGCATAAGTGGCTGAGGCGTGTTGCCAACTTATCGAATTTATAAGAAGCAGTTTTAAGTTGCTTACACCAAATTCCGGACGCAACTAGCCTTAATCAATTGATTAAAAGCCCGTTCTCGGAATATCCTGTAATTCCGGGCTTGCATTTGATGGCGGCCAAGTCTAAACACGTCGTTAACAATGCCCTGGCAAGATAGAAATCGTTGAGCTAGGCATTCGATAAGCTGACAGTACCGACTTGTGAATTAGTCGCTTTTCGCTCACTATTTTGTAGTAATTTGATCGATGTCAGCGTGGCAAATTTGAGCAACCCATCAAAAATTCATCCGCCGCACGCGCGGCCTGGCGACCCTCACGGATTGCCCAAACCACCAGAGACTGGCCTCGTCGCATGTCCCCCGCGGCGAATACTTTGGCGACCGAAGTCTGATAACAACCGTCGCCGTCGGTGCTTGCTTTGGCATTGCCGCGTGCATCTTTTTCGACCGCAAAGGCTTCCAGCACTTGCGCTACTGGCGACACAAAACCCATCGCCAGCAAGACCAAATCTGCTTTCATTTCGAATTCGGAATTTGGCACCTCCTGCATCTTGCCGTCTACCCATTCGACGCGAGCTGCAATCAGCTTCTCGACCTTGCCGTCCTTACCTTCGAAACGCTTGGTCGCAACTGCCCAATCCCGCTCGCAACCTTCTTCTTGTGACGACGAGGTACGCAACTTGATCGGCCAGTAAGGCCATATTAGCGGTTTATCCTCTTGTTCCGGCGGTTGCGGCATCAGTTCAAATTGCGCCAAGCTGGCTGCGCAATGGCGGTTGCATGTGCCTACGCAGTCTGATCCGGTATCGCCTCCTCCGATAACGACTACGTGCTTACCGTTCGCCATGAGCTGGTCGTTGAGCTTGTCACCTGCATCCACTTGGTTTTGCTGGGGCAGGAATTCCATCGCAAAATGGACACCTTTTAACTCACGACCGGGTACCGGAAGATCGCGCGGCAACTCAGCACCGCCAGCGAGAATGATGGCATCAAATTTTTGATTGAGTTGCTTAGGGGAAATGGTTTCTTTGGTCCAATTGATGATTTCTGACGGAAAATCTGTTCCAATCAATACACCGGTGCGGAAGTGCACGCCTTCGGCTTGCATTTGCTCAATGCGGCGGTCGATATGCGACTTTTCCATCTTGAAACCCGGAATACCGTAACGCATCAAACCGCCGATCCGATCGTTTTTTTCAAACACAGTCACATCGTGACCGACACGCGCGAGTTGCTGGGCTGCAGCCAGACCAGCAGGACCAGATCCAACCACAGCAACTTTTTTACCCGTTTTGAAAGCCGCCGGTTGCGGCATAACCCAACCGTTTTTCCAGCCCTTATCGATAATGAAATGCTCGATTGATTTAATGCCTACCGCATCGTTGTTGATGGCAAGCACACAGGCAGATTCGCAAGGTGCGGGGCAGATGCGGCCAGTGAATTCAGGGAAGTTGTTAGTCGAATGCAGGGTCTCCAGCGCTTCGCGATAATTGCCGCTATACACCAAGTCGTTCCAGTCGGGGATGATGTTGTTAACCGGGCAACCGGTCATGCAAAACGGCGTGCCGCAATCCATACATCGCGCACCCTCTGTTTTCGCTTGTTCTTCCTTCAGCGGCAGGATGAACTCCCCGTAGTTCTTGACGCGTTCAGCCGCCGGTACATACGCTTCCTTTTGCCGCTGAAACTCTATAAAGCCTGTTATTTTACCCATTGTCTACCTCTGTCTTATCTAGCTCTTCGTGAGAGGAGGATGGCATTTGCGCCATATTCATCTCACCCAATGCGCGCTTATAATCGTTCGGGAAGACTTTGATAAAGTTTTTGCGGCCGTTGGACCAGTCATCCAACAAGTTGCGCGCGCGCAGGCTGCCGGTATACTTGAAGTGGCGCTCAATCAGGCGCTTTAAAATTACCTCGTCAGTCTCACTTTGGTCGCCGCGTAACTGGCTATGCCAGATCGAACGGTCGACTTTGGCTTCTTGCTCGGCTTGGGCGAGGACAGGTTCCAACGTGACCATTGCGGTATTGCATTTTTTGGCGAAATCACCGTCAGGGTTCCACACGTAAGCGATACCGCCCGACATACCGGCGGCAAAGTTACGGCCGGTTTCTCCGAACACGACCACGGTGCCGCCAGTCATGTATTCGCAACCGTGGTCACCGACCCCTTCAACCACAGTGATGGCGCCAGAATTACGCACCGCGAAGCGCTCGCCGGCGACGCCATTAAAAAATGCCTCGCCGGCAATCGCGCCGTATAACACGGTGTTGCCGATGATAATGTTGTGGTCTGCCAAGCCAGTAAACTCTGTATTCGGACGGACGATGATACGCCCACCCGACAAACCTTTACCGACGTAATCATTGCCTTCGCCGACCAGATCTAGCGTGATACCGTGCGCCAGAAACGCGCCGAGCGACTGACCTGCAGTCCCTAACAACTGAATGTGAATGGTGTCGTCGGGCAAGCCTTCGTGACCGTATTTTTTTGCAACGATGCCTGACAGCATAGTACCCACCGTGCGGTTGAGGTTTCTGACAGGTAAGGCGAATGATACTTTTTTGCCTTGTTCTAGCGCTGCTTGCGATTGGGTAATCAACTTATGATCGAGGGCCTTTTCCAGCCCGTGGTCTTGCTCTTCTGCGTGATAACACAGTGAGCTAGCAGGCATCGACGGCTGATAGAAAATCTTGCTGAAATCAAGTCCCTTGGCTTTCCAGTGGGTAATCGCTTGCGACTTGTCGAGCAAGTCGACGCGACCGATCAAGTCATTAAACCTTCGGATACCAAGTTGCGCCATCAACTCCCGCGCTTCCTCGGCGACGAAGAAGAAATAGTTGACCACGTGTTCCGGCTTACCGGAGAACTTGGCGCGCAGCACCGGGTCTTGCGTCGCGATGCCGACCGAACAAGTATTGAGGTGGCATTTGCGCAACATAATGCAGCCTTCAACCACCAGCGGCGCCGTGGCAAAACCGATTTCATCCGCGCCCAGCATGGCTGCAATCACGATATCTCGACCGGTTTTCATTTGGCCATCGGCTTGTACCCGAATACGGCCACGCAAACCGTTCAGCACCAGTGTTTGCTGGGTTTCGGCCAAACCTAATTCCCACGGTGTTCCCGCATGTTTAAGTGAAGACAAGGGCGTGGCGCCTGTGCCTCCGTCATGACCAGCGATCACTACGTGATCGGCCTTGGCCTTGGCGACGCCGACCGCAACCGTGCCAACTCCAACCTCGGATACCAACTTGATGGAGATCGACGCGCTTGGGTTTACATTTTTTAAGTCATGGATCAGTTGTGCTAAGTCTTCGATCGAATAAATATCGTGATGCGGCGGCGGCGAAATCAAGCCCACGCCCGGCACAGAAAAACGTAATCTTGCGATATATTCAGACACCTTGTAGCCTGGCAACTGCCCACCTTCCCCCGGCTTGGCACCTTGCGCCATCTTGACCTGGATTTGATCAGCGGAATCCAAATATGCTGCTGTTACGCCGAAGCGGCCAGCCGCGACTTGCTTGATCCTAGAACGCACCGAATCGCCATCTTGCAAGGCAATATCGGCTTCAATCTGGTCACGGCCGATGACGGATGCCATGCTATCGCCCTGCTTGATCGGGATGCCTTTCATCTCTTGGCGATAACGGTTCGGATCTTCACCACCTTCACCAGTGTTAGACTTGCCGCCAATGCGGTTCATCGCTACCGCCAACGTGGCGTGTGCTTCGGTGCTGATCGAGCCAAGAGACATTGCGCCGGTGGTGAAGCGCTTGACAATTTCTTTGGCCGGCTCGACTTCATCTAGCGCAATAGCCTTGGACGGGTCCAGCTTGAACTCAAATAAACCACGCAGGGTCATGTGCCGTTTGCTTTGGTCATTGATGATTTGTGCATATTCTTGGTAGGTGCTGAAATTATTGGATCGGGTCGAATGCTGCAGCTTGGCAATCGCGTCCGGCGTCCACATGTGCTCTTCGCCGCGCACGCGAAACGCATATTCGCCACCGGTATCGAGCGCATTCGCCAGTACTGGGTCGTTGCCGAAGGCTTGCTGGTGTAAACGCAACGCCTCTTCTGCCACTTCGAGTACGCCGATACCTTCAATATTGGATGCAACGCCTTTGAAATATTTGTCCACCAGCGATTTATTCAGACCGATCGCTTCGAAAACCTGCGCGCCGCAGTACGACATGTAAGTCGATATGCCCATTTTCGACATCACCTTCAACAAACCCTTGGCGAGCGCTTTCTGGAAATTCTTGATGGCTTTTTCCGGCGATAAATCATCGGGCAATCTTTTCGCCAAGTCCGCCAGCGTATCCATTGCCAGATAAGGATGGACGGCTTCCGCGCCAAAACCAGCGAGCAGCGCAAAATGATGCGTTTCACGGGCAGAACCGGTTTCCACCACCAAGCCGGTCGATGTGCGAAAACCCGTGCTAATCAGATGCAAATGGATTGCCGACGTGGCGAGCAGGGCCGGGATCGCCACTTGTTCGGCGTCCACTTTGCGGTCGGACACGATCAGTATGTTGTGGCCTGATTTGACTGCATCCACCGCTTGCGCGCAAACCGATGCTAGGCGCACCTCCATACCTTCTTTTCCTCGGACCACCGGATAGCAAATATTCAGTTCATGGGATTTAAACTTGCCGCTGGTGTGGGCGCTGATGTTACGCAGTTTGGCGATGCCTGCATAGTCCAGAATCGGCTCCGATACTTCCAAGCGCATCGGTGGGTTCTTGTTATTGACGTCGAGCAGGTTTGGCCTAGGGCCGATGAAGGACACCAGCGACATCACCATCGCTTCACGGATTGGATCGATCGGCGGGTTAGTCACTTGCGCAAACATCTGCTTAAAGTAGTGATACAGCGGTTTGAGTTTGTTAGACATCACTGCCGGCGGCGAATCGTTGCCCATTGAACCCGTCGCTTCTTCGGCATTGCGGGCCATCGGCGACATCAGAACCTTGATATCTTCTTGTGTATAGCCGAATGCCTGCTGGCGGTCGAGCAAGGATGCGCTGTTTTTTGCTGTCGAAGACTGCGTCTTAATATCGTCGAGCGTGATTTCGTCAAGCTTAATGTCCTGCAGATTAATACGCACAGAATTGATCCACGCCTTGTAGGGCTTGGCGTTGGCGTAGGTGTCTTTGATTTCCTGATCATCAATGATGCGCCCGGCTTCGAGGTCGATCAAAAACATCTTACCGGGTTGCAGACGCCATTTCTTGATGATTCTGGATCCCGCAATCGGCAGCACGCCGGATTCGGATGCCATTACCACCAAGTCACCATCGGTTACGATATAACGCGCGGGACGCAAGCCGTTGCGATCCAGCGTGCCACCGACGTACCGACCATCGGTGAACGCCATCGCGGCGGGGCCATCCCAAGGCTCCATCATCGCGGCGTGGTATTCGTAGAAGGCACGGCGGTTGTCGTCCATCAACCGGTGATTTTCCCAGGCTTCGGGGATCATCATCATCATCGCTTGCGCGATCGGATAGCCTGCCATCACCAGCAGTTCAAGCGCGTCATCGAAGCACGCGGTATCGGACTGGACCTTGTCAATCAGCGGAAACAATTTTTGCAAATCGTCGCCTAACATGGCGGATTTCATCGCGCCTTCACGCGCGCGCATCCAGTTGACATTGCCCTTGACAGTATTGATCTCGCCGTTGTGGGCGATCAAGCGAAAAGGATGTGCCAGCGGCCACTCCGGGAAGGTATTGGTCGAAAAACGTTGATGCACGAGTGCCAACGCTGAAACGCAGCGCGCATCCTGTAAGTCTTTGTAATAGACGCCGACTTGATCCGCCAGCAGTAAGCCCTTGTACACAATGGTGCGGGTCGACATCGAAGAGACGAAAAACTCTTTGCCGTGGCGCAAATCTAGCGCCTCGATCGCGTGACTGGAAAACTTGCGGATCACGTACAGTTTACGTTCCAATGCGTCGCTCACCATGATGTCTGACCCCCTACCTATGAAGATCTGGCGGATCACTGGTTCTTTTTCACGCACGGTAGGCGACATAGGCATCTCAGTGTCGATCGGCACGTTGCGCCAACCCAGCACGATCTGGCCTTCGGCGCGCACCACACGTTCTATCTCTTGCTCGCACGCGATCCGGGATGTGTTTTCTTTTGGCAAAAAAATCATGCCTACGCCATATTCTCCGAACTGGGGCAGTTCGACACCCTGCTTGGCCATCTCTTCGCGATAATACCGATCCGGCAACTGAATCAAAATGCCGGCACCGTCGCCCATCAACTTATCGGCACCAACCGCGCCACGATGGGCGAGATTCTCTAGGATAAGCAAGCCTTGCGCAACTATCGAATGGCTTTTATCGCCTTTAATATGGGCAATAAAACCGATGCCGCAGGAATCATGTTCGTTAGTGGGGTTATACAGGCCGTTTTGCTGGATATGTTTAATTTCGGCTTCGATGTGGTGCTTGTGCTCCATCGTACACTCCTCTGTTTCTTGCAGGGTAAATAATGAAAAAGCATATAGTGCGCTGCGGCATATCGGCTCCAGCAACTAGTGTCGATACAAAGCTATATATCGTCGACATAGTTTTTAAACGCTATTAAATAAATATACTGAAAGATCTGAAAATGAACAGTCTGGCCATCGCTAAACTGGTCTTACACTCTGCCGTCAGGTGAGAGACTAACGCCGGACCATAATCGATGTTCAGATGTTTCGCACGTGCAAAACGGACATCATGTTGTCAGATCAGTATTAAATATAATTATAGACTATAGTGAAAATTTTCAAATTTTTAACCTTATTTATTTTGAAGAAGGCAATAAAGCGACCTAAACATCCGTTTAGCGCCCATCAAAACAAGATTAAATTACCATTTATTATATTCAGTGCAAAACTAAGTAACCCGAATCCTGTTCAAAATAAAAGAACGAAGTGCCTGTTCCAAGATCTGATCTTACGACAAAGATTGAACAAATCCAAAAGGCAACAGACATCAATAAGTTGGCAGCTCAATGTCAACTTATCAAATTAAGATGATAAGAACAAATTTTCAGTAACTCGTGCCAAATTCTGGACGCGACTAACCCTAGTTCATTCACTAAATGTTCGTTCACGGAGTGTCCTGTAATTACCGGTTTTCATCTGATGACGGCCAAGCCTTTGCAGATTATTTACAATACCATGGCAAGATAGAAACCGAGGAGCTTGGTCTTGTGATGTAAATCGCCGCAATTGCCTTTTCTGCTGTCTACTGGGTTGATGAGAAAGTTTACAGCGGTTATTTTCGTATTATTGAGTAGAATGAGTCTCTTTTTATCTAATACGCTCTTCCAAAACTCACTGGAGTTTTTATCAATACCAACCGCAGATAAGTCGCCCTTTAAAAATACATCTAAGCGTGGCGTTAATATATTCACCGCCTCGTAGAAAACAGATCTTCCGAAACCAAACTTTCTTAAACTTAATGGTATTACAAAATCATCGATACTAATTTCATTGTGTTCGATATTGAATCTACTATACGAAATTGCCTGTTATTTGGGTTGATATAAGCTATCTATGCTGATCAACTAGTATAAGATTTCCATCGGGGTCGGTCATCATAAAATTTGCCGGACCTTTGCTATTTTCACCAATCAATTGGCCACAGTCGATGTCCTTGTTACCAAGCATTTTTTGTAAATATCTAACGTCAATATAATCGTCAATGTTTTCCCCATTGGCGTCCCAACCTGGATTAAAGGTCAGCATGTTTTCCTTTAACATGCCTTCAAATAAACCAATCACTTGATTATCTTGGTCTTTCATTATCAGCCACTTTTGATCTATATGTCCGCCCGTTTGGCTAAATCCCAATTTCTCATAAAATGCTTTTGAGATCCCAATATCAGCAACTTTTAAACTCAAAGACAGTAAACCTAGATTCATGATTGCACTCTTTATTTTCTAAAATTAACAGTCTATACAATAACAGATTTAGGCGCACACTTACTTTTGTCCTGCGTAAATTTTTAATCAATATTGTACTCACATATATTATTTATGAATAAAAAGGTACTTGTTTTGTCATCAGTGTGGCCTTACGCTTAATGCTACTTTATATTTAAATATAACAACTGGATAACAAGTTATGAAAGCGCAGTCAATTCTAGAGACTATCGGTAATACTCCGCATATTAAAGTTCAACGTTTGTTTGGAGATAAACAAAACGTGTGGATTAAAAGTGAGCGATCAAACCCGGGTGGTTCCATCAAAGATCGTATTGCTTTGTCCATGATTGAAGCCGCGGAAAAAGACGGTTCATTAAAGCTCGGTTCAACTATTATCGAGGCAACCTCGGGTAATACCGGCGTGGGTCTGGCGATGGTAGCGGCAGTAAAAGGCTATAAATTAATATTGGTGATGCCGGAAAGCATGTCGGTAGAACGCCGTCGCTTAATGTTAGCCTACGGCGCAACGTTTGCATTAACACCAAAGGAAAAGGGCATGAATGGTGCAATTGCAAAAGCACAAGCACTAGTGACCGAAACCCCGAACTCGTGGATGCCGCAACAGTTTGAAAACCCAGCCAATATAGATGTGCATGTTGAGTATACCTCAAAAGAGATCCTTGCCGATTTCCCCGACGGTTTAGATGCAATTGTGACCGGCGTAGGCACAGGCGGCCACATTACGGGTTGTGCGCGAGCACTAAAAAAAGTATGGCCACAACTAAAAATATTTGCTGTAGAACCATCAGCATCACCTGTGATTTCAGGTGGCGGTCCTAGCCCACATCCTATTCAAGGTATTGGTGCAGGTTTTATTCCTAAAAACTTAGACGTTACACTTTTAGACGGTATTATTAAAGTCGATGGCGACGATGCAAAAGATATGGCAAGACGCTCTGCAGCGGAAGAGGGAATGTTGGTCGGTATCTCATCGGGTGCAACTCTAGCGGCTATTAGCCAAGTGCTACCCACGCTAGCTGAAGGCGCACGGGTGTTAGGATTTAATTATGATACCGGTGAGCGTTATTTATCGATAGATGGATTTTTACCGCAAGAATAATTATGTGTTCCGAAAAAGCTGACTAGAACTTATTTTCTGAGAATGCTGCATGTCTCGGCCAAAATCGAGCACTCATTTTCGTGCTGTGTCTGGATAGTTGTCGCTTCACTTTTTAATTAATGAAGACAATTATGCCAGCACGTGCAGTAGACTTACAAACTAAACAACAAGGTTGAAGGTGAGGCGTTCTTGAATTCACTAATACTCCGCCAGCAAAGAACTGGCTGTCGGCAGACGGTGGTCAAACATCCAACCGACATTGCGTTGCGATAGCCAGTCATGTCCAATACTTTTGCCATTGGCAAAGCCATTACCACATAAGCAAAGTAAAAGGTCGAGGCTATTAAAATAGCTTGAATTTGATTTAAGTCGCATACAATCTGCAAAAAAGGAACGAGTGCACGATTTAGCCATGTGATAAAACCCAAAATGAAAAACAATCAACCTATGATCATCATGGGCAATAAGCTGCTATGCTGCTTTGGCTTTAATGCTGTGGTTTGCACAAAGCTTCCTTAGTACTTATCTAGTATGTACTTTTTTAATTATTATTTATTGTGAGTTAGCATTAGTTAACAACTGTGCCCGCAACCTGCTCGCCATTTATCCAGCTGTCGTTGTTAAATAATGTATGCAACTATTTGGATAGTTCGCTAAAAAATCCCTCTGTCATTCCCCGCGCAGGCGGGAATCTACATCTTCTACATACAATTGTAAAAACAGGTCTTTCAAAAATAGAGTAAATAAGCTTACGTTAGCCCTAGAATTGTAAATGGGCCACCGACAACTCCGTCGATCACGTCAGTTAAGCGAGCTGTTGCAAGCATAGAACCAAACTAGATCATATTCATACTGTGGAATTGAAATCCAGCAACTGTGCGCACTTCAATCGTTTTTTCTCGATAACCCATATTCACCATCACAAGAATTGCGTCATGCATCGGATTTAAGTCCCGCAATTGTGCTTCAAAACTTGGTTTAATGCCGTTTTTCAAACTCATTACGATTAAGCCTGCTTGTTGACGGTTTCTAATATTATGGAAACCCACACGGTCAATAATATATTGACCGGTAGTTAAGCGGAACAGGTCACTACGTAAGCGAATCATAAGCAATTCAGGAATTCAGGAGGCGAACTGAATTTCAGACATGCTCACCGCACGTTCAGGCAAACAGTAAACGTAGCCATTTCTTCTCAATGGTACTGGTTATCTTTGTTTCATCTTTATTTTTCACTAATTAATCGCTTAATATATTTTCGTTTTATAAGTGTTATGCATCATCGAAGCATTAATAATGAAATTGAAATTGCATATCGTAAAAAAAGCGTTAAAAGTTGAGTAGAGTGTCCGGTTGGACTTGACCAGAACACACCACTAGGAGATCCCGTTTTCAGAATAACTGAGGGTGGATTCGAGCTTTTCTTAGATTTGGATGACAATGGAATTTCGTTGCCTCGGGTCCTAAATTATTTGAGGGCGATCCTTCTATGAATCCTTCGTTTATATCGGGTGAGTTCGAGATGTTCCGTGATGTGAATGCTCCTATACCTACCGAAGCTGGTATTTTGTTGGTTAGCGAAGTTTCAGCTCCATCGGCGATTGCAGTTTTCACATTGGGGCTGCTGGTTTTAGCGTCACGCCGCATTAATAAGCAATCATAATAGTTATATTTTTTATAAAATATGGGATTTGAGGAGGGTCTGCGTTAACAATTTGTGCAGCCTAATGTGGTCGATAACCATTAAGAAGCGCTTACCAATTAGGTAGGCGTTTTTTTGCCCGCGAAGCTGCGTTAGTCGACGCACAGCCTCATAGGGCAAGTTTATGCACATACTTGCCTGTCAATAGACGATCGCTAATGCACACTATGGATCTAAAAAGGTCCATTCACTGCGATATATCAAGCGGTATAGCGCGACAATCAACTTGAACGGTCAGTTATCATAGTTTTATGGTTCGCTGCTACCGCCTATTTCAAGTGCAGCCTTATCAAAGGTATAGAGCGTAATGATGTCAATATTGTTTAATTCTCCATATCGCTTCGCTTTATTGATAATAAGGGCATCAGGAAAGTCTGCCTGTTTTATTTTACCCTTTACTTTAATTGGGGCCGCGTTTACATAGTCTTTCAATGCGCACCAAACAGCCTGCGCATCTTCAAACTGAATATTGGGTTCAGCAAATAATGCATGAATAACATCAACAATAGTATCTTTAGAAACTTGATATCGCTTGCCTTTGAGTACCCAAACAGTCTCAGTTAGAACAACATCAGTGACTAATACTTTGTGCTCGCCGTTGATTAAAATCTTCGCTTTTGGGCTTTGTTTGTCATCATCGTCAAGCAAATAACGAAGAAGTACATTTGTATCAATAGCAATCATCAATCATCAATCAATGGCACTTTGCAGTGATGCATCTTCGCTAATACTTCGATTGGCTTTAGTATTTTTTAAAATACCACTAGCTGCCCCCATTGATTTTTTTACAATAGAGATAATACCTTGTCTATCTACAAAGCTGTCAACTTCGTCACCTTTATCGATATCTGCCACGGCACACAACTCGATGGGTAAAGTAATTTGTCTTTTAGCACTCACTTTCATGTTTATTACGCCTTTACTATTCTTTAATTAGTAAAGAATAACATATTACTATATTCAAGAAAACAGCAAAGACTATAGCCAATTAGATATGGGATTCGTAGCCACGTACGCAGTGGGAATAACAAATTAATTTAGTTGGAAATAATTTTACCTAGCGAAAACATGAGGAAAATAGAGGGAAGCGCTTTCATTAAGTCTTTTGATCAGCTAAGAAAAGTAAGGAGAATGAAGTTTCAAGGGCGCTTATAGAATTGCGCTAATGCACCCTAAGGATCTAAACGGCTATTAAGATAGTGAACCGCGACGGGCCGCTCCTCGCTCTTTGCCGTCAGTCAAGGTTGAGATTAATTGGATGATTTTTTTTCGCAAAATACAGTGTAGTCTATTAGCTCTAATTACCATTGCCCGTGCTTTAACCTGTCCTTTGCACGTGAACTTGAATGATCACTTATTATCAATAACTAATTAGAGTGCGACACGCACATACCGGTATTTTGGTGAGCCTAGCTAGTAGAGTTTACCGCCGAATTAGACTTAACGTAAATACATCATAAATTTATTCAGTAGAGAGAATATCGAACGTGAATTCAACGAAAATCTTGTCTTAATCGGTTTCGTACTTAATGCCAATACGATAGAGTGAAAGATGCACAAATTGAGGATCGTTCAGACCCATTAAAAATTTATAAACTATAAGCTTGTACAAATTTGCAATGTGCAGACCGCCGTATGTTGATTCGCATTTAAAATTGAACCTTATATTCGTATCTTTTGCATAAAAACTTGACCATCCAGCAAGTGCTATAGATTCGTTTGTTAATTCAAGTTGGTCACAGGCCCCAAATTGACGCCGAATTTGGCACATAGTGTAAGAGTCAAAAAAGAAGGAAATGGTGCACCTGGCGCGATTCGAACGCGCGACCCACGGCTTCGGAGGCCGTTACTCTATCCAGCTGAGCTACAGGTGCGTAGCGGGTTACAACAAATTTTAACTTATATTTCGGTCATATCAACCAAATCTCGTGTAGCCTTCGGAGACCGATACTCTATCCAGCTAAGCTACGGGTGCATTGTAATCCGACAATTTATCGTTGTCGTCGATAACAGACCGTGAGTCTAAAGATTTAAGCTAGATTTTCCAGTCTTATTTTACGTCATTTGCTTTTGCACTAACAATCTCATCCAATAAAGCCATCATTAACTTAGTTCCTGTGCCAGATGCAATCGCATTAAATACGTTTTCATCATTCTGGCCTTTTTGACCACCGGCTAAATCACTAACCGAGCGAATAACAATCCAATCGACGTTGTTTACAAAACAAACTTGACCAACAGCGGCCGATTCCATTTCTGCTACCTGCGCGTTAAAAACATCTTGTAACCACACTCGATACTTAGCACTGTCAGCAAACACTGACCCGGTCACACCATTGCCACCGATACTTATTTTGATTGGTTTACCAGAGGGCATTTTTATTGTATCGACATTTATCAGGGCTTTTTTAGCAAGCGCTAATAAATTCGCGGAAACGGTAAAGTAAGGCATTTTTTGTGGGCTTTCGATGCCCTCTTTAACGATCGCAACTTCTCTTGGAAACTGATAAGCAAAGTTCTTGTATTTAGGCGCGTTAGCGTCAATTTTTGCTCGTTCCTCGTGACGATTTGACGCCGCTTCATAATAACCGGGAAGTATATATGCACCTTCATTTTGTGGGTCAGGATTTACATAAACTGACTCGTCGTGATAATACCAGCGCTCAGGGATGGCGATGTCTCCGGGTTCGAACATCGGGTTAATGGCGCCAGCAATACCCATCATGACAACCTTATCGATGGGAAAATAATCAAGCGCCATTTGCATTGTCATTGCCGCATTAACGACACTAATGCCCGTGGTAAAAATGATTACCCGTTGGCTTTTATACGTCCCTAGCTGATATTTGACACCTTTGATGATGATCGTTTCATCGATTTTTGCGCTTTCCATTTTGTCGAAGGCATCATCAATTGCGTTAATTTCAGGTTCATATGCAGCAACAATAGCAGTCCATTTATCGCTATCGGCAAATTCACGAGGACCATATTTCTGTTCAGCCGATGCAGCACTATATAATGCAGGTAGCAATATAATTAGAGTGAGTAAGACGATTTTACGCATGCTTGGTAATCCTTAACGTTTGCGTTAGCTGTTGAATACGCGTTAGCCATTCTTGCTTGTCATTATCAGGCAAAAAACTGGCACTAATACTATTGCTTATGAGCGCCACAGTGTCCTCCTCTGTCAAATCAAGTTTGTCGACTAAGGCATAAAAATTTTCATTTAAATAGCCACCAAAATAGGACGGGTCATCGGAATTTACCATTACCCGCAAACCATCATTCAACAGCTCAACTATATTGTGTTCGCGCATATCGTCAATAACACATAGTTTCAAATTACTCAGCGGACACACTGTCAGTGGGACTTGATGTTGTTTCAAATAGGCCATCAATTTAGGATCTTCAATGCTGCGAACGCCATGATCGACCCGGTCTACTTTAAGTAAATTAATCGCTTCCCATACGTATTCGGGTGGGCCCTCTTCTCCCGCATGAGCAACTAACTTAAAGCCCAACAATGCAGCCTGTGCAAATACACCTTGAAACTTTGATGGCGGATTATGCAATTCAGCACTGTCTAAGCCAACGGCGGTAATCATTGAATAATAGGGCTGTGCTTGTTGTAAGGTCTCGATCGCATTGTCTTCACTTAAATGCCGTAAAAATGACAAAATCAGATAAACAGATACACCAAGCTCAGTTTTTGCTTTATCAATTGCTCTTGCAAATCCCGGCATAAACACGTCGTAAGTAATCCCTCTTTGAGTATGCGTTTGCGGGTCAAACATAATTTCAGTATGCACAATATTTTGTTCGTGACATTTGCCTAAATAAGCCCACATCAGCTCAAAGAAATCATCTTCGTCGCGCAACACATCCGCACCTTGATAATAAAGGTCAAGAAAACTTTGTAAGTTGTTGAACTGATATGCATCTTGAATAGCTTCAACGCTTGCAAATGGTAGCGTAATATTGTGTTTTTGGGCTAGGCGCCACATTAACTCAGGCTCCAACGTACCCTCAATGTGCAAATGCAGTTCTGCTTTGGGCAACTGTTGAATTAGTTGCTTGAGTTTGCTCATTTTGGTGTCAGTGCTCATTATTTATATTCCGGTCGAAAACCAATGGTATTGTCGGCGAGGCTTAAATTTGATTCCTTTACCGACGCGTTTCATTGTAATGCGCATGCACAATACTAAGTAAAATAGGCTTTTGATAATCATTTTTTAATTAATTACTCATATGCTTACTTTGTTTTATAAAATTGGCAGTCCTGTCAGTAATATGGCCACAACACCTGCACTAGTTATGGTGGGTATTTTTATGGTGGATTCAATTAAAGAACTCGATTTTTCGGACTTAGCTAGTGTAGTTACAGCAACCATTGCCCTGATGGCAATGCCCCTGACATTTAGTATTAGCGAAGGAATTGCCTTGGGTTTCATCACTTATGTTGGAATTAAGGTCGGCATCGGTGAATATAAAAAAGTGAGCCTGATTACCTATTTTATGGCAGCGGTATTTTTGCTCAGATACGTACTTTATTTAAAATAGCGCATGCATAAAGTTTGACTACTAACATTAAACAGAGACTTGCAGACCAGTCAAGCCTCTACTTTTCATACATCTGCGGTAGATCCATTTTCATTGTGTGTAAACTGTTATATAATATTCAGTTGATCGTGCTTTTTACTTGATTCAAGCTTTCGAGTTTTAAAAACTTTTGCATCTCATTATATAAGCCATGAGGTTTATACAATGGGTATGAATAAACAATCAGCGTGTTTAGCACTTTAGCTATTTTTTCGCTACCTTATTAATCCGTAGTTTAACTTTTAAGCGTAAACAAAATACCCTATGCCAGATAGTAATCCAATTTTACAGTTACAAAAGCTTGCCGGAAGACGTACTTTCGACAAAGGAGAAATGCTGTATTTTCAAGAAGCAGTTCATCGCTTTACTAGAAATCAATTAATAGTGACAGCTATAGTTCAAGAAATTCAAGAGTTTACTGTGAAACTTTCTATCGTTGATGGTCAGTACGAAGGAAGTTGCAATTGTTCTGACTCCGAAGGGTTCGACTTTTGTAAGCATTGTGTTGCTGTCGCACTCACCGACATTTCGCGTGAAGCCGAACTAGAAGTGTTGCAAGAAGGTGATGAAATTCAGCGGATCACTGGATATATTGAAAGCATGTCCGAAGCAGAAGCAAAAGCAACGCTATTAAAGCAAATTACTAGCGACATTGATAAAACCGAACAATGGGTTCTGTTTGCTGATGTTCGCAATGGAAAAATAAATAAAAAAGCGTTAATAGATATTATTAACAAAGCGCTTCCTTTACGAGAAGTATGGCGTCAAAACAGAGTAAAAACCTACTTTGAGACCGCAATAGAAAAGTTTAATCGGTTAATTTCAATATTACATAAATTACCGACCGACCCTGCGTTCGAGCTAACCCAAACTGCCTTGCTGAGATACAACAAAGCGCTTGGAAAAATTAAAGATGACAAAGGCTATCGACTTAAAGTTGAAGTGACGCTGGTTCAGGCTTTTGCAACGTTCACCAGTGAATTGAATTGGACGCCCCAGCGTAAAGTGAGCTTTTTAATGTCACTTTATCATCAACCATTTTCTAATTTTGCTCTACCTTCAATCTACAAGAGATTCGTACAAAAATACCCTGAGTTAATCGAATTATTTATTGAGAAGCTGGTTAATCTTGAATGCCAATTTGAACAAACCGAGACCAGCTCGATCCAAATCGAAAAAACTGTCGATGACACGCATGTACTAATATTGACTGATCTTGCCCTATACTACGCAGAGAGCGGTCCAGAGGTGTCAACTGAAAATAAACTTAAGCTTATTGAATGTAAGCATAAATTGGCTACTAATCTGACTGAGTATATAGAACTGGCAGAGTTATGCGTTTCATTAGGATGTAAGGATATAGCTAGAAAATACATCACAGAGATCGAAAGTCATACACTCAATTATAGGCAAGAAAGTAAACTGCTAACGCTGAGCGCTAATACACAAGAGCAGGTAGAAGATATCGACGCTTCGCTGGACCTGCATTGGTCAGCATATGAACGTTCATTAGAGGCAAGCGATTTTCACGCTGTGCTCAGCTTGCTCGAGGCCTCCGATAATAAGAGTGAAGCCGATGTTCAACATTGGTTTGAAAAAGCCCAGGCACTATTGATTGAGCGCTTAGAGGATACCGACAATCAAGACACTCTATTTGAACTGTATCTAGCATGTGATAAGAAAGATATCGCGATTGCTGAAGCGCAAGACGTAATTTTGTCGAATCCATTGCTGCACAAAATTTCAAAGTTAGGCATAGAAATGCAACCGGACTTAGGTTTTGTGCTGTATCGCAGACTTATCCGGACGTATCCAAAAAATACCGATACACAAGGTTATGAAACTGCGATTACGTTGTTGAAAGAACTAAAATCTGCATTAAAGAGTAAAAAGCAGCATCAATCTTTTGATTTTTTAATCAGTGAATTGATTTTTGATTTTAAACAAAAACGAAAGTTTATTGCATTGCTGCAGGGTCAATTTGGCTTGTAATTCAAAATATTAACAGAAACAATTTGTTAACCGATAAGTTCAAAGCAAACAACTTTTTTACGATAAATACCCTCAGGGATAATGCAACTAATAGTTGTTTACCCCTGACTAATGTTTATAATCAAGCTAAGTTGTTGTGAGCTAACACAAATTGCAGGAGAAAGTAGTGAAATTCAGAGTATTAGTAAGTCTTTTCGTATCCGCGTTATTTTTCGTCAGTGCAAACGCGCAAGAAATGACGGATGATGATATTGCCCAACGTATTAAACCGAGCGGTAATGTCCATATTGCAGGCGCAGCACCAGCTGTCGCAGCAGGCCCTCGTACCGGCGAGCAAATCTATAATGGCGCATGTGTTGCGTGCCATGCAGCAGGCGTTTTAGGCGCTCCTAAGTCACAAGTTGCGGCTGAATGGCAGCCACGTTTAGATGAAAAAGGCTTTGACCAGGTTTGGAAAAATGCGATTGACGGAATTAACGCAATGCCAGCAATGGGGGCTTGTGGTGACTGTTCTGACGACGATATAAAAACAGCAATAAATTATATGATCGAAGGAATTTAATTCTTTGTAGATTGCATGGAAAGCGATTCCCTAAGAAAATTGCATTATAGGGTTGTAAAGGTTTTTTGTTTAAATGAATAGAGATGATACCGTTATAGGTGAGCTTTCTGAACAAGAATTGCGCGAGCTAATTCCACAACTTCAGGATCTCACCGAAAAGTATAAGCGCGCTGAAAAAATTCAGAAGGCACTTTTTGAGATCAGTGAATTAGCTAGTTCAGTGAGTAATCTTGATCGTCTTTATAAAGCAGTTCATGACATCGTTAGCGATTTTATGAATGCCGATAACTTCTATGTTGCCTTTTTTGACCCCAGCGATAAAAACGTCGATTTTGCTTACTTCGTGGATGAGCTAGATGAAGAAGTAATTTCGTTAGTTCCATATGAACGTATTATGGATGGCATTACTGGTTATATTCTCAAAAATGGGAAAAGCTTGGTTATGACCAAAGAAAATACCGAATCTGTTTTAGAACAAACCGGTATTCAGATGCTGGGAACCCCTCCTGTCGACCTTATTGGTGTGCCTCTAAAGCGCAGTGCTGACGTAATTGGCGCCATGGTGGTGCAGAGCTATAATGACGATGTGCGTTATAGCCCAGACGATTTCGAAGTTCTCTCATTTATCTCACAACACATTGTAACAACCGTTGATCGAGTTAAAAGCCGCGAAGTGACTGAACGAACCATCCGCGATCGCACTAAGCAGTTACGCAGTATTAATGACGATTTACAAGAAGAAATTCTCGAACGCCAAAAGATTGAATCGCTACAAACCGCGTTGTTTGAAATATCAGAGCTGTCAGTTTCTTTGGATGATGATATTCCTCGTTTTTATTTAAAATTGCACGAAGTTCTAGCTCGCTTAATCAGCGCACCAAACTGTTTTGTTGCTGTTTTGAATAAAGACAAAGACAAACTTACCTTTCCATATCTTAGTGATGAATTACATGACTCTGTTGATGAGCGTCCGTTAGGTTTAGGTTTAACCGAATATATTATTCGTCGCGGCGAAGCTTCATTGATCGACAATTCAAAGATTTTATCCTTAGTCGAAGAAGGTGAAGTTGACGTTACCGTAGCGCAAAATATGATGGAACATAATAACTCTTGGTTGGGTTCACCATTAGTCATAGACGGTGAAGTGCAAGGCGTTATTGCAGTACAAACCTACGGTAAGCTTGAAAACTATACACAAAAAGATTTAGACATTTTACGTTTCGTGTCACACCATATTGCAGTAGCAATGGAGCGCAGAAGAAGCGCTGAGGCACTCAAAGAATATAACCTGCAATTGACAAACAAGGTGCAGGAACGCACCGAAGAACTTAACCAAACTAACGAGTATCTGAAAAAACAGATAGAACAGCGTAAAGAGATCGAGCTAAAACTGATCCATGACGCACATCACGACTCACTTACCGATTTACCTAATCGCGTTATGTTTAATAGCCGCCTTGAGCTTGCAATTGCAAACAAAAAGCGCCACCCCGAAAATCAATTTGCGGTGTTATTTATTGATTTAGACAGGTTCAAAGTGATTAACGACACCTTAGGCCACCATGCAGGCGATGAGTTCTTAGTCGAAGTTAGCCAACGTATTTCATTATATAAACGCGGCCACGATTTATTAGCCCGCTTAGGCGGTGACGAATTCGTTATTCTATTAGACAACTTCGAAGATATTAAAGCAGTTGAAGAAGTAGCATCTCGTGTTATCAATTCCGTGTCTATACCATTTATGCTCGACGGTAAAGAAATGTTTAGCGGTGCAAGCCTAGGTATTGCGCATCTTGATAGTAACTATATGTCAGCTGACGAAGTATTACGTGACGCTGATGCAGCTATGTACCAAGCTAAAAGTCTTGGCCGGGGACGCTATGTTACGTTTGATAAGAGCATGCGTGAAAAGTTACTTGGGGATATTCAATTAGAGTCAGAGTTTCGTAAAACGCTAAAAGAGAAAGGCTTCGATTGTATATTGCAGCCCGTTGTTAAGCTTGAAGATGAATCCGTACTGTATTTTGAATGCACGCTACAATGGCACAACGAGTCGTTCGGCAAAATAAACCGAGAGCAGTTTTGGCAAATCGCTGAACAATGCGGTTTGACACTAGAATTAAATCAATTCTTGTTAGATGGCGCTATTGGTTTATTAGGCCAGTGGCAGAATGATGCTGAACACGCGCATCAACGCATTGGCGTGAGTTTATCAGTTGAACACCTCATGAAAAAAGATCTCGTGGATGAGCTGATCGCACATGTAAAGGATAGCGAATTTGACGCTGAGAAATTGCTACTGGAGTTTTCAGAAAGTGCTCTCAGCAATCGTTCACAGTATATATTGCCGTCTATTAAGAAGTTAAAGCGCCATGGTTTTGGTTTAATTTTAGATAACTTTGGTAGCGGCACGGCATCATTAAATTATTTGTTCTCTTACCCATTCGATTTTATTAAAATTGATGAGCGGTTTATTCAATCTTTCACACGCTCCGAGAAGAACTTACGCTTCATTGAATCGGTTATTTTAGTCGCGGAAAAAGTGGGGCTAATTGTTATCGCCGAGGGCATTTCAAGTAAAAGTAAGCTGGAGAGCTTAAAAGGCTTGGGCTGCGAATACGGCCAAGGTGATATATTGGGCAGAACCATATTACTCGACTTTGTCGACGATGATAGCTAACCCGCTTTAACCTTAGAGCAGGTCTCGTAAGTTGGCTATCCCTTTAGCGCCTTTTTCTTTTCTCTCTTCGGGCGTTGCTTTTTTCTTTTGAAACTCCCATTCAACATCGTCCTGCGGTAATTCATAGAGGAAACGAGACGGTTCTGGCTGAATAACTTCACCAAATTGACGACGCTCTCTGGCGATGCTAAACACAAGCTCTTTTTGAGCACGCGTAATACCTACATATGCTAAGCGACGTTCTTCATCAATATTATCCTCTTCAATACTACTTTTATGTGGCAACATTCCCTCTTCCATTCCTACCATGAAGACATAAGGGAATTCCAGTCCCTTGGATGCATGCAGTGTCATCAGTTGCACCTGATCGGCTTCAGCGTCATCTTCACCTCGCTCCATCATGTCCCGCAAAATCAATCGATTCACAATTTCAGGTAAGGTCATTGGTGGCTCTAAATCATCACCCTTAAGCATATTATCAACCCACCCAAACAATGTACTGACATTTGCCATCCCCATTTCCGCCGCTTTAGGACTCGTGCTTTGCTCATACAACCATTCTTCATAGCCCATGGTTTTAATGAAGTCTCGCAATACTGCAACTGTATCGCCGCGCTTTGCGTTGTCCGCGGCTTGCACTACCCAACGTGAAAACTGGTCCACGGATTGGTAGGCTTTTGCACCTAATATGCTATTCAGACCACTGTGACAGCAAGCCTCAAATAAGCCCGTTCTATTGGCGTTTGAAAAGTGCCCCACTTTTTCTAGGGTTGCACGTCCGATACCTCGAGAAGGTGTATTGATAACTCTAAGCAACGCATTGTCATCGTCTTGATTAACCAGTAAACGTAAGTAGGCCATAACATCTTTAACTTCGGTGCGCCCGAAAAATGACGTTCCACCGCTTATTTTGTATGGGATCCGGTTTGTCATTAATACTTTTTCAAACAAGCGAGATTGATGATTTCCTCTGTACAAAATAGCGTAGTCAGCGTAGCTCGTATTATTCATAAAGCGATGCGCCATTAATTCCGCGATTACTTTTTCAGCTTCGTGTTCTTCATTTTTAGCCACCACAACTTTGAGTTTTTCACCATACGGCAATTCGCTAAATAGACGCTTTTCATAAACATGCGGGTTATTTTGGATCAGAATATTAGCGTTGTGTAATATCCGTCCTGATGAGCGGTAGTTTTGCTCTAACTTAATCAGACGAAGACTTGGGAAGTCCTTTTGTAGTAAAACTAAGTTTTGCGGCCTTGCACCTCGCCATGAATAAATAGATTGGTCGTCATCGCCTACCACCGTGAATCTGGCTCGCTGACCCACCAATATCCGAACTAATTCATACTGACTGGTATTGGTATCTTGATACTCATCCACCAGCAGGTATTTGAGCATACTCTGCCATTTGTTACGCACCGCTTCATTGGTTTTCAGCAATAGCGTGGGTAACAAAATAAGGTCGTCGAAATCCAGAGCGTTGTATGCTTTAAGGTGTGATGCATATTCCACGTAGTAGTTTGCTTGCTCAATTTCACTGTCGCCACGGGCCATTTTTAATGCAGCCTGAGGCAGGATCAGATCGTTTTTCCAGTTTGAAATCGTCGACTGCAATGCTGACAGTAAGTCTTTATCACCATCATATTCTGCTTCGGTAAGGTCGCGTAGCAGGCTCATTGAGTCTTTATCATCAAATAATGAAAAGCCCGCTTTATAGCCTAACTGTAAAACGTGTTTTTTGATAATACTGAGTCCAAGTGTGTGGAAGGTTGATACTTTTAAACCACGTGCTTCTGCTTTGCCTAGCGTTTGTGCAACACGCTCCTTCATCTCTCGAGCGGCTTTATTGGTAAACGTAACCGCCGCGATTTGTCTTGCTTTATAACCACATTCACGCACTAAATAAGCAATTTTATTGGTAATAACACGGGTTTTACCACTGCCGGCCCCTGCGAGCACCAAGCATGGACCTGATACATATTCGACGGCTTCTTGTTGGGCATCATTTAAGCGCATGCAGAGTTCTCAAGGGGAAAAAGTAGCAAAGAAAAGAATTATAACAAATGATCAGTTAATAACGCTTTTTTCTTTTTCATTTCGGGATACAATTACCACTAGAAAGTGAAGCCAAGGACAAACAATGCTAGATCCCAAGAAATTAGAAGAAATTGCTAAAAATATCAGTAATGCAATACCCGCCGGTATGAAAACAATGGCAGGTGAAGCGGAAGGTAAAGTAAAGCAAGTGTTGCAAGCCCAATTGTCGAAACTTGATTTAGTTACGCGCGAAGAATTTGACGTTCAAAACCAAGTACTTATTCGTACTAGAGAAAAAATGGAAGCAATGGAAGCGCGTATTGCAGCGCTCGAATCTGCATCAGAATGAACCAATAAACAAAACCTTATAAAAGAGTTGTTGACCAAGTTTACTACATCAGTACGCCGAACAATAAGCCAAATGTGATGACCAAACCAACCCAATGGTTATGTAAAAAGGCAGCAAAACACGCGTCTCTTTGACGCGTTTTTATTAGCCTGAACTGGTATATAAACATCAATGCTGCGAACACTAGGCCAACATAAAAGCTGAAGTGCAGATTGGTGATCCAACCAACGTATGCCAGCAAGATCAGTGTCACGGCATTTAAAAATACAATAATAATGACATCAAATCGACCAAATAAGATGGCGCTCGACTTTACCCCAATGCGTATGTCGTCTTCTCGGTCTACCATCGCATAGGCTGTATCATAGGAGACAGTCCAAGCTAAGTTAGCTAGATAGATGAGCCAAAGCCATGCGGGTAATTCGCCAGTAATAGCCATAAAAGCCATCGGAATAGCCCAACTAAAAGCCGCTCCTAGTACCACCTGTGGCAAATGTGTATAACGTTTCATAAACGGATAAAGGCTGGCGAGAAATAGAGCCCCTAGTGACAGTATAATAGTGTTCGTATTGAGAAATAAAACCAACGCGAAAGCCAGAACGACTAGCAGATAAAACAGTTGCAATGCTTCTTTAGGTTTTACTTCACCAGAAACAATGGGTCTCGCTTGTGTTCTTTTTACTGCGCCATCAACCTTGCGATCAGCATAATCATTAATAACACAACCGGCAGAACGCATAAGGAAGACGCCTAAAATAAAAATAACAGTAATATGCCATGGCGGTAGTCCATTTGAGGCCCACAGTAAGCCCCAAACCGTTGGCCATAATAATAAATAGATACCAATCGGTTTGTCGGCGCGCATTAAACGCCAGTAAGCACCTTTTTTTTGCCAGCGCAACAACGTCATTCAACGCTCACATTGCTTATTTTGCCGGCAGCAGTATCGCAAATGTAACTGGGACAGTCAGGTAAAAAGACTTCCGCCACTAGTAGATGCCAAGCCTCAATTTTGAATGCAGAACGCCTGCCCCACAAAGCGTTAGTTGCGGCAGGAATCGGCGGATCAGTACCAAGACCCGCAATTGGATTATTATCTAATTGTGCAATTACAAATTCACTACGCACAAACTTGTTGTCATTGAAAATTCGCTGACCTAGGGGTTGATTGCCCAACGTTGCCCAAGTTGTTTTACATAAATGTTCAGGCAGCACACTGCGTGCAAAAACCCATGGCTTACCATCACCATATAAGATAACTTCTCGTATTTGCCATTGATGCTTGTGGTAATCTATTAATGCGACTTGTTCACTCTGATCAGCGTCAATTGTAGCCTGCCCTAATACCTTGACCTCAAATTTATTAGTAAGCGCCTGCAAGCGCTCTGTCAGAGAACCGGTATGAAGTAGCCAGTCAGCCAAGTGCTGATTAGGAATATCGTATTGCGACGCACTCTTCCAAGATGCGTGAATACCCAAGGGAAATTGATTTATTTGAGACAAGTGATTTAGAAAATTGAGTTTGATCCGATATAATAAGTCTAACACAGCAAAGATTATATCTGCATCCGTATTGTTCTTTTCCAGAGGCACTAACATGACAATTTGGCGTAAACTACATAAAACTCAACATGTGCAGACTAAAAAGCACCGATATTTTTGTTCAATGTGCAACGGCATGGTACTTCTCACTCTAGCAATAGGGCTGTTAATAACACCTGAACTGGTGCATGCACAACAGCGAAACTATGCCTATGTAGCCTTGGAGCCGGATATCGTCACCAACTACGCTGGCGACAACTCAAAAAAGCTTGGTTATGTACGAGTAACTATTGAAATGATGGTCGCGGATCCAGCAAAAATTGTTGATGTCGAGCATCATATGCCATTGCTAAGAGCAACCGCAATAGAAGTATTGGGAGCGCAACCTGAAGACAAAATACGCTCTCTAACTGGGCGCGAGGATATACGCAGAATGGTATTGCAAAAATTCAAAGATATTATGAAACGCGAGACCGGTGAAAATGTCATTGAAAACATCATCTTCACCAAGTATTTACGCCAAGGTGGCTAATTTCTAGGACGACGATTTCCGGCTAATTGATGTGTTGCCAACGCCATTAAGCAACCTGAAATTAAGCCGAACAAATGTGCCTCATTCGCCATATTGACCCACAATACATCAAAGTAGCCGAGCGCTAACCAACCCAATAAGAAGTACACCAGATTGTTAGGTAAGCCCATACCCCATTGCGGGCGTAGCAAGCCTATCCACCAGACATAACCGAACAAAGCGTAAACGACCCCAGATAAGCCACCAAAATTGGGGCCTGAAACAAGCAGTTGTGCAACGTTTGAACTGATCGCAGCAATTGCAAATATAACGGCTAACGATACGCTACCAAAAGCACGTTCTAACTGTGAGCCTAAGAGCCACCACCAAATTAAGTTGAAAATGATATGGATAGCACCAAAATGCAGGAAGGCAGGGGTAAATAAACGCCACCATTGCTGGCTTTGTAAAAGTTCATCTATACTACGAATTGTTAGACTCTGATAAATGACATTGGACGCGCCAAGATAGCTAAGTAAGAAAACACCGAGACAGATAGCAAGTACCAATGACATAAACGGTGTGGACTTTAGGTCTTGCAGCCAAACAGGTACTCCGGCACTTTTAGCAGTTACGCGTTGCGGTGAGTCTTTTGATCCAGCAATGGATTTCCCTACCTCCCAAGCCGCTTGCTGATATTTGGCTTGGTTTGGATTAGTCACAAAATCTTCAGCGATTTTTAGCGCCTCTTGTACATCATTAGGGTTAAGGACAATAATTTGATAACGTGACGTTTCAATTGGATCAGGTAGCTTGTCAACCGACTCCTGGTCGACGTCTGCAGTGTCATATCCAGATACCGCTGGCTTTCCTTTGCCAATGCGAACATCAATGTTACAACTAGTGAGATAATCGGCAAGTAATCGCGCAGGCTTTTTATCAGAAAAAGCCAATATCGGCGTACTATCTTTACCTAAATCACTCAAGAATCACTACCTTCAACATCGCTTGGTCCTGCGCTGGACTGCGAGGGAAATTGAGTTCGCCAACCTTCAAAGCCACCATCCATACTGTATACAGTCTCAAAACCTTGTTGCAGTATATATTGCGCCGCTTGCTGACTACTGTGCCCGTGATAACAAACCACAATAACAGGCGTATCCAATTCATTCGCATCCATAAATCGTTTAATACTGCCATTGGTCAAATGGAATGCACCAGGAATATGGGCTTGCTCAAATGACTGGTCATCGCGAATATCGACCACTTTGGCAGCACCTGTATCTAGTTTTACTTTGGTATCTTGTACCGAAATATGTTCAAACTGTTGCATTTATCTACCCTTGCCAGTCAAGTAAGACTTTACCACTTTGCCCTGAACCCATCACTTCAAAACCTTTAGCGAAATCATTAATGCTGAATTGATGAGTAATCATTGGGCTTAAGTCCAAGCCACTTTGCAGCAAGCTTACCATTTTGTACCAAGTTTCGAACATTTCGCGGCCATATACACCTTTGATGGTTAAGCCTTTAAAAATAACCGTATTCCAATCAACCGCAACACTCTGCGGTGGGATACCTAACATTGCTATCTTTCCGCCATGATTCATTTTATCCAGCATATCGCGAAATGCTGAGGGAACACCCGACATTTCTAAACCAATATCGAAACCTTCGGTCATACCTAATTCATTCATCACATCTTTTAAGTTTTCAGAGGCAACATTGACTACCCGTGTTGCCCCCATTGTTTTAGCCAAGTCGAGTCGATAATCATTAACATCAGTGATAACGACGAAGCGAGCCCCTGCATGTTTAGCCACAGCTGCAGCCATAATACCAATAGGTCCGGCGCCAGTAATCAAAACATCTTCACCGACTAAATCAAACGACAGTGCCGTGTGCACGGCATTGCCAAAGGGGTCGAAAATAGCAGCCATATCATCGCTGATATTAGCTGGGATCTTAAATGCATTAAACGCCGGTATAACAAGGTACTCGGCAAAAGCGCCCTGTCTATTGACACCAACGCCGGTAGTGTTGCGACACAAGTGTCTGCGACCAGCTCGGCAATTTCTGCAGTGTCCACATGTAATGTGTCCTTCGCCTGAAACCCGGTCACCCATTGTAAAGCCAGCGACTTCTTGTCCTATTTCAACCACTTCACCGACATATTCATGGCCCACAATCATGGGAACCGGAATAGTCTGCTGAGACCATTCATCCCAATTGAAAATGTGCATATCAGTGCCACAGATAGCCGTTTTACGAATTTTTATCATCAAATCATTCGGCCCCATTTCGGGCACCGGATTGTCGGTCAGCCAAATACCGGGCTCTCTGTGTAGCTTAGCCAACGACTTCATTTGTTTTGCTTGTGCACCTTTTAATGGTGAATTCATTAAATTACTCCTAGCTCTTTACCGACTTCAATAAAAGCATCAACCGCTTTATCGATATGCGCAACACTATGCGCTGCCGACATTTGCGTGCGAATACGAGCCTTACCTTTCGGTACAACAGGAAACGAGAAACCCACGACGTAAATACCACGCGCTAACATTTTGTCTGCCATGTCGCTGGCAAGCTTAGCATCACCTAGCATGACGGGAATAATTGCATGATCTTTGCCTGACAAAGTAAAACCTGCACTTTCCATACGCGTTCTAAAATGCGCAGAGTTCCGAGTTAAGGCATCGCGAAGGCCTTTGCCATCTGCCATCATATCAAACACTTTCAATGACGCCGTAACGATAGGAGGCGCAACTGAATTTGAGAAAAGATAAGGTCTGGAGCGCTGGCGCAACCAGTCAACCACTTCTTTTTTACCTGACGTATAGCCACCCGAAGCGCCACCTAATGCTTTACCTAAGGTGCCAGTTAGAATATCAACTCGGCCCATGACATCACAATACTCATGACTACCACGACCGTCTTCCCCTACAAAACCCGTTGCGTGACAATCATCAACCATCACCATTGCATCGTATTTGTCAGCTAAATCACAAATACCTTTAAGGTTGGCGATAACACCATCCATAGAAAAAACACCGTCAGTGGCAATGAGTTTGAATCTGACACCATCAGCAGTTGCTTGCTTTAGTTGTTCTTCAAGCGCTTGCATATCGTTGCTTGCATAGCGATAGCGTTTTGCTTTACTCAAACGTACACCGTCAATAATACTTGCATGATTCAATGCATCAGAAATAACCGCATCTTCTGCATCTAGCACGGTTTCGAATAAGCCGCCATTGGCATCAAAACAAGAAGGATACAAAATAGTATCCTCGGTGCCCAGAAACTCACTAATTTTTTGTTCTAACTGCTTATGAATATCTTGAGTACCACAAATAAAGCGAACCGATGCAACACCAAACCCGTGAGAATCGAGGCCTTGTTTAGCCGCTGCGATCAAATCAGGATGATTTGCGAGACCTAAATAGTTATTCGCACAAAAGTTAATGACGTGCTCGTTGCTAGCTACTGTAATATCTGCGCTTTGCTGTGATGTAATAATCCGCTCTTTTTTGTACAAACCATCGTTCTTAGCGGCGTCTAATTGAGCTTGAATGTGTGAGATAAAACCTTGCGACATGATGAACCCTCAATGGGTGAAAGCTTTTACATAGGACTTACTGCAGCCCAACGCTTTATAAGTGAATTTTCGATCGGTGTATTGTCCAGTATTGTTTACTCAGTGTCCAGTTCACTCAGGGCTCGATCGACTTTTTTCAATACTGTTAAGACCAGTAAATACGTCATTAAATCTTTACCCTTGGCTCTTATGCCCCAAGGAAGATAGCCCCACTCTTTGCCTTTTTGGCTTTTTATTTGAACATCGTACACTGATGCCACCAGCTCTTGCGATAAATAAGGCCCTGTGCGCCTGAAGTTACTATGCGCATACAAGCCAACAACGGGTGTGCCCATCGTCGTCGCCATATGAGCAGGCCCCGTATCCGGCGCTAATACCAATGCTGCATCAGCCAGCACGGCTAACATTTGTTTCAAACTCGTTTGACCTACCAAATTCAGTGCAATAATATCTGGCGTTTGTAATATTTTAACTGAAATCTCAAAATCTACGGGACCAGGCCCACCACAAAGTACAACTTTATAGCCTTTTTCTATTAAATTTTGGGCCACTGCTGTATAGCCATGAACCGTCCAATTTCGTTCAGCCTTAGATGCAGCGGGACTAATGACAGCATATTTCCCTAGCGCAGCGGTTTGCTTTTTAGCCCACTCCCAATCCGTTTTATCGAGCGGCATATCCCATCGCGGGTCAGTGTCTTTAGGAATGCCTAACTTATCGGCAAATCCCATGAAGCCCTCAAGAACGTGTGCATATTTTTGTGCTTCAATGCGTTCATTGGTAAACAACCAGTGACCTTCTTTACTGCGCTCCCAGTCAAAGCCTATTCTGCGCTTTGCCTTCACCACTGTGGATAGTAAGTTAGCACGCAAAGCCACTTGCATTACAAACATAGCATCGAAGGTACGCCCTGCAAGCGCTTGCCTTACTTCTTGTTTAGCTTTTTTGCCTGCTTTTTTATCATATACAATAAATTCAACACCCAACATACCCTGCAGCAGTTGATGCTCTATTTTACCGATAATCCAGGTAATTTTAATATCTGGGCGATGTTGACGAATGCGCGTCACCATGGCAACGGCATGACATACGTCGCCGATTGCTGACAAGCGTAAGATACAAAGTTGAAAAGCTTGGCTCAAATGAATTCCGTTATGCTAACTACATGAATTTTGATATGTTACAGCATATTCTTAGTTTTTGAAGCGCGCAGCACCAATATGTCAATGATCGAGACCTTTCCTATGGGGCTAAATGAATTTATTTTAGTGCCCAAACAAAGTACTTGGACACCCCGTTCTGATACGTTAAGTGATGATTTACTAAGTATTCAAAAATGCTTTGATCCTAGCTGGTTAATGGCTGAAAACTTAATTACACATACCGCTTCTGGGCGCGGGTTAGTTTACTTCTTTTTTATATTAGGAGAGCACTGTGTTTTACGTCACTATTATCGGGGTGGTTTGATCGCTAAGTTGTCAAACGACACGTTTCTATTTAAGCAAGCACAGCAATCTCGCCCTTATAAAGAGCTCAATTTGCTGGCTACGTTACACGCTGCCGGTTTAAATGTGCCTAAACCCATAGCAGCGAGGCTCAAACACACTAGTTTCACTTATACCGCAGATGTTATTACCGGCACTATTCCGCGAGCACAAGAGTTGCACGAATATATATTACAGCAAGCGCTTCAACAGTCTGTATGGGAGAAAATAGGCGTAACATTACGCAAAATGCATGACTTACAAGCGTGTCATTACGACATCAACGTGAAAAATGTATTGTTACAAGCACCCCCTTACATACAAGAAAAAACAGTGGCCAAAGAAGCCAACAATAGCGAAACTTCAGACCCATTTGTTAAAACACAGGACAACACTGAAAACGCTGGCGAACAAAGTATAACTATCTACTTATTAGATTTCGATGGTGGCGCTATTCGCGATGGTGACAAGTGGAAGCGCGCTAATTTAGTCAGATTTAAACGTTCTTTAGAAAAACAAAGGGCGAAATATTCGCCCTATTATTATGATGAAGATTGTTGGAAGTCGATTGAACGAGGGTATCAATCTTAATGACCTAAATTAGCCACTAATCAAATGCGTAAGTCGCGTTAAAATAAAGCAATGCGTCAACTTGGTTGTCTTTAGTCACAAACTGACGTGATTCAATACTACCGCCCGCTTTTAATAACCAGTCGCCAAATGGGCGCTGATAAAACCCACTCACTTGTACTAAGTCTTCGGTAACATCACTGGTAAGCACTGGGGAAGGTCTCGTACCATCTGGATTCAACTCGGCTTTACGCAAAATAATCTCAGCAATAGCGCCACCATCAAAACGGATATTAGCTCCTACTGTAATTTGTTTAGCATCACTGTCAAAGGTACTGCCGATGACTCTTCCTCTAAAACGATAACCACTGCTATATACGCCATTTTCATAATAGCAGTTGGTAATGGTGCTGCCATTTCCAGCGCATGCAATATTGGTATCACTAGTTTCAATGTACACTTTGGCATTCGCAAAATAAGTAGAAATACCAACTAAATTGGCTTGATCCGTAATATTAATACCATCTACGGCGTCTTCACCAATACGCTGGGCATAAACTGAAATGGGACGTTCGAAGAGGTCAAAGCTATATTTTATATCAAACCCAGCAAGATGATTACCTTGTTTGGTTAAGTCTTCATCACCACAAACATCACGATTTCGAGTGCAAACTCCTTTAAATGTGATGACATCAATAAAATCTCCTAAGCTGCTAGGCTGACCTTCACCGCCCCACATTGCCGCCCAAGAAGCACCAAACTCAAAGCGTTTGAACGGGCTAAAGGTGAAACGATTTAACAATAATTTAGTATCAGGTACTGCTCTGTCACTTTCAAGTTGGCCAAGTTGACTGGTAAAATACCAGGGGCCTGCCCAAGACAACCACGGGCTTTCAGAAGCGACTGCTGATGAACGCGATAACGCAACAGTTGGGATCGGTCTGGTGTTGTTTGACAATATCAGACTACTCGACTGACCGGGCCCCCACCATTGATCAATTGAGCCTGCACGGATATTCCAAGCCCCAAATTGATAGGCTAAAAAGCTGTTGTCGAGGTTCTTCTCACCGCTCGATTGATAGTTAACACTTAACTGCCCACTTAAGCGCCCCCAATAAAACTCGTTGGTAACTTTAGCCGACGCTTTCACATCATTGATACCATCAAATGACGTTAGTCTGGGCTGGTCACTTGACGCTTGCAGTTCCAAGAAGGTTCTGCGTTTTTCTTGCTTTTGCAGATTCAAGTAATAGCGTAGTCGTTGTGCCGCTTGTCTCGGCATTGGCAGCATTTTACCTTCGTCCAATGAAAGTATTTGATCGGCAATGCCCTTCCAAGGAACTGGAAAAGTAACCACGGTGGCATCTAAGTAGCCCCATTCTTGCAATGTTTGCAGGTCATAGTGCAGTTGCTTGTCAACCGTGCCAACCCAAGGCGAACCGAGTACTGGAGCGTTAAAAACAAGAGATAAAAAAAGAATAGTGAAAACGCGAAAAATCACAAAATAACCCAGTCCATGTTAATAAATAAATCCGACGCCAATGGTAGCGCATTGACCTAAAGTTAAACACTTTTTATCGATAATTAATTGCAATTATTGTCTGCTTTCAGTTACTGTCTGTCCCCACTCAAAACAAACACCACAGGCGTAGTAGTGATGACACAAATAAAAGCGATTTACCCTGGCACGTTTGACCCCATCACTAACGGTCATGCCGATCTTATCGCTAGAGCATCGAAAATGTTCTCACATGTCATGATAGCTATTGCATGCAACCCTAATAAGCAGCCGTTATTCAGTTTAGAAGAAAGGGTCAATATGGTGAAGCAAGTGACTCGTCACTTGCCTAACGTGGAAGTAAAGGGCTTTACTGGCTTACTAGCCGATTTAGCTCGAACTGAAAACGCTAATATTCTTATTCGTGGTTTACGTGCAGTATCGGATTTTGAATATGAATTTCAACTGGCTAATATGAATCGACGACTCAACAGTGAACTTGAGAGTGTGTTTCTAACCCCATCTGAAGAGAACTCATTTATTTCTTCTACCATAGTGAAGGAAGTGGCATTGCATAATGGTGATGTTAGCGGGTTTTGCGCACCAGAGGTATTAGTGGCATTGCAACAGAGGTTACATAAAAATGGATGATGATGGCGCACTAGCAAACACTAGAGCGGTTTGATTTGTTCACTTGGGGCGGTTATTTATAGGCCCCCAAGTTTAGTTAAAAAGCCCAAAATTCAGCCGCAAGCCCACAGGCTATTTTTGACATTGAATGCAATAAAATGTATTTCGTTGTCCAATAACCACAGAGCGAATAGCCGTTTGACATACTTCACACTCATTACCCGCACGACCATAAACCAGTAAATGCTGCGCAAAGTAGCCGGGGCTGCCGTCTGCTTGTGCAAAATCTTTAAGCGTTGTTCCTCCCTGATTAATTGCACTGGCCAATACTTCTTTAATATTATTGGTAAGCAATTTATAGCGTTTTAAACTGACTTTACCCGCAGCTCGCCTTGGGTCAATACCCGATTTAAACAACGATTCATTGGCGTAAATATTACCCACACCAACGACAACGGAATTATCCATAATGAAGCTCTTCACCGGCGATACCTTACCTCGTGATTTGCTAAACAACACACTGGCGTCAAACTCATCGGTTAACGGCTCCGGGCCCAACGAGCGCAATATCTTCAATGGCAGTTCAGTTGGTGATTGCCACAAGCACGAACCAAAACGACGAGCATCATTAAAGACGAGCTTTTTACCCGTCACTAACTCAATTTCTATATGGTCATGCTTTTTGCGAGGAAGACCGACATCCACCACGCGCATCTTTCCAGACATCCCCAAGTGCATAACCAAGGCGCCAACATTGGTATTAATAAAAAGGTACTTGGCTCGACGCGTTACTGAATTAATTGCTTGTTGGCAGGCTAACTGCACCTCATCCGGCACCATCCAACGCAACTGCGGTTGATAAACAACAATTTTGCTAATGACATTGCCTTCTAAAAACGGGGCAATACCAAGCTTAGTGACTTCGACTTCAGGTAATTCGGGCATGGATTATGTTACCACTGAGTAAGTTGTTCGACTGTTGGAAAGTCCAATAGCATGACTTCGTTGTCGAGCATTAAATAAGTTTGTTGTTGAATAGTCTTAATAGGTAAAACACGGCCGTTTCGTTCACCAGCTAACCATAAAACCACGACAAAGTCGGGGGATTTGAGTAATTCAGCGCTGACCTCATTTTGTGATTTAACCAGTGCTCTCTGCCAACTATTGACTAATGTGGCTAATGCGCCGGATTGGCCTTCAAATGCAATACTGCTTGCCATAGGACTCGAAGAAGAAAAACGCCACGTTTGACCAGCGCGCTCAATAACATCTTGATCAATCTGCAGACTCAATAGAATACCTCCTTCTTCTATGATCGGAACAGGTAAATGGGAGTCATCAGATTGGAAGCTGCTTATATTTAACATCAGGATCATTGCTAGCATGGTAAAAATAATAACGTTATTCCATCCTTTTTGAGATAGTCGAAGCATTGGTTTCCCTCGTTTTATTCTTTTTAATTACGGCTAAAAGGCTTTTATCTACTGTTTGATGGATGTCAATTTGTGCGTAATAGTCGATGTATAAATCGTATCATTTTAAGCGCCTGACTTTCTTTGCGTCGATATATTGTTAACTCAAGTTAAAACGTCCAATAGCCAAATTTATTTCTGGCTTTTAAATTACGAATAAAGTTGTTTGGCTTATTTTTCATTTTTTGTAAATCAGTGGCGGCGTTATCGGCGGCCTGCAAAACTCTTTGTGACGACTTGCCATCTGTATACGGATGGGTGTATTGAGCAAAATCTCGAATCTCCCTCATTAGCTCATCGGGTTGTGTTAAGCCATATTCAATCGCACTTTCAAGCTCTTCTGGGTTAGTAATATTGTGTAAGTAAGGTGTTGGTGCTGCATTGTTAATGGTGACAACTGGTTTATTTAATAAAAGATAGTCGGTAATCATTGAAGAGTTATCGCCGAGCATCAGATCAGCTTCAACCATATACGGCGCGAGCTCATCTGTTTCTAAAAATGTGAGGTTGTCATGTTGAATATTTTTATATGCTGCAACTGTTTCTTTAGCCATTTTAGGATGAAAGGTGACTATCCATTTCCACTTAGAATGACGCGATAGCTTGTCAATATAAGGTAATAAGGTGGGTGCTTGCGTCATTCTTGGCGAAAATGTCGAGCTAAACAAAATGACTGGCTTTTGATTTACCTTTTTACTGACTAGGGAGGATGAAAAATACGGGTCCATTTTACAGTAGCCCGTTTCTATGACTTGGAAGTGTTTATGCTTTGTCGCTAACGCTTCGAATGTGGCTGTTGATGATTGGCCGTGCGTGCAATATAAATCAAAACAATCTCTAATAATAAAATGATAGTTTACATTATCTTTCTTACGCTTTTTGAAACCGACAAAACCGTGGAAGATACCCACTTTCAAACCAGGTAAAAAAGTGGGGACCATATTTCCCGGGACAAAAACGGCAAATGGGTTGAATGCTATTGCGTCTGCTATACAAGCAATCACTTGCTCATTTGGTCTAAAAAAAGAAACGTTCACGTTTGCACCTTCGGCAAACCAGGCAACCTCACCACCCTGACGCCTAATTTCATTTTGCAAAGGCCGCAAAACTTCAAAGGAGTAATTTTGAGAGATGTAAAACAGATATTTCTTCATTGGACCATTAACTAGAACGACATCTCTGCCTATTAGACAGGTTGCAGCGCAATTGATCAATAGTGTTTATCAACGGCACGTTTGTTTACTTGCATGACTTTTGGTGCTTGAGCTGATTGCGTGAAAGTTACTGGGGTGAAGTCTAGAAACAAAAAACCTAGCAAAAGCTAGGTTTTTTTCGGAGACAAAAAACAAGTTAATTACTTGATTTTTGCTTCCTTGAACATAACATGTTGGCGGATTTTAGGATCAAACTTTTTTATCTCCATTTTGCCAGGCATATTGCGTTTATTTTTGTCTGTGGTGTAGTAAAAACCAGTACCAGCAGAAGAAACTAATTTAATTTTATCTCTCATGGTAATTCCTTAAACTTTCTCGCCACGAGCACGGATGTCAGCTAACACTGTATCAATGCCCTTCTTATCAATAATACGCATACCTTTAGTAGTTAGGCGTAATTTCACAAAACGGGTCTCGCTCTCAACCCAAAAACGGTGAGTTTGAAGATTTGGCAAAAAGCGACGACGAGTCGCGTTTCTAGCGTGTGAGCGGTTGTTACCAACTGCAGGACGCTTACCTGTAACTATACAAACTTTTGACATCTTATTGTCTCCAGAAAAACTGTTTGCCGTCTAACCCAAGCAAACAAAAATTGCTGTTAAACGTCTTTAATAATGAGGGCGCATTTTATACAGTAAACACCACTTCAATTCAACAAAAACTTCGCTTTTACGCTGTTTTTTTGCATTTTTAACGGATTAGCGGTCTATTCTTGCTTCTATAGGCCGCAAAAATCACTACAGGCTATTCAACTGAGCGCTTTTATATTTGCTCAACACGCCAGCAGTAATCGCCATTTCGTCGTAATTAGTATAGCAAATTATTGATGCTGCATAGCAGTTCTTTTTGGTTAAATAGTGACTTTTTGTGGAGCGTAAAATAGTTTTAACAACTGGATAAATATTTAGTTCAATTGAGGCGATTCATTTCAATCTCGGCTTTTTAATACTCCTGAAAGGTAAATGTATATTTAGATTAAGTGTATATTAAGTTACATTTGCAGAGATTTGACTTGATTTTTCAAACAAATTCAGCAGACTTGCTACATAGTTAATAGCGAAAAACAGCGTTAATATTTGACTTGTCACTTTTAAATTAAAACAATTTGTACAGAAAAGGGTGCCTTATGTCCGGTGTTTTTACCCCACTAAATGATTATTTCGACGGAATATTTGTTATTACGCTTGACGGTTATGAGGCGAGACAAAATAGCATTAAGCAAAATATGCAAGGATTGAATTTTGAATTTTGGTTTGGGACCGACAAAAGAGAATTAGACGACAGTGTTTTGCTTGATAACAGTCAATATGATAATGAATCTCATCAAAACATAAAAAGAACGCATCGCTCTATGTCTTTATCTGAATATGCTTGCGCTTGCTCACATCGCCGTATCTACCAGCATATGCTGGATAATAATCTGAGACGTGTACTCATATTTGAAGATGATGCTGTTCCTGATCTGCAAGAGCTGAACCACTTTGCGCAACGCATTGCAACCTTACCCGAGGATTGGAAAGTAGTGCTATTTGACTACTACGGTTCTCATTATGAAAATACAAAGGGGCTGTTGAAGCGTCAAATATACAAATTATTTCACTATTTGAGAATTTCTAATTGGCATACAGTCTCATTGTCATTAATAGATAAAATGTTGATGCGACCATACAACACTCATTTCTATCTCGCAGGCAGGCTGTCTGGGGCTCATGCATATAGTCTTTCTTTAGATGCCGCTAAATATTATTGTGATTATCAACAGCCTGTGAAATTGCAAGCAGACAGAATTTTTTATTACGCTGAAGGACTTAACAGCAACAGAGTTTTTGCTTGTAAAAAACCAATGTTTTTAAGGGGTGAATTATCAGAAGTATCTTCTATTCAAAAGCAACGGTAATTCAAATATCCTCAGCAGTTGGTCACTGCCAAACCGCTATTGCTGGTTTAATTTTTGTAAACGCTTTTTTAACTCTTTTTTATTTTTAAAGAGAAAATAAAACCCACTCACTACTTTTTTAAAAAAGCTTTGTTTTGCCTTGTTGCGGTTAAGATTACGATCAATTTCACTAACTTCATCATGATTTGCTTTTACTATGTATGGCTTTAGTCCAAACACATTCAATTGCGATTCCCACCAATATTGTAATTCAATATCAATAGGCCGATTAATATTCGCACTCGTTGCTAACAGTTTTTGAGCACCGCTTAAACTAATAACTTGCGCGCAAGTTCTACTCGGTATCTTATTGTAAGTAATCAACGAAAAATCACCAACTGGAATTTGATGTACCGCTTTACGTTTAACGGGCTCTTCAGCCAACTTAATTAAATCCCAAGGCTGTTGTATATTTTCAATCGCCTCTAAGCCATGTTGAATATGGTCTTGCAGTAATATGTCGTCTTCTAAAATAACACCATAGTCCAACTGCTCATCAACGATTTTTTGCCATACACGCACGTGACTTAAATAACAGCCTAACTCACCGCTGGTCATGTGCTTATGATACGAAGAATCACTGAAATTGTACAAAGCGTTGATTGTAGACACGTCTAGCGTATCACCATTTGCAGCCTCAACACGGTCAAAAGACAAACTATGAGCTTCAAGCTGACGCGCACAGGCTGCTAGTCTATCCGTAGACCTTGCCAAATTAATTAAACAAATTTTCCATTTTCTCATGTGCGGTACAAAACTATAACAAACCTCTTTGCGCAAATGATACCGCAGTTCCGTCACCGATAACAAAGTGATCTAATACTCTAACGTCGATTAATTCCATGGCTTGCTTAATTCTCTGGGTTATTTGTATGTCTGCTTGGCTAGGTTCTGCAATACCGCTGGGATGATTGTGGGCTAAAATAACCGCAGCTGCATTGTCCTCTAGGGCTTGTTTGACTAATTCTCGAGGATACACTGCAGCGCTGTTGATCGTGCCTCTAAACATGTGCCTGAACGCAATGAGTTGATGTTGACTGTCGAGCAGTAACATTGAAAAGACTTCGTGTGGCTTATCTCGCAATTCAGCCAATAAATAATTTGAAGTAGCATCCGCTTGGGTAAAACAATGTGGTTTTCGTAAATTTTCAGCAAGCGAGCGTTTAGTTAACTCAAAGCAAGCCGTTAAGGTTGCATATTTTGCTACACCAAACCCTAAGCTAGCCGTAAGTTGGCTTTTACTTGCATTCATTAAACCACGCACAGAACCGAAAGAATTAAGGGTTTCGCGCGCAATTTCAAGCGCGTTTTTACCTTTTACTCCAGTGTGTAGAACGATTGCAAGTAGCTCGGCGTCAGACAATGTTTGAGCACCAAATTGCAGTAATTTTTCTCTTGGTCGCTCATATTGTGGGCAATTATTGATTTTCATATTTCCATTCCTTGGTTAACTTTGTCACAATGCTATTCATCTATCCCTTTGATGAACGAATGCAACGCACAGTTGTACTCGCTATAGCAAAATATGCAACTTGAACAAAAGAACGTTTTACTTGGTATTAGTGGTGGCATAGCCGCCTACAAAACTCCGGACCTTGTTCGTAAATTTATAGCTCAAGGCGCAAATGTGAGAGTTGTTATGACAGATTCTGCAAAGGAATTCGTCAGTCCATTGGCCTTACAGGCAGTATCTGGGAATAAAATAAGCAACAGTCTACTAGATGAAGATGCTGAAGCCGCGATGGGTCATATTGAGCTTGCTCGTTGGGCAGATATTTTTGTTATTGCTCCAGCAACTGCTAATGTTATGGCGAAACTCACACACGGCCTCGCAGACGATCTATTAACAACGCTGGCGTTGGCCACTGCTGCACCAATAGTCATTGCACCGGCGATGAATCAGCAAATGTGGGCTGCGCCCGCAACCACTGAGAATCTACTAAAACTGCAACACCGAGGCGTCATGCAAATTGGTCCTGCTAGCGGCCAACAAGCGTGTGGTGATATAGGTTATGGTCGCATGACTGAACCCGAAGATATTGTTGCCTTCGTTGCTGATTATTTTGCAGGGCAAGCAAATGAGGCGCCGGCTTTATTTGCAGGCAAAAAGATAATGATCACGGCTGGGCCAACGCGAGAAGCATTGGATCCGGTGCGTTATATATCAAATCATAGCTCCGGAAAAATGGGCTACGCAATAGCTGAAGCAGCGCGCAAAATGGGTGCCCATGTGACTCTCGTTTCGGGTCCGGTAAATATCTCAGCGCCGCCAAACGTTGAGCTTATTTCCGTCACCAGTGCACAGGAAATGCACGATGCCGTCATGCGCGATATTCAGCAGCAAGACATCTTTATTGCTTGTGCTGCTGTTGCTGATTTTAGACTTGCCGACATCCCAACGCATAAAGTGAAGAAAAAAGACGGTATATTAACGCTTTCATTCGAGCCAAACCCTGATATTCTTCAAGCAGTTGCGGCACAAGCAAGACCGCCTTTCACACTGGGTTTCGCCGCAGAAACAAATGATATTGAAGCCTACGCAAAAAGCAAACTTGAACGCAAAAAATTAAATATGATAGCGGCCAATGATGTGTCATTATCTGGCTTAGGATTTAATTCTGATCGAAATGCCTTAACGGTTATTACTAAGAATAGTAAAATCAGTCTACCGGCTACTAGTAAATACAGACTCGCCATTGAGTTGTTGAAGTTGTTGAATAGTGAATATTCAGCCAGTCAAAATAATAAGAAAAGCAAATAGGTACCATCATGCCCGCAACAAAAAGACCCAACAGGCGCGCGCAGATACTGCAAGCCCTCGCAGGAATGTTAGAAAGCAATCATGGTCAGAGAATTACAACAGCTAAATTAGCTGAGCAAGTCGGCGTTTCGGAAGCGGCTTTATATCGTCACTTCCCAAGCAAAGCGCGTATGTTCGAAGGTTTGATTGAATTCATTGAAGAAACCCTCTTTTCTCGCATCAACAAAATTATGGATGAAGAAAAAGAAGCAGCAACTCGTTGTCAGCTAATATTGCATCTCATTCTTGGTTTTGCTGAAAAAAACCCAGGTATTACGCGTTTACTTAACGGTGATGCACTGCTAGGCGAACAGGAGCGCTTGCGCGACCGTATCGCAAAATTATTTGAACGCTTAGAATCGCAACTTAAACAGATATTACGTGAACGTAAATTGCGGGAAGGCAAATCGTTGGATGTAGATGAAGCCATTCTTGCTAACATGCTGATTTGCTTTGTCGATGGTAAAATTAACCAGTTTGTTCGCACTAAATTTCAACGCACACCAACCCATCAGTTTGGTGAGCATTGGTTAGCAATTAAAAATCATTATTTTGTAAACTAGGGTAATCTCGACCAGTGAATAAGGGGTGTTTGAATTCTTTTTATTTGAGTAGCATTTATTTAAGTCGCATTTGTCTAAATGTGTTCAGGTTGAATTTTGAGGAGCAAACGACTCCGAAAACCCTTATTATTCTTGACGTTTTTGATGTTTCACACCCAACAGCGTGCATTAATACCGTCAAAACCACGGCTCAATGTGAGCCGTTCTGCCTATTTTTTTGGGTAATACTTAGCGTTCACTTGGCAAACGTTTCGCCAAAGAAGTCACCTTCATTCCAAGTGGGTTTTTGTGCTTGATTTGCCAAGGCTAAGCCAATTTGAAAGTTTACTTCGGTAAATGTTTTAGCCGCTTCCCACTTAAATGCTTGAGTCATATCGTCACCTGGTTTATGGTAATTTGTAGATAAAAATTCACCAAATACCTTACTGCCATCGATCTTAGGGTCCTTAGCTTGCAAACCCGGTACTAAGAATACGGCTGGAATACCTTGCTTCACAAAACTGTAGTGATCGGAGCGTGTAAACAAATTTTGCTCTGGCCAAGGGTCATCACTTAATGTAAGTCCTACATACTTTGCAGCAGCTTCAACAGAAGACTTCATCGAACTGTGATTTGCGCCAAACGCGATAATGTCGGCAAACTCATAAGTGAGGATAGGCATATCTAAGTTTACGTTAGCAACCATACTGCCCACCGGCACGGTTGGGTTACGTGCGAAGTAGTCCGCGCCCAATAGTCCTTTTTCTTCCCCTGTTACCGCAATGAAGATAATAGAACGTTTTGGTGGCGTTGGTAAATTGGCAAACATACGCGCAGTTTCCATTAATACAGAGGTACCGCTGGCGTTATCCATAGCACCGTTATTAATTTTGTCCGTTTTCACGGTTTTAGCAATCCCGATATGATCAGAATGCGCTGAAAAAACCACATATTCATTTTTTAATATTGGGTCACTGCCTTCCAAAATAGCCACTACGTTTGGACTTGTGAGATCTTCATGTGTGGTTTGTCTTTGTAAGCTAACTGTTAGCGGTAGCTCAAATCCTAGTGGCGATCCATCCTTTTCTAATTGAGCATATATGTCGTCAATGGAGTTTGGACCCTGGGCAAATAATTTTTCCGCGGCTGGTAAGCTCAAATAAGCAGCCCCTTTTAATTCAGGATTGACGTTGGCTGGAATACCATTGTTTTGGACCCAACGCATACGGGGTGAATAAATGTAGTTAAGTGAGTTTTTGTAAGGCCTCACTTTTTCATTACTCGGTGTTGTTAGGGTAATATAACCGACGGCACCATGTTCCACTGCATACATTGACTTTTGCGAACTAGAAGCAACGTGAGCCCCCTCTTCTGAAGGGAATGACTTAGGCTTACCTGACAGCGCGACCACGATTTTACCTGTAACGTCTAGCCCTGCGTAGTCATCGTGATTTAGGTTTGGTGCAACAATACCATATCCAACGAAAACCAGTGGCGCGGTCACGTCAGATTGAGTTGAGACTAAGTCAGGACTGCTTAAAAAGTCATCTGGGTAAGATAATTCAAAGTTTTCGTTAGGGCCCTCAACCTTGAAAATAGGTGACTCTTGAACCAGTAAACCTTTGCGAAAATTAATGCGTTGTACATAGCTTGTTTTACCATCAACTTGGTCCCCCGCTGGTTTTAAACCATATTTAGCAAATTCACCAGCAATATACAAAGACGCAATTTCATGACCTTGTGACCCAGTTTCACGCCCTTGTAGCAAATCGTCGGCTAGAAAATGCATGTGCGATTTAATATTTTCTACATTAGGTATTGGCACAAAAGAAGCGCGTGGCGCTTTATCTGCCTCTGTTGTAGACTGATAATTGGCTGAACAGCCTAAAACTAAAACGCTGGTCGCTGCCGCAAGTGTCGCCTTTATGAATACTTTTATTAACATGTGTGTATGACGCTTCATATAATTTTCCATAGAGAGAACCATCATGGATACTCGATGGTTAATGATGATTGGTGGGTGTTTTTTCAGTTTATCTCTATCTACAAGTCTAAACTGAGTGTGTAAAAACCACCGTTTTTACCGCAGTTTTGATGGCGTGTTATATCACAAGTTTAAATGAATTTGCTGCTTAAGGGTGGTTTTGAAATATTGTGTAACATTTTCATTCTCTAAAGTAGTTAGCATCATGAGGTACATAATAGGAAAAGTAGCAGGAAAAGTAGCAGGCAAAGTAGCAGGAAGAAAAACACAAGCAAATTTGGTTTTTAACAAAAAGACTGCTATACATCACTACAGTAGAATTAAAGAATGTGTATTCTTATGTTTCAAATAGGCTGTTTATTGATTCTAAATAGACTTAAAATGAAACACCACAAAACGTGCTAAAAAGAGGCCCAACATGCCGAAACAAGCTCAATATGATTTGCCTGAGATTCTGACTTATGCCGCTGATATATTTACACAACAAGGTTACGCGAAAGCATCGATGGAAGAGATTATTGCGCGAACACAGTTTAATCGGCGCGCGTTTTACATCGAATTCAAAAGCAAACAGGGCTTTTTGCATGCCGTACTGCAATATTATATTAAGCATCAGTTGTCGGCGTGTCAGGAAAGTTTGATTGCTCGCTCGGACTCTGGCACACAAGCTATTTACGACTATTTTAGTGCTTATCATCAGTTAATATCTAAACAAGGTTGCCTACTCGTTAATTGCATTAGTGAGCTAGGTAGAAATGATGAAGTAGTCCAATCTATAGCTCGACATTATTATGATACCTTACAACTGTGCTTCATCGCTTGCTTAGAAAGAGCGCAACGACATCAACAAATTCAATCAACAATCAATATAGAGTCGGTGGCATTACAGCTCACCTGCTTTACTCAAGGTTTTGCTATTTCTAGCATCCTGCAAGACGGCGAAGACGATGTCATTATTGCCATGAGCGAGCTGATGTCGAGTATAGAAATATGAAACAAGCTGCATTATTGAGCAAGTTGTTGCGCATTTAGTATTACAATTATTGCCCTATTGAGCTGGACAGCGTCAAAGGGGTAACTCAAGGAAGCCTTTAGAGCTTCAAAAATAACTAACAAAATAAGAGCGGTCTATGAAAAAGCTAGTGTACTCAATTGCAATGACGGTTTCTGTAGCCTTGTCTGTAGGATCTTGCGGCTCAACAATACCGCCAGTACCAGAACCAGTGTTAACGACAGCTGAAGTGTTGCAAAAGCAGGCTTCGACGCAACTGCAAACCATGATAGATGATATTTGGCAATATGAATTGTCAATTTCACCAGGCATGGCAAAATCCAGAGGACAAAAAACAAAGCGTGCTTTGGGAGACATCAGCATAGCCGCTCTGGACGCTGAAGCAGCAAAATTTCAGGGCTTCTTAACAGCCTTAGATAAAGTTGATTCAACGCAATTATCTGACTCTGAAAATATCACCTTGCTGATGCAAAAATATCGTATTCAGAACTACGTCGATATGCACAAATTCAAAGAATATCGAGTACCTATTACCTCTGAATATGGTTTTCATAGTGGATTGGGTCGCCAAGCTAGCAATGTTCGTATTACAAATGCTCAGCAACTGGCTGACTACATGATGTTGTTAAGCGAAATGCCAGGGCACTTTTCGCAGCAAATTTTATATATGCAAGAAGGTATGCAAGTAGGCCAAGTTCAACCGAAAGCGGCATTAAAAGGCTATGAAGAATCGGTACTCGCATTTATTGCAGAGACACCCGACGAAAGCCCTTTTTATAAAGCGTTTGCGGACATGCCTGACGAGTTCAAAACGGACCAAACTTTGCAGGTTGCCGAAAACGCAATTGCTAGGGTTAACGAGAGTTATCAGCAGTTTTATGACTTTTTAACTAACCACTATATTCCAATGGCGAAGCGCGATATTTCGGTGAAAACCTGGCCAGACGGTGAAGCTTTTTATCAAAACCGTATTAAATATTACACCACTACAGAGATGACAGCCCAGGAAATTCACCAATTAGGCTTGTCAGAAGTGGCACGTATTCGGGCAGAAATGCAGATTATTGTTGATGAATTAGAGTTTGACGGTAACATTAACCAATTCATCGAGTTTTTGCGCACCGACCCACGTTTTTATGCACAAACACCCGAAGACTTAATCATTACAGCCTCATACATTGCTAAAAAAATGGATGCTCAGTTACCTAAATTATTCAAAAAGCTACCACGAACGCCATACGGCGTAGCGCCTGTGCCAGAAAGCATCGCACCTAAATATACCACAGGACGGTATATATCTCCGAGCAGTGACGACCAACCGGGCTATTATTGGGTTAACACATATGCACTCGATAAACGTCCATTATATGCCTTACCTGCACTGACCTTGCATGAGGCCGTTCCTGGTCACCACCTGCAGATATCGTTAGCTGCGGAAATGACCGAATTACCCGAAGTTAGACGTTCAACCTACATTTCAGCGTTCGGCGAAGGCTGGGGGTTATACTCAGAATACCTTGGATTAGAAGTCGGTATGTATGACGACCCGTATGACAATTTTGGTCGTTTAAGCTATGAAATGTGGCGTGCTTGTCGCTTAGTCGTCGACACCGGCATGCATATGTTTGGCTGGAGTCGCGATAAAGCCTTAAATTATATGTTAGAAAACACCGCATTATCTGAGCATAACGTGCGTACTGAAATTGACAGATACATTTCATGGCCTGCACAAGCATTGTCATACAAAATTGGCGAAATTAAAATTAAACAACTGCGTGCAGGGGCAGAAGAAAGCTTAGGTGATAAGTTTGATATTCGTGAATTTCATGATGCCGTGCTAGCACATGGTTCAGTTCCTTTATTTGTACTTGAAAAAAACATTAAACGTTTTATTGAACAAAAAAGCGCAGTGGAAAAAGGTAACTAAAATGATACCCACCTTGATAATTAGTCAGTGTATAGCCAAGGATATATAGTCGCAAAGCCATTATTTGTCAGGTAAACTACGCGCTAAACCAAATCAAAACGATGGCTGGCAGTTAATCTGTTGAACTATTTTAGATTGAATTTGATGCAATCCTGTTCATCGTTTTACACCGTATTCCTAACAAGGATGTAATATGAAAAAAATTATTATTCCAGTAGCCGCTATTGTCCTAATTGGTGTTGTTGGTCCAAAGTTCACTGGTAACGGCATCAATGAAGGGCTAGATAACTTCGTTTCTATCCTAGATAAATCACCTGGCTATATCGCCACTATTGAGAGTCGTGAAACAAGCTGGTTCTCAAGTTCTGCAGTTATCAATGTCGGTATTGATCCCCTTATGTTTGCTGAATCCGGTTTGAACCCTGCAGAAATGGTACCTTTTGAAGACTTGTCAGCAACTATTAATGTAACTGCACAGCATGGCCCATTTCTAACGCTTAACGGTTTAAACTTGGGTTTATCCGCATGGAAAGCAGAAGTTGATCCGTCCGTATTTCGCGAATTATTAGCTTATGCTGAAGATGAAAAATTTTATAGTATCACCGGCAACGTCGGTTTATTCGGTGGTGTTAACTTTGAAGATATAATGCCTAAGTTTACCGTCATCCCTCAAGATGGTGGCGATGAGGCTATCACTTTCAGTGGCTGGAATGGTAAAGGTACGGCATCTTCTGAGAGCGCCACTTATTCTGGTGCTATTGATTTAGTTACAGTAAGTGCTGAAGGCGTTACTTTTGAAATGCAATCAATGATCCTTGAAGGTTCAGTTGAAGGCGACTGGACTGCACCAATGCGAGGTGATTTTTATAATTCAGCAAGTCAATTTGCAATTGCTTCAATTAATGTCGATATGCCTATGCTGGATACAAGTGCAAAACTTGAGAAACTTATTATTGATGTGAAAACACAGAAAAGTGAAGACGATAATTTAATGGATATGGCTATAAACTATGCTATTGGATCTATCCAAGCTCCTCAATTTTCTGGCCGCGATTTAGTTGTTAAAACTGAAGTAAATAATCTGGAAAAAGGGTTCTTTAAGGCATATCAAGAAGCGTCAGCAAAGCCCGCTCAGATGGAACAGTCAATTGCAGATATAATTGAAACTAAATTACTACCTCAATTACAAGCCTCTCCTGAAATCAACATTACCGAAATGTCGGGTAAAGTGGCTGATGGTAATTTCTCAGGTAAAGTAATGGCAAAAGTCAGCGCTATTGATAGCTTACCGGAGTCACTCGAAGATCCTGCATTTTGGGTGTCAAAAGCGGTTATAGATTCAAACCTAAAACTAGATAAAGCAATGATACTTTGGGTCGGTGAGCAAGTTGTTGCTAACCAAATTCAAGCTGATCCTAATGCTGCTGGTATGACTGATGAAGAAATTAAAGCGATTGCTGGTGAGCAAGTTGAAGGCATGATTGAGATGTTTACTCAGCAAGGTATGATTACCGTTAATGCCGATGGTGAATACGAAATGACCTTCACCATGCAAGACGGTCAAGCGATGCTAAATGGCAATCCAATGCCGCTTCCTTTCTGATTAAGTTAAGCAGGAAAGTAAGGCTCCTGTAAGTAGATCCTATAAGTAGCTGTTGTAAATAGCTGTTGTAAATAGCTGTTGTAAATAGCTGTTGTAAATAGCTGTTGTAAATAGCTGTTGTAAATAGCTGTTGTAAATAGCCGTTGTAAATAACCGTTGTAAATAGCCGTTGTAAGTAAACTTTAAAAAAGGCCATAGTTGAAGTGACCCCAATAAGTTGGACACTTAACTCTGGCCTTTTTTTATGTCTATTCTTGTGTGCTAGCTAAATAGGATCCAGAAGTCACTGAATTCTAAGCTCTTTTTAATAAAGCTCTTTAAGCTTATTTTAGAACCTACTCTGTGGGATCTAAATAGTTAAGTAAATCATACTGTTATTTTTTTTATGTGGGGTTTTCTTATGGTTAGCAAAACATTTTGTTGATCATCAAACACAAATATTTATACTGTATGTATATACACATGAACTAGTAATGATTAGGTTAAAATGAAATCTCTCCTGCATGATTTACAAAAAAAACAACTCGTGTGGACTGCCGCTAATCTCGACCAACATAAGGAACGTGTTGCAACAGGTTACAAGCAACTTGATGACGCTCTCAATGGTGGCTTTCCGCAGTCTGGTCTTATACATATCACCTCAGTAATGGGGTGCGGCGAAATGCGTTTAGTCGTTCCCGCGATTGTAAGCAGGCAACGAGAGAATCGTTTATACGCTTTTATTGCACCACCACATCTGCTCAATGCCGAGTTTTTAATCGCGCAAGGTATTGAACTTGAACAGGTCTTGTTTATTCAAGCTGACACGCCAGAACAGGCATTTTGGAGCGCAGAGCAATGTGCAAAAAGTGGCGCTTGTAGTGCCGTCTTTATTTGGCAAGCGAAGCTGCAGCAAATACAGGCCAAAAAACTAGAATTAGCAGCATTAAAAGGTGACTGCTTGAGCTTTTTCTTCGCCGATACAAAGCACCAAGCTGATAATTTACCAGTGAGTTTGTCATTGTCTATCCAACGTAAAAACACCCAGTTGGAGATTTGTGTGAATAAACAAAAGGTGGGCTGGCCAATACCAGCCTTCAGCGTCAAAGTCCCATTTAAAGCGAAGCTTGGTTCGCCCATGCGTTATCGTTCAAAACCTAAACCTGCGCACAATGTCATTGCATTTAACGCCAACAGCTAAGTAACCAGAACAGATGCAGTTTGATACCTCTTCGTTGTGGATATATTTATATCTACCTAATTTACAACTGAATATTCAGCAAGCACATGCTGAACAGTTGAGTACTGTTGATAAACAGCGTGAGATTCAAGAGCCACCAGCTCAAATCATCTATCATGCAAAATTAAACCAAGTACTACAATTGAATATGCAAGCTCAAAAACTCGGTATAAAGAAAGGAATGGGCCTCGCTAGCGCAAGTATTATATGCAGCCACTTAGTGGTCAGTGAGTACAAAGAAACTATTGCGATACAGGCGCTACAGGAGCTTGCGAATCAACTTTACTTGGTCACTTCAGACATTGTTATTGATGAGCCCTGTGGTTTGTTTTTACGCGCGCAAAATATGTTGCGCTTATATGGCAGTTTAGCGCAATACTGGCAAGTCATTATGGAGGTTATCAGCAAACAAAGTTACGACGTTTATTATGCGAGCGCTTACTCAGTGAATGTAGCTAAGCTGATTGCTAAGCACCAACAACACTATATTGTTGACGACAAAAAGCTAATCCAGAAAAAGTTGCAACAGTGCTCATTGTTGCTTACCGACATTGATAAAAAGGACATTGAAAAGCTACAGCGTATCGGCATTAAAAGCATTGCCGATTTATTTGAGCAGCCCTTGTCAGCCTTCGCCAGTAGAGTGTCTAAATTTAGCTTACAAATCATGTCTGAATTACGCGGTGAGTCGGCGGCAAAGTTACGCTTTTATCAGCCACCACAGCGCTATGAACATTATCTTGAGCTGTTGTATGACATTGAACTCACCGCCAGATTACTGCCTGTTATTGGAAAATGTTTGGATGCATTGGAGGCTTATTTATTGGTTCGAAATGGATTGGCGCTGAGTATTCACATCACCCTATTTCAGCGTGAACATGAACCTATTATGCAAGTCATCAACAGCGCATTGCCTATTTATAAAAGTGCACATTGGCTGGACATTATCGCACTGCGTTTTGAACACCTCGCCCTAAGTTCAGGGGTATATGGGATTACTATTGAATGCGAAAAAATAGAGCAGGCCGATGGTTGTGAAAGTGATTTCTTCAGCGAGAAGTCAACGCATGTTGCCGCCATGACGTTATTGTCGCGATTAAAAGCCAAGCTAGGTGAGCAACAAGTGAAGCGGATGCAATACGACGATGATTACCGTCCTGAACGCTGCACTCAATTATCCACTAAAAACATCAATAAACAGCAGAAAAATAATGACCTTAATAAATCTCATTTTTTGGATCGCCCGGGGTTTTTACTTAGAGTACCCATTCCACTGAATACAAAAGTAAATATTATTGATGGTCCTGAACGTATCGCATCAGGTTGGTGGGACAATCAAGAGGTTCAGCGTGACTACTTTTTAGCCCAAAGTCATCAAGGTCAACAAATGTGGATATTTAGAACCATCGACGATAACTGGTTTGTGCATGGCTACTTTATCTAAAACTAAGCGGCACATTGGCTTTGCCGAATTAGTCTGTCAAACTAACTTTTCATTTTTAAATGGAGCGTCGCATCCACAAGAAATGGTGCGCCAAGCTTATTTTTTACAATACAAAGCGATTGCAATAACCGATGAATGTTCAATGGCTGGTATTGTACGAGCCTATGCTGAAATATCTCAACATCACTTACCTATTAAGATGATTGTTGGTAGTAAGTTTGTATTTAACGGCAATACCATCGTACTCTTATGCCCCAACAAATTAGCATATAGTGAATGTTGCCGAATTATCACTAATGCACGACGACGGGCTAATAAAGGGGAATACGAACTCAGCGAATGGGATTTGAAATCAATTAAACACTGTTTATGTATTTGGCTTCCCTGTGGCAATGAAAGTAAAGATCAGGATTGGGCACGCTGGCTAATCAAGCATTACTCGGGGCGTGTGTGGCTTGGTATCAAACGTTGGTTAACCGCCAACGAATATGACTATATTAATCATTGTCAAACACTCGCCGAACAGTTTCATTTAGACATAGTCGCGACCTCTTGTGCACTTATGCATGACCCTAACCGACAAGCCTTACAACATTGCCAACATGCTATTCGCGAGGGAAAATTAATTAAAGAATTGGGACGTGACGCATTATCTAATCAAGAAGCCTGTTTGCGCCCGTTAAATAAATTGGCTAATTTATATCCTAAAGAATGGCTAGATAATTCTGTATTAGTAGCTAAGCTATGTACTTTTGATTTATCTGAATTAGCCTACCAATACCCAGCTGAAATACTGCCTTCCAAATATACGCCCTCAGAATATTTACGCATCTTAGTTGAAGAAGGTATTCAAAAGCGCTTTCCAAATGGTGTTAGCCAAAGTATTCGCGACATTATCGAAAAAGAACTCAAACTCATTCACGAGCAAGCTTATGAGTACTTTTTCTTGACCATCTATGATGTTGTACAATTTGCTAAGTCGAAACATATTCTTTATCAAGGACGCGGTTCAGCGGCCAATTCTATTGTCTGTTATTGCTTAGAGATTACGGCCGTAGATCCGCGTCAAATTAGCGTATTGTTTGAACGTTTTATTTCTAAAGAGCGCAATGAGCCTCCTGATATCGATGTCGATTTTGAACACGAACGACGTGAAGAAGTGATCCAATACATTTACACAAAATATGGTCGTGAACGTACTGCTATTGCAGCGACCGTTGTGTGTTATCGCTTTAAAAGTGCATTACGAGAAGTAGGTAAAGTCCTCGGTGTGAATACCACCGATCTTGATTATTTTATTAAGAACGTTAATCGTCGTGATCGCGATCTGAGTTGGCAATCACAACTGGGTGAATTGGGCATCGACCCCGACTCGCAAAACGGTAAACATTTTATTCATTTAGTTGAGCAACTCATTGGCTTTCCAAGGCATTTGTCGCAACACGTAGGTGGTTTCGTAATTTCAGCAGGGCCATTGTATGAAATGGTACCGATTGAAAACGCATCAATGCAAGATCGTACCGTGATACAGTGGGATAAGGAGGATTTAGAAACACTAAAATTGCTTAAAGTAGATGTACTAGCTTTGGGCATGTTAACTGCTATTCGCAAAAGTTTTAGCTTGATAAAGCAGTATTATCAACATGACTACAATATTCCCTTTATTACAGCTTTACCGGACGACCCTCAAGTATTCAAACAAATTCAAAAGGCTGACACCGTTGGTGTTTTTCAAATTGAGTCACGTGCACAAATGAGTATGTTGCCGCGCCTAAAACCTAAAAAATATTATGACTTAGTGGTGCAAATAGCAATTGTTAGACCGGGTCCTATTCAAGGCGACATGGTGCACCCCTATTTGCGGCGCAGGGATGGCAAAGAACACGTTGAATACCCTTCACCCGAAGTTAAAAAAATACTCGAGCGCACAATGGGCGTACCCATCTTTCAAGAACAAGTTATTCAATTAGCGATGGTTGCTGCGGGGTTTACCGGTGGTGAAGCAGATGGATTAAGGCGAGCAATGGCTAGCTGGAAGAAAAACGGAGATCTCTATAAATTCAAGCAGAAGCTTACAGACGGTATGACACAAAGAGGTTATAGCCATGAGTATGCCATGCGCCTTTTTGAGCAAATTTGTGGTTTCGGTGAATATGGCTTTCCAGAGTCACATTCCGCATCATTTGCTGTACTTGCCTATGTGTCAGCTTGGTTAAAACACTATTATCCGGAAGCCTTTTATGTTGGCTTGCTTAACAGTTTACCCATGGGTTTTTATTCGGCTTCACAGATTATTCAAGATGCCAAACAACATCATGTGAAAGTACTTGGCTTTTGTGTCAACAAGTCAAGTTATGACCATAGCTTGCAACGCACAAGCCTCAGTACTGAGAACGGCAGTGAGCTTGGGGTGCATAACACGAGTTTATCTATTCGCATGGGTTTGCGTTTAATTAAAGGGCTCAAATCGGACTCAATAAACACTGTCGTTAAACACCGACCGATAGGAGGTTATCAGAGCATAGATCAAATACGCCAGTTAGCAATACCGTCTCCTTGTTTACAAGCGTTAGCCAGTGCAAATGCGTTCTCAAGTATGGCAGATAACCGTTATCAAGCGCGATGGAAATTGATGGATTCAGTTATGGAATTGCCCTTGTTTGCGCAGCATACTAGCGCTAGTGACAGCTATGCAAAACAGCCCTCATTATTTGATAATTTGATTGAAGATTATGCCAGTACTGGCCTTTCTATTGACTTACATCCTATTGCTTTACTTGGTCAGGCAAATTTGTTGCCCAAGTTTTATTTGGCGAATAGTTTGGCCAATGTACCGCATCAAACGCTAGTCAGTGTGATCGGTGTTGTGACCGGTAAGCAGAGCCCTGGCACCGCTGCAGGAGTCACTTTTATTACCTTAGAGGATCACACAGGGAATATTAACGTTGTGGTGTGGCAATCGTCTGCGAGGGAACAAAAAAAGGCTTATATGAACGCTAAAATACTACAAATAAAGGGTATTTTAGAGCGGGGCGACGGCGATGTAATACATATTATTGCAGGCAGACTGATTGATCAAACTCATCTGCTTGAGCAATTAGACACTAAAACGAGGGAGTTTCGGTAACCACCTGATTGATCTGGCGAGTTGTAAGAGTGAGTCCATCTACCTTAAGCAAATTACTTTGTGCTAATGACGTCTCGACCAACAACATTTTTTGCATATCAGGGTGAATATCAAATTGGGGTAACACCGATTGTAGGCCTAAATCACGGCTTTCAATCTCCCCAGTATCAAGTTCCACTCTATTCATAAGATAAAGACCCATATGATGGCTAATAAAAAATAGGGCATTGTTAATAACACGAAAACCACTGCTATTTATTGAGTCTAGGTCAGCAAATTTGGTACTTTCATCTAATAAATCGGGAGAAAACACGGGTAATTCAAATTTTGATTTAAGACCATCTGATCCACCTCGAATACTTTTATAAAGATAGGCTTGGGACTTTTCATCCACTAACAGCCACTGGTTTTTACCTACCGGCTTAATAAACTGCAGCCCCTTGGCCTGCACCTTCACTTTATTAGACACAACATCATGAGCGTATATTACAGACCCCTCACTTTTGGCTTGTTGGTACAATACTATATCGTCAGTCAACCACACTGGATTTGTGTTCTTGCTGGCAGCGGATGTTAAAAATAAAAGTGTTCCCATATCCAGGTTATACAAAAATATTCTGCCATCTAGTTCACCAGCAAAGAAATTTTCATTTGGACTTAATACAAATGAGTTAATGTCACTGGTTTTTGGTAGATCATAAATTGACTCGATACCTTTATTATCGATGTAACGTTTAATCGCTAATGCGCTCTCAGAAAGTGATAAAAAATAAATTCCGTTTCCATTCTCAAAGTAACCTGGGAAACGATCATTCGAGGTTAATGAAAATTGATTTGTACTGATATAGGCTGGCTTATTGAACACAAACGGGCGTTCAACAATATTTATTAAGTCGGCTTCACTTTCCTTTATTACAAAACAATATTCACCACACTGACTGACAACTTCATTAGCCTTAACCGGTAATTCATTCCATTGGTATAAGCGCTGTTTTGCGATATTAAGATTGAACAACTCACCGACTTCAGTTGAAAATGTAATTGCACTACTATCCGCCGCCCACACTAAACTATTAGAAAGCTGGGGAACTCGTTTTACCAATTTGGTTTCTTTGGCGTTTAATCCTTGAATATATATGTCAGCATGTTTTTCATCGCGAATTAATACCGCTAGAAATTCGCCGTCAGTAGATTCCTTAGCATCAATAACACGAGCGCCTTTGGACATTGGAAATGCTAAAATAACAGACTGTGTTGATTCGATGTTATAACGAATTAGCCCAAAGTTAAGTGCTTGGGCGTGACTATCCACATTTTGGTTGGTTACCTCGGTATATGCTGTATATGGCTCTTCATTAAGTGCTGTGTCATATTCAACGCTGCCGGATTGTGGCAATGATACGTCCGAGGTATTTGTTGAGTCATTGTGTAACAAGCCACTCACTATTAAAGCGCCGTCAGTTTTTGCTTCACCAAAAAGGTAGAGGTTATTGTCATCTTGAGAATAGGAAATAGCATTTATATGCTGCGACAATATTGCTTTGTCTAATTGAATTGTCTCTACGCTTACTACGTTGAAACTGGCGTCAAAATTGAATAATATAAGCGACTCCTCACTCCCGTTTCTTCGCTTAACAACGGCTTGGCTTGCATCGGAGGAAAATATACCATCAACATAATCGGCTGAGTCCCATGTGACTCGTTTTGAAACTGCCGAATTAAGCTCTTTTACATATAATTGTAAAGACTTGTCGTTTATTCCACGGTGAGAAAACAGCAGACGATCATTTTTTGATAAGTAAGGACTTACTTCAGATCCTTTCATGTGGGTAATTATGGAAACCACGGCGGCTTGGTTTAGCTTTCTTTCATTTTGATTAAAAGTACCAAATTGAGCCTGAACCAAAAGAGTAATCAAAATGATTGCCACAGCATAAGAGCCATACATGACAAATTTTGATCGCCACCAATCGGGTTGATGAAATTCAATATGCACCGGCATGATGAACAGGTACCCTTTCAGCGGGATTGTCTTGAGAAACGTTGGGGCTCTTGCATTATCGCCTAGTGCTATCCTCAATTTTTTGACGAGAGCACGAATTGCGTCATCGCTTGCTTTTTTGCCAGACCAAACCTCTGCGACGATTTCATCCCGACTGACAATGTGATCTTTGTGTCGAATTAGTAACAGTAGAAAAGTGAAAACTTGGGGTTCTAACTTCACTGGTTTTGCGTCCTTAAGGACGGAACCGGATGGCGTTTTAATGACGAAATCGTCAAAAGCGATCTCACTCTCACCAAAGTATTGTAGTAAAGAATCTTTCACTTAACTTCCTATATGACTTTTTGTGAACAGCTATTGATGGTTATAAACTATGGCATGGAGCAAATTGCTTAGTTTCCCGCGATTTTTCAATGCTGTTCATTATATCATCAACGTGACTATCAGCAATATTCATTAATGTGAAATTAATGGCTGCTAAGCAGTTAAATTGAGGATCGAAACAACCTTCAGCTAAGCGCTTTTTTACCACTATTATGCTGCTTTATCCTGAGTCTTTATAATGAAGCGTGGGGCACAGGTCGTCATTATATTGGTATGTTGAGTTTATTATAATAGAATGTTATTACAGATATGCACTAACAACCCCTAAGTAAGCAATAAAAATCGCTTTTTAGCATTCTTAAAAGTGACTAAAATTGTGGCCACTGCGTAATAAAATATAGCCTTGCTAAGGATTACTTATTTAATATTGGGGCCTAACATTTATTTTTATTAAACAATATTTGCTGCTCCGAAAAAAGCTAGGAACTTAGATAGTGATATTTTGAGTATTTTTAAAACGACCAACTCATAGCGTAAGATACAATTTATAGCGTCAACTGAACAAGCAATACTAGATGTAGGTAAGAAATTATATGCTCAGAATATATAAGGAAAACGCTTAAAAATTACGCGTAACACTGAGGCGCGGCTATGAAAGTAATGAAAAAATGTACATGCCAGTAAATTATAGTGTTAGTGAGTACATGCTAACTTTTAATTCTTTTATGTAGATCTACTTATTTTTTGTACCAAAAATAGATAGATACTTAACTGTCAATAAACTTGGGGCCACTACGAATACTTAAGCAAGTTGATACGCATAATGCGAACATAACTTCGTATACAAACTTTGGCTGGCGATGTTACATTGATGACTCAGCTCTTGAGCAAGTGAGGACCACTTTAAGACAGTTGATGGGGGCTGTTATGACACACGAAAGCTGTGTAACCCCGAGCGCTAGCCGAGCAGCAAAGTAACAATCAATCTACCGTATCTGAAACGTGGTAACGAAGGAACAGCAAATATAAACGCATCGCGCCACAAGCCTGGTTATCAAAGTTTATTATTGAAACGTCTAGAAAGAAAAAACCCGTCACAGGGACGGGCTCTTAAATGGGAGCCTGACGGTGTGCTACTCTCACATGGGGAAACCCCACACTACCATTGCCGCTAATACGTTTCACTTCTGAGTTCGAAATGGGATCAGGTGGTACCGTATCGCTATTGCCGTCAGGCATAAACTGGGTGCAACATCATCGCGCTCTGTGCGATAACGCCTGCGTAACCGATGCCTCTCTCGCACTAAGGCGGTAGATGACATCCATCACGACTATTGTTTGTCTTTAAACAACATTGGAAAGCTAATAATCAGTGTCTTTATCTATGCCAGCGTATCGCTACTCTCTCTTACTTATTTG
>NZ_AUAV01000014.1 GCF_000428905.1 Brumicola pallidula DSM 14239 = ACAM 615
AAGTTTGAACGTAATAAACCACACGTAAACGTTGGTACTATCGGCCACGTTGACCACGGTAAAACAACTCTTACAGCGGCAATCACGTCGGTATTAGCAAAGACTTACGGCGGTAGCGCTCAAGCATTTGACCAAATCGATAATGCACCAGAAGAGCGTGAACGCGGTATCACAATTTCTACATCACACGTAGAATATGATACACCTGCACGTCACTATGCACACGTAGATTGCCCTGGTCACGCCGATTATATTAAAAACATGATCACCGGTGCTGCGCAAATGGATGGCGGTATATTAGTTGTTGCGGCAACGGACGGCCCTATGCCACAAACCCGTGAGCACATCTTGTTAGGTCGCCAAGTGGGTATTCCTTACATGATCGTTTTCATGAATAAATGTGACATGGTTGATGACGAAGAATTACTAGAACTAGTAGAAATGGAAGTTCGTGAGTTGTTAACAGAATACGAATTCCCAGGTGATGATTTACCGGTAATTCAAGGTTCAGCACTTAAAGCACTTGAAGGCGACCCAGTATGGGAAGCGAAAATTCTTGAGCTAGCTGAAGCACTGGATAGCTATATTCCAGAGCCAAAGCGCGATGTTGATAAGCCGTTCATTCTTCCAATCGAAGATGTATTCTCAATATCAGGCCGTGGTACAGTTGTTACTGGTCGTGTTGAGCAAGGTATTGTTAAAGTCGGCGAAGAAGTAGAAATCGTTGGTATTAAAGACACCGTTAAAACAACGTGTACGGGCGTCGAAATGTTCCGTAAGCTGTTAGACGAAGGTCGTGCTGGCGAGAACGTCGGTGTTCTATTACGTGGTACTAAGCGTGAAGACGTAGAACGTGGTCAAGTATTAGCGAAGCCTGGTTCAATCAATCCACATACTAAGTTCGAAGCTGAAGTATATATCCTAAGCAAAGATGAAGGCGGCCGTCATACTCCATTTTTCAAAGGCTATCGTCCACAGTTTTACTTCCGTACAACTGACGTCACAGGTGCTGTAGAGCTTCCTGAAGGCGTAGAGATGGTTATGCCAGGTGACAACTTGAAGTTTGAAGTTGAACTCATTGCTCCTATCGCGATGGACGAAGGTTTACGCTTCGCAATCCGTGAAGGTGGCCGCACAGTAGGTGCTGGTGTTGTATCAAAGATTGTTGCGTAATACCGCATTAAATCCTAAAAAAGGCGCTCATTGAGCGCCTTTTTTTTACTTAAGGAAAAGCAGTAAAAGGAGGGGAGGGAGCGTCTTCACCCACACAAACGCGCTGTTCGCCTTCCTTGGCCGCTCGCTAATGGCATCCCTGCCATTAGAAGGTTTGTGTAGGTTAAGACGCTCCTTCCCCTCCTTTTACTGCTTACCACGCACGTGTGGCGTGTGGGCCGAGGTTAAGCACGGCGATTTAGCATTCACGAACAATCAACAATCAACAATCAACCATCAATCTAACACCAAATATCGATGCAGCAACGAGCATAATCAGCCTCCTAGCAAACCCAGCGTGCTAATCTAGTAAGTTATATACAGAAGTTACTTATTGATTGATCCGTCAAATTTATTCTGTGCCCAAATATCTATGATTTCTTGAATATCTTTTTTATAAAAATTTATTAATTGAATTGAATTGAATTTTTTGAACAATATGAAATTGATAAATATAAATTATAACCAATAACAAAAAGTAAAAAAATTATCGAAACGGATATCAAAAACACGAACAACTCTTTAACTAAAGCCAAGTAATTTACAGAGTTTACATATCCTTTTATACCGTCTATACCATTAGACAATGCTGTCAAAACTATCATCAAGAAGAATAGAATAAAAATAGCTTTTCCTAACTGCAAGGAAGACTTAAAACCATATACTAAAAAATTTTTAGTGCTGTAAGTATGTAAGAAAATCTTATTTATATTCATAAACTACTCAATCGACCTTTTATCAGCAATGAGAGTTTGCAGGTAAACAGTTACCTGTATTTTCCAGAGTACTATTGACTACTTCAGGCATTTGCAAAGCTATTGAAAATTTTCTTGTTACGGCTACACCGGAACCGGCGACAACATTCGAAGTAACCCCTTTTCCTAATGTTTTTCCAGAAACAGAGCTAGCAGTATCATTGCTAAGTTTTGTACCTTGAGTTCTCGCTACGTGTCCCATACTAACATCCCCATAGTAATGCCGGGTAACGTTACATTGGGTACTACTTTTTAACTATCAATGCTACCGATTTCACAGAACGGAATGAGTGACCACCCGGCGTTCAAGTAATCTGTATTTCTTTAGACTTGTTGATGCTCACAAAAGATTCAGAGTTGTTCTAAGCGTGATACGTTTGAATAGCAACAGACCACGATTACCAATCGAGATTGGCCTTCGTTTTTTGACTAAATTTAATTGTTCCTTGTGTGTAAGCATAAAGGCTATCGGATTGCCGACATGCTGATTTTGATTAACATGAGCTTTGTTGTGGATATATGACAAACATATGTGGACATAGAACAGGTTACAAAGGAGGTTAGGTTACTCTAGATGAGCGAGCAGTATGTTGCTCGTTGCGCAAGGACGTTCGATTACTAAGGAAAACTCATTCAATATTAATGGGGTAAAAAAGTGACTAATACATGCATAAAGGAACTCAAAAGGCAAAAACAAAGGTCGGCTAGAAAAATGGGTTTGGGACTGCTCTTGTCGACTCTCAGTTTATTTTTCACACAATCTCAAGCCACTATTATCGGAAGTTTTGATACAGGTGTTGACGTTGAAATTTCGTCAACAGTGTCGGTCAATCAATTTGGGACAGATTTATTTGATGGACTTGTTTACGTTGAAGGTAGTGCTTCGGGTAACAACAGTGGCAGCGATTTCTCTGACTTTTCACTTGGGGCGAATGAGACTGGCACCGTCAGTGCGGCGGCGAATGGCCAATTAGACGGTATTGGAGGTTTTGTTCAAAGTTCATGGGAAACGCATGGTTTTTTCAATTTTGGAAATAATACAGGCTCGAATATTTCCGTAGATGTGACCTTTGACATAACGTGGTTTGCCAATATTTTCACTTCTAGTAGTGACGAAGAAGTCTATGCTACAGCTGGATTTTTTATTAAAAATAGTTCGGGTGAGAGGGTTTTTGAAGACTGGATTGAATTAGATAGTCTTATTGAAGGACCCGGTACGTTTGGTGTCTCTGATTCTTTTGCCGTCAATTTTATTTTTGATTTAGCTGATGGTGATTCCGAAGAATACTTTTTAATCGTAGATAGCTTTGGCTTTGCTGAAAATCTACAGCAGGTTCCCGAACCTAGTAGTTTACTCTTGGTTGGGCTAGCGCTTTTGTTTACGATTAGAAAACGTAAAATTAGTGTTTTATGCGTTTAGCCTAAGCAGGAATTTAGCATTTAGAGGTATACGCCCGCAAAAGAGCCTTTCGGTCGTAAAGCTGTGACTTGCTATACTTAACTGCTAAGTAGACCAATTGTTCTAATTTGCAACAATCGATAAAATGTTAGCAATAAAAAATTAGCGTTGACCTACAAAAGATAGCTTCTATTTCTACTTACTCTTTTTCAATAGGCAACGCAATGGCCAAACAAAGCGGCAAAATCGACGCTTGTTACTTAGATTAGGAATGTATTTTATTCTTTCTTAACTTTAAAAGAAGGAAGCTACTCTAGCTGCTCTTGATACTGGAATTATCTTTGTTTATACGGCCTTAATGGTCGCAATTGGCTTTTATGTGAACTATCGCCAGAACAACGCAGACGATTACTATGTTACATGCCGCAGACTCGGGCCGTTAGCATATCGACCATTCATTCAGTTCCAATCTTCAATGCTTAGTTTCAAACTTTAATATATTCAAAGAGTATCGTGAGCTTCAAGATCTTGAAGTAAGTTTATTTATCAAGGCTCAAATTTTAGTCTGCCAAGTAACTCGTAATCGCACTTTTAATAAATTGTATCCGATTAGGAGTCATTGCTATACGATTAAGGCACAAATACAGATTTTCGCCAACAGGGTTATTGAGGTAATGTATTTTTACGAGGTCTTGTTGACGGAAAGCTTGTGCGGCATGCAATGGTAGGACCGTAAATCCGAATCCTCTGCTTACCGGTTCCAATATCAGGCTAATTTGGTTTGAAAAGCCCTTATGCATGAATTGTTCAACGTGTTTAAATTCTTCAAAATTTTCACTCAGCAAAAGTCGCCCATGATGGGGCGCATCTGGATGCGAAATAAATCCTAACTCAAGCAATTTTTGCCAGTTAACCGATGTGACATTATTTGATGTTACTAAAACGAGCGGTTCGATCGCTATTTTCTTACTCGACACGTTGCTAAGTTTGCTTAGATCGGTGAGTATGCCTAGGTCAATCTTACGATCAGCTAACGCACGTTCAATATCCCGATTTGGGGCAAAAACGTAATCTACAAGCAGATTTGGATACAAGCGCTGCTGATTAAGCAGGAATGGATAGAGGCGCAGCCCAACGCTTCCTGGCGAAGCAATTTTTATTTTACCTTCATATGTTTCGTCATGTTTGATCAATTGTTCTAGTTCTTCAGACGACCGTAAAAGCTCATGACCTCTTTGATATAACTGTTCACCTGCATCCGTTAATGAAAACGACTTTCCGTCTCTTATTAGTAGTGGAGTTTCAAGCTGTAACTCGAGTTTTTTGATGTGCTGACTAACGCCAGACTGCGTCATGAAAAGCTGGTCGGCTGTGCGCGTGAAGTGACCGATATCAACAAGAGTGCAAAATGTCTTCAATAAATGTTGATTAATCATTACCGTATGTTCTCATAATTATAATAAATCATAATTTTTCTATTTTAACATGAGAGGTATAATTCACCTATCTAATCAGCAAAGGTAACAATCATGAGTAAAGCATATCCAAGAACCTTTTCACACATCGGTATTTCAGTTCCAGATATCGACAAGGCAGTTAAATTTTATACCGACGTCTTAGGATGGTATCAGTTAGTGGCGCCGACAACCGTTTTAGAGGATGACTCTCCGATTGGCGTAATGTGCACCGATGTATTTGGGGCCAGTTGGGGGCAGTTTAAAATAGCTCATTTATCAACGGGCGATCGCATTGGAGTCGAACTGTTTGAGTTTACTAACCAAGAGCAACCTGAAAATAACTTTGAATACTGGAAAACGGGCGTATTCCATTTTTGTGTTCAAGATCCTAATTTAGAGGAATTAGTCATCAAGATCGTCGAAGCCGGCGGTAAAAAACGAATGGAAAAACCGCGTTACTATTATCCCGGCGAAAAACCATACAGAATGATATATATGGAAGACCCATTCGGAAATATTCTCGAAATATACAGCCATAGTTATGAACTAACCTATGCGGCGGTAGCTGAATAACTTAACAATTGACTATCGCCTTAGGAATATAAAATCTGCTTTCCTAAGGCGACAACAATAATAACAAGTCTTACTTGTTTAATTTTTTCTACATAGCTATATTTGTTGCATTATCTCGTGGGTACGCCCTATATATTTTAAAGAGAACAAATGGCAGCTTCGCGTTTTACACTAATTGCATTCTTGTTAATTATTCCAATGCATCCGGTTTTTAGTGCGGATGATAACCTTGAATACAAAGTACAAACTCAACTTCGTTTTGATGATCGTTCTAATCGTGAGCATCGATTTCAATATCGGGTTCGCGCTTATTCAGCGTTTCATATTCCTAATTCAAAGTGGAGTATCAACGCTTTTGGCGTCACGGGTAACGAATTCTCTTCCAGCTATAATACTATTGATAGTGATATTTCTAACCACTTCAAACTTCGTCATATCTATTTCAAACACACAGGCGCATTAGGCAGCAAGACAGAAATTGGAGTCATTCCAACTTATAAAGGACGAGTTTCTTCTAGCGGTCTTGCAAAGGACGGTTGGATTAAAGGTGCTAGACATGTCTATGCTTACTCCTCAAAAACAAAGTTTGAAATGGTCCTCGGTGAGCTGGAAGATGATCAAGCGGAAACCGCACTCGACGCATTTAAAAAGCTGAATTATGTGGAACTGGAAATGTCGTCTTATATTAATGATGTTTCAAGTTATGAGATTAGTCTTGAGCGAATGACACAAGCCAATTTTGTCAGAGCAGAGTACCGTTTATTTCTTGCACATTCACCGATCTATTCATTTGAGCTAATTAGTCGCGTTTCAACATCGAAGACCAAAGTTGTTATTGGTATTGAAGACAGTCTGACATTATTTGCAACGGATGTAGCTTATTATGCTTATTATTCGTACGTAAGTGATAACTTTGGTGCACGAGCTGAGCTTACGGAAGACTTCATTACAACCGGGCATGGTTTGTCGATCGAATCAGATACTGCACTGTTTAATTCGAAAAACTGGAAAGCGTTTGCCCGTTTCGATCTGTTTGACCAAAACTCTCGGTTCATTCTTGGTGTCGGTTACACTTTTGAATAGCAATAGGCGTATTTAAAGGAATTATTATGACTCGACCGACTAAAATGAAAACAATCGGTATTCTTGGCGGTATGAGCAATCAAGCAACGTCTGAATATTATAGAATGATTAATGAATTAATAAATCAGCGCTTGGGCGGTTGGGAAATTGCAGAGACACTTATTCAAGGTCTTAATTTTGGTAATATTGAATATTATGTAAGAAATGGATTATGGGATGAAGCTCGCACTTATATTGAAGCTAAGGCAAAAGGTGCAGAACTTGGTGGAGCCGACATGCTGATTTGTGTGAGTAATACGATGCACTGTGTTCTCGATAATATTGACACTGTGGTTAACATTCCGTTTATTCATATTAGTGATCCAACAGGACGAGCAATAAAAGATGCAAAACTCAATAAAGTCGGTATCTTAGGAACAAAACCGGTGATGCAAGCAGGCTATATTAAAGACCGATTTAAGCAAAAATTTGATATCGATGTGATTTCGCCAAATCAAGCAGAGCAAATTATAGTGGATAAAATAATTTTTGATGAACTGGTTAGAGGGAAAATAACAGCGGCTTCTAAGCAAGCATATATCAAAGTGTGTGAAAACTTATTATCAGCAGGTGCGCAGGGGATTATATTAGGTTGTACCGAAATATTTCTGTTGCTGCAACCGAAGGATTTACCACAAGCTCCATTATTTAATACAACAGAACTGCATACTAAAGCGGCTGTTGAGTTAGCACTGTCTTAAATTAAAAAGTGAGGCTGGCCCCAAGAATAATTACTCGGGCCAGCATAATGAAGTGCTGGTTAGGCCTGACTAAAGTTAGCAATGTCGTCTAAATAGCCCATCACTTTTTGACTTGCATTCTCCATTTTTTGTAAGGCCATTATCGTTTGTTCTTGGTTTTGATCCGCGAAGGCTTCAAGTGCTTTAGCACCCTCATTGTGAACTTCGGCATGAGGCTGATCCAGGCTTCTAAAAGATCCAACGTTTGAATATTTTTGCATGCCATTTGTATCGTACCACTGGCCTAGTCGACAATTTTTGTGGCTGACAAAGTCTTGAGCTAATTTTTTACTCATTCCATGGATCACAGCATAGACTTCACTTTTCCAAACGATATGGTCCAGCTTAACGGTTTGAATGAATGTCCGATGAGCCGATTCTTCAATAGTTGACTTCATTTTATTGCTACTAGTGACAATCGAACTGTAGTTTTCACTCAGTGTGTTTACACCAACTGAAAGTGTTTCATTGTTGTGTTTAACATCCTCTGCTGATTCTACTGCTGTTTTTGTTGAAGAAATAATGTTACCAACTAAATCAGCTACTTCACTTGCTGATTTATTTGTTTCAGTCGCTAAAGAGCGAACTTCATCCGCCACAACGCTAAAACCACGGCCGGCATCACCTGCTCTTGCGGCTTCAATAGCAGCGTTTAAAGCTAACAAATTTGTTTGGTCAGAAATACTTGTAATGGTAGAAACAAATTTATTGATGTGGTCAGCTTTATCAGAAAGTCCTGATATGTTCTGGGTCATACTGCTCATTTTTATGTTTAAGCCGCTCATTGAGTTTGCGATATCACTCAAAGAGGAAGTTGAAAGGTCAAATAAAATATTTATTTTTTCAACAGACTCACTTTCAGCTTGAATACTGAGAAATGATTCCAAGACTGTCTGTCTTATTCCTTCAACTTGAGCTAATGATTCGAGTGTACATTTGACTAATGATTTTTCGAATTCCTCATTAGGATTCGGCATGTTTAATTCTTGGGTTAATGCGTGGTTTTCTGCCTTTTGTTCGGACAAAAGTGAATTCACATCGTTTAATTGAACTTTCAACTGTGCGTTTTCACGTTCCAATTTTTGATAATTTGAGGCTAACACAAACATATATTGTTCCATTGATTAAGTAATTGATTTGCTGTGTTTATCAAAAGATAAGTACCTTTTAGAGATGAAACTTCCAATAAACCGCCATGGTGTAAAATTAATATAAATTGTAGCTAACAATAATTACTATTGAGTAAGTAACTTAATATATCGGTCAATGTTAAAAAAGAATAAGTGAGATTTGATAATTAGCATTATAGTTCGGCTAAAATTAGCATAGATAAACCGATGGAAATACAAAAAATAAAAATCGCAATGAGTACATTTCTTTTTGTTAATTTAAAATGACGCTTATTAACATCCTTGTTTTTATCCATGAATTGCTTCTTGGTAAATTAGTTTTAAGACAGTATTACAAATAAGCAGCCAGTAAAGTATAGCCAACAATGGTGATTGGCACCGACAATATAGTACTAATAGCAATGATATGAGCCGCTAACTGATGATTGCCTCCTATCTTACGCACCATAACGTAGCTTGCCGCCGCGGTTGGCGCAATTGACATAAGATACACAATGCCAAGTTTTATGCCGCTTATATCGAAATAGATCGCAGCTAAAACAATAACGCTTGGGTAAACCAGACATTTTACGAATATACTTAACGCGGCCGCTTTTGCATCACTTCTAAAACTTGAGAATCTCAATGCTGCGCCAGTGCACAGCAACGCTAACGGTAAAGTTAATTGCGCAAAGTAGCCAAGGCTATTGAGTGCTATGTTCGGGATCTCAATATTGAATGTAGAAACCAGAAGTGCTGCCACGATAGATAGAATAATTGGATTACTAATGACACCTTTGACTACTTTTATGAAGGACGTTTTGCTGTCTAAATAAAAATTTAAAATACCGACACTAATAATATTGTAGGTAATTGTCATTGCACCTAGATAGATAGACCCCAACGCCAAACCAGCATCGCCATAAGCATTAGAGCAATAGGCTAATCCAATAATCCCCATGTTTGAGCGAAATGCGCCTTGAATAACAACACCGCGATCACTGCGCCGAGTCACTAGGAAAGGGCTAATGAGCATCATAATAGCGCAAATTGCTACTGTGCCTAACACGCCAATTATTAATATATTCAATTGCGACATTGCATCGACATTGTTTTTGCTGATTGTTGTAAACAAAAGTGCAGGTAGTGCAAAATTGAAAATTAAACGGCTGGCTCGTTCAACAAAGTCATCTGTCATTAAACCGCTTTTGTAGAGTCCGTATCCGAATGCGATTAGCAGAATGACGGGACCAATGACTGAAAATGCAAAATCGATGATGGCTTTATTATCTAACACAGAGTGTCTCAAGACGAAATAATGCGCGATGATACGCGCTTTGCATTGATATTTCTCAAATTTACGTTTGCACATTGCAAACTTTTTTAAGAGTGGCTCAATAATGATTACTCTGACTTGTAATTGACAAGTGCAGAGTCATTAACAACAAGAGTCATTAACAATAAGAGTCATTAACAATAAGAGTCATTAACAACAAGAGTCATTAATGTTAAAGAACATCAACCTTAAACTGCGCCGACAGTTGACTTAGGTAACTCGTCGATTACGTGTAATTCCTTCGGAGTCTTATATGCACTCTAAAAACTGCTTTTTGACTACGAGTACTTGTTTGTGCTACCTCTGATCAATCCAAACACGGTGCCCCCAATCGCTCCTGCTATACTTTGTGTGAGTAAGCCTGAAAAGCCTCTGGCGCCCGCAATGATGCTCACGTTTAATATCGGATGCATGGCGGCCAACAAAGTAAACATGGCCACAGCCCCTGCGAGCGTATAAACCCAAAGTGCTGATTTTTGACTGTTTTGTGGCTGATCAGTCGCCTGTTCCAGAGGCTTTGTTCGTATCTTTTTTGCGAGCAATACGGCGACGGTCATGGCAATCAGCATGCCAACGAAAATGATGGCGCCGTAGGTTGGAAGCAAACCTACAAAATCAACAAAAATAGTCTCTATTCTCACACTTAATGGAATTTCAGCACCGACAGAAATCAAACCAGATAGAACGAACTGAGTGTGTAATGCACTAGCAATGACAAACGTGACAATAGTAGTGATTAATAGTTGGAAAATAAACAAGCCGAAACGCACTAATTTAGTTCTTTGATGATTGTTAGTGTTAACGTCCAAAATTTTACTGCTCCAAGTTGGTTTATTGCCACTATATATGTTTTTTTCTTAAGTTGCGGTTATTATCTTCTCGTTTTATTATGTTAATAATAAGACATAACGCATACAACTTATGCGCTTCTATCTAAAAAGGATAATGATGTTAAACAAACTTCCCACGCTCATCACTAGGGTGATTGCTTCATCTTTATTACTTGCCTCGTTTAATTGGCAAGCAGCATATGCTCAGGCTACGCCAGCAGCAATTGACATTAACTTTGATGTTGAATTGCTTGTCGATGGATTGCCTAAGTCATGGTCAATTAACCTTTCTCCAGACAATGAAATATTTGTAACTGATAGAAGCGGCAGTATTATTGTGTTTGACCAACAATGGAACAAACACGTTTTCTCCACTTCGATAGATGATTTGTTTGCGGATAGTCAGGGTGGATTCCTTGATTTGGCTTTTCATCCCGATTTTGCATTAAATGGCTGGATATACCTAAGTTATAGTGCTGGCACAAGTGATTCAAATCGACTGAAAATAGTGAGGTTTAAACTGCCTAATTCGGGCAACGAAATTTCAGTAATTGAAGACGTTTTCATCGTCAAAACAGATAAGAACACTCCTGTACATTATGGTGGTCGCCTCGCTTTTTTAGACGATAATAGCCTTCTTATAACTACTGGCGACGGGTTTGATTTCCGTGAGCAAGCGCAGCTTAAGTCTTCGCACTTAGGTAAAATAATTCGAGTAAGCGATGTTGGTAAAGCCTTAGTCGATAATCCTTTTTACAACAAAGAAGCGCCTGACAGCAACGCTAACTATGTGTTTAGTCTGGGGCATCGAAATCCTCAAGCATTATTGGTGAGTGTTTCAGGATTGATTATTTCGCATGAGCACGGTCCTGCGGGTGGTGATGAAATCAATATGATTGAAAAAGGCAACAATTATGGTTGGCCAATTATCACCAATGGTCGAGATTATTCCGGTGCTGTGATCACCCCATTTACAGAGTATACCGGAATGCAACAACCCGATTTTGATTGGACTCCCTCTATTGCGCCCTCAGGCATGATCCTATATCAGTCTGATAAGTTGCCTTCGTTATCTCAACATTTAATCGTGACCTCACTCAAGTTTAATCAATTGCGAGCGATAATGCTAAATGGCGAAAACATGTCCAATGAGCGTATTTTACTGCCAAATTTCAAATATAGGCTCAGGGATATAGAACAAGGCAGTGATGGGAATATTTTATTATTGACCGATGGTGAGAATGCTCAGATTTTTACGCTAGTGACGAAATAGGACTAATATAAATCAAATCCATTAACATCATTAAAGCAATTAGTTTGATGAATATCGGCTATTGTTCGTTGCAAAGCTTTTGCCATTCAAATTCTTGACGTTACGCGTTATAATGTGAGTTGAAATTTACAATCAAGTTTATTCCTGCAGGTTAGTTCTATTTTTATGAACAACTGATATGAACAGAAACCAGCATCAAAAAGAGGGTTAAATAGTGTTAGAAGATTATCGTAAACACGTAGAAGAACGTGCCGCTGAGGGTATCCCACCAAAGCCATTGAATCCAGAGCAAGTTGCTGGCCTCGTTGAATTATTGAAGAATCCGCCAGCAGGCGAAGAAGCATTTTTATTAGAACTAATTTCAGAACGCGTGCCTCCTGGCGTTGATGAAGCCGCTTATGTTAAAGCCGTATTTTTAAGTGCGATAGCCAAAGGCGAAGAGTCTTGCGACTTAGTCAGTGCTGATGCTGCTGTGCAGTTACTTGGTAACATGCATGGTGGTTACAACATCGAAACGTTAGTGGGTTTGCTAGACAACAATGACTTAGCCGAACTTGCTGCAGAAGAACTCAAGCATACCTTGTTAATGTTTGATGCCTTCCATGACGTGGAAGAGAAACACAGAGCCGGTAACGAATTTGCCACCGATATTATGCATTCTTGGGCTGAAGGTGAGTGGTTTACTTCTCGCGATGATTTAGCCGACAAAATCACTATGTCTGTTTTCAAAGTCACAGGTGAAACTAACACAGATGACTTATCACCAGCACCTGATGCTTGGTCTCGTCCCGATATTCCTCTGCATGCTCGCGCAATGTATAAAATGACACGTGATGGTTTAACACCTGAAGTTCATGGTGAACTAGGCCCGCTTGCTCAAATTGAAGAAATTAAAGCCATTGGTCATCCGGTTGTATTTGTTGGTGATGTCGTTGGAACTGGTTCCTCGCGTAAATCGGCTACAAACTCCGTGTTATGGTTCTTTGGTGATGATCTTCCTGGTGTACCAAATAAACGCGGTGGTTGTGTGTGTATCGGCGGTAAAGTGGCTCCAATTTTCTACAACACCATGGAAGATGCGGGGGCATTGGTATTTGAAGCTGACGTCGACAAACTAAACATGGGTGATGTGATTGACATCTATCCATTCGCGGGTGAAGTTAAAAACGCGGCAACAGGCGAACTACTGTCGACTTTTGAATATAAGTCAGACGTATTACTTGATGAAGTTCGTGCTGGTGGTCGTATTAATCTTATCATTGGTCGAGGCTTAACTGATAAAGCTCGCGAAGCTCTAGGCTTAGAAGCAAATGATATGTTCCGCAAGCCTCTGGTACCGGCTGCTTCAAACAAAGGCTTTACACTGGCGCAAAAAATGGTCGGTAAAGCCTGCGGTGTAGAAGGTATTCGTCCGGGTACTTACTGCGAACCTAAAATGACCACTGTGGGCTCACAAGACACAACGGGACCTATGACGCGCGATGAGCTTAAGGATTTAGCCTGTTTAGGCTTTACCGCTGATTTAACCATGCAGTCATTCTGTCACACTGCTGCTTATCCGAAGCCTGTGGATATCGATACTCAGCATACATTACCTGATTTCATTATGAATCGTGGTGGTGTTTCATTACGCCCAGGTGACGGTATCATTCATTCTTGGCTAAATCGCATGTTATTGCCTGATACAGTTGGCACTGGCGGTGACTCACATACGCGTTTCCCAATGGGGATTTCATTCCCTGCCGGTTCGGGCTTAGTTGCATTCGCAGCAGCGACAGGTGTCATGCCTTTAGATATGCCTGAATCCATATTGGTTCGCTTTAAAGGTAAAATGAAGCCCGGTATTACGCTTCGTGACCTAGTTCACGCGATCCCGATGTATGGCATTAAGAACGGTTTATTAACGGTTGCTAAAAAAGGCAAAATCAATGCGTTTTCTGGTCGCATATTAGAAATTGAAGGCTTGAATGATTTGACGGTTGAGCAAGCATTCGAATTGTCTGACGCTTCTGCAGAGCGCTCTGCTGCTGGTTGTACAATTAAATTATCCGAAGCGTCAATTGCCGAGTACTTGACGTCAAACATCACTATGCTTCGATGGATGATAAACGAAGGCTATGGCGATGTAAGAACATTAGAGCGTCGCGCACGCAAAATGGAAGAATGGTTAGCTAAGCCAACACTAATGCAAGCAGATGCCGATGCAGAATACGTAGAAGTGCTTGAGATTGATTTAGCTGAAATTAATGAGCCAATCTTGTGTTGCCCAAATGATCCGGACGATGCTAGAACATTATCTGACGTTTCTGGTGATAAAGTTGATGAAGTATTCATTGGCTCATGTATGACTAACATTGGCCACTTCAGAGCTGCGGGTAAGCTTCTTGAACAATTCAAAGGCACATTGCCAACTCGTTTGTGGATGTCTCCACCGACGAAAATGGACGAAGCCCAGTTAATGGAAGAAGGCTATTTTAGTATTTATGGTAAAGCTGGCGTAAGAATGGAAATGTCAGGTTGTTCATTATGTATGGGTAACCAAGCTCGTGTGCTTGCAGGTGCGACAGTCTTGTCGACATCAACGCGTAACTTCCCAAACCGTTTAGGTGATGGCGCAAATGTATATTTGTGTTCAGCTGAAATGGCGGCAGTCGGTGCTATTGTTGGTCGTATACCAACCGCTGATGAATATATGGAATACGCGAGCAAAATTGAATCAATGAGCGATGAAGTATTCCGTTACTTAAACTTTGATCGCATGCCTAAGTTTAGCAAAGCGGCTGAAGCAGCGAAAGCAAACATCATCCCAGCGTTGAATATCGCGTAAAATCGATGTAATGTTGATAACGTAGGTGGTGGCAATAAACACCCCTTACTCGGATATGGTAAACAGTAAAAACGCCGAGACTCTGTATAAGGGGCTCGGCGTTTTTTTACTTTTGTTTTGTGCCTTAGAGCTAAATCATTGTGTAAAGAATAAAAAAGTAATTAACAGGTGTTTTAATAAGATACATACTATGGTCTATTTAACAAAGCCGCGATTGAGCCATACAAGCACATAATAATAACAAGGATTAGGTCGTGAAAAAATACCCACACAACAGTATAGTTTGTTTTGTTGCGATTATATTTACCACATTATTTTCACTCCAAGCCTGCGCACAAAATGACAACACAGCCGATTTAGTCAAGTCCGGTCAGGCCGATATAAAACAAGTCATAATCAATACTAGCGATGAACTAACAGAGGAAGAGTTAGCCTTACTAGCCGATGACAGTCATATAAATATCTCGTTTGCCAATAAATCTCTTCAAGTTGAATTTGCCGATTCTTTTGAAGAAAGAGCATTGGGATTGATGTATCGCAAGCGCTTATGTGAGGACTGTGGCATGCTCTTTCAGTTTGACGTTGAGCGCATGGCTAGTATCTGGATGAAAAACACCTTTGTTCCACTGGATTTAGCATATATAACCGTAGATGGTAAAATAATCGACATCATGCAATTGGAGCCCTTGGACCTTACTTCGGTTAAATCTTCGAAACAGGTACTTTATGCCTTAGAAATGAATCAGGGGTGGTTTGCGAAAAATAAGATAAAAGTGGGTGATAAAATCTCTATAGAAGGTCGCGTTAAGCAACCTTCATTCAAATAGTATAAATTGGCTGCGTTTAGTCGCCGTCTATAATGTGTTTCTTTGGGTTAATGGAAGGGAAGATAAAAGTAAATGAATGCAGTGTTGAATGTTGCCAAATTTGGCGGAACTAGCGTAGCCACATATAGCACTATAGGTAATTGTGCGCGAATAATCGCTAATAACACAAATACAAGAATTGTTGTGGTCAGCGCTTCGGCTGGAGTGACCAACCATTTAGTGGCATTGGCTAACACCGCGTTAACGAGCCAGCAAGTTGAAGAAATTGTAGAAAAGATTAAAGTAATTGAGCTTGCCATCGTTGCTCAGTTAAAAAAACCGCAAGAGGTCAAAGACAAGCTTAACGTTTTGTTAGTTGAATTGACGGACTTGGCAAAACATGAAGAAATTAATTTTAGAGACGATTTAAAAGATGCGCTAGTGTCGATGGGTGAGCGTATGTCTTCACTGCTGTTCGCAGCGGTACTCAGAGAATTCGGTATTTCGGCAACTAATTTCGATGTCAGAAAAGTACTTCGTACTGACTCAACGTTTACGCAAGCAGCACCAAATCTTGCGGTTATTAGGCAGCTTGCACAAGCATTGTTGCTCCCAGAATTATACAATTCGGTGATTGTGACTCAAGGTTTCGTTGGTGCAGATGAACAAGGTAGAACAACCACACTTGGCCGTGGAGGTTCTGATTTTACAGCAGCACTGTTAGCTGAAGCTATTGATGCACAGACTTGTGAAATTTGGACTGATGTCATTGGTGTCTATACAACAGATCCTCGCATCACCGACAAAGCCCGTCCTTTACCTGAACTGAGTTTTGAAGAGGCGGCAGAAATGGCCACTTTTGGTGCAAAAGTACTGCATCCTGCAACAATGGAACCGGCGCTTAGGCAAAACATCAAAGTATTTGTAGGCTCTAGCCGTGAACCTGAAAAAGGCGGCACTTGGATTGTTAGAGACTGTGCGCATGAACCTGCTTATAGAGCGATTACCAGACGTAAAGACCAAGTTATGGTGACGGTGAAGACTCCGAAGATGATGTATGCTCAGGGCTTCCTACAGAGTGTTTTTACGATTATCGCTAAACACAACCTTTCAGTGGACTTAGTCACGACTTCTGAGATTTCGGTATCCTTTACACTAGATAATCCGCCTAACTCTGTGTCTGAAAAGATGAACAAAGAAACACTTGCTGAATTGACCACAATTTGTGATGTCACGATTGAGCAGGGATATGATGTGGTGACAGTTGTGGGTAATAACATGCATAGCTCTACAGGTGTATCTAGTAAAATTTTTGAGGCTGTGACAGACTTTAATTTGCGCATGATATGCTTTGGTGCAAACCCACACAATCTATCATTTGTAGTGAGCAATACCGACAGCGAAGATGTGGTTAAGGTGTTGCACAAAGCATTGTTTGAATAATAAAACGGTATTCGTCATGTCTGCGAAGTACCAGCCAATAAAAAAGCGATTCCGTATCAAACCGAAATCGCTTTTTTGTTTTAACTACTGACATCGTTACTTCAATTATGAGGGCCGAGGCTCCCTCTTTTTTTTGCCGCTCAAAGGGGTAAATGCTAAACCTTAAATGTGCCAATAGACTCTTGTAACTCATCCGCCAGTCTAGCAACTTCAGCACTCGACTCTGTTGTTTGTTGAGCTCCTAATGTCGTTTCCTCAGCAATCCCAACGATGGTCTCAAGCTTTTCGCTGATTTCCGCTGACACCTGATTCTGCTCGCGAGCTGCTTGCTCAATTCGAGTGCTAACTTCATGTGCTTTGTGCACAGCATCGGTTATCAAATCAAGCGCTTTCGCTGCTTTTTCGGTTTGTGCTACGCAAATCTCAGCTTGATGCTTGCCTTGTGTCATAACCGATACTGCTTTTTCAGCACCGGCTTGCAACACTTCTATCATTGAATTAATTTCTTGTGTCGATTTTTGCGTGCGACTTGCTAAGGTACGAACTTCATCCGCAACCACGGCAAATCCGCGACCTTGTTCACCAGCTCGAGCTGCTTCAATAGCTGCGTTCAATGCGAGTAAGTTAGTTTGGTCCGCAACACCTCGAATAACGTCAAGAATGCCACCAATTGAAGCACTGTCTTCATGCAACTTGTTGATAACATCCGCTGCTTCTTGCACGTCACGCGCTAGTACTTCAATAGTGCGCTTATTTTCCATTGAAATCTGTTTCACTTTTTCCGCTTCATTATCGGCTTGACCAATTTGTTTTAGCGTATCGTCAGCACTTTGTAATACTAATTGAGAGGTACTGTGCATTTCAGTAGTTGCCGCAGCAACTTGTGATATTTGAGACTTTTGTTCTTGTATGGAGCGTGTTGTTTGCTCAGTCACTGATGATGTTTCACCTGACGCTGCTGCAAGTTGTTCGGCTCTGCCGTGGATCCCCTCGATAAGTGTCTTAAGATTTTGAATTAGAGCGTTGCAGTTTTTCGACAGCACTCCGAATTCGTCGGTGGAGGAATCGTCCAATCGATGTGTTAGATCGCCAGAAGATGCGATTTTGAGAAGCTCATTAACTTTAGCCAATGGTTTTGTAATAGCAGTTACGCTTTGGTAAGCAGTAAAGGCGGCAATGCCCAGTGATACCAGTACCATAATAATAACCCATTGTATGCTTGAGACAACTTGATCGCTTACGCCCTGCTTGAGCGATGCAGCCTTACTATTAGCTAATTTCAGTAAACTCTCTAATGACTCGAGTCCTCGAGAAATATCTTCATCAGATGCTATCAAGAAGCTTTCCGAATCTATTGCCCTTTCTAACTTAGTCACTTGATAAGTTAGAATGCCACTAGTTCCTACAATGGTTTGTTTAATAGTATCAATTAACTCACCTACTTCATCCAGCGTACCTGTATCGTCTTGGCCATTTGACATACCTAGCATCGCGGCAAATTGCTCTTCAGCTTGAGCTACCCTGAGAAGGACTTCTTTGCCTCGAATATCAGCTCGCTGCAAGGTTTCGGTAGAAACATAGTCTGCGATAGAGGATAAAATTGAAAGTAAATTTGATTCTAGTTTTACGCCTTCAACCGCGACTTCAGAAAGCACGCGCGAGTCAAGCACGGTATCTAAATCTGCAAAGTCTAGGAGGAATGAAGTTGCGTCATCAACGCTGTCTTCAATAATCGCATATTTAGTATCTACACTATCCTTGAGGTCTTGCTCTAAGAGGTGATTGCTGTATACCTTTGTTGCATTTTGAGAGTAGCTATCATAAACAACTTCAACTTCACCAAGTGCGCTTTTCAAGTTGCTTTCATATTGAACAACGCTACGCAAGACAGTTAACTGTTCATCAAAACTGCCTCTACTCGCCTCAAATGAGACTAGTTTTTCGTTCAAATCCGTTTGATTAGTCGTAACATAGGCTTCAAAGGTCAAGCGGCCCATATTTAAGAACGATGCTTTTAAGCTATTACTGCCACCAACCGTGGGTAAGGCTAAATCGCTTACCTCGTCAGTTGCATTCTCAATCTCATTTAAGCTGAAAAGGGAGAGTATACTTAACAATACGAGCAGACAACTGATGATGCTAAATCCGCTAATGACTCGCATTTTTACTGTAAGATTCATTTTTTTGACCCCTAATTACCCGATTTTCTGGTAACAATTACGACTTTTGAACAGGTGATAGAGAGTAGTTCATTTTACCTAACACTCGCGTAAGCAGATTTATAACTATGTCTACATCAAGGTATCGGTACGCATAAGTTTTTCTTTATGCTTGTTGTGAAAAAAACTGTTTTGTCTCTATGCAATACAATGTCATTGTCTTGCCCCATACGAAACCAGTATCCAGTGCAATTACTTTCTGATTATTGGTCTCACCCATTAACGATGCCCAATGCCCGAATATAAGAGTTTTGTTTTGTTTCACATCGGAATTTGGATAAAGGTACCAAGGAGTTAGTTCTTTAGGCGCTAACTCGGGATGACACTTAGTTTTGAATTCCAGCGCGTTGTCGCTTAAAAAGCGCATTCGTGTGAGGGCGTTTACGACAAAGCGAAGCCGCTCATGACCCTCTAAATTATCATTCCAAACGGTTGGGTAATTAGCGTACATATTTTTCAAAAATTGAAATTGCTCGCCACCCATTAACGCTTCACTGACTTCATCTGAAAGCGAAAGCGCCTTTTTTGTGGACCACATAGGGTATAAGCCTGCGTGTGAGATAAAGTGGTCTTTTGCTGGCTTTAAAGCCAATTTTTTAGTGCATAACCAGTCAATGAGCTCACCAAATGACTTGTGTTTAATTAAAGGATCTAACTTATCTACGGGCTTAGGCGTGCTAATACCATGAGCCATAGCAATGAGGTGTAAGTCGTGATTACCGAGTACTGTATCAAAATGTGGAGTACCTAAATCTTTTAAATATTTTAGCGTTTCCAATGATTGAGGCCCGCGCGCAATGAGGTCACCTACGGCCCATAACTTATCTGTTTTTGCATCAAACCTTGCACTTTTTAGAAGTTTGCGCAAGCCTTTGTAACACCCTTGAATATCGCCTACGACATAATTCTTGGTGATCAAAATCAATGAATACTATTTGGTTTTGATAAATTAAAGACGGGGATTTGCTCGCGATGAAATTGACCATCCGCAAATTCAAATTCATAGTAGCCTTCCATTGTACCGACTTCTGTCTTTATCATTGAGGCACTTGTGTATTCAAAACTCTCGTTTGGCTGAATAATGGGTTGCTCACCCACAACACCTTCACCTTGTACCTCTACTTTTTCGCCATCGCCATTGGTAATTAACCAATATCGGCTCTTAAGCTGAGCTGGTTGAGCTAGGTTATTATTAATCGTTACGGTGTAACTAAAAACATAAACAGGGGTTCTATCCCCACTATCTTGCAGTCCAATAAATGCTGTTTTTGTGCTAATACTTATTGATTTATTCATTGCGTTATTTTGCATTTTTTCCTTCTATCTCAGCATCTATACGTTTTTTTTCAACGTAATTGGCTAGTAAAGCAAACTGTTGTAAAGATAAGGCTTCGGCTCTTAGTTCAGGCTTAATGCCCAAGGCTTCAATTTCTTCATGCGTCATTAATTCTTTTAAACTATTACGGATAGTCTTTCTGCGTTGATTAAATGCAACGGTAACAACTTGCTGTAAACGGTCTATGTTGTCAACTTGAGCTGGGGGCTGTGCATGCGGAATAAGTCTAACAAAAGCAGAGTCTACCTTTGGAGCAGGTTTAAATGCGCTTGGTGGAACGGCAACAACAGGAATAGGTTGGCAATAATATTGCGCCATTACCGATAAACGACCATAAAGCCTATCGCCATGGGTTGCACACAGGCGCTTTACTACTTCATTTTGTAACATGAAGTGCATATCCTTCACTTTTTTAGTGAAAGAAAATAAGTGAAACATTAACGGGGTCGAAATATTATATGGCAGGTTGCCAAAAATTCTTAAGTCGCCGTCTGTTTTGACTAAGCTAGCGAAATCGAATTTCAGCGCATCTTCTTCTATAACGGTTAACTTTTTACCGAGGAGCGGGTGCTCACGTAATCTTTTTGCTAGGTCTCTATCGAGCTCAACAACAGTTAAATGGTCCACTTCTTCGGCAACGAGGTCAGTTAATGCACCTAAACCGGGTCCAATTTCTACCAGGTTTTCACCCTGTTTTGGATTAATCGCCGACACGATTTGATCAATTACATATTGATCATGAAGAAAGTTTTGACCAAAGCGTTTTCTTGCCGTGTGGCCCAAATGCTTTTGACTCATGTTTTTTTCCTAGCCAGTTTGATGGCTTTATTTATCGCCAGGCTGAAACTACCACAGTCGATATTACCAGAACCTGCGAGATCAGCAGCGGTGCCATGATCCACAGAGGTTCTGATAAAAGGAAGTCCAAGAGTGATATTCACCGATGCTCCAAAACCTTTGTATTTCAAAACGGGTAAACCCTGATCGTGATACATCGCCAATACCGCATCGGCCTGTTCTAAATACTTCGGTTGGAATATAGTATCAGCAGGAAGAGGACCAACTAAATTAATGCCTTGGGCGCGCAGTTCATCTAATTTCGGAGTAATAACTAATATCTCCTCTTTACCTAAATGACCATCTTCTCCGGCATGTGGGTTTAGACCACAAACATAAATTTTAGGTGATTCAATACCGAATTTTAGCTTCATATCGGTATGAATAATATGAATCACTTTATCCAAGCGCTCCGGCGTGATTGCTTGTGAAACATATTGCAATGGAATATGCGTTGTCGCTAAGCACACTCGCAAACCTTCCGTCGCAAGCATCATAACAACGTCACTGCAATTGGATTGATTCGCAAAAAACTCGGTGTGACCACTAAACGAAATTCCCGCCTTATTAATAATGCCTTTATGCACTGGGCCAGTAACAACAGCGTCGAATTTTCCGCTCATGTTTTCATCACAAGCTTGGCGTAATGTCTCAACAACATAATGGCCATTGTCGCTATTCAATTCCCCTGCTACTACAGGAACAGCCACTGGAGTATGCTTAACAATTAACTGTCCAGGTTGCTGCAAGTAAGTACTGCCATCCTCGTAGGGAATGATATCCAGAGCAATTCCGAGCATCTTTGCGCGTTCTTGCAGCATATCTGCGTCAGCATAAACCACCAATTGGGCATCCCAAACTTGTTGAGATAAAATAATAATAAGGTCCGGGCCAATACCTGCAGGCTCACCGGGGGTAACAGCAATCTTTAAAATTTTTGACATTACAGGTCTTTTTTATCAAGTAATTCAATGTAAGCACCATCGCGCATTTCACGCAACCAAGTATCGGTTTCTTCATTAAATTTTCTGTTAAATAATAATTGATACGCACGATCTTCTTTACGTTTTTCTGTCGCATCATCAATACGACGCTCAATTAGCTGTATTAAATGCCAACCGTGCACAGTTCTGATTGGTTGGCTATATTCATCTTTTTTAAGTGTACTCAGTGCTGCTTTAAACTCAGGCACGTATATACTTGGATCATTCCAACCTAATACGCCCCCTTTCAAAGCGGACCCCGGGTCTTCTGAATGAATTTTCGCTAACGTAGCGAAGTCTTCTTCACCTTCAATCAACGTAGTACGAAATTCTTGTAACATCTGTTCTGCTTTTTGATCACTGAGGATAATAGATGGTTTCACCAAAATATGGCGTGCGTTAACTTCTTCTATTTCAACAATCTCGACGCCTCTTGATTCCAATATTTTTAAAACATGAAAACCTGCGCCACTGCGAAGTGGCCCAATCAAAGCCTCTTGTTTCTCACCTTGTATCGCTTCTGCAAACAATGTAGGCATAGAGTTAACGTTCATCCAACCCATATCACCACCCTCAAGCGCCTTTGGACCAGAAGATGACGCAATCGCAATTTTAGTAAAATCAGACCCTGAGTTTAATAGTTCAAGTACTTTGTCTGCTGTACCTCTGGAAATAGAAATTTGCTCTTCAGTAGCACCTGATGGCACCGCAATAAGGATGTGGCCTAAGCGATATTCAGCTTGCTCGGCACCTTGCTGATTGATTAAATTAACTAAAGTATCGATCTCTTGTGGTGTGATGTAAACACGACGTCTTACATTTGCACGCGTTACTTCACCCGTTATTAATTCCTCACGTACTTTTTCACGATACACTTCGTAGGTTAAGCCGTCGGCTTGAACTTGTTTGCGCAATTGATCGATGCTGATATTGTCTTTGTCTGCGATGTTGCCAATGGTTTGTTCTAGTTGCGGGTCGCTAATTTGAATACCCATGCGCTCTGCCATTTGCATTTGCAGACTTTTTAAAATCAAACGTTCAATTGCTTGAGTGCGCAATGCTCTGTCTGACGGTAATGCTTGTCCTTGAGCAATTGCACCTTGTTTTACGCCATCAACAAGGTCAGATATTTCACTCTCAAGAACAACGCCTTGGTCTACAATGACAGATACTTTATCGAGACTTTGTTCAACCGCGTTTGCCAGCATGCTGAAAACTACGGTAACACTCAGTAAGCTTACTTTTAATAATCTGTATTTCATATTTTCTCTAATTATATAAGGTCTAAATCTAGTTAATTCAAAACATAGGGTTGGCGATAACCAAACATACCTTGCTCTAAAATATCGGAATTACTTCTTCGGCTGCCAATACCTTTTATAATAAATTGTAGGGCAATACCTGATTCGAACTCGTCGGTTGTTCGCAAACCGGTGGCATCGAATCTATTGCTTAGGCTGCGCTGGTAAGTGACACGCAATGCCCAACAGCAACTCTCGTACTGAATGCCAGTGAAGCTTTCAGTCGTTCTCGATAGGTTGGCATCTCTATAAACACGTCCCACCCAATGCCACTTTTGGTTTATTGGCCAACTAGCGGTTACACCAAATTGGTTTATTTCTTCTCCTGACAGGTCACGAATGTAACGATGGTTCACCTGGATCAGTTTATTATCGTCAATACGGTACTCAGTAGCAACACTACTGCGTTCAACTTTTTGTGTTTGCGTGGCAATCTGAATATCAGAGTGTAAAAACCAGCGTTGGTTCACTTGCCAATCAAATTCTGCCGCCAAAGCCGAACGATTATCTTTTCTTACGCTACTTACTAATTTACTGTCTTGTAAGTGAAATATCTGGCCGATACTCAAGGTGAGTTTTTCTCTATTTTGCTGGTCTACCAATCGAGCAGTGGCACCTAAGGTAATTTGATTATTGTCGTTAATTCGATCCAGCCCGGTAAATTCTTGACCTCGAAACAAATTATTAAAAGTGGTTAACAAGGGAGTTGTATCATAAAGCCCAATATTGTTTTGCTCTTCAAAACTAGTATAAAGGTATTGTGCTTTTGGTTCGATGGTGAACAAGTACTTACGGTCTAATACTAAGTCTTCTTTCTCGAAAATCAGTGAACCGTATAATCTTCCTTGACCAACTGTCCTGCTAACACTTGCGTCAAGCCGTGCTGCTGTTTCTTGAGGCAGTTCCTGTTCATAGTATGTTTGCAGTAAACTTACTTCTGCTAATAACTCACCCCATGCACGCTGGTAGGGGAGTGACAAACTAGGTTCAATATGAACCCGAAAAGCATTCGGTTTTGAATCCAGTGAATTTTCAAAATAAGCGGCTTCACTTGCTAGCGTGAAATCAACATATTGTCCTAAGTCAGTGTTATAATTGAGCTTCATTTCAGGTAACGCACGATACACGTCTGGATGGTCACCTACCACTTCAAAATCTCGGAAATTCAATGAGAAATCTAAGTTAGATGAGTAGTAGCTCACCCCAGCTTGGCGGTATAAATGCGTGTCGGCACGATTATAGTAGTCAGACCCGAGGTCAACTATATAGTTGTCATCGCTTATTCCACTGAAATCAATGTTTACATTCCAATTGTCACTGATTTTGCCTTGATGCAAATAGCGATAAAAATATCGTTCATCTTGTGTATCGGTATCGATATCTTTGGGTAAGTATTCTAATTGCACTTCACCTTGGCTTTGGCTGAATAGATAACGGAACTCTGTTTTCAGTTGAATACCGCGATTTGTCATGAGCCTTGGTGAAATAGTGGCATCATAATTTGGTGCAATATTCCAATACAATGGTTGTTCATATTCAACACCAGTGCGACTTGAACTACCGATATTTGGAAACAACAAACCGCTTTGACGTCCAGCCGTAACGGGGAAAGCAAAGTAGGGAAGCCAAAATACCGGAACACCTCCAACGTAAAAATTGGTGTTGTAAGCTTCGCCGAAAGGACTATCTTTGCCAATCACTATTTCGCTTGCAAACATTTTCCAATCTTCGCCACCTTTTGGGCAAGTGGTAAATGAGACTTGTTCTAAGCGTAGTCCTTGTTCACCCGAAAGTGAAAGTAAATCGGCTGAACCTCGCCCTGCGATATCTTTAAATTGGTATTCAGTATCTTGCATCTGCAAAAGCTGCAGGTCGCTATTTAATTCAACGCCTTGACTTTCAACTTGCAATGCTTGGTCACGATAGAGCACATCGCCACTAGCGGTGACTTGTTTGCCGTTGTCGTCGATTTGTGCAACGTTAGCATTGATCATTGAATTTGGACTAGCAATAGTAACATTACCATTGAATAAGGCTGACCTGTTCTGGATCATTTGAGCGGCGTCAGAACTGACTCTAATTTTATTGTCAGTGGTCAATAGTGCAGGGTCAAATTGAGTACTTGGCGGGACGCACAGCTCAATGCTTTGCGCACTTACAAAAAATGCACTGATGCTAAACGTGATAGTAGAGAACAATTTGATCATCAAATGATTTTTTAGGTAACCTTTTTAGCTAGTCTTTGAGTTTTTACACAAACACTAATTTTCGCCAAACGACGCTTGAGCGTCTAAACACCCAGAGTTTTCGAACATTTATTTTGCAGAACGTTCAAACGGCCTCAAATTTTAATGCTTTGAGTCAGAATAACAAACTATATTGTTGAAAAATGAGTAATAAAAACCTAATTATTGGTAAAATGCCGAAAAATACAGCGAATTTAGACATGAAGTACCTAACTATATAGATTTTTACGTCATTACTTTTTTAGTTTAGAGTAAGCGGTGACTGATATTTCAAACTAACATGCCAGAGGGCAATGAAAAGATGCAAATTTGGGGAAAAGTTGTTGGTGTGCTTTTGGGCTTTATGTTTGGCCGAGTTGCAGGAGCTATCCTAGGCTTAATTGTTGGTCATATATTCGATACAACATACAGTAAAGACTTTTCGCAGAAAGGCGGTTTTGCTCGCTTTTTTACGACATCAGGTGAAATTCAGCAACAAGCGGTTTTTTTTCATAGTTTGTTTTCTGCGCTAGGTCATATTGCAAAGTCAGACGGTATCGTCTCGCAAGAGGAGATTCAGGTAGCCTCCACATTGATGGACGAAATGTCTTTAACGGGTGACACTCGATTAGAGGCTCAGCAAGCATTTCGGGATGGCAAACAACGCGATTTTGCGATTATTAATATGCTTCAACAATTTAAAGAGCAATACCATGGACGTCGCGATGTTCTGCAAATTTATTTGGAAATACTAATTCAAGCTTGTTGCGCGCACAAAAAGTTAAGTGCTGCGCAGTACACGTTGTTAGAAAAAATTGCTAAGACACTCGGTTTCAGAAGAGTAGAACTTGATTTTCTGATCATTACTTTTGAGGCTGAGCAACGCTTTCGCACTGGTAGGTCACAAAAAAACAATCAACGACGTCAGCAACAAAATCAATATGGTGGTTCTGGTAGTTATTCTGCACAGTCTGAATTAGAAGATGCATATAGAATATTAGGTATTAAACAAGAGGATGATTCAAAAGTGATTAAAAAAGCGTATCGCAAACAAATGTCATTGCATCATCCTGATAAAATGGCATCTAAGGGATTGCCGGCACAAGCGCTTGAGTTATCTAAACAGAAAGCTCAGGATATTCAAGCAGCCTATGAGCTTGTTCGAAAACATAAGCATTTTTAAATGAATCCAAAAATTGCTAGTGGCAAAAAAGAGAAAGCCATTTTATCTGCCGAAAACGAAATTGCGATTAACGATTTTATCAGTATGTTGTGGATTGAAAAAGGACTGAGTGATAATACTGCGGGAGCCTATAGAAGCGACCTAACTAAGTTTTCACTCTTTTTACAAAACGACTCTATCTTTACATCCGATTTGGCTTCAGTACAAAAAGAGGATATTCAGGCGTTCTTAACATTGCGTTTTGAACAAAAATTATCGCAACGCTCAACATCAAGATTCTTAAGTTCATCAAGGTCTTTTTTCAAGTATGCAATTACAAAAAAATGGCGAGCGGATAATCCGACTCAAGGGCTAAGTAACCCTAAGTTACCAAGTTATCTACCAAGTACATTAACTGAGCAACAAGTAGACCAATTATTATCGGCTCCAAGCGATAATGACCCGATAAATGCGCGCGACAAAGCGATGTTGGAAGTGTTGTATGCTACGGGTATTCGAGTCTCAGAATTAGTTAATTTGCAAATGAACGAAGTAAGTTTGTTACAGGGCGTCATCAGAGTCATGGGTAAAGGCAATAAGGAACGCTTGGTGCCCTTAGGTGAAGTCGCAATTGATTGTTTGAGCGCCTATTTGAAAGAATGGCGACCGCAATTATTAAGCAAACCAAGTAATACTATTTTTCCGAGCAAGCGCGGCACAACAATGACACGACAGACCTTTTGGCATCGTATAAAGTTGCATGCAAAGCAGGCTGGTATTCAGGCTCATTTGTCACCTCACACACTGAGGCATGCTTTTGCTACGCACTTGCTAAACCACGGAGCTGATTTACGCGTGGTACAAATGTTATTAGGGCATAGTGACTTGTCTACAACGCAAATTTATACCCATGTTGCTACTGAAAGACTTCAATCCTTGGTCAAAAACCATCATCCTAGAGGGTAAGTTTATGAATTTTTAGCCGTCGCGTTATTAGCCACAGCGTTATTAGCCACAGCGTCATTAGCCACAGCGTCATTAGCCACAGCGTTGAATGTTTTTTTGGAAATTAACGGTCTTCGTATGTTCAGTTCAGTGAATAGTTACCAACGATGTGTTACAGAGTATTTTTTTTGGAGTGTTTGTATGAATTATATCAATAGGTTAATAGTGAAATTAACGTTTGTTGTTGTGTCAGTCATGTTATCTTTTTTTGTGTTGTCGGCAACGTCTAATGCTAACGGAGAGCATGCTGAGCTAATTAAAAAGTTTGAGCAAAAGCTGAACTTCGAAATTATCTCTGTGGAAGATTCAAATGTGCCCGGCTTGTTACAGATAAATACAACGACTGGCATTTTTTACAGCAGTGAAAATGGTGAATATTTTCTAAGCGGTCGAGTCTATCGCGTTGGCGATGAAATTGTTGATGAAACCGGTGCGGCCCTGCAAAAATATCGTTTGGAAGGCATCGAACGATTCAAAGACTCGGCCATTGAATTTAAGTCAGAAAAAGAAAAATACGTCATTAATGTATTTACCGATGCAACATGTGGTTTTTGTCGTAAGTTTCACAATGAAATGGATATTCTCAATGATTTAGGGATTACGGTTCGCTATCTTGCTTTCCCAAGACAAGGTATTAACAGCCAAGTTTATCGTGATGCGGTTTCGATTTGGTGTTCTGAAAATCCGCAGGAAGCAATGACTAAAGCGAAAGCAGGTGGCAAAGTTGCTAGCAAATCATGTGAAAATGAAGTTGCTGATCAATATAACTTTGGTAAGGCAATTGGCGTAAACGGGACACCAAATATTATTATGCCTGATGGAACTATTATTCCTGGTTATCAGCCAGCGCAGACTTTGTTGTTAGCAATTAAGGCTGCACAGAAAGCGTAAAGTATGGAAACAGCAAATGCGTTTGGTTTGTCTATATTTTTTGAGCTTTAACAACATACCGCAGGGGTGGATTAGGCTCGATACTGTCAAACGGGTAGCAGGTAATTAAGGTAATGCTTGTTGTGCTTTCATTATTGTCCAATACATCAAGGTTATGTTGGTCGACAATCTCTATGTTAGTTACGCGGTAGGCCTGTTTTAAATAGGCATCTTTGCTATTAAGACTGGAAATCGTGCTTTTTTTTAGATTTTTATTGCGGCTTGTTAAATATACCAGATCACCCATTTTTGCATTTTTTAAGACATCAAAATGTGTGTCTCTATGACCTGCAATAGCGGCATTGCCGGGACTACCCAGTGATGCAGTTTGTAGCATGTGCGCTGGGCCAAATGCTAAGTTGCGACCACTTGCGCCAGCGAGTATATACTGGGTTTTTTGATACATTTCTAGTTTGGCAACTGGATAAGTATCAGCCCATGGCCACGGCTTCTTTTGCTCACCTGTATTCATATAATGACGCCAAGAGTCTGCAATTAAATATTGTGCGTATTGGGCTTTGGCTGTTATATAAAATCCGTCAAAAAGGAAAAGTAAGGCGAAAACAAAGATAATTAGGCTAGTGATTGTTTTTAGTTTTATAGACCATTCAAAAATAGACTGCTCTTTTGCTTCCTTCATGCGCGTTATCTCCTCTAAACTAAGATTGATTTTTCGTCGTGAATGGGATTTTTAGCCTGTTGATTAGCAAACTGAATAACATTAATAGAACTCCGATCATGATGTTCAATTGAGCGTTAGTTGCGGTTTGTGGCAGTGCAAATGCGTGTTGCGATTGAAGTGCCTTATTATTTTGTGCATATCTGTCTAAATCTCTAGACTTACTAGGCAAAATGTCAACGGCCACTAAACTTGTGTATTGGCTAACAATGTGATGCTCCAGTGCAGTTGCTGTTATCTCTTGAACTATTCTTTGCTTGGCCGATTTTTGCTGATCAGACGTTTTACTATGTGAGCTTGGTGATTCAAATTGCGCGTCAGGACCGTCAAATGCTATGTTACGTTTGTCTCTGCTCAACTGCGCAATTTTTTCGCTTGCCCACAACACGTTAATGCCTTTTGCTTTTTTTTCTACTTCGAAAGTGAGCTTATTTTGAGGCTCTTTGTGACGCGCGTTATGCGTTTCTATATGTAGGCGCTTTGCTAAAATGTCAGCCTGAATGATGCCTCTATCCACTGGTTTTTGAGGTGTAAAATGCCAAGCATTATTATTGTAATTACCCATTAACATAGGCCCTTCAGTCTTTGAGAACGGAAATGAAGCGTCCATTCCCATCGGTTGTTTATAGGTCAGTACGAGAGGATCGCTGCTGTATAAATCGCCGATAACGTTAGGATACATTTCAAATTGCTGATATTGCTGAATACCTTTCAAATTTAATTTAATATCGGTCAGTGCTGGGGAATTAATTTTACTCATAAGCTCAGCCATTTTTCGCTTTACTTGCTTGGTGTCACCAATAAACGTAAAGGTGCCTTTGCCACTTTTGGCCGCTTCGGTCATAAAATAGCTGTTTGGTGCTGCGCCGATACCAATGGTAAATAACCGAGCTTGTTTTAGGTTTTCTTCAATTAGTCGCATTAAGTTTGCTTCATTACTGACACTGCCGTCGGTAATAAACAATATCTGTTTAAAAAGTGCAGGGTCCGCTTCACTTAGCAAAGCCATAGATAACGCTTGATGCATTTCTGTGCCACCATTCGCCCTCAATTTCGCGATAAAATCAAACGCGCTTATTTTATTTTGAGGGTCAGCAAATTTAGCTTTCCGCCAAAGAATGTCGGCATTGCTATTAAACTCGATAATATTAAATTTGTCTTTCGTGCTCAGATCATCGATGGCATATGCCAAGGCTTGTTTAGCTTGCACAATAGCCTCACCTGACATAGAGCCTGAGGTATCCAAAACAAAAATAACTTCTCTGTCTAAAACAAGCTGCTCGTTTGGTAGTGGAGGATATAACACGATCATGCCATATTCACTGCCGTTTACGAACTGCGTAAAGTGCGCTGAGGTTGGCTTACTTCCTAATTCTAGCTGCCAGTTAAGGACAAAGTCCTGCCTCTTTACGTCACTTTCTGCCAATGTAACTAGATAGCTATTACCTTCTCCAGTGCTAGTAATTATTGCATGGTGCTCACTTTCAATATTTTGTAATTGAGTTCCTGTGTTAAGCCGAACACTTATATTGATGTTGTCTGAAAATACAGATTGTGAGGCCACAGTATTATGATTGTCTTTGTCAGTGTCAGTGACCCACGCTTGCGTTGTTACTTGGGCATTTTCTAGTGTCGTAAGCAGTGCTGTTTCAGCTTGTTCAGTATTGCCGTTTACCGGGGCATATCGTGGCGTTATTGTGAATGGAAAACGCAATGAATAGCCGTCATGCAGATATTGCAGTGTTTGTTGGTATTCAATATTTATAACAACGGTTTCGCCAGGCCCGATATTAGCAATATTATTAGTGAATAGATTAGGTCGCCTGTGTTCAACTAAGCTGGCTTTCTTTCCTTCTCGTTTTGCTTGTTCGAATATTCTTTTAGCTTCTTGTTTCTGTTTGATTTGCCCTTCTATTTTACGTTCATCTATTTGTATCATCAAATGGTCGACTGCCGCATTCTCAGGCAGTGGAAACACATACAATCCGTCCACCCATTCATCACTTCGATTAGTGAATGTTTGACTTACCGCTGTTCTGGCAAGCATGCCAGTAACGTTGATTTTTACGTCGGTCTGCAAGTTATCGCTCAATGTAAACACTGAATTGGACCTTGCCAGAGTTTTATTTAATGGCTCAGTGAGGTCGCTATTTTCAACTACAGACTGAAAATACAGTTGCCCAGTTTGCGCATCTTCATATGGATTTACCACGGTAATGTTGGCTTGCTCGATAGTAACTTGTAATCGACCATTATCTCGATGGATTGTATCACTATTGATAGTTTGTTCTGATGCGCTCAATGCGTTTTTTATCAACAACAGTGAACTAGAAATACCCCCATCAACGGCCATTAGCCGCGAGGGGAATTCAGCTGCAAGCACCTGAATGACCCCAACAACGGTAATCGCAGACACAACAATAACAAAGCGATGGAGTGATGCCATGAGAGTATTCCCTATAATAATTGAAAACAGTGTTTAGTTATTTGCTGCTGTCATTTCTGCTGTTTTGTTGCGCACTTTCAAGAGGACTCGACGGTCAAAGAAGTTACCTTCAAAGCTATCGCTTTTACTCACTAGTTCGGACTCGCCAAATGATTGAGTGAATACTTGATCTTGGTTTACGAATTGACTCATTAAGTAGTCTTTTACTGCCTTAGCACGTTGCTGTGAGAGCACTTGGTTGTAGGTAGACTCGCCGCGTTGATCCGCAAAGCCAGAGAGCTCAATCGTTAACTTTGGGTTTTTGCGTAATTCACTTGCTAGGCCATCAAGTTGTGACTTGTAATGATCTTCAACTAGAAAAGAGGCGGTTTTAAATTGAATATTAGCTTCAATTGTGGGGGGGGGCTGCGCAATGGCTTGATTCATTGCAGTGTCCATAGCTGCGATCTGTTGATTAGCTGAGGCAATCGAATCTTGATAATTCTGCTGCAATGCGACAAGTTGGAGATTATTGCTCTGTAGCTCTTTTTTAGTTATTGATAAGCGATTTTCATCATTAATATCATCAGCAATAAATAAGCCAAATAGGCCCGCGATCGCCGCACCCAATGGACCCGCAACAACTCCACCAAATACAATCCCAGTGCTTAAACCAACGACATTATTTTTAGTCTCTTGATTTTTAGTCCCTTCATTTCTAGTTTTTTGATTTTTAATTACTTCCGCACTTGGTTTTAGTTCAGGCGCCTGTTTGTTTGAGGGCGAACCCGCAATTGAAAATGCAGAAACACTCATTAAGCTGGTAAAAGCAACCGCTAAGGTAATTTTACTTAATGTTTTTTTAGTAAAAGCGTTTTTAGTAAAAGCGTCTTTAGTAAAAGCGTCTTTGTTTTGAGATGTGCCTATAAAAGCACTGGTGCCTATGTTTGCGTTAGTTTTGTTAAATGTTGTTTTCATGTTTTTCTCCAAAGATGTTTAAAGTTTATTTTTAAATGCCATGCTATTAAACAAAGACTTCATGGCAACTTCGGGGAGGAAAAATGGCAATGTTGAGGTCAATTGTGGCGAAAAAATGGAAATTGCATGCAAAGGCTTTCACCCATCGTGATTTTCTATATAGTTAAGCCCAACTGTTTAAATGAAAGGTGTGTTATGTCGAAGCAAATTGCTTTAGTTGAAGATGACCAAGCGCTTAGAGAAAACTATGTGTCTGCTTTAACTAAGCAGGGCTATGTAGTAAAAGCCTATTCAAATAGACGGCAAGCAGAAACTGCCTTTGCACAACAACTACCCGACTTAGCGATTGTTGACATAGGTTTGGAGGATGAAATCGATGGCGGTTTTGCGGTATGCCAAACCTTACGTAGCCTGTCGAAAACCTTACCAATTATCTTTTTTACGGCACGTGATAACGACTATGACACTATATGCGGCTTAAGAATGGGAGCCGATGACTACTTAACAAAGGATATCAGTTTGCCCCATTTGTTAGCTCGCATTGCGGCTCTATTTAGGCGTACTGAATTATTAAATCAACCTCTCGTGCCATCAGACCTGATTAAGTCAGGGGAACTGATCGTGGACGCAAAGCGCATGACGGTAAAATGGAAGGGGCAGATTATTGATCTGACCGTCACTGAGTTTTGGATGTTACATGCGATTGCGAAGTACGCTGGGCATGTGAAAAGTCGACAACAGTTAATGGATGAGTCGAAAATGGTCGTCGATGACACCACAATTACGTCACACATAAAACGAGTAAGAAAAAAGTTTGTGCAAGTTGACCCTTCTTTTGACCGCATAGAAACAGTTTATGGCATGGGTTATCGCTGGAAAGCGGACAATTCATGAATAAATGGCGCATTGGCTTACGCGTTCAGTTGCTCTTTTTCTCATCATTTTTATTCGCAATTCCTTATTTGGGGTACCAATATGTGTGGGAATTAGAAACATACTTACGCATTGGTCAAGAGCAAACTATGCTAGGAACTGCTCGTGCGGTCGCGACTGCATTGCATGAGCGCCCTAAATTATTTAATGTGCAATCTTCTTTTATGAGTAATGTAAGGCCGGGTACGGATTTGTATGCACATAGCATTGATTATCCTATTCAGCTTGACGGTGATGCATCGGATTGGGATGAATATAAAGCTTTTAAGCTCAACTACGCGGAACAAAACCTAATTCAAATGCAGCAAGCGTATCGAGTGCAAAGTTTGTCTTTTAGGCACATGATTGGCCGTTATGACAAATTTCTGTATGCGCTATTTGAAGTCCTAGATGATAATCTGGTGTTTAGAGCGCGCAATAGCTTGCGAATTGACCGTAACGATTATTTACAGGTAGCGATGATCGACATTAAAGGTGACTTTCAGCGTTATGTTATCGCGCCCATGCAGTCAGGATGGGTTAACGCGTATTTGCTCAAGCCTAATACTAAGGGTATTCAGCCGGATCGCCTAGAGACTAAAATTCAGGGCTATTGGCAACAAACAGAAAACGGCTACACCATAGAGTTACGTCTTCCTGTGGGTATGATGTCGAGTAAAATCGCTTTTGCTATTACTGACGTTGATGATCCAAAAATTGGTTTTGCAAAATATACGCTGGGTACCGCTGACCCCACAAAACAGGACTCATTGGGCACCGTGCTAATACCATCGCCTGACATTGAGAACATTTTAAAGGGCTTGAAGTACTCCAATGCAAGAGTCTGGGTAATTGATAAACATATGCGAGTGTTAGCTAAGTCAGGCGAGATACAAAGCGCCAGTGGCGTGCAAGCGCAGCGGTCCAATCAAGCAGAAAAGCACAGCTGGTGGCAGTATGTTGAAAACGAATGGTTGTTGCCGGTGTATTACAAAATTCTGACCAAACCTCCCGCTGATTTTGTTGATGATCTTGAAAACGCATATGCATTGCAAGGTCAGGATGTTGAGGAGGCTTTAGATGGCACTCCAAGCAGTTTGTGGCGTTTGAGTGCAGATAAAAAAGCGGTCATTTTATCGGCCGCGCATCCTATATTCATTGATGAACAGGTAATGGGAGCGGTTGTTGTGGAGCAAACAACAAACGGTATAAGAACATTGCGTAATCAGGCCCTAGAAAATCAATTTCACTTTATTTTGGCGGTTATTGTTTTAGGTACCCTTTCCTTATTTTTATTGGCGTCACGTATTTCATGGCGAATTCGCAAACTCCGAAATGAAGCCGAAGGCGCTATTGATAGTTCAGGCAAAATAATCGGTGAAATAAAAGCATCTCCTACAAATGATGAAATTGGTGACTTGAGTCGTACTTTCAACAATGTGTTGTCTAAATTGAATCAATACAATAGCTATCTAGAAAATATGGCGTCGCGTTTGTCGCATGAACTCAGAACGCCGGTGGCGATTGTTAACTCATCATTAGATAACTTGTCGCTTGAGCAGCACTCACCTGACAATCAAGCCTACATAGATAGGGCCAAAGAGGGAATTAATAGGTTAAGTAAAATACTCACCAACATGAGTGAAGCAACGCGTCTAGAACAAGCAATTCAACGCAGTGATATTGAAATGTTTAATGTAGACGAAGTGCTGAGTGGCTGCTCACAAGGTTATCGACTAGCCTATCCTGCAAGGCGTTTTTTACTTGAGTCAGAGTTACAAAAAGTCGTCATATCAGGTGCACCTGAGCTCTTCGCTCAAATGCTTGATAAGATTGTTGCAAACGCGATTGAATTTAGTCCCATTGATTCAGTGATTAAAATTGCGTTAAAAGGGAACACAAATGCGTTTCGAATTCAGATTAGTAATCAGGGGCCACTATTGCCTGAAAATATGCAAAAAGAACTTTTAGACTCAATGATTTCTGTTAGAAAAGAACAAAACACCGAGCAGCCACATTTAGGTTTAGGTTTATATATTGCTAAAATGATTGCACTTTTTCATCATGCTGAGATTAATATTGATAATCAAACGGATGAATCCGGCGTGGTAGTCACAATAAGTTTTAAATTCCGCTAAGTCTGCCGATATAGAGTTATGCTGAAACGACTATCATGATGCTGGTGCAGAGAGCAGTATGAGTTACTCACTTTCCTGGTTAATGACATTTTCTGCGACAATTCCGGCTTATTAGTTATTTATAAATATACACTAGATGCCGATCGACTATTTTTAAGTTGACGCTCACGATGTAAGTTGTCTCATAGGAACTAAACTAATTTTCTTTGGATACTCTTAAGATGCGACGACACTGGCTTTTCTCAATTTTTTCTGCAACTAAGCGCATTGCTTTGTTAGCTTTGTTTCTTATCAGCCCAGCATGTTTCGCATTGGGTGATAAATTAGCACGCCAAGACGGATCGACCTTGAGTTTAGTCGCTTACACCGGGATCACGCTGATTGTTTTGCTTCTTAGCTTGACCATTTATGCTTTTGTTAGTCTGAAATCTAAAGATAAAACTATTGAAATACATGATGAAGTGATTGCTCACAAGGACCAAATCATCAATAAAATGAACAATGGGATAATGCTTGTTGGTTTGCGAGGTAATGTTGTCGAATTGAGTAACCCTGCTGCCAAATTAATCGGGCGTGAGAAGAGTCGAGTATTGAATCAGCCTCTTGTTGATTTTTTTAAGGAAGAATCAAAAACCGCAATCAACAAAGCAATGGATGGTGGCGAAAGTGTAAAAATGTTGGTAACAGCCCCTTCAAGTAACATGGAACTGCGCTTAACTATTGCAAAGAACAGCTCAATGTACGATGGCGTCGCCTTCGTTGTGACCCTAGAAGACGTGAATAGTTACGAAAAAGAAATCAAACAGACAAAGCTTAATCTAGGAGAACTTAATGAACTTACGGAACATTTATATCTAGGCCAATTGTTTATTGATTTTGAGTCTGAAACCTTCCAAGCAAATCAGATATTATCTACTATTTTGGGTTACAGTGAAGACGTTTCAGGTGATTTTGACAAACTTCATCAGCTAATTTGCCCTAATAATATTACGTTTTGGAAACAGTCTTTTGAGCTCGCCAAAGAGCAGCATGAGATTGATTTTAAGAGCGTGTTACAGTCGATTGAATTCAAAGTTCCAGTGCGTATTGTCGCCATTAGCACCGCTAAAAATAATAAAGGCAAGTCAACAGCGTTTAAGTTACTGGTGATCGATGAAACAGAAATTCGTCAAAACCAGAGGAAAGAATATTCAAGCGAGCAAAAAGTAAAAGCAATGTTAAATGTGTCGCTGCATCCTCTTTATATTCTTGATGACGAAGGTCGCATTATATTGGTTAATAATCCATTTGAACGTATGTTCGGTGTGCGTTTAGCCGATGTTAAAAATAAACGTTTTGATTTACTCAACCTAGTGCCCGAAGACATCAATATTCTACATAATCCAGATGATACGCCTGTCGGTATCGGTCGAGCAATGAACCGTGAATTTACTGGTAAAGTGGGCAAAAATACCGAACAAGCGAATTTGGCAGCAGACGCGCCTCAGGGCTTTCATAACAATAATGACACAAATACAACACGACACTTGCGAGTCACTTTACAAGCTTTTGGCGATGATAAAAATGAACGCGCTGGTTTTGCTGGTATGTTTCAAGACCTAACATTATTAACTGAAACACAGCGTCAGCTAGAATCAGAGAGAGCGCATTTTTCTAACTTACTCGACATTGCTCCAATAGCCGTGGCTACTGTCGATGCAGATGACAAAATAGTGCATGCCAATACGGCAATGACTGAGCGCTTGGGTTTAAATGAGAAAGAACTCAAAAAAGGAACCTTCTATCAATTGTTCAACGACGCTGATGCTGCGGCCCGAGCGGCTAAACAGTTGCATCAAACTGGCCGATTGAGAGATTTTCATACCAGCTTGCGTGGCAAAAACGAAGTGATGCACCCGAGCGAGTTGCATATCGATTTATTTGATAAAGAAAAAGAGCAATATGTTTGTTGGATTTCAGATCGTTCAGGCGAGAAGTTTCAAGAAGATAAATTTCACGGCCTACTTGAGCATAGCAGCATGCCAATGGCAATTTTGGATGAAAAAGGCTTTTCGAGCATTAATCCTGCTGCTTGTGAATTCTTCGGTGTCGAGAATGAAGATGATTTATGGGGATTTGCGCCATATTCACTCGACTTGAACAAAGATGAAGGCGAAGCTTATGAACTAGAGCGTATCGTCAACAAGGTAAAATATGACGGCAGAGCAAAATCTATTAATTGGGAACATAAAGCAGGCTCAAAATCACGTCCTTGCCACGCCACCTATATCCCCATATACAAAGGCAAGGAGTTCGACTCAATACTTTGTATGTGGACAGACTTAACTGAAATCATTCAAGCTGATCAGGCACGCTTAGAAGCGATTACTGCGCATAAAGAGGCTGAGCGCGAAGTGGCTGAAAAGCAACTGCTGTTGCGTTCAAGTCATGAGCAACTAACCACTAAACTCAAAGATTTACGTGACACTGAGACCAAGCTTCAGTTAGCCCAAGATGAAATATCCGAAGCTAAGATTGAATACATCACGCTACAAGAGCAGCATCAACGCGTAACTGATAATCTTCAAAAGGTGCAAAGCCAGTATTCACAAAGCAGAGAAATGCTGAGTGAAGCGCGAGATGTAAATAATACATTGACCGAGCAATTAGCGCTTTCAACTGAGAAAGTGAATAACTTACAAAGCCAGCGCAATGAAATTTCAAATCAACTGCAGTTAAGCGAGGAAAACTACCAAGAAGCGCAACAGCAGCTTGAAGTCAGTGAGGAAAATTCCAAGCAACTGCAATTGCAACAACAGCAACAACAAGAAAAAATGCAGGCTTATGTGACTCAGATAGATTCACTGAAGGAATCGATTACCGATAAAGATGCAGAAATTAGCAAAGTTGGCTCGCAAATTACAGGCCTTCAAGAGCAATTACACACCAGTGATAGTAATAGTGAAAAGTTAAAAAAAGCCCTCATTAATCAGCGTAAAGCTGGCGAAGAAGCAGAGAAACAACGTCGTGAAATTGAACAAACTTATAAACTTGCGCAGTCTGAACTGACTAACAAAGTGCGTCATGTTGAGCATTTACAAAATGAAATGCAGAAATTTGAAGAGATGTCGAACCAAGAAAAAGGCGACATGGCGGCCCAACAAAGCAAATTGATGCAAGAGTTAGAAGAGAAGCAAAATGTGTTGCAAGAAACCCAACGCGCACTTGATGAGGCCAAACAAACTGCCGAAAAAGAGAAAATTGAGAAACAAAAACAACAGGATGAAATGAAGCGTGTTGAAGCGGAATTAGCTGAAGCTGAACAACACGCAGAACGCAAGCTACAAGAAATGATAGAGGCTGAAGAGCTGCGCTTGGCTGAGCAACAGAAACTGCATGAAGAGCTCAAAGAGAAACAACAAAAACTGCTTGAAACCGAGCAGATATTGAGTGACGCCAAACAGCAAACAAAGGCTGAAAAAGCTGAAAAACTTCGTCAACAAGAATTGTTTAATAAGCTTCAAACCGAACTGCAAGAAATTGAACAGCACAGTGCGGCACAGCAGGCTAAAATTGAGCAGTCGGGTAAGCAGTGGGAACAACATCAGGCTCAACTTAAGCAGGAAGTCGAAGCTAAGCGTCAGCAGTTGCAAGATTCACAGACTAAGTTAGACGAAATTCAACAACAAGCTGAGGCCGAGAAATTAGCGCGTATTGAAAAAGAGCAGAAACTAGAGCAATTAGCGGTTGAATTGTCTGATGTTGAAAGCAGAGCAAGTAAGCAACGTGAAATGCTTGAAGGTAGCGAAGAACAATGGACAGCCCATCACAAGCAAATTGAAGAGCAGAAAAAACAATTGCAACAAGCTCTTATTGACGCACAGACACAAAACAAGAGCTTGCAAGAGAAACTGCAAGGTAACTTAACTGAATTACAGCAAGCAGAGTCGCAAGTGTCTGAAACGCAGTCAGCAGAGAACAAGCTGCAAGATGAGCTCAACAATGCCAAAGCGCAGCAAGAAGAGCTTGAAGCGCATATCAAACAGCAAGAGCAGCAAGAGCTCGCGCTTAAGAAGCAAGTTGAGGAACAACAGGCCACCTTGTTAGGGCGTGAACAAAGTATTCAGGCAATGGAAGATAAACAAGAGCAGTTGTTAGCTCAGTTAGAAGCCGTTCAGCAAGAGTATAGCCAAAGTAAACAGAGTTTAAGCGAGCAACAAAATAATCAGTCAGGTCTTGCCGAGCAATTAGCGTCATTAGAAAATGAACTGCAATCCAGTAAAGCCCAGTTAGATGACAAAGAGCAAGCGTTACAGCAAGCTCAGCGGCAGTTACAGAGTAATGAAGAAATACTGGCAGAGCAAGAAGACGCTCTGGTAGCTGCACATAAAGAAGAGTTACATCAAGCGCAAGAGCAAATGAAAACCAAGCAGCAGGAAAGCGCTGAACCGGCACCAGAGTCTGCTATTGCGAAAATGCGAATGCCTGAAAACCCAAGCATGTGGTTTGACTTATTGCCTTATTTACAGCAGCAAGGGCAGGTTGATTCATTATCTACGGCGCTAAATGAATTGATTAGTGAGCTAGAGACCGTTATTACGTCTACGGACAATGCTGTGATGCAAGATAATAATGGTGAAATATTACGGGGCGCTAGGAAGCTTGTTCAAACGGGTAAAAAAGTAAACGCGGATGCATTGGTTGATGTAGTCAGTCGCCTAGAAGTAGACTGCGGATCGGGTATGCTGGATAACATCTCTATTGCTTGGCCAAATACCAAACGTGCGTTTTCTAATACACTGCGCGTTATATATGAGAATTTGCATGGCTAAGCAGGGTTTAAAAAAGTACTAATAGTGAGCACAAAAGGCCTTCATCTGAAGGTCTTTCTCACAGTAGGGACGTTGGTGTCTCTTGCTCTTATATCAACTGAGCTAAGCCTATTCTAGAGCGTTCGTAAGGCAACAATAATCGCAGTTATTTACGCTATATTCTGCGCTAAGCTGAATAAAGGCTCGCAGACCATAGCAATCACTTGTTACTATTCACACCTGTGATGATTAGTTCGGTGATTTATGTAAATGGCCCTGATACTCATCTTTATTTATTCAATCAAAGAGGCCTGTTTTGCAAATACAGAGACGCCACGCGGTCACTCCAAATTCTATTGACTCCCAATTGCCAGCTATTTTAGACAGGTTATATCGAAATCGTGGCGTTACTGACATTGCTCAAATACAAACGCAAATTAAAAAGTTACGCCACTATAATGAATTAAAAGGAATTGAAGTCGCTTCAAATTTAATTTGTGACGCAATAAAACAAAGCAAAGCTATTTGTATTATTGGCGATTTTGACGCTGACGGTGCAACGAGTACCGCTATTTGTATGTTAGCTTTAAAAGCATTTGGGCACACAAATGTCGATTACTTAGTGCCAAACAGATTTGATTTTGGTTATGGTTTAAGCCCTGAAATTGTTGATGTTGCTTATCAGCAAAATGCTGAATTTATTATAACTGTTGATAACGGTATATCATGTGTAGAAGGGGTCAGTCACGCTAAAGAATTAGGCATGAAAGTGGTGGTCACAGATCATCACTTGCCAGGTCTTACGCTTCCTAACGCTGATGCTATTGTTAATCCTAACCAACCGGGTTGCGAGTTTACATCTAAAAATTTAGCCGGTGTTGGCGTTGCTTTTTATGTCATGTTAGCAGTAAAAGCACAGTTGCAAAATGAAGGGTGGTTCGAGCAAAAAAATATTCAAGCGCCCAACTTAGCAAATTACCTTGATATTGTGGCGTTAGGTACCGTTGCTGATGTTGTGCCATTAGACGAAAATAACCGAGTATTGGTGCATCAAGGCTTGCAGCGTATACGCAGTGGCATAGCTCGCCCGGGTATCAGGGCGATATTAGAAGTAGCGGCAAGACCCTGTCATAAATTATCATCTACTGATCTTGGTTTTGTGCTAGGCCCTCGCTTAAATGCAGCGGGCAGACTAGATGACATGTCATTGGGAATAGAATGTTTGCTGACCGAAGATGAACATATAGCGCGTCAAATCGCGGCTCGTCTTGATGCCTTAAATCTAGAGCGCAGAGAAATTGAATCTTCAATGAAAGATGAAGCCGAAAAAGCGCTCGAAGCATTCATTTCACAAGGCAACGAATTACCTTCGGGTGTTGTGCTTTACCAATCCGATTTTCACCAAGGTGTTATAGGTATTTTGGCGGGTAGGATCAAAGAAAAATATTATCGGCCCACTATTGTGTTCGCTCAACAAGATGCAGAGTCGATTAAAGGTTCTGCTAGGTCAGTGCCTGGTGTGCACATTCGAGATTTGTTAGAGACAGTAAATACCCAAAACCCCGGCTTAATTGATAAGTTTGGAGGCCATGCGATGGCAGCAGGACTAAGCATGAAAACAGCACGCCTTAGTGCATTCAAATTGGCATTTGAAGCGGCTGTAGTTCAGGCCACTAAAGGTCTGCCTACACAAAACCTGATTTTGTCAGATGGGACTCTTAATTGCCAAGAAATTAACATTGAAAATGCGGGCCTTATAAAATTAGCGGTTCCTTGGGGGCAGACGTTTGAGGAGCCATTATTTGATGGCATATTCCAAATGCGTAGCCAGCGGATCGTAGGCAAAAATCACTTAAAAATGGTCGTCAGTTTAGATGGTATTGAGTTCGATGCGATTGCTTTTAATATCGACTTAGCGACATGGCCAAATTCGAAGATTCGGCAAGTAAAGCTCGCTTATAAATTGGATATTAATGAATTTAGAGGCCAAATCAGTGTACAATTGCTAGTACAAGCGCTCGAATCAGCGGACTAAAGTGCATTTTTAATTAACTAAACAGTCGGCTCGCTAAGTCATTTTGAGCAACCAGCATACACAGTTATAACCGAACTCATTACTCTGTAATGTGGGTGAAAAAGAGGTAGATTAGAACGATGGCTAGAAAAACAGCTTTGCAAACATTACTAGAAACCCATCCAAACTTGGTTCATTCAGAACTATGCAAAGTGACTTCACATGTTCAACGAGAAGAAGATGGTTGGTATGTCAACACTCTCTTAATTATCAATTTGGATGTGCCTTTTATATTCAAACGTCGAAAAAAGTATAACAATTTGGAAAGTAGGGTCGTCAATTTAACTTATTACCCTGAAGTAAAAGAAGTGGCGGGTATGCAATTTGAAACCATGAAAGTGGTCAGGATCAAAGTGAGCTAGCTTGAATAAAGATATTTACGATGGTTACGTGCTCCATCGGCGACCGTATCGTGAAACCAGCCTAATTGTTGATTTTTTTACTCTACAAAATGGCAGAGTTAGCGCAATGGCCAAAGGAGCAAGACGTCCAAAATCAGATAAAAAAAGCGTTTTGCAACCACTTCAGGCCGTCAACTTTGAATTAGTCGGACGCGGTACCTTGCGAAATTTATCAAGAATTGAATCGACCTCTAGATCGTATTTACTTTCACAGCAAAGCTTATTTTGTGTGTTTTATTTGAATGAAGTATTGAACAGGGCGCTGCCTGAATCTGAACCCTTTACTCGCTTGTTCCAACAATATGAGTTGTCCTTAAATATGCTGCAACGGTTATCAACTGAAGGGGGGGAATTAGTCGATATTGAGCCCATATTGAGAAATTTTGAATTTGTTTTGTTGGAAGAATTAGGTTATTTCCCTGACTTTACTTACGACTCACAAAACGAATTAGAAATAGTGCCTGATAAGAGCTACTCGTTAATGAATGAAATTGGTTTTGTGGAGTGCGACCAGAATCTATCGTTCGCAATTAGCGGTGAGGATATATTGGCTATTAATAATAATGATTGGAAGTCATCTTCACTTAAAGCGGCAAAAAAGATAAGTCGTATTGCTTTGCATCCAATATTAGGCGACAAACCGATTAAAAGCCGTGAACTATTTAGTACTAAAATTACTATTTAAAATAACGACTTAAAATAAACCATTTATTTACTAAATCTATTCGGCCATCCCAGGAGAGCTACGTGCAAGATATACTATTAGGTGTCAACATTGACCATATTGCGACGCTTCGCAATGCCAGAGGTACAAACTACCCAAATCCAGTTCATGCGGCTGACATTGCCGAAAGGGCTGGAGCCGATGGTATTACGGTACACTTGCGTGAGGACCGCAGACACATAAAAGATCAAGATGTGTATTTACTCAAAGAAACCATCAATACACGTCTCAATCTTGAAATGGCGGTAACCGACGAAATGTTAGCAATTGCCGCAAAAGTACGACCAGAATTTTGTTGTTTAGTGCCCGAAAAAAGACAAGAGTTGACCACTGAAGGTGGTTTGGACGTGGCCGGCAACCTAGCAAAAATGCAAGCTGCTTGTGAGCAATTAAAGGCGCAAAGTACCCTCGCCTCATTATTCATAGACGCTGATGAAAGACAAATTGAAGCTGCAGTTGCGGCCGGTGCTCCTTACATCGAAATCCATACCGGACAATATGCAGAGGCGAGGAATGAAGCGCAAGCTGAGTTCGAATTAGCCAAACTCGTGAAGGGTATAGAATATGCACACAAATTGGGACTGAAAATAAATGCAGGTCATGGTTTGCATTATCACAACGTGAAACCAATTGCGGCCATTCCTCAATTAATTGAGTTGAATATTGGACACAGTATTATCGCTCGAGCCACATTTGATGGTCTTGAAAAAGCAGTAAGAGATATGCGTTTATTAATGCAAGAAGCAAGATTAATGCAGCGTTAAATTGTTAAGTAATGGTCAACTTATGCTGACGTTGTTAGTTATATTTACGAGTCGTTGTGGGTGCTGTGGTATATACTCTGCAATTGGATACAAAAAAGGAGTAGGGAATGCCAATTATTGGGGTCGGAACTGATATAGTAGAAATTGCTAGGTTGCAAGCAAGTATCGAGCGCTCTGACTCAATGGCAAAGCGAATATTGACTCCTAATGAGTATAAAGACTATTTGGCATTAACTAATTTAGCCAGAATTAGTCCCCGCCAACAAGCGGAAACGAACGATAAAGCTGCGCTTAACCTAAGCTCACAAGCGCGATTTTTAGCCAAACGCTTTGCTGCAAAAGAAGCCGCAGTTAAAGCCATTGGTAATGGTATCGGTAATGGAGTGAGTTGGCAGCAAATTGAAATTGTCCATTACCTGACAGGCCAGCCATATTTGATAGTGAACGGTCATCTTGAATTGCTGTTTCAGCAGAAAGGAGTAAACCACACTCATCTTTCTATATCAGATGAAAAGCATTACGCAACCGCTACAGTAATTTTAGAGAGTTAACGATTGTGGTCCAATTTTTTAAAGCAAAGAAACAATCGCCATTAGGTAAAAATCGTGTTCAAGAACAGAGTTGCCATGAGACTATTGAGATGTCAGTTGATGTCATCGACCATAATGCTAATGGGATCCTTTTATCTCACCAACCGATCATCGTAGTACCTGCTTCTATACCCGGTGAATTGTACCGAGTATCGATACTCTCAAAAAAGCAAAAAGTATGGCATGGCAAAATAGTCAAAGTGCTGCAAGGACACGAATCGGCCCGCGTTAAGGCGTTTTGTCCCTATGTAAATGAGTGTGGAGGTTGCTCTCATCAGGCTTTTGATGCAGATTATTTGATTGAAGCTAAACAGATAAGTCTGCAAAGTTACTTAAACAAGGCTATTGCTTCAACAAAACTTGAACGGTGCGAATGGGAAGAGGTGATTAAGTCGGATATTGCTGATAATCGTTATGGATATCGGCGCCGGGCGCGAATAGCCATTGATGCGCGCAATTCAAATGAGATTAAAATAGGCTTTCGGCAAGAGAAGTCGAATAAAATTGTCGATATACCCAGATGCGCAGTGCTAGCCGAGTCATTACAAAGTGTATATGAACGCCTAGTGACTATCATTAAACGCTTACCTAGTGCTTCCTCTATTGGTCATATTACCTTAACAGAAGGCGCCCAAAGAGCCCAAGTATGTTTGCATTTGACCAAAAGTTTGAATGCCGAGTCAGTCCAAATACTGGCGCTTGAACAAGCGTCCTCGGGTACGCAGTACGTAATCGAATCTCCGGCGTCAAAGTTAATAAACATCACTGCATTAAGATCTTCAGGCGGAAGCAGTGATGTAGCAACAAATTCAGTTTCAAATTCCGTATTCACTATTTCGGACAGTCCGGGTGTAAACTTAGCGATAACGGCTAATAACTTTATACAAATTAATCAACACGTAAATCAACAGATGTTGACGCTCGCAAAAGATTGGTTAAACCCGACTTCAGAGGATTATGTGGTTGATTTATTTTCAGGCGTTGGTAACTTCTCGCTCGCATTAGCGCCATATTGTAAACAGGTTATCGGTGTTGAAGGTGTGCCCGAAATGGTGCAACAAGCGGCAGCAAATGCACAATTAAATGGCATAAAAAATTGTCGCTTCGAACATTATGACCTCAACGATTTAGCCTTAAAGGCAACGCTCAATATACCTCAGGGCGCACTGTTTATTGTCGATCCGTCGCGTGCGGGTGCATTGGCAATCATGAAGGTGATATCAGTATTTAAGCCACAAAAAATATTGTATGTTTCTTGCAACCCCACAAGTTTTGCGAGAGACATAGATGTTTTACCCAGCAAATTCGAGATTACTAAAATGAGAGCGCTTGATATGTTCCCTTTTACAAAGCATATTGAAATGGTAGCTTTAATTAGCTCAAAGTAGAGTGCAAAATATATGGTATCAATAAGAAGTGTTCATCAGACTAGTCGCCCAACTTTTAGCCAATGGTTGGCTGATTTGGATGTGCCTGAAAAAACCAAAACAAAATTAAGTCAGATTTCAGATAAACCAGATGATCTCTTAATTGGGCAAGAGATGGTCGAAATATTACACGAACTTCACATGGATGATGAAACACTGCAAGCAGCATTAGTCTATCCATATTGCCAAATCCATGAGTTATCGGAAGACCAAATTGAAGACCAGTTTGGCCTGTCAATTAAAGAGCTAATTTTAGGTGTTCGTCGTATGGATGCCATTAAAACGCTGCAATCTCGTAATCGCCAAGACGAAAATCACGTTAACAACCTGCGTCGTATGTTGTTAAGTATGGTGGAAGATGTGCGCGCAGTCGTTATAAAAATGGCTGAACGTATTTGCACCTTACATTCCGTGAAAGAAGCGGATGAAGAAACGCGAGTTATTGTCGCCCATGAATGTTCGAGTATTTATGCCCCGCTGGCTAACAGACTAGGTATTGGTCAACTTAAATGGGAACTTGAAGACCTTTCTTTTCGGTATTTGCATCCAAATACCTACAAGCGTATCGCAGAAATGCTGGATGAAAAACGTATTGGTCGTGAACAGTACATCATCGATATTGTACAAAAACTACAAGACTTGTTAGACGAACAGAACATTAAAGCAGAAGTGATTGGTCGACCCAAACATATTTATAGTATTTGGAAAAAAATGCAGAAAAAACAACTTTCTTTTGAAGAGTTGTTTGATATTCGTGCGTTGCGTATTGTGGCCGATAAGTTGCAAGATTGTTATGCCGCTTTAGGCACTGTGCACACTGTCTGGAAACACATTCCCAAAGAATTTGACGATTATATTGCGACTCCTAAGCAAAACGGATATCAAAGCATTCATACCGTTATTATGGGTCCGCAAGGCAAGTCGGTGGAAATTCAAATTAGAACCCAAAAAATGCACCAAGACGCAGAGTTAGGGGTTGCTGCTCACTGGAAGTATAAAGAAGGAGCGACAGGAAAAGAAGCAGGCTCAGAGGAACGGTTAAATTGGCTGCGCAAAATTCTTCAGTGGCAAGAAGAAATGGCCGAGTCCGGTAATTTAGTTGAAGAACTGCGTAGTCAGGTCTTCGACGACCGAGTTTATGTTTTTACGCCTAAAGGCGATGTTATTGATCTGCCACTAGGCTCAACGCCCCTCGATTTTGCTTACTATGTGCATAGTAATGTTGGCCACAGGTGCATTGGTGCCAAGGTTAATAAGCGTATTGTACCATTCACTTACAAATTGCAAAGTGGTGATCAGGTAGAAGTACTGACCGGTAAAAATGCGTCTCCTAGTCGAGATTGGATGCACCCAGGTTTAGGCTACGTACATTCCGCACGCGCTAGAGCAACCATTCATTCATTCTTTAAAAAACAAGACAAAGATAAGAATATCGACGCTGGAAAAGAGCTCTTAGAGCGAGAACTCTCCAAAGTAGATATTCCCATTAAACTTGCCGCTGACGCTGTTGATAAATTCAATGCAAATTCGGTTGATGATTTATTTGCCGCCGTTGGTGTCGGTGATACTCGCGTAATGACGGTGGTGAATTTCTTACTACAGAAACACGGGCCTCCTCCGGCAGAACCGGCTGAAATATCGATTAAACCACGTCGAGCAAAGCTACGAAAAGGTAGCGAGCCGATTATTGCGGAGGGCGTGGGTAATTTACTTAGCCAAATTGCAAAGTGCTGCCAACCCGTTGCGGGTGAGTCGATTCTGGGTTATATCACTCAGGGCAAGGGCGTTAGTGTACACAAAGAAAACTGTGCTCAGTTATCAAACTTATTAGAACAGCACCCTGAGCGCCAGATAGAAGTATCGTGGGCAATTGAACATCAAACCAGCTTTCAAACCGAGCTTAACGTTTATTGCAACGATAGAACCGGCATTTTAAGAGATATTACTACCGTGCTATCGAATGAAAAAGTGGGTTTGCTTGGTGTTAATAGTTTGAGTAATAAAAGCCATAATTCAGCACTTATAAAGTTAACTATTGAAGTTATAGACGCAGATAATTTAGCCCGTGTTGTGGATAAATTAAAACAATTGCCCGATGTTAACGACGTAGCCAGAGATTAGAGTGACGCCACTTAGCCTATACGCGCACAAATTAAGTCTTTAGTGATGACAAATGATGCGATTAAACTTATTCCGGAGAGTCTTTTGCAAAAAGCGTTGAATATTCAACTCGAATGCGCAAACCTTGGGTTTGACTGGCCCGAAGTTGGCCCTGTGTTTGACAAAGTGCTTGAAGAAATCGAAGAAGTTAGAGCTGAGGTTTATACCCAGCAACAACAGCAGGATAAAATAGAAGATGAAATAGGTGATTTATTCTTTGCGGTTGTTAATTTATCTCGTCATCTTGACGTTAATCCAGATTTGGCGCTAAAAAAAGCCAATGAGAAATTCTGTAAACGTTTTTTATTGGTGCAGAAGTTCGCTGCCAATGAGGACCTCGAATTAACTAGTTTACGTTTTGACGCTTTAGAACGTCTATGGCAAAAAGCCAAAAAAACCTTGAATGATGCAAAACATCCCGCGACCTAAAGTAAAATATGTAACCCTTGGTGACACACCATTTTAGAAAAAGCTGAAAAATACTTCGCTTTTACTCTAAAGTCTGTATAATTTGCCCCCTGCCCAGTTGCACCCACCTTTGGGAAGGTGGTAGATTAACCGGCTCGAAGGGGCTAACAGGTTGATATAATTGCACTTTAAGCAGTATTAGACTGCTTGACAGTGAACTTAACTAATAATTTTGGGTGACGAATACATGAAAACTTTTGTTGCAAAGCCAGAAAGCGTAGAACGCGACTGGTATGTGGTTGACGCTGCAGACAAAACTTTAGGTCGCTTTGCGGCTGAAATCGCGCTAAGACTGCGCGGTAAGCATAAACCAGAGTACACTCCTCATGTGGATACTGGTGATTACATTGTTGTAGTTAATGCAGAAAAAATTACGGTAACAGGAAACAAAGCGAAGGGTAAAATATACTACTCTCACTCCGGTTATCCAGGTGGCTTGAAAGAAGCTACTTTTGAACAGTTAATTCAAAAGAAGCCAGAAATGGTTATTGAAAAAGCAGTCAAAGGTATGCTTCCAAAAGGCCCACTAGGTCGTGCTATGTTCCGCAAAATGAAAGTTTTTGCTGGTCCAGAGCATACGCATGCTGCACAACAGCCACAATCACTGGACATTTAAGGAGCGAGCAAAATGGCAGATACTCAATATTACGGCACTGGCCGTCGCAAAAGCTCAACAGCTCGCGTTTTTCTTCGTCCGGGTTCTGGTAACATCATTGTAAACCAGAAGCCATTAGACGTTTTCTTTGGTCGCGAAACTGCAGTTATGATAGTTAAGCAGCCTTTAGAACTTGTTGAAATGACTGAAAAATTCGACTTGTACGTTACCGTTTCTGGCGGTGGTATTAGTGGGCAAGCTGGCGCAATACGTCACGGTATTACTCGTGCGCTTATGGAATTCGATGAAACGTTGCGTCCTGCGCTACGTAAAGCCGGTTTTGTAACACGTGATGCGCGTAAAGTTGAACGTAAGAAAGTGGGTCTACACAAAGCGCGTAAGCGTCCACAATTCTCAAAACGTTAATCTTTTTCGATATGTTTTTCAAAAACCCAGCTTCGGCTGGGTTTTTTATTTTCACTCAAAATTCATGTCGTCCTAACAATTTCAACAGATATATAAGTATATTTACCTGTTGTAGTGATTTCTTGACTTATAACGCTAAAAACAATCAAATTTTCTTACTAAAACCTTGTGTTTGTTAAGGGTTTTCTTTTAAAATACCCTGCTAATTATAATCGAACGTTTCCGATTACGAATAACAGTTTGATCTTGGTTGCAAGTAAACCATTATTAAACTTGAAGCTATTATTGAAACCTGTCATTCCAACCCCGGAGAAAAGTTGATGAGCGATGTATCAGTAGATACCAATGAATCAGCAACAAATAACGAACAGCCGAAAAGCAGCGACCGTCGCAAGTTTTTAACTGTTGGTACATGTGTTGTTGGTGCGATTGGTGCTGTAGGTGCTGCAGTTCCTTTTGTTGCCTCTTGGCAACCAAGTGCAAAAGCTAAAGCGGCTGGTGCTGATGTACAAGTAGATATCAGTGCAATCCAACTCGGCCAAATGATTCGCGTTAAATGGCGCGGCAAGCCAGTATGGATAGTGCGCAGAACACCAGAACTTCTGGAAAGTTTAAGTGTTCATGAAGGCGAACTTCGTGACCCAAACTCTGAAACTGAACAACAACCGGCGTTTGCTCAAAACGAATACCGCTCACTAAAATCAGAGTATTTAATACTCGTCGGTATTTGCACTCACCTTGGTTGTTCTCCACAGCATTTAGTTGATGGATCTTTTGAACAGTATGCTGAAGGTGTTGCAGAGGGTTTCTTTTGTCCTTGTCATGGTTCTAAGTTTGATATGGCTGGACGTGTCTTTCAAGGCGTTCCGGCACCACTAAATTTGGTCGTGCCGCCATATCAGTATGTTGATGACAATACGGTTATTATTGGCTCAGTAGCGGAGGTTGTGTGATGAATGCATTTATGAGCTGGATTGAGCAACGAATTCCTGTAATGCGTGTCGCAAACATGCACGCAATTCAATATCCAGCGCCCAAAAATATGAATTTTTGGTATATTTTCGGTTTCTTGGCGACTATCGTGCTCGTTAATCAAATCCTGACCGGTATTTGGTTAACGATGAGCTATGAGCCATCAGCAGAGCGCGCTTTTGCTTCTGTTGAATATATCATGCGTGAGGTCAACTATGGCTGGCTGATCCGTTATATGCACAGTACAGGTGCTTCAGCTTTTTTCATCGTAGTTTATCTGCACATGTTTAGAGGCATGATGTATGGCTCATATCAAAAACCGCGCGAGCTATTATGGGTCTTTGGTATGTTAATTTACCTAGCGCTTATGGCCGAAGCTTTTATGGGTTATGTATTACCATGGGGACAAATGTCCTACTGGGGTGCACAGGTAATTGTGTCTCTATTTAGTGCGATCCCAGTCATTGGGCCTGATTTAGTTGAATGGATCCAAGGTGACTATGTTATCTCTGGCGCAACGCTAAATAGATTCTTCGCATTGCATGTAATTGCATTGCCACTGGTTATCGTTATCTTGGTTTTTTTACACATTATTGCATTGCATGAAGTAGGTTCTAACAACCCTGATGGTGTAAATGTTAAGCACAAGAAAGGGTCATTAGCTGAAGAAGACAAAACTGTGTATAAAATCCATGAATACTACACAGACAAGTACGACATCATTGACGATGTTGTGCCGTTCTTCCCACACATCGTGTTGAAAGACTTAGTGGCGTTTAGCGTGTTCTTGTTTGGTTTCTGTTACATCATGTTCTTCATGCCTGAGATGGGCGGCTATTTCTTAGAGCATCCGAATTTTGAAGTTGCAAATCCATATAAAACACCAGCACATATATTTCCAGTCTGGTATTTCACGCCGTACTATGCAATTTTGAAAGCCGTACCGGACAAATTATTTGGTGTGTTAACGATGTTTAGTGCGATTGCTGTGCTCTTTGCATTGCCTTGGATTGACCGTGGCAAGGTAAGGTCCTGGCGTTATAGATGTGGTTTGCATAAAGTGAATCTACTTGTGTTCACAGCGGTGTTCGTATTCTTAGGTTATCTAGGCGGCACGCCACAAGAGAATTGGAAAATTATTGCCTCACAAATAGCAACGATTATGTACTTTGGTTTCTTTGTTTTACTCTGGATTTATTCGGGTAAAGAAAAAACCAAACCTGTACCTGCGAGGATCACACTATGAAAAAATGGTTAGCGGTTTTACTGTTAGTGCCGACCTTCGCATTTGCTGCTGGGGGGGAGTATCCCAATGACCATGCAGATATTGATTTGACCGATCAGGCATCGTTACAGCGTGGTGCTCAAACCTTCATGAACTATTGTTTGGGTTGCCACCAAATGCAATATCAAAGGTACCAGCGTACTTTTCAAGATATTGGCGTGCCGGACGAATTAGGTGACAAGTATTTGCGCTTCACTGGTGAAAAGGTGAGTGACTATATTACCTCTACAATGCCAGAAGACGACTCTGCCACATGGTTTGGTGCCGCGCCACCTGATTTAACTTTGGTTGCCCGTGTACGCGGAGCTGATTGGATATACACCTACTTACGTACTTTTTATGTCGATGAGAGTAGGCCATTTGGTGTTAATAATTTGGCATTCCCTAATGCGGGCATGCCTCATGTGCTCCAAGATTTGCAAGGAACGCCAAGATTAGCAACTGAAATGAAGATGATCGATGGCGATATGAAGGAAGTCAGTGTGGGTTTGCGCACCGATGGTGATGGTAAACTCACAACCGAAGAATATGATGAAACTATTTTAGATTTGGTTAACTTCCTAGAGTACACTGGCGAACCGTCAAGATTGCAATCAGAAAATATAGGTAAAGGGGTGTTAATTTTCATCCTTATCTTCTTTGTCTTTGCATACTTGCTCAAGAAAGATTATTGGAAAGACGTTAAAAAATAACGACTTACCTCTAGTGATAAAATAAAAGGGGCAGTGCGCCCCTTTTAGTGTTTTTAACTGCTTATTTTTTTGTAATTCTCTTTTAGAGAGAGAATTCGGAGGTTTTAATGGCTGTAGCCGCGAACAAACGCTCAATTATGACGTTGTTTTCTGACAATATTGATATTTATAGTCACCAAGTACGCATTGTATTAGCGGAAAAAGGTGTAGGCGTAGAAATTAGCTATCTAGACCCAACTCAACTCAGTGAAGATTTATTAGAACTGAACCCTTACGGTACCGTACCAACGCTAGTTGATAGAGAGTTAGTACTTTATAAATCTCATATTATCATGGAGTATTTAGACGAGCGCTTCCCGCATCCACCACTAATGCCTGTTTACCCTGTATCTCGCGGCGAAAGTCGCTTGATGATGCATCGTATTGAACATGATTGGTATGCGCTAGCTGCAAAGATTTTTCGCAACGAACCAGGTGCTGATGAAGCACGCACTGAGTTACGTGAATCTTTACTTGCTTTGGGTCCAATCTTTGCTGAAAAAGCTTACTTCATGAGTGATGAATTTAGTCTAGTTGATTGCTACTTAGCACCCCTTTTATGGCGTTTGCCTGCATTAAACATCACGTTAAGTGGTGCCGGTAGTAAAGACGTCGTTGCTTATATGAATCGCATATTTGAACGCGGTTCTTTTAAGGCTTCGTTGACTGACCAAGAACGCGAAATTCATAATCCGTTATAAATAAGTCAGTAAATAAGTATGGCCTATATTAAAAGGTCATACTTAAGCCATCTTTTTCAACACTTTTCGTTTAATAATTATTTGAGAGCATTAATGGACAACATGACCAGCAACCAACCGTACTTGCTTCGCGCTTTTTGCGACTGGATAGTTGACAACGGTTTAACCCCTTACATTGTGGTAGATGCTGATTTACCTGGTGTAGAAGTGCCTAGACAGTTTGTAAAAGACGGCCAAATTGTTCTGAATATATCGCCCAGTGCGTGTGTCAATTTAAATGTAGGTCTCGAAGGCGTGGCGTTTCAGGCACGATTTTCTGGGCAGCCTATGCAAGTGTTTGTTCCAAGTATTGCTGTTAGTGCCGTATATGCTCGTGAAAATGGCGCTGGGACTGTATTTACGCGAACGCCAGAAGAGTTGGCCGAATATGAAAAGAGTACGCACACAGACGCGGGCTTGCCCTCTGTACAGCCTGTTAAAAAACTTGAAAGTGTCAAACTAAGCGAAAAAGTAACCACCAAGACCGTGCAAGCTGGAAAGCTAACACTGGCAGAAGAAAGTAAAGCGAGTGATGTTAAAAAATCAGTAAAAGAAAGTGACGGTAAATCTAAAAAACCCAGCCTAAAAGTGATTAAATAGACTCATACTAATAGCATCTTTTAATTCAGGCCACTGCAGAGACACCGTCGATTATAATTTAAGATGTTCCGGAAAAAAGAAAACACACGAGCATTCTGCCAACTACATCATTCATGCAATATGATCACGCAGTGAGCTGTTATGCACCTCTATTCTCACGGAATGAGTTCCATTACTCTTATTACCTTAGAAACACCGTCAACATTCCGAGCTGCGTCAACTGCCGCCGCCGCTTCTGCTTTAGTGAGCAAGCCCATAATAAATACTTCGCTGTCTTCCACCACAAGAACCAGCTTGAATAACGGGATTTTTTCATCCGCAAGCATGATAGTTTTAATTTTGGAAGCCAACCATACGTCATTCATGGTTGAGGTGGCTGGAATAGGACTTCCTAGCCGCACTTGGTTATGCACTTTCATTACGTTTTGTACTGCAGTCGCCATTTTTTCAAGGTCGACAATCATTCTTTGTAATGGCGCTTGCCCTGTTAGTAAAACCTGACCGTTGTAAACATCAACACTAACAGCGGCTTCGTCCTTAACTAACGGAATATCATTGATTGCACTTCTGACCCTGCTCTGTGTCGTTTTGTCATCTATTTGTGTGCCGACAGTGCGTCTGTCGTTGGCTGATACCGTAGCAGCTGCGCCAACCGTTCCTACAGTTACGAGTGCGCAACCCGTTTGCATAAACGCAACGAAGATAATTAATATCGTGGCGGTTTTTCCATTGCTAAACATAAACCCTTCTCTTTATTCTGCTTCGCTAATTGGGAATAGTGCATTGTCGATTGACTCGCACAAATTATGGATAACCAGAAGATGTACTTCTTGTATTCTTGCTGTACGTGACGAAGGCACTCTAATTTCAACGTCATTCTCACTTAAGAATCCAGCCATTTCACCGCCGTCTTTACCTGTTAGGGCAACAATTGTCATATCACGACCTAGAGCAGCTTCCATTGCGTTAATGACGTTGCGACTATTACCACTGGTTGAAATTGCGAGTAAAATGTCGCCCGGTTGCCCCAGTGCTTTGATTTGTTTTGAAAATATTTCATCATAGCTATAATCATTAGCAATAGACGTAATTGTTGAGCTATCCGTGGTTAAGGCCATGGCTGGCAGTGAAGGGCGGTCGCGTTCATAACGGTTCAATAGTTCAGATGAAAAGTGTTGTGCATCGCCCGCTGAGCCACCATTACCGCAACTTAAAATTTTGTTGCCATTAATAAGCGCGCGCACCATCATGTTAGCTGCCTTTTCGATTGGAATAGGCAGTTCTTCAGCAGCCGCTATTTTAGTTTGAATGCTTTCGGTAAAACTTTTTCTAATATTATCCAGCATTTAATGCCCCTTAAGTAGTGTCCGTACCATGATTTTTCTGATTGTTATTAACTAATTATACGTTCTTAATCCAGTTTACCTGTTCACCGTCTATGGCGACAACATCTATTCGTAAATTTGTGTGGTGGGTATTCAGTTTCTTTTGTAACAAATAATAATTAATAGTCCTTTCCAGCCGTTTGCGCTTCTTAAAGGTAAAATGCTCGGCTGCACAACCATGACCGTCTGTTGACCTAAACTTTACCTCAACAAAAACCAGCTGTTGCTGATCTAACATTATTAGATCTATCTCTCCGACCTTTGCTTTATAGTTTTGTTCCAAAAATAGAAGTGAATGGTCGAGTAAATATTGTTTTGCCACTTGCTCAGCGTCGTGGCCAATCAAGCTGGCCATGTATTGATAAGATACCAAACTATTAGAAGCCGTCTGCTTGGGTTATTGAGTCATTTTGAATAACCGCACTTGGCAAGCTGCGAGTAACTTGACGCTGATCGTTTACGGTCAACTTACCGGATAAGCCTTTTAAATCGGTATGACTAAAATAAGCCAACTGTTGCATTTTTTCAGAAAACTGGAAAGCGTCGTAGCCAAATGCAAATAAGCGTAAAAACGAACTGGGTGGATTGTTCCAGATATCATCTACCTGTAGCGCAAGTGCGCTATCTCTTTGCGCGGGCATAAGAAATGGCATATCAACAAAAACCAGGTTGCGTAAATCTCGAATACTATTGTTATTAAGTTGATGTTGATAGCTATAAGAGGTAGCGAATACCGGAATAGTTCGCTCTGTAAATAAGCTAATACTAGCCTCTATAATCGGGTTCAACAATTCAACTTGTTGCGGTAAAGCGAAAACCACAAAAGCGTCTACATCTCGTCTATTGCGGGTAACGCTATGCACTGTTTCTGTGGTTAAACTTGTCATTTGACTGATGCGTCTTTGGCTTTGAAGTACATCGAGCGCTGCCGTAATACCAATACGCAATCCTTTATTGTCTGAAAAGGTAACTATTTTGGGAAGCTTTATTTCGTCTAGTCCATTCAACGCTATCCACTGCTGATTGAATGTGTCTATCATTCGACGACTAAGCGACGAGCCATTGCTAATAATAATCGGTGTTCTTATACCCTTTTTTTTCATCAAATTAGCCAGTTGCGTAGCTTCATCTTCTGGTGCTAACGCAAAATATACTTTAGCTGATGTATCGCTCGTGCTCTTAGCTGACTCAGTCATTGGTGCCTCTGTTGACAAACGATTCAAATATACAAGCATTGAATCAGGCAAATTGAAGTCTTTGACTAAGCTCACATGCTCACGCAGTAATGGGCCAATAACGATGTCATACCGCATGAGGCTCTCTGGCGTAATCGCCGGACTGACGAAAGCGTCGTTATCGGAGCCTGTATCTAAAAATCTAATATTTGGAATGGCTTGGCCTGGATCGTTCGCATTAATGTTCTCTAGCTTTGCAAAGTATGCTGTCATAATACCTTGCTTGATAGCATCACCTTGCACCTGGACGCGACCACTCAATGGCAGTAAAACGGCGATATTGCGGACGTCGTTTAATGATTGAGCAAGATATCCTGTGACCCCATTTGGCAAGTCAATAGAAAGAGGATGCGTTGGGTGTTGTAGTCGCCAAAAACCAATCGCTTGTTGTCTACTTGAGTCGGTTAAGCTTTCATCTTCTAGAATGTTAGCTAGGGCCAAATACGGGCGCATAAATACGCTGTTGCTACCCATCGTATTTTGCGCATCTTTCGATGACTTTAAAAACCACTGCCACAAAATATGCTCTGTTGACTTATTTAACGGGCTATCTGCGCTCAATTGTTGGCTTAGCACATTAGCAGCTAAATCCCAGCGCTCATGCAGTGCCGCCAAATGTGCAATAACAACTTCTTTACGCGCCAAAAATTGATTTTCAGTAATGGGTGTAAGCCATGAGATCATCGTATCGATTGGGGTTTTAACCAGCTCCGCGGACAAGCCCGATGCATAATGTTGAATAAGCGCGCACTCTGCTTTTAATAATAACGAATATTGTTGCTGCAGTGGATCTTCTAAAAAAGATTCGATATTTGCAATAATAATATCGGTACGACGACACTCTCTACCTGTTTGAAAGTGTTGAGCTGCACCTAACAGTAAGTTGTTTCGTTGATTTATATCGTTGTTTTTCTGCCATTCAATATTAGCCTCTTGTAATGCGGCTTCTGCACTGTTTAAAATGACGTCTCTAGAGGCCTTTGTTTCTTTTTCAACAGGCTTTTGACTTGCTATTTTTGTTTGACTGGCACAACTTGCCAAAAACAATAAAATGAATGCAACACTCAAATAGGTGCGTAAATTAGAAAATACGTTCACAAGCGCTCTCAAATGACTAGGATATTGATAGTTTACTTAAGCTCAGGCAAATATCTATCTACTTTCACATATTCTGTCCTAAAGTAGGTGTAGAAAGTGTAAAAGTTGCTGTTTAATTTAGTGTAATATTAGCAATGTACAGACAACATTGGGAAAAAATAAAAATGCAGGTTACGAACACATCAGGAACGCTTTATATTGTTCCTACGCCCATAGGTAATTTGTCTGATATTAGCTCTCGTGCGATTGATGTATTAAAACACGTTGATTTAATAGCGGCAGAGGATACTCGGCACACCTCACGCCTGTTATCCCACTATTCTATTGGCACCTCGACTATCTCAATGCATGACCATAATGAAGCCGCTCGCTCGAATCAATTGACCTCTAAACTTATTGAGGGTAAAAATATTGCATTAGTTTCTGATGCAGGTACTCCTTTGATCAGCGATCCTGGTTTTATTTTTGTTCGCGATTGCAGAGAAAAGGGAATACCTATTATTGCTTTGCCTGGTCCATGCGCTTTAACTACAGCGCTGAGCGCATCTGGCTTACCAACTGATAAATTTACCTTTCATGGTTTTTTGCCAGTGAAGCAACAAGCCAAAGCCAATGTTCTCAAATCACTTACTAACTCTGGGTGCACAACGATATTTTATGAAGCGCCTAGGCGTATTCGAGATACTATTGCAGCTTGCAATGAAAGCTTACAAGACGACCATGAAATTGTATTAGCTAAAGAGATAAGTAAAACCTTCGAAACTTATAAGCAGGGCAGTGCCGCAGATGTTCTAGTGTGGTTGGACGCGGATCCAGTTCACCAAAAAGGTGAATTTGTACTGATGATTTACTGCCCTAATAACTTGCAATCGGAAGGCGTATCGCAAGAAGCATTAGGGTTGTTGGCTCTGTTGGCCACAGAATTACCGCTAAAAAAAGCAGCCGCATTAACTGCTGCGCACTATGGTCTTAAGAAAAACGCACTTTATGCGATAGGCTTAGACACTCTCAAATAGGTCTTCAACGCGCTGGCGAAGATCTTCAATTTGGGTAATGTCAGCGGGGGCGATGAAAATAGTGTCATCGCCTGCGATTGTACCAAGAACCCCATCGGTATGGCTCAATGAATCAAGTAACCTGGCAATCAATTGTGCCGCGCCTGGGCTAGTTCGAATAATCACCATTACGTTGTTATGAACGATATCTAACACAAGTTGTTTGAGCGGGCTTTTAGCCGTAGGCATACCTAGTTCAGGTGGTAGGCAGTAAACCATGTCACCGCGCGCATTTCGAGTGCGCACTGCGCCAAACTTACTTAGCATGCGAGACACTTTTGATTGGCTTATATTATCAAACCCCGCCTCTTTTAACGCATTAACAATTTCACCCTGGGAACCGTAACTTTCGGTTTTTAACAGCTCTCTAAATGATTTTACTAGGGCGTCTTGCTTGCTTGATGACATATTGGGTAAAGCCTTGTGTTTTATCTTGGCGTATTTTGCATCAGCGGCACCCTTTTCGCAAACGAATGTGATTAAAAGATGTTGATGAATTGTTGGGTTTGTTAATTTATTGTGAGCTTAAGCGCAAAAAACGAGGATAAGACCATAGGGTGATTGAGATCTTAACGTATATAGATTATTGTGACGCCCGCAATTAAACGCTTTTATTAACAGGAGAATTTTATGAAGGTAGCTGTATTAGGCGCCGCTGGTGGTATCGGTCAAGCATTATCATTGTTATTGAAAACACAATTACCTGCTGGCTCTGAGCTAGCATTGTATGACGTTTCACCGGTTGTTCCGGGTGTTGCTGTTGATTTGAGCCACATCCCAACTGATGTTGCCGTTTCTGGTCATGGTAAAGATGACCTAGCTGAAGCATTGACGGGTTGCGATATTGTTTTAATACCTGCTGGCGTTCCCAGAAAGCCGGGTATGGACCGTTCTGATTTGTTCAACATTAATGCTGGTATCGTTAAAAACCTTATAGAAGCAGTTGCTGATAATTGTCCAAAAGCCTGTATCGGCGTTATTACTAACCCGGTAAATACGACGGTCGCTATTGCTGCTGAAGTCCTAAAAGCGAAAGGCGTTTACGACAAAAATAAATTGTTTGGTGTAACTACATTAGATGTTATCCGCTCAGAAACATTTATTGCAAACCTTAAGGGTTTGAAAACAAATGAAATTCATGTTCCTGTTATTGGTGGCCACTCTGGTACAACTATTCTTCCACTTCTTTCACAAGTTGACGGCGTAAGCTTCACTGATGAAGAAGTAGCAAGTTTAACTACGCGTATTCAAAATGCCGGTACTGAAGTTGTTGAAGCTAAGGCTGGCGGTGGTTCTGCTACTTTGTCTATGGGCCAAGCCGCTGCACGTTTTTGTTTGTCGCTTGTTGCTGCAATGCAAGGCGAAGCGGTCGTTGAATACGCTTATGTGCAAGTAGATGGATCTGATGACGCTGCATTCTTCGCTCACCCAGTGCGCTTAGGCATAAATGGTGTTGAAGAGATTTTACCGTATGGTGATTTAAGCGATTTCGAAGAAAACGCTAAAAACACAATGTTAGAAGGCTTGCGTGGCGATATCAAAATGGGTGTTGATTTCGTTAACGGTTAAGTGCTGCTGTAAATATCAGTTAAGGTATAATAAGCTGGCTAACACTGTTTAATGTTGCCGGCTTTTTTGTTGTTTTTCAGCATTAGTCTGTCAATTAATCTATTAACATATCATCCTAAAAAAACCAATTGGCTTATATTTTCATATACAGTTACTTACTTGGAGTGAATATGCAGATATTTACTGCTGTTTCAGCTTCAGGACATTCAAGAAGTAGTAAGTTCGAAATGTATGACTACTTTAAACTACTCTTAAAGGACATGGCATGTTAAATAAACTAAAAGAATTCTTTCAAAACGAACTCACCTTTAATGCTGCAAAAAGCACCGATGCCGAACAGAAGTATAGTCTAGAACAGGCTTGTGCTTTGCTGTTGATGGAAGTTTCTGGTGCTGATTTTGAGCAGTCGAAGCTTGAAAAAGACAAGATAAAACAGCTGCTACAGGCACTATTTGAGTTATCAGATGAAAAGCTGGATGAGTTATTTGAGCGCAGTAATCAGGCAAGTAAAGACACAACTTCGATGCATCCATTCACATCCATGATCAACGATAATTATGAATATGATCAAAAAGTAAACTTACTGAGTCTGATGTGGAAAGTAGCATTTGTTGATGATAATTTAGACAAATACGAAGAAGCAATGATTCGGAAAATCGCGGATTTGCTATATATATCTCATCGCGACTATATAAAAGTAAAACACATCGCAGAAGAAAAACGGGAATAAGTGACTGTTTGACATGTTTCGGTAGTTAAATTAACTATCGCTTACATTATTTAAGGTCAACTTAAGTATCTCATGAAAAGGTTGAGGTTTATGAATGGCGTAACCTTGCGCATAATCAACTCCCATTTCTTTTAGCATATGTTTAGTTTTATCATGCTCAACGAATTCTGCGATGGTTTGCATTCCCATGATATGACCAATTTGATTAATTGCTTTGACCATAGCGTAGTCTATTTTATCTTCCATCATATCTTTAACAAAAACACCGTCTATTTTGAGGTAATCCACGGGTAGATTTTTCAAATAGCCAAAGGATGAAAGCCCACTACCAAAATCATCTAAAGCAAACCGACAACCAAACTTTTTAAGCTCGATGATGAAATTTTCAGCCAATAAAAGATGTGAGATAGCCGCTGTTTCTGTTATTTCAAAACAAAATCTATTCCCATCTACGCTATACTGCTTCAATTTTGAAATAATAAAATCTAACACGCCCACATCAGTTAACGAATGGCCAGAGAGGTTAATTGAAATGAAATCAACTTCGTCCAGAATACGTGGATTTTCCTCCAGTAAACGAAAGGCATTATCTATCACCCACCGATCGACTTGAACAATTAGATTGTAACGTTCTGCCGCTGGCAAAAACGCACCGGGGGGAACGATTCGACCGTGCTCATCTTGCATTCTAATAAGCAGTTCATAATGCATTTTATCGCTGTTGTTAAGTGACTCGATACTCTGCGCATAGAGACAGAATCGATCTTCGATTAGTGCCTGCTGAATGCGTTTAACCCATTGCATTTCACTGTGTCGTTGAGTTAAATCTTCATCATCAATATGATATACATGAATACGATTACGTCCAGAATCCTTCGCCATGTAACATGCAGCATCGGCGTCTTTTAGTAAACCAGTCAACGTACTTCCGCGGCCTACTATAGGCACTAAACCGATACTCCCAGTCACTCGGAACCTGTGCTCTTCAAATTGAAAATAATAATTTTGAATTTCTGTCTGTAAAAGAGATGCAATCTGATATGCATCTTCAATTGCGCAGTTTGTCATTAATATGCCAAACTCGTCACCGCCCAAGCGCGCTAGAGTATCGCTTGCTCGAATAACCTTTTTTAGCACAACGCTCAGTTGACGGAGCATTTCATCGCCGGCCGCATGCCCACAGGTATCATTAACCACTTTGAACTGGTCAAGGTCGATATAGCACAGTGCATGTTCTGTTTTATCATGCACGTTACTTGTAAGCATTTCTTGAATGAGACGTTTAAATTCTCGGCGATTGAACAGCCCAGTTAAATCGTCATGTGATGACTGATAGCTGAGTTTTTCCTCTATTTTTTTACGTTTAGTTATATCAAGATTGGTTGAGCGCACACCTATCTGTTGATTCTCCTTATCACTGACGGGCATACAGGTATGATTGAACCAAACAGTTGAGCCATCTTTTGATAGTAAACGTAGGTCAAAAGACTCAGGGGTACCATTGTTATTTACGCTGTGCATATGACGCTTCCAGATAGTGATATCATCTGGATGGATAAGCTGATTCATTAAATTAGGCGTGTCATAAAACGTCTGTTGGTCATAACCTGTCAAATCAATGCAGGATGGAGATATATATTCATAGAGGCCATCAGTTGAGCGCAAATAGGTGAACTCTTGTGCTAAATCTGCAATTGCGCGAAATTGTTCGCTCTTATGTTGTAGTTGATACTTAAGCAGTGCTGCGTTGGCTAGCAATGAGCCGATAATTAGGGAAGCTAAAGTGGGCGCAAGAAAAAAAGTAGGGGAAGTATCATCATAAAAAAAGAATGCTTGGATAGATGCAATCGGATATATTATCAGCATAGTCAGAGCGATGTATTTGATGAATATATGAAAAGTGGGGCGTCCTATTTCGTTATGAAATAGCCTATTTAATAACGAATGGCTGGCCAATACGACTACCTCTTTAACTTTGCAGCTTAATAACGGTGAATCATCAATGGTTACTAACTTTAGCACTACTTAAAATTATACGCTACCCAAATGTTTCGATGGGCCATATATTCTAAGCTCTATGCCTTTTTTGCTTCTACTAGCGCAAGTAGCGCTTTTACCTCGTCAGCCCATTCGCCGGGATGGACACTGTTTCCTTCTCGATTATTTATTTGGGAGTATTTCTTCACTTCTTTGGTGAAATCGTTCATTGATATTTCTAAACTTAGTTTGAAAGCTTGTTCTGCAGAAACCCCTTGATTTTGTAACTGTAAAAATTTGGCGGTATTTCTACAATAACTAGGAAAACCGTTGTGAGCGCCAAGGGTCACAAAATGGATTGTTAGCCAAGCCTATACACACGAACTCGTCTCGAATGATCATGGTTGAGAATAATTCGGCAAGACCTTTGTTATACCAAGAGGCATATCGAATAGGTATAACCGAATGCATTAAAAAGTGAACATATTCATGGAATTATTTTTCCCGGTAACCGCCTTTATCTCCAGTTGGACCAATCACCGAGTAAGATCCATATCTTGCTTGTTGAAAAAACCACCAGTTCTGCGGTTTTCGACAAAGGCTTTGAATAAAGATTCTGATTTAAAGAAGTAGGCTCCTACCACGGGTAATTCTTTGGACATGTTGCCTTTTTGTAAATTGATAACGACGGAGCTAAATATTTCAAAGTCATCAAGAAAAGCCCTTGCTTTTTCGTCTTTGTAATCGGTGCACAGCAGCATATGATCAGAACTGTATCGCTTCCATTCATCGAACTTACCGGCGTGGTTTTTATTGCAATCTGGCTGCCGTTCATAATCCGTCTGACCGTTGCCTTCGATCCCGCTACCCCGATGACTTTAGCCGTACCCAATCAGGGTGATTCAGGTTTCTTTCAAGCTGACGGGTGTATTAGCTTCGTTGGTCAAAAAAAAGCCACTCGTTTTTATGCGAGCGGCTTTACCACAATATAACTGGATTACTTAGTAGGTGAATCGAGCTTGCAAGTACCAAGAGCCGCCATTAAAACCAAATGGACTTGACTCTGAATACAACTGCCCTGAACCTCCTGCACCAGGATTCTTTTCAGGGTAGGCATCAAGAAGATTATCTGCCCCGAGCACAAATTCGAGCTGTTCGCTGAATTGATAGGCAACTTGCGCATCAATTAGCACTTGTGCACCAATTCCATTTACACCATTTCCAGTATCATCCCATCCGCCATAATAATTTGCGCGTAATAATGTTCTGATATTCCCTTCGGTGTGCGACCACGATACGTTAGCTCGCGTATTAGGTAGTAAATCCTCAATTGCTGCAACTCGCCCTGCGCCGATAGGATTGACTGTTCCAACACTATCTACTTCGGTCTTGTTATAGTTGGCTGCAACGGTGACCCTAGAATCACCACCCCACAAATCAAAGGAAATATTACCAACAACATCTATGCCTGTGGTTGTGGTGCCAAAGCTGTTAGAGAAAAATCTAAATTGTGATAGATCATCTAGCCCAACAAATTGCTGACGATCGATAATACCTTGTGCATCTAAGCTCGTCAGCGCCTCGGATACTGTTGCGAAGTTAGATCCTGATGGAGCAGCAAATGTGAGTGCTTCAAGAAAGTCTACATTAGCACCAAGAGCAACTCGGTCGGTTAACTCAATATTGTAGTAATCAATCGTCCAAGTTGAACCTGCGAGGTTAAAGCCGACACCAATTGCAAAGTTTTGTGCATCCTCGGTTCCAAGTTCTGGTCGGCCATTTCCTGCACTCTCTATAAAGTTAGAAGCTAACTGCCCTGCTGCCGAAGAAAGCGGCAACGTACCTTGATCGACAAGTACGCCCTGAACGTTTTGCGTAGTTACATTTGTTATATTTGCTTGACCCGCTGTAGGAGCGTGGAATCCAGAAGAGATCGCTCCACGAATTCTAAAGTCATCACTGAAATGGTAAATACCGGCAATTTTATAATCTGTAGTATTTCCAAATTCACTAAAATCTTCAGCTCTGAGAGCAACTGCAAGCGTTACCTTTTCGGTAATGTCAGCTTCAATATCAATATAAAAAGCCGTACTGTCTTGAGATGCAGATGTATCTGCTGGAAAACCACCGAAGCCATTCGAGCTTGATGAAAAGCCCTGACTAGCTAATGGACCAAGTGCGTAAGAGGCTTCGTCACCAGCAAACAGGTCAAACTCTTCTTCTCTATATTCTGTACCAAAAGCGATGTTTACGTCCGATTCGAGACCAGCATCAATCCGATACACGAAGTCTAGCTTAAACTGGGTTTCAGTTTGTTCCTGACCACCGGGCACGAAATCTCTAGGCGTGGCAGGACCAAGAGACGCATTAATGGTATTTCGAATGAAGAAATCGGTTCTGTTCGAACCGCGCTGAGCACTCGCATCATAAAATAAACCGGTGCCTATCTTAAGTTCGCCACGAATACCGACAGCAATAGCCATATCTTCGTTATTACCACCGAACCTAGGCACAAATCCACCTGGAATAGTGTTAATAAATGAGAAACAGTTATCGTCAGCAGCTACCTGTGCAAGAAAATTTGGATCAGGGAACACATTGCCTTCGCCACCAATAGGGATACCTGCAATACAAGAACCACCAACACCAAGACCATCAAGGTCACCTACTAATACAGAGTGAACTCCATCAGGGTCAGCAAGACCAGTTAATGGATCAACTCTTGGACCTCGGTAAACGCCTCCACGCTGACTTCCATCAGTCACGGGGTTACGGTAAAAGAAACCACCGGTGACTTCTCTTTCACCGTAGTTACCAAACATATAAATTTCTGCAACCTCACTAATTTCGAATGCCGAGTTGATAAACAACTTTACGTCGCCCTCCACATCCGGTTGGCCCCAGTATTGTGGGACATCGCCTGTGTAATTATTAATTGTTTGAAAATCAAAAGCTGGCGTGTAACCGGCAGAAACCATACCCGCAACATCGTCTCGCACAACCGACCTTATTGTACCTTCAACATCCTTTATTTCGGCGGTCAAGTTTACAAAACCACTATCACCGAGGGGTAATCCGGCGTTTGCGGATATCGTATAGTTATTACCGTCACCCTCATAAGTTGAGCCATAGCGTGCTGAAACTTCAAAGCCCTCTGAATTATCTTTTAAGATAAAGTTAATGACACCTGCGATAGCATCTGAACCATACTGTGAAGATGCACCATCTCGCAGCACTTCAACCTGTTTTATTGCCATTGATGGGATTGCAGATATATCGACCCCTTGAGCTCCATCAGAAATACCACCACCAAGGAAAGAAATTATAGAACCTCTGTGACGACGTTTTCCGTTTACTAACACTAAGACGTTATCCGGAGAGAGTCCGCGCAGGTTTGCTGGTCTTACAATCGTTGCTGCGTCACTTATTGGTTGGGTGTTAATGTCGAAAGAAGGGACTGCCGTACGCAACATATCTTGAATGTCGGACGAAGAGTTTATACGCAATTCATCGCCACTTATTATATCTACAGGGACAGGTGAATCAGCCGCCGAACGGTCCATCATCCTAGTTCCTGTTACAATGACTTTCTCGATGGTACTTTCTTCTTGTGCCGATGCTTGAATTGGCATTGTAGCCATCAATGCAACTGAAATCGCCATCGCAATTTCACTCTTCTTCTTAAGCTTATTTTTTTTGTGGGACATTATCATCATGTTTTTTCTCTATTTATTAGCGTAATAAGCTAAAAAGCCATCGTAGTGCCAAGACAATGGTCTTGGCGAATTATATAACCTAGTAATAGTGTTCAACGGAGCCAAATAAGTTTTGATTGCTTATCAGCCTCTATTTGTGTCATTCATGTTATTACTTTAAATTTAAGACAGTATTTGAAACTGCAAGGTCGCCACAACTAAGGGCACAGCTCTATAATTAAAGCATTATTTTTGCCAACTTTTTATTTTGTATTTTCTGCATATAAATCAATTGATTATATAATAAAGTGCAGCTTTAAATTATGTATGCATTGGATGAAATGCACTGTAATGGACTAATTGCACCAATAAAGAGCTCAATTTTACTTAGAAACTTTAAAGTGGTCGAGCACGTTAATGTTGAAGCCGTTTATTTTTGCCTGTATGTTTTCTATACTTAGCGGATCTAAACGCAAAATGCATAAATTTGGATCGACATCAGATTATTGTTATTTACAAAATAGGTCAGTAGGAGGAAAATTTGTTGATTAAAAATAACCTTAAATTACTTAGTGTACTGGGGTTTAGTTTGATGTTGGTGTCTTGTACTAAGAATGATGTTAATGCATCAGCAACGCTTTCAGAATGCATTCGTGCTGATATGGTGCTTTACAATACCAAAATTTACACTGCAAACGACGCGCAGTGGACAGCTGAAGCGACAGCAGTACTGGGCGATAAAATTATATTTGTGGGAACAAACGCCGAGGCTGTCAACTACATGTGCGGTGGTGCACAGATAATGAACATGGCCGGGAAATATGTATACGCAGGTTTTACCGATAGTCACCAACACGTGGAAGGTGTTGGACAGCGTCCAAAAACGTTAAGTCTTTTTGGTATTAAGTCACTGAAAGAAACCGTGGACGCCATTAAAGCCTTCTCAATAAAAGTACCTGTAAATGAATGGGTTCAAGGGCGCGGCTGGATTGAACGAGAATGGATAGATGAACAAAGATTCCTTAGCAAACATGACGTGGATCCATTTACCTCGGATAAGCCTCTATTTATGCCACGCGCGGACGGCGTGTCAGCGCTTGTTAATTCCAAAGCACTCGAGCTTGCAGGTATTACTAAAGATTCTCCTGACCCAGTTGGAGGCAAGTTTGAGCGTAACGCAGACGGCACCCCCAACGGCTATATTCTCGCTTCGGCAATGGATATTTTCCGAGATATTATCCCGCCAAAAACACGCGAATATAAAAAAGACAGTTTGGTACAAGGAATGTATGAGAACGCCAAGGTTGGCTGGACAAATACTCAAGACGCTGGCATGCCTTACGTTAACGTTGAGATAATAAAAGAGATCCACGCAGAAGGAAATATGTCTACGCGTATTTACGCGGCGGCAAATGTTATAGAGGCGGCAACAATGCTTAAGCGTGGACGCGAGACAACGCCCGACAATATGTTCGATTTACGCGGTATTAAAGTTTATATCGATGGCACTCTTGGTTCGCGAGGTGCAGCGCTTCTTGAAAATTATACAGATGCCCAACATAACGGATTTATGAACCGCACCACGAAAGATGACCTTGACCCGATTTTACGTGAGGCATTACGTAATGGTATTCAGATCCAAACCCACGTAATTGGGGATCGGGCCGTTCGGTCAGTATTGGATTGGTATGAAGAAGCGTTCAATGCTGTGCCCAAATCTGAATGGGCGGTGGCTGACCCAAGATGGAGACTCGAACATGTACAAATTATTCCTGCCCAAGACCAAGCACGCCTTGTTAGTCTAGGTATTCTTCCATCTATGCAACCAAGTCACGGCATAGGTGATCTTAACTTTGCACCAGATAGACTTGGTCCGGACCGTCTTGGTTATGCTTACCCATGGCAGCAATTGGTTGATCGCGGATTGATGATACTTGGGGGATCTGACGCGCCAGTGGAACTTGGTGATCCACGTATTGAGTTTTACGCGGCTATCGCTCGTAAAAGGCTCGATGGAACATCAGGAGAAGGATGGCATCCGGAACTCGCAGTAAACCGCGAAACAGCCCTTAAGATGTTCACTATTTGGCCTGCTTACGGTGCATTTCAAGAAGATATTCGTGGCTCCGTAGAAGTCGGCAAATACGCTGATTTTACAATATTTGACCGAGATTGGCTTACGGTTCCAGAAGCAGATATTTTGACATCAGAAAACCTAATGACCATTGTAGGCGGAAAGATTACTTATCAAAAATAGAGGCGACATGGTCGCTAATATAAAAGCTAGGTAGAAAATGAGAGCGAGTTATCGATTATGATGCTGAAATTAAAATGGAGAGTAACTCCGATACTCAAATACGACTTTCCTTGAGAGTACTACAGGTATCTAATCGCAAAATAGGGGCAAGCTTTTGATAAAGCAGAGTAGGGCAGTTGATCTGCTCTACTCTTATATGAAGTCGATATTATTAGCGAAATTTAATGTAAAGGTCCTTGCTGTCGGGTTCTGGTGTTCTTGAACAATCGATAATCATTAATAATTAACGCTTGTGCTGTCTCTATCTATTTATTGTGCCTTCAAATTGAGATCTGCTCGCAGTCGCAAAACCACTTTACGCTCAAATACCTTAATTTGAGTATTTAGTAAGTCCAGTTGTTGCTCATATTCTGCGCCATCTAGCTGCTGCATTAATACTAATGCGGCGTAAGCATTGTACTGATTATGATAGTTAACCCAAAAACCCAATTGATTTGGACGCTCAATAAGCGATAATAGCTTTGGCAGGGCTTGCTCTATCAACAAGGGCCGAGATGATAGCAAGGCATTTTGCAATGGTACTAAACTAAAAAATCGAGTGGTTTTAATGGTGACCTGATTGATTAGTTGTCGCACAATATCAGGGTCTTCTTCGTGTTCAATAAAGCTTAAGTAGCTTTGCCAAAACCTGGCGTCGGGGGAATCGCCATATAGCGACGCGGTATGTGCAAACCATCTATCAGCTTGCTCAGGCATGCCGGCCTTGTTGTATAGCAGTGCCAAGTAAATGCTATTTACTGGAGAGCCATCGTCAATTTGTAAACAGGTTCTCATTGCCTCAATAGCTTCTGAAACCTGTCCCATTTGATTTAGTATTTTAGCCTTCCATACATAAGCCCAAGTGTAATTGCTATCAATATTGATGGCGTGATCGACTGCTGCCAGTGCTTTGGTCATCTCATTACGCCAAAAGTGCACAATGGCTTTGTTTACATTTAGCCACGGCGATAGAGCATCTATCTGCAGCGCCTTATCAGCATAAGTCAGCGCCACGTCAAACTGATTCTTAGCCAAGGCTAACTCTGAATAAACATATAGGCCTCTGGTGTTTGCGGCGTCAACACTCAACACTTTATCGATCAATTGCTGCGCGGCGTCAAACGCCAAGTCTTCAATAGATAATAAGGCGCCAGCAAGAAGGGCGTTAATGTCATTAGGATCAAGTTGTAAGGCTTTATCAATAGCCGCAGTGGCTTTTGTAACAGCAACAGTCTTGCCCATGTAGATATCATGATAATTATATCTCGCGTAGATAAAAGCTAAACTGCCATATGCCGCGGCAAAATTTGGTGCCAGTTCAGTTGCTCTTAAGAACGATGCTTCGGCTCGGGAAAACCACTCGCTGGTTTTTCCATTCATCCACCAGTAGTTTCCCTGAAGATAGGCGCGGTAAGCATTGATATCCACGCTGTCGGATGCGCTTGTGAAATTTGTTTGTGTGTTTTGTCCGAATAATTGTGCATTAATATCTGAGACGATCCTAGTGTTTAATGTTAGCAGTTGTTGCATGTCATCTTCATACACTTGTGACCAAACCACGTTTTTACTCTGTTTTTCGACCAAGCGCACTAAGAATCGAATACGCTCATTGGCTTCAGTAATGCTGCCTTCTACCCAATACTCAAGGTTTAACTGCTCAACTAATGAATTTACAGCACTGTTTTCGTCGGCAAGGGCAAGAGCAGAATAATGCGCCAACACGGTAACCTTATCTGACTTGGCCAAAGTAATTGACAGCTCCTCTGGAAGCATCTCCGCCAGATAGTCATTACGCTCATCGCCGGTAAGATTACGCCATGGTAAAAATGCGATAGTCGTTTCTGTGGTTGTACTATTTTTTTTAATATCTTGAGTCAGCACCTCAGGTGTCGATCCCTGTTGCTCGGAAGTTTCCGGTAATAAAGCAAATATTAGTAGAGAAAGTAGTAAACCCGACATTATAATTGCCGCCACTTTAAGTTTATTAAAGGGTGAGGTTAAGCCTGATGCTGCACTATTTTTTGTGCTGAGCTTAATAAATTCTTGTCTGCTTAGCCAAGTGATATCTGCCGATAGGCGGTAACCTTTTTTAGGGACCGTTTGGATTATTTGCCGAGTTTTACTATCGTTGAAGTTTAGGCGAAGCTGCGAGATGATTCGTGTGAGGGCATCGTCTATCACCACGCGCCCATGCCATACTTGGTCCATTAATTCTTGTCGACTAACGGTCTCGCCAGCACATAAAGCAAGCTGATAAAGCACATGCATGGCTTTAGGCTCTAGGTGACGGCTTTGGTCATCATAAAATACTCTATGATCGCCCACATCAACGCAGTAGTCACCTAAACGAAAATAACCATTCTCAGGTAGCACTTGTTCAGTCAATTATCTGATCCCACTTAATTATCACCTTAGTATTTTAGCCGATAAACACCAATATCGGTTTTTCATCACAATTTCATCGGCTTTTTATCTGTTGTTCCTCAGGAGTTTTTCCTAATGGCTAACCATACTGTTGAAATACTTGCGGTGCAAGCAAGTCGCAGAAGTAAGCGTGAATCAACAGACATGAATCACTAACGGTTAGCGTTAACCACCCGTTCAAGCATAAAAGGTAGAACATGATGAAAATAGCAATCAAAACATTCTCTCCAGCCGTCTTAGCCATGCTGATGATAATGCCACTAAGCCAAGCTTCAGCAATTGATGTAACTGCAGATTCACAACTGATGGTGAAAACCAGCGTCGCTGAAGTCATCGGTGTGCGAGAAATTGAAGCAGGTAAATTTGAACAAGGGATCCGTAAAAGCAAAGCGACTTTAGCCAAGATTACAATCGCGTCTTTACGTAAACCACTTCTAGACAATCTGTGCGTAGCGACCTTAGCCATTAAAGACATGGCACAGGCAAACCAATATTGCCATGCGGCAGTTAACACAGGAAAAGCTTCCGCTATTTCTTACAATAATCGTGCAATGATGCATTATGTTCTGGGCAATATAGAAGCCAGTCTTGAAGACTTAGATGAAGCCAGTAGATTTGATAGTTTTCAAAACATGGTGGGAAACAATTTAAGGATAGTTAATCAGCACAACATGCTGAGCAAAAATTAAGGCTTGATGAGCGAACAAGATTTATCGTTCATCAAGATTAGGATTTGTTTAAAGCAGCGATACCTTTGTTTTTCTTAACAAACAAAGGTATCGTCAACATAATCCTACAGCGTTTTTCTTTTAGCCGGTTCTAAATACCTTTTTCGACTTAAACTACCCTAAGAACAGAACCATTCTGCACAAAAATACTGCAATATATTGGTAATCTATCGCAATCCACAGTTAAGATTTGAAACTCAAGGTTAAATCAAACAAGCCTTCAAAATAAGCCATCATATTAACTATACAAAACCGTATTTTGTAGATTTAACTAGCATTAGGCGATAATATTACGCACATAAAATAGAGCGGATTTTTGATTATGTACGCAGAGTTTCATCGCGCAAAAGCGCCACTAATTATTATTGAGTTTACCGGTGAAAAGGCTAACGCGAAAAACTTTGATGCCTACCTTAAAGGTTTAGAAGAGAGCTATGCGGCCAAGGAAAAAATCGCTTTGGTATTTGATGCTCGCCGAGCGCTTGACTTGAACCCGCGATACCAATTAAAGCAAGCCCAGTGGTTACGACAGAATAAAAAGCTAATCGAGGGCTATTGCCAAGGTGTGGCCTACGTAACTCCGAATAGCTTTTTAAGGAATATGCTGGGCTTAATTTTTAAAGTGCAACCTAGCCCTGTGCCCTTTCAGGTGTTCGAAACCTTTACTGCGGGTTTAGCCTGGGCTGATGCACAACTGAAACATATCTAAGAACAGTGAGCGACAGTCTGCGTGAATATAACTAAACATCGTTGCCGGCGACTGTTAAGATAGCGCTTCGTTATATGAGTGCGGTTTATTCGTTAATTTTATTGATTCGTTTTTAGGTTATCCATGGCTATTCCATTACCACCCAAGTTAGAAAAATATTTTAATCGCCTGTCGATAAAGAGTCGGTTTTTTAACAAACTTCTTAGTTTCTTCTTTATGCCTTTTGTGTTCAAAAGTGGCCTAAAAATGAATTTCGTCGAAGACGATTACTACGCGATCTTACCCAAACGGCGCATGAACGTGAATTGGTATGGCACAATATCTGGCGGCGCCATCTTGGGTAACTCAGAACTCGCGGCTGGTTCTTATCTGTTTATGTTGACCAAGGGCGAATATCGTATGATTTGCACTCGCTTGAACTACCGCTTTTTATTACCGAGTATCGACGCAATTATGTACAAAGCATCTGTTGATTTAGAGGAACTGGCTGAGAAAATCAAGGCGGGTGGTAAATTCAATATTGAGATGACGATCAAAGTGTTCAGAACTAACAAAAATAAAGCCACCCGACGCATTGGTTCGGGTACCATCAGCTTTCATATGTGGCCTGTGGGTACGTAATCTTGTCAACGACATTACAATACAGTTTCTATTTAGCCTGCTCATGGTTATGGTGTCTGGGTGGATTTTTCCCGTTAATACTGGGCCGTGATTACGGTTGGCCAGCGCTAGCCGCTTTCACTGTCTTTAATGTGGGCGGTGCAATATCAATGGGGTACTACTTCAAACAGCGTGCGCAGCAGCAAACCTTTGAAAACAAGCATAAGCCCGCGATTGCAGTTTTCTCGTATGTAACCATAGCCTACCAATTGTTTTTTGTAGCGTGGCTTGGTGTTGCTGTAGATCAACCTATGTTACTGGCTGCAGTGCTGGCCATTGCGTTTGTCATTTACCACAGTAAAGGCGTTATTACCTATTGGGCCTTGGCATTTTACCTCCTATCGATTGGTTTATTTATCGGCTTTTTGGGCAGTGATTGGCCGCCTGTCGACCTTAGTGCAAGAGGCTACTGGCCGCATACTTTGCTTCCGCTTGCCATTGGCTTTATATTTTCGCCGTATTTAGATATTACCTTTCATCGCGCTTACCGCGACAGTAGTAATCCCAAGTTAAGTTTTACTATCGGTTTTGGTATATTATTTTTGACCTTGCTCGGATTTGTATTTTGTTATGCGGGCAGCTTAGGTGACGTGTTCTTTAATCAAGCAATACCCGCGGCTATTATTTATCCTGTGATTGGTTTCTTGATTCTGCAAATCGCATTTACTATCGCAGCGCATTGTAGCGAGTTAAGTACTCAGCAGTATCTCAAGCCTTCTCTGTTAGTTAGCACAATAGGGGCGTTTTCAGTGATTGCAGTTGGGTTATTAACACTGGTTAAAGACACTATCATTCCATGGGGCGATTTACCGCTAGAAGAAACCCTGTATAAAAGTTTTTTGTTCTTTTACAGTCTAGTGTTCCCATTATATTTGTTACTGGGGAAGTCAAAATCGACCTATATTTGGGTCATAGGAATATGCACACCGGCTTACTCTGTTGGTTTTTTGATGGGTGGGGAGTATAGTTTTAGTTTAACTATCGGTGTTGCTATTATGGCTACAGTCTTGGTATTTAAAAGCCAAACAAAAGTATAGGCCGCTTTTGCGGCCTATTTCATAATGTATATGGTTACTTCTGAGTCTTCATGCGGCAAACATCAAATTGACAATCTTGCATCGTTTATTGCAGTGCAACTGCAAACAATTTAACCCGTATTACGTAAACCAATAGCAATACCTGTAATAGTCACCATCATTGCCATTTCTAGGGTCGCGGTGTCATTGTCATTGTAGTCAGAAGAACCTTCTTTACGAATTCTCTCCAACAGTTCTATTTGTAAATAATGCAATGGTTCAAGGTATCCACCACGAATTTCCATTGATAACTTGCCATGGGGGTCATCTTCCATCATGTCGGTGTGATCAAGAATACGCAAAATTGATGCGATACTTTCTTTAAGTTCTGCGCGCAAACCTTCGCCGAAATGTTTCAGATTGTCGGGCACTAAACGAGTATCGTAAGCAGCACTGATATGAGGTTCCGCTTTTTTAAAGACCATATCGAGCATCGATAATCTGGAATTAAAGAATGGCCAATTATTGATCATGTCCTGGACAACTTCTTCATTGCCTTCGCTAATAACACTTTCAACAGCTTTCATCACACCTAGCCAAGACGGCAATACCATGCGCGTTTGTGCCCATGCAAATATCCATGGAATAGCACGCAAGCTTTCAATGCCACCATTTGGATTACGTTTTGCTGGGCGGCTTCCCAATGGCAACTTACCCAGTTCTTGTTCCGGAGTAGCAGCACGGAAGTAGGGAACAAATTCAGGATCTTCCCTTACAACGCCACGGTAATTGTCACGTGCTTTTGCAGCCATTTTGGTGATAGTTTCACGCCACACAGGCTTAGGAGCAGGTGGTGGAGATAACATCGCTTCAACAACAGCAGCAGCATAAATGGATAAACTACGTTTTGCTAGTTGCGGCATACCAAATTTATAGCGAATAGTTTCACCTTGCTCTGTCACTCTGAAACCGCCGGTTAATGAACCCGGAGGTTGCGAGTGAATAGCAGCCTTTGCTGGTAAACCACCGCGACCGATAGTGCCACCACGACCGTGAAACAAAGTTAAAATGACTGACTTTTCTTCGGCCAATGCCACCAAAGCTTCTTGTGATTCGTATTGCGCCCAGCCCGCAGCTAGTGAGCCTGCGTCTTTAGCTGAATCAGAATACCCAATCATCACAAACTGGCGGCCCTTGATGTAGCCTCTATACCAATCTATTTCAAGTAGATTGCGCATTACTTTTGGTGAGTTGTTTAAGTCATCAAGAGTTTCAAATAGCGGTGCGACTGGCATTGGCCAGCTCACTCCTGCTTCTTTCAATAACAACTGCACAGCCATGACATCAGAAGCTTCTCGTGCCATCGATATAATATAAATACCAAAGCTTTGTTGACTGTGGCGAGAAATAACGTCGCAAGTATCCATTACTTCTTGTACGTCTTCGCTGGGTTTCCAATTTCTTGGGATCAGTGGACGTTTAGAGCTAAGTTCACGCAGTAAAAATGCTTGCTTATCTTCTTCACTCCATTGAGCATAATCACCTAGTCCGAGATAGCGTGTTAGTTCGCTGAATACATCCGCGTGGCGATCTGAATCTTGACGAATATCGAGTTTTAATAAATTCACGCCAAAGCTGTGTACTCGGCGAATAGTGTCTTTCAGCGCGCCTTCTGCAATCACGCCCATACCGCATTTATGCAATGATTCATAACAGGCCAATAGCGGTATTAATAACTCGTCGTTATCGAATACCCATTCTTCTATAGGGAGGAGGTTACTACTGGTTTTTTCTAATTTGTTGCCAATATTTCTAAGTGCCGCTCGGTAGGGTTCTTTTGCATCGCCAACCATCTCGCGCAGTTTGTCATTACAGTCATTCATGGATAGTTCTATATACAACTGGTCCATATCTAATGAGAACAACTTGGCAGCTCGACGTCGAGCAAGCATAAGAACTTCTTCGGTCACTTTTGATGTGACAAAAGGATTACCGTCGCGATCACCACCCATCCAAGAGCTAAATTGAACCGCTTTAGCATCTAATGGCAAGGTAATATCGAATTCGGACTGAAGATACTCTTCTAATTCGCGCAAAAATTCTGGTACCGCTTCCCAAAGTGAGTTTTCTATAACAGAAAATCCCCAACGGGCTTCATCGACCGGCGTTGGCCGCACTGAGCGAATTTCTTCGGTGTGCCATGCTTGACTTATCAATGCGGCAATGCGGGTTTTAATTCTCTGACGCGCTCTGTCGCTCAAATCACTTACATGAAGTGCTTCTAATTGGGCCGCTAATTGCCTGTGTTTATGGATCAGAGTCCGGCGTGTTACTTCGGTAGGGTGAGCGGTTAGAACTAAATCAATATTTAGATTTTTAATAGCGGCGAGCACTTTTTCCTTATTCGCACCCATGGTCTTAATTTTTTCGAGTGACTTAGCCAACGATTCATCTCGCTGATTAGCACTATTGTATTCTTGTTCTGCAATATTTGCTAAGTTCAAAAACTGAGCAAACGCTCGGCCAATGGTCAATAAAGATTGGTTGTCTAAACTTGAAAACAAGGCGGTAAGGTTGTCTGTGCTTTGGGTAACATCAGCATATGAGTCGCGACCATCCAGTCTGATTTGCTCGATTTTTTGTAACCATTCGCGGCCTAATTCAGCTTCAATAGTTTCGCCAAGTGTTGCACCCAAATAACGTACAGTATCTTTTAATTGTGCGTCGAACGAATCATTCATATTTCCTGTTTTCCTTAAATAAAAACCCATGATCACAAGATACTTCTCATTGTGTCTAAAGTCTAATTCTAAGATTTATAAGTTAATGCTTGTTGGCATAAGCGGCGAATTTTAAAGTTTTATAGAATGTGTTAGCATGCACTCGAAATATGCATATACAATTCCTATCATAAAATTACTATTTTGGAGACCCTGTGTCAGATAAGTATTCAACAGTAGAATCACAAGCAAGTTACGGTATTGGTTATCAAATGGGTGAGCAACTTGCCTCAAACCCGTTCGACGGACTAGATGTAGAAACAGTATTAACCGGTTTAACTGACGGCTTTAACCGTGCCCAGTCGCAAGTAGATAACAACGATTTACGTGCGGCATTCACCGAAATTCACGAACGCATGCAAGCGGCTAAACAAGAACAATTTGCTGGCGCCGTTGAAGAAGGCATTAAGTTCTTAGAAGAGAATGCCCAGCGCGAAGACGTCGTCACCACTGAATCTGGTTTGCAATACGAAGTGTTAACTGCAGGTAATGGCGACATGCCTACTGCAGCATCTACAGTCCGCACTCACTATCATGGTACGCTTATTAACGGCGACGTTTTTGATAGTTCATATGACCGTGGCCAACCAGCTGAATTTCCAGTAGGTGGCGTTATCAAAGGTTGGACTGAAGCACTAACAATGATGCCAGTTGGTTCAAAATGGCGTTTATATGTACCTCATGATCTAGCTTACGGTGAGCAAGGTGCTGGTGGTGCAATAGGTCCATTTAGCACATTAGTGTTTGATATTGAATTATTGGATATTATTGCGTAGTCATTATTGACTAATGACGGCTTGCGTGTTCAATAGCGTGATTTAGTAGATAATAAGTTATACCAAACAAAAGGAAGCAATTTTGCTTCCTTTTTTTATACAACCAGAAGTTGTAGGTTGACGAAGCTCTAATCATCGATCATCTTCTTAGAATACATATCAATTGCTGCACTGGACTTGTGTAAATCAATCAACAATGCTCATCTCTTGTAACGGCCTCTCTAGTTTCTTTATAGTTTATTGTTATTAATTAGAACACTATCGAAAAAAGGGGTTTTCATCGATTTTGTAGATTAAACGGGTTTTATATGTTTAAAGTTGTCTTAAATTCATCCGATAATAACGAAATATAGTTTGATATCTAGCTATTTTTTATAGAGAAATGTGATATAAACGGTGAGTCTAGCCATTTAAAAGCACTTAAATTTGCTTTTTGCACCCAAAATAGTGCACAATATAGTTAGATTTCTAATTACTTGAGTTCGATTTAAATATTATGGTTACGAAAAATGGTCACAACACAACGATGACCCATTTCAAAAAGGGCAGCAATTCTGTTCAACCTGTACATATGCATTCCCCTGCATTTGGCGGCGCACACTTCCCAACGTGACTGCTTAAAAGCACGATGCCCTAATCCCTATGGCATCTAAAACCACATTAAGTTCTATCTAGCTTATTGGATTAGTCCAATAGCTTTAGCCGCAGCGTCGACTTGAGCGAACTCGGTTATTATTTTCGCAACGTAGCAGCATAGATAACGTGAGTGCTGCTCTATAAAAAAAGAGTTACTAATTTTGGAAACACAAGAAAGTTTAGTTAGTTGGAAGCGGATCGTTATAAAGGTTGGAAGTGCATTAATTGCGCCCAACCAAAACGGTTGCAGTAGTCATTATTTATTAGGCATTGCCCAATTTGTAGTGCGCTGCAAGGCAATGGGAATTGAAGTGGTATTGGTATCATCAGGCTCAGTGGCCGCAGGCGCGCATTTATTCAATGCACAAGAAGAAAACACCAAGCCGTCGATCGCTGTGAAAAAAGCAATGGCAGCAGCTGGTCAAATGGAAATGATGGCAACGTGGGACAGATTATTTGACTTCCCAACAGCTCAAATCTTGGTTACCCATGGTGATCTAAGAGATCGAGAGCGTTATGTCAGCATTAAAGAGACGATTTTCAGTTTGCTTGAAAACGGCATATTGCCCATCTTAAATGAAAACGACACAGTAACGACCGACAAACTAAAGGTTGGCGACAATGATAACTTATCCGCGATGGTAGCAGCAGCAGCAGACGCAGACACGCTTATTATTTGTTCTGATGTCGATGGCCTTTACGATAGTAATCCACATGAGAATCCCGACGCTAAATTAATCGCAAGTGTTCCAGATATCACTGACGAAATTTTTTCAATGGCGGGCGGCGCAACAAGTGCCGTGGGCACGGGTGGCATGAAAACTAAAATACAAGCAGCTGAGAAAGCCGTTGCTCACGGTATTGACACCTACGTTGTTAACGGTTTTACCGTGCAAACATTTAATACATTGCTAAATGGTAAAAATCCAGGGACTCACTTTTCACCAGATAAAAAGCCCATGAATGACCATTTACATTGGATGACACATACATCCACCGCACAAGGTGAACTGGTCGTTGAAAACGACTTTAATGCGGAACTCGACGGTGACAGTGAACAACTTACTAGCAGCGAAATAATTGCTGTGAATGGCGACTTTGCGGTCGGTGACACTATTTTGGTGAGAAAAGACGACGGCACTAGACTTGCAAAAGCAAAGTCAAATTATAGTAGTTGTTTATTGAGTTTTATTACCGAACAAGATGATCAAGATTTTGCCAATAAGTTTCAAGACACCACTGGCCCAATAATATCCGACAGCAACATAGCCCTATTGGAGGACGAATGAGTTTAATTAAAGAGTTATCACAGAAAGCAGCGCAAGCAGCACAAATTCTCTCAGTTTTAGACGAGATAGTTAAAAACGCAGTACTCCTTGATATGGCTAAATCGTTGCGCGATAATACAACAGGGATCATTGAGGAGAACGGCAAGGACTTGGTTAATGCTAAAAATAACAGCTTGTCAGATGCCATGATAGATAGGCTCACTTTGGATCAAGAGCGTATTGAAGCAATGGCTGAAGGACTCGAAACAGTGGCAATATTGCCTGATCCTGTTGGCGTTGAAAGAGATTTAGGTACTCGCCCTAATGGTTTACAAATTAGAAAAATGAGAGTGCCATTAGGCGTGGTTTGTATGATTTTTGAAGCACGTCCAAACGTGACAGCAGATGCAGCCGGTTTGTGTTTTAAATCAGGTAACGCGGCTATTTTGCGTGGTGGTAAAGAAGCGTTGGCTTCAAGCTTATACATTGCTAATATTTTGCAGAATGTACTTCAAAAACATGACTTACCTAGAGAGCTAATCTCGGTCGTGCCGAACGCTGACAGAGCTCTGATGCAAGAACTTATGGAACAAAAAGACTATATTGATGTAATTATACCGCGCGGTGGTGAAGGTCTAATTAATTACGTTACTGAAAACAGTAAAATACCCGTTATTCAGCATTTTAAAGGTGTATGCCATTTGTACATAGACAAAGATGCTGACATTGAAACGGCTATTAATTTATTGGTAAATGGTAAAACTCAGAGAACCGGTGTATGCAATGCACTTGAGGGTCTACTGGTACATGAAGACATTGCTAAAGAGTTTTTGAGTATTGCGGGTGCCATTCTAGAAGAGCATTCTGTAAAAGTGAATAGCTGTGAAAACTCAAGTAAGTACTTCAACAACGCAACGGTAATTAAAACCGATGGTTTTGGTGAAGAGTATCTTGATTTAGAAATAGCCGTGCGTATTGTGCCTTCTGTAGAAGCTGCTATGGAACACATTGCACGTTTTGGTAGTAATCATACGGAAGTGATTTGCACTAAAAACGAACTTACAGCTAAACGCTTTCAACGTACCGTTGATTCGTCGGTGGTCATGGTGAATGCATCATCACGTTTTTCTGATGGCAGCCAACTTGGTTTAGGTGCTGAAATTGGTATAGCGACTACTAAGTTGCATGCCTACGGACCAATGGGCTTGGAATCATTAACCACTGAGAAGTATTTGGTTAATGGTATAGGACAGGTTAGGGCGTAGCGTTTTTGTAATTGATTCGAGAGGGGCCAGTTTTACTAGCCCTTTTTTTATGTCTTTAGATTAATCCTAATGAAAGCGTCTACATTAATTAAGTCACTGTGCGATGATATTGATGTTAATTATTCAACTGTTATTTGTACACCAAGTGAATATTGTTATACTTATTCCTTTGAATACTACCAAGCCGACTATGACCTACGGAATAGATGATAATATTCGACACATAAAGCAACCGATAGCTATTTCTAACTGGCTACATTTTGTTGCCTTTCTTGTTTTCATTATGGTCGTTGTTGGCGGTATTACGCGACTTACCGAATCAGGGCTTTCAATTACAGAGTGGAAGCTCATAACAGGTGCTTTGCTACCCCTGAGTGAAGCGGCATGGTTATCAGAGTTCGAGAAGTATAAACAGATCCCGGAATACATCCAGATAAACGGCCCCGCAGGCATGACCTTGGTAGATTTTAAGTTCATCTATTTTTGGGAATGGATCCATCGCCTCTGGGGGCGACTGATTGGTCTTGCTTTTGCTCTGCCATTTGCTTGGTTTGCATTCAAACGTGCGATACCACAAGGCTATGGCTTGCGACTGACTATACTGCTAGTGTTAGGAGGCATGCAGGGAGTGATTGGTTGGTGGATGGTGACGTCCGGTTTGACGCAGCGTACAGATGTTAGCCATTTTCGTTTAGCGACACATTTGCTGACAGCACTTCTTATTTTAGGCGCGCTTTTCTGGACGGCTTTGGATCTTCGTCAACTTGCTAGCGGTCAAAGTAGAAAATCAAAACTGACTATTTTCGGTCTACTGGTTTTTGTTATTTTGTTTGTGCAATTGTTATTTGGGGCTTATACGGCAGGCTTAAATGCAGGCTATGTTTCTAACACATGGCCCCTGATGTATGGTTCTCTTATACCGTCAGTAATAGATTGGAGTGGTAATCTGTGGACACAGCTTAATAATGATCCCATTGTAATCCACTTTATTCACCGTTCATGGGCTTGGGTGACGGTTACTTTTCTGATTGTTTTAGCGTGGCGCATACGCGTGCAGTCTGCAAAAGCATCGATAGCAATCCATAGTGCATATATTGCTCAGATGTTGTTAGGTATTGCGACTGTATTGACTGGCGTAAATATATATTTTGCGGTTCTGCATCAAGCGGTGGGGGCTTTAGTCGTGATCTCGACAACATGGGGGGTGCATCTATTAGGTCGCTATACGGCTGATGTCTGCAGAGCAGGCGGCGAGCAGGCCGCCCGCGTTCCCGTGGCCCTAGCCGAATAGTTTTGTAAAAATCACGACGAGCAACTATAGTGCGACAATCCACCAAGCGCAAAAAACTCAGCAGGTTTTAGCCGATAGTATTTCTCCTCTATGTCTTTGGATTGCTCGGCGTATGGCTGTGTCATAACTTCTTGGAGTTCTCTAACTAGCGCGTAATTCCCTTTACTCGCTTGCTGATATGCAGGCACAACAAACCACTCTCTCAAACTGTATTTTGGGTTAACCAGTTTCATCTTCCTTGAGAGCTCCTCGCGAGAGTGATGTGAGGCAGTATTGGTGCCGCTGACGAGTGATTTCCATGTTGCCAGCCATTGCGACCAGTGTCTTTCAATTTCTTCAGAGTGCCTGTAGAAACTTTTTTTAAGTGGACCAATATCGTCAGGTACTGTTGAAAGCTCGCGGAAGAAGATGGTGTAATCGACAGGCGTTTGCGCCATCAGCGTTTCCAGCTCATTGAACAGCGCTGAGTCAAAAGTTTCAAGTCCGAGTTTAGCAGCCCACATCTTCTCGATGTGTGCCTGCATCACTGTTGAAAAGCCGCTTTGAATCTCATCGAGCTGTTGCTGATAGTTTTCATGCGATGCTAGCAAGGGCTGCAATGCTGCACAAAACATATCGAAGTTGCGCTGCGCTGCTACTGGCTGGTTGAGGAATGAGTAATGCTGTCCGCCCCCTGTCCATGACTGATATTGCGGATTGAACACATCAATGAAACCGAATGGACCGTAATCTAGTGTGAAGCCACCGGCCGCGCAGTTGTCGCTGTTGAAGTTGCCTTGGCAGAAACCGACTCGGACCCAGTTGGCTACGAGCCTTGTGAGACGACTGCGGAACTGGTTCGCCAGTGACACCACTTTTTCTGCGGTAGTTAGATTGTGGTCGATGGCGTCGCTGTATTCACGATCAATCAAGTGCAACACAATCTTCTCGAGCTCTTCCATCGCTTTGGGATGTTTATTCTTGCGAGCACGGCGACCGAAGAGCTCCAGTTGACCTACTCGAATAAATGAAGGTGCAACACGCGTCGATATAGCGACAGGCTCCAATATAAGCATGTCAGGATCTATAGAGCGCGAGCCTTCTGAGTACCACGGCCGCTTGACCTTCTCTGTTTTGGAAACGTACAAGCTTAGAGATCGCGAGGTTGGTACTGCAAGCGAATGCATGTGCTCTTGGGCTAGAAACTCCCTGATACTAGACCGAAGCACTGCGCGACCATCCGCGCCGCGGCAATATGGTGTGCGGCCAGCCCCTTTTAGCTGCATTTCCCAGCGTTGATTTTTGATGACGGCTTCAAGTACGGAAATTGCGCGACCGTCTCCATAGCCGTTGCCGGTTTGGAATGGACATTGCTGAACGTACTCTGTGCCGTAGATGGAAAGTGCGTACCCACTCGCCCAACCGACTTTGCGTATAGGCTGTGGAGCGTCCGAAGTATCGCCGGAGAACATCCGCACGAAGTCGGTCGATTGCGCCATGCTGTCGGCGAAGCCAAGTTCGCGAAAAAGGTCTTTGCTGTGAGCGATATACTCGGGTTCATCAATTGGGGTGGGTTTGACTGGAACATAATGGCCAGTGAAGACTTGTCGTGGTTCATGGTCAACACCGCTTGCTTTCGCATCTGGGTCGCAGTTGAGAGTGTCCATGAGCGAGTAGTTTGCGAGCTTTGCAAGATCGTCAAGCGTCACGACATTGTCCGTTGTGGGCTGATGCCGACTTTTTTCCTTTACGTTCACTTTTTAATTCTCCAAAATTATTTGATGCTGATTGCGCTCAGGCTTACTCTTACATCTACTTCCAGCATAACGCTTTCTCACCCCTATTTAAACCGGGTCCTACAATCAGTTCGATAGCTTATAAGTCATTATAGCCAGCACCTATTGAATAGATCAGATATACGTACTATTCTCTTTATCCTATATGTGCATTAATCTGCGCACCATGAATTTAGCTACGCACACGGGTTATCGCTAATTAATATGAAAACTCTTCTAAACAAACAAGTAAAAATTACTGAAGCGGCATTAAGAACGATTGCTCACATGCCAACTAAAAGTCTATCGATGTTAATGGATGATGATGTTGCGAAAAGGCTTAGTGATAATGACTATATGCGCATTGCCGTATTACTTGCGCAAAAAAGTTACGACGAAAGTGGCTGCCCAATCGGTGCAGTGATAGTGGATAATTCGACAAAAAAAATTGTTGGAAAGGGACATAACACCCTCGTTCAAGAAGATCATCCTTATAATCATGGTGAAACGGCTGCTATTCGTGATGCTGGTCGAATCGACTTTAGTAACACGACTATCTATAGCAGCCTCAGCCCCTGCGCGGTATGTGCTTCGCTTCTATACATGAGAGGCTTCAGTCGCGTAGTAGTGGGCGATGTGACTAACGCACAAGGTAGCGAAGCGTTTTTACGGGAAAAGGGCGTACAGGTTGATATTAAAGAAGACCAGAAAGGTATTGAACTTTATGCACGCTTTCGCAAAGAGAAACCCGATCAAGATTTAGAAGATTGGAGAGGATTAAGCGCCGTGTTGAACAAGACGTGTCTTTAGAAACGGTAAACGGGTATAGAGAATATCATGTCTGTTAATACTATAAGCCAAAATAAACAACGGCAATCTTTCCACGATTTCGATGAAATCTGGCTTTTTGGCTATGGCTCGCTGATTTATAAAGTGGACTTTCCATTTATTGAAAAAGCCCCAGCTAGCATTATAGGTTGGCAACGTCGATTCTGGCAAGGTAGCGACGATCATCGCGGCACACCGCAACGACCGGGGCGCGTTGTTACCTTGATCCAATCAGCATTGGATGAATGTTCGGGAATGGCTTATAAGGTCACCCAAGATGTTTTTGAACATCTCGATTATCGGGAAAAAAATGGCTATTTACGTTACGAGGTAGATATTTATTTCAAGGGACTTAAATCTGAAAATATCAAGAATGCTGAATATAAAAAAGGAGTAGTCTATATTGCGCATGAAGATAATGCTGCTTTTTTAGGGGATGCATCAGAACACGAAATCGCCCTCCAAATTCATCGTTGTTCAGGCCCGAGCGGGCACAACCGAGATTATGTATTCCAATTAGCTGAGGCATTGCAAGCTTTAGGGGATAAAGACGAGCATGTAATTTCGATTGAGCGTATTTTGAAACAACTGAATCGAAGTGTTTGAAAATTAGATTGTCCGTATTGTGCGTTTAATTTATGCACTATCTTTAATTTAAAACAATGAGTGATAACGTCGCTTATTGAGCTTGGCCGTGTTAGAACTAAGTTGAATGCTAGGCTGCATTAGCTTTGGCTACATTTTTAGCATAGACTTGGTGACGTGGACCATTTTCTGCAAATGACTTTACTATAGAGTCGACCACTGTGAGAGAAAATCACTTTCAGTTACGAGTTCTGTTATCAGTTTCGCGCTTTGTAAGTTTCGTCTTTTTTAACCCAGAAGCGAATTATCTATATAGCTGTGAAAGGCTGCGGGGCTTGTTTTTTTAACAGCCAGACACATTAGCTGTTGACGACCAATCAGTCGTCAACAAATTGTAAACAATTAGGCAGATTTTTTACGACTTGCAAGACCTAAGCCCAGAAGACCAAGACCTAACAATGCGATTGAAGAAGGGTTAGAAACGCTTGTTGGTGTTCCTCTTAGTACCACATTATCAATGTAAGCAGATTCATTGTATCGACTAACATTCGTCCAAAAAGAAATCTGTAGGTTAGCTAAGTTACTAGCACCTAATATTGCACCGAGGGATACTGATGCGAAACTAGACCCACCCAAATTTGTTGACCAAATATCGTCCCAACCAGAGCCATCATTCCAACTAACATGCAAGGTATCTGTCCATTCAGTATTCATAGAAGCTGCCCATTCAAAGTCTAAGTAGATATCATCATATCCAATTGTTGAAGCATTGTTTGAAGCAGCGGCATCGACCCAACTCAACCATATGGTATCTCTCAATCGGAGAACGCCACTGCGAATGGCAACATCATTATTATCATCCTCATATTCAGACCAACCGTTACCGACATTATTGCTATTATTACGGTCAAAGTTATCGGAAAAAATGACACTCGCTGACGCACTGCTACACACACATAAAAATACAGCAATCGCACTAATATTTTTCAAAAATTTCATTTTATTAATACCTTTATTTTTTATTTATTTTTTTAGCAAATCAAAGCTTAGCCATCAAATATTAAAGTGAATGACAAACTTGGGCTATGAATTACAAACATTGGAAATAGCATGGTAAATAATCAACAATTTTGTCTCTAAATCACTTACTACAATCCATACAGCAAAAAACGAGCCATATATTTTTTACTATATTTTACAGGTACTTAAATAGTATTTTCAGAATTTAAACTTTTAAATAAAAAAAGTGTAAAAAAAGCTGACAAGTTTTATACATGAAAGTTGTAGTGACTACCTATTATAAATATTTTACTAATCAAGATATTAAGAAGTGTGATCTACAAAAGCGATGGCTACAAAAAGGCGACCGTACGTCTAAATTTTGCAAGTAACTTAGCTGTTACATTTAGTTGGGGTATTCGTCAACTAAATCCACTTTGGGACTAAATAATTGGTTATAGGTAAGGCACTTAAACTGCAATTAGATAGCGCTGTCATTTCAGTTTTTGTTGAAGATGTTTTTGAATTCTAAAACCATTTTCCTAGATGTATTAAAAAAGAATATCACTAGCATCAATGTGTATGTAATCCCTCCAATGAATATATTGAAAAGTAATTCTAGGGGCAGACTTGATGTTAATAATTGAAGATTGCTAGCAGTTAGTTTTATACACATAAACATGACACAGGAGGAAATCGCTGCTGGAGCAATTATTTTTATCATCATACTCAACTTAATATTTATATGCCGCTGGGCTACGCCAACCTTTAAGGGTACGGTCAAGTAGCTAGCAATTGTAATGCTAATTAGCATCACTTCCACGCCAAACCACACTGTTGCTATACCCACTATCAAAATGCTCGAAACATTGATCAAATTTAATCTCAGCGCTGCTTTTGTTTGCGCAATCGAGATGAGTAAATTGGGTAAAAACCAAACTAGCACATTGGCTAATATTATCGATGTTGTTATTGTTAATAAGCTTGCACTGGGCAAGAATTTCTCTCCAAAAGCAAGCTCAATAAATTGCGGAGCAATAGCCCCTAATCCTAAAAATGCAGGTAAGACAAAAATGGAAGTGACGCCCAATATTTTGTAGAAAGCGTCGATTCTGGTTTCTTCATCAACTCTGGATAGCACCGGAACCACCATTTTATTAATGGGTGATATGCTTGATTGTGATAACACTTCATAACCTTTGCTAGCAACCGAGATTAACGCAAAGTCGACCGTGCCCAAAATAAAACCTGTATACAAGTTGGCTGCTTTTTTGTTTAAGTAATTCAACACTGCAATCCACATTAACGGTAGACAAAATGCATATAATTCTAAGGTATGCTCTCTTTTAATTGTCAATGTTGGCCTAAAGTGGGCGAATACAAAAAAGCCAAACAAGGTCATTAAACTCTGCCATAAGCGAGCAATAACTAGAGACCAAATGCCAAAGCCGGTAAATGCCAAAACAATGGCTAATAAACCGCTGAAAATTGAGGATGTCGCTCGGATTACGGTAATTCGTTTGTTTCTAAACTCTCTTTCTAATTTAGCCGCAAAAACCGATTGAAGACCAACCAAAAAAGGAACTATCGATAATGTAAGTAAAATATAAAATGCAGTTTCAGAATGCAAGTACAGTCCCAGTGGAGCCCCCACAAGACCAACTAGGAGACTAATAAAAAGAGACAACAGACCAATAAAAACGAATGTGCTTGAAGCGAATGTATTATCCCATTTATATCTTTGTATCAGATTTTGATTTACGCCAACATTTGTAAAAATATTTGCAAGCTCAATGACTAACAAACATAAAGCTAACAAGCCAAAATCTTCTATCGACAACAGTCGAGCAAGTATTGCAAACACCGCAAAGTCTACGATATTAGCTGCAAAGGTAGTTAGAAAGTTCCATATTGAACCGCTTGCTGTCTTTCTTTTTAATGACACTAATTGACCTTTATGATGAATTTACTAATTTTTTTTTCAATGCTATAAACGTTGCTAGAAAGCCGGCTAATTTAATTGATGCAAAGAGCCATTGCAGTTTATTTTGCTTTTTAACGATAAAACTCAATAGCTGATCCGCAACGCGTTGACGAAAGTTACTTTCTCCTAACCATTCTCTATGCTTGTATGCCGAGGCCAATCGAATTCTCGAATCAGTAAAGGTCATTGTTTTTGCTTTTGACGTTATACCATCTGCTAGGTCTTTTCTATATTGAAAAAGTGGCATAGGAATATTTACAAACCGTCGTTTTTGTTGGGTAATTCTTACAAATAAATCCCAGTCTTGACCGTTGTTTAAATTATTATCAAATTGTATTTCAAGCAAAATATCTCTCAACGCACTAAAACCGCTCATGCCACAAAAAGTGTTCCCCTTGCGAAGCTCATCTTCGGTGACTTTTATTTGTAAATTAATTTGCTGTTTCGATGGATTACCAAGCACGCTGTAACCGCAAAGAACGGCCTCCGCATTATTCAGGTATTCGGTGTAATGTTGTTTTAAGAAGGTTTCATTCCAAATGTCGTCATCGTCCAAAAACGCAAGGACCTTGCCGCTGGATAGCTCTATTCCCTTATTCCTGGATGAGTTTGCGCCGCAACGTTGTTCAGAACGATGATATATAATACGTTCATCGCTAAAACTTTGTAAGGTAGACTGATAGTTAGCTTTGGAGCAATCGTCGATAATAATTATTTCGGCGGGCTGATGTATTTGCCTCAAAACGCTGTGCACAGCCAGCTTTAAATAGTCAGGCCTTTCACAGCTAATGATAACTACTGAAATACTAATATTTTCTTGAACTTCACTAAGACAGGTAGACATGAACATCTGAAAGTGTTGTAAGATTTATGTGCTCATAATATCAGATTGTTATTTATAGTAATATCAAAAATGACTGGGTAGTTATCGTTGATGTTATGACCGAGCAGCATTTCGAATTAAGGTTGTTGTCAATATAAGCTTGCTTGACGCTTCTATATTGGTGGCCATGCTAACTAAAAAATTAACTAGTAGCGGGGATTAGGCTATCGATAAAATGCTTTTCCAACTATTAACGAGTTGTTGTTTTCCATAATTCTTGAGAACGATTTTTAGTACTTCCTCGCGCAGGATTTTCCTGCTTTGCAACCACTCAACACTAAGTGTTTTTGGGTTAAATATATGCGTAAACGGAAATTGCTTTGTTTTATGTCTAGCGAACACACTGTCGAAGCAAATAATATTACAACCCAGGCTTATCCCATGGTAAAAAGACCCTGAACTAATCATAGACCCATCAGCATGAGGTAAAAGTACGAAATCACTATTTTTTAAATTAGTGTTGAGTTCTGCATCACTAATAAGTTCGTTTTTCCAATCAACCTTGAGTTTTCTATTTTCGATGATACTTGTTAATTGCTGCTCATAAGACGCAGATTGTACCTTGCCTCGGATCTTCAATGGTAAATTGGTTGGCCAATGTGCCAATGCAATATGAAGGTTCTTATAAGGCTTAATGGCTCCAAAAAAGAGCACTGTAGGCGGTTTATCAGGCTCTGTTGACAGCGCTATATTTTGCGTTATATCTGCGTCTTCAACGTATAGAGGATGTTTTAACGTTTTTGCACCGTAGTATTCCTCTAATCCAATTGGCTTGATATTTAATATCTGAAACCAGACACAAGTTAATCGATGACAAATAGCGTAACCAGAAGCATTATGGGGCTTTAAATTATGTTTTATCCAAACCACCTTTTTTGACACAATTTTTGACACAAGAATTAATCCCAAAAATCCAAAGAAAACCGCATATGCTTTTAAGAACGAATAAGAACGTCGATATTTTTGGTCCTCAACCCAGTTGAGTACAGTGATATTATTACGTCGATTAGATAAAGCACGCAGTGACATTAAGGTCGTTACTCTGCAAATGCGAAAACCTAAATCTCGAAGCGCATTTTGGTTTTTCCCAATAAATTGATTATCGTGCTCGAACGGGTAAAAATAGGCCGTTAATTTACTATTCATTGCACTTCTCTAGTAAGAGTTTTGTATTTTTTGCAATGTTTGACCAATTGTACTTTCTCACAATAAGGTCGCTATCTATTGTTGCGGGTTCGGGGGAATTTAGCAATCTCGCTAACTCATGTGTATTTCCAATTTCAAAATAATTGTCGGTATGTAAACCGATATCAAGATGCGGTGAAATATTACTAAGCAAAATAGGCACACTTAAGCTCAATGCTTCCAAAGCAGCAATCGGCAGGCCTTCATGATAGGATGGAAGAACAAACAACTTCGCCGAATGATAAATGGCGAGTAAATCCTTTCCGGTCCTTCTTCCCGCAAAAATAATTGTTTCGGTAGCCAAATTTAGCAGTTCTTTTGAATATTTATCGTTGAAATCTGCTCCACCTACAATAAGTAATTTCACGTCACTTAGAGCAGCGATAGAAAATGCATCAATTAAATCGTGAACGCCTTTCTCTGGCACAAGTCGACCAACAAAAAGAATATATTTCCCCGCTTCAACGTTTATATCTGAGGGAATACTGATATTGCCTATATCGCAATCTAAAAATAAAAGAGGGCAACCATTGGGAATGAACTTTATTTTATGCGCTTGAGATGGATATTGAGCCTTTAATTTATGAGTTAGCGTTGCTCCCACGACGACAATAACATTGGCATATCGAATGGCTAAATATTCACCAAGAAAAAGTATTCTTTTTGCAAACCAGTTCCATTTCTTTCTATTATAGTCGGCCCCATGATGAGTGACTAAGACTTTTAGGCCAAGTAGCTTGGCAAATGGAGTAAACAGAGCCGGACCAATTCCATGAATATGCAGTACATCGGGTTTGATAATTAATCGGGCATAAAAAATACAAATAAGAGTATGTAGAAACGTTTCTAGTATTTTATTTCTGATAGCAAAAACCGGAATAATGCTCACGTTCTTTTTAAATTTAAACGGTTTCTTAACGTAGGGCGACCTCGCTAATATCACGATATCCTCTACTTCGTTAGATAGTTCTGTATATAGTTGTTCGCAGTGAGTTTCTATTCCGCCCATTATTTCGGGGATCCCTCTGAGTCCTACAGCACACACTTTCAATCTATTCCCCTCGCCTTAGAAAACACGACTTATTCAAATCCTGACACTGTGCAACTGAAACGGCAACTGAAACGGCAACTAAGGCAATAGCGACCATGAATAAAATGTTGGGTTATAAATACGTTAAACACGTTCGACAATTTTTTTCGAAAAAATGACGCTAATTAACATTGCATAGATAATCATTCCCTCTAAGGCCCATAAAGGCATCGTTGCTAAGTTTAGAATTAAAAAACCAATAAGAGAATAAAATATTCTTGAGGAAATTTGTTTATTTCTTAATAAAAAAGCATTTTTTAATAAGAGAATATTAAACAGGATAAAAACACTGGATCCGAGATAGCCATATTCATATAGAAACGAAACAAATGTGTTATGCGCATATTTTTCAAATATACCTTCGTACGACTCGGGACCAAATCCAAAAATATGCGTCCAAGTGTCTGCCTCGAAAAACGCCGACAGATATTGAGACCAAATATAAATTCGCGCAGAAAATAAGTCTTTTTCTATTTCAGTGTAATAAAATGGCGCTTTGATCAAATCTTCAATACTGCCTAAAACAGATCCGATATCGGCAAATCTTTCCTGATTAAATGTGAAGAATAAAGAAAGTAAAAATAACGACGCAAAACCAAATAGAAGAATAAAATACGGACGATATTTTTGTTCTATTTTCGATTCCGCTTTGCTAAAAAAGAAAATAAGTAAAACAGGTAATGCTGCGATGATAGCGGTTCTGTAATTGGTTAACAATATACCGATAGCGCCGATTAGGAATAATAACGTTTGGGATCTGACATCTTGTTTTTTTAACAGGCTTAAAACGACTAAAAATGTGACTAGGATCATAGAAAAAGCGGATTCATGAAAGTAGCCTCCAATATAGCTAAACGCGAGGCCTTCATTATCGGTTGCTTTTCTCGCCCCTAGAAATACCGATGCAATTTGCAATGAAATAGGCAAGAAAAAGGCGATTAACAGTGGTTTAAATGTTGCTGTTATTCCACTTTTATTTAACGCAAGATAAAGACAACAGGTGATCACTAAAAAATAAAGCCATTTGACTAATACGATAATAAAACCTGTCCAGAGCCCATTATATGCGGCGCTTAAAAAAATCGTCGCGAAAAATACGTAAAGTAGCATTAACTGTTTCAGAAACAGCGTTCGCTTAGGGATCAACAAAAGTCCCATTGCAGCGACGAGTATTGAAAAGAAGGCGGTGAGCGAAAATGGCCCGATTACTGGGACATAGGTAAATTCATGAAATGCACCCAAAAAAAACCTTAACCAAAATGCAATTAGTAAGAATTGAACGTACTTGTTTGGCGAATTTTTTATACCTTTCACTAAAATAAAAAACGAAATAACAGTGAGTAATATTTTTGTAATTTCGAATATCATTTAGATTTTACCAAGCGATTGATCTCAGCTATTAAGGTGGCTCTAACGTTGTCAAACGAATACTGTTGGGCCCGAGTCTGCAATGTTTGCCGATAAGCTGCAGTCTTGTCAATTTTTGTCATTAAACGTAAACCACTTTTTACCGCATTTATCGACTTGGGCTTGCAAAGCACTCCATATTTAACAATTTCGGCGTCCATGGTTGTAAAATAAACATCGTCAGCTAATATCTCGGCAGGGCCTGATTCGCAATTCGTCGCAACAATAGGCGTACCCAAGCAAAGCGCTTCTGCAATAGCGTTCGGAAAACCTTCCGCATTTGAGGTAGAAACCATATACGCTGCATTTTTAATATAAGGATAAGGATTTACTTGATAGCCTTTTAGAAAAATTTTATTCGTACAATTCAATGAATCTATTTGCTTTTGAAGTTTCTTTCGCAATGGACCCTCACCCAATATCAATAGAGGGATGTTGATATTGCTCTGGGCATAAGCGTTAATTAATAACTCAAAGTTTTTAACTAAATGTAACCTTCCAATTGCAATAATAAAGCCGTTTTCGGGTATTTCTGCTTCGATCTCTAGGTTTGATTTTTCAATTAATTTGTCTTTATTGTATGCATTCTGCAGTGTTGTACAGCGGTCACTCTGAATGCAAAAGTTAGCAATAAGATCGAGGCGAACGCCCTCAGACACTGCGATTATTCTGCTCGCTCTAGAATAAACAATGCGAACAATTAGTTTACTAAACTTACCTTTTAAAGAATTGCCGAAGTGTTGTGATGTGTTGGATCTCTCGCTGATAATTGCAGGTATATCTAGTTGCCTACCAATAAGGCTGCAAAGCACGTTACTTCTGTTTAAAAAACTAAATATGATGTCTGGCTTATTTGTCATAAGGGTTTTCTTTAGGCAGGTATAGCTTGAGAATAGCTTACCTTTAGAGTCTAACGTCTGCTTATTAACGTAGTTTGGGACAACGTTGGCTTCAGGCAAATCGTCAAGCAATAGCAATGTGACTTTTGAGCGGCTTTGCGTAAAAACCGGCTCCATTTCAGTTAACCAATCACATATCACCTTTTCGGCACCGCCACCTTCGAGTGAATTGATAACGAAAACAATGTGTTGGTTTTTGATTAATTCCATTCTTTTCCGCCACGTCCAAAAATTTTGATATTATTTCCTTCACATTTTCATACTGCAGAGCCCATATCTCACATGTTTACCGCATCGCATAGTTTGTTTTAGATGTAAGAGCATGCTTTTATATTCGCATGTATAGAATAACAGAATACCGTTGATTGAATAATTAAGGTTTAATTATCAGCTGAGACAAATATTCAATAAAAATGAATATAACCCTGAGTGATGTGGATTGCTATATATTGAAATAGTTATATTGGTCGCAAGAGTACAGCATAATTATCAAGGACATTTGTGACGACTAAAAAATATAGTTTGCACTTTTTGTGTCTTATTATCCTACTGTTTCTGTCGGGAGGCTTCGCTGTAGCCGAAATAACCTTTACCGAAAAGTTCTTTAACCTCGTCAAAACTCGCTATAACCAGGACGCAGTGGCAAGAGTGCGCGCTTGGCAACTTATCCTCGAGCAGCAAAAAAACCAGTCTGTAGATAGCCAACTCTACGAAATAAATAGTTTTTTTAATAAAATAGATTTTGTAGACGACAAGCAGCATTGGGGCAAGAATGACTACTGGGCAACACCTATTGAGTTTCTAGGCACCAACGGGGGTGATTGTGAAGACTTCACTATTGCAAAATACTTCAGCTTGATTGAACTGGGTGTGGCAAGTGAAAAACTACGTCTAATGTATGTTACTGCCACAAGACCTCGCCAAGCACATATGGTACTGGCATACTATGAAACACCGGTGTCTGTACCATTGGTTTTGGACAATATAAATAGACGTATATTACCTGCAACACAAAGACGTGATTTAATTCCCATATACAGCTTTAATGGTGATGGCTTGTGGCGCGCAAAATCAAAAGGCCAAGGCAGACAGTTACAATCTAAAAACAACAATAGCTTGTGGCAGGACTTAACTGAACGAATGAAGCAGGGGTATTAGTCGCCTTGCTTATCATTATAATTTTGAAAAAGTTGCACATTTCCCACTGCGCAGCGTGTTTTAAGGAAGGAAGTAACGCATGTCGTTAGCGAAACAATTCGGAATTGGTTTTTTTGTTATACTATTTTTAGTGTTCATAGGCACTCTTTGGGTCAACGTTAATAATACTCGTGACTTTATTCAGCAACAATTAGCGTCGCATGCCCAAGACACAGCGACTTCTTTAGGGTTATCGATTACGCCATATGTTGGTGATGAAGCTAATATCCCTATTATTGAAACCATGACAAATGCTATTTTTGACAGAGGCTACTACCAGTCTATTCGATTGACCGAACCAGGCGGTGTGATTATATTAGATAAAAACAATCCTGAAGCAATGCAATCAGTACCTGAGTGGTTTATTGATATGTTTATAATAAAGGCGCCCGTTGCAGTTACCAATTTGAACACCGGCTGGCAAATTGCTGGAACGCTGCAAGTAACCAGTAACCCCGGCTTCGGATATGAACAATTATGGCGTAATACAGTTGAGACCTTCTGGGTTATAGTCGCGATTTTTATATTAGCTTTGATGTTTGTGTGGGCTATGGTTCGATTGATTACTCGTCCTCTAATTGACGTAGTAACGCAGGTGGAGGCGATAAGTAACAAAAATTTTGGGGTGGTTAAAAACGTACCACATACGCCGGAGCTAAGTATTTGTGTAAATGCGGTCAACCGCATGTCTGAGAAGTTATCCAAAATGTTCACACAGTTAAGTGAGCAATCAGAGAAATACCGTGAGTTTGCGTATTCAGATTCACTAACCAAAGTAGGCAACAGACGGGCTTTTGAACTGTCACTAAGACAAATATTAACGGACTCGGAACAACATTCTCAAGGTTTTTTGTTAATTATTCGTTGCAGTAGCTTGGCCCAAGTCAATAATGGCTTTGGCGCTGAAGTCGGTGACCGCTACTTATTGAGTGTTTGTGATGCTATCAAGAACGTCTCCTCACGATCGTTTTCGCAATTTAATTTATATCGTTTAAATGGTGCTGATTTTTCGTTAGTAGTCGAAGACTGCTCTAAAAAACAGTGCATCGAACTGTTAGAGGCACTGGCAACGCTCTTTTTAAGCCTAGAAAAGACCGAGTACGAGCAAGGAACCGCGCACATCGGTGCGACTGAATTTGTATGTGGTAATGACTTAAAAGCGACAATGGAAAAAGTAGACAGTGCATTGGCTATTGCTAGCACCGCTTCACGTCGTTGGCAGTTGGCGTCAAACCTCAATGTAGTCCAAGGAAATCAGGCATGGCGTGAAAAAATTCAAAAATTAATTGAAATAGGCACTGCTGATTTTGCCAAGCAACCCATTGTTTCAAAAGCCGGTGACGTGTTGTATGAAGAATGGTTCGCGCGCTTGCCGAATCGTTCATCCAGTGAATTGTTGCCGATGGCTCAATTGGTGCCAGCATCAGTAAGACTCGACTATGCTGACAAGCTAGATCAAATGATTTTAACTGCAGCGTTATTAAAAATACCCTCAGCAGAAGGTGCTGTGGGTATTAATATATCTCGAATTTCGATGTTGGATCCTAAATTTCAAGCATGGTTATTGTTGAAACTGCCCCAAAATAGCGACATTTGCGCTAAATTAGTACTCGAAATTCCAGAAAGAGCATTGGTCAATGATGTCAATCAATTATCAGGTTTCGTGAAAAAGCTGAAGCAATTGGGAGTGAAAATTACGGTTGAACGCTTCGGTGCTCAGCTCGCTGGTATAACTCATTTGCGAGATATTCGCCCCGATTACTTAAAACTCGACGGGCGCTTTATTCGACATATTCAAAACGAGCCCGATAACCAATTGTTTGTGCAATCATTAGTTTCTATTGCGCACGGTTTGAACATCAAAATCATTGCAGAAATGGTAGAGAGTATCGAAGAGTCTGACTGGCTGAAAAAAGCAGGAATAGACTATCAACAAGGCTATTTTATTGGCGCACCAAGGGCGAATAATAACTAGAACTAATATTAAATAGCATGGATCTTGCAGTTGATTGGTTTTACTAATGATTATTGTGTTGCTTTAATGACCAATGCTATTTAACATTGCATCCATAGGTAAGGAATACCTAAAAAACTAAGGAATTCTAAAATGCGTCGTTTTATCACATATGCAGTGCTTCTTTCTTTGAGCGCTTTCTCTGTCTTAGCACAGCCAGTTAATACTGTTAGTTTGTTCGGAGATGAAGTGCAACCGGGTAACCGTCTGCACGATGTTGTGGTTAAATTAATGGGCACGGGAAGTACGGTTCCGTTAGCTATTTCTGGTGCAATTGATAGTTCAATGACAGAAGAAGATACAACGCTTCCTCCTGAAGCAAAATCAGCGATTGCGTTTAACGTTAGTCTTTCGAATGCGTTCTATCGTGAAATGGTAATTGTGAACAGCTTAATCGAAGTAACTAAAACGCTTATCGAAGAAAGTCCAGACAGGGTCATCGAAGTGATTACTTTGGGTATTGTGTTATATCCTGATTTTGCACAAGAGGTATTAGATGGTGCTACTTTAACTGGCTCCATTAACCCAGACGATGCATTCATTGCCGCATTGCAAGCCGGCGCGGACCCATCCAGCATCTCGTTATCTCCTGCTAGAGGCCCAGCGCCTGAGCCTATAGAGCCTGTAGGTGTGGGGATCGGTTCGGGTGGCACTGGTGGTGGTGACACAACAGCGTCAACAAATTAGTTTTTACTGATAACTAATTTTAAAGATATTCACTTTAAAAGCCCCTTAGTTTAGGGGCTTTTTTGTATTTTTTAATATAATAAAAGAATAATAAAAACAGTGCGTAGCAAAACATCTAACTTTTTATTTTATGTCTTATTGGCTATCGTTTTTTTGCTACCGATTCCGCTTGGAGCAAATAGGCCTTGGGCTTGGAGCTTCTTCCAAATACTTATATTCGCTCTTTCAATGGGGTGTGCCGTGCATTTTAGGGGGGATAGCCACTTAGGTTTGGGAAAACACCTAAAAATCGTATGTGTATGGGGTGCGTTTATCATTCTTGCTGGTTTGCAAATCATTCCAATGCCTGAATTTTTAGTTGCCTTAATTTCACCTAAAGCGCACGAAATGCAGGCAGTGGCGCATGTGTCCACTTTCTATTTTTCGCTTGACCCAGGGCAAACGGGCATTAGTTTCTTGAAACTTCTTGCGTACTTTTGTTTATTTATCTGTACGTTGCTGCTTGTCGATAGTGAAAAACGCATCAAGCTTCTGCTAACTACTATGGTTGCGGCCGGCACGATCCAAGCTATTTATGGTGCGCTGGAAATATTGTTAAGTGCACCGCAGAGTTTGGTGTTTGGCTTAGATGTTAACGAGTCAGCAACGGGAAGCTTTGTTTATAAAAATCATTACGCTAATTTCTTAATGATGTGTTTAGCGGCTGGTATTGGATTGATGGTCGCCAGTTTACAAAAAGACCAGATGAATTCTCCCAAGGATTGGATGCGCTCAATCGCTACTGCAATGTTAAGCAGTAAAGCGCTTATCCGCATTAGCCTAGTCATTATGGTTATCGCCCTAGTTATGTCTCGTTCAAGAATGGGCAATACGGCATTTTTTGTTGCTATGACTATAGTGGGCTTAATGACGCTGTTTTTAGTGAGACAACGAAGTAAAGGCCTAACAATCTTGATAATGAGTATGTTTGTTATTGATCTTCTTATTGTAAGCACTTGGTTTGGATTAGAAAAAGTACAGCAGCGTTTGGCCGAAACATCACTACAACAAGAAAGTAGGGATGAGGTGATACGAGATGCTCTGCCTATGGTGCTTGATTTTCCGATTACAGGCACCGGAGCCGGAAGCTTTTACAGTACCTTTCCAGCTTATAAAACAACCGACGTTGATGCTTTTTATGACCAAGCTCATAACGATTTTTTGCAAATGACTATAGAGTATGGCGTTCCAAGTATTAGCATTCTCGCTTTCTTAGTAAGCTTTGCATTCTATAAGTCAGCAAGGGCGATGCGACACCGGCGCAGTTCAATTTTCAAAGGTACGTCATTTGCGTGTTGCATGGTGATAATAGGAATGCTACTGCATATGACAGTCGATTTTCCATTGCAAGCGTTTGCTAATGCGAGTTATTTTGTCATATTCATCAGTTTAAGTGTGATTATAAGTAGTTTACAGCTACAACGGCCTCGAAGGGTTCGCAGTAGTCGCTGAATTAACTTTTAACGCACTTTATGATGCTGTTACTTACCGCGGTGCCGGACTCTCTCATCCATCGGCATACTGTTCTTTTGGCACCATAATGCTCAATAGCAGCTAATACTCTGGTCTGGCTTTGAGAATTACGAATGCCCTGTGATATGCGTTGTTTTATATATGGCCTGAGTTCGGTATAAAATGGCTTATTATTCTGATACAAAGCCAAGCCCATTTCTACAAATAATATATTTACTTCTGCTTTTTTTGGACCGTATTTATTGGCTAATGTTAAGTAATTAAGCAATTCGGCATCAAATTCATTTGAACGCCACTTATTCATCGCAAGGGAGGCATAAGTTACCGGCCAAGTCGGTCGCATTTTAGTTGCTTTTATATACAATTCTTTTGAGATTGCAAGTGCGACGGACGCATCTTCATAACCACCAATAACACCCCATTCATATATTTGCGCAGAAAGATCGGTATATAACGGATGCGCTGGATGTTGATTTCTAGCTTTATATGCAGACTGAGCAGCGTTGTTGTAGCTTTCTTCATTGTCTAGTTGATTATTTGCGTGCCATGCTAAAACGGCATTTTGTGCAGAGTAAAAATGTAAATTAGCCAAGCCATAGTTAGTTGCATTGTATAAACCAAGCAGCGAGATAAGACCAAATGCAAACACAAAAAGGTATTTTCGACACGTAAGCAGGGCATAGCTAATCTGTTGAGTTAGTTTTGTTTGCACGATATTTTTTTTGCTCTATTCATCAAAAGATTTACTGCCAATTTAGGTTCCTAGAAATCGTTGATGGTACATCATAAACCAGCGCGTTTGCAGTGTCGCTGTCGGCTATCTGCATAATCGCTTGTTTGCAGGCCAACATATCATTAGGCCGACGATGCAAGTTATGCATATCGGAGGCAACATAGGTGATGAGGTCATCGGCAAGCAAACGCTCTGCGACCAGTTGTACTTTTTCATTAAAGCGCCCTATAAAAGCACCAGCAGTGACTTGAAACAAACAACCAATGCGTTTTAGCATGTGTATTTTATTGTAGTCGGCAATAATATCGCGATTGCGTTCAGGATGAGGAATGATGGTCTGAATGTTGTTCTTAAATAACCAGCGCACTAAATTTTCTACGCCCGGGGGAATATGGCTATGAGGCAATTCTAATAAAAGCGCTTGTTTACCCTCCCATTCACCTATAAAAGGCAAAGACTTTGCATTTACCCACGGCAGTATGTCTGGAGTGACTCTGACTTCGCAACTAAAGGCCAATTTTAGAGGCACTTGTTGTTCTTTAAGTGCCAACACTAATTGTTCAAAAGCGGATGTAATAGTAGCTAGATTGTTGTCAAATACACCTTGATGAATATGCGGAGTACATACCATGTGTGTTACGCCAAATTCAAAGGAATGCTTGGCCATAGCGACGGCATCTTCAAGCGTTTTAGCGCCATCATCAATTCCTGGCAATATATGGCTGTGTAGGTCAATCACGATTTGTGTGTATCCGTTGGATAGCTCTGGTATCCGTATTGGTCGTAAAAGCCGGAATATTCGCCGGTCTTTTTGGCCTTTTTCAAGTCAACTTGGTTTAACACAACACCATCAACTCTATGTCCAATCTGCATAAAGCGAGATAAACCGTTATTGATTATTTTATAGCTAGTACTGTCGCTTCGGACTACGTAAACCACTGAGTCACAAACCTTAGAGACAATAACAGCGTCACTTACTGCTTGAGTTGGCGCACTATCAACAATAATATGCTCGTATTTGGTTTTGAGCGTTGCCATCAATATCTTGAATTGTTCAGAGGCAAGTAGTTCTTGTGGATTAGGTGGCACACTGCCTGCACAAATTAAATCAATGCCTGATTTTTGATCGGTCACAATACATTCTTCAAGCGTATGAGTACCCGCAATTAAATTTGAAAGTCCGGGTTGAAAACCGGGTAAGTCGAATTGTTTAGCGAGAGTAGGACGGCGTAAGTCGGTATCAAGAAGCAATACTTTGCTAAGTTGGCCCATGGCAAACGCTAAGTTAATTGAAACGGTACTCTTACCCTCACGAGGCACGCTAGAAGTGACCAATACCGTTTGCGAAGGCTTATCTAAATTCAATAACTGTAGGCTTGTTCTCAAGGTTCTTACTGATTCGCTAAACATATGATGCTTGTTGTCGAAAAAATGACGTAATGGTAGGCTTTGATTTTTTTTATGCGTCTGCCATGGGATGATACCCAGCATACGTTGACCTAGTTTTCGCTCAACATCATCAACTGACCGAATACCACTATTGAGTGCCTCGAGCGACAGTGCTAAGAATACACCTAAAGCTAAACTCATCACAAAAGCAGCAGCGATAATTAAACCTTTCTTAGGTTTTGCAGGATCCTCAGGAAATGTTGCTGCATCGAGTACTCGCGCATTTGCCGATTCAAAACCGCCTAGCTGGTCGGTTTCTTTTAAACGCGTAAAGAACGAATTATATAATTGCTGGTTGGTATCAACATCACGTTGTAGTGTTTTACGTTGATTTTCTAAGCTAGATAATTTACGAAACTCACTCTTTGCAGCCTCAACGTCTTTATTAAGCGCAGCAACTTTGTTTTCAGCTGTGCGAAATTCGGTAGTGATCCCTGATATTAAAGCCGTAATTTGGTTACGAGTACTATTTTTAATTGAATTAAGCTCGGCATTAGCTGCAATCATTATTGGGTGTTTCGGGCCGTATACTTCTTTAAGTTCGGACACTTTACTTTCGGCCACTACTTCTTCTCGTTTGATATTTTGAATTGAAGGATGGTTTAGCACTTCTGGCAAGCTAGAGAGTAACGAGAAGTCGGCTCCGGACTGATTGACTTGCTGGTAAATAATACTGTTTCTTTGCAGCATTACTTGTGCATCAATAAGTTGGTCACTTAGCTGCTGAAGTTGCTCCGATGCCAAGCCTACTACACCGTCGATGTCAACGAGTTGCTCACGCTCGTAAAATTCAGCTAGGCTTTTTTCAGCCGTATCTAGCTTTGTGCGTAAGCCTTGTAAACTTTCGTTTAGCCAAGTTGTTGCCTTTGCGGTCATATCCAATTTACTTTCCAAGTAGTTTTCGATGTACACGTCAGATAAGGTATTTGCTACAACTGAAGCGAGTTTACGGTCAGAACTTTCAAAGGAGATATTTACTACCTGCGTGTTTCTTAGCGGAGCAATACTTGAAAATTCCATTACCTGGGATATGGCATAAGAGCGTCTTGCCAAAAGTAGCTCTTGTTCGCTTTTTACTTCTTCAAGTTGTTGCGGTAAAAATGGTAATGTATTTTTTAAAAAATCCAGGACTGCATCAACATACTCAACGAAACCGCTTCTATTCGCTTTGATAATATCTAAATTATAGAGATCGTTGTCGTATAAATTAAGTTCATCAACTACTTTTCCAGCGATATGGCGAGAGCGTAGTATTTCGTACTGTGTTTCAAAATATTCTTTTCTACTTGAATCCAACCCATAAACTTCTTCAATAGAGAGCACATTAGCTTGCTCTGCCTCAATCAGAAGGGACGCTGTTGCAATGTAGCGAGGTGTCATAGATAACACGATGAGCGAAGCTAATATGGTCAGCAAAAAGGCTAAGCCGAGAATACGCCACAGGTAACTTCTAACAGTGCCCCAATACTGACCAAAGTCGATGATATCCGAATCATTTAGTTTTGCTTCAATTTGCTCGTTTGTGCGCGACGCCATATAGGTCTCTATAGTTAGAAAAAGCGTTCTTGCACAGTCACGATATCGCCGGGCAATATGACGTCTGAGGCAGCAGCTTCAATGGTAGTTTCAACACCGGTAATTTTCCTAACGATGATAATTTTTTCTCGTGACGCACGTTCAGTAAAACCGCCAGCCAATGCTGCTGCTTTATTTACTGACAAACCGGGTTGATATGGGTAGCCACCGGGGCGATTCACAGCACCATCAATAAAGAACGGCCGATATTCAAGCACAGTGACAAATACTGACGGGTTCACTAAGTAATCGCCACGCAGGCCGGTATCAATTTTACTCTCAACTTCGTTGACCGTAAGTCCAACCAAATTAATGTCACCGAGGAAGGGGTAATTAATAGCACCGATATTTGATAATCGCGTTTGCACAGACAAGTCCTCTTGACCAAATACCGTTATCTTTACTACGTCACCTGAACCCAATCTATATTGGCCTAAGTCAGCGTTGCTTTGAGCCTGCGCAGTTGCACAGACAACAAAAATATAAACAACAAGCAGCGTTAAATATCGTACTAGTGATGGTCGCTTCAACGTCATAAATGCCTCATTTTTTAACCACTATAACGTAAATAATGCGCTGATTATAAACTGATTTCGGTCGTATTCAATGGCAGTTCGGTTGCTTTCACGTTCGTCGTAAATATAACCTACTTCGATGTTCATATAACGACGAAACTGATAGTACAAAGAGGCTCTAAATCTAACTAAATCATCTTCACGAATACCCATATCACTTATTTGACCTTCATAACGGTCAGTACCCCAAGTATAGGAAGTTGCGCTCCTCAATTTGTCGGCTATCCAATCATGGCGCCATTCTACTGCGTAATCGCGGCCTCGAATAAAGTTGCCTTCACCATTTGTTTCATCCGTATCGTTGCTTGCGGTGAAGTTGACTGTTGAATATGTAACAGGTTCCCACAAAATACCAGCGGCCCAGTCTATGCCTTCAAAATCCTCGCGCAAAGGCGAGTCAAAGTTCTTTTCTTGATAACCGATTTTAGCAAAACCAGAGGTTCGAGCGGTTGCCTCCCACTCTAGACCAACAAGGTAAGAAACTTGTTTACTGTCTAATGGCGACAATGCATTTGAGTCAAATTTGTAATTAACATCTCTATAAATAATATCAAAAGTAGCGTCAGTAACCGCGCCAATACGATAAAAGAATGTACCACCTACATTCGTGAATGCTCTATCACGTGCGCGATACTGCGGTGTATCTATATCGTAATCGCGATTAGTAATATTGAAGTTAATATCCAAACGGCCGTCGGCATTAAAAGCACCATGCGAATACAGCATATCGAATTCGCTTTGTTTATAGCTATCAGGGCTAGTCAATGGTTCGGCATTACCAATTGAGAAGCCAGTACCTCGGTCCTCGTGACCATCGATGAAGTCGATACCTATATCGAACCGGTTGCGTGAATTAAGCTCAAAATCAACGGCGGCATTGAAAAAGTGATCAGTGTAGTTGTCTTCTGAACTACTAAAAAACCGCTCGTTGCGCAAACGATAACCAACTCGAACTTGGCTTTCTCCAAAGGTGTCTAACATAAATACTTGTGGTGAAATTATTTGCGACCAACTGTTTATTTTATTCACGTTTGAGCGAATGACGTTATCGTCATAACGCAAGCCAAAATCGACAGTTGGAGTGATGTCGAAACTACCGAACTCCACACTTGCTGGATTTTGAAACTGTTGTGCACTGACACTTATGCTGCCAATTACCAACATAATCACGGAGGTAACTTTTAATACTTTCATCCCTTTGTCCCTTTTGGTGTAACTCTTTGTTATTTATGCAATCCAAATAAATAAAAATTAACGCTGTGTTTATCTCGTTTTTAAGTTCTTAGCTGTCTTAAGAAACACCACTTCTATCGTTTATTATCAGCCGTTTGCAGGTCATCTGTTGTTAAATTTAATACAGATGCTTGCGGGCAAGGACAACGAAGCAAATAGTATTGTATCCTATCCGTTATGTCCAAAACAATGAACAAATACTAACCACCTTAAATTATTCGTAATGTATCTGCTGCGACTATGTTGTTAATTTTTATTCAAGGTGACCGTGATATATTAAGTAATAAATCTGAGCTTGTTTGTTTTCTGCAAAATTGTAAAAGCAAAAAACAGCATCGCTAAACTAAAAAAACACCTTATATTGCGGCAAATAAATAAGTTAAATAAGGTATTGTCAATCGTTGTGCAAGGGTGAGAATGAAAAAAACAACAAAAACAGGTAGATACAGAGGTGCAGGAGTTATTCAATCGAACAAGAGTAGTTTTTCTACTCTGTATCGGCTTGTCGATCTTGTTACTATTGCGCTGCTCTACTTTCTAATCCTGATTTTTCGCCGAGTTGATATTGAACCCTCAAGTATGATTTTACTATTTGTTGGCATCATCGGTTTTAACGTCACGGCAGAAGGACTCGATTTATATAGATCTTGGCGAACACAGTCAACCACCCTGCTGATTAAATATACATCTATTGCTTGGACAATAACCGGCATCGGTATTATAGCGTTTGCGTACTTTTTCCCCACATTAGCTGCCTACGGTGAAATAACAATACTAATGTGGCTGATTGCTACCTATCCTGCTTTGTCTGCTTGGCGTATCGTGTTTCGTGAGTTCCTGTTTGTTTTGCGTAAAAAAGGTCGTAATTCTCGTTATGCCGCGATTATTGGCGCAACTCCTTCGGGTTATAATTTATCCCAACAAATTACTGAGAATGAACATCTCGGTATTCGTTTAAAAGGTATTTTTGATGATAGAGAAGCCAGTCGATTACCGGATGAATTGCAAAGCCATGTGGTTGGCACTATTGAAGCTGCGTTAGAAGCTGCCAATAGAGGTGAAATTGATTTCATTTATATCGCAATGCCCATGAGCGCTGAAAATAGAATTATGGATATACTAAATCGCTGCAGTGATACCACCTGTAGCGTTTATATTATTCCAAATTTCTTTATTTATAATCTGTTAAATGCAAGATGGCAAACCGTTGGCTCCGTACAGACTCTCAGTGTATTTGATACTCCTTTTCAAGGTGCTAATAATGTATTAAAACGAGCTGAAGACCTCATTCTTAGTGCTTGCATTTTAGTGTTAATAGCAATACCAATGTTATTCATCGCCATCGGCATAAAAGCGACCTCAACAGGTCCCATAATTTTTAAACAAAATCGTTATGGCTTAGACGGTCGTCAAATAAAAATTTATAAGTTTCGATCGATGCTCACTGAAGATAATGGGGAAAAGGTAGAACAAGTAACAGTGGATGATAAACGAGTGACCCCGTTTGGTGCGTTTCTGCGTCGCCGGTCTTTAGACGAACTCCCTCAGTTTTTTAATGTATTGCAAGGCAGAATGTCGATCGTTGGTCCTCGTCCGCATGCCGTTGCGCATAATGAGCAGTATCGCAAGTTGATTGAAGGATACATGCTGCGACACAAAGTCAAACCTGGGATTACCGGCTGGGCGCAAATTAACGGTTTCAGAGGAGAGACAGAAACCGTTAATAAAATGGTTAAACGAGTCGAATATGATCTGGAGTATATTCACCGCTGGTCAGTTTGGTTGGACATGAAAATTATTACAGTGACCATATTTAAAGGATTTGTTGATAAAAACGCTTATTAGTTTTTTAACAATATAGGAACAGTATAATTCTCTCTTTTGAGATCTTAATTTCTATTATATTAACTTGCTTTTGGATCAAGCCGTCATTGGTTTAAAATAAGCACTCATATTTTCTTCGAATAGGTTTGCAAAGTGTGCTTGTAGATCACTCTATCAAGTCAAAAAATACTTAACGTCAGGTGTTTATATGTGCCAGAATACGTTCATTAACATTTTATTAAAGAATGGCCAATAGGCGAGGGTATGCCATGTCGTTAGTCGGCGCAGTTTCATCCGTATCAGCAACAATTGACGTCATTAATAAAAGAATAGGCGAATGTGTTAGTTATTTTACTTTCTTAATGGCTGCAGTTACTTTCGCCGTGGTGGTTTTACGCTACGGCTTTAATCTTGGCTGGATAGCCATGCAAGAGTCAGTTGTTTATCTGCATGCCGCCGTTTTTTTGCTTGGTAGTGCTTACACCCTGCAACATGATGGTCATGTTCGTGTTGATGTATTTTATCGAGGCTTTAGTCATCGGCGAAAAGCACTGGTTAATCTAGTCGGCACATTATTTTTGCTATTGCCGGTGATGATTTTTATTACTGTTGTTAGTTGGCATTACGTATTCGAATCATGGCAAACGCTCGAAGGTTCTATGGAGTCTGGCGGTCTTCCTTTTTTGTATGTGTTGAAGTCGTTCATTTTATTATTTTCATTTACCATGTTTTTGCAGGGTGTATCAGAGGCGATTAAACAAAGCTTAATATTGGCTGGCGTGTCCAAATAATGGAAATTCTCTCTCTGGTCCTGTTTCTTGTGGTTTGTTTGTTCTTGTTGATTGGTTACCCTGTCGCATTGACTCTTGCTGGCACATCCCTAGTTTTCGCTGGCATTGGTATTTTCTTTGGCGTGTTTGACGGTAGTTATTTGCTAGCAACACCAAGCCGTTTATTCGGTATTGTGAAAAATCAAACTCTTATTGCGGTTCCGCTATTTGTTTTTATGGGTGTTGTGCTCGAGCGCTCCAAAATTGCGGAAGACCTGTTAGTCGCAATGTCAGGTTTATTGGGTCGCTTTAAAACGGGCCTCGGTGTATCGGTTGTATTAGTCGGTATGTTACTAGCAGCCAGTACTGGTATTGTTGGTGCTACAGTAGTAACAATGGGCTTACTTTCATTGCCCACTATGCTGAAACGAGGTTATTCGCCCTCTCTAGCTACGGGAACTATTTGTGCAACGGGTACGTTAGGGCAAATTATTCCGCCTTCTATCGCACTCGTTCTATTGGGCGATGTGTTATCTAGTGCATATCAAAAAGCACAGCTTGATATGGGAATATTTTCGCCCGACAGTGTCTCTGTAGGCGACTTATTTGTCGGTGCTATTGTTCCGGGGTTTATTCTGGTTATTTTTTACTTACTTTATTTATGGGCTGTCAGTAAGTTTAGCCCGTCGCAAGTGCCAGCGCATGGCCAAGAAAGTGAGCACGCTAACTTAAAATCACTTCTTCTTGCGTTACTGCCTCCGTTATTGCTGATTATTGCTGTATTAGGGGCGATATTAACGGGCAAAGCAACACCCACAGAAGCTGCCGCTGTTGGCGCTATTGGTTCCGTTTTTCTGGCGTTATTGAAGAAGAAAATCAATGGTGAGAATACCAAATATGTGGTGCGGGAAACCACCAAAATCACATCAATGGTTTTCTTAATCCTAATTGGTGCATCGATATTTTCCCTCGTGTTTCGTGGTTTTGGCGGTGAAGAGCTTTTACAAGCATTCTTTGCCGATTTACCTGGCGGCGTATTTACCGCTGTGTTGTTAGTAATGGTGGTTATTTTTCTTCTTGGCTTTATTCTCGATTTTATTGAGATCACCTTTGTAGTAGTCCCAATTATTGCACCTATTTTACTTATGATGGGGCTCGATCCTATCTGGTTAGGCATTATGATTGCAGTCAACTTGCAGACCAGTTTTTTAACACCACCTTTCGGTTTTGCATTGTTTTATCTTCGAGGTGTCACGTCCGATACTGTCAAGACAGAACAAATTTATAAAGGCGTGATCCCATTTATTATCATTCAGCTTTGTTTGTTGATTCTAATGGCAATTTGGCCAGGTATTATCACATGGTTGCCTTCAGTCCTTTATGGCGCCAACTAATCTTATTTGAAAGGAGAAAAAAATGAAAAAATCGCTTAGTTTACTATTTGCTGCTGCGGCTATGTTCGCGATTGCTTCTTGTAGCGGTAAAAGTGAAGAAAATACCTCAACCGCAGTCGTTAAAGCGCCTGTTGAAAGCATAAAGTGGAAGCTTGTTACCTCATGGCCGAAAAATTTCCCAGGCTTAGGTAAAGGACCAGAGACCTTCGCAGAATATGTGAACGAGATGTCTGGTGGTCGCTTGGAAGTGAGAGTTTATGGCGCTGGGGAGCTAGTTCCCGGGTTCGAAGTATTTGATGCAGTGTCTGGTGGTAGTGTCGAAATGGGTCACGCAGGCGCATATTACTGGAAAGGTAAAATGCCAGCTGCGCCAATTTTTAGTGCCATTCCATTTGGCATGAATGCGACAGAAATGAATGCTTGGCTGCATTACGGCGGAGGCATGGAATTATGGCGCGAGCTATATGCGCCTTATGGCGTTATTCCATTCGCCGGCGGCAGTTCGGGTACTCAGATGGCAGGTTGGTTTAAAAAAGAAATTAATAGTTTAGAAGATTTCCAAGGCCTAAAAATGCGTATTCCTGGCTTGGGTGGGGACGTGTTTAAAGAAGTTGGTGGTTTACCCATAACGCTTACTGGCGGTGAGTTGTTTACGGCGTTGCAAACCGGTGTGATAGATGCAACTGAGTGGGTTGGCCCATACAACGATTTGGCTTTTGGCCTGCACAAAGCGGCAACGTATTACTATCACAGCGGTTGGCATGAGCCTGGAACATTGCTTGAATTTATTGTTAACAAAGCGGCATTTGATGCGTTACCAACAGACTTACAAAAAATAGTCGAAGTAGCCACACGAGCGACAAATCAAGACATGCTAGATGAATATACAGCCAGAAACCCGAAAGCACTGAAACAACTCGTGGAGTATGGCACGCAACTGCGCGCACTGCCTAAAGATGTGCTTGAAGCATTAAAAGTGGCAACAGCAAAAGTGATTAAGCAAGAGCGTGCAAACGATGCAGACTTTGATCGAATTTACGCATCGTATGATGCTTTTTTTCAAGAAGTAAAAGCCTATCACAAAGTGTCAGAGCAAGAGTATTATGAAAATAGAGAATAGATTTTCTATCTGATCTGATTTGTTTATTAACCGAATGGCACTAGAATGCGCGCGTTTGTTAGATATAACCGCTAATTTTGAGTAGAATGCTGGGCTACAAGCACTACTAAATTAGCCAATTAATCAATCGCGCGTTTTTTATGCGTGATAAAAAAGGAAGTTATTATGGTCATTAAGCCAAAAATTAGAGGTTTTATTTGTACCAATGCTCACCCTGCGGGTTGTGCAAAGAGTGTTGAAAACCAAATCAACTATGTAAAGTCACAAGACGTAAAGGCCAAGTCTGAACTTGCTGGTCCCAAAAATGTACTGGTAATTGGATGTTCTACTGGGTATGGATTAGCTTCTCGAATTACTTCTGCATTTGGCTATGCTGCAAAAACCCTTGGTATCTGTTTTGAAAAAGAGCCTACAGATCGCAAAACAGGCACGGCCGGTTGGTATAATACGGCGGCTTTTCATGACCAAGCAAAAACGGCTGGCTTGTATGCTGAAACGATGAATGGTGATGCGTTCTCCGATAATATGAAAATAGCCGTTATTGATAAAATAAAGAAAGACTTAGGCTCAGTTGACCTGATTATCTACAGTTTAGCGTCTCCAAGAAGAACCGATCCAGATACTGGCGAAGTTTATAAATCCACACTAAAGCCTGTGGGTCAAGGTTACACCACCAAAACTTACGATACTGACAAAGATAAAGTTCATGAAATAACGCTTGAACCGGCTAATCAGGACGAAATCGACCAGACTGTAAAAGTTATGGGAGGGGAAGACTGGGAGCGTTGGTTAGTCATGTTGAATGACGCTGGTGTGGTATCAGAAAACGCGAAAACAACAGCCTACACTTATATTGGCAAAGAACTTACTTGGCCTATTTACGGACAGGCAACGATCGGTTTGGCGAAAGAAGATTTAGATCGCGCCGCGTCGGCTATTATCGCTAAATTAAACGCTAATAATGTGAGTGCAAACGTATCTTCTTTGAAGGCCTTAGTTACTCAGGCAAGCTCTGCTATTCCGGTTATGCCTTTATATATATCTCTAATTTACAAAGTGATGAAAGAAGAAGGCACGCACGAAGGTTGCATTGAGCAAATAGAGGGTCTTTACACTCGTTGCCTTTATGCATCCAATCCTGCAATGGATAATATGCATCGTTATCATATGGAAGACAAAGAAACCAATAATGCAACTCAGGCTAAAATAAAGGCATTGTGGGATAAGGTGACTCAAGAAAATTTCCATGCATTAAGTGATTATGCCGGTTATCACCACGAATTCTTAACTCTTTTTGGGTTTGACATTCAAGGTGTTGATTACGAAGCCGATGTTAACCATGTAGTAACTTGGTCGTAATTATGGTCCAAAGAGCGATGTTTGGTATAGCATTTGCTTAGCGAGTATAGGAATCCTCAGATTTGAAGCTATCATAGGCTCCGCATGAGTAAATGTTAGCTTCGTTAGATTGCGAAGTGGAAAATTTTGTTCACAATACAACAATTAAATTGCAGTTTTTGGTATTAATAACATAGCATTTTCACATTCATTAATGCTAAAATCCGCTTGTCACATTTCTAGTTGCAAAAACAGAAGTTTGTTTTCTTTACAATACCATCTCAGTGATTTTGAGTTTACACATAATAATAATAAACCACGGATGAGCGTAGACCTTCTTACAGGCACTACTCACTTCGTTATGTGAAAGCTTTATCGGAGCGGGTGTAGCATTTTAGATTTTGCGTAGCAGTAAGGGATTGAGTTAACTGACCTAGTGGTATTATCACAGCAATAACTTGGTCAATAATACAAACAAGATATAAATTTTAATCGGCTTTCAGGCAGACAGGCTGATTAAAATTGGTATTTTAAATTAGAGTAGTCAATTACGTATGATAAAAATCAAGAAAGGCTTAGATCTTCCTATTGAAGGCGCGCCGGAGCAGAAGGTCCATCCAGGGCCAACTGTAACCCGAGTCGCCATCCTGGGGGAAGAATATAACGGCATGCGTCCCACGATGCATGTTCAGGTAGGTGATGCGGTTAAAAAAGGGCAGTTGCTTTTTGAAGACAAAAAAAATCCCGGTGTAAAATTTACGGCTCCTGCTGCGGGCGAAGTTATCGAGGTAAATCGGGGTGCAAAACGTATTTTGCAGTCAGTGGTTATTAAGCTTAAAGGTGATGATGAAATAACCTTTCCGACATTTGATGATGCTTCACTTGCAACAGCTGAACGTTCTGCGATAAGCGAACTTCTAGTCGAATCAGGTTCTTGGACAGCTATTAGAACTCGTCCATATAGCAAAAATCCTGCAGTTGGCTCAACACCTTCCTCAATTTTTGTTTCTGCAATGGACACTAATCCGTTGGCAGGCGACCCGCAAATTATCATTGCTGGTCGCAAAGAATACTTTGCTTTTGGTTTGAAAGTATTAGCTAAACTAACCGACGGTAAAGTGTTTGTGAGTAAAGCGCCCGGTGCAGATATTCACACTGGCGATGCTATTGTTGATGTCAACGAGTTTGCAGGGCCGCATCCTGCAGGTCTTGTGGGTACTCATATTCATCATCTTGATCCCGTTGGTATGAAAAAGTTCGTTTGGCACGTGGGTTATCAAGACGTTATTGCTATCGGATCGTTGCTTAAAACAGGTAAGTTAGACACAACTAAAGTGTTATCAATTGCCGGTCCTGCAGCAAAATCGCCTAAATTAGTGAGCACTGTATTGGGTGCAAGCATTGATGAACTCGTTGTTGATCAGAAAATTGATGGTCCTGTTAGAGTTATTTCAGGCTCCATTTTGAATGGTACTACGGCACAAGGTCCTCAAGCCTATGTTGGTCGTTATCACAACCAAATATCGCTTTTGGTTGAAGATAAAGAAAAGAAGTTGTTTGGTTGGGCTAAGCCAGGCTCAAATCAACACTCTGTGACGCGGGCTTATCTAGGTCATTTGTCACCCAAAAAACTTTTCAACATGACAACTACAACGAATGGTTCTGATCGTTCTATGGTGCCAATCGGTAACTATGAACGTATAATGCCTTTAGACATCATTCCTACCCTGCTGTTGCGCGACCTATTGTCGGGTGATAGTGACGGTGCAAGTAGCTTAGGTGCTCTGGAATTGGATGAAGAAGATTTGTCGCTATGTACCTACGTATGCCCTGGTAAATATAATTATGGTCCAGTGTTGCGTGAATGTTTGACCAAGATTGAAGAAGAGGGTTAAGTCATGGGATTAAAAGTTTATTTAGAAAAAATTGAACCTGATTTTGAACCAGGTGGTAAATACGACAAGTTTTATGCACTTTACGAAGCTGCTGCGACTATCTTCTACACACCGGGTAAAGTAAACGTCGCGAATACGCACGTTAAAGACAGTATCGATTTAAAACGCATCATGATCATGGTGTGGATGGCAACATTCCCAGCCATGTTTTATGGTATGTACAATGTCGGTGTGCAAGCATCTTATGCTATCGAGGCCGGTGGTGCGTTGTACGATGGTTGGCAGGCTGGTTTATTTTCGGCATTAGGTGGAACGCTAACCGGTGATGCTGGCATATTCTCGATGTTACTTTACGGTGCGTGCTTTTTTGTTCCTATTTATGCAACAACTTTTATTGTTGGCGGGTTCTGGGAAGTATTATTTGCGTCAGTTAGAAAACATGAAATTAATGAGGGTTTCTTTGTAACCTCAGTCTTATTTGCATTGACATTGCCATCAACTATTCCTTTATGGCAAGTTGCTCTAGGCATTACCTTCGGTATTGTTATTGCTAAAGAGATCTTTGGTGGCACAGGCCGAAACTTCCTAAATCCAGCCTTATCCGGTCGTGCTTTCTTATACTTCGCCTATCCAGCTCAAATTTCTGGTGATCAACCCTGGATTGCGGCTCAATTAGCGGATGGATATTCTGGCGCGACTTGGCTCAGCAACGCTGCGAATCAAACCATGAACTTTGGAGATTCGGTTAACTTTGCTTCTATGCAAGTATTAGATGCATCAGGTAACTTGGTTAATCAAACAATAAGTGAAGCCGACTTATGGATGAATTCATTCATAGGCAATATTCCAGGCTCTGTAGGAGAGGTCTCTAGTTTACTGATTATGGTAGGCGGGCTTTTCATTATTTATTTGGGTATTGCAAGCTGGCGTATTGTTTCAGGCGTGGGTCTCGGCGTCATATTCTTTAGCACATTGCTTAACTTTTTTGCCAGCGACCCAACATCAATTTACGCAATGCCCTTCTACTGGCACTTCGTTATAGGCGGATTAGCGTTTGGTATGTTCTTTATGGCAACTGACCCAGTGTCGGCCTCATTTACTAACCAAGGAAAGTGGTTTTATGGCTTCTTCATCGGTTTGATGACAGTGTTGATTCGGGTTATTAATCCGGCATTCCCTGAAGGGATAATGCTAGCCATATTATTTGCTAACTTGTGGGCGCCATTATTCGATTATTTCGTGGCGCAAAGCAATATAAAGCGGAGGGTTGCACGTGTCGGCTAAAAAAGAAACGTTAGGTAAAACAGTCGGTGTTGTCGTTGCTGTTTGTTTAGTTTGTTCAATTATTGTATCGGGAGCCGCCGTTGGCTTGCGTGAATTACAGCAAGCTAACGCCGCACTCGATAGACAATCAAATATTTTGGCTGCGGCAGGTCTGCTTGGCGAAGCTAAAACAAAAAAAGAAATTGGCATTGTTTATGATGCAAGAGTCGTAGAGCGTTTCGTTAATCTAACAACTGGTGAATATGTCGCTAATCCTGCTGAAGGTGAGTCAAAACCTTACGATATGTATGGAAGAGTTTCTAAAGCCCCAGAAACGAGTACGAAAGCAGAAGGTAGTCCCGCTGGTTTCTCTAGGCGTGCTAACGTTGCCAGCATCTTCTTAATTAAAGATGACGACGGCGTTGTATCACGCATCATTCTGCCGGTTCATGGTAGTGGTCTATGGGACTTAATGTTCGGTTTCCTAGCGCTTGACAGTGATGGTCACACGATTCGCGAATTGATTTTTTATCAACACAAAGAAACGCCGGGATTGGGTGGTGAGATTCAAAACCCAGAATGGCAGGCTAAGTGGAATGGTAAACAGCTTTTCAAGAACGGTAACGTGGCTATTGAAGTTAACAAAGGCGATAACCGAGATAACCAGTATGCGGTTGATGCGCTGTCAGGTGCCACACTAACCAGCAATGGGGTAGAAAATACGTTGGAGTATTGGGCTAGTGATAATGGCTATGGTAATTATCTTAAAAAGCAATCTTGGAAATCATAAGGGACCACAATGGCTGACACTAAAGAAATGAAACAAGCCCTGTTTGGGCCAATTTTAGACAGTAACCCGATTGCTTTGCATGTACTTGGTATTTGTTCTGCATTGGCAATTACAACAAAACTAGAAACCGCATTGGTAATGTCGTTGGCATTAACCGCAGTAACCGCGTTTTCTAGTTTGTTTATTTCACTTATACGAAATCAAATACCGTCAAGCGTGCGTATTATTATTCAGATGACTATTATCGCGTCATTGGTAATTGTGGTTGACCAAATATTGAAAGCTTACTCTTACGAAATTTCTAAGCAGTTGTCAGTATTTGTCGGTCTGATCATTACAAACTGTATCGTAATGGGACGCGCCGAGGCTTACGCGATGAAGTCGCCTCCTCTGATGAGCTTCTTAGACGGTATTGGTAACGGTTTGGGATATTCATTTATTCTGATTGTTATTGGTACAATCAAAGAGTTAGCGGGTTTTGGTACCCTTCTTGGGTTTGAAATATTGCCGCTGGTTACTAATGGTGGCTGGTATCAAGGTAATGGTCTGTTGATACTCCCATTTAGCTCTTTCTTCCTGATCGGCGGTATGATTTGGTTTATTCGTACTATTCGTCCAGAACAAGTGGAGCCTAAGGAATAATCATGGAACATTATGCAGCATTATTCATCAGAGCAGTATTTATTGAGAACATGGCATTGTCATTGTTCCTAGGTATGTGTACTTTTTTAGCCGTATCAAAGAAAGTAAAGACATCAATGGGTTTGGGTGTTGCCGTTATCGTGGTATTGGGCATTTCAGTACCTGTTAACCAAGTTATATTTGTAAATATTCTTGCCCCTGGTGCTCTAGATTGGGCTGGCTTCCCAGATGCCGACCTTAGTTTCTTAAGTTTCTTGACCTTTATCGGTGTAATTGCTGCTTTGGTTCAGATACTGGAAATGACACTTGACAAGTTTTTCCCCGCTTTATATAACGCGTTGGGGATCTTCTTGCCGCTTATCACCGTAAACTGTGCCATATTCGGTGGTGTTGCGTTTGCGGTCCAACGCGAATACAACTTCACCGAAAGTATCGTATACGGCATTGGCAGTGGAGCAGGTTGGGCAATGGCCATTATCTTGCTTGCTGCGATACGTGAAAAATTAAAGTATGCCGATATGCCTGATGGTATTCGCGGATTAGGTTCTGTGTTTATGATCGCTGGTTTAATGGCATTGGGCTTCCAATCATTCACAGGTATTTCGCTGTAAAGCGAATAGGAGAATAGATAAAATGAATCCAACTGAAATCTATCTCGGTGTAGGCATGTTTATCGCTATTGTATTAGCGTTAGTGTTCATTATCATGTTTGCGAAATCGAAATTAGTGCCTGAAGGTGATGTTGTAATCACTATTAATGGCGATCCATCTAAAACAATTACCACCTCTCCAGGTGGCAAGTTACTGGGCGCGTTAGCTGACTCGGGCATTTTTGTATCTTCAGCATGCGGTGGTGGTGGTTCTTGCGGTCAGTGTACTGTTGATATTAAATCAGGTGGTGGTGAAATATTGCCCACTGAGCTTGATCATATTTCGAAGCGGGAGGCTAAGCAAGGCTGCCGTTTGTCTTGCCAAGTATCAATCAAACAAGACATGGATATTAAATTACCTGAAGACGTGTTTGGTATCAAGAAATGGGAATGCGACGTTCTTTCGAACAGTAACGAAGCAACTTTCATCAAAGAGCTTAAGCTAGGTATTCCTGACGGCGAAAGTGTTCCGTTCAAAGCAGGTGGATATATCCAAATTGAGGCGCCACCTCATCACATAAAGTATAAAGACTTTGATGTGCCTGCTGAATATCGTAAAGACTGGGAACATTTTGGTTTCTTTGATGTTGAGTCAAAATGTGACGAAGAAACTATTCGTGCTTACTCAATGGCAAACTACCCAGAAGAAGAAGGTATTATTTTGTTGAACGTGCGTATTGCTACGCCGCCACCCAAGAACCTAAGCTTGCCTGCTGGTAAAATGTCTTCATTTATATGGTCTTTGAAAGCAGGTGACAAAGTCACCATATCTGGTCCTTTCGGCGAATTCTATGCTAAAGAGACAGATGCCGAAATGGTGTTTGTCGGCGGCGGTGCTGGCATGGCGCCAATGCGTTCACACATATTCGACCAACTCCGTAGACTAAAAACACCTCGCAAGATAACGTTCTGGTATGGTGCTCGATCGTCACGTGAAATGTTTTATGTAGAGGATTTCGATATGTTGGCGAAAGAAAATGACAACTTTGAATGGCACGTTGCATTGTCTGACCCACAACCAGAAGATAACTGGACTGGCGATACGGGGTTTATTCACAATGTATTGTTGGAAAACTATTTGAAAACCCATCCAGCACCTGAAGACTGTGAGTTCTATATGTGTGGTCCACCTATGATGAACGCAGCAGTAATCAACATGCTTAAAGAACTCGGTGTAGAAGATGAAAACATCATGCTGGACGATTTCGGTGGTTAATTTGTAACATCCAAGCAGAAGACTAGATTAGGCGCCTCAAGGGCGCTTTTTTGTCTTTCAAACACGATGTTCGTGATGCAATCAGCCCACACAAGACATGCTTGTCTAGTAGAAATTTACTAGAGGCCAAGAGGGTAATTATTCTTTGGTTTTTGTTACGCGCTATGTCTTTATATTTTAGCCATTTTTTTTATATCATCAAAAATTCATGTATAATCTACTGCAACGTTAAGTCGCCTAGCACATAATAAGAATTTAGTTCATATTGGGTGCTTATCAATTTGTAAATCGCGAGGATAGCATTGAAATTCTTACTCCCCTTTTTGTTATTATTCATCGTTTCTTGTGCGCCAAGCAAACCCACTGAAATTATTATTTCAGGGCAAACCATGGGCACCACCTACTCGATAAAGGTTGTTAAACGACCCGAAACACCCATAGACGTAAAAGCGCTTCAAGGCGAAATAGATGACGCGCTAATACAGGTTAACGCTTTGATGTCGACATACGACCCAGATTCAGAATTATCAAAGCTAAATGAAGCTGAAGCCGGACAACCTTTTGCGATTTCCGAACAAACCGAATATGTGCTAACAGAAGCCATCAGACTGCATAATCTAAGTGGTGGTAGTTTAGATGTGACCGTAGGTCCTTTAGTCAACTTGTGGGGCTTTGGGCCAGATAAACGAGCCGAGGTTATTCCAACTAAATCACAATTACTAGAAATCGAAGACTTTGTTGGTATTGATAAGTTTGAATTGAACTCAGGCGTTGTAACGAAATTACACTCTAAGTTATATATCGACTTATCGACGATAGCAAAAGGGTATGGTGTTGACGTTGTAGCTGATATCATTGAAGGAAGGCAAATAAACGATTATCTTGTCGAAATTGGTGGTGAAATGAGAGTCGCTGGCAAAAAAGCAAATGGAAGCGACTGGCGTATTGCCATTGAAAAGCCGATAAGTAATGAGCGGGCGATACAAAAGATTATAAGTATTGGTAATAATGCGGTGGCGACCTCAGGTAATTACCGCAATTACTTTGAACAAGATGGGATCCGTTATTCGCATTTGATTGAACCAACAACAGGATATCCGATTACTCATAATTTAGTGTCAGTAACCGTAGTACATGCATCATCGATGACTGCCGACGGTTTAGCAACTGCGTTAAATGTAATGGGCGCAGAAAAAGCCAAAGAGCTTGCACAAAGAAATGACTTAGCTGTTTTTATGATCATGAAGCAAGGTGATGATTTTATAGAATATGCCTCACCCATGTTCATCAGGGATATACAACAAAATTAGTTATTCATATGTTGAGCATACAATCGTCTTGTAGGTTCATATCGTAATAGATTGAAATTTTAAGAGGTTAACGTGAGTACATTTATATTAGCATTTGCACTTTTCTTATTGATGGTACCGGCCATGGCTATTGGTTTTATTTTACAAAGAAAAACAATAGCCGGCAGTTGCGGAGGTTTAGGGGCTTTGGGTATATCTAAAGCTTGTGACTGCCCAGAACCCTGTGATAGAAAAAAAGCCAGAATGGAAAGAGAAGAGAAAAGACAGATAAAAATAAAAGAATGGCAGGATAATCAAATTCTTTGATTTCTGAGTAGCCTTTTATTTTAATTATCTACAGCGATATTGAAGGTCTACTTTGTTATAGCAGTTTGTAAATCCTACAACGATCTCTTTAAAATAACGCTTTTTTTTATCTTTTCGCGATCTTAATGTTAAACATATCTAAAAATCAATATCTCTGATTTTAGCGTTTCTTCCCACACTCTATTACCAACTAAAACTTGCTTAATGATGTCAATGGAGACATCAAACAAGCCGATGATTGATTGGTAAATGCCAAATATTGTTTTATACTGTTTTTATATACAGGCTGTTCAATTGAAGGTCCATATTATGCTGATGTTAAGTTTATTCAATGCGTAAGTTTATTCATGTCGACATGGATTGCTTTTATGCGGCCGTCGAAATGCGAGATGATCCAACATTACAGCATAAACCAATAGCTATTGGCGGCAGTGCCGACCGCCGCGGAGTCATTGCTACCTGTAATTATCCCGCAAGAAAATTTGGTGTGCGTTCGGCTATGGCAACAGCAACGGCTCTACGACTTTGTCCAAACCTCGTGTTAGTAAAAGGTAGAATGGATGAGTATGTAAAAGTGTCAGAGCAAATAAAAGCAATATATTTACGTTATACCGATGAAATAGAGCCACTTTCGTTAGATGAAGCCTTTTTAGATGTAACCGAAAGTGATTTATTTGGTGGCAGTGCTACCTATATAGCTGAAGATATTCGACGTACCATATTTGAAGAGACTGGACTAACTGCATCAGCGGGTGTTGCTCCCATCAAATTTGTGGCTAAAGTTGCTAGTGATGAAAACAAACCGAACGGTATTTGCGTTATAACCCCAACACAATTAGATGAATTTGTGAAAGGCCTTCCATTAAAAAAAATTCCAGGAGTGGGTAAGGTGACACTCGAAAAATTAAATAACTTAGGGCTTTACAAGTGTGAGGATATTCGATCATTTCCGATTGAAAAGTTGCATAAATATTTCGGTAAATTTGGTGCATCACTGTGGAAAAGAGCACACGCAATTGATGAACGAAGGCTTTCGACTAATAGAAAACGAAAGTCAATTGGTGTTGAGAGAACTTTAGATGCCGATCTTGTCAGCTTAGATCAATGCAAAGAGGTTGTTATTCGGCTTCTGCCTAAGTTATGCGAGAGAATTGGTATAAAAAAACATAGCCCAATTAAATCAGTGGGTGTAAAGCTAAAGTTTGACGACTTCCAACAAACAACGGTTGAACAACAATCGCAAGTAGTTAATGAACAGTTATTAATCGAGCTATTAGCCAAAGCATTTGTTCGGGGAGAAGGGAAAAAAGTCCGTTTGGTTGGCCTTCACGTATCATTGATGGACAATTTGAATACCGATCAATTGGATTTGCCCTTGTTTAGTGTCGAATAAACCCTATACTTTGCAAAAATAATAATAATAATAATAATAATAATAATAATAATAATAATAATAATAATAAGATATGCGAGAAATATACTTCTGGTGTGAACGTAGAAATGTATTTTTTTCAGTATGCAAATCCTAACGGAGACATAAATGCCTTTTCCTAAAGCAGTTTTAGAAACAAACACGTCACAATTAAGTACTACTTATGATGCCTACGTGCTGATAAGTAACACACTATCAAGTCTGCATTATCCTCATATTCAAACAATTTTAGAGCAGCATCAATCAATAGATGAACGCGTTGGTATAACTGCAACACTCGTAGCTGCAGATGTAGCTGGAAAAAGATTGTTGCAAGTTCCTGTCGGTCAATTAACTCGAGATTATGACGACGTTCGTCGAATTTTTGATGCAGCGCGACATACCGCTCAAATGATTATTGATTCGGGTATCCGTAAGCCACTACTAGAAATTAATTTAGCGGGTCTAACTGCCAATCAAACAGCACAATTTGAAAATGCTATTGAGGCCGCTTATCTGGGGCTGTGCCAAGGCTTATGGCAACCACTTGAGGCAAGAGAAGCATTGGATGAAGATGTCATAGAGCCTATCCATTGCGTCGGCTTGATTGAAAGTGAGGGCAATATTGATGTTCAGCGCTTAAATGCGTTAGAAGCCGGGAAACGACTTGCTCGCGACCTCTGTGGTACAGAACCCGAACGCATGGCACCACCGGGCTTTGCTGATTACTGTGTTGACGCATTCAAAGGCTCGAATGTTAGCATTAGCGTTATCACCGATGATGCCCAAATTAGACATGAATACCCACTTTTGCATGCGGTGGCCAGAGCCTCAATTGAAGTCAAAAGACACCGTCCACGTATTATTCGTATGGTTTACGAACCGGTTGGTGAAGTAACTAAGACACTATTATTCGCCGGCAAGGGTATTACCTTCGATACTGGTGGTGCAGACTTAAAGGTCAACGGTCACATGGCGGGCATGAGCCGTGATAAAGGCGGCGCCGCAGGCGTTGCAGGTTTTATGAAAACACTTTCATTACTTGCTCCCAAAGGCATTAAGGTCATTGCCGAGCTTGGCGCTGTGCGAAACAGTATTGGCGCAGATGCATTCATCCCAGACGAAATTATTACCAGCCACGCAGGTATTAGAGTAAGAGTTGGCAATACTGATGCTGAAGGTAGAATGCTACTCGCCGATTTACTTTCACATTTGCGCGAAGATGCAGTCAATGCGATTAACCCTGAACTGTTTTCTGTTGCAACATTAACAGGCCATGCAGCCATTGCGCTGGGACCTTACACTGCACTGGTCGAAAATAAACCGGCCCGAGACCAAGGTATTGCCCAAAAACTGTTTGCTCATGGCGAATTATGCGCTGATCAGGTAGAGCAATCATTGTCGCGTCGTGAAGATTTTGACTTTGTTAAACCAAGGACAAAAGCAGATGATGTCATATCGTCGAACAATGGACCTTCGGTTACGACAATGCGAGGCCATCAATTTCCAATGGCATTTTTGACGATCGCTTCTGGTTTGGATAAACATGAAGCCAATTCAGAACTGCCTTTGCCGTTCACGCATGTCGATATTGCAGGCAGTGGTATAGAGGATCTTGATTGGCAACATGGTAAACCAACCGGTGCGCCGGTTAACGTGTTTGTAAACACTTACTTATAGGTATCGATTTGAAAACCGGATTATATAAACACTATAAAGGCAACACTTATGAAGTCATCGGTGTTGCAACACATTCTGAAGATGAAACAGAGCTGGTCGTATACAGGCCAACTTATGGTGAGCGTGGTTTATGGGTTCGTCCTTTGGCCATGTTTACTGAAACCGTAGACGTTAACGGCCAAGCAATATCGCGGTTTGCGTTTGTCGCAGAGACCTAATTAATTATCGAAGGCTGCTTTGTCGAACTACGGGTTAAAAAAGAATGTGGTAACGGGCTATATAAAAATAAACACTAAGGATTAATACATGAAAAAAATAATTTGGAAAAGCCTCTTAGCGCTGTCGCTTGTTGGTTTTGTAGCATCCACGGCATTATCGCAAGGTCGCTTCGATGATGTCGAAGTCAAAGCCCAAGCGGTTGGGGGTTCTGTGTATATGTTAGTGGGAGCAGGCGGCAATATCGCTGTTTCTGCAGGACCGGATGGCTTGTTAATTGTGGATAATCAATATGCCGATTTAGCCGATAAAATTGCGGCAAGCTTAGCTGACATCAGTAAAGAACAAACACGCTACGTTATTAATACTCATTTTCACGGCGATCACACCGGCTCTAATGCATTTTTTAGTAAGCATAAAAATGCCACGATTTTCGCTCATGAAAATGTACGCGTTCGTTTGTCATCAGGTGAAGAAACCGACCCAGCAATGCTTCCTGTTGTGACGTATGAAAAAGGCGTTAAGTTTCACATGAATGGTGACACGGTGCATGTATTCCATCTGGCCAATGCGCATACAGATGGCGATAGCGCCGTTTGGTTTGAGCAACCTGATGTAATGCATACAGGTGATTTATTTTTTAAAGATTGGTTTCCCTTTATTGATTTAGATTCAGGTGGGTCCGTTGCTGGCTACATTGCCGCAGTTGAGACTTTGTTGGGCATGATTAGCGATGACACTAAAGTTATTCCAGGACACGGTGCGCTGGCTAACAAGGCCGATTACGTGCGCTTTCTTGATATGATCAAGCAAACCTATGCCTATGTTCAAGCAAAAAAGGCAGCCGGTATAAGTGAAGATGATTTAGTTGAAGCTGGTCTTGAAGAAAAGTGGAAAAACTGGTCATGGAACTTTATCACTGAAGAACGATGGATAAGAACGATATACAAGTAGGTTCGGATCTCGAACTAAAGACAGCTGCAAAAGATGATTTTGTGGCTGTCGCTGATTGGTTTGTTGGTATAAAATTAGTCTCTGCATCACAGGTCAGTAAATTCGTTCGTCAATGGGCTGGCCCCAATATTGTTTACCCCTGCACCGCTAATCAGTTAGCACTTCATATAAGAACAGGCCAATACCACTCATTTGTTCTTAACCAGCATACAAATATTATTGGTTTCGGCCAAATTCAAATGATAAAGGGGCGCGCGCATTTGGCTCGGCTCGCGATCAATCCTAACTTCAGGGGAAGAGGACTCGCGAGACGGTTGTTGTCAGAATTAATTGAGAATGCGCAACAGCAAATCGATTTAAAAGAAGTGTCTTTATTCGTATATAGCGAGAATACAATCGCGATTGCTTGCTATGAGAAGTTCGGTTTTGCAGAGTCTGCAACACCAACGGGCATTAATGCCGTTGCTGGTTGTCGCTTTATGACTCTGCGCTGTTAATCGCCCCTACAGTGATTTAGAAAACACTTGTTGCCCATTTATCCAGGTTTCTAATACTTGGGTATCTCGAATGTCTGAAGCTGGACGCTTAAATATATCTCTGTCGATAAATATAAAGTCGGCTCGCTTACCTATTTCCAGTGTTCCAAGTTTGTCATCTTGAAAAGCGGCGTAAGCTGCATCTAATGTAAAGCCACGAAGCGCATCTTCAATAGACACTTTTTCTTCAGGGATCCAACCCATTTTTGGTTCGTTCTCTGGGGTTTGGCGTGTCACTGCTGCATGCAGTCCGTGAAATGCGTTAGCAAGTTCTACTGGGAAGTCAGAGCCGAATGCAACTCTTGAACCCTGTTCTAAGAAGGTTTTCCAAGCATAAGCTCCTTTTAAACGAACCTTGCCAATGCGATCTTCCGCCATATTCATATCGCTAGTCGCGTGAGTGGGCTGCATAGAGGGAATAATACCTAGTTCTTTGAATAAAGGAATATCTTCAACGGCAACGACTTGGGCGTGTTCAATGCGATGACGCTCAGTGTTTTCAGGGTATATTTTGAAGGTTTTAGCAAACTGCTGCAATGCCAGCCTGTTTGCTCTGTCTCCAATCGCATGAAAGTTAAGCTGAAAATTGGCGGCGAGTACTTGTGAAAATAAACTCGGCAAGCTTTCTTGTGGAGTGACTAGTAGACCGTGATTATGTTTGTCATCAGAATAAGGCTCAATTAATGCAGCACCCCGACTTCCTAAAGCACCATCGCCATAAGCTTTGACGCTTCTAATGCTTAGCATGTCGTCTGCTGTGTTGATATGTCCCTTTGTTAACATATCACTAATTTGTGGATCAGTAGCAGAGATCATCGCGTAAATCCGAAACCTCAGCTGCCCTGTTTGTGCTTGTTGCTGATAGAAGTCATATACTTGTTTGCTAATACCGGCATCGTGCACACTAGTAATGCCCAACGATAATAAATGTTCAGATGCAGCGTTCAGTTGCGCAGATAATTGCTCAACATCCGCCTTTGGAATTAATTTGGTTACCAAGTATTCGGCGTTATCTATTAACACACCAGTAGGCTGTCCATTTTTATCTTTTACTATTTCGCCGCCAGCGGGTGAAGGGGTGTTGGCATCGATGCCTGCCAATTTCAATGCCGCACTATTGACCCAAACAGCATGTCCATCAACTCTGGATAAAACGACTGGGCGATCCTTTATTGCAGAATCTAAACTCGCTTTATTTGGGAATGCTTTTGTTGGCCACAAAACTTGATTCCAGCCTCGACCGATTAGCCATCGTGTGTCTTCTTTCTTTGACCTTATTGTCAATAGTGAGTTTGCGCTTACAAACTCCAAAACACGCTTAACGGCTTCGTCTTCAGTTTGGCTTCCTCGTAAATCAATTTCCAGTAGGTTTTGACCTAAGCCTAAAATATGGCCGTGAGCATCTATTAAACCAGGCAACATTACGCGGCCTTCGCCATTTATTTTGGTGACAATACCTCCCGGTTCTTGGGCGAGATCCATGCCGACAATAAATTCGTCTTCAAACGCAATATTGGAAAATGTGATTAACTTGCCTTGTTGGTTTAATGTATAGCCCTTTACGTTTTCTATAAACGTAAGTGAGAAGGCTGAAGTTGAAGTTAACACCAGCACTAAGAGTGTTATTGAAAACCGTATTTTATGCATTGAGTTCATTTCATATCCTTTTGATATCAATTTTATAGTGTGTATAACAAGTTAAGCGTTTGGATTCATTATAGGGGGTTGTGTCAGATAATCCTGTTGCCATATTTTTAGCATTGATGCCTGACTGATATTGCCTCCTGACAACAACACTAGCACCTTCTGGTTAGGTGGTTTATCATTTAACCAAGCTGCAACGGCAGCCATTGTCATAGCACAGGTCGGCTCTATATGTAACTTTAATAGATGATGCAGCCATTGCGTCCAATATGCTATCTGTTCTTCTTCTACCTCATAAAAATCATCGACGGTTTTTAATATCTCAAACGTATGCTCACCTATCGCAGGTGTCGCTGCGCCATCAGCTAATGTATTTGGTATGCCGTCTAAGCGCTCAATCTTACCACTTTGTAGACTTCGAGCAGCATCATTTGCATTCAACGGCTCAGCACCCACAACTTCAGCATTGGGCAAGCGCGCGTTTGTTGCAATAATAGCCCCAGATAATAAACCACCGCCGCCACAAGGAGCAAATACGGCATCAGGTTCAACACCAGTCTCCGCCAATTGCTGCAAAGCTTCCAATGTAACAGTGCCTTGACCTGCAATGATATCGGGATGATTAAAAGGCGGGATCCATAGGGTTCCTTCTTCACCACCCGCTTCCTCAACCGCTAAATCAGCCTCTTCTCTGCTGGCAAATCGGTTGATTTTTGCACCATAAAACTCGGTTGCGGCAGCTTTAATTGGCGAAATAGTGTCGGCACAATAAATTGAAACTGGAATACCAAATTGCGCACAGGCAAATGCAACCGCTTGTGCATGATTGCCTGATGAATTAGCCACAACGCGTTGCGGCAATTCGCCTTGCTCATGTAACTTAGCTAAAATATTGGTTGCGCCGCGCAGTTTAAATGCCCCCGTTCGCTGCAAACACTCCGCTTTAAAGTAAATTTGATGACCTAGCCAATGATTCAGTAAGCGTGATTCAAATATTGGTGTCTGTTTTACTATACTACTGATGCGTGATTGGGCTGCCTCTATGTCAGCTATTGATACCATCTAATAAATATCCTTGTACGAAAATAAATTGACTTAGTCTACACCCAGTTTAAACGTATCTTGTTTTGATATGAAGGGTTCGCATAAAAATAAACACAATATGTGTATGCACAGCGAAAGCGCACCGCGGCCCTGAAATACTGGCAAATTATTCAAAACTTGCTATTGTCAAAGAAAAATACCGTATCTATAGTTTTGAATAAGGGATGCCAAAATGGGTTTGTTAGATAGATTACTAGGTAATGCTTCAAAAGTTGATCTTTCAGCGGTAACTGAAGAGCTGTCACCCATACTATCGGAGTCAGAAAGGGTAGTAGAAGCTTATAAGATGGTCCGTGATTTATTTGTTTTTACTGACAAAAGACTCATATTTATAGACAAACAAGGTATAACTGGAAAAAAAGTCGATTATCTGTCCGTGCCGTATCGAGCAATTACCCAAGTGAAAGTTGAAACTGCAGGTCACTTCGATATGGACTGCGACCTTAAAATATGGGTTTCAGGACAATCACAACCGATAGAAACTAAATTGAAAGCAGGTTTATCGCAAGATGTTCAAAAGACGCTTGCCAATATGATGTTTAGCGCATAAAAAATGCGCTTTCAGTATTTGAAGGCGCATCGTAAAGCACATGTCTGTAGTACCAATATGTTGTTGGTAAAAGCGACTACTCGTCAGTATTGACTGGCTGTAAATGCTTATCAAAGAAGTTAGTGATGGTCTTATACAAATGAATACCTGTATTTTTACCTCGAATACTATGTTTTTTGCCTGGGTAGTCCATTACCTCAAATGGCAACGCTAAGTCTTGCAAATGTTTATACAGCATCGTGCTATGTGTAAATAATACATTGTCATCAGCCATACCATGGTAGATGAGCAAGTCACCTTTTAAATTCTTTGCGTACGGGAATACCGACGAGTCAGTATAAGCTTGGTCATCAGTTTTTGGATTGCCCATATAACGTTCTGTATAATGAGTATCATACAAACGCCAATCTGTTACCGGTGCGCCTGCAACTCCAGCGGCGAAATAATCGCCTCCTTTGAACATCGCCATTAGGGTCAGATAGCCACCGTAACTGTGACCATGTACCCCGATTCTTTGAGGATCTACATAACTTAATGTGCGTAAAAATCTCACACCGGTTATCTGATCATCAACTTCAACAAAGCCCATTTTCTTAAATAAAGGATCCTCAAAAGCTTTGCCTCGGTTATAAGACCCGCGATTATCAAGGGTAAATACAACGTAACCTTTATTGACCCAGTACTGCATTAATAAACCACGATCACCACCCCAGCTGTTGGTGACCATTTGTGCATGAGGCCCGCCGTACAAATAAACAATAACTGGATGTTTGCCTTTCAATTTGGTGGGTTTATAAAGGCGATATTGCAGGTCGCTGCCATCTTGCGCTTTTATGCTGCCAAATTCAGGTTTAACCCAATCGTCGGTAAAATCATATAGCGGGTGGTTTTGGTCTACTTTATTTTCGTCAAGCCAGGTGATCATGCTGCCGTCAGATTTGTGCAGGCTGACTTGAGCGGGAGTGTTCGCGGTTGAATGTGAATCTACATATACCGAAGCGTCAGAGCTGAATGTCGCGCTATGGAATTGGTCCGCATCACTCAATCGAGTGATGTTAGAGCCGTCTAGTGCAACTGAGTAGATATGGCTTTCAAGTGGTGTGTCTTTGCGTCCCTGAAAATAAATGATTCCTTTGGTTTCGTCAATCGCATTAACGCCCTCAACAACCCAGTCGCCATTAGTGATTTGACGAACTAGTTCGCCACTATTGCGATATAAGTACAGGTGTTTAAAACCGTCGCGTTCTGATGCCCATACGAAATGTTCGTTATCTGACAAAAAACCTAAATCAAAATTCAAGTTAACCCAAGTATTACTGGTTTCTTGCAACAACGTTCTTTGCTCGCCATTGTCAATATTAATGGCATTTAAGTTAAGGACTTGCTGATCGCGAGACTGCGTTTGATAAGTCAGTGTTGATTCATTCATCCACTGAGCACGCGCTAAGTAAATATCTTTATTGTCGCCTAAATCTACCCAACGTACTTGACCGTTATTGAGGTTGGCAATGGCAAGTTCAATGTGCACATTATTTGTGCCAGCTTTAGGATACTTCTGCTCAATAGTACGGATGGAATCCGCATATATTTCTGAGCGCACAATCTCATCCACGGGGCCCTCATCGACTTTGGTAAAGGCGATGTGTTTTTCATCCTTAGACCACCAATAGCCAGTCATACGACTCATTTCCTCTTGCGCAACAAATTCCGCCATGCCGTATTTAATATTGCCACCACCTTTTGTTGTGATAGCTTGCTCTTTACCTGTTTCTACATTCATAACATATAAATTTTGTTCACGAATATAGGAAATGAAATTTCCGTTAGGTGAAAACTTAATATCGGTTTCAAAAGCATCAGTTTCCAATAGACGTTTTGCTTTTTTGTCACCAATTTTAAAGTAGTAGACATCGCCTGCTAATGGGAAGATCAATGCACTGCTGTCGTTTGACCAATCGTAAGTAATAATACCACTACCATAAACACGCAACCGCTCGCGGCGGGCTTTCTCCTCATCCGATAAAAATTCAGGACCGGTATGTAAATCGTCCGAATCAAATAGAATTTGTGTTTTCCCGGTAGGGATGTGATATTCCCACAGATCATAGCGATTGTAATTGGCCGTTTTGCCTCTCAGGAATGTCACTCGTTGGCCATCGGGTGATATTTGAATGTTTATTGGTGCACTGCCTGATAATGAGGGTGACTGATGAATGCGCTCAATGGTGAGGTTCTCAGCATTTGCATTTGAGGTTAAGTTGAACCCAAACGCGCAAGCTAAAGTAATGATTAGTCTGTTCATAATGAATTGATCTTCGTTTAGATTATTATTGTTTTAGTAATTGAAAAGGGTATCACAACCTAGGGAAAATATGACTGCAAAATACAAAGCACTGGTGCTTGGCGCGTCAGGTTTAGTTGGCAAAGCACTGGTAAATCAATTGTGTCAGGACGAACGCTATTCCCAAGTGACTTGTTTGGTGCGCTCGCCTTTGTCTAAAGCGCAGTATCACGACCCACTAAATAAAATCCAAGCTATTGTAATCGATTTTGAGGAATTACAAGATTATCAAGGTTACTTTTCAGTTGAACATGTTTATTGTTGTTTAGGTACAACCATTAAACAGGCTGGCTCACAGTCTAATTTTCGGCGTGTAGATTTTCAGTTTGTGCATGTTGCAGCGCAATTGACCAGAGCGCAACGTGCTAAAAGCTTTGTTTGGATTTCCTCGGTTGGTGCTAATGCTAAAAGTAGAAGTTTTTATTTAAAAGTTAAAGGCGAATTAGAGAATGCGATACTTCGAATGCCGCAATTAGATAATGCAGCGGCCGTCCGACCAAGCTTTTTATTAGGATATCGAACTCAAAAACGTATAGCAGAAAGTGTGGGTATTGGCATCGTTAAATTACTTTCTCCAATCATGCTTGGATCTTTAGCTAAATATCGGCCGGTAAGTGCGAATCAAGTGGCTTATCAGATGATGCAACTTCAAGTTTTCTGAAATAGGGCTGGTGGTGTAGAAGGATAATTATTATACTCGCGCCGAATTTTAGCTAAAGTTAATCTTAGTTTGCATTGATAACCTAAATAGGGACATACTGTTTGTGTCCCTTTATGAAGTTCTCGGAGGCAATTCGTTATGGCTACAGCTATTCCAACAGATGTTGAAACACTGATAGAAAATATAAGAATTGAGCAGTTTTGGTGGGACGGGGTGCAAATTAAAATCCCTTTTCATTGCGTGTACGCATGCATTCCCAATCCAGTAGCTGACGAATGGAAGCTGATCAATGGCGTTCGCGTGCCTTTGATCCGTGTCGACAAGTATCTAATCCCGCTTTGGGATCCGTTTCATCAAAATATGTCTGATATGCCGAAGTTGGCAGTTGTCATATCGCATCACAAGGGTAATCAGTTTGGATTATTTGCTTATCCGGCTGATCATATGGATGAACATATTATACTGTCATACGATGACTGGTTTGAAACCCAATCTTCGTTCCAATAATGTTTTGTTGCTTATTCTACATACTTCTAGCTGTGTTTCTCGTTCTACCCCAATAGTGGGTTAACAAGTAATTTACGGAGAACACATGCTACCAGTAGCAGAAATTTTTGGCGCAATAGCCGTTGTTTTTAATTTTATTGGGTACAGACAAAGTGATATCAATCGATATCGCGTTATATCTGCTATCGCACTTTTAAGCGTTAGCATTCACTTTTTTTTGCTAGGTGCAATGGCTGCCGGTATTGGCTGTATGCTCGCTTGTATTCGTAATATTGTTGCTACTAAGTATCGCGGCCTAACGGTACTAATCACTTTTGTTACAGCTAATCTTGGTTTCTTCTTTTTCGAACTGTTTTGGCTCGATCACAGTTGGACGATTATAATCGCTTATGCGTCATCGCTTATTTTTACGGTAGGGTCAATTTCGTTGACGAGTGCGAAGAGGATCCGTCAATGGTTTATCCTGGCTGAAATCTTGGGTTTAACTTACGCAATTATGGTTGGCAGCATATTCGGTACTGTGTTTAATATTACTAATCTACTCAGTATCTTTTATACGCTTTATCAAGATTCTACTGCCGAAAAGAAAGCCTTGGCTGAGAAGACGGTTCTACCAAAGGAATAATCCGCAATTTTAAGCAAAAAAAAACGCTGCACTAAGCAGCGTTTTTAAACTTTATACAGTAACCTAAGATTAATCTTCTTTAACTAGTACCGATATTTTCGAAATGCCAGCCAATTTGACTTGATCCATTACGCTTACAACAACCCCATGTTCAGTGTCTTCATCCGCTTGAATAGCAGCACTATCAGTATCATTGTTCGCTAAGTAAGTTTGCGCATTTGCAACTACTCGACGAATGTCGACAATACGACCAGCCATGAGAATTTGACCAGATGCGTCAATTCTAATAGACAATGACTTACTCGGTGGGTTTGGCGTATCGCTCTTCGGCGGACGAGTTGGGCTCAAGCCTTTCTCAGATGAGAATGTCGTCGTTACGATGAAGAATATCAACATAATAAACACGATGTCCAACATTGGCGTCATGTCTACTGCTGCGTCATCATCACCGGAAGTATGTTTTTTTCTTTTCATCTTTACACTCAGTCCTTCTAATTCTGCTCTATAGCAATTCTTTATAGTATAATGGCTTAATAGAAAAAGCATAGAGTTTTGTAAACGAATTTAACAAAAAAAGGCGTTTACTCTCTCAATTACTTCTTCATATTAGGGCTAGCCCCGCGAAAACGAGTAATTTATTGATTTTACTTACGACAACTTTACTCGTCAGGAAGGCTATGATCAAGGGCTTTACCCAACCAATTGAAATAAGTTGCCATTTGAGCTGCTATATTGCTTAATTGTTCACCATTAGGATAAATACCTAACTTAGCTTCGGCACTTTGTTTAGTCCCTTGTACTAAAAAAGCATTTTTAATCGAATGATGCTGGATACAGGCTTCAAAAGCTCTCGCGGCAACTTCTTGGGGCCGTGCGTAGTAAAAACTTTTTAGCTTATGGTCAACGAAAATACTTTTTTGCATCAATTCGCTTGGCTCAGCGCCATTATTTTGTAAAAAAATATGTTTGAAACAAAGCGCCAACTGATTGTTCAATGCATGCTCATTCAACTGCGCATTTTCATGTAGCCAAATTTCTGAAGCGAAAAGATTACTCCCAGACACCGCGAACATTTTACTTGCAATGTAATGGTCAAAAGCGTGAAACCATTCGTGAGCTAAGGCGCCGGCACCGGCATTCTTGGCAAGAGATAGTTGTTTTTTTGCACTGTTGTAATGTGCACTTGCGTGTTTCTGTCCGCCAACTCCAAACCCTAACGATAAAGTACCATTTAGAGAAATCACATTTTCAGGCACCTGCAATATATCCATTAGGTCGCACAGGGCATCAAAAAATAGATTTGCCGCTATTCTTTTTTCTTCTTGCGTTACCCACTTACCAATTTCAATTGAGCGGAATCGAAATAAGCGCAGTATATCTTGAAAATTAACATCGGCCCCCCCTCGGTGTTCGTCACCATTTCGATAGAATTGATTATAAAGTCTACCTTTTTTATTTTTGTTCTCGCCTTGTTGTGATTTAGTTTGATTCATTAGCTTCAATTTTTACTAGGGTATCCATGGCGTTTATCTTTATACTCGGGGACCTACAAAGGTTATCATTTTTTAATTTTTATTTCTGATGCCAAATGTAAAAATATATTGGCATCAGTTTGCTCTTGTGCAAGCATGCCCTAAAAAGCTCTGTTCTCGTATCATTTCAGACAATTTTGCAAAGGAAGTCTCGCTATGGATTATTCGTCAGTTTTAACCTTCATTAATGGTAATTATCAAAAAGGATTTGAGCTGCTATCAAGCACACAAACTTACGTGCAGTTAGCGATGCTGATTATTATTTACAGTGTTGCATTTGCGATTGCGTATAAAGTGCGCCATAGCATTGCAATACTGTGCAATGAACCTGATGAACAAGCTCATCCAATCCGCAAATTTGCGTTTAGAATTGGCGGTGTTTTATTTCCACTTATTGCTATTTTTCTGTTACAAATTTCGCGTAAAACGGTTGAAAACTTTGAATATTCACCGTGGGTAATACAAGTGGCGTTGTCTCTCGCGATATTGTTGTTTTTTAACTCAATTATTCGTGCATTCGTTACCCATTACTATGCCGCATCTTTATTTAGATGGGTTGGTTTACCTATTTTATTTTTGCATTTGATCGGGTCGTTGCCGGTTATAATAAGAGCCTTGGAAGAAATATCAATTAAGGTCGGGAATGTCGATATTTCTGCCTACGGCGTAGTAAGAGTCCTGGTTTTCGGTGGTTTTCTGTTCTGGCTTGGTCGCGTGTCAAGAAGTTTTGGTAAGGCCGTCATAAAGCGTCAAGAGAGTCTAGATATACCGACTAAAGAGGTGTTTTCGAAGTTATTCGAAGTCACGTTATTTTGTATTATTATATTGCTCTTATTAAATGTAATGGGTATCAACCTGACAACGCTTGCAGTGTTCGGTGGCGCTGTCGGTGTTGGCATCGGTTTAGGCTTGCAGTCTATCGCTTCTAATTTTATATCGGGTATTATAATTCTCCTTGATCGCTCCTTAACTGTTGGTGATTTTGTTGAATTAGGCGATGGTCAAAAAGGCTTCGTACGCGAATTTAGAATGCGCTATGCAGTCATTGAAACCTATGATGGCAAAGATATTCTGGTACCCAATGAAAAATTTATTTCAGACCTTTTAGTTAACTGGACACATAAAGATCCGAAGCAACGTTATCGCGTCGACTTTTCGGTACCCTACGCAACAGATGTGCGCAGTATGGTTGAAATTATAAAAATTGCGGTTTCTAAACATCCGCAAGTTATCAGTGGTGAAGAGGTGCCTTTTGAAGAACGCCCTGATTGTGAAATAGATAGTTTTGGCGATTCAGGCATCAACATGTTCGTGGAATTTTGGATGTTAGGCGTTGATGATGGTAAAAACCGTGTTGGCGGTGACTTAATGCTGACTATTCTTGAAACACTAAAAGAGCACGGTATCGACATTCCATTCCCTCAACGTGAAGTTAGAATTCTCAATCCGGAGCAGCAAGGATAACCTAGCTGCGTTTAATTTGAAAAGTACAACAACTGAATAAATGGATTGGCGCTTACCTTAATCAACGAGGTTAAGCTTCAGTCCACTCTTCTATAATCTGTGAACACCATTGTTTCACCCGCGCATCAGTTAGATCATACTGATTTTCATCGTCTAACGATAAGCCGACAAAAAAGTCACCATCTTCGGTTAGCGCTTTGGACGCTGTAAACTCATAGCCTTGATTGGGCCAATAACCAATAATATCGCAATCCAGTACTATCAATTCATCATGCAACATTCCCAAGGCGTCTTGAAACCAATCGGCGTAGCCGAGCTGGTCACCTAAGCCGAAAATAGCGACCGTCTTGCTTGCCAAATTCAGTGTTTTTATATCATCCCAAGTTGATTCCCAGTCTTCTTGTAATTCACCAAAATCCCAAGTTGAAATGCCATACAGCACTAAATCGTACTGGGTTGATTTTTCCAGAGTATGTTGTTTAATGTCAAACATGCTTATAGTGGCTTGGATACCTTGTTCGCGGGTCATAGCCTCCAATTCAGATTGTATTTTCTCACTCGCCATTTCTGTATAGCAGGTTGTTGAACCATAAAAAATGGCAATTTGCTTTGTTGCTAAATTCATTACTTTGTTTCTGCCTTGGTGAGTGATTCTGCTTCTAGCCTTGCTTGCGCTTTAAATCGGGTCTTGGTTTCTGAAAAGCTGATATAGCTACCATCACTGCATAAAAGTGCGCAGTCTACCTGACTTGCATCATGATTCATGGTTAGCACTCCAATATTGCAACTATTGACTAACGTACCGCTGTGATCAATCGGTTCTCGTTGTCTAACTGACATGTTCCGACGCTTTGTCAACCAGTTGAGTGGTGAGCGATGACCGTAAAACCACCTATTTAAGCGGTCAAACCACTTTAGCAGGCTTGGTGGGAATTCATTGTGTAATCCACTACTAGTGAATTGGGTAATGTGCGGACTGTTTCGGCGAAAACGCAAGCCCACATCGTAAACAAAAGAATAGTGGACATCCCCCGATAAAATAATAAAGTTTGGTGGGGTTTTAATATGTCTGAATATATTCAGCATTACACTGGCGGTGCCTCTGTGTGCCATCCAGTTTTCCGCATCCACGACTAGTGCACCACCAAAAATAGTAAATACTTTTTGTATCGTTTCTATAAACTTTACACCATATACCGGTGCGGGCGAAACCATGATAACTGCTTCTTTGCCGATGATAGATTGTTGTAGTTCGCATAACGCTTCCCAGTCCATCAGCCCGGATGGCTTATTCAGCGATGACTCGGAGCGCCAACGCTGAGTCCTGGTGTCGAGTACGTGCACTGGGGGGGTTGTTGCTAGTTCATAATGCCATTGGTCAAACGCAAATAAGGTGTCGATAAGTTCGCTATGTGAAGCGCTATAAACCCCCAGATTGCCGGTCTCGGGAGCGTTTTCTGTAAACGCGCCTATTGAGAATACGTTACTGAATTCATTGAATAAGGCTCCTAATTTTGCTCTAGGGTTACCACAACCTTGGCATAAAAAGTAGGCAGTAATAGCGTTGCCAATGATTCGCTTTGAAAAAGGATTCCCATAAACTTGTTGTTCCCAGCCTCGGGTTAGATTCCAGTCGTCAGTAACATCATGATCATCGAACATCATGTAGCTTGGGACATGAGCAAGGGCTCGATGAACTTTCGGCAAGCCTTCTTGAAATGACTCTATATACTGTTTTTCCTTGTTATAAGTCCCTCGTTTATCTTGATTTAACCCTGACTTATTCAAATCAACAAATCGCCACAGTAATGGCGACCAAGTCAACAGGTACATTGCTAACATTTCGCTAAGTGCTATAAGATGATTTTTGGCATTTACTGAGGTAAATACGGGTTTGCGCTTGGCGGCGAAAAATGCTTTGGTAAGCTTCTCATTAGCTTCAACTGCGGGTAATAACAATTCCCTTTGGTAAAAACCATGTTCATGCTCTATCAGTGCTATTAAATCATCAACGGTGGCACCTTCGAATCGTTCGTTGTGTAGTCCCAGCAATAAAATGACTTGATGAATTGCATATAACATTGGCCCTGCGACATCATCAACATATACTTGGTCTCCGGTCATTAGCATTAAATCGGGGCGGTTTATGCTTGTTGTCTCGCTAGTTTTTGATGCATTAACTTTATTAGTTAGCTCATCGGCGACTAAATTGTCTAGTTGTGGTAGGGCGTCTTGACCATGAAAATGGGGTTTGCGGCAAGAACCGTGTGTGACTTTGGTCAAATGTTGATTAAATCGAAAGTTGGGTCGTTGATGGCCTTCATAAACCAAGTGAGGCATATCTTTTAAGATACTTCCCAGATCATCTAATAAATCGTAATGATATAAAACACCTGATTGAATTAATGCTTTTTTGGTGGTTGCTTCTACGCTAATTAACTGAATGAATGCGCGCTTGCCGACACAAAATGTTTCTTGCGTCGCTTTTGCATTTTGCAATTCGATTACCTTGTTATGTGCATCAGCTAACAATGGTTTTATATCAATTGCGACTGAAGTCACCAGCCACCAAACGATACGCTGGTTATCAGTATGACGTAAAATAGGACCTGCGATGACTGTGGGGAGTAATTCTGTCAAGTTTCTCGTATTCCCTTGCGTCGGCCACTGCCGTAGCCTTTGAAAGTATAATTGTATAGATTATGTTGATTAAAGATAATCTATACAAACAAGTTTAACACTAAATACTACGTAAATTATGGTAAATAAGTTTGCGTACAGCATGTATACTTCGCACAGTTTGTTTATTAATCAAAATCAATATAGTTAAAAGGACATACAATGAAAAAGCTAATAACGATAGTTGTGGTTTCGATAATGATAACTTTCTGCATTGGTTGCGCGCCAGAAAAAACTGACGCTACTTCTGTTGTTACTCCTCCTGCTATTACGCCTTTATTGGGAAGCTGGATTATTGATCTCGATGGTGATGTGATGTTAAATCCGCAAACGTCAGGACTGAAATACGAGAACGGATATTTGTACTCATTATCCGATGCAAGTGCAGATATAAGTCAAGTACTAAGATTGCACCAGATTTCGATGAAAGATAGTCAAATAGTTAACAAATTCGGACCAAGTGTATTTAGTGAGCGGGTTAAGCGCAGTTGTTTTTTTGACTACCTAGCTAACAAACCCGATTACGAAGGACTTGCACCAATCGCAGGTGAAGACGGAGCGTGGATATTTGTGACTGAAGATGCCAGCCGTTCAGAGCAACTTAGCGAAACATGTCAGCAACAATATGCAAAAACCGGCTCTACAGTCTATCCGACACTGCTGGTACGCTTGCAAGTTAACGATGAAAAGTTAGAAGTAACGCATGTGCGTCCAGTTCAATTTCCGCCTGCAGCTGGCGTTGGTGATTTCCCAAATGATGGCATAGAAGGGTTAACATTCACCAAGGATAATCGATTATTATTGGGATTAGAACGAGACATCAATAAACAACCAAGAGTCTTTGAAATAAGCGTAGGTGATAGTTTTTGGCAAGAGTCAGGTTTCGCCCAAGTGCGTGATAGCGAACTATTGCTACCTAGTTTTGAGAACGGTAACCATCCTATCAACGCAATGGATGTGTTTTATCCGACATCCAGTAGCCAAGGTTATTTGTTGGCAGTAGCACGCAACGATAATGAACTATGGATCATAGACTTAGCTAAAAAGAAGCCAACAAAACGTATAAAACTCGCATTTTCTGCCCCTTCGGTTATGACTCAAAATACAACTGAAACGACATGTAAAGCCACTCATGTAATGAACAATGCTTCAATTGAAGGTGTGACTGTTGTGAATGATTATGTATGGATGGTCAATGACCCATGGAAAATGAATTATCATAAAAATATTGTCTGCCCTGAGGATAAATATCGATATTTGAAAATGGCGCCATTGCTGTTTAAAATAAAAATTGATAATAGTTGGTTTGACTAGGACACCAAGGTTACAAACGACTTCAACTCTTGGATTGTCGGTTTGAATCGCGTAATCAGCGGTTGTTGTGGCTTCTACGGTATTAAATGCGGTTTCTAAACACCAAGACCATCCTCCACCCGATTTGATTGGCAGTTAATTGATGATTTACCCTGTGATTTGTCCTATTGCGTGCGTATTTCATGTGTTGGCCAAATTAGGTGTGACTATCTAGACCAAATTATCTAGACCAAATCTCAAGTCATCTATTCCTAACTAATTTACGTACAAGATTTATAGAAGTAAATAAACGAGGCAAGCATGGCATTTACGCTCTTTTATGATGGATTATGTCCATTGTGCGAAAAAGAAATGACTCATCTGATAAAGCGTGACAAAGATAAGAATATTATCTTTGAGGATATTTCCTTACCGGATTTTCCACAGCGTTATCCCAATTTATGTTTGCAGGAGCTAAACGCGCGTATCCACGGGCAATTAGATGACGGCACCATGATTACTGGACTCGATGTTACGCACAAAGCATGGAGTTTGGTGGGTGTTAGTTGGTTATATGCGCCGCTTCGCTGGCCGGTGATCAGATGGTTTGCGGATAAACTTTACTTGGTGTTTGCTAAACACAGATACAAAATCTCATATTGGTTGACAGGAAAAGAAAGATGCGAGAGTAATCGCTGCAATTTAAAATAATAGCGCAGTGGTAAACGTGTCGACGAATAACATTATCGAACAGAATTGAAGGATTAGCATGCAACAAACAGTAAGCGAAAAAAATTATGCACTTATTATCGGTGCAAATGGCGGGATCGGCAGAGAAGTGGTTAATCAGTTAAGTGCCCAGCAACAATTTGATGTGATTTTTACGCTGTCTCGTAGCGAAGCGGCTTACACCCTCGATAGTACAACAACTGCAACGCAGGTTATCCACAAAGTCATGGATACAGCAAATGAAGTTGCTGTAAAAAGCTTCGTCAGTGAGTTAAAAGAACAGGGGATTAAACTCAGCCTAGTTATATGCACCACCGGGATTTTGCATCAACAGTCAATCTCAGCAGGTACTGACGATGTTGTGACATTAAAACCAGAAAAACGCTTGGAGGATATCCATGAAAGACAACTCATAGAATACTTTCGTGTTAACAGTATTTTGCCTGCAATTTGGCTACAAAACTTAGCCAATGTTGTTGATAAACAAGGAGCAAAAATTGTCTTCTTTAGTGCGCGGGTTGGCAGTATTAGTGAAAACGCGTTAGGTGGTTGGTATGGATATAGAGCATCTAAGGCCGCGCTAAATATGCTAGTGAAAACGGCTGCTGTTGAATATAAACGTCGAGCTCCCAACACGAGTTTACTTTGCTATCATCCGGGAACTGTGGATACTGGCTTGTCTAAACCGTTCCAAGCAAATGTAAAACCTGGTAAATTATTTACCCCCGAGTTCACAGTTAGTCAACTTTTGACCATATGCAAAAATCTACATTCAGAAGAAAGCCCATTTTATTTAGACTGGAAGGGTGAAACTATCCCCTGGTAATTGATTGCATGGAACCTGACGTATTTACAATAGCCGGTTTTAACCGGCTATTTTTATTGCGTTAAGCTCAAGACTTTTTGTAAATAGACTGTTAATATCTGCCGCTAAACATCATAAAAACAAAAATAAAAAGAAGGATTAATGATGAGTGGTTCAAGAGAGCAATTTGGCTCAAAACTCGGTTTTATTCTTGCTGCGGCAGGTTCTGCGGTTGGTATTGGTAACCTTGTTGGTTTTCCCGTTGGTGCTGCTAAAAACGGCGGTGGTGCTTTTCTGTTAATGTATGCCATCTTCGTGGTTTTCATCTGTCTCCCTGTTATGCTTGCCGAAATGTCGGTTGGTAGAAATAGTCAAAAAGATCCATTAGGAGCTTATTCCTCACTGTCCAACCGCTCAGGTGGATGGCGCATAGCCGGCTGGTTGTCGGTAATTACGCCTTTCATGATTGCGGTTTTCTACCTGGTGATTACCGTATGGATATTCGGTTACTTGCTGCAATCAATGATCGGAAACCTAGACGAGTTAGCTAATGCGGACACCTTTGGCGCATTCATTAGCGGCAACAGTATCTTTGTTTATATGATTGGCGTGCTGCTGGTGGTTTATCTCATCTTGCAAGGAGGGGTTAAACAGGGTATCGAAAAAGCGGCTAAAATCCTCATGCCTGCACTCTTTTTTATGTTGATAGTACTGGTTATTTTTGTTCTAACGCGCGACAACGCGATGGCAGGTGTTGAATTCTACTTGATACCTGATTTCTCTAAAATTGATGCTTCAGTTGTTAATGGTGCGCTGTCTCAAGCTTTTTTCTCGCTGTCTTTAGGAATGGGGATTATGATTACCTATGGAAGTTATATCGACAGCAAAGCTGATGTACCGACGTCTGCGAAGTTAGTTGCATTGACTGACACGGCCGTCGCTTTTACTGCTGGATTAATGATATTGCCAGCAATCTTCTCGTTTAACCCAGAGATTAATCCGGAAGATCTAAGTGAGTCTTCGGTAAGCATGATCTTCTCATATTTACCGCAAATATTTTTAGAATTACAAACCAGTATTGGTTATGTAGGAGCAAGCGCGGTTGCTAGTATTTTCTTTTTGTTAGTATTTTTTGCTGCAATTACCTCATTGGTTTCTATTTTTGAAGTTCCCGTCGCATCGCTAATGAGTGAGCAGGGTTTTGCAAGAAAACCATCGCTCCTTATTTGTGGTTCGTTGTTGATCATATTTTCAGTAATGTGTGCTCTGTCGTTTGGCCATTCTGAGTTTTTTACCAACTTCATTACCTATGCAGGTAATGATAACTCGTTTTTCACGGTAGTTTACGACGTGTTCTACGACACCATCTTGCCCTTAAATGGGTTCTTGATCTGTATTTTTGTTATGTACCGTTGGAAAAAGCATAACTTTAATGCAGAGTTGGACAAAGGTGCACCTAAGTTCAAAAAGAGCTTATTTGAGCGCTATGTAAATCTCTCGGTAGGCACTTTCATTCCGGTCATCCTATTGGTTATTTTTGTTAATACGGTGGCAGTAAAATACTTTGGCGTGTCCTTGCTGACTGAGCTTTTTTAATCTAAAGCGCTGTTTTTAATATGCATATAGTGGAGTAAAAAAGTGTCAGAAAAACCTGAACAATAGCACTTAATGTTCAGGTTTTTTTATGTGCGAAGGCATTTAAAGAGCCACTGCTACTTGCGGGTAAGCGCAAACGGCGCAATTGTATTAAAGTATGAAACTACACGTATTGAGCATGCAGCTGAATTCGTAGCCTCACATTAGTACACGGATCTAGTTTTTCGGAGACGCATTAACGCTGTGCTCTGCATTTTCCTGATGGCGTATCTATGCAGCTATAGGGAACTAAAGTGTTATTTTTTTTCTTTTATTTCTGGGCGCTTATACCATAAATCGCAAAATCGTTTACTGCGCACCAGCCATGGACAAAATATCATTGGAAGGACCTGCCAAAATAATTGCCACGGACTAAACCATTCCATTTTTCTGGCTGATGTTTGTATTGGTATCGACACTATTATAAATTTCTGATGGCGCTTGCGGGCTAACTTTTTAAGTTTTCGACCAAACCAGATTTCTTCACTAGCATAAATTTTTTCGTTAAAGCCGCCAACTTCTATGAAGTCTTTTTTATGGCAAAAAATATAAGCTCCGCAAGCGACTTTCATTTTTCTGGTAAATACATTCCACCATTTGCTTAACTTTTTAGTTTGCAAGTCAGAGTTAATAAATTCTACAAGTGCTCCACCTGCGCAAACATCCCCAGAAGCCATTAAGTCCAAACTCTTTTCAATCAGTTCGCGACTTATAATCGTGTCTGCATCTGTAAAAATAAGGTATTTACCTTTTGCTGCTATTGCAGCAACATTGCGGCTTCTTGAAATTTGCTGAAAAGATTCAAAAACCACCTTAGCCCCATATTCACAAGCAATTTCTGCAGTTCGGTCGGTAGAATTATTGTTCGTAACAACAACCTCACCAGAGTAACGACCAATACCTGCCATTGCTTTATTAATTGCTTCCAAAGTTTTAGGCAATAGTTCTTCTTCATTGTAAGCAGGAATAATGATGGAATAGTGCATAAATTGATAAACCTTTTTGAATAGATCGTTGTGTATATAAAAGCCATGGCTCAGAAAAAGACCGATGTCGTGTGGAAAAAAATCAGCGACAGATCTATTCTCGTTATTTTGAAGGAACACCAACTCTTAATATGGCTGATCTCCAGGGATTTGGACAATCACCTTATTAGATTTTTAAAAACCATTGAACTCAATTTGGCAATTGCTTTTTCTCTATTTCCTAAAGTTGGATGGTTAAAACTTAAACGCATAAAGTGAGTGAAGTTTGGTGCAAGACTAAATAGGGCCCCTGGCGCTATTATAATGTTTTGAGTGGCCGCAGCATTGTATAAATCACCCGTATTTATCGCTGAATCAAGTTCCAACCAAACAGTTAGCCCGCCATTAGGTATAGTGAATTTAAGTTCACCTTTCCAATATTTGTTAAGTGCTTGCACAAGTTGATCTCTTTGCACTAACAAGGTGCCTCTTTTATAAGCAAGGTGCCTTTTGTAGTCTCCATCTTGCATGAACCTAGCAAGCGCCGCTTGCATTGCCTGACTGCAAGCGAGGTTACTCACCAACTTCAATTTTTTAATTTTTGATTGCCATCGGGCTCCCATTACCCATCCAATTCTTAAATCTCTAGACAGCGTTTTCGAAAAAGAACTGCATAAAATTACTCGTTCCTCGGTATCAAATGCTTTTATGGGTTTCGGTCGCGAAGTAAAGCCTAGGTCACCATAAATATCATCTTCTATAATGGCAAAGTCATTTTTATTAGCTAATTGGATAAGTGCCTTCTTATTGTCCTCGCTCATGCAAGAGCCAGAGGGAGTAGCAAACGCAGGACTTACAACACAGGCTGTGATTTTATATTTGTCCAATGTTTCCCGTAATACATTAATATCAACTCCAGAAACACTATGGCTTGGCAATTCAATTGCGTTTAATCCCAATTCCTCAAGCAGTTGAACAACGCCATAGAACCCCGGACTTTCTATCACCACATTGTTTCCTTTAACGCATGTTGCTGTCAGCCCTAAAAACAATGCGTGCTGACATCCTGACGTTATACACACGTCAGTGCTTGAGATACTGACACCGGCACTAGAGTAATGTTCTCTTAACTCTTCTCGCAGTGCATATAAACCTAATGGTTCGTCGTAATACATTGCTCTTTGAGTCGCTTGTGTACGAATGGCTTTATTAATATTGCGATGTAATTTGCACATTAGAGCATGAGGTGGTGGAAGCACATCGTTAGGCATAATATCAAAGGCAGACCCCCTCAGCATAATGTCTTGAAAAAGTTCAGGAACCAATACTCTTGAAGGTTCGATATTATGAAATGAAGGCGCAGTGGGTTGCTCTCGATGAACCTGATGTTTTACGAAAAAACCACTTTTAGGCCTAGCCTCAATTTTATCTCTTGATTCAAGTAAATGTAATGCGCGTATCACGGTATTTTTTGAGACCGCGAAATGTTCACTTAAGCGAGTAATCGATAATAATTTGTGTCCAGGTTGTAATATACCCGTCATGATATCGTTTTCTATGTATTGAACTAAATCGCCGTATTTTGTCTGCTTCACCTAAGCTCCCTCGATTTCTATACCCATAATAATATTACAAACTATACCTGTAACCATAATTTTTTGTATCTATAATTTATAGAGTAAAAATATATCTGAGGAGTCATAAAAAGAACATGAAAAAGCAAGACAGTATTCCCATCGTCAACATTCATGAAGCAGATACTAAATCAGCATCCTCAAGCGTAAATAATAAGATATATATTAGAGCGGTTAAAGGTGTAATTGAACGTTGTCGCCGGTATGTTGGAATATTATTTCTCAGTCTGTTTTTACTAATACCGTGGCTCACCTATAACGACCAACAGGCAGTCTTACTTGATTTTGTAGAGCAGCGTTTCCATCTTTTCAATTTATCACTATGGCCACAAGATCTAACAATCTTTGCATGGCTGTTCATTATTGCTGCTTTCGCACTATTTTTTATTACTGTCATTTTCGGCCGAGTTTGGTGCGGGTTTATGTGCCCACAAACCGTATTTACGTTTCTATTCGTGTGGGTTGAAGAGTTCGTAGAGGGATCTAGACATAAACGTATTCATCTAGACAAGCAGAACGCTAGCATTGCCAAGTTAAGCAAAAAAACAAGTAAACACTTTTTGTGGTTGTGCATTGCGCTCGTTACTTCATTGACATTTGTTGGCTACTTTATGTCTATATGGGAGCTTTTTAATGACTTTTTCACGTTTAACCTCTCCTTTTGGCCGCTATTTTACGTTGTGCTTTTTATGTTCTGCACTTATGCAAACGCGGGATGGATGCGTGAAATAATGTGCACGCACATTTGCCCTTATGCTCGGTTTCAGTCGGCTATGTTTGATAAAGACACTTACACCGTAACTTATGACAAAGCGCGAGGTGAAGGCCGAGGACCCCGATCAAAAAAGCTAAGTCAAACAGAGTATAATGACAAAGGACTTGGCGACTGCATTGATTGTAATTTGTGCGTACAAGTTTGCCCAACAGGTATCGATATTCGAAATGGTCTGCAATATGAATGTATAAATTGCGGAGCATGTGTAGATGCCTGCAACGATGTAATGTCTAAAATGAATTACCCTGTTGGCTTGATCTCCTTCACCTCAGAAAGCACATTGAATGGCACACCACCGTCTATTATCAGGCCTAACGTGATTGCATATTTTGTTGTGCTAATTATTATGTCAGGTGCACTTGTTTTTGATGTTTTTGCGAGGAAGACACTAGACGTAGGCATTATTCGCGATCGAAATACATTATATAATGAAACGTTTTCAGGTGAGATCCTCAATGTTTATAACGTAGTGGTGCGAAATAAAGGACAAACTATACAGCGCTATAAAATAAGTTTGGACGGTTTGCCGCATGGTTACATTATTGGCGATACCAATGTAACAGTGAACGCAAGCCTGCAATTAAGACAACCCATTACCGTTGCGATAGATCCCAAATATTTAGCTGAGGATGTCACAGACTTTAACATTGTGATTAGTAATCAGCATGGTGATGTGGCGAAGCAGAAAACCAATTTTATCTATACTGATCTGTAAATTTATGATGGCCAATTAATGACTTTCGAACACTTTTTATAAAAACCATAAAAACCATAAAAACCATAAAATCCGTTCGCTTCGCTAGTTATGAATTTCAGAAAAGTAAGCACATGCCTAATCTATGCAAAAGGCACTGATTTTGTTGGGAGTTGGCTGATTAAAGCCCACCTCCGTGATTATTCGAGCATGTTATAAGGGCTTGGATAATGCAATTTTAACTGTAGTTGGCTTATTGTTTGTTCAGCATCAATCCATTTTCCATTGACGAACTCTCTTGTATCAGGCGTAAATTGAGGATTGCGAATGCCTTTTTGTTGCGCGCACCATGTATAGTATTCTTCTCTCGTTGGGTGTTCTAAACTACATAAATTGGCTGCATAAAAATTGCTTTCAAGTTGACCATTTGTCGTTTCCAATGAATGACTATTATGTTTCCTTTGTTCTGCATCTTGCAATATGGCACAAATCACCTGAATGACATCTTGCTGGTGGATTAGGTTAACCGGATTGCTACCCAATGCAATATTCGATTTCTGCGATAAAGTGGTAATAGGATGTCTGTCTTTTCCAACTAAGCCTGCAAGACGAAGCACAGAACAACTAAAGCCAATGGCACTCGTCGACTCAGTATCCTGGGGGGTGACTAAACACGCCTTAATAGCATCGCCCTGAGGTTTAGTGGCAGATGCTATCGCTATGTCCTTTAGATATAATTCTAGTTCAACATGAGCATTCCCTGAGGGTGTATTAGGAACTAACGCTGAATCATTGTTAATTCGCCCCTCTAGTGCACCAAATACTGATGTCGTGCTAATAAAACAGATATGTTGTGCATGGTGCAGAAGCACATAATCGAATAGCGATTTCATGCGCTCAATAAACAAGGTAGGTTCAAAATCTTTGCGACCCGGTGGGATATTAATTATCACATTAGCGTCTTGAAAAATATCGCAAGGAATTGCTGTTATGTCGTTTTTATATAGGTCAAATAAGAGAGTTTGAATACCTTTACTGGCCAGGAATTTAGCTTTTTCTGAATTACGTGTGGTTCCGCAGACCGCCAGACCTGCACTCAAAAAATGCATTGCTAGCGGACTGCCTAACCAGCCCAGTCCAATGATAATATGTTTACGCATTCTTATTTTTAGTCACAATATCGACGTTGCCAAGGCCTTTAATTGTTTGCACTTTGCTTTCAGAATCATCAATCGTCGTTAGCATCTCACACAGTTTTTTCGCTTCTTGTTCAATGTTTTTAGTTTGGCTCTCGACTTTGGTTTCAATGTCTTTGCTCATTTTTTTCATACGTTGTTCAAATGATGCCATTGAGCCTTCGCCATTTAGCATACTTGTACCCATTTGAACCAAAAATTCACCCATTGCATTTTCCATCACATCGGAGACTATCAGATCAACTTCATTTTCGAAGTTTGGTCCAATACCTAACTCATTTTCCAGTTTTGCCGAGTCGAACGTGAGTGAATTAGGATTTTGATAAACATGATCTTTCAATTTTCCATATAAATCGTCCAGCTTGATTTCCAGTTGCGATGCAACTTTACTTTCAGCTCCTAAAAATTCTCGTAAAACTTCGCTAACTGCATAGTTTGCAATTTTCATACCCTCAGCGGCTACCGTCATTGCTTGCGGAATGCTTTGTTCAACGCTGTCGTAGTAGTGTTTAATCCAGGTTGTTTCTTCTGGTGAAAGTAGTAATTTTTCAGCATTCAAATAGACCAAGTAACTATCAGTGATTTTTACTTCATCATCTGCTTTTGTTTTAACCGTTAGTGTCTTTTCTGCAAAGCGTATCTCACCATTTAAATTAATATCGCATTGGTTTGAACGATATTGACTAGCGCCAACATTGAAGGCTGTTAAAGCACAAAGACTGATTGTAGTCGCCATTACTTTTTTCATTTCGGGTAATCCTTTTGGTGAAGCTATAGTTTAGTCGCTGTTTATAAATATCGCTATTAAAAGCTGACAGGTCACTCTGTAATTAGCATTCTTTATTATAGGTATGCGTATTTTTATTCATAAGCTCTTCATAATCGTTTTCTTCAATCTAATTCGAAAACGATTAACGTGTTTTGAGTTTATATGAGTGCGAAATGCAAAGATTGTTCCCAGTTTAAAATTAATATAAAAGTCAATTGCTTATGTTTTTTTAAATTCTAAAGTAAGACATGAATTACTATTTAAATTAGTTTTTTACCTAATAGTTAGTGATATTGACCAAGATCAACTTTAGTACAAAACCAGTGTGTAGGATGTGACATTTTTGCAGATTAGTGCATAATATACGCGTTTTCGGCTTTCAAATTAGGAATTTTATGAACGATATACTTAGCGGCTTTTTATTTGGTGCAACTGCAGTAGCGCTAGTTTTAGGATTATCCTGTATCGTTATGGCGTTCTTGACTGGTAAAACAGGTGCAGAAGGACTTCGTGAGAAAATTGAATATGGATTCATGGGTTTGTCAGGCTTGGCGATAACACTATTGTTAGCTTACGCAGCGGCTTGATATGAACTGCGGTTGAGAAGTCCGGCTTTCACACTCGCTGTAATTGTGGGCAAAAGACGAATTAAAAGAGTGATACAAAAATAAAAAAACGCGCTAAGGCGCTTTTTTTTGTGGCTGTTCGTTATTGCTAGAAATACGCTGATAGGCACGTAATTTGAAAACAGGCATTATTGCCAATACGTGGTCAAAAATATCAGACTGAATACGTTCATAGATTACCCAACCTTTTTCTTTACTAAAGCAATAGATTTCCAATGGAATACCAATTTCGGTGGGCGGTAACTGCCTTACCATACAAATTAAATCTTGGTTTACGAATTCATGACCCTTCAGATAGGCAGCTAAATAAGCTCTAAATGTACCTAAATTAGTTAGTCGTCGGCAGTTCAGAATATCAGTCTCTGCTATGTCTTTTAGTTTTCTGTCGTCCACCAATTCTTGCTTCTTAGCTTTTAAATAACCGTTTAGTAATTTCATACTTTCCCATTCATCCAACAGCTCAGCATCGGCAAACCCGACAGAATGAATATCAATGTATACCGCTCGCTTTATTCTTCTACCACCAGATTCCATCATCCCGCGCCAGTTTTTTACTGCATCAGTGGTGAGTGCGTAAGTAGGAAGCGTCGATATTGTTTTATCCCAGTTTTGGATTTTGACTACGTTTAATCCAATTTCAAGTATTTCACCATCAACTTCATATTTAGGCATCGCAATCCAATCTCCTGTATTGAACATTCTGTTTGCGGCAATTTGGATGCCAGCAACAAAGCCCAAAATGGTGTCTCTGAAAATTAGAACCAATACTGCGGCAATAGCAGTTAGTCCTGATAATAAAAACACCGGACTTTTACCCAGTAATAACGACAAGATTAAAAATATGAGAATAAGCGTGAAGAGTAGTTTGGCGACTTGAATAAAGCCGGTAATAGGAGCTTTTTTAGCCAGCTGACTTTTGCTGTAAATGCTCTCTATTGCTGTTAATGAGGCACTTAAGGTTCTCCACACGGTAAATAGAAGGTAAATGGCACTCAGGTTTGCCAACAAGCTATATATCTTTTCTTCGGGCCCAAAAAACAAACTGTATGTAGAGTACACAATAATGCCCGGGACAATCCTAGCAAGACGTCTAAAGACACCGGCTTCTAGTAAGCAGTCGTCCCATGTATTACTGGATTTAGCAACGAACCTTAGTACTTTAAAATGCAGGATAAACTTAACAATTAGAAATGCAATAATCGCCACAGCAAAAATGCTACCTAACGCAAATAATTGATATGAAATACTGCCAAGCTCTAACTTCATTCCTAGATATTGACCTGCTTCAATCAATAACTCGACAAAATCAGCAACGACTTGGCTGCGCATAGGCTCTGTGACACCCTCTGTTACTGGCGCAGTTGATGTGAAAATTGAGGATAAAACCGTCATTACATAATTCATTCTATTGTGCCTTTTATCCTTTCATCCAGGTTTTTATGCGCTGGTTTTTATTGACCCAAAGCTCATTGAGCCAAACTTGGAAGTTTTCCCTAAAGCCTGAGTTATTAAAGTAATCGCCAATTATCTTCTTGTGCACAGGGTGAACACTGACATCGATTACAATATGAGTCATGTCGCCGCTTAACATATCGCGCATCGGGTGATCGGCATTCTGTGGATAAGCAAGCGTAATGTCCAGTAAGTTGCTAAATTGTTCGCCCATTGATGCAAGTGTGAAAGCGATCCCACCCGCTTTTGGACGCAGCAAATTTGAAAAGGGACTCTTACGTTCTTGGGCTTTAGCCTGTGAAAAACGTGTACCTTCAACAAAGTTAATAACGGATGTTGGACTATCTAAAAATTTAGCACAAGATTGTCGAGTTGTTTCGATATCAGTGCCTCTTAAATGCGGGTTTTTTTGCACAAAATCCTGCGTGTACCGGCGCATAAAAGGCATATCTAAAGCCCAAGCAGCAATACCGACAAAAGGAAGCCAAATGAGCTCTTTTTTAAGGAAGAATTTTGGTGGGGAGGTATGTTCTGCACAAAAACGAATGAGTAATATAATATCTAAATAACTAATATGATTAGCGATAATTAAATACCATTTGTATTTGCTAAGTTCCTCATCCACTTTTACTTCAATATTTACCTTATTAAAAAATTTAATCATTCCAACGCTAAAAATACTAAATGTAAAATAGAAAAAATGCATCAGCCGTAATAATAATTTACTAACAATGTTAATTGGAATAATGAAGCGCATAATACCGAAACAAAAAATCATCATTCCCCAAAAACCCAAATTAGTCATTTGTAATACAAAATGGATTGGAAAAATAAAATATGATTTTAACGACTTCATTTGTTGTTTTGCTCCATAAACTCCAGCTCCATGTTTTTCTCTCGCCACATCTGATTTAGCCATTCTTGAAACACTTGTTTTTGCGCAGGATCGTCAAAATAAGCTGCTGAAAAAATGCCTTTGTTAAATAAGTCTTCAATTAATACTGTTTTGATACTAATGTTTATTGTAGCTACTTTCCCAGTAACGAAATCCCAGTAAGTGGGCGCTCCACTAGGGTAGTGAATTGTAACGTCAACGAGTCGAGTTAATTGTTTGCCCATAGCACTTAATACGAAGGCGATACCACCCGCTTTGGGAAGTAGAAGCTTGGAGTATACCCCACCTGTTTTATGCCGTTTTTGTTCAGTAAAGCGTGTACCTTCAATGAAGTTCATCACGCTAACAGGCTTATGTTGAAATTTTTCACATGCTTTTTTAGTGGTTTCTAAATCCTTCCCTTTCAAATGTGGATTTTTATTTAAAAACGCTCGGCTGTATCGACGCATAAACGGAAAGTCTAGCGCCCACCACGCAATTCCTATAAAAGGCACCCAAATAAGTTCTTTTTTGAGGAAAAATTTTAAAAATGGGATCCTACGATTAAAGACGCGCTGCAGCACTAAAATATCAACCCAAGATTGATGGTTTGAAATAACCAAATACCATTCTTTTGTAGTTAGCCCCTCCAGACCCTTAATCTCAAAGCAAGTTCTGGAAAATATATTTTGATTTATATTGTTGATACTTATCCACGCCGTTGCGCAGCCATCGAGCGGAAAAGAGACTAGCTTTTGCCAAGATTTGATTGGTATTACCTTTAACAAGGATAAAATTACGATAGGTAAAACCCAGAAGACGGTATTAATAAAGTAGCAGAATGCTGAAATACAGCCGTTTATGAAGGAAAGCAATGCGGGCACGACCTAGTGTTATTTAATTTATGGAGATAAGTATATACGAACACAGGCTTTGTGCCGAAACAAATAAAGCGTAAATTTATTGGCAAGCATCTAATCCAAAGTATAAAAAACTACTCGGCGTCAATCGTGACGATAGACAATTGATTACGTCCGTTGTGTTTGCATTTATATAATTCCTCATCAGCTATATTGATCACTTCATGCAAGCTCAATAAACTATTTCCTAATAAACTGCATATACCTATACTGATGGTAAACTTCACAGGGGTTTGCAAGTCTTTAAAGTTCAACAACATATTTTGCGTTTGTAGGCGAATATTATGTATCAGTTGATGGTGTGATCTAACGTCTTTACCCGACATCAATATAATGAATTCTTCGCCCCCATAGCGGCCAATGATATCGGTTTCACGTTTACAATTATCTTGCATTAATTCTGCGAATGCTTTGAGACATTCATCACCAACTAAATGACCATAACTATCATTAATGAGTTTGAAGTGGTCGATATCAATTAGCGCTAAACTAATCGGCTGATGCAGGCGTTGATTTGTTTTAATTGCATTGTAAGCAATCTCATCGAATCCACTGCGATTAAGAAGTTGTGTCAATCCATCTTCTCTTGCTTGGGCGGCAAGTTGCAAATTCATCTGCTCTAATTGAGTGGTTTTTTCAGTGACCTGTTGCTGCAATTGCCCCTCAAAGTCACGTAATAAATTATGAGATTTTCTAAGTTTAGCGGCAACTTCATTAATTTCTTGGCTGGATGTCGCTCCTTGTGTATTTTCAAAATTAGAAATGTAACTCTCAGAACTATTCTTTAATAACTTAACAAGGGGCGCGGTAATTTGTTTAGCTAGCTTATGCGCTATAAATAGAAATAATAAAATAATACTGACGACAGTAGCCGCTAGTACCAAAATATGATGACTGAATAGTTGCACGAGTTCGGCGGGTTGCTTAATGATATAAATTTTCCAATCAAAGCTGTTCTTTGCCAAGTGATAAGGATGATTTTTACCGTTGATAGATAGTACTGGAAAGTCTGGTGTGAACTTGCTTTTGCCAATGTTAACGACGTGTTTTTCTAAATTATTCAAGTTTGTTGGAGATGAAGCGTAAATTACTCGGTCTTCTTTGTCCGTGATGATGACGTAATCTGTTAGCAGAGATGATTTCATTCTTTCATGTAACTTCGTTATAAATTGTAGGTTCATTGCACCGAGCAGAGCACCTTCAAATTCACCATCGATGATTATCGGACTCGACATAGCAATCATGGGGGCTGCAATGATACCTCTACTCATCATCGCATTAGAAATAAAGGGCGTTTTTTTGTCGCGAGCATGAATGAAGTAATTGCGGTCGTCCACAAACCTGAGATTTTCTGGCAAATTTTTCACTTCTTCATTATATTTAGTTGGCGCAAAAAAGCTGGTGTAGCCGTCAGATCTAATAAAAGTCAGATTATAAAAGTTAGGGTAATTAGATTGCGCATCTACCAAAATGTTTTTTCTAGCATCCTCATCTGAGATCCTCGACAATGTTCTGGCCAACTGATTTACAAACGCATAGTGTTCATCTATAAAACGTTCTGTTGCTAAACTAACGCTAGTGGCTTGAGCTCTCAATATTTTAATTAGCTGTTCTTCATTGCGCATACTTGCGGTGCTAACCAACACAAAGGAGATGGTAACGAGAGGTAAAATCAAGGTGAGCGCACTTAATGCAAATATATTAGACGATAGGCTTTTGTTGACTAAGTTTATGCGTTCAGAAATCCATCTTGTAGGCGTCAATAAATACAACAATGCGGCTAACGAACTATTAAATAGTCCATTTAATCCTTGCATAGCGGCAAATATAAAGCTGAATTCTTGACTATTGCCGGCGCTTGAAAAGCTGTTTAAATATAGCCAGAAAAGTGGACTACCAATAAATAACCAAAAACAAAGAGAGGCGATAACAACAAAAAAGCGTTTATGGATAAGGTATGCAATAGTAATAAACTCGGCGAGACTTATACCAATATCTGCGAGCGATTGGTCCAATATGTACATTGAAATAATACTGAATGCGAGAGTAATGATGGACGCTCTGATCCCAAAACTAATCAATACATAAATGCACAGGCCCATGCCCCAAGATAGACTTAGCGCACCATAAATAGGAATTGATAAAAACAAGTTAGCAATGGCCGCAAAAACACCAAACAGCAATCCTTGCAATATACTTTCTTGAGTCCGCTTTTCAATCATATTGAGCATCTAATAGCTTGATTGTTTTTAATTCAATTTATGTAACAACACTAGTCTTATTCAGATTAAAAGTCTATATTTTGCACAATTTACATTAAATCAATTAGGGGGTTACAGTTGGTAAGTGTGTTTATTGCTACTGGGAATATATTGAGATTTTATTTTTGCCGGTACGTTTGCTTTTATACAGTTGTTCGTCCGCCGATTTTACTAATCCTTCGAAGCTCATCCCATAGTTGCTGCCCATGCTACTAACACCAATACTAATGGTCATTCTTACAACAATATCTTCGCTGCTTACTTTTGTTTTTTGTACGGCACGGTGAATTCTTTTGGTCAACTCATGATGTTCTTCAATATTTCCACCACTCAGCAAAATAATGAATTCTTCGCCTCCATATCGACCCAGTAAATCAGTGGTACGTTTGCAAAAACGGTTAAAGGTTTTAGAGATAGAAATAATGCAAGTATCACCAAAAGGGTGGCCATAGGTATCGTTGATTTGTTTGAAATCATCAATATCAATGAGCACCATCGACAAGGGAATGTGATTACGCACGCAATTACGAAAAGTGGTGTTAGCAAGGTCATCAAAGCCACTTCGATTTAGCAAGTTAGTGAGTCCGTCTTTTTGCGCTAAATTATATAATTGATTGTTTAACGTCGTCAGTTGTTTCGTTTTATCTTGTACTTGCAAGCTCAAATGCTGTTGAAAATTCAACATTATTTCACGAGAGTTAATTAACTTATCGGTGACCTTCTTCATTTCATCACTAATCTCAGCCTCGCTTACCATATCTTCCGAAGCCGAACTGTCATTAAAATGGTTTGCCAAATTAACTAGAGGTAGGGTTATTCGTTTACTTAATTGGTTCGCAATAATTGCAAAGACAACAAAAGTAATAAATAAGCATGCAGCTAATATATAAAAGTTTTTTGAGATAACTTGGGTGACAATGTTCGGAGAAGTTAGCACGGTGATTGTCCATTCATGCTGGGTTATGGACTGGTAATAGAGGTATTTATTATTCTGAAAAGTGAGTTCTGGTATCTTGTCTATTAGTAAGTTTTTACTCGGCTGATAGCTAAATTGCGACAATGTCACTAATTCAAGCTTTGGTGACGCGAATAGAATCATATTATTTTTATCAGTAATGACGTATTCGTAAAATGCAGTAGCATCTAAAACAGTCTGCACAGGGAGCGAAAAACCAGAATTGGGAAACGTGGTTGCAAACGTGTTTACAGTGGCTAAATGGCTGTCAACAAACGCATCTACGACATACATGATTTGTTCGCCCTGTCGTGTGAGCGTGTTCGCTATCTCTTGTTCCTTTTGATCTATATTTTGCCAAGTAAAAATTAAGGAAATAATAATTGTGGGTAATGTGACCGTCAACATGCAAAGCGAAAAAATCACGGTTGCCAACTTTGGCGGCTTTCCTCTGTATTTTTTATACACGTTTTTGATGGGCATAAAGGAATAAATAAGAGCTGCTAAAGAAGCTCCAAATATGCCGTTAATACTTAATGTTAAGCCTGAAATGATTAGTAATTCTGATGAGGTTGCACTTGTTATCATCAGCAATAGCAACGTTAGCGGCACTCCAATAAATAGCCAATAAATGACATCCGCTAATAATAACGTTTTGCCATTGCGCAACATCATGTGAACGGCAAACGTTTCACTGACTAATATAATAAATAAGAATGGGTCGTCTAGTTTTACTGCTAATGCTATTGCTGAAATTACTGAGGCAATGATGCCAGCATTGAGTCCTCGTGCCACAAGACACAAAAGAACTAATATTTGACCGAAATAAAGTGAAAAATAGCCGTAGAAAGGAATACTTAGGAAGTAGTTGGTTAGGGCTCCGATAATACCAAAACCGAGACCAAACAAAAGTATGCCTGCTGAAAAAACAGATTCTGAATGCGCAGGGGAATGGCTTACTAACTTTTTAATAACAAAATCCCTTCCTCTAAACCGCGGTAAATATGAGCGCAAATCGAATACTTTACGCACATTGATATTAATCCTTTGAGTATCGAGATCAAGAGATTGCGACAGTTTTATATCGATTTATACTCGTTTATGGCGCGTTTGCTTTATTTTTGTACAGCGCTTGGCTTTACAATTAGGTTTGATCTTAATCCGCAAAGACTTAATACTATACGTATCGAAAGTTGCTATTAAGGAAAGCTCATGGAACAAAAATTTATCAAATCTAAAGCAGCGGTGGCGTGGGGCCCTAAACAACCGCTGGTAATGGAAGAAATTGACGTGATGCTGCCTAAAGCGGGTGAAGTGCTAGTGAAGATAGTTGCTAGTGGTGTTTGTCATACCGACGCATTCACACTATCGGGAGAGGATCCTGAAGGTTTGTTTCCAGTCGTATTAGGACATGAAGGCGGTGGTATTGTTGAGCAAGTAGGCGAGGGTGTAACAAGTGTTTCGGTAGGTGATCATGTTATTCCTCTTTATACTCCGGAATGTGGAGAATGTAAGTTTTGTTTATCAGGAAAAACGAATCTTTGTCAAAAAATTAGAGAAACTCAAGGTAAAGGCGTCATGCCCGACGGCACATCTCGCTTCTATAAGGATGGCAAGCCTCTTTATCACTACATGGGGTGTTCTACTTTTTCTGAATACACCGTATTACCTGAAATTTCACTAGCCAAAGTGAATAAGAAAGCGGCACTGGACGAAGTCTGTTTATTTGGTTGCGGTGTTACCACCGGTATTGGTGCTGTTATGAACACAGCCAAAGTTCAAGAGGGTGACACCGTTGCTATCTTTGGTATGGGTGGGATTGGTTTATCAGCCATAATTGGCGCAGTCATGGCTAAGGCGTCAAGAATTCTGGTTATCGACATCAATGAAAGCAAATTTGAATTGGCTCGAAAGTTAGGTGCAACCGACTGTATTAATCCAAAGAAAGTGGATAAACCTATTCAAGAATATATTGTTGAGTTAACTGATGGTGGCGTTGACTTTTCATTTGAATGCATCGGCAATGTAGACGTTATGCGAAGCGCTCTTGAGTGCTGCCACAAAGGCTGGGGTGAGTCGGTTATTATCGGTGTAGCAGGGGCTGGTCAAGAAATTAGTACACGACCTTTTCAATTAGTAACCGGAAGAGTATGGAGAGGTACTGCGTTTGGCGGTGTTAAAGGTCGCAGTGAGTTACCCGATTATGTTGAAAAGTACCTTAAAGGCGAAATCGTCTTAGATGACTTTATTACCCATAACCTACCCATTGAAAACATCAACCAAGCCTTTGATTTAATGCATGAAGGTAAGAGCATTCGCTCGGTTGTGCACTTTCAACCTAGCCCAAAAATATAAGGGAAACGGCGATGAAAAAACTATCTTCGAATAAAGTATTCGGCGGCGAACATGCGCAATATAGTCATTACTCTGACGCTAATAAGTGTGAAATGACCTTTGCTATTTTTTTACCGCCAATAGCTTTGGGTAAAGGCAAAGAAGCACAGAGAGTTCCAGTGTTATATTGGTTGTCTGGGCTTACCTGCAATGACCAAAATTTTATGCAGAAGGCGGGCGCTTTCAGAGCCGCTGCTGAGCTAGGAATTGCCATTGTTTCTCCCGACACGAGCCCGCGCGGAGAAGATGTACCTGACGATCCAGACAGTGCTTATGACTTTGGCTTAGGTGCAGGTTTTTATCTGAATGCAACACAAGCACCATGGTCAACCCATTTTAATATGTATGACTACATCCTAAATGAGCTGCTTCCTGGTGTTCAACAATCGTTTTTTGTTAATAAAAATTCAGCAATATCAGGTCAATCAATGGGTGGGCATGGTGCTCTTATTATTGGTTTGAAAAATCCTGATGTGTTCACTTCTATTTCTGCATTTAGTCCAATTTGTAATCCGGTAAACTGTGCTTGGGGCCAAAAAGCGTTTACGCATTATCTTGGTGACGACCAGCAGACTTGGTTGCAATACGATGCTTGTCATCTTTTACAAAATGCTTCAAAGCACATCCCAATTTTAATTGATCAAGGAACGGACGACAATTTTCTGGAAGACCAACTACAACCTAATAACTTAATTAAGGTGGCACAAATGTCCGATTATCATCTAACGCTTAATATGCGTTCGGGCTATGACCATAGCTACTTCTTCATCAGCAGTTTCATTGATGAACACTTATATTTTCACGCGACACGTTTGTTTGCAGGTGAATAAAATCCGGATTATTTTGCGTATTTAATTTGATATCAAATCGACCTCAAGAATACCCATTTTAGGCTTTAGGCCGGCAGAAGTAAGGTACTATGTAGATCGTTTTTTAATCATTATTAGTGTGCAAAATGAAAATCAAACTAGGTTGCCTACTTCCATTATTTCTTATTTCGACTGCAAGTTGTGCGGTCGATTCTTTAAGTGATATTGACACTGCTAGTTATTACTCAAACAGCGGTAATCAGTCCTCTCTCGTCAATAGTCGGACCGGCGGCTACTTCACCGAATTTCAACTTACATTAAAAAATGATCTGAAATTAACTGGCCAATGGACACACCTTCACGATCCATATAACGACGGTTATGACGCTAGTGAAATGTTACGTCCAGTAGGATGGAGCTTAGCCAATGAGTCACGAACTTCAAGCGCTCGTGAACTGGGAATAAATTGGACGGTGTTTGAAGGTTTACATGCGTACGCTAAAGTTCAAACCGTAAATGGATCTGCATGGATACCTCTAGTTTCAGTGCCTCGTTTTGTAACGCAAGAATCGGAGCGATGGACCTTAGCTGCTGTTGAGCTTGTTTATCGTTTTTAATGTTTTTAATGCTTTTGATGCCATGGTTAAACGCACTTTTAATATTATTCCAAAAGGCCTCATTTTCAACGGCTCTGGCGCATCATATCGCTCGCGTTTAAGCGTTAGTAGCCGCCTTGTATAGCAATCTGCTAACTAAAACACATTTAGAATAACCTCTTATCCAACTGGCATCGGTCGAAAAATTAACTATGCTTAAAAAGTGAACAAATATATTCACTGATAACAGAAGGAATTGTATATGTACGTAGTCACTAACCGCGTCATTGGAAAAGGCAGAACTACAAAAGTATTTGGCCATACTCCAAGCCCAGCAGGCCCAAATGAACTCAGAATGCTTGAATTAAACAAAGTAAACAACAAATGGAAAGTCTTTGAAATAGACAACAAATTAACGCAAGAACAGGTGAGCCAACTAAATAAAGAACATCATCTCAATTTCGACATTAAGGCTGATTGGTATGGTTCACTGCAAGTTGCATGTAACGTATTTAAGAGAGCAAAAGTAGAAAACAAGGCGGTTCTATTTTTCGTACACGGATACAATAACGATATAGATGACGTGCTGAAAGCAGCAACGGAGTTGGAGGCATTATACAAGGTAATCGTGGTCCCTTTTACTTGGCCAGCTAATGGTGGAGGTGCTATTTCAGGCACGGCTTCATACTTGAGTGACAAGGCAGATGCAAGGGCCTCCTCCGGTGCGTTTAACCGATTTGTTGAAAAAATTCAGTTCTTTCATACTGCACTTTCTGACGCTAACGTAAAATCAATCAGGCAAAGCGTCCAACAAAAATATAAGGATAAAGATAATCCAATGGCTGCAGCCGCCTTGTATAGCAATCTGGTAGACAAAGCCTGTAAGGTCAAAATAAACCTGCTGTGCCACAGTATGGGGAATTATCTGCTCAAACATTCATTAATGACCAGTGATAACGCAACGTCAGAATTAGTGTTTGACAATATAAATCTAGTTGCCGCCGATACCAATAATAAGAACCACGCGAATTGGTTAGACAAAATAGATGTTCGCAACCGTATTCATGTTGTTATTAACGAGAATGATGCAGCACTAAAAGCGTCACGGGTAAAACCGGGCAAAGAACAAAGAGCGCGTCTGGGACATTATTTGAAAAGTCTCAACAGTGAACATGCGGTTTATATTGATGTAACGGAGGCCCATGAAGTAGATAGTGAACACAGCTATTATAAGGGAAGTGCGGTGAAAAATAATGCAGATCTAAAAGCACTTTTCAACGATTTATTTACGGGTTATAGCGTTGAAAAAAGACTCCCTTATTTTGCAGCGAATAATTATTTTAAGCTGGAATAGTCTGCGTTTAATTTTGCTCTTATTCCATGAGTTGTAAACAGCGGTATTTCTCATTAGTGGCCTGGTAATGCTATTATATGTCATGCTTAATTCCTGCAATTAAAAAATCGGACCGCAAGAGGGTCAAGACGAGGAATTAAAGGGAGAAATGTCGCGTCAGACATTTAGTTTGAAAATATTATATACAACATGAGTTTAAATTGAATAACACGACTAACCCACTTGACCATCGTTTTTCTGTAGCCCCAATGCTTGATTGGACTGATCGCCACTGTCGATTCTTTCTTCGTTTACTCTCAAAACATACCGTGTTGTACACCGAAATGGTGACCACTGGAGCGATCATTCATGGCAAGGGTGATTATTTAGGCTACAACAAAGAAGAACATCCCGTGATATTGCAGTTAGGTGGTAGTGACCCCGAAGCAATGGCGCATTGCGCTAGTATTGCCGAGCAGCGCGGTTACGACGAGGTGAATATTAATATTGGTTGCCCGTCAGATCGGGTTAAAAACGGTAGTTTCGGAGCTTGTTTAATGGCAATGCCTGAAACGGTTGCTGAATGCGTTTCAGCGATGCAATCTGCTGTTTCTATTCCGGTCACAGTTAAATGCCGCATTGGTATAGACGATATGGATGACTATAAAGGTTTGAGTCGTTTCGTCTCTCTTGTTGCTGAGGGCGGATGCGAGCATTTTATTATTCATGCCCGCAAAGCATGGTTGCAAGGCCTGAGTCCAAAAGAAAACCGAGATATTCCACCACTAAATTATCAGCGAGTTTATGATTTAAAAAAAGAGTTTTCCCAGTTACACATTTCTATTAATGGCGGAATAACCACACTTGAGGATTCTCAACAACATTTGAAACTCATTGATGGTGTAATGATGGGGCGTGAAATTTATTCAAACCCTTACATCTTAAGCAATGTTGACTCTTTACTTTATGGCGATACAGGTGTCGCTATAACAAGAGAAGAAGTGGTCGCAAAAATGACGGCCTACATCAAAGGCCAAGTTGCACAAGGTTCAAAAGTTTGGCACATTGCAAGACACGTTTTAGGTCTGTTTCAAGGACAAGCCGGTGGTCGCATTTGGCGTCGTTACTTAAGTCAAAATGGCACACAGAAAGACGTTTCCACGGATCTTTTGCTGCATGCTTACGAACAAGTACTGCAAGCACAAACCAAAGCACGCGAGTTTAGAGAGAGCAAAATCGAAAGTTAATACGCTTATTTCTTTGCTTTCTTAATAACGTAAACACACAAGCTTAATATTTGGTTAATTTTACCAACTCGACTGGTTAATTTAACCAGTCATCACTTCATTACATCTGTGAATTGTCTGCACTATTGCATGTGAATTCATTATGCATATGATATTAAACAATAAATTATATTTTCTAAAAGTTGGCACAACAATAGCTATAGCTGAGTGTCGTTGCCGTAAAGGCACTTAACTTAAGGTTCCGTAGCAGTATACGTAGCCAATAATTTTTAAATTTTGAGGAAAATATCATGTCCATGAAAAAAACAGGCCTAACTACATTATTCGTTGCTGCTATCGCGTTAACTGGTTCATTACAAGCAAATGAATTGCAAGTTAATAAGGTTTTATCAAACATAGTTAGCCAAGCAATGAGCACTGCAAAAACAGAAATTAATCAAGAAGTTCAGAAATCAATTTTGACTTCAGCTTATAACTTAACTTTTGCAAAGGCTGTCGACCCATCTACTCCGGCAACGCACGTAACAATTACCGACATCGCAGACACAACAGCGAATGCGAAGTCTACAGAATCAATTGTTACCGAAAATAGCGAAGACAAATCTTCAGATTAGTTGCTTCGCTATTTTTTTGTTTACCAAGGAGAGAGTTATGTTAAGTCACATCAACCTTATCGGTTTGCTAGTAACACCTATCCTATTTTACATAGGTAGCGCAACGGTTGTGATATGCCTTGAGCATTTCAAGCTAATTACATCCGGCCAAAGCTAAAGCAGTTACGGCAATGCGCTCCAGAGTTGTTCTAAATATTTTAACAGCGCGAAGAATTTACCAACAAAAGAGGCACTTACAATGAAAACAGTTATCAATGATAAAAGGCTATTCAGAGACGCTAACCGCGCTATTATTTCTGGGGTTTGTGCTGGTTTGGCAAAATATCTAGGTATCGACCCGCTATGGGTTAGAGTCGGTGCTATTATAAGTATGATATTTTTAACTTTTCCAACAGCATTAGCTTACGTTTTAGCAATCCTTTTGTTGCGATACAAGTAGGTACGCTTGTACAATACAAGCTCTAGGGGCCTAGTTTTTATTTTCAGCCGTTTAATTAACCGGCTGTCGGTGTTTCGGCTCAGGTTAACAAACGTCAAAGGATATTTATGACACAGTTTTTTTCGACTAAAACAGTTTCTGCGGGCATCTCCATTATCGTACTGTTGTTTGTATTGCTTGGTTTTTGGTGGAGTTTTGCGCCAGATACATTTAATGTGCGCCAGAATGCACAGGACATGGCGGCCCAAAAGGGTCATCAAATGGTGACGGGCTACACAACAACATCTACACTGATTAAAGTCACTGAGATGATGCTGTACAAAAACGGCGGATACATTACTAACGATGTACTACCACCGGGTATTTTCATGGACAATATCCCTGCATGGGAATTTGGCGTTTTAGAAATGAGTCGAGACCTCGCGCTTTCGATGCGCAAAGATTTTAGTCGCTCTCAGTCGCAGTCAATTGAAAGTCCACAATTGGTGCAGGCACAACCTTATTATAATAATGATAGCAATCGCTGGATCTTGCCTTCCTCTGAATCTCGATATGAAAAAGCCATCGAGCAACTCTATTTATATCAAGCTGAACTTGGCAATATTGACAGTGTGAATACCCAGTTTTATGCTCGAGCAGACAATTTGCGTGATTGGTTAAAGCAGGTTGAAAAAAGGCTCGGAAGTTTGTCACAAAAATTAAGTGCCAGCGTCGGTTCCGATGTTATTAACACTGAACTCGCCGGCGACCCAGAGGCGAGGCAGTCAACGCCGCAAAACCCTGTTGTTAGAAACAAGACCAGTTGGTTTAAGTTAGATGATAATTTTTATGAAGCGCGCGGGGCAAGTTGGGCTCTGTTGCATTTTTTGAAGGCGATAGAAGTTGATTTTAGAGATGTTTTAGAAAATAAAAATGCAACCATAAGTTTGCGTCAAATTATTCGTGAATTAGAAGCAACTCAAGAAACTGTGTATACGCCCGTTATACTAAATGGAGACGGCTTTGGTATGTTAGCTAATCACTCGTTAGTAATGGCGAACTATATTTCAAGGGCGAATGCTGCTTTAATCGAATTATCAGAACTACTAAATCAAGGATAAAATATGAAAAAGTCACTTTTGGCTTGTGCTTTACTCGCTGCAACAGTCGTTGCCCCAGTGCAGGCTGATACGTTACTAGGCGCTTATGTTGGAGCGCAGGCATGGAATATGGGCGTAGAGGGTGGTTTTTCGAATGAAGGATCGTCGCTTACTGACTTTACTTTTGATGATAAAACAAATGGCTCCTTTTATGTTGCACTAGAACATCCGGTGCCAATTATACCAAATATTAAAATAAGTAGAACAATGTTGGACACGACAGGTATTACGACACTTGCGACATCGTTCGAATTTAACGATATCTTGTATGATGCCACTACAAACTTAAATACTGAATTTGAAATGACAGCCACTGATTTCATTTTATATTATGAAATTCTTGATAATGACCTAGTTAGTATTGATGTTGGTATTAATGGTAAGTATGTCGATGGCACTATTCTGGTTTCTGAGGCCACTGGTAATAGGATGACGTCGGAAGATTTCTCTGGTGTTATCCCAATGGGTTACGCAAAAATTGAACTTGGCTTACCTTTCACTGGCTTAGGCTTGTATGCAGAAGGTAGTTTTTTAGCAATCGACGATAATACTGCCTCTGACTTCCAAGCAGCAGTAACCTACAGTTTCGTGGAAACATTAGCTTTAGATATGACCTTGCAAGCGGGTTATAGAGCAATGACAATAGAACTTGAAGACGTAGACAATCTCTATTCAAACCTAGAGTTTTCCGGTGTATTTGTGGGACTAGAATTCGATTTTTAAAAAAGACCATTTTATTTGCTTTTTTTTAAGTCCAAAAAGTAATAAAAAATCTGATTTAATTCTTTCAAGTTATGATAGAAAGTAGTTAACCTTAGTCGTGTACTAGCTAAGGTTAACTATAAATGACATCAAATAACGGCAACAACAATTTTTCAGCATTAACGGAACAGCAACTTCAGTCGCTTTCGAGTGCCGCTTCATCTTTAAATAAAGAGCAGCTTATCTGGGCAAGTGGCTTTTTAGCTGGCTTAGTTGGTTCAGCAAGCGCACTGCCAATGCCAAGCTCAATTGAAACAACAAATCATGCCGCTTCCACGTCCACGTTGACGATCCTGTATGGCTCGCAAACCGGCAACTCAAAAGGTGTTGCTAACAACTACAAAGCCTCTGCACTTGAACAAGGTTACCAAGCAAATGTGGTAAGCATGGCTGACTACAAACCAAGACAGTTGAAAAATGAAACTCATCTTGTTGTTATTGTGAGCACTCACGGTGAGGGCGATGCGCCTGATGATGCAGTAGAGTTATTTGAATTTTTAGCCAGTAAAAAAGCCCCTAAATTACCTAATCTAAAATTTGCTGTCGTGGGATTAGGAGATACTAGTTACGAATTTTTCTGCCAAACAGGCAAAGACTTCGAAACTCGTTTGCTTACGCTTGGCGCAACGGCGTTAGTTGAAAGGCTAGATTGTGACGTCGATTACGACTCTGCTGTGGCTGACTGGACTACATCGTTAAATGCTAAGTTGAAAGATGAACTAACGCCAGTCGTAACCGCACAAATAATTAACTTAACACCGGCTGCCAACGCGGTCGCTGAATCTCTTTACAGCAAGAAAAACCCGTTTGTTGCTAATTTAAGTGCAGGCTTGAAGATAACGGGACGTGATTCAGTCAAAGACATTCGTCATATCGAAATTTCTTTAGAGGACAGTGGCATTGTTTATAAGCCAGGTGATGCCTTAGGTGTTTGGTTTAGCAATGATGAAGCTGTTGCACGGCGTTTACTATTGGCCACGTCAACAAGCGCTGAGGATAAAGTAATGGTGGCAGATCTGGAGCTTACGCTGCTAGATGCTCTGATCAATAAATTAGAATTAACCTTAAGTTATCCAGGCTTTGTGAAATCGTATCAAGTCACCACGGGTCATGCAGAATTGGCTACCTTAATGACAGATAAGGCCGCACTAAGAGAGTATTTATCAGTCTCTCAAATTGTCGATATTGTTGAAAAGTATCCAACAAAAATAGCTGCTCAAGCCCTAGTTGACGCGCTTAGACCTATTGTGCCAAGACTCTATTCAATCGCATCAAGCCAAGCAGAAGTTGAGGATGAGGTGCATATAACGGTCGCTCATGTTGAATACGAAGCTAACGGTTATACTCATCAGGGCGGTGCGTCAGGGTTTCTTTCAACTCGTTTGGAAGAAGGCGACAATCTGAATGTTTACGTTGAAAACAATGATAACTTTAGGCTTCCAACTGATCCAAACACGCCAATTATTATGATTGGCCCCGGCACAGGCATAGCGCCATTTAGAGCTTTCTTGCAAGAAAGGGATGCGACAGAAGCCGAAGGTAAAAACTGGTTGTTTTTCGGTAATCCTAATTTTACCCAGGATTTTCTTTATCAAACTGAATGGCAGCGCTACTTAAAGTCAGGGTTGTTAAGCAAAATAAGTTTAGCGTTTTCGCGTGATCAAGCGACTAAAATTTATGTCCAAGACAGATTAAAAGAAAATGGTAAAGAAGTATTTGAATGGCTAGAACAAGGCGCACACGTCTACATTTGTGGTGACGCTTTAAGAATGGCCAAAGATGTCGAATCAACACTATTGGCCTTAGTTGCCGAACACGGCGATAAAACGGCTACGCAAGCAAAAGAATACCTAACAAATTTACGTAAATCAAAGCGTTATCAGAAGGATGTTTATTAATGAGTGATGACAGCAAGTTCAAAGTTGAAGGTAAACTGTCTGATAACGAGCGATTAAAAGGTCAGAGTAGTTTACTTCGCGGCACGATTACCGATGATTTGAAAGACGACGTAACGGGTGGATTTACAGCGGACAACTTCCAACTCATTCGCTTCCATGGAATGTACCAACAAGATGATCGTGATATTCGTGCAGAGAGAATGAAGCAAAGGCTAGAGCCTCTGCATAACGTGATGTTGCGAGCTCGATTACCAGGCGGCGTTATTAAACCTGAGCAATGGTTGGTTATTGATAAGTTTGCAGGTGACTACACGATTTATGGCAGTATTCGCTTAACCACTCGTCAAACTTTTCAGTTTCACGGTGTGCTAAAGCCAAATATGAAATTGATGCATCAAACCCTGCACAAAGCGGGTATTGACTCTATTGCAACAGCGGGAGATGTTAACCGCAACGTACTGTGCACATCAAACCCCGTTGAATCCCAAGTACATAAACAAGCTTGGGATTGGGCGACTAAAATCAGTGAGCATTTATTGCCTAAGACCAATGCCTATGCTGAAATTTGGCTAAACGGTGAAAAGGTGGAGTCAACCCAAGAAGATGAACCTATTTTGGGCAAAAACTATCTGCCACGTAAATTTAAAACAACCGTTGTTATACCACCTCAAAATGATGTGGATGTGCACGCTAACGATTTGAACTTCGTTGCTATTGCAGAAAAGGGCGAACTTATTGGTTTCAACGTGCTTGTAGGTGGTGGTTTGGCAATGACCCACGGCGATCATACAACGTTTCCGCGTAAAGCTGATGATTTTGGTTTTATTGCGTTACATAAAACATTAGATGTTGCCGAAGCTGTGTTATCAACCCAGCGCGATTGGGGTAATAGAGTTAATCGTAAAAATGCAAAAACGAAATATACTATTGAGCGCGTTGGTGTTGAAAACTTTAAAGCGGAAGTAGAGCGTCGTGCGGGCTTGAAATTTGAACCAAGCAAGGCATATGAGTTTACCAGCCGTGGGGATCGTTTTGGATGGGTTGACGGCATCGATGGTAAGCATCACTTAACGCTATTCATTGAAAACGGGCGAATTTTAGATTACCCAGGTAAAACACTAAAGACAGGCTGTGCCGAAATTGCAAAAATACATAAAGGTGATTTTAGGCTAACTGCTAATCAAAATTTAATTATCGCTGGTGTATCTGCGGAACAGAAAGCAACAATAGAAGCCTTAGCTATTACGCATGGTTTGATGCAAGCAAGCGTATCGAATCAGCGTAAAGACTCAATGGCTTGCGTGTCTTTACCTACTTGTCCATTGGCTATGGCTGAAGCTGAGCGTTATTTACCTGCCGCAGTTACCGAAATTGAAGGCTTACTTGCAAAACATGGAATGCAGGACGAAAGCATTATTTATAGAGTGACCGGCTGCCCGAATGGTTGTTGTCGGGCAATGTTGGCTGAAGTAGGTTTAGTAGGTAAAGGGCCGGGTAAGTATAACTTCCATATAGGAGGTGATCGTCAAGGCACCAGAATTCCTCGGATGTTTAAAGAAAACATCACCGACACTGAAATTATGAGCCTTTTGGATGGGTTAATTGGCCGTTGGTCTAAAGAAAGAAATAAAAAAGAATCGTTTGGTGATTATGTGATTAGAGCGGGCATAATTGCGCCTGTCGTCGATTCGGCTAAGGACTTTTATGACTAACTTAGCACAGCAAATAAAGCCTCAAGGCAATCTGGATTTTAATCTTGATACGACGTTTATCGCTGAGTTAAATCAAACACTTGAAGCTATGTCGTTAATAAGGAGGGTAGAGTGGGCGTTAGATAATTTACCCAGCAATCACATGGTGTCATCTAGCTTTGGTGCACAATCAGCAGTGATGCTGCACTTACTAAATGAGGTTGCACCGGGTATTCCTGTGGTACTTACTGACACCGGTTACCTATTCCCAGAAACGTATACCTTCATCGATGAAATGACGACGCGGTTAAACCTTAATTTACACGTGTATAGTGCTAAGTTGAGTTCGGGCTGGCAAGAAGCTCGGCATGGAAAACTATGGGAACAAGGCGTAGAAGGTATTGAAACATATAATAAATTGAATAAAGTCGAACCAATGAAGCGTGCAATTGATGAGCTTGAAGTCAAAACTTGGTTCGCGGGCTTGCGCAGAGACCAATCCGATTCGCGTGGAAAACTGAAGGTCTTACAAAAGCAAAGCAAGCAATTTAAATTTCATCCCATACTCGATCAATCAAACAAGCAATTGCATGAGTACCTCAAAGCGAATCAATTACCATACAATCCTCTGTGGGAAAAAGGGTTTGTATCCATTGGTGATTGGCACACGAGTGCGGCGTTAAAAGAAGGCATGACAGAGCAAGATACTCGATTCTTTGGCTTGAAGCGTGAGTGTGGCTTACATGAATTTGGTGATGGCGACGGCATTTAAGATAGCTGATGTTTTAATGCTGATATAACTTGCTACATTTATACGTAATAAAACAAATAAAACAAAAAAAAAAGCATTGATTGCTGGTTTTTTATGCGAATAACCCGATAGTATCGCTTTCTCAAAGTAAGTTAATTTGTTGACCAAGAAAACTATTCTTTGCACATGCTATTGTTAACCTCGCAAGGCAACTCGGATTAATGACTATTGCCCAAGGTGCAGAGAGTGGGATCCAAGCTAGCCAAATGTTAAAGCTAGGAAAAGATGATGTGCCTGATTACCTAATTTGCTAAGCCAATGGCATTTAACGATCTGAAAGAGTATTGTACTGTCGTACAACAGTTACAAAGTTGTCTCTGATAATACCTAAAAGTAGTTTTTAATTGGGAGCTAGTCTTGATGTCTTAATGTAATAGTGTGTTTATTATATTAAATAGTCAATTAATAGCGTAAAAGAACTAATAATTCATTGTTTTGTCGTTTAACTGTAATATAAATGTAATATTTATATGATTCCGCTTGAATTTTAGGTTATCAATGCATATACTCACAACACTGTTAACTCACCGAGAACTGATATGAAGTATTTAAAAGCCATCATGTTAATAACAGTTTCTGCGATAGCAATGTCTGCGAACGCAAAGTCCGGTGAAGCTAAGTTGTTCAATTGCATGGATAAAACTACATTTGAAGTAAATAGCGAATGTATGAGTAAACAAATAGCATCAAATTTAGTCTTCATACGAGCTGAAGAAGCTGTCATTCAAAAAGCCAGCGACGTTAGTGATAGAGCAATAGCTACTATGACTTTCAATCCTGAAACAATGTCGATTGATGTTGTGGCACACAGAGACGCATATTTAGCAAAAAACTAAAAACGCGTTCGTAAGATATAAAAAACCTCCTGACTGGAGGTTTTTTTGTCTATATGTACTAGTAAACAACTAATTCAAGGGCAAAGATTGGGGAGATATGGCTTGGCCAATGTTGTATTCACAAACTACTCAGTTACGCTTTTAGGGCGTTATCGATGCGGCTGGTCTCAAAACAAACGCTAGTTCGGGCTTGTTCTGTATGGCATATATCGCCAACTATTGGCCGAGCAATAATTTAGAAATAAAAAAGGATGCTGAAGCATCCTTTTTTATTAATCATGTTAATTAAGCTGATTGAGGCTCCAGGTAAAAGGAGTACATTATTCGCCATTTCTGCTTTTGAACAGCGAGCGTTTGTTTCAATTCTTTATATTTGAAATCAAGCTCTAAGCGCTCATATGTTTCCTTTAAGTTTTTCTTCTTCATATTCACCAAGCGCTTTTTAGTCGCGTAATATTCAACCATGCGATGCATCAAAACGTCATATTCATGTTGAATTTTGGCAACAATTTCTTCAGCGTTTGGTAAGTGTATTGCCTTATCTTGCGCATATTTTAGCTGCATTTCTAATTTAGCCTTTTCAATGCGTTCTTCAGTACACGTTCTAAGGTTTGTCGTTAACTTTAAAAATGATAAGCCTTTTATCATCCATTTGGTTGGATCAAACTGCCACCATTTCACGCCATTTCTATAGTCATATTCGAATATATGATGGAAATTATGGTAACCCTCTCCGAACGTAAAGAAAGCTAAAACACCATTATCTCTGGCTGAATTTTTATCAGTAAAAGGTCGCGAACCCCACATATGAGCTAATGAATTTATGAAAAAGGTAACATGATGAACTAACACAATTCTGGTAATACCAGCGAGTAGCATCATGCCTAAGATGTCACCATTGAACCAACCCAATAAAGCCGTAATACCAAAATTCGACACCAACACAATAGGTAGGTAATAATTATGTTGCCACATAACTATTTTTTCTTTCTGCAGGTCTTTGCAATTACTGTAGTCTGCATAATGGGTGGCCTGATATTCGCGCAACATCCAACCCATATGAGAAAACCAAAAACCTCTTTTTGCTGAATAGGGGTCCGAATCATTAACATCAACGTGTTTATGGTGCACACGATGATCAGATGACCAATGTAAAATACTGTTTTGCACGGTCATTGCGCCACCAACGGCCAAAATAAATCGCACAACAGGATGAGCGCTATACGTTTTATGTGACCAAAGACGATGATAACCAGCAGTAATCGACATGCCAGTAAAATAGAATAAGAAAATGGCAGCACCTACTTCGAACCAATCGAAACCGTAGGTTAGTGCCCAAACTGGTGTCCCTACCAATGCAATTAGCGTCAGGATACTAAAAATTAAAACGTTGGTAATTATGAGGGGCGGTTTTTTCAAGAGATACCTTTAAATTTGAACTTACAACTGTACGCCAATTTAACTTTTGTTGGCCTACTTGGCAAGAAATAAAGTTCTTAAAATTACATTTTTTGATGTATTCTAGTTATATATGAAAAGACAAGAACAAAAACTTCAAACAAGACAACGCATAGTTGATGCCGCGTTTAGTTTATTGAACGAAGATAAAAGTTTATCTGCAATGAGCCTGCGTGAAGTAGCACGCGAAGCCGGAATAGCACCGACTTCTTTTTATGGGCATTTCACTGACATTAATGAATTAGGGTTAACATTGGTTGACGAGGCCGGCTTAGCATTGCGCCAGCTCATGCGACAAGCTAGACAAAGAATTGAAGCTGGTGGAGGCGTAATCGACATTTCTGTTGATACATTTATGGAGTTTATTACGGATAATAAGAATGTATTCCGTTTATTGTTGCGTGAGCATACAGGCACCTCTGGTGCGTTTCGAGCCGCGGTTGCCCGAGAAATACAGCACTTTATTGAGGAGCTAAGTGACTATATTGTATTGCAATTAAAATTACCCAGAAGTATCGCCACTATGCAGGCCGAGGCGATGGTTAAGCTGGTGTTCAGTGCTGGGGCCGAGGCCCTTGATTCGGATAAGCCATGTGTTGATGAAACTGCAAAACGAGTCAAACTTCAACTTCGATTTGTGCAACTTGGGGCAGTAAAGTACGCTTCTCGTTGAAATCTGTAGCATTCAACCTTTATAGGCGACGCTCCAAATACACACCACTTTCTATATGGTCAGTAAATGGAAACTGATCAAACACTGCGGCACGTTTAATCTCATGGGTTAAACATAAGCTCTCTAAATTTTCTACAAGCGTAATCGGGTTACATGAAATATAGATAATGCTATCGAATTGCTGAATAAGATCGAGTGTTTTGTCATCAATACCGGCACGTGGAGGGTCAACTAGTACAGTCGAAAAATCATATTTCGTCAAATCAATAGAGCTCAAGCGACGAAACTCTCTGACGCCAGACATCGCTTCAACAAATTCTTCACTTGAGAGTCTCACAATGGTGAGATTGTCTACTCCATTCATTTCAATATTAAATTGCGCAGCGTTGACCGATGTTTTTGATATTTCTGTTGCTAATACGTTTTTAAAACAACTGGCCAGAGGAACTGAGAAATTACCAGCTCCACAATATAACTCAAGTAAATCTCTATTTTTCTCGGTCACTCGAGCCATCGACCACTCAATCATATTACAATTGACTCTGGCGTTAGGCTGAGTAAAGCTATTTTCAATTTGTTTGAATTGATATATTCTTTTATTTATACACAGTTCCTCAATAACAAAGTCGTTGTCCAACATTACTTTTTGTTTCTTCGAACGACCAATAAAACTTATTTTTAAATTGCTCGGCAGTGTTGCTTTCAACTGTTTTATTTCGTCTTCCCAAGTCTGATCTAGTGCTTTGTGATAAACCAATGTGACTAATAGCTCTTCAGTGAGTGTACTCAAGTAGTCAACCTGAAAAAGTTTTCTTCTGAGTATTTCATTTCCTTTAAACGCCGCCGTCATTAAGGCCATACCTTTGTTAATTATTTCGCTAGCCGCGTCTAATTGGTCAACTCGATATTGTTCCTTATTCATTTTGTCAAACATGATGTGGTACGTATCAAGACCATCGTGCCAAATACGAAACTCTGCTCTCATTCTGAAATGTGTTGGCTGAGAGGCGTAAATATCAATATCTGATTGGTAAAATGAAGAGAGTAAATTGATGACTCTATTGGTTTTTTCGTCAAGTTGTTGTTGATATTTTTCGGCTAGTTGGTGCGACATGTATTACCTAAATATTTATTGGAGAGTGTGAATTGTAAAGTTTTTTAAAAATTTACCAAGTTAAAGCTAAAGGTTTTATTTTTGCGTGCCGATAAGGAAGTTGAGGCTAAAGAGGTATTGGTAATGAATTTAAGTGAAATTAAGGTTACACAGGCAGAGCAACCAAAGATGGTTCGACCTGAAGTTGTCCTTAACAAACAACTACAACAGGATGGGTTGATGCAAGCCAAAGGGCTTCAGCAATCTTTTGTAAATGAAAATCAAGGTATGTCGGATAATCGAAAGGTAGCTGCACGTGTCTTAGGTTTATCCATTAGTCAAACCTTAACGATTGAGGGTCGCACAGCTGATGTAACCGCCAAAGATAAAGACCATGAACAGAAGGTTAAAATGCCGCTCTTTGATTTTGAAGAAGTTGCGCGTAACGTTCTGAGTTTCGTTGGTAATGTTATTAAAAAAGCATCAGATGATGGCGCATCTGATGACAAGCTCAGTTCACTATTTGAACAAGCTCGCTATGGCGTGTCAAAAGGAATTAAACTAGCCGAAGACGAATTGGGGGCAAATTCCACCGACGAAGTTAAGCAAGGAATTGTTAAAAGTAAGGCATCAATTTTTGATGGAATTCAAAAGCTAGAAACCAGAATTTCTGATAAAACAGAAAAAAGTGACAAAATGCTAAGTGATTTTTTATCATTACAGAATGATGAATTGAGCGAATTTTCAGTGCACACCCTAGACGGTGACGAAGTTCAGATTCGTTTTGGTGCGCGCGAAAGCACGTCAAAAGAAAGTTTTATGGTAGGTGATGGTAGCTTACAAACCAGCCTTATTTATCAGCAGACAAACCGTTTCTCTTTACAAATAAAGGGTGACCTCGATGAGGCTGAACTTAAAGCGGTCGGTGATTTAGTCGCACTAGCGGATGATGTTGCCAACACCTTTTACCATGGCGATATTGAGAAAGCGTACAACAAAGCACTTGACATTGGATTTGATAACAAAGAGTTATCTAATTTTGCGTTGCAGTTAACTAAAGTAGAAAGCTCACAAAAAATTCAAAGGTACGGCGAGGTACAGCAATACTCCGAAACGCCAAGTGTGGATTTGAAAGCACCTAAAGCAGTTGCTGAATATTTGAATAAAGTCTTAGACGGTATGAATCAAGCTGCCCAGAAGTTAGGCTCGCAAGATGACTTCAAATCTGTGATCAATAGTTTAGTGAATGAAATGAAAGACGTTCAAGTGCCTGATATCCTGAGTGCGATAAATAGATTCCATACATTTAATGCAAAACTATTAGATAGTTTAAATATAGACAAGCCATCCTTTGCCTCAAATGAAAAGCCCGCTGAATAGCGGGCTTTTATATATTCGAAAGAACGATAAGTTTAAGCCACTTTATCCTTAGCGGGCCTAACCTTTATTGTTCTCTCTTGAAACTCTGAATCATTTAACTTGTCGATCATTGAATCAGCTTGTTGGGCAGAGACTTCGACAAATCCAAATCCCTTTCTTTTCCCAGTTCGTTTATCTTTCATTAGTCTTACCGACCTAACATAACCGAACGTTTCAAAATGTTCCTTTACTATTTGTTCGTTAGCACGATACGGCAGATTACCTACATATAAAGTGGAAACGTCTTCATCAGATTCATCATCATGATCATCATCATTCGAAATAGCTGAACTAGTCACTGAGGTTGATGCTGCAGAAGCAGTAGTTTTTGTAATGCTGCTTAATATAAAAATTAAAACAGCGTTGAGAATGACCCCAACTGCAAACATCGACTTTTCAATACTTGTTGATCCTTCTCCAAGTATTAGACTTGCGACAAAAAAGCCAATCACAGCCAAGATGACCGAAGCCACGAATAATAGTGGCGTTTTAACGGATACCATAACCTTTCCTTCTCTTATTTTTGTTAACGTTATGTAAAAGGCGCATACAATATGACGGTTTTATGTCACATTTACTAGTACTGTGTTCATTGACGGGGATATTTGTGACTAATTGTTCGTATTTTACTCGATGTGGGTAGATTTAAAGCATATAAAGCCTTGATCCGTGAATTTTTCAATTTATTTTAGAAAAAGACTTGAACATATTTCATATACCTCTATTATGCGCTTTCTCTTCAACGGAGACATCCAAACAAACGTTCGGAAGCTAAGTTGAAGAGAGAGTTTTAGCGCAGTTTGAATTGGTTTTATCGGCAGTGTCGGTTAAAAACAAATTCACAAAGAATTGTAAAAAAGCTTGACAATAAAAATGATGTAGGTAGTATATGCATCCCGCTTGAGACGGCACAGAACGTGACTTTCAAGCCGCCAGTGAAATAGAAAGAAGCTGGCCAGTTCTTTAACAATTTATAACAAGACAATCTGTGTGGGCACTCATTGAGAGTGTCGACAACAAAAAACGATTTACAAAAAATTTAATTGAAGAGTTTGATCATGGCTCAGATTGAACGCTGGCGGCAGGCCTAACACATGCAAGTCGAACGGAAACATGTCTAGCTTGCTAGATGATGTCGAGTGGC
>NZ_AUAV01000015.1 GCF_000428905.1 Brumicola pallidula DSM 14239 = ACAM 615
TCCTCGAAAACCACTAAAAACTCTTTTTAGTAAACTCAAAACCACCCTGAGAGACAGCTGTAACAAAGGGTAGTGTATAGTGTTAATTTGTCTTATACCCTGTATAGCGTTAATTTGTCCTATGCCCCCATCAATGTCTTGTTTAGCTTTGCTGTTCAACAGCCTGATGTAATAGCCTGAACATTAGCTGAGTAATCATTATACAGGACAGTGCAACTACGCCTAAGAAAAAAATCCGTGTTAGCATGGTAACTAGCGGTAAAGCCTGACATGTCTACAACATCTGCTATCGTATTTTTATGACCAGGATGAGATGGACGTGCCGGGCGGATTACTTCAATGGGCATGCCGGCGCGAATTCGCACCATGAGTACGTCGACATTGTCATTATATTTCAGCATGTAAGAGCCAGTGGACATAATTGATGGGTAGCAGGCACTGTCTACCCTGCATTTTAACTGACTTAATTTAATTGCAGAATTAATTGCCTGTTCCAATGATTTTACGGCGGCTATCCGCGCATCGCTGCCGATGTTTATGAACCTTGGTGCGACAGTTACTGCCAAAACACCCAAAATCACGATAACTATTATCAATTCGATTAAGGTGAAACCCTTTTGATATTTACAATTAGGCATACACTTTTATTTCCGATTTATTTTGTTTTTATATTCACGCAAACAACAGTGTTTGCTTCTTTCTGACAGTCAATTGTACAAATATTACTTCAGGGTTGGTTATTGGCGTCAATACGTAAGTATGTGAAACAATCAGCTAATAACAATGGTGAGCATATTACGTAAGCAATTAAGAAATATGCAGTTTTAGGTTATCACTAAACATACACGCCTCAATGGTAACTTCTGTTCAACAAGGTTATTTTTATTCCACGGCTCTTTAGAATGATAGATTGTTAATTCGCGTATTTTGAATCTCCAATATTTATGGAATTCTAATTTTAGTCTAATTAACGGAAGTGCTTTATGGAGGGTTCTTACGATGCTTTGGGCAAGGTATCGTCATTCAATTAATATGTATATCTTTAGCTATTTGATCCTGACTGTCGGGAACTTAATAAGAGGTTATCCGACATTAGGAGAATCTAAGTATTGAAATAACAGTGTGCTCTTTTAGTAATAAACGTTTAAATATAGGGCTGTTATTTTTTTAGCTATACCTATTTCTTTCGATCATAATGCTAAATTACTGATATTATTAATTAAGTTTCTTCGAGTTAATTATGAAAACTAGATATACGTTCAGGGTTTATCGAGAAGTCAGGGAAATACACTGTTAGTCTTACGTAGAATGTGAGTATAATCCGAATACTATTATATTAGACAGACGGAATGCGAATCGTATGAAATCCCCGATTAACAAATTTGTTTTCTTAATCGTTTTTATAATGTTATCTATGGGTTGTTCAAGTAACCTCGCTAAGGAATTTGTTTATGTATTAGCGCAGTCACCTTCAGAAAATCAATGTCAGTTTAAACGACCTCAAGAAAGAGATTCATGTTTAATCAATGCTAGAAATAGAATAACTTACGAGCAATATAAAAAAGAACGAGAAATAATCAATGGTAATAAACAAAGCACGGGTGCCAGTGTAAAACTAACAAGTCATTAAAGCAGGACTAAAAACAGCGGGCTATTTGCGCCGCTCCATTTTAGCCCACCACTTTTATTTAGCCTCTTTTTATTTAGCCTCTTAACGAGGCGTTGAGGCTGTAGAATTTCTATTTTTCAGCTAGTCTTTAGTTTATTTTACGTAGGCTTATGCCTGCCAAAACAGAGAGATTCGTTGGCAGGCGTTTGTAAAACATTGAAGGGACCACAATGTGAAAAAATATTCAACGCTAGTAACCGTAGTTTGCATAATTCTTATCGGATCTGTTGCAGTTATAATATCAAATTCAACTACCCATGTTTCAGGCCAGATCGAACTTTCTAACATCAAACCGCAGCAAAAAAATGAAGTAGAAAATATTCAAAAAATAGAAGTTTCTCAAAACCAAATTGTAAAGCTCGATTGTGAGGCCTACTCAAAAGCGTTTTTATCCTTAGATATCAAGCCGAAAATAATTCGCAATGTGATAACTGCAAATTTGAATGATGATCTAAAGCGTTTGATTGAATTAACTCCAAGTGATATCAACGACTTGAATAATGCGCTAAATGTTGATGTTAACAACGACGTATTTTCCGCTCGCTTCGACTTTAAATTTAATGAAAAATTTACTTATTCACCAATTAAAATTGACTCAAATGTAATTGCTGCGTTGAATAATACATCAGATAAAGATATTGACTCAACGATTATGTCTGTTCTGGATTCTGACAAATTTACCAAGTACTTTAAACAAGAAAATACTACTGGTAGTTTACTAATTTCATTTTTGAAAATAGCTAAATCAAGCATAGCCAATCAAGTCATTGCCGCGTTCATAGAGAAAAACTATAAAGTTTCTGAATACGACTTGATTGCAGCAACTAGAATGGGCTTAAGTGATATGAAAATGAGGTCACTGCTCAACAACTATGCTGGTTCGTTAAATTTTGAATTTGATGCAGGTTTAAAAAGTATAAACCTCGTACTTTATGCTGGGCTAACAAACAATATTCGCTTAGTAAATTTTTGGTTTGAAAATGGTGTAAACCCTTATGCAAACGCTAAAGTAGGGGGACCGCTTGACCTAATGGCATTGTTTGACAACGACGCGAATAATCAACATTGGGTTGGAGTTGAAAATGCGCTGGCGATAGGTATACGCCCGATGATGGAGTCAACTTATAGCTCATTCCTGAAATACAACAAGGATAATAACTATCCGTTAAGTAATCTTGAAGAATATGATATCGCGCCGTCGTTCACTAACCGTGAACTGCTTGAAAATATTATCATCAAACAAGCCGAATTGTTGCTTGTGCAGCACTCAATAAATGCTAAGGGGATCGATTACGACTGCGCTCTGGCGTTTTTTAGAAATATTGAGAAAATTAGGAACAACACTGATACTAAAGAAAGTGGTTTGAGCGAAAATAATAATTTGAAAGAGGGCTCAAACGAAGCCTTCAACATATACAAATCTTATCTAGGAGGTTTAATTACTCTGGAGACAGCCTTAGAGAGTTTAAATGACTTAGATACATTGGTATCAAAATTATCATTTGATAAGCTCTTCTTTAAAATTCAGATGCAAAATCTGCAAGACAAATTGGCTGGAGATAAAAGATCGGTAAAAACAAAAAACGCTATCGGTGCTGCGAAGTTAGAAAGCGCAGAGAATTGGGAAAGCGCTGAACTTCTTCTTGATGAAATTGATGACTTGTCTTCTATCGATAAGAACTCAGCTAAATTGCTTGTTGCAATTAATGCAATGCGACCGATTAGCGAAATCAAAACTATATTGAATCAACCAGTTAAAGTTGATATCGACCACGCAATAACTGCAATAGTTCGTGACCACGATCTTGCGTTAAATGAATTGTTTAATGCTGGCCTTAATCCTAACTCTGAAGATGCCTCCGGTTCACTTCTCATCTTCTTTGCCGTAAATTACAAAGCGATAGATTCTTTCAAAGTTCTGATTGCTAATAATGCGTCACTTAAGCACGCTCGAGGGGGAATGGATGCACTTGATATGGCACTTAGCAAATATGGTGAAGACCAATCGTTTCCTTGGTTTACAAGAGAATTACTGCGAGCGGGCCATAAAATAGAATACTCGCATATACAACTAATCAGAGCGTTGTATATCGGAAAATCTGAAGAGATCGGTGATTTAATTAACGAATTCGATATTGAGATATGATTAAAATACCGAGTTATAAAACACTCATATAGTTGATTACTGTAAGTTTTTTCGACTTAAGTTGTACATCCTATTGTTATTTGGCTAATGAATGTTGTGGCAAAGTTCTTTTGCCCACAGGTTAGTAGTATTGTAAATGTTATCATTCGTCTCTTTTCAAAATCTAACTAAAAAGTATAAAATTTGGCCACCAAAAGATTGCTGAAAAGGCACAGCAGTCTCACCGGGGCTCGATTTGTACTTTGCAAGCAAAGTGATTTGATGGCAAAAGAGGAGTATTACAGCAGCAACAACTATGGCCATTGACTGCATTCGGCTAACCACGATACTTAGCCCCCAACCTTCATTGTGTCAAAGCATTGATGTCAATCCAACCGACCGTTCACTTGACTAAACAGAATTACCATATTGTTTAAAGCTAATTTGGTGGTCAAATAAAGTACGCCAAAGCATTGTTTTTGAGTACCGAGGTGAAGTATTTTTGCTTCAATGGCCAAGAAAATGTTGAATTAGAGTGGCTTTGCTATGATTTTTTTTAAACATAAGTCCTTCAAATTTCAAGCGACGGAAAAGGTATCCTTAGCCCCCCATCGCTATCAAAACATTACTTACAAAAACTTAGCTGACTTACCATAGTGACTCGGCTTTAGTTAGTTAGGGCTTTGAATACAAATTGGTTTGAGTGCAAGGGGGAATTGGCTGAAAGTTAAATATTTAAGGTTCTTGAGGCTATTGGCCATTGAACGCAAAAATATTAACGAGTAATAGGTAAATTAAGTCGTCCGGATGGCAAGATTACATAGTGCGACGGGCAGGAATGAGCGAATTGCAGACCCTCACTGTTGAGTTAGTATAGCTGACCCAATAGCAACAGCTCGCCGATTTTCCCCAATGAATGTCTGCGTAATTAGTGCAAAAAAACTCAAACACACTGGCCTATAAGTTTTAAGTTGTACCGCTACATTTTTAATATGACTGCTTTCTTTACACTCCCAAGGAGTTTATCAGCGCAAGATAATGAAGTTCTAACAGCGATAACCCTTGCGGAGGGGTTTTGTCATGAATTAGGAGGTGTCAGGTTTCTTTACATTTTCTCTTATGGAATAAATGTAAAATCAACTAACATTTTGTATTATATGAATAATTTAATATAGGCATAAATTTTGCGTTTAAACCTTTGTAGACAACAGTCTCTTCCTATTAACTAATTCTTAGCACTTCCGTGTTGCGCTTTTCTAATCTGAAGTCCTTACCTCAGGAATATACTGCCCGGCAATGGGCCTTACTGTTAACGTGATATGGAAATAACAAATGAAATATAAGTTTTTTAAACTTACCAGCGTATGCTTAATGACCTTAGTTTTTGGTATGAATTTAGCATATGCGGCACCCATTCTACTGACGTTTGATTGGACTGGACAATGCGACGATTGCCAAGGCCCTAATGGTGCTATAGATGTCCCAGGGACTAATATGAAAGATGGTTACACTCAGGACGTATCAGGTTTACTTAAGCTAAATTATGACCCGGACATTGACCCCCTTCTTGCTCAGTTCGAATTTGTTTCATTTGTTTATAATGGGTCATCGATACTACATAAATTCGAGGCATTAGGATTTTCTGAGGGAGTTGATGTATCTAAAGCCTTGACCGTGTTAGGCGATAGTGTAGTTGTTACATCTACATTGACTTTTGACGCCCATGCATTTACATATAAGGGGGACTTCATGGAATGGAAAGCATTAGACTTTATTTATACTTATTGTGTTAACCCTGATCTGGGGGTTGTGTTGGCATTCTGTCAAGTATCAGAAGTCAAGAAGTATAAAATTTGGATGGAACCCATAGGAGATGAGGCATTTTGGGCGGGTGTTGATTATGATCTGAGATATAGCATGTCCGCGAACGCGAACGGGCCGAGTATTGGAGATGATGGAGGCAGAGGGGGTGGTTCGCGCGATATAGGTTATGATTCAAAATTTGTTATGAGAGGCACTTTACCGTCACCTTTAGCCAACCCGGTACCAGAACCCTCTACAATCGCTCTTTTTGCCTTAGGGGTGTTAGGTTTAAGTTTGCGTCGTAAGAAGTGCGCTTAAATTTTACGGTTGTACCATTATTTCTAATTATCGACGATGGTATGCCTGAACAAACCCATGTAACCCAATGTTGTCGATAATCATCAAGAAACGCTTGCCAATTCGGTAAGCGTTTTTTTTGCTCATAAAGCTGCGATAATCGACGTATATGATTTTCTAGTGTTCGTTTTGAAACGGTTATTTTTTCTTCACCAAACTGATAACCCAAAAAGTCGAACCCCGCTTTAATTCGACCTATGGTTGTTTTATCAGGGTGTTGTTTTAACTTTAGTTTTGCAAAGTGTTGATTAACCGTTTTAATGGCCTTTCTTAATTTACATCTTGTTGTTGATAATACAATCACATCATCCATGTACCGCCTGTAAAAAACAGGTTTACCTTCCATTTCTTTATCAAGCTCATACAGATAAAAACTCGATATCAGAGAACTTAATGAACAGCCTGATGAAATACCTTGAGTGAAATCGGTAAACAAACCGCCATATTCCACGCTGCGCTTTGCATACTGTGCTAATAAATTCATAACCTGTTTATCTTTTACAAACACAGAGAGTTTATCTAATAAAATTTCGTGGTTAATTGACTCATAATAAGATTTCACATCAGTACGAAACACAAAGGTATGGCTTGATACTTGATTGTGTATTCCAGTGACCGTGTGTTTACTGCCACCATTACCTTTTAAATGGGTACACAGCTTAGATGACGGTAAGTACCTTGATAACACAAGGGATAACAGTTTTAACACTAGGCTATCGATTGATGTCCATACATGTATGACTTCACCTGTTGATTTGGTTACCTTTTGCAGCGGTTTGAAAGTAAAGGTGTCTGAGGTTAACTCAGCTATTAGTTTGGCTTTGACTTCTACCCAATGAAACCGCACATCCCAGACATCACTGTTCACCGGAAAGTGTTTTCGCTGTTGACATAACCAGTTATAGGCTTCGTCAACTAAGTCTGAGTTTGCTAATTCGTTCATCATAATAATGAAAGTTACACCATCAGCATGGGATTAGGAAGCCTCTATTCGGTTGATGTGACTATATCTCACTGAAGGATAGGATGATGACACAGCAACGTTAAGGGGTATCAAATGACTGCTTTAGAGCCAGACCTCATAGTTCAGTTGTAAACATCGTATGGCGGGTTTTGGCACTAAGCCGCCTATCAGACTCAACCATCCTCAGCATATACTTCGATGACCCCGTTGAAAGATTAATTCAATCTATATTCGAATTGTGCAAAACACGAAAATAACGAGCGCTAAAAGTGCAAAAGCAATAACACCATCACGCTCGCCCTACTTCATTCTCTAATTAAGCCTCGCTCTCACTGTCTTTCTCTGACAGAGCCCGCAAGAGCGTAAGCATTTCACTTTGCTCTTGTGACAGTTTTTGCTTTAACTCTGTAAATTGCTCTTTTTGTTCAGCGATTAAATCATCTTTGCTCTTAAGCTCAGCTTTTAATAATGAAATCTCGTCCATCAAGCCACAATTCAAAAGATCGCTTTGCTCCTTCACCTCGGCTGCTTCATCTCGATACACCTTACAAAGTTGCTCGCGTTCTTTTTCATGCTGGTTTACAAGAAACTGACTAAATTTAAGCAATTCAGCATGAACAACGTTCACGTGTGGCTCAATAAATTTGACGAGCTCGCTAGGTAATTTATTGTGTGGCTTATATTTTTCAATGTAGTCAATACCCTCAGGTGAACTCATAAAATCATCGAGAATTTTTTGGTATCTGACAATTTGGCCCCCATTGTAATGAATCTTAAGTTTATGAGCAGACGGTAATGCACCATCTCTAATCATTGATTTAGCCACCAAGGTCACTTCATGCGGTTCTGCAATTGCTTTTCCCATAATATTTCTCCATTAAGTAATGAGATTAGATTCAACTGTACTAGTCTTAGCTAAAGAGCAATGGATTAGAGGTATAGGCTTCCAATCAAACTCTTTAACCAACTTAATGATGACAGACTTTTTTGGAAAGAGACGACGAAATACAAATAGTTGTAAAAAACACAATTAAAATATAAGCAACTGATTTATAGTTAAATTTAACCAAACTCTCAAAGTTAGTTAGTTAGTTAGTTATAAAACGTACCAATTAATTGTCGTAATTTCTGTGCTAAGTAGTTTTTCATGACGACTTAACAAAATAACCTCATCACCACACGATAGCCCGATCAATCAGCTCTTTTAGTAGTTTCAAGTCGATTTCATTCACGTCAGAGTATGTGCCCAGGGTAATTTCATCATCTTGCGCATGACCTACAATCCTTTTGATCAAATGCTTCTGCTCGCCTTTCTTCACACAAGTCGACACAAAGGTATGTCGCAACGAGTGAAAAACAACTGACTTCTTCTCTTTCTCCTCTTTGTCACAATCAATACCTATATTTTTAAGGACCGTTCGATTAAACCAGCGGCTGATTGAATCACCCCACCCAGCCTTACCTGCCTTTTTCTTACCTACTCGTATTTGAGGAAACAGTAAGCTTTTGCCTTGAGACCGCAGTTTATCGACATACCTCAACAAGCCCATGTCTAAAATAACCTGTGCAATCGGAACCAGTCGCCTTGAATCCATGTTTTTCACATCGCTAGACGTCAAGTCAAAGCACCAGATACCGTCAACTTGCTTAACGCTATCTAGTGTGATTTCTGATATCTCGTTTAACCGCATTCCACTGTACACTGCGATTGGAACGAACCATTTAGCATCTTGTCGAAAAACGCGCGCCTCTGAGCCGTGCAGTGGTTTATATGCTAACAATCGCTTAATTTCGCTTTCTGTAAATGGCCTGCGTTTTATCGAGTCCATCTCATTTTTAGCAATCGATACACCAGCAAAAGGATTTTTATCTATTCCATCTACATTCTTCTCTAGATATGAGAAAAACGTACTGTAATTTGATAGATAACCATTAATTGTTTTAGGATTCAGAAACTTGTCGCTGCAGCCTTTTGAAGCATTTGACTTGCGCGCTAGTAGTGCTGTCTTGATGTGTTGTACATGTTGCTTAGTAATACTCCTGCAGTCGCTTTCAGGGGGTACTGTTTCGAAGAACACACTGAATTTAGACCGATAACCTTCAATCGTATCTTCATCAATTGTTCTGCTCTTCTCCTGAAGAAACAGGGATAATTGATTGCCGATACTGTGAAAATTGATGCCGTCAGGCTGCTTATTGGCTTCGTGCTGATCAAGACGCACCTTTACTTGATTTTGGTCCGCCATTGCGATTGTAAAATTATGCAGCTCTTCACTAGTACACGACTGCACGGAGCCAGTAGCCTCGAGTCGATAATCAGCAAGTTGCGTCTTAAGTTCATCTAACTGATGAGTAAGCGCATTGACCATGTCACGGTAGTCTAAATACTTGTGCTCTAAATCGATGTTCACATCAACTCGATCATTAGAGACCGTTTCAAGCATGGCCAATTGCTCACTTGGCGTTACCAGTTGCTCCGAATGCGTTTTCAAAGTTTGCATGTCTTCTTCAGACAGAGGCTTTTGCAAGTTGTCAGACTGATCTAAGCCATGCTCTAACATTAGCTTACCCACTTTTAATAACTCAGCGAACCTTTGTCTAAGCAAGGCCTTGAACTGTGCATTTGAGTTTGAGGGCTCGTGTTGAAGCTCGTGTTCAACCGAGTTAAGTGTATCGCCCAGCGAGACCACAGACTTTACAGTGTTGTTTGAAAAGCACTCCATGCTTATCTCCTTCATTAAATTCCGTTTAATGTAAAACGCTAACCATTTGGCGTCGTCGTACGACGAAGTACGCAACGACGCAACAAAGTAACCGTCAGGCTTAATATAGTCGATATTTTTAAAAAAATTCATTCTGAAGCGAATAAAGTAATTCTGGGAATCTTGATAGCGATATAAGTGTGTTGGAGAAGAGTTTTTCATGCGCAACCTGTCATTTTGTGACAGAGTTCTGTGACAGAGTCTGAATAGACCCTGAACCTGCGTCGCTGCAGCCCTTACTACATAAGGGCTTCAACATTATCTGGCGGAGAGAGAGGGATTCGAACCCTCGTTAGGTTTAACCCTAAACACACTTTCCAGGCGTGCGCCTTCAGCCACTCAGCCACCTCTCCAATTGGCGCGTATAGTAAGGAAAACCTTGACAGCTTTCAAGTACTGATTTACGCATTTCCTTTTAATGTCATGTTTAATTCAGCGGCAAACCCAAGCATTCTGTTTAGTGGTACTAATGCGCGCTGCCGCAATGCTTCCTCTACAAAGATTTCTTTACCTTGGTGATCCACCAATGCATCTCTCATAGCCTCTAAGCCATTCATTGCCATCCATGGACAAAGTGCGCAGCTGCGACACGTCGCGCCATTACCAGCAGTTGGTGCTGCAATAAACTCTTTGTTTGGTGACAACTGCTGCATTTTATAAAAAATGCCTTTGTCGGTGGCGACAATAAACTTCTGATTGGGGAGCTCTGTGGAAGCCTTTATTAGCTGAGATGTAGAACCAACAGCGTCTGCCATTTCAACCACGCTAGCAGGCGACTCAGGGTGCACTAGCACCGCTGCGTCGGGATGTAAGTGCTTTGCTTTGAGCAGTGCTTGCGCTGAAAACTCATCATGCACAATACATTCGCCGTTCCACATAAGCATTTCTGCGCCAGTTTCTTTTTGAATGTAAGCACCTAAATGTTTATCTGGCCCCCAAATAATCTTTTTACCTTGGCTATCAAGGTGTTCAACAATTTCAAGTGCGATGCTTGATGTCACCACCCAATCCGCCCTAGCCTTCACTGCAGCTGAGGTATTTGCATAAACCACAACGGTATGATCTGGGTGTGCGTCGCAAAATGCAGAGAATTCCTTAACTGGGCAACCTAAGTCGAGCGAACAGGTTGCTTCGAGGGTTGGCATAATGACAGTTTTTTCTGGACTTAAAATTTTAGCAGTTTCACCCATAAATTTTACGCCAGCAACTAACAAGGTTTTTTCTTGTGCATCACGGCCAAACCGCGCCATTTCAAGTGAGTCTGAAATACAGCCGCCGGTTTCTTCTGCTAAGGCTTGAATAACTGGGTCGGTATAATAATGCGCAACTAACACCGCATTTTTTTGCTTGAGAAGTATTTTGATCTCTGACTTGAGTTGCTCAACATAATCCGAGGTTATCGGTATAGGCATAGCTGGAAAAGGATAGGATATGCGTTGTGATTGTACTGCGTGGATCATATGCAAAGTGTGTAATTTGTTATGGTCCGGGTAGTATAACTCAGTGCGTCCAAGAATTCACAGATTGATGGTAACAAATTTACCAGCTTGAATTGGTTTTTTGTAAACCTAGATGGCGGTTTGTATTTTTTCGCTTGTAAGAAAGAAGTGGTGGGTCGTGCTGGGTTCGAACCAGCGACCAATTGATTAAAAGTCAACTGCTCTACCAGCTGAGCTAACGACCCACTTTCAAAGGATGGTTGGTGTAGATAATTGGTGGGTCGTGCTGGGTTCGAACCAGCGACCAATTGATTAAAAGTCAACTGCTCTACCAGCTGAGCTAACGACCCAATGTGCTTTTCCTGCGTTGCTTATCTACCTCAACGGCGGCATATAATACTGAAATCGAAACTCGGTGCAACCTTTAAATACGATTTATTTGATTTAACTTTAAAACTGTGTGTAAAGTAAACAAAAAGCTCATAGTTTAAAAACTACAAGCTTTTTAATTGTTCATTTGCCAAACGGCTTGGTGTTGCGTCAGGGTACTCTGTAACCACTTGTTCGAACAATCGCTTTGCTTTTGCCTTGTTACCGACTGATTTTGCAACCATACCAAGCTTCAAAATCGCGTCTGCACGCTTGGGGGAATCAGCAAATTTATTCACTACGCTTTCAAATTGCTGCCTTGCACCATCCCAATCTTGTTTATTAAACAACAACTGACCTAGCCAATAATGTGCATTATCGGTGTAGCTCGAGCTTGGAAAAGTAGATAAAAAAACTTGAAACGCAGGAATAGCGTCATCGTAATTGCGTTCTTTGAGTATCAGATTAACTGCTGACTGATAAGCCTGCTCTTCAGATTGCCCTGCTGGTCGAGTAGCTTGCGCGCTTGGCGCAACAACTCCGACTGAATTTCCTGCTGATATTGTCTGTTCCGATAAGTTAGAAAAACGATTTTGCAACTCAAGATAGAGCTCTCTTTGGCGCTCTAATATTTGTCCTAATTGATGATTGTGAAGCTCAATAGATCCTCTTATCTCATCAACGTCGCCTTGTAACATGTCAAGTTGTTGCTGAACGCGCTGTTGAGCCTCAACACGGCTTTGGTCTTTGCGTTCTAGTATCAGCAAGCGAGTGGCAACGTCCGTCGGGTTAGTGATAACCGGAGGCGTGTTTTGCACCTTGTCATTTTGAGCGGTGTCATTTTGAGCGGTGTCATTTTGAGCGGTGTCATTTTGAGCGGTAACAGGTTGTGGCTGATTAGTTTGTTTTGGATCATTTAAATCGACAACAGGCGCTTGAGCAAAAGCCCAAGCGCCTGTGAAACTAATAAGACCAACTATAATAATTGGTTTAATCATAATTGCTTACTGATAAACCACAATACCGCGACGGTTTTGAGCAAATGCATACTCAGATCCGCCTTGAACTGCTGGTTTTTCTTCACCGTAAGAAACAACTGATACTTGTGCAGAGCTTACGCCTGCATTCATCAAATATGTCTCGACAGATTGCGCACGACGCTCGCCTAATGCAATGTTGTACTCTGGTGTACCGCGGTTATCACAGTGACCCTCGACTACAATTGACTGTCCTGGATTCTTAACTAAAAACGCAGCGTGCATATCTAATACTGCATGAAAGTCAGATTTAACTGATGCTTGGTCGAAGTCAAAATAAACGACGTTTTGAGCAACCAACGTGGCTTTTTCATTTTCGAACATATCTTTGGCTTTTTGAAGAGCATCAGCCTTAGCAACATCAACACGCTTAGCTTCAGCATCAGCAGCCGCTTCAGCTTCAGCAACTTGTTGTGCAGCTGCTTCTGCTTGGCTATTCGCTTCAGCTTCAAGTTCTGCATCTGTTGGGCCAGACTTACATGCCGCTAGGGTTACTAAAGGCACAACAATCAAAAGCGTTTTAAGTGCATTTTTGTTCAACATACTAGATCCTTATTATATTTTAAAATTCAATTTACAGTAAAAACGGCGACCAACTAGGAGATTTAACCTCCCCATCAGCAACTGGTTCTTTAAACGAGAAGCGTCCATCAAGTGAAACCCATGCTAATGCCGGTTTTCCATACTCTAGCACACTATATATTATCATACTTCCATTCGGCGAAATACTGGGCGACTCGTCCAGATAAGTATTTGTCAGCACCAACATGTCACCGTTTTTTAAATCTTGCTTAGCTATATGATAATCACCCCTGGTGCGATTTACGATAACTAATTGCGAATTATCAGGGGTTATAGCACCGCCTAAATTCATCTCACCTTCAAAGGTTAGCCTACTTTTTCGATTAGTTGCTAAATTTACTTGATAAATCTGCGGTTTACCACCCCGTTCCGACGTAAATATCAAGCTTTTTCCATCTGGCGTCCAAGAAGGCTCTGTATCAATTGCTCTGTTTCGCGTAATTCTGGTTAAATTTCGAGTTTGTAAATCCATTATGTAAATTTCTGGATTACCGTCCTTAGACAGCACCATTGCTAGCTTCTTGCCATCAGGTGAAAAATTTGGCGCGCCATTTATGCCCGGAAAATCGGTCAATCTGGTGCGACTTGTCGTGTAAATGTCCTGTAAATAAATTTGTGAGCGTTTATTTTCAAAACTCACGTAAGCCAAAGTGTTGCCATCTGGCGACCATGTTGGCGACATTAAAGGCTCGGGAGATGACAATAACGTTGTTGGGTTTACATTATCGTAGTCGGCTATGACTAAACGATATGGTTTTGGGTTGGTATCACGATCCAACACTTTGATATAAGCGATGCGTGTTAAGAAAGCGCCTCTCTGACCGGTTAACTTTTCATACACAATGTCACTGATAATATGGGCATATTGACGAAAATCACCGCCATTAATTGTTTTCGTGCGTTTTTCAATAACGTGGTCACGTGTCATCACCAATTTTCCGTTCTCAAGCGTTTTAGCTTGTCCGCCTGTTGCTTGCGCACGCAGAACATCAACCAGCTCAAAAGTCACTAAATACTGGTTCAAACCTGTCGATTCAACACTTCCGACTAGCACCATATCAATGCCTTTTTGTGCCCACGCAGCATAGTTTATTTCAGTATCTGTGGTTGGAAACTGGGGCATTAATGACAACTTCAAGGGACTAAACTTGCCACTGCGCTGGAGGTCAGAAGCAACAACTTCGCTTAAATTTTCTGGCAAGGATGTATTGCCTAAATATTTAAACGGCACAACGCCAATTGGGCGCGCAGACTCAATACCACCGGTAATGATTATTTCATTAGTAGCAGCGTTTAATTGAAAGTTAAAAAATAATAGTACAGCAGCTGCCATTATCGTTACTTGTTTGCTGCTAAATTTTAATATCCAAGTTGCCATGAATTTAGATAATCCTCTAGTTGGTATTATTGATTTAAATAACTGCTTGTTGGCAATTATAAAAAATAGTGTTAACGCTGTTTACTCAAATTAATCAAAAATAAACCATAAGTAGTGCATCTTTTTAGATAGGACATAGTGTTAGCTAATTAGTTCTCATAAACTAGCGTCGTATCTCTTAATTTTTCATTAACGTCTTTATTACTTGGCATCGGTAATGTTCCTGCTTTCATCGCGGCTGTCCGCAGCGCTAAACACAAAGACTCATCGCCTGTCCCGACTGCATCTAAAACTAAACCGTTAGAAGCAATTCGCAGTCGAAGTCGGCAAGACTTGCCCACTATACTGCCTGTTTGTATCAAATTCTGTTCAATCCGTGCTTTAATTTTGCTATTGGCAATTTGCAACTCAGACAATATCTGACGCTGCCTGCGCTCATTACGATCCGCTTGTTCAAGCTGCATTTTTTCCTGCATTGCATTGTCTCGTACCGCACGTTCTTGATCTGCCTTATCTTGGCGCGCCTTTTCTATCTCTTGTTTTTGCGCTTTTTCTTGCGCTAACCTCGCTTTTTGCTGTAGTTCTCGCTCTTTGCTTAACTGTTCTTCCTTCTGCTTTTTGGCATCAGCCGCTTTTTTACGCTTAACTTTATCAGCAGTGTCGCTCTCTTGTCTCTTGCGTTCTACTTCTTTACGTTTATTTGCAGCTTCTTGATCTTGTTTTCTTTTTGCTTCAGCTTCAGATTGTTGTTTTTCACGCTTATTTTGTTCTATTACATTACTGTCGATGAAGGTTGCTTCGATAATATTTGGCGCTTGAGTATCTTTATCACCTGTCGCCAGATCGACCGGTGCTGCTGAAAACTTAAAACTCACCAATAAAGACAGGACAATAAACAGGTGCCCAGCGCCAGAAATCAAAAATGATTTTTGCTGCAAGGTTAGCGATTTTTTCTCTTTCGTGTCGCTTGGCTTAGGTTGGTTTTGTGCACTCATCAATTACGCTTTATTTGGGTCAGTCATTAAACCTACCGATGGCGCACCCGCATTTTGCAACAACACCATCAACTCAACCACTTTTTCGTAATTAACTCTACCATCGCCATTCACTACGACTGGAATAGTTGGCGTTTGTGCTAGCTTAGCTTGTACTAGTGTAGCAACATCCACCGCGGTGAGTTCCTCGTCAGGATTATCGCCGATATTCAAAAAGTACTGCCCTTGTGCATTTATCGACACAATTAACATGTCGTCTTCGTCAGTCTCAATGGTTTTTGCATCAGATTTTGGCAGATCAACTTTCACGCCTTGCATTACTGCGGTTGCTGTTGCCATAAAAATAACCAAAAGAACCAACATAACGTCGATATATGGTACGACGTTAATTTCTGATACTGGCTTTCTGCGTTTTCTCACATACATGTTAACTCTCCTAATTCAGGTCAATAAATTTACTATAAGTTATTGAGACTGTTGACTGGAGGACGCCATATTCTGACGATTTAATATAGCTGAAAACTCTTCCATAAAGTTACCATAGGCATTTTCTAACTTCTCAACACTATGACTAAAGCGGTTATATGCGACTACGGCTGGAATAGCCGCAAACAGTCCAATAGCGGTCGCAATAAGCGCTTCCGCTATACCAGGAGCAACCATGGCTAACGTGGCTTGCTTTGCTTGACCCAGGGCAATGAATGAATTCATGATCCCCCATACTGTGCCTAATAAACCAATATAAGGTGAAATTGAACCGACGGTAGCTAAGAATGGTAGGCGCGCTTCAAGCTCGTCAACTTCGCGTGACATAGTCACGCGCATTGAACGATAGGTACCGTCCATAATAGCATCATTAACGGCACCGGATGTTTTACGTAAGCGCACATATTCTTTAAATCCAGCACAGAATATAAGGGGCAAACCGGTTAATTGAGCTCGGGCAGAAAGTTCTTGATAAAGCTTGTTCAAATCAGCACCTGACCAAAACTTGTCTTCAAAGGTTTTCATTTCTTTTGTTGCTGCGCTCAATACAGCATTTCTTTGAAAAATAAATGCCCATGAAACAACCGACATGGTTAATAACAACAGCATAATAAATTGCACAACAATACTTGCTTCTAACAGCAAGTTGAGGATAGACATTTCAGACGTCACGTTTAATTTCCCTTAATATAAAGCCAGGTATAGCGATTGGTTTCATCTTTTCCAAATCGACACAGGCTACTCTGACCTCAGCGCTAACGAGTAGTTCTTTTTCAGTACTCGTAACATTGTTATTGTTGTTATGCGTATTAGCAGAATCTTTGACACGATAAGCGTGTTGCCGAAAAACCATACTTGCCTTCTTCAATTCTACTACCTGACAACTAATGCTCAACATATCATTGAAAGCAGCCGCTTTACTATTTTTCATAGTAAGTTCTTTGACGACAAAACCGATTGATTGTTCCAATAAAGTTTTTTGTTCTATACCCAAGTGCCTTAACCACTCGGTACGCGAGCGCTCCATAAAATTCAAATAATTAGAGTGGTAGACAAGTCCACCAGCGTCAGTGTCTTCGTAATATATGCGTATCGGTATCGAAAAAGGTTCATTATTGAGCAAAAACGACTCCTTTCAGGTTAGATTTCATATAGCAAACTATCCATTATCACTAATTTATATAGGTCATCGTTACTATGAATATAAACATAAGTGGGATAAGAATATTATCGGATTTAAAGGCATAAAATACAACACATAAATTGGATTAGAAAAACTAATCTATAATAAGAATATTTCTCGTTTGATATCTCATCGGATGGGTTTATGCTAGATCGCATTGAATAGCTGCCACAACTTAGTTGTATTGCTTTTGATGTTCCCTGACAACAGTTTTCCTTCCGTTTTACTTGTTGTTTTGCCCATGCATTGCGTGGGCTTTTTTTTGCCTAATATATGTGATTAGTATCTAGTCAACCTTTGGCATAATTAAACCAAAATGCAAATATGCGTGCTGAGTTGCAATTCGTCCGCGCGGAGTCCGCTGTAAAAAGCCTTGCTGAATTAAATACGGCTCTATAACGTCCTCTATAGTTTCTTTTTCTTCACCTATTGCTGCTGCTATATTATCTAAGCCGACAGGCCCACCCATGAACTTTTCAATGATCGCGAGTAACAACTTTCTGTCCATAAAATCAAAGCCTTTGTTGTCAACGTCAAGCATATTCAGCGCTCTACCTGCAACGTCGGCATTTATCTTGCCGTCGGCTTTAATTTCAGCGTAGTCTCTTACTCTACGCAATAAACGGTTAGCTATTCGAGGCGTACCACGTGAACGCTTTGCCATCTCAAACGCCCCTTCTTTCTCCATACTTAATTTTAAATAAGCGGCACTACGCTGAATAATATCGGTTAAATCGGCGACGTTATAAAATTCTAAACGTTGCACAATACCAAAACGATCTCGTAGCGGAGAGGTTAATGATCCAGCTCTGGTAGTAGCACCAATTAATGTAAACGGCGGGAGATCGAGTTTGATACTGCGCGCCGCTGGCCCCTCACCAATCATGATATCCAATTGATAGTCTTCCATCGCTGGATACAGGATTTCTTCAACGACCGGGCTTAAGCGGTGAATTTCATCAATAAACAAGACATCGTTTTCTTCAAGATTCGTCAGCAATGCAGCGAGATCACCGGCTTTTTCCAGCACCGGACCCGAGGTGGTTTTTATATTCACTCCCATTTCATTAGCGACAATATTAGCCAGTGTGGTTTTACCTAAACCTGGAGGACCAAATATAAGCAGATGATCAAGCGCATCGTTGCGCTTTCTGGCTGCTTGAATGAAAATTTCCATTTGTTCACAGACATGATCTTGACCGGTGTAATCACTGAGCATTTTCGGTCGAATTGCGCGGTCAATAACTTCATCTTCCGGGTCAGCAATGGCTTGTATTAAGCGATCAGCTTCAATCATAACGACTCCCTACCTTTTTGTAATCTTTTAGGATTAAGCATAATGTGAATACGCGTCGTAAAATAATCAGGATATAAATTTAACCCCATACTCCTAAACCATTGCCTTAAGTGACACTCTGATTGCCTGCTCACTTGTCATACCTTCAGTATAAACTTGTTTTATGACTCTCTCTGCTTGCACCGGTTTATAACCCAAGGCGAGCAAAGCACTTAAGGCCTCATTTTTAGCATGTGCGTCGCCTCTTAATGAGGGACGTTGAATCGGACTATTCGGCGCAGCAGGACCCGCCCCATCAAAATGCGTATCGCTGCGTGATAGTTTTTCTAATTTGTCTTTTAATTCTACAACTAAACGCTCGGCGGTTTTTTTGCCTACACCGGGAAGCTTGACTAAATTTGAGATATCTTCATGAATGACACATTGCACGAAATCTTGTGCCGACATACCAGACAATATAGTACAGGCGAGTTTGGGGCCGACACCGTTGGCTTTTATGAGTTCGCGAAACAGCGCGCGCTCTGAGGTATCTGAAAAACCAAATAATAATTGCGCATCTTCACGTACAACAAAGTGAGTATAAATAGTCGCCACTTCACCGATATCGGGAAGCTGATAGAAACTGGTCATCGGCAATTGGATCTCATAACCCACACCATTCACGTCGACCAAAACATCGGGTGGCGTTTTATCAATTAACGTGCCTTTAATTCTGCCAATCATCGGATTGTTGTCCTGCCTTATTTATCTTCTTAAGCGACCGCGCACGATCTTCGAAATTTTGCCTGCGCTTTTACCTGACATTTTAATCAGGCTCTGCGACGTGTGAATATGACATAAAGCAACAGCCAATGCATCAGCTGCGTCGGCCTGTGGTGTTGCGTTCAACTTTAACAAGGTCATTACCATATGCTGAACTTGGGTTTTGTCTGCCCCACCCGAACCCACTACAGATTGTTTAATTTGGCGTGCTGAATATTCAGCGACCGGCAAGTCAAAGTTAGTAGCAGCTACGATAGCTGCCCCGCGAGCTTGCCCGAGTTTAAGCGCTGAATCGGGATTTTTAGCCATAAACACTTGTTCTATTGCAAATTCAGTAGGAGCAAACTGGGTAATAATTTCACTGACGCTGTCAAAAATACGTTTCAAACGAATGGAGAGTTCGTCATGCGTTAAACGAATACATCCACTACCCAAATAGCTCGCCTTACCACCCACGACTTTAATAACGCCGTAGCCTGTAATTCTTGAACCTGGATCAATACCTAAAATAATGCTCATGAGCTAATCCGGAACAAATTGCGCAATCGCATCGCGATTGGTTTTTGACCAAACTCGTTGTATTGCTTCTTGTTTGCTTGTCCAATTAAAGTCGGTGTGTTCTGTCAACACGATAGGCAAACCAGCGGGTACTTTTACGCAAAAAACATATTCGTTATTAAATTCAGTGCCCGGGGGATATCGGTACAACCAAATTGGTCGAATTTTGTATTGATTCATTAGTCGACAATCCAATATGGGATGAGTCGATTTAGGCATTGCAATGCCGGTCTCTTCAGCTAACTCGCGATAGGCAGCATTGAGCGGTATTTCCCCCACCTCAATGGTACCGGTTACCGATTGCCAAAAGTTAGCATCGTCATCACGCTGCATAATCAGCACTTGCTTGCGTTCATCTCTGATCACAACCAACACTGATTCTGCGCGTTTCAGTTGCATGTTTTTATTCAGCGCCCTTTTCTGAGTCTTTAGTATCCGCTTTAATCACCGTTGCAATTGACAGCTCAGCCAATTGTTCAGGGCTTGCAAACCCTGGCGCATTAGTCAATGGACAAGCGGCTGTTGTGGTTTTTGGAAATGCCATTACGTCACGAATTGACTCGGCACCAGTCATCAACATAACCATTCTATCCAAACCAAAGGCTAAACCCGCGTGAGGAGGAGCTCCATAACGCAATGCTTCAAGCAGGAAACCGAACTTTTCATTGGCTTCTTCATCTGTGATACCCAGAAGTTTGAACACGGTCGCTTGCATATCCATGTTGTGAATACGCACCGAACCACCCCCTAATTCAACGCCATTAAGCACCATGTCATAAGCATTTGACAAGGCGTCAGCCGGATTCGCTTTTAAGGCTTCAATGTTGCTGTCACGAGGTGCAGTAAACGGATGGTGCAGCGCATATAGATGTCCATCAGCTTCTTCGAACATTGGGAAATCGACAACCCATAAAGGACACCACTCGCCCTCTAACAAGTCGAAATCTTCGCCTAATTTTAGGCGTAAGGCACCCATTGCATCGGTAGCTATGGTTTTAGTATCTGCACCAAACAAAAGAATATCACCGGTTTGTGCACCAGTTTTTTCAAGTAGTGCCGTAATGCTAATTTCATCAAAAAACTTAAGAATAGGTGATTGTAAGCCTTCAACGCCTTTACTGAGGTCATTGACTTTGAGCCATGCCAGGCCTTTGGCTCCGTAAATACCAACAAACTTTCCGTAATCGTCTATTTGCTTGCGCGATAACGTGGCGCCACCAGGCACTCGGATAGCTGCTACACGGCCTTTTTCATCATTCGCTGGGCCACTAAAAACTTTAAAATCGCTGTCTTTTACAATGTCATCAACGTCGACTAATTCAAGTGGATTACGTAAATCAGGCTTATCGCTACCATAGCGCTGCATAGCCTCTGCATAGCTTATAGTTGGGAAGTCGCCTAAATCCACATTTAACAACTGAGTAAAAAGTGAACGCATCATTTTTTCTGTGATTGCCATGACATCTTCGGCGTCCAAGAAAGTGGTCTCGATATCTATCTGGGTAAATTCAGGCTGGCGATCAGCACGTAAATCTTCATCACGGAAGCACTTTACAATTTGATAATATTTGTCCATACCCGACATCATCAACAACTGTTTAAACAGCTGTGGTGACTGTGGCAATGCGAAAAACTGACCTTTATGTGTTCGACTTGGCACTAAATAATCACGCGCCCCTTCCGGTGTAGCTTTGGTCAAAATAGGCGTTTCGATATCAAGAAAACCGCCATCTTCAAGGAAGCGTCTAACCGCCGCCGTTACTTTAGAGCGAAAAACTAAACGCTGCGTCATCAAAGGACGGCGCAAATCTAGGTAGCGATATTTTAAACGCTGCTCTTCTGAGTTATCTTGGTTGAAATCAAGTGGTAATGCTGGTGCACTATTAAAAATAGATAACTGTTTGCCAAGTATCTCAATTTCACCGGTTTTCATTTCTTTGTTTATTTGCGTATCCGGTCGCATACAGACTAAACCAGTAATTGCGACACAGAATTCATTACGTAGAGTGGAAGCAAGTTCGAATGTCTCAGCAGCGTCTGGGTCAATAACAACCTGCACAATGCCTTCACGATCTCGTAAGTCAATAAAAATCACGCCGCCTAAATCACGTCTTTTGTTTACCCAACCATAAAGTGTGACTTCTTTACCGGCATAACTTACATCAATATTTCCACAGTAATCTGTGCGCATAAACTTAATCCCAATAGTGCTGTTTTTGTTTTGTATTTTTTAATACTTGCATAATACTAGCGCCGCTTCAGGTTTCCTGGCCACTTTGGCTATAAGGCAGGCAAAACAAACGCTAATCTGAATTGTGTCAGGCTTCTATTTTAAAGCCACCGAAAGTGCGAAATTATAAACTAAACAATGCGGATTCTAAACGACTGAATCAATATATTCGGTAACTAATTGTGGGAATGTATCGGATCAGGTGTAAATAGGTAGCAAGGCGCTCAGCAATTGAGCACGGTTAGCCAATTTAGCCGGCAGCTAAATCATCAAGCACAATTTTGCAACTCATAGGCTTTTTTGGGCAAGGCGACAGACGTCATCTTAGGTAATTGCAGGTTATCGTAAATAACCGGCTAAAAATCAATAAGGAAAGCAGATCACGTGCTCAACTTCTAAGTGAATACCAAACGACTCCCCTATTTGATGGTCATGGTGACTGGGCGCTAAGCAAAGCAATGGTTCACCTTGGTTTAACGACAATCGATACAATATATGGGCGCCGCGAAAAGAACGCCCTACCACCTTCGCTTTTAAGACACTTTCGTCCTGATGTCTTAAATCGTCTGGCCTGACTAACATTTTTGCGATATCACCGACCTTAAACGCGGCGTTATCTATATATTCTTGCGGCAGAAGAAAACGACCTAGTTGCGTTTCAAGCCACAGAAGTTTGTCGTCACTGGCTTCAATTTTACTCTCGCTGTCATTTTCATACGCCACCACTTGCACTGGAATAAACACACCTTCGCCAACAAAATCTGCAATGAATTCTGTCGCTGGCTCGTGATACAAGTCGTAAGCGGTGCCCCATTGTTGGCATTGTTGATGATGCAGGACACCTATCTTATCTGCCATTGCAAACGCTTCGGTTTGATCGTGAGTAATCAATAGTGCTGTGATATTTTGCTGCTTAATAATGCTGCGAATTTCGCTCGACAGGCGCTCTCTTAAGTCTGGATCTAGACTCGAAAATGGCTCATCCAGTAATAACAAATCAGGTTTAGGAGCAATCGCTCTTGCAATGGCGACGCGTTGTTGTTGTCCACCGGATAGTTCATGCGGATATTTACTTTTAGCATCATTCAAGCCTACCAGCTCAATCGCTTCTTGAGCGAGTTTGAGGGCCTCAGACTTGGATAATTTACTTAAACCGTAGGCAACATTTTTAAGCACATTCATGTGTGGAAATAAAGCAAAGTCCTGAAACACCACGCCAATCTTACGTTTTGCTACCGGCATTTTATATCCAGCATCGCTAACTATAATGTCATTGACGCTAATGCTTCCGGCCTGCACAGACTTAAATCCTGCAATGGCTCGCAGTAAGGTCGTTTTACCGCAACCGGATGGCCCTAGAATGCAGCCTATTTCGCCCTGTTGCAATGAAATCGTTAGCTTTTGTAGCACTTTTTGTGTACCAAAACTCAACGATAGATTGTTAATATCAAGCATATTTTCGTTCTATTCCATCAAGCGTTTTAGTGAGTATTATTACCGGCAAAATGCCAACCAAGACAATTGTGATTGAAGGTAGTGCCGCGTCAATCAAGCGTTCATCTGAGGCTAATTCAAAGGCTTTAACAGCCAATGTATTGAAATTAAAAGGGCGCAGCACTAGAGTAGCAGGTAATTCTTTAAGTATGTCGACGAAAACCAGTAAAGTAGCACTTAACAAGCTCGCCTTTAACAATGGAATATGAATTCTCAATAGTCGCTGCGTTGGTGAGTCACCCAATACTTTTGAAGCCTCATCCATACTAGGTTTTATGCGTTGAATGCCAGCTTCGGTATTGTTTAAGGCAACACTCATAAAGCGGATCGCGTAGGCAAAAATAAGCGCGAACACAGTACCGGAGAACACCAAACCGGGCTGAAAATCAAACCACACATTGGTCATCACATTCAGTTTTATATCTAACCATCCTAGCGGAACTAACACCCCTATCGCGATAACTGTGCCCGGTAGCGCATATCCTAACGATACTAATTGTATGAAGCCGCTCACTGTTTTAGAGGGATGCAGGCGTTTAGCATAACTAAACAACAATGCCATAGCAACCACAACAATGGCACCTATGCTAGCCAACATCGCCGAATTCATAGCGTATTCGGGGTAGTCTGCCAAGTTCGAGAGATCGGAGAAACTGAGCGCCCAAGTGGCTAATTGTACAAATGGGATAATAAAGCCAAATGCGACAGGTAAACTACAAAGCACAAATATTAGAATGCCATTGATGCCGTTCACTTGTTTAGCCTGAGCCGACTTGCCTTGTCTAGACGAATAATTCTGAGAGTCACGTCGGCTCATTTTTTCTACCATGATCAAAATAAAAACAAATAAACATAGAAAACCTGAAAGCTGAGACGCAGCCTTAATATCGCCCATACCAAACCACGTTCTATAGATTCCGGTGGTAAACGTGCTAACACCAAAGTATTCAACCGTGCCAAAGTCGGCTAATGCTTCCATCATTGCTAGAGCAGCTCCAGTCATAATTGCAGGACGAGCGAGTGGTAAAGCAACTTTAAAAAAGTGCTTTAATGGCGATACCCCAGCCAGTTCACTCACTTCACGGTACTTTTGCGATTGCTCAGAAAAGGCGGTTCTTGCCAGTATATAAACATAGGGGTAAAGCACTAGCGACATCAGAATGATTGCACCGGATAACGATCTGACTTCAGGAAACCAATAGTCTTGAGCGCCCAAATCAAATGTACCGCGGATAAAGGTTTGTAGTGGGCCAGCAAAATCAAGTAAACCGGTGTACGTGTAGGCAATGATATAAGCTGGCATAGCGAGTGGTAATAATACCATCCACTGAATTAAGCGCCGCCCATAAAAATTGTAATTAACAATAAGCCAAGCTAAGCATGTACCTAGTATCGTTGCACCAAAACCAACACCAAAGGCAAGCATTAGGCTATTGCTTATATATTTGGGCAGCACCGTTGCAGCAAGATGCTGCCAAATAGCCGTGTCCCAAGAAAAGAAGCTGAAAAATATTACGAAAAGAGGCAAGCCTAATAACAGACCTGCCAATACCGAATATATTGTAAAGGCTGAACCTTTCAATGCAGTTTTTATCAATCGACTAGCGCCAACCTGCTTTATCCATCAACATAAGCGCTTTTGCGTTAGTCTCGCCCACTTTCGCTAATGATACTTCTTGCGCTTTAAATGTGCCCATATCTTGGAGGGTTTGGCTCCATTTTATACCTGCCTTTACTGGGTATTCATGATTTGTTTCAGCGTACCAAACCTGAGCCTCATCGGTTAACATAAAACGGATAAGCGTTTTCGCGGCGTCTAAATTGCTAGCATATTTCGCAATGCTAACACCTGAAATATTAACATGCGTACCAATGGTGTCTTGGTCCGGCCAAAATACAGCGACTTGCTGAGCTGTTTTTCGAGTCGCTTCGTCATCGGCGTTTAGCATGCCGGCTAAATAATACGTATTAGCAATAGCAACATCACACTCCCCAGCAACAACGGCCTTAATTTGGTCACGATCGCCCCCCTTCGGCGTGCGCGCAAAATTTGCCACTAGGCCTTTGGCCCAATCTAGTGTTTTTGCTTCACCTTGCGTTTGGATCATGCCTGAAATCATGGATTGGTTATAAATATTATTGGATGAACGAATACAAATTCGATTTTTCCATTCTTTGTTTGTTAATGCCTGCATGGTTGACAATGACGCAGGGTCAACGCGGTCTTTAGCATACATAATCGGACGTGCACGCAATGTTAGTGCCGTCCAATGTAATTCCTCATCCCGCAAATAAGCCGGCACATTGGTTATAATAACCTCATCGGCGTTAGCTTGCGTTATTCCGAGTTGCTTTGCCCTCACCAAACGACCAACATCAGCGGATATAAGCACATCTGCAGGACTAAACTGTCCTTCTGATTTGATCCTTGAGATAAGTGCATCAGCGTCACCCGTAATCAAGTTCACTTTAATGCCAGTTTGGTTGCTGAAATCATCTAAAATCGGTTTAATCAGCGCTTCTTTACGTGCAGAGTACACGTTAACTTCAGCACTGACGCTGTGTGCAGAGAAAATTACTAACGAGAATAAAACGAATAAACGAGAAATGCTTATGGTCACTTTTTTTCCATCCCTTTAAACTTTATAAATCATGTGGCCGTATGGTAGTTGATAATAGTTCTCAATTGCAACTAGGGATCACTTAAATCGTTTAAAATGCCCAAAATAGCTTTGATTAGGTCCATAGGATATACTTGGTTCTATTATTTGGGCTGAATATATGCTTTTTATCGAATGAATGATTCAAGATTAGTTTATTCGACCGATACAGGTAGAATAAAAGAGAAGACCGCTAGCTTACAAAATGCCCCAAAGGGCGATGGTATTGTAAGGATACGAAAAGAAACTAAAGGCCGCAAAGGCAAAGGCATGAGTATAATCGACGGTCTAGAAATGAGCGATGCTGACCTCAAGATGCTATGCAAAGAATTAAAAAAACAATGTGGTTGCGGAGGCGCAGTAAAAGGATTCAGCATCGAAATCCAAGGCGATGTGCGCGATAAACTTAAACAAATTTTAGAGATCAAAGGAAAGCGCGTCAAGTTAGCAGGCGGCTGAAATTTTTGAGAGATAACTAAGTAATGCATAAACTTTCGATATCTGATCTGCACATATTATTGGTCGAACCGTCCGATACGCAAAGCAAGATCATTAAAACGTTACTGCTCGCAGAGAATGTACAAACAGTTGATGTTGTGCAAAACGTCGAGCAGGCCAAAGCGTCTATAAGGGCCCATGGCGCAGATATGGTGGTGAGCACCATGTATTTGGCAGATGGTAATGGCTTAGATATTTTAAGATTCATTAAAGACGATGACGCTAATGCATCGATCCCCTTTATGCTGGTGAGTAGCGAAAATAGCATCAGCAAACTTGACGAATTTAAGCAAGCGGGTGTTGCTGCAATTCTTCCAAAACCGTTTGAGCCTATTCACTTATCTCGTGGCTTAAACGCGAGTTTGCAACTCATCAATACCGACGAAATTGACTTAAACTATTTTGATGCGCAAGACGTGCGAGTGCTTCTTGTGGATGACAGCCGATTAGCGCGAAATCATATTCGCAGAGTGCTCGAGGGCATGGGATTAAGCAAGGTAATGGAAGCCGAAAACGGCGCTCATGCTCTGACCTTATTAAAAGATAACGAATTCGATTTAGTTATTACCGATTATAATATGCCTGAGATGGATGGCAGAGAGCTCTCGGAGTTCATTAGATTCAATCCAGCGACAACTCATATCCCGATCATCATGGTTACGTCTGAGTCATCGTCAAGTCCACATATGGCTAATATTCAACAAACCGGTGTTAATGCGCTTTGTGATAAACCGTTTGAATCGGATGAAGTAAAAGCAATGTTAGTAAGATTGTTGGATTCTGACCTATAAAGTAGGATAATTAGTATCTTGAATATAAATATTTAGGAATTTTCTCCTTTTATCCATTGACACTGCGCGACCACTTACTTACATTTCATTGTGGGGCGGTTATTCGCATCTCTCTATATTATACCAAATAGCGCCCGTCAGCAGTTTGGTATTCACCGTTTACACAAAGGATATGAAGTGCCCAAACAAGAACTTGAAGAAATACGCAAAAAGATTACGTCACTTGATTCCGATTTACTTTCTCTATTGGCTACTCGTCAAGGACTAACTAACCAAGTTGCAGAAACAAAAGTCAAAAATCAGATCCCTGTGCGTGATCAGGCGAGAGAAGAGCAACTTCTTATTCGTCTGATTAAGCAAGGACAAAAAGCAGGTTTAGACCCTCACTACGTAACCCAATTATTTCATGTCATCATTGAAGATTCAGTATTAAACCAACAAGCTATGTTGGCGCGCTGGGCCAATCCGGGTAGCGAAAAACCACTTAATCGTGTGGCATTTTTAGGTGACAAAGGTTCTTACAGTTACCTTGCTACGCAAAAGTACTTTTCAAGACGCCCTGGAGAATTACTAGAAATAGGCTGTCAAAGCTTTGTTGAAATTATCAATAAAGTCGAATCAGGTGAAGCAGACTTTGCAGTGCTGCCGATTGAAAATACGTCATCTGGCAGTATTAATGAAGTATATGACCAATTACAACATACGCGTTTGAGTATCGTTGGTGAACTGACTCACCCAATTAAGCATGCCCTTTTGGTCTCAGATGGCGTTGAAATCAGTAAAATCAAAACACTGTATGCGCATCCGCAAGTGTTTGCTCAATGCAGTCATTTTTTAGCTGAACTAGGCAATGTCGAAGTAAAACCTTGTGACAGCACTTCTGCCGCAATGATTGTTGTGAATGAATTACGTTCAGGTGAAGTTGCAGCCATTGGCAGCGAGGCTGGCGGAAGTTTATATGGTTTGAAAGCGATTAAGTCAAACTTAGCGAATCAAAAAGAAAACCACAGTCGATTTATTGTAGTGGCAAGTGATTCGGTGAAAGTGCCTTTACAAGTGCCTGCAAAAACCACATTAATTATGTCTACCGTGCAAAAACCCGGTGCCTTAGTAGAGGCATTATTAGTGTTGAGAGAAAATCAAATCAACATGACTAAACTGGAGTCACGACCTATTACAGGTAACCCATGGGAGGAAATGTTTTACTTGGATGTTGAAGGTAATATCGCTGATGGACCAATGCAAAATGCGATGGAAGCCCTACGTGGAATGACACGCTACTTTAAAGTACTAGGTTGTTATCCGATTGAGGAAATCAGCCCGACTAAAATAGCGGCAGTAAACGCGTTAATGGAATAGCTTTTTGGCTATTCCACTTTTTAGCTATTTAAGCGTCATTTAAACCAGCTGCCTCACTTGCGTTGTGTTTTCCTTAACAACTGGCTATCGTCGGCCTTCAGCAGTAATTGTTTGCTGTCTATTAAACATTGCTCGGCATAGTCGCCAAACCATTGCTTAGTTTCATTGAACTGATTTACAAATGATGCTTTATCGACTTCCTCGATCAGTTTCAGAGCTTCTCCAAATCGGGCATGAAAACGTTTCAGAAGAGCTAAACTTTCGGCATTATTGAAAATAATATCCGCATAAAGCTCTGGCGCTTGAGCAAAAAGTCTACCAACCATTGCTAATTCTAAACGGTAGATTGGCGAACTGAACATCAACAAGGATGCCAAACTGGGATCTTCTTCTTTGAGGTGCTGACCGTATACAAAAGTACTGAAATGTCGCATTACTTGAATAAACGCCATCGCACTGTCATGTTCTTTACTTGAGGATTCATGCAGCACCGCTCCCCAAGTTCGCATTTGTTCAAGCAGCCATTCGTATTTATCAGGCTCTCGACCATGACATACAACAACTACCTGCTTTATCATACCGGGGCTGTCAGGGCCAAACATCGGATGCAAACCAACAACGGGACCCTGATGCACTTTCAACATGGCTTGTAAAGGCTGATCTTTTACACTGGTAATATCGGCTAAAATACACTCTTTTGGCAAAGTCGATAAACCTTCAATAACTGATACAGTTAATTTTATTGGTACCGCAACAATGACTAAATCGGCACCCGTAAATATCTCGTCAGCCCTTGCCCAATCATTCTTTTCTAAGCTTGTGACCGAGTAGTCACTTTGCTCAAAGAGCGTCACAAACACCTTACCTAAGGCGCCGGCACCACCAATAATAACCACTTTATTGATACTTGGATTAATACAGCGATAATTCGTATGTTGACTCCGATAAGAGTCGCGTATGACTCTGCGCAGGACGTCTTCAGCCAAATCAGGTGACAGGCCAATAGATTCTGCTTGTTCACGCCGCGCAGCAATCATTTCAGATTCTCTGCTTGGCACATATATCGGCATACCTGTTTGGCTTTTAACCTCGCCCACCTGGCTAGTCAGCTCATTTCTGAGCTTTAATAGCTGAATCAGTTGGCCGTCAACATCATCAATATGATCACGCAGTTGAGCAAGGGTTTTATCAGTTTTTAACATACCCGTTTTACGCGTTTAAGCGCTTTGTTTGACGCATAGGCAGCACGGTGATGAGCCTGTCACGAGTCTGCAAAATAAGATCATGAGTTTGTTGCCAATTAATACAACCGTCAGTAATAGACACGCCATAGTCCAAATCTTTAAGGGTCTTGCCCGTTGAACTTTGCTTACCCTCATTTAAATGGCTTTCTAGCATGATGCCAATGATTGATTGATTACCTTCTAATATTTGATTAACCACGTTTTGGGCAACCAAAGGCTGTCTGCGGTAGTCTTTAGCACTATTTGCATGGCTGCAGTCAACCACTAAACTTGAAACAATATTTTCGTTGCTCAACTCGGCTTCGCAATCGGCAACACACACTGAGTCATAGTTAGGTTGCTTACCGCCGCGCAAAATAATGTGACCATCAGGGTTACCTTGAGTTTTTATTACACTCACCTGTCCTTGCTTATTGATCCCCATAAAGCGGTGTCCTGATGCCGCAGATTGAAGCGCATTGATAGCGATACTTAATGAACCATCAGTTCCATTTTTAAATCCGACTGGCATCGATAATCCGCTCGCCATCTCACGGTGAGTTTGCGACTCTGCGGTTCTTGCACCAATTGCGGCCCAACTAAACAATTCGCCTAAATATTGCGGGCTAATTGGGTCTAATGCTTCGGTTGCTACAGGAAGGCCTAATTCAGCTAACCAAATAAGCAATTTTCTTGCTCTGCGTAAACCTGTTTCAATGTCAAAAGTATCATTTAAATGCGGATCGTTGATTAAGCCTTTCCAGCCAGTTGTTGTGCGCGGCTTTTCAAAATAAACACGCATAACAATATAAAGCGTGTCTATCGAGGACTCATGCAAGTTCTTTAGTTTCAACGCATATTCTTTTGCCGCGTCTATATCGTGAATTGAACAGGGTCCACAGACGACTAATAAGCGATGATCTTCACCATGAATAATATCTGAAATAACTTTTCTAGATGCAATAACGCCTTGCAACGCTTTTTCACTCACTGGAAGCTCTTGACCAAGTTCATCGGGAGTGACTAAAACTTCTTCAGATGAAACATGAATATTATTAACTGTGTCTTTTTGCATTTTTTACTCTTTATAAGAAAACGGATGAGATGTTAAACGTGAGACCACAACAGCAAGAAAAGGAATAAAACTATCGAGAACTTTGCTACCAAACCAATATGTAAACTTTTATTTACATAAAGAAATCACATAAAATATAGTACTGTTTGACTTTTTAACAAACTATCGGCTTAGCTTCAAGTTGAATATGGATTAATTTGCAATAATCACAATAAAGCGCCAATTTAAGGAATGAACTAGCGCAACTGCTATATGTTACCCTTTTAATGCGATTCCACCTACCCCTGTTGTTGTCCGGATATATTAAAGTTTGAAACTAGGCATTAAAGATTGGAAATGAATGAATGTTGATATGCAAATTGTCGTTGTTAAATAACGTATAAACCTATTTGGGTAGTTCGCTACTGAGTTAAAAAGTACGAAACTGGCTAAGTGCAAGACCGATAGAAATGACAATAGATAGGAGGGTTATAGTTGAATGAGACATACGCTCTATAGTGAAACGGACATCCCAAACTCACCTGCGTCGAATAAAGCAGCTTTGTGATCAAAAAATGCCTACCGAAAAAGTAAGCACTTCTTGATGATTATGTACAACACGCACATACATAAGTTCATTCAGGCATAACGTAGTGTATGGCTAGTTTTGAAAAAACGTATTTGTTAAGAACGCTTCTTAAATCGACGTGATGCTAAAGCCATTAAACCTAATCCAAAGAGAGCCAAGGTTGAAGGCTCAGGGACTACCACAACATTAATTCCGACTTTAGCAAGTGGATTACTTTCAGGCCTATCTCCTAATGGACCTGACATTGTTGAGGCTATTTTAAACGAATATTCTCCACTAATATTTGGATTAAAATCAAGAGTCGGTGTTGTAATCGCAGGTAAGTTAGGCCCATTCAAAAAGCTGAAAAGCAAGTTTTGGGTACCTTGGGCTTCTTTAACTGCAAGACCATTAATCAAATCCCATAAGCTTATAATTCCATAGTCGACGGCTGATGTTGGGTCAACATCATAATAAATATCTACCGCAATAGTCTGCATATAACTATCTGCTGCTGCTTGTAAAGCGCTGAAGTCAGCAAATTTAATGCCTTCCATCCCAAGGAAAAAGCCGAAACCCCATGTCGCTCCTGCGGCTGAAGCACTGGGTGGGGTATTTGATCCTGCTTTTGCAAAAAAAGTTCCAGCACCATCGTTAGTAACATCTTCGTTATTAAAACGTTCGGTTGCTGTTAAGCCAATAGTAAAGTTTTCTCCACCAAATGAGTAGTTTGTTGTTGCGACGGCATCGTTTGATATGCCTGTGCCACCGCCGGTGTAAGCATTGAATTGTCCAAACTGCTGAAAAATTATATCAGCTTTTGCAATATTAACGATGCTACTCGCAGTCAAAATAACGCCGACGAGCATTATTTTTTTTACATTAAATTTCATGAAATATCCTTATTGATTGATTATACTTAATATCTACTCCCGAATTCGTAAAAGATTTTTTCAGCTCAATAGAATTCAATGACATTTGCATTTGTTATGCCAACAAATTAAAATCAATTACTTCAAGGGTTTAGTTGATTTTAATATTTTAATATTTTATAATTCTACATTGTAAAATAAGTTGACAATAAAAATAGCTAAGTATTGAGGAGGGACCTCGAAACTCAATGAGTTTTGCGAATTACCTGTGAGACGAAACAGTAAGTCAGCTAATTTGATGTTTACACCATAAAACACAGTTAATTCAAAGGTATGGTGGCTCAAACTAAGAGCGATGAGTGTTACAGAAAGCTCAATATAAAAAAACTGGCTAATGCGGATTTACTACTACTTTAGTCTACTAACCAATATTTTATGACCGATAGTTAACGATCGTTGGAATTCACCCTTTTTTATTGTAAAGGATCCTGACGGTCTGTCGATCAGATACATTTGAGATAGAAAATACGCTTAAAATCAGAATGATATGTTTTATTTATTATCCAGATAATGTTTGACAACTTTTTCTAGACCAATTGAATCAGGTAAAACAACAATTACTCCTCGGTGTAAATGAATTTTACCTTTAATGGCAGCCCCGCAGCAATTATTAATGATGGTATTTTTAGCTAGGCAACGTTTATCTTCAGCGGTTGTATCCCATTCAAATCTTACGTCTGTAAAGCCTGCCACAATTCACAGTTGTCCTGCATACTTAACCAACTCTCAGGCGTTCTGCCTAAGACTATAGAAAGTCGTAATGCCATCTCAGGGCTTATTGCACTTTGACCCTTCACAATACGGCTTAATGTCGAGGCTGCTGCGTTCAAGTGAGTCGCTAAAGCTCTGCGACTCAGGTTATATGGTTGTATATAGACGTCGTCTATAAACTCACTAGGATGTGGGGGATTATGCATATTCATTAGTGGTGATCCTCATAGTTTAGGATGAAAGCATTGCCATCCTTAAATTCAAATGTGATGCATTAATTGCGATTGACAGAAATAGACCAGATACAAGAACACTTACTCTTTTCCTAATACAAAATTGAGCAACTATTAAGATAGCCGACAGCGGCCGGCCGCACCTAATTCGATTAAACTTAGATCTCCATAAACACAGGAGATTTAGCATTATTTACTCTCGCGATCGACAGTTACACTCTATCCCTAACCGTTATTCTTATTTTCATGTGGGCTGTGGGTGCAATTGCGCATATTTGGTTAGTTATTAGTGCCGCTAAGTATCGTGCTACTGATTGATAAGGCGGCATCATTGTACGATTATACGCCGGATACCATAACAAAGTAATCAACCACCAAGGCCGCTTTATGTCAAAACGGCTTTTATTTTCTGCACTCACACAATTGCATTTAAGTCAGCAGCAGCATGTCAGTCGCGGATTTTCTCTGTATCGTAAATGTATATAATACTACTCTCCACAAATTTTCCGATTGGATCAATCGGTTTTATTAAGCGCCGCTTTCAACATTTGAGATCTATACTTTTCACACTAGGGCGACGATCGTCTTGGCTGCGAGCAAGCATAGCGTTAATAATTTTGTATTATGTCTATGTAGTTTGCACTTCGTTTTTTTTGTTAAACTTTGGATTTAGAATATGAATAGAACAAAATTATTTTCGACTACACGCATTGCAGGCGTTATCAGCCTGTTGTTTATGTCAGGTGCTGTTTTAGCAGAAACTGCTGAAATGAGTAAACCCAAAGGTGCCGTGGGTAACGGTGTTACTAAAGCATACGAAGCAAAGACTAATCAGTTTTGGTGGCCTGACCAACTCAACCTATCTGCCCTTCGTGATCACGACAGTCGTTCAAACCCATACGGTGCAGATTTTAATTATGGTGAGGCTTTTAGTAAACTAAATCTTGCTGCGGTTAAGAAAGACATAGACACTCTACTGACAACTTCACAAGATTGGTGGCCTTCCGACTTTGGTAACTATGGTCCCTTCTTTATTCGTATGACATGGCACAGCACTGGTACTTACCGAACATTAGACGGTCGTGGGGGCTCTGCTGGTGCACAGCAACGTTTTGAACCATTAAACAGCTGGCCGGATAACGCCAACTTAGACAAAGCAAAAAGATTACTTTGGCCAATCAAAATGAAGTACGGCGAGTCTCTTTCCTGGTCTGACTTAATCGTATTAACGGGTAACGTATCTTTAGAAAACATGGGCTTTGAAACCTATGGATTTGCCGGCGGTCGTGCAGACGATTGGGAGCCCGATTTAGTTTATTGGGGCCCAGAACTCGAAATGTTAGCAAGTGATCGTGAAGACCGCGATGGCAAATTGCAGCGGCCATTAGGCGCAACTCACATGGGTATCATTTATGTAAACCCTGAAGGTCCAAAAGGTGTTCCTGACCCTATTGGTTCAGCCAAGAACATTCGTACCACGTTTGCTCGTATGGCAATGAACGATGAAGAGACGTTAGCCTTAACCGCTGGTGGACACACCTTTGGTAAAATGCACGGTGCGCATAAACCTGCTGATTGTTTAGGCCCTGAACCTGCTGCAGCAGGTGTTGAAGAACAAGGCCTAGGCTGGAAAAACAAATGTGGTAAAGGACATTCTGAAGACACCATATCAAGTGGCTTAGAAGGGGCCTGGACACAAGCACCAACACGCTGGACTTCGTTATATCTGAGCAACCTTTTGAATTTTGAATGGAAGCAGACACGCAGCCCTGCAGGCGCAATTCAGTGGATCCCTACTGACGAATCGTTACATAAAATAGTCCCTGATGCGCATATAAAAGGAAAGTTTAATCCGCCGGTAATGACTACTGCAGACTTGGCGTTTAAATTTGACCCTGAGTATAGGAAGATCGCTGAACGGTTTTTAGCAGACCCAAAAGAGTATCAACTCGCTTTCGCAAAAGCTTGGTATAAGTTAACGCATCGCGATATGGGACCAAGAAGAAATTTTTTAGGTAGTGAAGTGCCTGAAGATATTCAAGTTTGGCAAGACCCTATTTCTGATGATACGCAATCAACGATTGATGTTGATGACGTAGCTAAATTGAAGTCTAAAATACTTGATTCAGGCCTCACTGTTCCAGAACTAGTCAGAACAGCATGGGCGTCTGCTGCAAGCTATCGCGACACGGATATGCGCGGCGGTGCGAATGGTGCTCGTTTAGCTTTATCTCCGCAAAAAGATTGGGCTGTTAATAATCCCGCAGAAGTAGAGAAAGTGCTGACTGTCTTGAAAAGCATTCAAAGCGAAGCAAATAGTGGTTGGTTTAATAGTGATAAAGTATCACTTGCAGACTTAATCGTGCTGAGCGGAGCTGCTGCAATCGAAAAAGCGGCAAAAAATGCTGGGTATGACATACAAGTTCCCTTTAATGCTGGACGTGGGGATGCAACACAAGAGCAAACTGGCGTTAACTCATTTTCATTGTTAGAACTCAGGGCTGACGGCTTTCGTAACTACTTTGACGTAGAAGAAAGTTATAAGTCGCCGACGGAAATGTTAGTTGATAAAGCAGACAAGCTGGATCTATCCGTTCCTGAAATGACTGTATTAATCGGTGGACTCCGCGCCCTTGATGCAAACTATGCTGGCTCCAAGCACGGCGTGTTAACCACTAACCCAGGAACATTAAGCAATGATTTCTTCGTTAATTTATTAGATATGTCGACAGTTTGGCAAAAATCTGATGAAGACGGTGTTTACCAAGGTCTTGATCGCAGCACAGGAGAAGCAAAGTGGACAGCAACATCTGTTGATTTAATCTTTGGTTCAAACTCCGAGTTACGTGCTGTTTCCGAAGTATATGCCTTTGATACATCCAAGCAGAAATTTGTGAACGACTTCGTTGCCGCGTGGGTAAAAGTCATGAACGCTGATAGATAATAATCTTTGAATACAGGCTTTCTATTAAACCTGTATTAACTCGTTAATCAGTATATTTATAGTCAAAATGCTGCATCATTTATTATGATTGCAGCATTTTTTATCTTATCCCATTAGTTCTGGTCCAGCGACCCAACGATACAAACTAAACAATTATATAACCATAATAAAGGCATATGATCGAAATGATCGCGTTGAGTAAGTCGCGGCACAGGGCATACAAGACATAGCTGCTGTTGCAGCGTTAACACTTTGGGAGCAGGGGAAATTTCATATGAATGATCCCGTTGCAATGTACCCGCCTGAACTGGCTGATTTAAAAATATATGTCAGTGGTAGCGGCGAGACTATTGTAGTCGAAGACGCAAAATTACCCCTACGTATTATTGACTTATTTACCCATACAGCAGGTTTTAGTTATCGCTTTACTGGAAGCGAAGTTGATAAAATCTATCGCGCTTCGCCACTGATGCAACGTAAGACGACACGAGAAAATGTATTTCCTAGTATTGTGTCGAGTAGATATCTTATGCCCCGCAAAGAACCGTGCTCCAGGCGACCACAACGCAGAAACTGGTCAAACTCACGCTCAACAAATTTTGGTAATTATTTACCTTGTTCAGATAGGGTTTCTTTGAATTCAGGGTAATGTCTCTCGACAAGTTGATACAGCAATGTATTTTGCGGTCGGTGGCGTTTGTATTATACCGTTTACTGAAATGCGAGCACAGCTCTCATCCTTGATTGACCTACTTGGATGAAAGTCTGGCAGAAGGTAAGAAGCATTCCTATAGAATGTTTTTCTCTTTTACTACAACGTTTCCTCACAGCATATTATGATCGATACTGAATCTAATCCAAAACGTTTTAAGTACTAACTCTTTTTGACCGCAAGTGGCAGAAAAATCATAAAAACACTGATACATCTTGACCAAAAGTACCCATATCAGCAATATAAATCAGTTTACTACCACCTATGCGTGCATCTCAAACAGATTCTGTAACGCAAGAAGATTTCAATTAGCTTTCCCTGTAAAGGCTTAATTTAAAACGCGTGGTTGTATTCGACCCAAAATGAATCGTCGTCAGCGGTGCTTGCATACAAACGGACGTTTTGTTTCTGATTCTTTTGATAGCCAAGCGAAAGTTCGGTCGTGGAAGACTCTAATTGCAGACCCCCAGTGCTGACATCATCATCCCAAGATTTACCACCGATATCAGAGGTATACGACGTGTTGGCCAAAATCCACCAGTGTTCTGAAATGGTATAGCGTGCATACACAGTCATAGTTAGCACAGTAGAGGCAATATCTACACCACTGCTTAATTCAGCGGGCGCCAATGGATTGAGGTCTTGTATGTTGTCGTCTGTCAAGACCAATCCGGCGTAAAGTATAGGCCAGACATAGAAGTTTTTTGCTACCGGGATAGTCATAACGGGACCTGCCTGAACAACCGCAACGTCGCCGAAAAATGGGTGGTCGGCAAGTACTGCGTCAATCGACCAACCGACGCCCGTGGTCGTATTGATAGTGCCATAACGCAAACGATAAGAGCTGTTGTCGGCTTCATCGTTAAAAGTGGCGCCAGTCGAGCCGATACCGGTAAACTGCGGATCTTTATCGCCCTCATTGAAGACGTTTCTCATTTCAAATATAATCCCAGACTTTTGTCCATGACCAGCCGTATCTCCCGATAGCATCAACTGCCCTTTAATGTTCATGCCTTCCGAACCATAAGAGGCACCAAGGTAAGTATATACGTCCGTGGGGTCCGACATGTCGATATTGCTTTTTTCCGAGCTGATTGCATTTTTTACTTCCTCAGCGCTTAACGAGCCAGAAGCCATTGCAGCGCCGAATGTTAGTGCCCAAATTAAAATCTGTTGGGTTTTCATTTCGTATTCTCCGATACATCCACGTTAGTTTGTGGACTTGATAGTTGAGGTTGATTATTAGGTCTGGCTAGCAGCCACGATTTTATTGTCGTTGACACAAGCTCGGCAGCATCATGTTGAACGAAATGGCCGGCACCAGGAACGGTAACTAGTGTAAAGTCCTTGTCAATCCAATCCCAAGTGCCATTAAGCCCGTGCGCCTTAAGTGCCCAGTCATCCAATCCGTGAAACATTAAAACTGGCATTTGGAGCTTTGGTAAAGGCTTTGTCTTAGCGTGTTCCCAAGCGTCTTTGTAGGGCTTGCGCGGATAGTTTGCCTTGTAATAGTTAAGCATTGCCGTAAAGCTGGAACGGCCAAATGCTTCAACATAGTGGCGCTGAGCTACATTATCTTTTACCCAAGACGCAAGTGTCTTGGGATTCATTGGCTCGCCAAACAATATCTTTGGGTCAGTCGGTTTGCCAGCAATAAATTGTCTTGCGTAGCTACTCGCCTCCTGCTGTGAATGGTTTTGCGCCAATTCGCGCAGAAAGCCGTTCGGGTGTGGTACATTCAAAATGACTAACTTCTCTGTCATCTGCGGCATATGAATGGCAAATTGCCAAGCAACTGAAGCGCCCCAGTCGTGACCAACAATGGTCGCCTTATCTTCACCTAAATGTCGGATCACTGCAGCGACATCGCCCAGGAGTGCAGGAAATGCGTAGTCTTCGACGAGCATAGGAGCATCACTTTTGTTGTAACCACGTTGATCAATGGCTACAACCCGATAGTCGCTCGCAAGTGCCTGCATCTGATGTCGCCATGTATACCAAAAGTCTGGAAAACCATGGATCATTAAAACCAAGGGGCCTTTGCCAAGCTCAACATAATGAATTTTTACACCGTTTGAGTCCGCGTATCCGTGTTTAACCGTTTCTAAAAAAGTAGCATCATCACTCGCAGCATTAACGACCTGAGTCATTACCATCGCAAGCATTGCTATGGCAGTAAGTATTTTGTTCATTTCGGATTTACCTCGTGATGACACTCAATGAACGCGAAAACTGAGCATTCATCATGTTGGTGTTTGCGCAAACTAAGATTGAAGGTTGAAGTTTGTATCGCACGCATTTGTGTCATTGCAGATTCCTTATATTGTTTGCTGTCAGAACAGATACAAATTCTATCGAAATATTTTCGAGCGCGTTATCCGGAGTGACCACAACAAGCTAAGTGTTTGCCGACAAAGAGGTTCTAATTAAGAGCGAAGATCCCAATTCGCGTGAGTGCCGAGGAACCGATCCACACAACTGTCAATAAACACAAATACTTGTTCAAAACGTCCGACATCCTTACCGATAAGGTGACTAAACATCCTGGCACCTAGGGTTGTCCACATTCGACTAAGGGGTAAACCGAATAGTTTGGCTTGAGCATAAGACCTATAGTCAGCGGCAAGTTAGGACTTAACTGTAAACCAATACACAAAATCGACAGAGGGAGCAAAAAATTATGGGGTATCTATACAACATGCCAAGTTCTGAAGGGTGGGCTATCGGTCTTGCTGTTCTCTTTACGCTAATGGCATTCAATGAATTCTCTCGCAGCACAAAGTGGGGTGGACTCGCAATATTTTTGGTATTACCTATTTTTCTGACTATCTTTGTTTGGCCAACCACCGCAGCTCCCGGCAATGAATACGGAACTGGAAACTGGTTTAATTGGGTCAAAACCTACTCAGCCCTTGCCGGTGTGCTTGGTTTTATGGCAATTCGATTTATTCCCGGATTGGTCAAAAATAAATGGGCGCTGGCATTCCCAGCGGCCATTTTAGCTATTAATATTTTTGAAGCTTGCTTTCGTGATTTTCAAGTATATTCGTACGGTGCATGGGACGGTGAGGTGATCAATCATCTCTGGTTGATGTCAGGATCTTGGAATATCATGAATGGTATCGCCGGCCTATTAAATATCATCGCTATTTGCGGCTGGGCAGGTATTGTCATTTCCAAAGACAAATCAAAAGATATGATCTGGCCTGACATGATCTGGCCTTGGATCATTGCCTATGATTTATGGAATTTTGCTTACACTTACAACTGTATCCCCGATCACTCCTTCTATGCAGGTTTTGTGCTGCTATTCGCTTGTACCATCCCCGCGTTCTTAATTAAAAAAGGCGCTTGGCTGCAACACCGCGCATCGACATTGGCTTTATGGATAATGTTTATTATGACAATCCCGACCTTCGCTAGTCACATTGCTCCGGTGCCAACTACTCATAATCCCAACGCTTTTTTCATTGTTAGTTTAGTTGCGCTGTTAGCCAACATTGCCCTGGTAGCTTATCAATTCAACAAAATTCGCAAACATAAATTCAATCCATTGAAAGATGAAATCTATAAAGAAACCAAAGCATACCAGAATGCTATTGCCGAGAACGTTTAGTCGGCAATAGACAAATGCTTAATTCCAAGCTTACTAGCAGTATCCGAAAAAAGTAATTATTGAGTCACAACACTGCCCTGGGTTTAACAGACTAAGTGAAATAATGGAGCATAATATGGATATTCCAATTTGGACATACGTGGCATCAATGACCGGCTATACCGTCTTTTTGGTGCTGATGGTTGCATTTATGTGCAAACATTTAAAATTAACTATGATCTGGTGGTTCTTGGTTTTACTGACCATTCCATTTTGGTCAGAAAATTTACATGGTTGGTTTCGGTGGTCAAAAACCTTGAGTATGCTGGTACCAGTAGCGTTAGTCATTGGTGGCACACACCTTTCTTGGTACTACAAAGAAAATAAAAGCCGAGTTGCTATTTTTTTCAGGGGCAACTGGCCGCTTTACATTTTTTGGTTTTTCCTTTCTCTAAATATCTTGGAAGCAACATTTAAAGATTTGACCACAGGTAACTATTTCAACTTCGCTGCTGGCTTACTGCTCGCAATGACAATTCCATTTCCTCGCTACAAAAAAAGTAAACGTTTTTTCTGGGCGGTAGGAATAAAAGAAAAAAACCCTTGTTTTCTCTTCTTTTCAACAGCCATGTGGAACTTCCTGTACACAACATGGAACATGGCGTTTGTTTACGGCGAACATCCAAGTTATTTTGCAAGCTCATGCTGCATTTTAATTGCCGCAGAGCTTTATCCTTTAATTAAAGGACGACCCGAGCTCTACATTATTGCCCGTGTTTACACCTTATGTTTTCATCTTTTTTTGCGCGCCAACGGCGATATATTCACTCCAGTTATGGATTCAAGCAGTTGGGCAAACGAAACCGTTTTACAAAACTGGGGGATCTTCAACCTATGCTTACACCTACCATTCGCTGTCTGGTTCTTCTGGAAAATGCGAAAGAATGGAGAGCCGCCTTCAGGTAAACACCTACCTCCTTTAATTTCGGATTATCAAGAAGTTAAAGATGCAGATAAATTGGCGTTAGCCAACATGAAAATGTAAATCACAGCACTGATCTTCACCTAAATATGTGGACATTTTTTACTTAGAAACCGAAGTAAGGTAAAAAGTGGTATTCAGTTTTAAACTTTAATACGATAAGCAGTTGTCGTCTTTGCAAAATCAAATATATGAAGCCATAACCACCTTATGACTTCATATATAGCGGTTATCCTGCAGGGTAAACATAACTAGATTGAATACCTAATGGAATACCTAATGCCCAGTATATTAGCAAGAAAATAGTCCAAGCGATGAGTATGGTAATACTAAATGGCAACATTAATGAGAGTAAGGTACCAATACCGGTTGATTTTACATAACGTTGGCAGTACACCACTACCAATGGAAAGTAAGGCATAAGCGGGGTAATAATATTCGAAGATGAATCGCCTAAACGATAGGCTGCTTGAGTTAAGTCAGGCGAAATTCCTAATTGCATTAACATGGGTACAAAAATCGGCCCTAACAATGCCCATTTGGCAGATGATGAACCAACGAATAAATTCACAAAAGCAGTTAATAATATAATACCTACAATGGTTATCATTGGTGGTAACGCCATTCCTTTAAGAAACTCAGCGCCATTGATCGCCATCAACGCACCCAAGTTTGACTTACCAAAAGCATCAATAAATAACGCGCAGAAAAAAGCCATAACGATATAATAACTCATTCCTTGCATTGCTTTGGTCATGCTATCAATCATATCTTTGGTCGAAGTGTAGGTACCGGACATAAAGCCATACACCACACCAGGTAATAAGAACAGCAGGAAAATTAACGGCACAATTGATTGCATAATGGGTGCTGAAAAGGTTGTCAGCTGGCCATCAACGTCGCGCATTGGCGATGTCTCTGGTATAAGCACCAGAACTAATGTAATGATGCCAAGTAACATAACCAAGCTTGCTACGCGAAGCGCTTTAGTTTGTTTAACAGATAGTTCATCAAATCGAGGAATTTCGTTAGGATCGCCATCCACTTCTACATTTTGTAAACGTGGCTCAACAACCTTATCTGTTATATACCAACCGATACCGACAATTAGCAGTGTTGATGCAGAATTAAAAAACCAATTGTTTAATGGATTTATTTGAATGTCTGGATCGATGATTTGCGCAGCCGCTTGGGTAAATGATTGTAGCAAGGGGTCTATTGCTGATGGGATAAAGTTAGCACAAAAACCACCACTCACACCGGCGAATGCAGCTGCAATACCGGCAAGCGGATGTCTGCCCATGGCATAAAAGATGACGCCAGCTAATGGGATCACCAGCACATAACCCGCGTCTGTGGCTGTGTGACTGACAATAGCGATCAGCACAACCATCGGCGTTAGGAGTGTTTTAGGGGTTGAATCTAGCATGCGTTTTAAGCCTGCGCTGATAAAGCCACTGTGCTCTGCAACGCCAACACCCAGCATAGCAACAAGTACCACACCCAATGGTGCAAAACCCGTAAAGATGCTAACCATACGACTTAAAAAATCAGCTATCGCCGCACCCGTTAATAAGTTTTTCACTTCAATTGCTTCACCCGTGCGCGGGTCTAAAGCATCGAAGGTCATTTGAGAAAATATGGCCGAACATACCCAAATAACCACTAAACAAATAAAGAAAATGATAGCTGGGTCCGGTAACTTATTACCTACTCGCTCAACTTTATCAAGTGCGCGGGTAACCCAACTAGAGGATACTTGTTGCATAGGTGTCTCCATTATTATTGTATTATGGTAGTGTCCAATCAGCTACCAAGTTAGCCTACTATCAAATTTATGCGCGCAGTTTTATACGCACATCACATAATTTCCGCCAGTTATTTATGTTTTCGGCGATTTAAGTCATCTGAGGTTTACTCGGATACGCAACCGTTTATCAGTTGGCATTCCGAAGTCCTCTTATTTTATTAGGTAACAAAGTGGTCGCCTTTGCCAAACCTCGACTATTGCGGGCAGTCTCACAGGCCTAGCAAGCGCAGTCAGCAGTACGGCGTATTCAGCGCAATAGCCACTGTGCTGGGTGGCCACAACTGAGGCTATATTTTTGCATTGGCGCCGCATGAAAAAGTAGAAGACAGTATTTTATACATAATTATCTTGAAGTGCTTCATGTAGATTCGATCCTTGAATTTTCAAATTTAACTAATTAATAAGTATACTAAACGTTTTTTAATTGTTTTTTAATTGTTTTTTTAATTCCTGAAACTAAGCAACCATTTATTCAACTTGATTATCGGTTGTAATCCGAGCTAGGATATCCGCACGGTGCAGCATGTCTGTTGAACGCCGTGTCAAAAATCAATATAAGGATATAAATGATGAAAAAAATATTACTCGCTTTAACCCTAGTTTTCGCATTCACAGTGAGCGCGCAAGAGAGTAAAGGGTCAGATAACCTCGATGAGTTATTCGAACTAATGAACATGGACTCGATGGTCGAAACCATGTACGACCAAATGCAAAGTATTTACATTGAAGTTGAAAAAGATGTCGATATTTCATCCGAAGAGTTAGCTATTAATCAGAAGTATCGAGAGCAAATGACCAATATCATGAAAAAAGAAATGAGTTGGCAGGCGATGAAAGTCGATTTAAAACAAATTTATCTGCAAAATTTTACCGAAAATGAAATAGCTGACATGATCATTTTCTATAAGTCATCTACCGGGCAATCGGTATTGCGAACAATGCCAGTTGTTATGCAGGAATCGATGAAGCTTGGCCAAGCAATGGCGCAAAAAACGCTCCCAAAATTACAAGCACTCGCTGAGCGCGAACAGCAAGAACGTCAGGAATTACGAGATAATAGTAACTAATCAAAAAGGATTTATATAAACTACTCGTCATTAGCTTGCCTGATGGCGTTTAGTTATAAAAATTCACTCCTTAATTAACTCTTCAGGTTTAAGAAACCGATTTAGAAGCCCTTCATTTGTTGGGTGCTTTTCCAATAGCTCAACCATTTTCTTTGCGCTGTCTATTGGTTTAAGATTACTAAGTCCTCTGCGCAACAGTCTTATGTTTTCAACGTCTTTGGGATTAAGAAGAAGCTCTTCGCGGCGCGTGCTGCTTTTGGCAACATCCAGCGCAGGGAAAATACGCTGATTGGCAATCTCTTGTGATAACACGATTTCCATATTACCCGTGCCTTTAAATTCCTCAAATATGACCTGGTCCATTCGGCTGCCGGTATCCACCAGTATAGTCGCCAAAATGGTAAGCGACCCGCCATTCTCAATCTTTCTAGCTGCGCCAAACAGTTTTCGTGGAATTTCCATCGCCCTAGCGTCAAGCCCGCCTGACATTGTGCGACCGCTGCTTTTTCGCTCTGCATTGTGCACTCGCGTCAGCCTAGTGAGAGAATCAATGAGGATCATAACATCATGACCCTCGCCTGCTTCCTTACGGGCTTTTTGAAGCAGGTTATTAGCAATCCGCACATGATGGTCGTAGGTTTCATCAGTAGATGAGGCGTGAACTTCAGCCGGAACGCTGCGCTTAAAATCAGTTACTTCTTCCGGTCGTTCATCGACTAGTAACGCGTAAAGTTTTATCTCAGGATAAGCCGTCCCAACTGCCTGACAAATGTGTTTTAACAAGGTGGTTTTGCCACAACCGGGAGGAGCAACAATCAACCCACGCTGGCCCATTCCTATTGGTGTGATTAAATCCATTGCTCGCATACTAAGTTCCTGAGAACCTAATTCCATCCGAATACACTGGGAGGGATTTACTGCTACGCCGTTTAAGAAACGCTTTTGTGGGTCACCATGAGTTACATCCTTGGCCTCCCCGTCTGCTTGTTGAGAGTCATTCTTCTTTTTCAGATTCAAAGATAATATTTTTCTTGTCATGATATCGCTTTTTAGGTCTAGAGGATTAATTGGTTGACACTTTTTACGTAGTCTCACGCTTAGCATATATTACACATGCACATTAGGCACATGTCAGTTGTGTGGTTTTAGCACTGAAGTGAGTCAATACAGCACAGATAAAGAGTCCGCGAGGACGTTCGTAAATAGGTTGTTACTAGCAATTAACGTTTTACGCTGTTATCGGCTAGGTATTTATTGAGTGGCAGTTGAGTCAATTACTACCGGCATCAATACTGCAGATTCGTGAGAATAAATTATTTTCCAAGAAGAGTCCATTTTTCTAAAAACTAATGTTGCAGCAAAAGGATCTATTGTCAGTTGTTGCTGACATTTTAAAGTAGTAAGTGCCGAGCCGCCATACGTTAAGATAACCGTGTTTCTATAAACAAATGTAAACATTACTACATCGTGAGTATATGTTTGACTCTCTAATACGTCAAAATAATACGTCAAAATATTCTTCATTCATCTTTTATAGTTTCTTTATCTTGGTCAGTTGATACATCGCTTTTACTTGCAGTGCATGACACGAGTAAAAAAGACATAAGAGTAAAGAGGATCAGGAGTAAAAAGAGTCAGAATTAATTTTTCATGATTTTTCTATAGCTCAAGGGTATAAAGATAAAAGGAAGCAAGAGAATAAAGCTACATTATAATTATTCAACAAGCCATTATTAATTAAAGTGTTCGCTCTTGCAGTCTTAAGTCGTTGGTAAAATTAAGCAAATAAATGTCTGTTGTTAGCCCGCAAATGAGGCTTATGCTTATATTGCCTTAGAAAAAGCTGAAAAACAATTAAGTGACAACCTGACGATGTATAAAACTGTCTGCGGCGGATTATTAACAAACGAGAAATTGATAAAATAAACGAAAGCAATTTTGATTCCAGCTTGTTGGATTTAGTGTGCTGGGGAATTCTGGATTATTTTGCGATAATCCCACATTTGTTGCAATATGCCCCAGCGGAAAACCCCGTTACAATGACATTTTCTAAATTTAAATTATAGTCACCATTATTGGCATCCAGATAGTTTAACGCGTTGGTTAAATCGGCAGTTGCTATCGCAATGCCTTGTTTTAATCGATAGTTTATATTGACTACGTTTAGGCCTTTTTTGAGATACGGCTCGATGTAGCGTTCTTCCTCGCTTTTGTCACTAAAATAGTAACCTCCACCGTGCAGGAAAATAATGGTGTAATTATGCTTGCCGAAAGATTTTGCGTCTTTCGAAAGATAAATGTCCATTTTTTGCAGGCTGTCTGCTGCGTATGAAGGGTCTTTAATTACGCTGTAATCAATTGTGATTTGTTCAGCTGATTTGCTTTCAATTGAGCTTATATTTTTTGAGCATGATGCCAAAAAGAGTGAACAAATGATGCTTACGTATACTACTGAGTTTTTCATAATGATCCGCTAACGTACGTTAGACACTGAGATTACTTGAGGTGAAATACGGTATACCAAATGCTGACTAAGCCCTATCTATATTTATTCATACTGTTAGTAAGGTAGTAACAAGATAAATAACATCGCTAGCGCCTATTTATCGGGGGTGCAATACGATTAGGACTAAAAATTATAGATATTTGAAATAAATTATTGACTAATTTTCACCCAGACATATACTGTACATATAAACATGTATAATCATATTGAGGTGATACAAATGAATACATCTAACTGTTTAGGTAAACATATTGCTACACACACCGGCTTTTCGAAGGGTATGAGAAACAATGCAGAACTATATGTAGGGCAATTAATAAAAACAATATCGAGCGGAATTAAGGGTATTGATCAATTAGTTCAGCGCTACGGCGTTTGCTTGAACAACAATGAAAATCAACTTTCAGACAATACTTTTCAGAAGTCATTGATACTTTATGGACAAGATCAAAGACTAGATTATGTAAATTTACCTCCTTGTATGTATATGATCATTGCCGGCGCTGATGCTGAAAAAAAGTTTGTCATTCATCGCTTATATTTACCTTATAAAAATGGCGTTCGCTTTTCTACCTACTTACTTAATAACGATGGTGACGTTATAGAAAGTGTATGTTATCAGCGTAATAGTAAATATTTACATGCATTTAAGGTAATAAGAAAACACATTGTTATGGCGAGTTACTCGGCAGAAACAGAAGCTGCATAACACAAAAAGCCCGCAATTAAGCGGGCTTTTGAATGTTAACGATAACACCAAATTAAAATTAGTTAAGTTTTTCTTTGATACGTGCAGACTTACCTGAACGCTCACGCAAGTAATACAATTTAGCGCGACGAACAGCACCACGACGTTTCACTTCAATAGAAGAAATTGCTGGGCTGTGAGTTTGGAACACACGCTCTACACCTTCACCACTAGAAATCTTACGTACAGTGAAAGCAGAGTGTAGACCACGGTTACGCTTAGCAATAACTATGCCTTCGTATGCCTGAAGACGCTCTTTCTCGCCTTCTTTTACTCTTACTTTAACAATTACAGTGTCACCCGGGCCAAAGGCCGGGACATCAGTCTTGAGCTGTGCTTGCTCAATTTTCATGATGATATTTTGACTTACTTTACTCATCAGATCCTCTCATCCTAGTTAACTGTCATTTTGCTGCAACTTCTACCCAGACTTTAGTTGGGATAGAATTTTTTGTTGCTCCTCAGTCAGAGCTAGGTAATTTAGTAAATCAGGGCGTCTTTCCAAGGTTCTTTCTAGAGCCTTTGTAAGTCGCCACTGCCTAATTTTTTCATGATTGCCACTTAGCAACACACTCGGAACAGCTTCACCATTTAACACGTCGGGCCGAGTATAATGAGGACAATCTAGTAAACCATTCGTGAAAGAATCTTCCACCGCTGATTGACTATGCCCTAGTACATCTGGCAACAATCTCGAGACCGAATCCATCAACACCATTGCTGGTAGCTCGCCGCCACTTAAAACGTAATCCCCAATTGACCATTCCTGATCAACTAATGCATTAATAACGCGCTCATCGATGCCTTCGTATCTCCCAGCCACTAATATAATATTAGGTAGCTGAGTAAAAGACTGAACCGCAGTCTGGTTTAGTGTTTTACCTTGTGGTGTTAAATAAACAACCAAGCTATTTTCACCTAATGCAATTTTTGCATCAGATATTGCGTCCGTTAATGGCTGTACCATCATCAGCATTCCGGGGCCACCACCGTAAGGGCGGTCATCAACGGTTCGATGTTTATCGGTGGTATAATCGCGAGGATTAAATATATCCACTTGTATAATGCCGTTTCTCACTGCTCTGCCAAACACGCCTTGGTTCAAGAACGGTTCAAACATCTCAGGAAAAAGCGTCACTACACCGAAACGTTGGGTAGGTTGCATTAAAAACCTGGGTCCCAGTCCACTGTAATAGACTTTGCCTGTTTATCAACATTCAACACAACTTGGTCGTGTAAGAATGGTAACAAACGTTCTTTTTGACCGAATGCATCGTTATGTTTTGCCTTTATAAGCATGACATCATTTGCACCTGTTTCGAACATGTCTTTAATGACACCCAAATCATAGCCTTTGTCGGTTACAACTTGCATACCAATTAAATCTCTCCAGTAAAAGTCTTCCTCTAACTCAGGCAAAACTGAAGTAGGAACAGATATCTCAGCATTTTTAATTTGCTCAACATCTTCTCTTGATTCAATTCCAACTAACTTAGCAACCAGACCATTACCGTGTGCTCGCCACTCGTCAATTTGTATCTCTTGGTTATCGCAACCGTTGCCGTTTAACCGCCAAGGGGCATAACCAAATATATCTTTTGTCACTTGTGTAAAGCTGTTTATTTTGACCCAACCTTTAACACCGTAAGGAGCACCGATTTTGCCAACAATAATTGTGTCAGACGCTGAACTCATCTTTACCTCAAATGACTAATACAAAAGCGCTACTAAGCAGCAACTTTTGAATCTTTTACCAAGCGAGCTACACGGTCAGAAACACCTGCCCCTACGCCTACCCAATACTCAACACGCGCTAGGTCTAAACGTAAACGTTCAGCTTGACCTTGTGCAGTTGGATTGAAGAAACCCAAGTTTTCGATGAATTTACCGTTGCGTGCACGACGACTGTCTGCAACAACTACTTGATAAAATGGACGCTTCTTTGCGCCACCACGCTGTAAGCGAATAGTAACCATATATGCCTCAAACTCATTGTAGCGTTACCGTTAACATACCCTAATTCCCGCTACGCTGGAAAAAAGGTTGCGGAATTATACGCCCCACGGCTCATTTTGCAAGGGCTTTGTCACTCTAAAGGCAAATTGAGCAAAGAGGCCTATTAGACCCGTTTAGTGCTTGTATTAATGGCGTTTAGCGAGGACCGAAGCCACCGCCCATACCGCCCGCACCACCTGCACCGCCGGGAGGCATCATTCCTCCCATGCCGCGCATCATTTTCTTCATACCGCCGCCCGACATTTTCTTCATCATTTTTTGCATCTGCATAAATTGCTTAAGCAATTTATTTACGTCTTGAATTTGGGTGCCTGAACCAGAAGCAATTCGACGCTTCCTTGACCCTTTGATAACATCCGGGCGCTGACGCTCTGATGGAGTCATGGAATTTATAATAGCTTCCATTTGGGTGAACTGTTTATCGTTCGCTTGGTCTTTGATTTTCGCCGTCATATTGCCCATGCCTGGCATTTTATCCATCAACGACATCATACCGCCCATGTTTCGCATCTGTTCTAACTGCTCTTTAAAATCCTGTAGATCGAACCCTTTACCCTTCTTCATTTTCTGAGCGAGTTGTTGCGCCTTATCTTTATCGACTTTGCGTTCAACGTCCTCAATTAGGCTCAGAACATCGCCCATGCCCAGTATACGACTGGCGATACGTTGTGGATGAAACGGTTCTAAGGCATCTAGCTTTTCACCCATACCTAAGAACTTAATTGGTTTACCCGTAATGTGTTTAACTGATAATGCAGCACCGCCGCGCGCATCACCATCGGCTTTAGTTAAAATAACACCGGTTAATGGCAGCGCTTCGTTAAATGCTTTTGCTGTATTGGCGGCATCTTGACCCGTCATAGCATCAACCACAAACAGTGTTTCAACAGGCTGCACCGCTTTGTGTAGCAATTGAAGTTCGTTCATCATTTCAGTATCAACAGCAAGGCGACCTGCAGTATCCACAATTAACACGTCAATGAACTTTAATTTTGCTTGTGCTATCGCACCTTCAACAATATCAATGGGTCTTTGTAGCGCCGAAGAAGGGAAGAACTCGACATCAACTTCTTCCGCCAAGGTTTGAAGTTGTTTTATAGCCGCCGGTCTATAAACATCGGCACTAACTACCATTACTTTTTTCTTTTCGCGTTCTTTCAAATATTTAGAAAGCTTACCGACAGTGGTGGTTTTACCTACACCTTGCAAACCGGCCATCAAAATCACTGCCGGCGGTGTTGCCGCGAGATTTAAACCTTCGTTCTCTGAGCCCATAATTGCTTCAAGTTCACCTTGAACAATTTTAATCAGCATTTGACCTGGATTGAGACTTTTAGATACCTCGATACCGACCGAACGTTCTTTTATGCGTGCCACGAAGTCTTTAATGACGGGCAGTGCAACATCCGCCTCAAGCAAGGCCATGCGCACTTCACGCAAGGTATCTTTAATGTTGTCTTCGGTTATTCTGCCTTTACCACTGATGTTTTTAAGGGTTTGGCCTAATCTGTCTGATAAATTCTGAAACATATTAATAATTTGATTTCTCTGTAATTACCCTAGAGTATACAATAATTATGTTGCGTATATCGATACTGTTTTGTTATAAACTTGCGAGGAGTTTAATTAAGGTCAATGATGGATTATAGTTTTATTGTTTATGCACCCACGCTATGCCTATATTTATCGGCAGGAATAGTGATGTCGAAGGCGTTTTTCTCGCCGCATAATAAAGTAAGTAAATTGCCACATTATTTACTCTACGCCGCAATTATTGGGCACTTAGGCTTTATCTTAGTATCAACCCTTAATAATCAATCTGAGCAATTGAGCATTACCCAAGTTGCTGTTTTACTCGCATGGTTGGTCACTGTCACCATGGTGGTGGCCAATGCTTACATTAAAAATTTAGTGTTCTTACCCGTCGTCAGTTTATTTTCAGCATTATTCATCACTTTACAAATACTTATTCCCCAAAGCACGGGTATTCATATCGACATGAGTTTTGGCCTCATTATCCACATTATATTGAGTTTATTTGCATTTGGCGTGCTGAGTATCAGTTTTCTGTATGCTTTGCAGCTTGGCTTTATTAACTATCAGTTAAAGCACAAACAGATTTCATTGGCGAACAATCAACTACCTCCGCTACTTAGTGTTGAGAATATCCTAACGAAATTAATGATAATAGGCACCGTTTTACTCGCCATTACGTTAGTTTCAGGGTTTATATTCGTACCAAATATGCTTGCTGATGGCTCTGCCCACAAAACTATTTTGTCGAGTCTTGGCTTTTTCGTCTATGTCTTGGCCTTGGTCCTGCATCACTTCTCAGGGCTTAAAACTCGTGTATTAGTCACATTCAATTTGGTAGGTGTTACCTTATTAACACTCGCCTACTTCGGCAGTCGATTAGTTCGCGAGATTATTTTATAATATCGCTAAAACGCAATCGCTAACCACGCGCTTTTTAATACTAGATACTCGCTTTTGAATAGTAGATACTAGTCACATAACAATCACTTTTTATTTATGCACAAATTATAACGAGGAAACTCATAGTTGGACGCTATTTCCACCCAAACTCTCTTTACCATTCTTGCTGTTCTTATTGTCGTTTCGGCCTATTTTTCAAGCTCTGAAACAGGCATGATGACAATTAACAGATACAAGTTAAAACACTTGGCCAATGAGGGTGACCCCAGAGCACTGCGTGTTCAAAAATTAATCGATCGACCGGACAAGTTAATTGGACTTATTTTGATCGGCAATAACTTAGCAAATATCGCGGCTTCTCTTATCGCCGGTATTATTGCCTCTCGTTATTTTGGTGAATTTTACGGTACGATAGTAACTACATTTGGTTTAACACTGGTCATGCTCGTCTTTGCAGAAGTAACGCCAAAAACCTTAGCTGCAATGTATCCTGAAAAAATCGCATATCCTAGTTCACTGATCTTATTACCTTTATTATTTTTATTTACACCCTTTGTAAAACTCGTCAACGGGTTTACTAATGTTATTCTAGCTATTTTGCGGATTAACCCAAGAGGCGAAAACGGAGATTCATTGAGTCGTGAGGAATTACGAACCGTTGTGTACGAAGCCGGAAACCTAATCCCTAAGAAACACCAAGATATGTTAGTGAGTATTTTAGACTTAGAGAAAGTCACGGCAGAAGATATCATGGTAGCGCGAAGCGATATCTATGCAATTGATATCAATGACGATTGGAAAGATATTCAAAAGCAACTGACTCATTCACAGCATACCCGTGTTTTACTATACCGCGACAGCATTGATGATGCGGTTGGTTTTATTCATGTTCGCGATGCACTCAGATTATTATCTAAGGACCAATTCACCAAAGCGACCATACTACGTGCGGTAAAAGAGATTTATTACACACCTGACTCCACATCGCTGCATACATTAATGTATAAATTTCAAGCGGTCAAAGAACGGATTGGCTTAGTAGTTGATGAATATGGTGATATTCAAGGGCTGGTCACATTAGAAGACATATTGGAAGAGATTATTGGTGATTTTACAACGTCTATGCTCCCAGACTATAGCAAAGAAGCGTTAGAGCAACCAGACGGAAGCTACTTGGTTGACGGCAGTGCTAACATCAGAGAATTGAACAAAGAGATGGATTGGTATTTTCCAACAGAGGGTCCAAAAACGCTCAACGGTTTAATTGTAGAGTATTTAGAGGCGATACCTGAAAATAACATCAGTGTGCGACTGGCTGGTTACCCTGTGGAAATAGTCGATATTAGTGGCAATATGATAAAAACAGTTAGAATTTTACCACTTTTTTACACCTCTCCTATCGAAGTAGATGCAGCAACGAAGCAATAATAAAGCGGGCTAGTCATAATGTGTTATTTGGATTGCGTGATTTTAGAAGAAATACATTCGGAGCCTTTTCTACTCGCATTTCCCGCGCACGTTGTTTAAATGCTTCGACCTTTTTATTAAGGGAAGCTAATTTGTCTAGTATGTCCTTGAGTTCTTCATCATCGCTAATATCAGACTCTTGAGCATGCTTCTCAAGAGTCTGATATAACGTTAATGGTAATGACTTTTTTGACATGTGAACAATTTAGAATCTTCAATTAATAACCAATAAGTATGTATCGGTAATATTAGGAAATACTAAATGAATGTTCGACAGGAAACTCGCAAAAAATAATAATAACGAGTCAATGCGTTCAGTAGGGTTAAGTTAGGCTTTGATAAAATCCTAACTGACTGCCTGATGAGCGCTTAAAATCGTAATTAATCATAAGAACATCAGCAGTATCGAAAATACGCGCGTTAAATCCATGGCAAACAACATCACTCAATAAACTCACCAGCGGCATGTGACTGATCACTAATAAGCATTTAATATTGTTGTCTTGCAACAACTCACCATCGATTAGATCTTGAACCTGATTGGCATTGCCATCAGGGGTAACCGCAGAAGTTTGGATGGTCTTCCCAATTGACATAAACTGCTCAACAGTCGCCAAAGTTTCAATCGTCCTAACATATGGGCTCACCAACGCCAGATCCACTTGCTTCAAAGGGCTATGCACATTTAGTTGCTTGGCCATCCATTTTGCCGCATGCTCGGATTGTGAAACCCCAAACCTTGTAAGATGTCTGGACTGATCATCTTGTTTATAAGGCTCGGCCTCACCATGACGCATTACAAATATAATCATGAAATAGTTATCTTTTTAATGAAGTTTTTTCGCGACGGGACGCTAACACTTTATCAGCCCTGTCCACAATAGTGTTCTAGTATCAATTTAACCACAATAGTGGAAATTCCTTTACAACTATTCTAATTACAGGTTTTATTAGTTTGCCACTTAAGAGGAAAATCATTGCTCCTATCAAGAATAGAAAATCGAGATTATTCAACAAGAAAACTTGAAAATGGTCTCGAGTACGCGCTAATAACATGCCCTGAGGCACAAAAAGCGTCGGTTTCAATATCAGTTGAGATGGGCCACTTTAGTGATCCTGATGAATGCCAAGGCCTGTCCCATCTTATGGAACATATGCTTTTTGCTGGCAGTCAAAACTACCCTGATGGAAACTTCTTAAATCAATTCCTTAACATGCACGGTGGCTTCGTTAATGCTTGGACCTCTGCAGAGTCTTGTAATTTTCATTTTGATTGCCCAGTAAATCAGTTTTCACAAGCGTTAGCCGTATTGATTGATATGCTGACACAACCTATGTTGAGCATAGATGGGATTTCTCAAGAAATTGATGCTATCGACGCTGAGTTTTTGATGAGGAAGCAGGACGATGTCCGTCGCCTTTATGACGTGCATAAACAGACTTGTAATCCTAACCATCCCTTTAGTCGATTTAGCGTGGGTAACAAAGCAATATTTACTCAATTTACAAAAGCAGAATTACAACAGAAGTTGCGCAAGCATCATCAGTGCTATTTTAATACAAAAAAGATAAAAGCATGCTTCGTTTTGCCTCAAACATTGGCAAACGTTGAGCTCATGACTTTCATCGAATCAAAGCTTGGTAATTTCAAACCAAGCATTGTCACTACTATCCCCAAAAAATATCCAAGTCTGTATTTACCGCAGCAAAAAGGATGTTTGATTGAGGTTAAACCTTACAAATCCGCACAAAATTTGATGCTCACATTTTGCCTACCTAATGTTTCTCATTACTATCGTAGTAAGCCGATTTTATTGGTCACACATTTGATTGAAGATGCTTCAGAAAATACTCTACAACACGACTTAAAACGTATGGGGTTTATTCATGATTTGAGCGCTAGCGACGGCATCAAAGGTGACAACTTTCAAGACATCAATATTAACTTGCAATTAACGGAACATGGGTTAGCAAACACCAAAGAAATCATGCAATTGATTATGCAATGGTTTGACTATTTGAGACGAAACGGTATCGAAAAATGGCGATTTGAAGAAAAAGCACAGCAATTAGCCTTGCAAGTCGAGTATGCGATGCTGCCATCGGGTATTGACGTGGCAGTTATGCTTTCATCCAAATTGCATAAGCTGACATTACAACAAGCACTGGAATATGATGTTGTTATGGATAATTTTGATACCGCCGTTTTTGAGCAATTTCTTGCTTATTTCACACTTCAAAATTTACGCGTATTTTGTATCAATCCATACGCATTTTGTGATGCACAAACAACGCAATATAAAGTGCCATTCAGTTTGCGGAAGTTAAATTTCGAGATCAAAAAAAATACATTATTGTCACTTCAACTGCCTCCTAAAAATCCCTTTATGAGCGGTAACTTTGGGTTGGTAAAACAAGAACTACGAACAACCGAGATAAAAACATTTAAGAATTTTGATTTTTTATTAAAGTTTTCGCAAAATCATCGATTTAAAACACCAAAAGGCGATTGTTATCTTTCTTTAGAAAACCCAAATATGATTGGAAGTGCGCGTAATGTTGCTATCAAAAGACTGTGGATTGCATGTTTGAACGAGGAGCTAAATGAAGTATACAGTGGTGCTGAAATGGCCGGAATATACTTCAGACTATATGGCCATCAGGGTGGCATGACCCTGCATACTAGTGGATTTTCTGACCAGCAACTCGTCTTATGTGAGGAGATACTGGGTTTTATACAACAACTCAACATAAGGTCTGCAATATTTTCTGCCGTAAAAGAAAAGCTCGCTTCAAGTTTAAAAAACACATTACTAAACAAACCCGTCAACCAGCTCTTTGCTAACCTGAATATTTTATTGCGAGAAAATACATTTAGCCAAGAGTCCATATTGGCAGAAGTTGAAACGTTGTCGTTATCTGAATTACATTTACAGGCTATTGCTTACTTTAAAAAAATACATATTGAAGGCTTAGCGGTTGGCAATTGGACTATGGCGCAAATTGAAGCCTTTCATGCTAGCGTAATTGAGTGCGTTAAGGGTATAGATAAAGTGTTGAAATCAAGCAGGAATATTGCTCAAATAGCGGATCGGAAATTATGTATACAACATAGCCAATTACAGCAAGAACATGCCATTGTTTTATATTTTCAATCTCCGTCAAATAACACCGTAAACCATGGTTTGTATATCGCTATCGAGAAGCTTCTGTCACCTATTTTCTTCGATGAATTGAGAAATAAACGAAACTTGGGTTATCTGCTTGGTTGTGGTTACTTCCCGGTAAATAAACGTCCCGGCTTAGCTGTTTATATTCAATCGCCTACGCATTCTAGTCATGATTTGTATATGGCAATAACGGATGTGCTGCAAGAATTCGTTCGCAACATTGGTGAATTCGAACCCATTTTCGATAGTTTTAAAGCGTCTCTAAAAAAGCAATTTAGCAGCTTTGATACAAATACAAATCAACTTGCTCAGCGCCTTTGGATGGATTTTGATGAGCTGGGTACGTCAACTGAAAATAATCAAATGGATGACGTTATTAATGTATTAACATTCGACTTATTTAAAAAAGGTTGTGAGCAATTAGTAGCACCAAACTGTCTTGGAACAGCTGTGTTTATTACCGACCCCAAAAGCGATCTTAAAAACCTCTTTGTAGACTTCGAATTCATTGATGATCCCACTACATTTAAGCATGTCGTAAAATACCAATAAATACGGTCAAAAAGCAAGCAAGCTATGTCGCTTAACACGTGTTAATATGAACCAAATCGGTTGATTTTCAAGCAAATACAATTACGACTGGTTAAAAATTAAGCGAACAACGCTAAAACATCAATAAAACCTTGAGGGAGCACGGTTTTTTGGGCATTCTTAGCGAGCTCAAAATAATAACAATAATAATAATGAATCAGGCGGTAGAATTTGTGACTCGTGCCTTTTCCCAGAAATGGCTTATTTTAATCATGCTTGCAAGCATGCAGTTTCTGTCTCCGGCAACTGCAAGAGTTTCAACTAGCCTGAACTTTGAGCACCTCTCCGCTCAAAACGGTTTTTCCCAAAGCAATGTCATCCAAACCATTGAAGATAAGTACGGATTTATTTGGATCGTCAGTAGTGACGGTTTAAGCAAATATGATGGCTTTCAAAATCGATTATTCAGCGCAGATGGTTCAGTACCCGGGTCAATTCCAAGTAATTCAGTAAGCGGTATCGTAATAGACGATCAACTTAACTTGTGGGTAGCAACTAACCAAGGCTTAAGCAAGTATCATTACGAAACAGACAGCTTCTCAACAATAACTAGCGAAAATAGTATCATTAAGGCAAATGAGATTAGCGCTATTGCCAGTGCATCAGGAAAAGAAATCTATTTCACGGTCCAAAATTCGTTATACCGATTAAATGCTGAAAGTGAAAAAGTCACGCAAGTAATCAGTCAATCTCCGTTCCCCACTAGTATTACGTACATTAAAGATGAAAATTCAAGAATATGGATGAGTTCTGCCTATTCAGGTATTTTCATTTTCGATAAGATTTCCGGCCAGTTGTTCGATTTAACGCTTGAAAACCCTTGGAATTTCACACTCCCAAACGTAAAAATAAATAAAATTGAAGTGGTCGGAAACAAATATTGGATTGCGACAAATAAAGGCTTAATAACACTCGATTCAAGCACTAATAAACAAAATAACCTGTCGCAAGAGCTCAATCCAGATTTACCATCAAATGTCATAAATGCCCTTAATTTTGACGGTGAAAGCCTGTGGATTGGTACTAATAGAGGCTTAGCTATTGCAGACAAAGAATCAAATATTCAAACGGTTATCAACCATAACAATGCATTCTCAAGTGGCTTACAAGATAGCAATATAAGCAATATCTTTATTTCGAGAATGGGAACGGCTTGGATAGGCACTGCGAGCGCAGGACTGCATAACTTTCATCCAGCTTCTAGCCCATTAAAACTGTTTAAACCCGTTGAAGGCGATAGTAAAAGCTTATCAGGTCGACAAATCATTGGCTTTGCAAACGACACTAATCAGGATATTTGGGTAGCAACCCGCCTTGATGGGCTAAACAAATTTAACCAAAAACAAGGTTACTACATACAGGTTCCTCTGAATATTACAGCAATGGTTAACGACATCAAAATTGATGCTAGTAATAAGGTTTGGTTAGCAACCAGTGAAGGTATATACAGTTATAGGATCGATGGCGATAGTTTAGCGTTTGAAAATCAAATTCATGCGACCAAGTCTTTTGAAGCTATTGAAATATTTAATAATAGACTGTGGATTTGGCATCAAGACAAAGGCTTGTCAAATATTGACCCGAAAACTTATGAAGAGACCTTTGTTAATCTGCCTAGTGATATTTCAGTCGCCATGCCTGTGTTTACGGATGATAGGAGCAAAGTATGGTTGCAAACCAATGTTGGTGTCCTCATTAATGACCGTGGCAGTAACCAGTTTAGCAGACCCTCTGGCCTTGAAGAGTTTGGTCAGTTAAATATAATCCAAGTTTATAGTCACCAAGATGCCTATTGGGTAATTACTGAGAATCAGGGTATTTTCAAACTCGACAAAGTAAGTTTGACCTTGTTGAAGCAATTTAGTGGCTTGAATGACAATGCTACTTCAGATATTCGCTCTGCAATTGGGCTTGAAAATAGTATTTGGTATGCCAGCAGACAAGGCATCTACACCCTGGATTTCGACTCTTCGAGCATTGTTAAAAGACGTTCAAAAAGTGCACTAAATTTTAATGAATTAGGGCGCGGAGCAATTATTGCGACAGCAGATGGCAACCTCCTGATCGGCGGTTCAATTGGTATTCATTATCTAAAAACTAAACAGCAGAACATCAACAAATACGACAAACCAGTTGAACCACAGTTTATAAGCTTCTCTGCGCCAAATAAAACTCTTGATCGGGAAACGCCGCATTTACCCGCATTCATGATGCACAGATTTGAGATGGCTCACTCTGAAAGTCGAATTAACATTGAGTTTGGTGTTATTAACAGTATTAACTCAAATGCAACTGAATACCGCTACATCCTAGAAGGCTTAGATAAAGATTGGACCTATACGACGACCAACCGTTTGGCTTCGTATAGCTACCTGACCTTTGGTGACTATATATTTAAAGTACAAGCACGTATCAACGGCGGTGAGTGGTCGCAGCAAAATGAACTGGCTATTGCAGTAGAAAAACCTTTTTGGCTAAATACACGTGCGCTGATATTTTACGCTTTCTTCATTATTTTCTTGGTGATTTATCAGGCTAACAAAATGAAGTCTCGAAAAAATCGTGACCAAACTTTAACTGAAGATGTTGAACGTTTAACGCTTACCCTGTCTTCAAGTGGCGATGAATTATGGGATTGGGATATTTCTAGCGGACAGATTTATCGAGCAAACACCTGGAATACCATCGATTTCCCGCAAGACAGCATGCGCAGTCATACTACCTATGAAAACAATGTTCATGAAAATGATGTTGAACGTTTAAAGCAGTCTCTAGATGACCATTTAGACGGAAAAACCCAGTTCTTCGAGCTCGCCTACAGAGTAAAAACGTTTGCTGGCGATTGGGTCTGGGTATTGGATCGAGGCAAGGTTGTAAAGCGCGATGCACATAACAAAGCACAGCGCATGACAGGTACGCTAAAAAACATCAATCATTTGAAGCAAGCAGAAGAGCAACTTAATTTGTTCAAAAGCAGCTTTGAAAACATTACAGAAGGTGTTTTCATTGCAGATCAAGAGTTTAAGTTCATGTCGGTCAATAGCGCCTACTGTAACTTTACTGGTGATACGGTTGAAAAAGCGCTAGCCAGTAAATTATCCTTCAGTCAGTACCCTGAAGCCTTTACCGAAGAAGTCAAAAAGACACTTCGACATAAAGGTAGTTGGTCTGGTGAAGTGGATGCTGTGCGCACAAATGGCGAAAAATATCAGATAGAAATGACTATTGATGCGATCCGCAATGAAGATAACCATATTAGTCATTATGTTGGTGTGTTCTCCGATATCAGTTCACGTAAAAAAACTGAAAAGGAATTATTGAAGCTAGCAAACACGGACCCGTTAACGAACTTACCAAACCGCTCATTTTTTCAAGCCAGTCATGAAAACTTAGTGCGTCGCGAAACACCCCACGCACTTATTTGTCTCGATATGGATAACTTCAAACGCATTAATGATTCTCTTGGGCATCAAACCGGTGACTTATTAATAAAGCAAATTGCTCGTCGTTTGCAAAAAATAACAACCTCTAGTTCGACTACTTATCGCCTAGGTGGTGATGAGTTCAGCATGTTGGTTGAAGCAACCGCAACTGTGCATCGTATATCGCATATTGCGCAAGACATACTGGATACACTTTCGCGTCCATTTTATATCGCCAAACAAGAGTTTGTGTTGGGTGTCAGCATCGGTATTGCAACCTACCCTGAAGATGGTACTAACCACCAAGAATTGCTTAAAAATGCAGACACAGCAATGTATTTTGCTAAAAATAATGGCGGTAGTAATTATCAGTTTTTCAGTGGTGAAATGAATAAAAACGCGGTTCGCCAACTGCAGATCGAAAACTTAATTCGGTTTGGTATAAAGGAAGACTTGTTTAGTGTTTTTTATCAACCAAAAGTTGATATTGCATCGGGCCGGATGGTAAGTATGGAAGCGTTGGTCCGATTTGAACACCCACAAAAAGGCATTGTTAGCCCGGGGCAATTTATTCCGTTAGCCGAACAGACAGGTCAAATCCTGGAAATTGGTGAGCAAGTATTACGAAAGGCTTGTATCGATACCAAGCGTTGGGTTGATGCTGGGTTATTTACCGGCCGAGTTGCGGTTAACATTTCAGCCAAACAGTTTGAATTACCAGACCTTGACGATCGCATCGAACGCATCTTAAAGCAGGTCGGCTTAAGTCCACTGCACTTGGAATGTGAGATCACGGAAGGTACGTTGATGGAAAATCCGGAACAAGCCCTTAAGATGATGCAGCGTTTGCGTGAGCGCGGTATTCACTTAGCTTTGGATGACTTTGGTACGGGCTATTCATCACTCGCATATCTGAAAAAATTCCCTATTCATACGCTCAAAATAGACAAAGCTTTTATTGATGATATAGCGACCAGCTCAGTTGACAAGCACATGACCGAATCGATCATCAAAATTGCACACAACCTTGGCTTGAAGGTAGTTGCAGAAGGTGTTGAGCACGAGAATCAGTTAGAAATATTGAAGCGTTACGATTGCGAAATGCTACAAGGTTACTTGTTTAGCAAGCCTGTAAGTGCCGCCAAATTTGAGCAATTATTAGTGGAAGGTAGAAACATGAAGCATATGTTGGAATCAAGAAAGCCAAGTCCAATACGCCCAGCTGTTAGGATAGCCAAGAGCTAATTTCCGTTACACAAATAATTTAAGGATGTAAGTGACCGCTATCAAAGCCGGTTTTTTGCGCTTCTGTGCGGCTTTAGAGATGATAAACATGGGCAACAACATTGGCCCAATTATCATCCCGCCTAATAACCAGCGTTTTTACCCATCGCATTTTTAACCGCCTCAACATAATAGTAAACGCTACTTATGAGGGAGCTTATTACTATCATTGAACCCATCAACATGACATTGCTCCCGTAAATTGACAAATAGCTGTAATGGCCACAATTTGAATATATATACTGGCGATTGGCTTAGTTTTAACGACTGCCGAAACGAGACTAAAGTATAGCAAACTGCTGAATAAATAAGCTGTAAATTTGCTATATAATATAAAAAAATAGAGAAAAACTAAAGTGATCCCCGAAAGTTAGATAAAACCTTCGGGGGTTTTTATGTGTAACTCGACATATTCACAGACTTAATAAAAAGTCTTGGCTTCTTTATGCATTGTTAACAATATCTCAGCTGGCTGGTACTTGTCGGAGTAAGTTTCAGTATAATGTTCAAGGCGACCGACCACATGTGCTAGCCCTAAAGTGTCCATATACCTGAAAGGTCCACCTAAAAAGGGTGGAAAACCAATACCAAAAATAGCCCCTATATCGCCATCACGAGGATTTCTAATAACCTCTTCCTGCAAGCACATTGCCGCTTCATTTAGCATCATCAGCACACAACGTTCTACGACTGTGTCATCTGAGAATTTTTTCTCTGGCTCAACACCAAGCAATTTATACACTGAATCATCAATATATTTACCTGGCTTCTTGGCTTTGTAGTCGTAAAAACCAGACTTATTCTTCTTACCCTTGCGATCATTTTCCAATAACTTATTAAAAGCTTCAGGAGCATTAAAACGCTCACCAAATTGACCTTTTAAAATCGGAATAATCTTAGTACCTACATCAATACCTACTTCGTCGAGCAGTTTAAATGCCCCAACCGGGAAACCAAACTTAGTCAACGCCCTGTCAATTGAATCAAGTGGTTGGCCTTCTACAGCCATAAAGCCAGCTTCACTCATGTACGGAGCGAGAATTCGATTAACGTAAAAGCCAGCTCCATCTTTTACCACAATAGGTGTTTTACCTTGTCGCTTTGCAAATTCAACCGTCGTTGAAATGGTTTGGTCCGACGTAAGCGCGTGTGGAATAACCTCAGTCAATGGCATTTTATCTACAGGTGAAAAATAATGTAAACCGATTACGTTTTCTGGGCGTTTCGCTTGGGCCGCAATTTCAGCTATGGGTATAGACGACGTATTAGACGCAAAAACAGTGTTTTCATTACACTGCTCTTCAATATCCGCGACCATCTTTTGCTTCAATTCCACATCTTCAAACACAGCTTCAATTACCATGTCGTTTTGTTTGTAACCACTGTAATCGACACAACCGCTCAATAAAGAAAGCTGCTTTTGCATTTCTGTTTTTAACATAAAACGCTTTTTCACTTTCTTATTTAAAATATCATAGCTGTAGCGTATTGCACCGGCAATGCCGTCAGTGTTTATGTCTTTGATACGCGCAGGCACTTTTGCTTTTGTAGCTGTGACAAAGGCAATCCCGCCGCCCATCAATCCACCGCCCAACACGCCAATCTTTTTCACTTTAATCGGAGCAACACCTTCAACACCCGACTCTTTTTTCATGTCGGTTGTTGCAAAGAAAATCTCACGTAATTGTTTTGATTCTGGCGTCATCACTAACTGGCCAAACAAACGGGCTTCTGCCGCGTAGCCTTTTCGTGGATCATTCGTACCCGCCTCAATACAATCAATAATGTACATAGGCGCAGGGTAATTCCCCAATGTCTTTGCCAAGGTTTGTTCACGGGCTTTTTTGAACAATATATTACGTCCAAACGAGGTGTTCTCTAGCACTTTCGCCGTCACGTCTTTTTGCAAAATACGTTTGATTATTTTCTTGTTTGCCATTTCTATAGCAACATCAAGTAATATTGACTGTGGCACCATGTCATCAACAATACCATATTTTTTAGCTTGTGCAGCACGCACAGGCGCGCCAGTCAGCATCATCTTCATTGCTTGTTGAATGCCAATAAGGGCGGGGAGTCTCTGTGTTCCGCCACTGCCTGGTAGCAAACCAAGCTGAACTTCAGGTAAACCCAATTGTGTTTTGGGGCTATCGGAACAAACTCGATAATGACAAGCTAATGCTAACTCCAAGCCGCCACCCAAAGCTGGACCGTGAATGGCCGCGACAAATGTCTTGTGCATAGCTTGAATGCGATCAAATAATTTCTGACCTGAGGTAGACAACTCTTCAGCTTCATCCGCATCACTACAAGCCGCAAGCATGGTTACGTCAGCACCAGCAACAAACGAATCTTTTTTACCACTTGCAACAACAACACCAAGTATTGCAGTGTCATTCTCAATTTCATCAAGTATTGCGCTAACTTCATCACCAAAGTCGGCCTTGAGAGTATTCATGCTGTCGCCTGGCACATCCATTGTTAATATGGCAATACCGTCGTCTCTTTTGGTTAAGGTAAATGCACCCATTATTCTGTCTCCACTATCATTGCTGCACCTAAGCCACCTGCTGCACATGCAGTCAAAAGACCGGTCCCACCGCCTCGACGGTTAAGTTCATTTAACATTTGCGTAATCATTCTTGTACCGGTTGCCGCAAAAGGGTGTCCATAGGCTAACGAGCTACCCATGACATTAAATTTGTGCATATCAATTTCGCCAATGGCTTTGTCTCTGCCCAATTTCTCTTGCGCAAATTTATTACTCCCAAACATTTTTATGTTCGACAACGTTTGCGCTGCAAAGGCTTCATGCATTTCAATTAGGGTGAGGTCGTTGAGTGTCATGCCTGCGCGCGCTAGCGCGATTGGTGATGCATATGATGGCCCCATTAGCATGTCATCCCATACATCAATAGCGGCAAATGCGTAGCTCTTCAAGTAACCAATAGGTTTATAACCGAGTGCTTTTGCTTTGCTTTCAGTCATCATAATAATTGCTGAAGCGCCATCAGTAAGAGGGGTTGCATTAGCAGCCGTTACCGTACCGTGTTTTTTATCAAACACGGGGCGAAGTTTTGCGTAGCTTTCTAGTTTTGAATCGAAACGAACGTTGTTATCGCGTGACACCCCTTTTTTATATGGTTCAGGATAGGCTGTCATCACTTCGCTATCTAAATTGCCAGCTTCCCAGTTTTGCGCAGCTAGGCTATGCGAACGGTGCGCTAACTCGTCTTGAGCGGCGCGACTGATGCCATGTTTTTTAGCCATTTGCTCAGCTGTTTGTCCCATTGACAAAGCGGTTGAATATTCGGCAACGGCTGGCGGCACGGGTAATAAATCTCTTAAACCTAATTTTTTCAGCACCGCCAGTTTTTGACCAAGCGTTTTGGTTTTTTGTAGATCGGTAAGAGCGCGTGCTAGTTTTTTAGAGACACCAATTGGAGACACTGACGTTGAGTCAGCACCACCCGCAATGCCCACGTCAATATTACCAACAATCATGGATTCAGCAATATTCACCGTAGACTGAAAACTGGTAGCGCACGCTCGAGACACACTATATGCATCCGTTCGCACATCCATGCCAGTTCCAAGCACGATCTCGCGTGCAATATTGGGCGCTTCCGGCATTTGTACAACTTGTCCGTACACCACTTGTTGAATAATCGCAGGGTCAAGATCGTGCTTTAGCATCAACTCATTGACCACCATTTTACCTAAATCAACAGCAGGAACGCCGTGAAAGTCGGTTGCCATCTTAGCAAATGGAGTGCGCAGTCCAGCAACAATCGCAATTCGATCGCCGTGCTGGGTTTTTAAAACTTGTTTCTGTGACATAGATTATCCTGTGGCTATAAATGAGTTATTGCAAAAACAGCATGGCAATATCTTCTGGTCAGACCTCTAACCGATATTGTGACGGAATAAACAGTAAAATTCAAATTTTACACGTGTGTATTGCAAACATTAGCGTTAAAAAAGTCAGTAGAGCACGCAAGTGTTTGTGAAGCTAAGCAATAAAATACAGAACCAATCGTAAATTTACGAGTCGTAAAGTTGAAATTTTGAGATAGATCCACATATAAGACTATCAGAGTTTTTTGCGTTTGCTTTGCGTTTACCACAAACAAACATAAAAAAAACACAGAAAAACATAACGGAAGCAGCGTAATAAAGGCTAAAAATAACCATGGCAGTAGAAGAGTTCAAGCAATTACAAGCCCACTTAAACGCACAAGTTATCGGGCAACCCTCTCTCACTTTGAGTATCCTTATTGCGTTACTAGCAGATGGTCACTTACTTGTTGAAGGCCCCCCAGGACTTGCCAAAACTAGAGCGGTCAATTCATTGTCTGACGGTATAGAGGCAGACTTCCACAGAGTGCAATTTACACCCGACTTGTTGCCTGCTGATTTAACCGGCACCGACATATATCGACCTGAAACCGGCGAGTTCATATTTCAAAAAGGCCCACTATTTCATAATCTAGTGCTAGCTGATGAAATAAACCGTGCGCCAGCGAAGGTTCAATCGGCCTTACTTGAAGCGATGGCAGAACGCCAAATTACAGTAGGAAATACAACTTACAAGCTATCTGAGTTGTTCTTGGTTATGGCAACACAAAACCCATTGGAACAAGAAGGCACTTATCCCCTCCCAGAAGCACAACTCGATCGCTTTTTAATGCATGTTGAAATTGACTATCCAGATGCTGAAACTGAATTAGAAATTTTGCGCCTTACTCGCAGCGAAGCCATAAAAACGGCCAAGCCTATTGTTAAGAGGCTAACTCAAGATGACATAGCCAAGGCCAGAGCTGAAATAATGAATATCCACCTTGCACCGGCACTAGAGAACTACATTGTACAATTGATTATGGCCACTAGGCGTCCTGAAAACTATGACGCAGAGCTCGCGCAATGGATTGAATTTGGCGGCAGTCCGCGCGCCACTATAGCGTTAGAGCGTTGTGCTCGTTCGCATGCCTGGCTCAATGGTCGTGATTTTGTCGGTCCAGATGATGTACAAGCAGTATTGCACAACGTGCTCCGCCATCGCATTATATTAAGTTATCAAGCACAAGCGGAAGGAGTTAATGCGAATGCTGTACTCGATAAAATCGTTAAACTTGTTCCTGTTGCATGATTGTAATTGGATTATCTTGGTTACAAATCCTATCCATAAATTGAGAATGATTGATGTCACTCATGTTTAACAACGGCTCTAATAATAGCGGTCTTGTGACGGCACAAAACATTCAGCTATGGTTGGCAAAATATAAAACCAATGGCGTTGATATCGGCTTGCCTGAACTATTATGCTACCGCTCGTTATCGCATTTGCTTAACTTACGTCCGAGTAGAGATATAGCGAGCGCATTGTCTGGTGAAGATCGCTCCAAAATCAAAGGCCGAGGTATGGAATTTGATGAGGTGAGGCATTATCAGCCCGGCGATGATATACGTAGCATAGATTGGCGTGTAACTGCACGCACGGGTAAAACCCACACTAAAGTGTTTCGTGAGGAACGTGAGAGGCCGATATTCGTGTTTACGGACTTCACTCAATCAATGTACTTCGGTACTGCTTACTTATGTAAATCGGTACAAGCGGCACATCTTGCCGCACTAATTACATGGAATGCTATTCAACGCGGCGACAAGGTCGGCGGTTTGATTTTTAATAATACTCAAGATATTGAATTAAAACCAAAAGCTCAAGCAAAGAACGCATTAGCATTAATGCAAGCTTTAGTTAATATTCATGAGCCTCGATTTGAATCGGTACAAATAGACGCGCAAGGTATCTTTTTAAAAGCAACTCAACGCTTGCAACATTTGGCCAAACCAGGCGCTTTAGTTTATTTAATTAGCGATTTTAATGGATTAAATGATGCTTCAATGGCCGTTATTAGCAATATCGCTCGCCATTGTGAAGTAAAGGCGATTTTAGTTAATGACCCAATGGAAATTGCACTACCCAACTCCGCTTTTCAGCAAACACTCAACATTACTAATGGCGTCGAACGCCAGCAGGTCAATTTAGGTGAAGCGGCAACTAACCAAAAGTATCAGTCACAACAAGCAACACACTTTGAGAGTATCAAACAGTCATTTGCTCGATATGCAATCGCATTGAGAACGGTGTCATCGGCCTACCCTATTGAACAACAACTAAATCAGCGCGATATGGGAGAGCTTTTATGAGTTCTTTTATGGGTTCTTTTATGGGTTCTTTTATAAAGAGAATGGCTAGCACCAACAACCCAGCCGACGCGTCATTGGACGCTGCCTTGCAAAGCCTTGCTGACATTAGCCTTGGTCAAACACCCTCGATTTGGCCGCTGGCTTGGGGATGGTGGATTTTAATCTTGCTGGTAATATTCGCAATTGTCGGCATTTATTGGATTGTTGCTCGATATATATCCAAACATAAAGTTAAGCGCCGGGCCTTAAAGGCAGTGCTAAACATGTCAAATAATGAGCCACACGCATTGTCGGCTCTACATGCTGTCTTGCGCAGTTCACTTATGCATTACTTTCCATCGGAAAGTATCAATAGCCTGCAAGGCCCAGCATGGCATGAACTATTGCAATTGAAAGCAAAACCACATAAAAAAGTAGACCAACAATGCCTTGCTCAACTGACTCAACTTGAAGCTAGTCTGTACACTAAAGTACCCAGTATCAATGTGGACGATGCTAAACAAGCCGTTTATCTATGGATAAAACATTGTTTACCACCCTCTACAACAGAATTGATAAAGTCAGAAACCCTCGACACTGACAACAAAGGAGTTCTGCATGTTTGAATTCGCTTGGGTTTGGGTGCTATCTATACTGCCACTTCCGCTGTTGGTTTATTTTATGTTTCCAAGCAAAGCAACCAGTGAAAGCGCTGCGTTACTGGTACCAAATTACTTAAAAGTACAAAGCCACTCGACAAAGAGTTTAAAAAGATCAACACCTAGACTATTTTTAGCTACTTTAATATGGTGTTGTTTAGTGCTTGCTGCCGCGAGGCCACAATGGCTGGGAGAACCCGTCTCTATTCCAAATGAAGGACGTGATCTGATGATTGCAGTGGATCTTTCAGGGTCAATGAAACAAGATGATATGCGCATAAATGGACGCGCTGTAAACCGTCTTGTCATGACTAAATATGTACTTAGAGAATTTATTAAGCGCCGAGTTGGTGACCGCTTAGGATTAATTTTATTTGCTGACACCGCTTATCTGCAAGCACCACTAACTTTTGACAGAGATACAGTAAAAACGCTGCTTGATGAATCGGTCTTGGGCTTAGTCGGTGATCGCACTGCTATTGGCGATGCCATCGGTCTTGCGGTTAAACGTTTTGACGACAAAGAAGAGTCTAATCGAGTCCTGATACTCTTAACCGATGGCAGAAACACCGCCGGTAATATCACGCCTGAGCAAGCCAATGAATTAGCTATTGATAAGGGTGTTACTATTTATACCATTGGCTTGGGTGCGGAAGAACAAGAAATTGCCAGTGTTTTTGGTCGTCGCACGATCAATCCATCACAAGACCTTGACGAGCGCCTTCTTATACAAGTTGCTAGGTCAACGGGTGGCCAATACTTCCGAGCGCGCGATACGCAAGAATTAGAAGCAATTTATGAAACCCTTGACCGACTTGAACCTGTCGCAGGTGAAGGACAAAAACTGCGTCCTCTTACTGCACTGTTCTATTTGCCTTTAGGTATAGCGCTTATTATAAGCGCACTATATGCTTTATTTTATCTTCTCAAACAGGCTTTTTCAAGCTTACAAAAATCCATCCGTGCTAGCACTCAAAATAATATTAATAGCCCAAGCGGAGGCCAGAAATGACTGATTTTCAAGCATTTCACTTTATTCGTCCAGAATGGCTGATAGCCATCGTTCCTTTGCTTATTATGGCCCTGTTGTTAACTAAAATCTCTAGTAAGCAAAGTGGGTGGCAAGGCATTGTCTCGAGTCATTTATATCAGTACTTGGTTGTCGCTAAAGATAAAAAGTCATACAAACCGCCGTTCTATTTAGTTGGTTTGGCATGGCTGTTAGCCTGTATTGCTATGGCAGGTCCAACTTGGCAAAAATTACCGCAGCCTGTTTACCAAGTATCCACGGGGAAAGTAGTGATTCTAGATATGTCGATGTCGATGCGTGCGACCGATGTACTGCCCGATAGACTTACACGAGCAAAATTTAAAACCATAGATTTACTGAATAGTTTGGAAGATGGTGAAGTAGGATTAGTGGTTTACGCTGGCGACGCATTTACCATTAGTCCGTTGACTTCTGATGTCACCAATATCACGGCTCTTATTCCCAGTTTGCGACCTGAAATAATGCCAATACCTGGCAGCGATCCTTTGTTTGCGATGCAACAAGCCGAGAAATTACTCGCATCAGCAGGATACAAAAAAGGTGAAATTTATTGGATAAGTGATGGTATTGAATTTGATGATATCGAAGAGCTTCAAGACCATATTAAAAAGTCACCCTATCGTTATTCAGTGCTCGGAGTGGGCACCCAAAAAGGCGCGCCTATTATGATGCTTGATGGCAGTTTTTTGAAAGACGTTAGAGGAAATATTGTACTTCCCACCCTCAACAGTAACTACTTTTCGCAAGTGCTCGGCAATACAAATGGACGCTACACACCTATTCAAAATGACGACAGTGATATAGAAAATATGCAATTTAGATCGCTAACCATAGAACAAGACCAAGTAAGCGGCGACGTTATTGGACAAGGAGACCAATGGCAAGATATGGGCGTAGTCTTTATACTCATTATTCTTCCTTTTGCAGCCTATGCCTTTAGACGGGGTATTTTGGTGGTATTACTAAGTGCAATATTATTTCTGCCAACAGAGCCTTCTTATGCAAGTGACGAAGCTGCAAAAGCGAATAGTTCTAAGGCCAATGAGTGGATGGGCAATATTTTTAAAAATGCGGATCAACAAGGCCTTGAAGCGTTTGAAAAGCAAGAGTTTGACAAAGCGGTCAGCACATTTACCGACCCAATGTGGAAAGGCGCTGCGTATTATAAAAACAAAGATTACGAAGCTGCATTGAACGCATTCAAGTCGGTACCTGGCCCTGAATCAGCATACAACCAAGGCAATGTATTGGCGCGCTTAGGACAACTAGAACAGGCGATAGAAAAGTATGATGAAGCTTTGAAAGAGCGCCCTGGCCATACAAATGCCATAGCAAATAGGAAGTTGGTTGAGGATTTGTTAAAGCAACAAGAAAACCAAGACCAAGATGGTCAGCAACAAGATGGCGAAGATCAAAAATCAGGTGAGTCTGAAAACAGCGACCAACAATCCGGTGAACAAAGCGAGAGTGATCAGCAATCGAGTGATCAACAATCGAGTGATCAACAATCGAGTAGCCAGCAAAGTGAGCAATCTGATCAGCAACAAGAGTCCGAACAAGACTCCAAGCAAAACCAAGATGAATCCAAAGACAATGAGAGCGAACAAAAACAGGATGACTCTGATCGACAAAATGCTGAGACTGAGGCTGTGTCTGAAGAGGCGCAGGGTAAAGCGGGTGAAAATAGCGAGCAAAAAAGTAATTTACGACAGCAAAAACCGATGGAAGAGATGACATCCGAAGAAAAGGAGCAAATGCAACGTATGCAGATGCTCATGAACAAGGTACCTGATGACCCGGCTTTTCTGTTACAACGAAAAATGCTATTAGAATCACAAAAAAGGCGAAGTGAGAGATTCTCAAAGCCGAATAAGAAGGACTGGTAGTAATGAAACACAACTCCGTTTGGTATTTTTTTTTAGTGTCAATTGTTTGCTCTGCCGCTCTATTAGCGTCCAATGCAGCAATGGCAACAATCACCGATTTACGCGTATCTGTGGATAAAAACCCGATCATGATTGACGAGGCCTTGCAGTTAATTATTAGTGCTGAGGGCGAAATTACATCACGTCAAATCGATTTATCCGCATTAGAAAACGACTTCCGTTTGTCTAACACTTCAATTAGCCAGTCGACCCGTTCTATTAACTTTAATACGACAAAAACAACCACTTGGGTAACTCAATTATTTCCAAAAGAAATCGGGACATTTACTATCCCCGCATTTGAAATGGATGGACAGAAAAGCAAAGTATTCGATATTATTGTAACGCCTGTCGGCAATGGACAAGGCGCAACTGCACGGGATTTTTATGTCACTGCAAACGTCGATATGGCGACCGTTTATTTGCAACAACAAATAAAATACACAACCAAACTGCTAATGGCGAAAGACATTCAACGAGGCTCTTTGCAAGCGCCTGAGTTAGAAAATGCAATTATCAAACAAATGGGTGAAGATAAAGAATACGAAGACTTTCAAAATGGCGTCCGCTATCGGGTTATCGAACGCACCTATGCAATTATTCCTCAGGCAAGTGGTTCTTTCACTATTTCAGGTACCGTATTTAATGGTGAGGCCGTTACTGACTCTCGCCAATCGTTTGGCTTTATTAGCCGCACCAAACCGATTAATCGGGTCTCTCCCACTATCGATTTAACCGTACTGCCTATTCCTGATAACTACCAACAGCATTGGTTACCCAGCGAATTTGTACAGTTGGACGAAGAGTGGCAACAAGACCCAACGCGCATTGTATTGGGCCAGCCTATTACTCGCACCATTACGTTAACCGCCGCTGGGTTAGTTGAAGAGCAACTACCGGAAATTGCCGGTATATATCCACCTGACTTCAAAACTTATCCCGACCAAGCAAGCACAGCAACGATAGACAAAGGCTCGGTATTGTTTGCACAAAAAATCCAAAGTGAAGCTATTATTCCAAATCGAGTCGGTACATTTGTGCTTGGTGAAGTGGTTGTTCCTTGGTTTAACGTGGTCACAAAAAAAACAGAATACGCAAAACTTCCCGCTCGCTCTATTGAAGTATTGCCGCCTAGCAGAGACACGGTTTCAAATATTGAACCGATTTCAGCGATGAATCAGAAACCACCAATAACAGCAATTGACCAATTACCTGCTTCAAGTCAATTGGCAACTAACAACACAGCCGATGAATTTAGTTTTGATTGGTTACACGTCAGTTTGTTTGTTCTTTGGCTTGTCACTTTGGGCATATTTGGTTTCGTGCTTGTCGCAAACAAACGCAACGATGATACACAACAAATAAACTCATCCGATAGCATGGTAAGCGAAGCTGAATTATGGAACAGATTGCAAAAAACGATTGCTTCGCATAATGTGAAAGAGACAGATAAGACACTGACACAGTGGCTTGAAGAATTAACCGAGAAGCCTATTCAGTCTATTAATCAATATTTTTTAGCGATGAACGCAACCGAATGCGTTGCTCAGTATAATAATATGATGCAAAGCGCATATGGCTCTGCTGAAGCAACATGGCGCTATGAGGAGTTGATTTCAGCACTGACATCATTCAGACAGCAGATTATTCAGCGAAAACAGCAAATGCATGATGAATTTAGTTTGTACCCCAAAACATAAAAGGTCTCAAGCCAAATACTTGACCCACCGTTATAGGGTGGATGAAGCGACCTTGAATTAGCTATAATGTGAATTAAATACAATAATAAAAAATGAGAGGGACATGATGAAACCATTAGCCAAAATAAATATCCCAGCGAAACTGTTCGCTGTATCTAGCTTAATCATTGCGATAGCAGCTTGCAGCCCAGCATCGAATAAGGATAGTCAGCAACCACAACCGGCTCAAACTGAAACAGCTAAAGCACCAGCAACCGAATCGCAAGCACTCGCTACATTTTTTGCACAAAGCAGAGAAACTGATCTCAAACGCTCGCCTATGGCACAAAGTTATTTAGGGATAAAGTGGGATTATGATAAGTGGGGTGATTTTTCAGAAGCCAATGCAGATGAAACACGTGCACTTATGGAAACCCGGTTAAAACAAGCTAGCGAATTTGATGTCAATAAACTCGCTGATTCAGAAAAGCTAAGTTTGACCATTTATAAGATTGATTTAAAACGTAAACTGGCCAACGACGAGTTTAGGCATCATACCTATATCATGGACCAATTTAGTGCTTGGCATACGACGGTACCCAGCTTTTTAATTAATATTCATGGCATAGAGAATGAAGAAGATGCGAAAGCCTATATTAGTCGACTCAATAAAGTAGCCCCTTTGTTTGACCAAGTTATCGAACAACTGAGAATAAGAGAAAAGCTAGGTGTAATGCCGCCAGCATGGTCATATGATCAGATGATGCAAGCCGCCGCGAATGTTGTCAAAGGCAATCCTTTTTCTGAAAGCCCCGCAGACTCAACGATATTAGCCGACTTCAAACAAAAGCTAGATGCATCTGAACTCAGTAATGCTGAAAAGTCAGGGTTAATTGCAGATGCTAATGCCGCTTTATTAACATCAGTAAAACCGGCTTACGAAAAGTTATTGCAAGAATTAGGTAAACAACGCTTATTAACACCAGAGGGTGATGGCGTATGGCGATTACCAAATGGCAGCGAATGGTATCAAAACAGATTAAATTGGTTCACAACAACTGAATTAAATGCACAAGAAGTGCATCAAATTGGTTTAGACAACGTTGACCGTATTCACGAGCAAATGCGCGGTGTTATGGAACAAGTGAAATTCGACGGCAGTTTGCAGGAGTTTTTCTTATTTATGCGTAACGATGATCAATTTTATTACGCCGACTCAGATGAAGGCCGCCAACGTTATATGAGCGAAGCAAAAGACTTCATTGATAAGATGGAAGCTAAACTGCCAGAGTACTTTGGTCTAACGCCTAAAGCGCGGATGGTGGTGAAGCGTGTTGAGGCTTTCCGTGAGCAATCTGCAGGCAAAGCTTTTTACCAAAGTCCTTCAAAGGACGGCAGTCGCCCAGGTACATATTATGCAAATTTGTTTGATATGCGCAGTATGCCAACCTACCAAATGGAAGCATTAGCTTATCATGAAGGTATTCCTGGCCATCATATGCAAAGGGCTATTGCACAAGAACTTGGGGGCATACCTGAATTCCAAAAGTACGTTACTTTCACAGCTTATACTGAAGGCTGGGGCTTATATTCTGAAGAGTTAGGTAAAGATATGGGCTTTTATGCGGACCCCTACTCTGACTTTGGACGCTTAGCAATGGAGCTATGGCGTGCTTGTAGATTAGTGGTCGACACTGGTCTTCATGAAATGCAGTGGAGCAGAGAAAAGGCAATACAATACCTGGTCGACAATACACCGAACCCAGAGGCTGATTCTGTTAAGGCAATTGAACGTTATATTGCAATGCCAGGTCAAGCCACAGCTTACATGATTGGAAAGTTGAAAATAATGGAGTTGCGCGATAGAGCTCAAACTGAGTTAGGCGATAAATTTGAGTATCGTGATTTTCACGATACGATCTTAAAAGACGGTCCTGTGCCAATGACAGTATTGGAAGAGAACGTGAACAAATGGATTTTGGCTACTAAATAAAACCCTAACTTTAGTCAAAAGAGACTGTTAGCTGAAGAAAATAAAAAGAAGAAACTTCATGTTTTCGCGAAATAAAAATCAGCACTCGTCGGTCTCTATTGACATGATGGAAAAACAAACACGATATGAAGCCCTCGTTAAGGCATTCCATGCTGATCTATTCCGCTATGCAATGTGGCTGATAAAAGACAAAGTAATTGCTGAAGATGTGGTTCAAGAAACATTCCTTCGCGCTTGGAAGTCACTTGATTCGCTAAAAGATGAAGCTGCGGCTAAATCTTGGTTAATTACTATTTTACGTCGTGAAAATGCACGCCGCTTCGAGCGTAAGCAATTTGACCTCGTTGATATTGACGATGTTGCAGTCGCTGACCCACATATATTTGGTGATGTAGCATTAGAACATCGAGAGCTAAGGAGGATCATGTCCAACTTAAGCGAAGAATATCGAGAACCATTAATGATGCAAATATTAATGGGTTTCAGCGGAGACGAAATTGCTGAGCAACTTAACCTTAATAAAAATACGGTAATGACAAGACTATTTAGAGCAAGAAACCAGATTAAAGAAGCCTTACTAGGCGAACACCCCAAAGGAGAACAGGTAAATGGATGAACTAATATTCCGTCGCACCATTTATGCTGAGCCCAACACAACCGACCCCGACATTATTCAGGCGGCCAAAGATGACCCAGCCAAACAAGCATTTTGGGTTGAAGTTAAAGCAATGGATGCGCAACTAGCGCAAGCGATGAATATACCCGTACCAGAGAATTTTGCCGACAAGCTCATTTTACGTCAAGGTATGGATGAGTTTTCGCAAAAGCGCCAGAAGCGCCCTTGGTATATTGCTTTGGCAGCATCCATAGCAATGGTAGTTGGTATCTCTTATATGACCCTTTTTGCTGGCAATAACGGGCTCGCTAATGATGTATATGCGCATGCTAATCATGAGTATATGAAGAAAGAAATAGCAATGAGCGGACAGCACGTATCTCAGTATGCGATTAACCAGAAAATGGCGACTTTCAATGGTGTATTGTCAGGCGAAATTGGTGAAGTACTATCTGCTAATTACTGCTACTTAGGCACAACTAAAAGCCTACATATGATTATAAAAGGCAAAACAGGATTCGTTAACCTATTTGTAGTTGAGGACAATAACAGCAAAGAACTAAAAGAAGACTTCAGTACCGATGTACTTGTTGGCACCTCCTTTTTATTGCAATCAGCAAAAATTATTATTGTTGGCGACGATAGAGAACAAGTCTCACGACTGCAAAAAGTAGCGCAAAGCGCCTTTAGGTTCTAAAACGCACGATTCTCATTACATCAATCAGCCGCCATTTATGCGTTGCGGCTTTTCTCTGCCAATATAATTACCATTAAAAACAATTATCTACTTCATCTCAATGCGTCTGATAGCATAATAATATTGCGTCGCTTTTTATCACAAGTTGAGGTTAAACAGCCTTATCTGTTATCATCATAACCACAATAAAAACAATAGAGAGTAATATGGAAACAGGTACCCTTATATCTTTGGCTATATATTTTATCGCAATGGTAGGCATAGGCGTCTATGCATATAGACAAAATGAAGAAACGTGTTCTGGCTATTTACTCGGTGGTCGAAAGCTCAGTGCTCCAGTAGTTGCGCTATCAGCAGGTGCTTCTGATATGAGCGGTTGGATGCTCCTCGGCATTCCCGGCGCAATGTATTTATCCGGCGCATCATCGCTTTGGATTGCCTTTGGCCTGTGTATAGGCGCGTGGCTAAATTACATTATTGTTGCTCCTAGACTTAGGGTTTTCACTGAATTAGCAAAAGATGCAATAACGCTCCCCGACTACTTTGAAAATCGTTTTTATGATTCTAGTCGTTCATTAAGAATTATAGCTTCAATCGTTATTATTATATTCTTTACAATTTATACCTCAGCTGGCATCGCTGCTGGAGGTAAATTATTCGAATCTTCTTTTGGTTATAATTACGAAGTCGGTTTGTATATTACCGCTGGTGTCGTGGTCTGTTATACCTTGTTTGGTGGTTTTATGGCAGTCAGTTTAACTGACTTCGTGCAAGGTATTATCATGTTTATTGCATTGGTAATGGTGCCTACAGTCGTTGTTTTCGAACTCGGCGGTATTAACAATACAATCGACATCTTAGCCGAAACCGACAGCAACCTACTTTCTTTGTTTATTGATGCAAGCACGGGGGCGACAGTTACCTTTGTTGGTGTCGTCTCATTGATGTCGTGGGGCTTAGGTTATTTTGGCCAACCGCATATTATTGTGCGTTTCATGGCGATCTCTAGCATAAAAGAAATGCCTGCCGCTCGCCGTATTGGCATGAGTTGGATGATTGTATCCATCTTTGGTGCAGCCGCTACAGGTCTGTTTGGATTAGCATATATGAACTCTATTGGCCAATCTTTAGATGATCCTGAGACGATTTTTATAACTCTTTCTCAATTGTTGTTTCATCCCTTGATAGGTGGCTTTTTACTAGCTGCTATTTTGGCGGCTATCATGAGTACTATCTCTTCACAGTTGTTAGTGACGTCTAGTTCTCTGACGAGAGACGTGTACGTTACCTTTATTGACCAGCAATGCAGCGAACCCAAACAAGTTGTCATTGGACGCATATGCGTGGCACTAGTGGCAGTTGTTGCGATTGCTCTTGCATATGATAAAGACAGCAGCATTTTGTCATTAGTCAGCAATGCATGGGCAGGCTTCGGTGCCGCATTTGGTCCACTGGTTTTGTTTTCTTTACTGTGGAAAGACATGAGTCGAATTGCAGCAATAGGCGGGATCGTAAGTGGTGCAGTAACCGTATTGGTATGGATTTACGCACCATTAGGTGAAAATGGTGGATCTATTTATCCAGATTTGTATGCCATAATTCCGGGATTCTTTGTATCAAGCTTGGTTATTGTTGCAGTATCCTTACTAAAGCCTGAGAAAGATGACAATATTCGTTTACTTTTCTCTTCATTTGTCGATAAATACGCAATGGAAAGTAAAAAATAATATGAAAAGGCCACCAAATTAGATATGGAATTTTTCGCTGCTCGCCAGCCTATTTTGGACAGGCAAAAATCATTATTTGGTTATGAATTGCTTTTTCGCACGAGCTTGGACAACGTCTTTCCCGACGTTGACCAAGAGCAAGCAACGTCAAAAATGATAGAAGGATTACAGTTTGACCTAGGCTTGGATCGTATTTCCGAAGGTAAGTTGGCATTTATTAACTTTACGGAAAAAACCCTTTTAGGCGGCTACGCTGAGTTGCTTCCCAAGCAAAAGATCGTGATCGAAATACTAGAGACAGCAAAACCAACCAAGTCACTTTATCTTGCATTACACAAACTGCATCAAAAAGGCTATATGCTGGCCCTCGACGATTTTATTCATGATGAGAGATGGACGCCATTTTATAAGCTCATCCATATTATTAAAATTGACTATCTCGAAAGTACTACCGAAGAAATTGCTCGAACTATTGCCGCGGCTCAAAAATATCCCAACATTAAATTACTAGCAGAAAAAGTGGAAACTAACGAAGAATTTACAAAAGCTTTAGAGCTAGGGTTTGATTACTTTCAAGGTTATTTTTTTAGTCGACCTGAGGTGATAAAAAGCGTCTCTCTTACGCCTGCTCAAACCTCGATTGCCGGAATAATGAATAAAGTAGCGGCGGAAGATCCTGACTTTAACGAAATTACTAAGCTGTTTGAATTAGACGTTACACTTTCTTTTAAGCTATTACGTTACACACAATCGGCTATATTTAAACGCCAAAATGCAATTAAAACCATTAAACAAGCTGTTCTAATGCTGGGTAAAACCGAACTTGAACGCTTTGTAGGCCTGCTTTTTGCTGCTCAATTTAGCGGTGATAAACCACAAGAACTTATTCGCTTGTCGATGCAACGTGCCAAATTTTGTGAACTATTAGCGCCTCATTGCGCACAAAAAAATAACAGCTCATCTGCTTTCTTAACCGGCATGTTGTCTTTAATTGACGCCATGCTCGATGCCGATCTTGGTGTGGTTATCAGCGACCTGCCGTTAAGTGACGAAATCAAACGCGCGCTTACTAGAAAACAAGGTTGGTTGGCCGACTGCGTGACACTTTGTCAACACTTTGAAAAAGGCAATTGGCAACAAATGGAAGACAGTTGTATACGCTTACAAATCCCTTACAACGAGATACTTGAAGCATATCAAGTCGCCAGTGTTTGGGCTCAAGAAAAGGTGGATCAGTTTGTCTAAGCCCTTAGACAAACATAACACCTAACGACAACCTTACTATTACACCTTGCTGACTCTGCTCGAAGCAATAAAGATATATAACATATTTGTCATATTTTTATTTTTCTAGTTATTAAAACGCTATTAGACATACCAAATTATAATAATCGAATATATCTTAAATATGCTAAAGTTCTAAGCATATAGATTTTTCGCATATAAACCTTCTAACAAGGAGTCCGTCACTGAAATGACTACCTCAATTCCATCTATTACTCACCTAAAACAGCTTGAAGCTGAGAGTATTCACATTTTTAGAGAAGTTGCAGCTGAATTTGACAATCCAGTCATGTTATATAGCGTCGGCAAAGACTCATCGGTACTTCTGCACCTAGCCAGAAAAGCATTTGCCCCTGGCATCATTCCATTTCCGCTTTTGCATGTTGATACTAAATGGAAGTTTAAGGAAATGATCTCTTTCAGAGATGAAATAGCCAAAAAACATAAGCTTAACCTACTTGTTCATACCAACCAAGAAGGTGTAGAGCAGGGCGTTGGCCCCTATAGCCACGGCAGTGCAAAACACACAGACATTATGAAAACGGTCGCGTTGAAGCAAGCGTTAAATAAATACAAATTTGATGCTGCATTTGGCGGTGCTCGTCGTGATGAAGAAAAATCACGCGCCAAAGAACGTGTGTATTCATTTAGAGATGAGAATCACCGTTGGGACCCAAAAAATCAGCGTCCAGAGCTTTGGAATATCTACAACAGCCAAATCAACAAAGGCGAAAGTATTCGTGTATTCCCAATGTCGAACTGGACTGAGCTAGACATATGGCAATATATTTACCTTGAAAATATTGAGATTCCGTCATTGTATTTATCTAAACCACGTCCTGTTGTTAAGCGCGACGGCACCTACTTTATGGTTGACGATGACCGCATGCCTATGGAACCAGGCGAAACACCTGAGATGCGTTCGGTAAGATTCAGAACCCTTGGCTGCTACCCACTGACTGGTGCAGTAGAATCTACTGCAGATACCTTGCCCGAAGTTATTCAAGAAATGTTGCTAACTAAAACATCTGAACGCCAAGGACGAGTCATCGATCATGACTCCTCTGGCTCTATGGAAAAGAAAAAAATGGAAGGTTACTTCTAATGACAACTAATATTGTTTGGCACGAACACGACGTAGATAAAAAAGCCAGATCAGAAGCGCTGAGTCAAAAGCCAGCGGTTATTTGGTTAACCGGGTTGTCTGGCTCAGGTAAATCAACTATTGCTAATTTACTAGAGAAAAAGCTCTATTCTGAAAACAAAAAGATCTATTTGCTAGACGGCGATAACGTGCGCCATGGACTCTGTGGTGATCTGGGTTTTGATGACAAAGACCGTGTTGAAAATATTCGCCGAATTAGTGAAGTTGCTAAATTATTTGTCGATTCAGGCACTATTGTTATCACTGCATTTATATCTCCCTTCAAAGCTGACCGCGGGTACTGTCGTTCTTTATTAGAAGCCGGCGAATTTATAGAAGTATTTGTCGATACGCCTATCGAAATTTGTGAGCAGCGCGATCCCAAAGGCTTATATAAAAAAGCACGCAGTGGTGACATTAAACACTTCACCGGTATCGATTCTGCCTATGAGAAGCCTGAGGCCCCTGAAGTGCATCTGACTTATGTCGACGAGACCCCTGAGCAAACCGCTGAACGCCTTTTCAATATGCTATCGACGAGAGGTTTTATATAATGACGAGTTTTGAATTAACCCCAGATCTTGCTGAAAAAGTAAAGCGAATTGCAGTCGAAGCCGGCGACAAGATTATGGAAATATATGGCCAAGACTTCACCATTTATGACAAGCCTGATTCCAGCCCATTGACAGAGGCGGATTTAGCCGCTCATCATCACATTGTTGATAGCTTAGCAGCTATATCACCGTTGCCTATCCTGTCTGAAGAATCGGCGGATATTCCATGGTCAGTGCGCAAAACATGGGTCCGATACTGGCTGGTAGACCCATTAGATGGCACCAAAGAATTCATAAAAAAGAACGGCGAATTTACCGTAAATATCGCGTTAATCGAATATGGCGAGCCTACTTTTGGCGTAGTGCACGCACCTGCCATTAATAAAACTTACGTTGGTCAAGTCGATGTTGGTGCTTACAGCGAAGTTAGTGGTGTAAAGGCCGCGATAAAAGCAAGCGAGCGCAAAGCCGGAGAAACGTGGAAGATTGTTGGCAGCCGCTCGCACCAGAGCACGGAAATAAACAAGATACTTGATAGTCTTGGTGGTGAAAATGAATTGGTCGCGATGGGCAGCTCGTTGAAGCTTTGCTTAGTCGCTAGTGGCGAAGCTCATATGTATCCGCGCGTTGGACCTACTAGCGAGTGGGATACCGCTGCAGCGCATGCCGTTGCGATTGCAGCTGGTGCAAAAGTCACTGTTTTGGACGTTAATAATCCCTTTGACAAGGACGCATCTCCACTTCGATACAACCAAAAAGATTCTGTCTTAAACCCCTATTTCTTGGTAAGTTGCTAACATGAATAACGAAAACGAATTGCTTCAAACCGACATATTGTCGTACTTAGAACAACACGAAAATAAAGACCTACTGCGATTTTTGACCTGTGGTAGCGTTGATGACGGTAAAAGTACCTTAATTGGCCGTTTATTATATGACTCAAAAATGATTTATGAAGACCAGCTCGCGGCTATTACTAAAGACAGTAAAAAAAGTGGAACAACTGGCGAAAAAGTTGATTTAGCATTACTCGTCGACGGTCTGCAATCAGAACGCGAACAAGGTATTACTATTGATGTTGCTTACCGTTATTTTAGTACAGAGAAACGTAAGTTCATCATTGCCGATACGCCAGGACACGAGCAATATACTCGTAATATGGTGACTGGTGCGTCAACCTGTGACCTTGCTATTATTCTTGTGGATGCACGAGAAGGTGTAAAAACACAAACTAGACGCCATTCATTTTTAGTTTCTTTGCTTGGTATTAAGCATATTATTGTTGCCGTTAATAAAATGGACTTAATAGAATATCGACAAGATGTTTACGAACAGATCCAGAAAGACTATATGGAATTTTCAACGCAGTTAACCATTCCGGATATTCGTTTTGTGCCTCTGTCCGCGCTTGAAGGCGACAACGTGGTTAATCGCAGCGACAAAACACCTTGGTTTAAAGGTGAGTTGTTGATGGAATTGCTTGAAAATATGGAAGTTACGCAACAGCTATATAAAGACTTCCGTTTTCCAGTGCAATATGTCAACAGGCCGAACCTCGACTTTAGAGGGTTTGCAGGGACGATAGTGTCAGGTTCGATTAAACAAGGAGATGCCATTACCGCATTACCTTCCGGAAAAACCTCAACTGTTAAGACAATCTCTACTTTCGACGGTGATTTAGATATTGGATATGCACCAAACGCAGTCACATTGACCTTAAATGATGAGATTGATATTTCACGCGGAGATATGATTGTTAAGTCAGATGCTTTGCCATTGCAATCAACTGCATATAAAACCCATATGGTCTGGATGTCTGAAGATGCGCTTATTCCTAATAAGCAATATAGCTTTAAATTTGCAACCAAAAAAGTGTCAGGAAGCGTCTCGAGTATTGACTATCAAATAGATGTAAATACCCTACAGAAAACTGACGCGTTGCACCTTAACTTAAATGAAATTGGTGTTACTAACATCAAATTGACGCAAGAGGTTGCTTGCGACCCTTATGCCGAGAACCGCAAAACGGGTGCATTCATTATGATCGACCGTCTCACCAATGGCACAGTCGGTGCTGGTATGATTATTAGTGAGAATGAAACCAATAAAGGCTCACATCAGTATTCTGAATTTGAGCTTGAATTTAACTCATTAGTGAGAAAACATTTCCCGCATTGGAATGCAAACGACATTAGCGGCTAGGTTATTATGTAGAAAGTCGTAAAATGTAGGGAATGCAGTTATTAATTCACTGTATTTCCTTTTTCATTGTTCTAATCTAATGACGTTGATGAAACTTAAGCCAAATCAGAATAAAACGTAAAAGACACCCATTAGCGCTAAATATGTTAGCAAAGATGCAAACTGACTAAACATGCCACTTCATATTACTAAAAAATAGGTTATGCTTGGATTTTTAAGTGCAGCCTAGCTATAAGCGTAAGTAATCGCGGCAATAGTCATCGTACGAACAGCCATTGCAGGAATACCTATTGCAGGAGCAGCCATTGAGCCATTGCGAAAAAATACAATGAACAACAAGGTAGTTATATAATGACTTGGGAACAAATTCTCGTCTTAGTTGTTTTTTTCAGCACTATTTTTGGACTTGCTTTTACCAACAAACGTCCCGCCAGTGTATTTGCTGCTAGCATGCTTTTGCTGCTGTTAACGCAGCAACTTTCGCTTGAAGCCGTTCTAAAAAATGTTACCAATACCGGACTTGTCACCCTCGTTTTGCTGTTGCTCGTTAGCCATTCTATTGATAAAACCGCCTTCATAAAACGGCTCGGTAGAGCTATCGTGAGAAAGTCATTCACGCAAAGCTTCTGGCGTATGTTCGCCGTCACATTTAGCTCTTCTGCTTTGCTTAATAATACGGCTATTGTTGCTAGTTTAATTGGTCCAATTAAACAGAACCAATTACATGCTCCCTCGCGACTATTAATTCCTCTGTCCTACGCCGCGATATTGGGTGGAACGGTCACCTTAATTGGGACATCAACAAACTTAATAGTCGACAGTTTCTTAATTGAACATGGGCATCCCGGGTTTAACTTTTTTGATTTTACCTTGTTTGGCTTAACTGCCGGTTTAGCCTGCGCTGTGCTGTTGTTTTTCCTCACTCCTTTGTTGCCCAACATTGCTAGCAACGAAAACAGCTACCAGAGCTACCTTCTGGAGGCTGATGTTGAAGCTGCATCAGAATTGATCGGAAAAACAGTAGAAGAGAACCACCTGCGCAACCTGCCAGAGTTATTTCTTATCGAAATTATTCGCCGCAATGTGGTTATGTCACCAGTGACGCCAGATATGTTGATTGAAGAAAATGATAAATTGATATTTTCTGGCAATGTACAAAAAATGGATAACCTTGCACATATTAAAGGCCTAACTATGTTTGCGGAAGCTGACGGCCTATTACGTGATAATTTAACAGAAGTGATCGTGTCAAATCGTGCCCCGATTATTAATAGAACACTCAAAGAAGTCGGTTTTAGAGCCTTATTTGATGCAGCAGTTGTTGCTATACGAAGAGACGGCGAACAGATATCTGGTAAGATAGGAGAGTTAAAACTGCAAGCAGGTGATTTTTTATTACTTGCAACAGGCGCCGACTTTCAACGTCGAGATAACATTACCAAAAACTTCTTTGTTGTATCTGAGCAAAAAATCACCAGAAAACTCAAGCCTTGGCAAGAAGCTTTCACCCTTCTTGGATTTGTTAGTACTATTGTTTTAGCGGCAACATCAATGGTTCCATTAGCTCTCGGCCTACTCTTCTTTACCGCAAGTTTGACGCTAATAAATGTTTCTTCAATTAGAGAAATTAAGCGCCACTTGCCGGTCAATCTGATCTTAGTCATCGTTGGTGCGTTAAGTTTAGCAACCGCACTTGAAAGTAGCGGAATTATTAGCTTAGCCACTAATGGATTGATGCCAATCATTGGTGATATGCCACCCGTATATGCTCTGACCCTAGTGTATATTATGACTTTGTTACTTACCGAGTTTGTCACTAATAATGCAGCTGCAGCGCTTATGTTTCCGTTTGCCTACGGTATAGTTAACGCAATGGGGCTGCCATTAATGCCATTCGCACTTGCTGTCGCCTTTGCTGCTAGTGCTAGCTTTATATCTCCTTATGGATATCAAACTAACTTAATCGTGTTCAGCGCAACAAACTATAAGTTTAAAGACTTCGTTAAAATAGGCACTCCCATCTCGATTCTGTACTCAGGCATCGTGTTGTCATTGCTAACTTGGGTGTATTTGTAAGGCCTACTTTTGGCACTAAAACGTAAGTAAGTAAGCAGAATTAAGTAAGCCGAATTAAGATGAAGACGCTGCAAAAGCGAATGGACGCTATCAAGACATTCGCGACGCGCCTTTTGACCCGCATGCTAGAATAGAGTACGCTTACGTTTTAAAGAAATATTTTGCCCTTTCTAATGGAGACGTTCATGAAATTAACACTCATAAAAAGTTTTGCCGCAATTGCTCTACTTGGATTTTTCACGCAGTTTTCAGCTGCACAAGAAGTCACTCCAATGGCAGCTGCTAAACAAATCGCTGACATCGTTGCTTCAATAAATCATTTCCCTTCTGATGAAGATAAAGCCGCACTAGCAACTATTTCTGCTGACGACAGCTTACCCCAAAACGTACGGGACATGGCTACTGCTGTGTCTACGATAGCCCATTCAGCAAACGATGAAGGAAAAATGGCAATGACGCGCATTCAAGCAAGCGATAAAGCGCCAGATTGGGCTAAGTCCTTAGCCGGAATGATTGCTAATTTCAACCATATGCTAAGCGATGAACAAAAACAGAAGTTGGCTAAAATATACCCTTAAAAATTGACTTGATGTTTATTAGCCACTTTTTTCTATCGAAGAATGTGGCGAGTATTTTTTCTTAGCGTAGAAGAAGCAAGGAAGCGGTAAAAATGATGCTATCGCAATTGCTACAACAGAGACCAACAGCAGCGGTTACAGCTGATACAAACAAAAACACGTCCATAAAAATTCCTTTTAAAGACTAAAATCTACCTATAATTCAATTTAATTTGGCCTAGGATTTATTGTAGTCACGCTTCATTGTGAACTACATTGAAAGTCCGAAAAAAATACCGCCAATTGGAAATATTATAAGAGCTGTTACTAATCCATCAGCAAAGGGGTGTCCTTCCAAGAGAAGTATTATTAATCTAAACAAGGATGATATATTACACATTCCATGAAAAGATTACCCCTTTGTTAGTGGTTGTTGAGTCTACCTATATCCCTGAGACCGCTTCTGACTAGGTATCCTAATGAATTGAATGAAGTAATGGGTATCATTCATCGCGCCAGATCCACCCAAGTTGTGAGCCGAGCTGGACCTTCAAATAAACAAGCCAAGACGGGTGCGGTAAAAATCATTCAGCGATTTGGAGATGCGCTGAATCTGAAAATCTACTTTCACGTGTTGTTTTTTTAAGGCGTTATGAACAAGAGCCCTTGGGACGGAACTACCTTCACTCGCATCAAAGCACCTTCTCACGACAATATGCTCACCTTAGTTCACGCCATCAGTCAGCTAGCACAGATGGCGAATATGGCTAGCAGGGATTGCCCAGAGGTCGGTGACCGCTGAGTAAGAGAGGGTATTTAACATAGACATCACCGAATGTGAAAGCGCGAAAAGCGTAACGTGAACGTAATCGTCTGCATTACGGACAGGTTACTTAATAGCACTCTGTTTTTTTGTTTGTCGACACTGTCAAATTCTTTTACAGGTATCTGCTGAGTTACTAGCTGTTGACGTTTAGTAAATTTGTATTGGAAAAACGTTAATTACATTCATGCCTCTACAAATATGCGCTTTAGACAGTGGTGTTAATGAGTTGAAAACAAAAAGAAATAGAAGTTAGCCAGAGACTATAGGTAAGCCGATTAACATATATCCAATTACTGGCAGGTGTCAGTATATTTTACAAGTTCTCAATACTTAAGCGTGGTATTTATTTAAGCTATTGTTATATATAAATAAAAATAAATGGAATGATAATTGCGTAAAAATGACGAAATCTTATTTATTAGATACAATGCACCATAATAAATACACTCAATGATAGCGATAAGCTGAAATACGTTGGTCTCATAGCATCTTAGATATAGAAACACGTTGCGCAACGCGCATTAGGAAAATTTTATGCCTCGTATAGTATCGCTGTTAGCCCTTTTATTCTTAGCCATGTTTGTGTTTGTTGAAGTAGCGTCGGCGAAGCTTCTTCGAAGCACAGGAAGAGGCGTGCTAAGTGAACAGTTTTCTGAAGACTACTTTTTTGTAGAAAATAAAGATATCGTTCGATTTTTAGACGGATCCTTTGGTATGAGTCAATCTGGTTTTGATAACAGGTTCTCTTTGTCTAATTCTATTGGCGGCGGGGGCAGAGGTATTTCAGCCGTACCTACCAACGGGCCAACCGCAACTAACTGCAATGGTAGCTACGATGATTTTGAGTTGCAGGACGCATTGAATGACTTATCGTCAGCTGAGAGCAGCGACGACCAGACAGATATAGATAGAGCAACTGCGGCCTTAGAACAACTTGAAAACGGCGACCCCTGTGTTTACCAATTTGAGCAGGGTGAGGATTTATTAGCGTTTGGTTCTTTTAGTATGTTTTTCGACACGCCTTCAATTACGACATTAATCGAGTGGAACATTGAAGGAAAGGACCCTATCACCGGTAGCGTTAATACTGGTGGTGATATCACAACGCCAGACGGAACGATAGCAAATGGGAACGTGGTGCTTGATGCACCAGCTCCCGCTAACCTAGCAGTTGGAGTATATGACTTAAAAGTACGCGCGATATTATCAAGTGACCTAGGTGAGTTTTTCATGGTGCGCGAGTCTGAGCCACAGAGCTCAACGCAAAGTATAACATTACAGCTCACAGAGGAAGCAAATCCTGCGTATATCGTTTGGCAGGACGCATTTGAACAGTGGCTGCAAGATGTATATGACCCTTGGGTAGATAATAATCGGACAGGGCCTGAGCCCGTGTTTGGTCTTACTGAACCTGACGTTTTTATTTCTGGCTATCAAAGCGTAAGTGAGAGCGGCTTTGTAACAACAGCCCCAAGGTCTTTCTTTTCACTGACAGAAACTTTACAAATTATAGCAGCAAGCACGGACCCCGAAATAAATCCAGTTAATGCGCCTTTAACTTCAGGCTTAATGTTGTTCGCTTTTATCGGCTTATGGATACGTAAGCGCGCATAATTGGCGTAAATTTGATTGAGTAAGATTATCGTGTGTTAAAAAAGGAGGCGTAAGCCTCCTTTTTATATTCTGTAAAATGTTATTAAACCATGACTTCTTAGTATTGATACAAACTGTTAATCAGTTTGAAACAAGGCTCTAGCCTCTAGCGCTTGTTTGGCTAAATCCTTGTCAATAAAATCAATAAGCGTTTGATATTGCAGTTCATTCTTAAGGCTTGATAATAGTGGGTCATGTTTAGTCCACCATTCTCGCCAGCCAATGTCTATTGACCTTTGCAAATATTCAATCGCTTTTTGTTTATTTCCGCTTAGGGCATATATGCGAGCGCCCAAATAAATTAATTCAGACTGATTGATTGACGCCCTTATCTGCTCTTCAAAAAGCTGTTGGCACTTTTCTAAATAGTTCGCGGACATATCCTTTTTACCCAGTTCCTGATAAGCCCAGGCTATCTCAATCGCAGGTGAACAATAAGGCATATAGTATTTATCTGCGTCCTCAAGTGTTTCACTATTTTCAATGAATAAGCCAAACGCTTTTTCTTGATCACCAAACATGGCGTAATACCAGCCTGCCTCAAATGCAACCCAATAGTCATCTGGATTAGCTGCAAGCTCAAAGTCCATTTTTTTAAAAAGCTCATCAAATTTTTCTTCAAAGATTAAGATTGTGGACGCATAATCTGGATTGGAAGTTTGCTGTTGGAGAACATCAACTAATCCTAAAGCCATCATTGCACCATATACTCGATTGAGCAGTTCCTCATTATCTGGCGACAGCTCAGCTGCGCTTTGCGCTGCTTGCATCGAACCTACGTAGTTGCCTTGACTAAAATATAGATCTGTCAGTCCTTGATATGGAAATGTCGATTCTGGATAGTCTTTTTTCAAGTTCTCAAACACGGCTTCCGCCTCATCATATCGACCACGCCATGACAGCATCAAGCCAAGATTATAAGTACTGGTTAAAAACAAAGGGTCGAGTTCCCTCGCTTTTTCTTGTGTCTCAATCGCCTCATCAAAGCGTTGTAATATATAAAGAGAGTTAGACTTCCACACATACGCGATTGCTAGGTTAGGATTAAGTTCCAAAGCCTTATCAAATGCGCTCAAAGACTCCTCATATTGATTTCTGAGTTTTTTTATTTGTCCGAGTACGGCATAAATTTCGGCCATCTTAGGTTCTCGAACAAGGGCTTTTTCTAGATTTTGTTCTGCTAAGGTTGCAGCAATTTCAGGTTTTAACACACCAAAAAGTCCGCCACCTTCGGATAACGATGCAAGTGTATCAGCCAGTGCAACGTAGGCCTTCGCATACTCTGGGTCGAGTGCAATCGACTGCTCAAATAGGGTACGGGCATTTTTCATCGATTCGCTGGTTTGCTTGCGGTAGGCTTCGCGCCCCTTAAGATACATTACATATGCGTCTACGCTTTTGGTTGCTGACAGCGAAGTAAGGTCGCCTGCCTCTATGTATCTGTCTTGCAGTAAATTAACGACCGCTCTGCTAATTTCGTTCTCCAAGTCAAAGATGTCTTTTAGTTCGCGCAAGAAACTTTCTGTCCATAGCGTGCGTCCGCTTTCCGTGTCTAACAATTCAACACGGACTCTGAGGCGATTCCCAGTAGCGCGAACGCTGCCGGTGAGTAAGGTCTGAACATTTAATCGGCGGCCTATATCAGTGGGAGTAAGTCCTCTTTCAGATAATATTTGGCTTGAACGTGATGCCGACACCTTGAATCCATCGGAGCGACCAAGTAGCCCCGTAATTTCTTCCGACAGGCCAAGGGCCAAGTAATTTTGATCTTTATCAGCGCTCTGGTCTGTAAATGGCAATACCGCAATAGAATCAGCAATTTTGACCGTTGCGTAGCCTTCCTTGGACGCGATTTGCTCGTCTTTAAATGAACTGAAATACTGAACCCCAATAAAACCACTGACTAAAACAATGGCTAAGAGCCCTACCCAATTGCTGATACCAAAAGGTTCAATAGCAGGGTTTTCTTCTTCGTCTATGCCCGGTGTACGACTGACCCCTTGAAAACTAAAATCAAAGTGCCAGCTTAGGTATACCATAACGGGAAAGCCGAACACTAAAAAATACAGTACCCCAGGACCCACGAGCGGATGCACGGTAATAAAACTAGCGACAACGCTAACTACCTGCAAAACCAACCAAGAGATGCCAGCATAAGCTAGCAGCGGTTTTATGACTTCGCGTCGTTTTATCTCATTTAAAAAACGTTTCACTGAAGTTTTAATCCTTTTTAAAACAAAAATGTGAGAAAGATTAATGTATCGCAAGCACCTAAATAAAGGAAGTAAACAATCTGTTTTATCAGGGGCAAATACAACAATGTCACCTTATATTTAAAGCTGCATTGTTACTTAATAAAGTTCGCAAATTCATTGAATTAAAATTACCAAGCAATGTAAATATAGCAGTGCTTCGGTTTTTCTAGCCGCTGCAATAATGAAGTGGATGCCGCGGATAGTTGACATTATTAGTTGATTGTGTAATCCCTCCAGTTCATTTTCACCAAGCTATTGCTTTTGGTTAAACGGTGGATTGGCCATAATAAGGTCAGCTTTGAGGTCTGGATGTTGATGTTTAAAAAACCTATCCCCTGCTACTTCGCCCAAGTTGGGCGAGATACCACGAACGGCAAGGTTCATTTTAGCCAACTTATTGATGGTATCGTATCAATAAGCGATGCCAGCTTACTGGTAACCGAGGGTTTGCGAAACTGCTCATAACAGTGAGCGGTAGAGTTCCGCTTTTGCATAATAGGTGCTAACGTCACTTATGGATTTTTTGTGAGCCATACCAGAACTATCCAGACGGGCATTTGCGTTGCTAACAATTACGTTAAGGCAAGTTTACTTACATAAAACAGTATTAAACTAGACTAAATGCTCATTGCTTTTTTTTCTTCTTTTTACCCAGCAGTCCAAACCAAAAAAAAACGTCAAAAACAAAGCCAAACAGAATAAAAGCGAATACCCCTGACACACTTCCAACACGATAATCCAATAAAGCTAAACAAAGTAAAATTATGAGGAGGTCTAGTTCTTCAGCTTTTTTTGATATGCAATTACCATTGAAGTGAACTGAAATTTTACAATTTTTAACATCCTCGGTACTAGCCTAATTGCGGCAGCTCTGACCAAGCTGGCATCAGCAACGATACATTGTGAATATGTTTCTAATCGAAAATATCGATGTAAACTAAAAAAATAGATGCTTGTTGAATAGTATAAAAGTATCGTCTATTCTAAACTTACCAGCTGAAAAATTAAGCACCTCACTATGCATAAATTACTGATTGCAACTTGTATAACGACGGTTTTATCTACCCCGGCTTTAGCGGTAACACCAGAAGAAGCCCTTGCGTCGCGTTTTCGCGCAGCCGAAGCATTAATGGATGCCAATCTTATAAAGGAATCAGTTCCTGGCGCCGCCATAGGCATTGTGCATGATCAGGCCCTTATTTGGAGCCATCAATTTGGTGTTGAAAGTTTTAAGACCAATAACCCTGTGACTAACGATACGCTTTTTAGCATCTGCTCGGTGTCGAAACTATTCAATGGCATTGCTGCCATGAATTTAGTTGAAGAAGGGAGCCTTGGTCTTGATACACCGCTTTCACAATATAACAGCGCATTGGCGATGACAGACAAGCAGGGCTCAGAGGAGCCAGTTACCGCACGCGGTATACTGAGCCATGTCGCCGGATTGCCACGCGAAGGAATGCGTGATTATTGGGCCGACACCAGCTTCCCCGATATGGCTGCCTTATTCGATATAGTGAGTGCGCAAGAGCAGCTTTATCGTCCGTATGACCATTGGCAATACTCCAATCTTGGAATGTCAATGTTAGGCGATGTGATAAGTAAGGTTAGCGGCATCAGCTGGGGCGATTATATAGAACAGAATATTTTTACACCGCTTGGGATGAAAGGCTCAACGACCGATATGCCCTTCGATCTCGTAGGCAATGGCTTTGCGCAGGGCTATTATGTTCGCACCGCTAAGGGTGAACGTAATGCAGTAGAAAAACATAGCTTTAAGGCATTTGCACCGGCTGCTGGAGTCGCTTCCAGTGTGCACGACATGGCTAAGTTTGCTTCCTGGCACTTTCGTTTACATGAAAAAGGCGGCGAAGAGATATTGAAAGCGACCACGCTTAAAAACATGCAGCGAGTGCACTGGGTTGGCGCCGATTTTAACGAACCAGCTTGGGGCCTTGCTTATGCCACGCGTCGATATGATGGAAAAACTGTGTGGGGTCATGGCGGCTATTGTCCGGGTGCACGAACCGAGTTCATTATGCGCCTGCCGACAAAAATTGGTGTCGTTATGATGGTTAGTGTTAATGATATATCGCCCAGCGCCGTGGTCGAGACAATCTATTCACTGACCGAAGCCGCAATAACCAAAGCCTATGGTAAAAAAGCGCTAGATGTTCGAGAGAAGGCAGCAGTGCCTGATGGAAGCAAAGACGAAAGCAAAGTAAATCTATCCGATTATGAAGGTGCATATCATAGCGTCAATTATCCTTCGGATAGGTATATTGGTGTGAACGAGAACGGACTTTTTGCCATGCCTATTTTTAACAACGATCCTGTAGGAAATATGCAAACTTGGGTGCACGAAGAAGGTGATACTTTCCGCCGCAAACGTGATGATGGTACTTTAGCCGAAGCGATCACATTTGAGCGGCATGCGGATGGCGACGTAAGTGCTTTGCTTCAACATAGTTATAGATTAATGAAGCGTTAAGACGCGTTACTATTAGAGATTCGTCATATTGGTATTTTTTTAAACGAAAGTCATAAAGCAAAGTGTGAACTTCAAATCTACTAAACTAGATTAAATACGCCTTCTTTTGGCACTCAAGTGGACCTAGCTTCCCCCCTACGTAGCTATTGGAAGTGATCAATAAAAACGAAGGTACTCATAAACAATTAAGGTCTTAGCACAAACTACAGTCGCAGTCGTTTTGAAATAGAAACATTGCACCAAAAGCATTAGCATTGAATGCCGCTCATTTTTATACTAAGCTCCTCAATACTAAATACACGCAAATAAAAAATTAACCGAATGCAAGATATGCTATCTAAAATTATTATTATTTCTAAAAAACTAAAGGATGTTACATGCTCAAAAAATTAATTTTTATTTCATTATCTTATCTCCCTCTTTCTGCTTTTGGAGCTGAATTTGAATTTTCACTTGGTGCTGGCTTGCAATACAGTGGGTCGGTACTCAATTAGCAGTAAAACATGAAGATAGTAAATATTTTGTGTCTGTCCCGGGATATTCACTAGGAGTGCAAACAATAGTTTCAGATAATGAATATTATTCGGTTGGTTTCTCGCTCGGCAAACTTGATGGTCTATTGAATGATGGTCTATTGAATGGTGGTCTATTGAATGATGGTCTATTGAATGATGGTGGTCGAAATGGCTTGATAACTTACAATTATCATATGAGTGGCTTTAAAAATGATGGTTGGGTTGTTGGCACTGGCATCGGTTTTTATGATGAAAAGTCTTATACACAGTTATTTACTCATGAGCGTATATCCCCCTCAAAAAAAGCTCTGTTTACTATCGATATCGGCTATAAATTTTAAACATAACTAGCGCATCAGCGATACAGGCTTGCGGCGGTCCTATTTTTGTATGTATTGCTTTCACCTTAGGCACATACAAATCAAATGCATGTGCCTTTAACACTCTAACCATTCTGATTAAAACGCATACCTTGCAGATAAAGAGTACTGCTTACCATCACCGTCTCCAAGAATGCCGACGCCTAATGCTAATTGTTCATTAACATAGTAATGACCACTTAAGCCAAGCTGCGTCCTATCATCTCCAATCTGTCGGCGCACAATGTGTGTGTCGATCTCAAACTGATCAATTAACCGAGAGCGAGCGCCAATTTTTATTTGAAGACCGTCGTCATCAGCCTCAGCTGAATTGACGCCGCTACTTGCCTCTATATTAAGGTTAACAAAGCCCAGTGAGCCATATAAGTCAGTGATATCTGAAATACGGTAGCGATACCCTAGGTTGATATCAAAGAGAGTTACGTCGACATCAACGTCTGCTGGGTCATCAGATAGACGGCTATACTTTCCGTCAACAAATATATTGTCAGTTAGTAAGTATGAGACTGTTATTCCCAAGCCTAGTGGATCAAAGCCATTGGCATTGTCGATCGATAGGGACTCAACAGAGCCTTGTACAAAATTCCATTCTGGTGCTGTTTCAGCAAACACTGCAGTTGAAGAAAGGCCACTGCTTAATAAGATAATTGCTGCTAATTTGGTTTTCATAAGTTTCCTTTGTGTATGAAGTTTGATTTATTTTGTTACGTATATTGTTGATTTCGTTGATAAGATTACACTAGCGTAACTGAACAAAAACTGAACTTTAGTTGAACAAGAGATGAATGAAAAAGAAAGTATTATGAATAAATAGACTGATAGATATATTGACTTAGCTGGATGGGGCAGCAGCAGAATTAGGTATATTTAATATCAAACCTAGCTTAATGCACAACAAAAGTTTCAGAGTTAACTATAGACTCGAAAATATACGTGCATAGCCATTAAAAATTAGAATTAAATTATAATAATAATTTAAAAACTAGTCATATTTTTTAATAAAAAATAAATATTTGGAATTAAATGCTAAAAGATCATATATCTATGGCTGATAAAAGAATCCAATGCTAGACGCTGCGCTTTATAATATGTGCCATTATCAGCAACGGATATGGACAACATGAACAACGCCGCACACGCAATCAGCAAACTAGATAAAGTTACGTCAAATAACCAATTTTGGGAGAATATAGCAAACCAAATCGTTATCGATCCTAAATACAAACACCGTATTTATGCTGACTGGACCGCAAGTGGGCGTTTATTTCGACCAATAGAAGACCGCATTACCAATATGATAGGCGGATTAATGGCGAATACTCACACTGAGGACAGCTACACCGGACGGGTCATGACAACGTGGTTGCATGAAGCCGATCAGGTTATTAAAAAGCATGTGAATGCATCAGCCGACGATGTTTTATTAAATGTCGGCAGCGGCATGACAGGTGCTTTAGCTAAATTGATGCGTATGATGGGTTGGTGGTGCCACGAGCAACATCGGGCAGCTGTAGTGGCAACTATGGGTGAAAAACCGTTGGTTTATATTACTCATCGTGAACATCATAGTAATCATACCATGTGGGTTGAAAGCTTAGTTGAGCTTAGAATTATCCCGGCCTTACAAGGTGATGAAATAGATATCGACTGGCTAGAACATGATTTAGCAAACGAAAAAAATCGAAAAACTAAAATAGCGTCTATCACAGCGGCTTCGAACGTAACTGGTATCGAAACGCCTTATCGCGAAATAGCAAAAAAAATGCATAACCATGGCGGTGTTTGCTTTGTTGATTTTGCGGCATCAGGCCCTTACGTCGACATAAATATGCACCCTGCAAAAGGTGAATGGCTAGATGCAATATTCTTTTCACCACATAAATTTTTAGGTGGTCCTGGCGCATCAGGTGTTTTACTCTTTAATAAGCATCTTTATCAAAACAAAGTACCGGAGCAGCCTGGTGGCGGCACTGTATTATGGACTAATCCATGGGGTGAACACCGTTTTATTGAAGACATACAACAACGAGAAAGTGGCGGTACCCCGGGTATTTTACAGACTATACGCACCGCGATGGCAATTCAGTTAAAAGAGGAAATGGGAACCCAACGTATTTATGAGCGTGAACAATATCTAAATGCTATTTTATTTAAACGCCTAGAGGACATTAAAGGTGTGCGTATATTATCTGACCAGCATACACATCGCCTAAGCGTATTCTCAATTGTATTTGACGACATTGATTACAAAACAGCAGTGCAACGATTAAGTAATGATTTTCAGGTTGAAACACGCGGCGGCTGCGCATGTGCTGGCACCTATGGTCATCATTTATTAGACATTGATTATTGCACATCCAAGAGCATTACTGATCAACTTGATGATGAGTTTCAAAATTTAAAGCCAGGCTGGGTTAGAGTAAGTTTACACCCTAGTATGAGCGAAATGGACATTAATAAAATAGCTGACGCAATACAACAGGTCGCCAGCGGCGCCGCAGCTAAAGTGGTTGAAATAACGCCAGTTAATTCTATTTGGGAACCATTAATTTAAGCAAAGCTTAGCGCGCTATATTGTAAATATATAGCGTACTCATGGGCTTGGAGAATACGTCAGGCCTGGAAATAAAGGACCCCTTAGTTTGAACATCTGATCACTTATGAGATACCTCACAAAAACCGGTTGAGCTGCGACTTGTCTACAATAGTAGAAGTTATTCAAATGTTCAGCTAGAGTAATAGCCAATTACGACCCCCTTAAAGGCTAGATAGAAGCTTGAACACATTCCAATACACCTCCCCCACCTCATTCAGTAGTTACCGGTTTGAAGATCTGTCTAATCTGGCCCTCTATAGTGCTTTAAAACTTCGCAGTGATGTTTTCGTGGTCGAGCAGAACTGCGTTTATGCAGATTTAGACGACAAAGACATTCAAGCAAATACATTACACTTGTTGCTTGAAACTAAGGCTAACACTTTGCTCAATGACAAATCCGAGTCTGTCAACGGCATTATCGCTTACGCACGATGTTTAGAGCCGGGTAGCTCGTATCAGGGTTGCAGTATTGGTCGTGTCGCGGTTGCGAAAAAAGCACGAGGTAATGGCCTTGCAAAATTATTGATGTTAGAGGCAATTAGTATATGTAAGCAACATTGGCCTGATGAAACTATTCAGATTGGTGCTCAGGTCTATCTACAAAAATTTTATGCTCAATTAGGTTTTATACCGTTTAGCCAGCCTTATGATGAAGATGGCATTATGCACATAGATATGCAGTTACAAACAAAATCGTAGTTTACAGGGGCGTCATACTGACTGCTTATATTTTTCCATTATACATCGACGCCTCGGCGTAAACGTTTTATTGAGTAAGCGCATCAACGACATGGCTCACATTCCAACTTTTCGTTTAAATGCTTCCCATGCATAAAAGGTCTTTAAAGCGGGTCGCCTAGCTAATGCGAAAGGAAATTGCTTGAGAGGTGATTTCCAAAACGGCAGATCAGGTAATTGCTCTGGAGCACAATGCAATTGCGCAAGACGTTTTCCTGCTTGAATAGAAAAAGCCAATCCTGCACCGCAATAGCCGCTGCTATACAGTATTTTGTTCTGTGGGTCGTGATAAACGCGTGGATAATCATCTAAAGAAACGCTTACCCATCCGCTCCAAAAAGCACTAATTTTGACATCATATAAATTAGGAAAAGTTGCTAATAGTCCATCTTTTAAGGCTTTTTGATACTTAGCGTTATTCGCTTTTTTTCCTTCAATCGCTCCTCTGCCTCCAAACAACAAACGATTGTCAGCTAGTATTCGGTAGTAGTATTTTAACGGCCTGGTATCCATAAACATCAAGCCAGCTGCCATTCCAACATCCAGCAACTGCTGGGGCGTTAAGGGCTGCGTCACAATAATGCTAGATATAACCGGAAAGGTGCGATCTTTGAGACCTTTATACAAATTCCGTTGACCATAACCATTGGTCGCTACAACCAGCGTATTTGCCGTAATTGAAGCCGATTTCGTTCTCAATACATGCTGTTTATCCACTCTTTGACAATCGATAACGGCGCTATTTCCGCAGATAGTAACGCCTGCATCTGCCGCTTTTTTTGCAATACCTTGGCACAGCAACCAAGGGTTAATGCCAAACGCATTAGGGTAGTAAATACCGCTATATGCGCGCGTGCCGGATAAATACTTGGTCGCAATATCATCCGCTGAAAGTGATAATATTGAGTCACCGTAATCCGCAGCTAGCTCTTTTGCTTGATTATGCAAAGCACTGACTAAAGACGGTTTGTGGGCTAACTTTAAATAACCACCTGCAACGCGTTCGCAGTCAATACCTTCATCGACTAGCTGATTAACCGTATCAATTGAATTGAGATATTCAGCATAAATGGATTGGCTGACTGACTTGCCCCAGCGTTGTCGCATTTGTTGAACACTTAACCGTCCCGTCCCCGGTAGCACAAACCCGCCATTACGACCACTGCAACCCCAGCCCGGTTGATTAGCTTCGACAACAGTACATTCAACACCAAATTGTTGCGCCAAGTTGAGAGCACATGACAAACCAGTATAGCCAGCACCAATGATCACAACATCCGTTTTATGCTCGCCAACAAGCGGCAAATAAGCGTCAGAGGATTTTTCTGATACCCAAAAACTGTCTGGCTGATGCTGATCGCTGGGTGGCACATTATCCACAAGTGGGTCGTACATTACTGAGCTAACTGATTGAATTTAAGTATCATTTCAGCAGCCGTACATTGGCATAAAACACCGCATACAGGACAGTCGTAGCTATCTTCAATACTGTATTGCTGCCATCTATTTGTATGCTCTTTGACTAATTTGCCGCCACAAGCTTTGAAATAACTTAACGCAGAGTTGCCCGGGCTGGCTAGCCAAATATGCGCGACTCCTGCAAGCGCACCCTGCTGCTTGGAAGTAACGATTGATTTTTTCAATAATCTTGAACCCACTCCACGCCCTCTCAATTCAGCGTCAACCGTATTGCATTTAAAATAACAGACATGTTCTCTAGGAACGTCCCATTGCAGCGGCGAACACCATTTATCAGGCATCCATTGATTGCTTGCGATGGTCAGGCGAAAGCCAATTAAATAGCCATCCGGCGTGTTTCTCAATGAGCTAACATTCAACTTATGCAGCTCGTCTGCTGTTAGCACCGCGACCCAACTCGCATTGATATTGTTTGACCAACTGCATTGATACAAGCCAGTTAAGCTATTTTCATCTAAGTAATTATCACCATGCACTTGGTTACCTAGAGCAATAACAGCATCAAAATGATGGGGCGAAAGTTGTACGTAGTTTATTGACATATAGAGATCGCGTTGGGGTTGTGGTTATTATAATTGATGTTAACTAGGTTATAGCAAAAAACACCACGCTTTTTATCTAATTGCTTGCTTGAACTTTGAATTTACTTTTGAAAATCGATTCACTCAAATACCCCATGTTGAGTTTTTATTATAAACTGAATTTTGTTTTTTTACTCAAATCACTCGTATCAGAATGTTTCTAGTTATAAAAAGTGATATATTTATTCTAATAAAATTCGAAAAATAAATGACTAATGAACGTTCAAACTACTAAAAAATCTACTATTCTAGTGAAGACTGTATCACTTTTTTTATGTGTTATTTTTACGTCAGCGTCGATTGCTCTTGCTGATGAAGAAAAAACGGTACTTCCACACTATGTTTTTATTCCAACCGATAACCCAATATTGCAAGCCCAAACGACATTAAGCAAAGCAAATGCTGAAAATAAATATGCCCTAATCGTGCTTGGCGCGCAATGGTGTCATGATAGCGTTAGTTTAGCTGAACGTTTCTCTACGGACAAAATGCAAACGCTATTGTCGGAGCGCTACGTTACCCAATTTATTGATGTCGGCTACCTGCAGGACCGACGAGATATCACTTCCTTAGTAGGCTATCCAAATTACTTTGCCACACCTACGGTGTTAATAGTTGACCCAGTATCTAATACTGTAGTGAATATGGATTCACTTAAACAATGGCAAAGTGCAGATAGTGTTGAGCTTCAAATCTATATTGAGCAATTTTCTCGTTTCAAAAAAGAAGCAAATTCTATGAAACTTGCACAAGCGCAAAATAAGCCGTCTTTAGAGGCGTTTGAAAATAAACACGCCGAACGTTTGCAGCAAGGCTATCAAGTCTTAGGACCCCTGTTGGCTGCGAGTGATCTTAAAGACGCTAGCAATATAACAAGGCAAGAACGCGAACAATTTATAAAACTTTGGCGTGAAGTGAAAGAGTTTCGAACTGCCTTGCAAGCTAATATTCACGAATTAAGAAAAGCCGATCTTGATGACACCGAGCTGCAGTTAAAATTAGCCGATGCAAGCCCAACAATGCAATCTTGGGAACGCGCATCGAGTAAAGATTAGCAGGTTTAAACGGCGATGCTGTTTACAAAGGCCATTTACAAACGCCATTTACAAACGCCATTTACAAACGCCATTTACAAACGCTACACACCAAATTATGTGCAAAAATTTAAGCAGTAATACTGATTAGCAACTAACGGTCACTCGTTCTTATATACATTTGACATGAGTTATGTAAAACAATGTGCATTTCTCTTGGGTTTGCTGTTGATTATAAACATCAAGTTATATAACATTCACACTCTTAGAAAATTTGAAGACGAAATCAAACTAAAATGACTATTACAAATTTCAGCCATCATCATATGAACGTATAACCTTTCAGGTTCGTGCTGGAAGGGTGTTGTTTCCTTTCCACGGCATTAAAGAAATTTGAAGCCCTCGAGAGGAAACTTTCGGGGGTTTTTTGTTTGATTTTCGTTGCATATTAAATCAAATCGATCTCTCTGGGCTGGAATGGGTATTAGATAGTGCTATTAGATTGCGTTGATAACGGGGTTGTACTGGATCTTAAGACCGTAAGTTACGATAAGTGCTTACCGTATAATAACGATTTTGCGAACCTTAAAAATTTCCAATTTAGATTAACAAGTAGTAGCAATTAAGCGAAAGCATACAAAGGAACTAGAAATGAGCGATTCAACAAGATTAAAAATTGCAGTACAGAAAAAAGGCCGGTTAAGTGATGACAGCATTGCGTTGTTAAAAGCAATTGGCATAAAACTACAAATTAGAGATCGCTTGCTCATTGCTCATTCAACCAATCAGCCTATCGATTTATTACTTGTGCGAGACGACGATATTCCAGGACTAGTAATGGATGGCGTTGTCGATATGGGCTTTATTGGCGAAAACGAACTTGAAGAAAAAATGCTGGAACGCCAATCATCTAATCGCCCTGCTGAGTTCAAAACACTTCGTCGTTTAGATTATGGCGGTTGCCGTTTATCTATTGCGATCCCAAACGAGATGCAGTACGACGGCATAAAAACATTAAATGGCAGCAAAGTAGCGACAACTTATCCTTATCTATTAGAGCGCTACTTCAAAGAAAACAATATTGATGCACAAGCGGTCATGTTAACAGGCTCTGTTGAAGTCGCGCCGCGTGCCGGTGTTGCTGACGCAATATGCGACCTTGTATCAACAGGCGCGACACTCGAAGCCAATGGCTTACGTGAACAAGAAGTTATTTTTGAGTCAAAAGCCGTGCTAATTCAAAGAGCGCAGCCTTTAAGTGATGACAAGCAAGCATTAATTAATCGCTTATTACCGCGCGTTGATGGTGTTCTGCAGGCAAAAGAAAGCAAATACATCATGTTGCATGCACCCAAGGCCTACTTAGAACAGGTCAAAAGTTTGCTTCCTGGTGCTGAGAATCCAACGGTACTGCCGTTAGCTGGTAATGACGACACAGTCGCTATTCATGTGGTGAGCTCAGAGACATTGTTCTGGGAAACCATGGAAAAATTAAAGTCGTTGGGCTGTAGCTCAATTCTTGTTATGCCAATTGAAAAAATGATGGGGTAAAAGCGATGTCGTCGCAATCAATTATTGAATGGGGTTGTTTAACCGAGCAACAACAAATAGATGCGTTGTTGCGTCCAGCAATGAAAGACAGTGTTATCCTGCGTGACACTGTGACTAAAATTTTGAGTCGTGTGCGTGAGAACAAAGACGCCGCCGTATTTGAATATACAAAACAATTTGATGGTGCAGAACTAAGAGAGTTACGCTTAGACCCAACCATCATTGAGCAAGCAGAACGCAAAATTAAAGCGAAGGTCAGAATCGCTATTGATAAAGCGTATGCAAATATAAAAATATTTCACGAAGCCCAAATACCTCAGGATATTCGTATTGAGACAACACCGGGTGTATTGTGTGAACAAAGACACACAGCCTTAGAAAAAGTGGGTCTTTACATTCCCGGTGGCAGTGCACCTTTACCTTCAACTGTGTTGATGTTGGGTGTGTCAGCCCAAGTAGCTGGTTGTGAGTTGCCTATTTTATGCACTCCACCCTCACCACAAGGCACAATCGCACCTGAAATTTGTTATGCCGCAAAGCTATGTGGCATTAAACACATTTACCTTTGTGGTGGCGCTCAAGCAATTGCGGCAATGGCATTTGGTACCGAGAGCATACCCAAAGTTGATAAAATATTTGGTCCTGGTAACAGCTTTGTTACCGAAGCAAAACAGCAAGTAAGCCAAGTCGTTAGCGGCGCTGCTATCGATATGCCAGCGGGTCCTTCTGAGGTGTTGGTTATCGCTGATGCAAATGCGAATGCAGGCTTTGTCGCTGCTGACTTGCTTTCACAGGCTGAACATGGCGCAGATTCACAAGCCGTATTAGTAAGTAATGACCGCACCTTGATCGTGAAAGTACAACAACAAATCAGCTTACAACTTGCTCAGCTTTCACGTCGTGATATTGCAACTAAAGCGGTAGATAACAGTCGTTATATTCTTACCGATAGTATTGAAGAATGTGTTTTGGTCAGCAATGCCTATGCACCTGAGCATTTGATTGTGCAAACTGACAATGCTCGCGACTTATTGGCAACCTTGAAACACGCCGGTTCTATATTTGTTGGCGCTTATTCTCCAGAGTCCGCAGGTGATTATGCAAGTGGTACTAATCATGTATTGCCAACCTATGGGTATGCGCGAAACTATTCGAGCTTGGGCTTACTAGACTTTATGCGCCGTTACACTGTGCAAGAATTATCGCGTGAAGGGTTAGAGAATATTGGCGATGCCATTATGGATTTAGCTGATGCTGAAGGTCTCGATGCACATAGAAACGCGGTTAAAATTAGATTAACCGGTTTAGAGCTGCCCTCTATGCCACTCGAACACTCTGAAAATTCTGCAGTAAAAAGTGATAGTGTTGTGATTAGTGCATTGAATAGCGTGGCAACTAGCGCGGTAAATAGCGCAACCAACAACAGTGAAACAGACGGTCGTGTATACATTTATACTCCGGCAGGTGAATAGCCATGAGCACAGAACACAAAAACAGGGTCAGTGAGATAAACACGACAGCAAATTGGCTGTCGGACCTCGCCCTTGATCATGTTAATGCGTTAACTCCTTATGAATCAGCAAGACGACTCTTCGCTGGCTCCGGCGCTGATACAGGGCAAGTGTGGTTAAACGCCAATGAGTCGCCGTTTGCAGGAGAATACGCTGTCGATTCATCGGTATTCAATCGTTATCCTGACTGCCAGCCTGACTCTGTGATCAAAGGCTATGCAAAATATGCAAACTTAAAGGCGGCGCAAACCCTAGTAACAAGAGGCGCAGATGAGGGCATAGAACTCATCATTCGCGCATTTTGTGAACCTCGCAAAGACAGTATTCTTATTTGCCCTCCCACTTATGGTATGTATGCGATCAGTGCCCAAACGTTTAACGTTGGTGTACAGAAATCAGTACTCAATGACGATTTCACCCTTAATATAGCCGATATACTAACGTATGTTGGTAAAGTCAAAGCGGTGTTCATTTGCTCACCAAACAACCCAACTGGTACAAGTGTTTCTAAACAAGACATTGTGACCGTGCTTGAAGCATTTAAAGATCAAGCAATTGTTGTAGTGGACGAAGCTTATATTGAATTTGATATTGCTCAAAACCAAACTGATTTACTCGAACAATATGAACATTTAGTGATATTGCGAACCTTGTCAAAAGCGTTCGCGCTAGCTGGTTTACGTTGCGGATTTACGCTAGCATCAGCGGCAATTGTCCAAACATTATTGAAAGTTATTGCGCCTTACCCTATTCCTGCACCAGTTGCTCAAGTTGCGAGCAAAGCGCTTGAATCAGACGGTTTGCTTAAAATGCATAGCGACGTTGATTTATTAAAAGCTGAATTGATTGCATTGCGTGAAGCATTAACTGACATTGGTGATATTCAAATTGTAGGTAATATTAACGCCAACTTTGTGCTCTTTAGAACACAAAGAAAAACTCAGCTCATGGCTTTTCTTGTGAAAAACAAGATGCTAATTCGCGATCAATCAAAACAGATAAACTTGAACAATTGTCTGCGCATTAGTATCGGAACCCCAGAGCAGAACAACACATTATTAGCATTAATTAAGGCATTCTTTGCCGACGGAAATCAATAATATGAGTCAACAAGCTATTCTTTTCATTGATCGTGACGGCACTTTAGTGGAAGAGCCCCCCGTTGATAAACAACTCGACAACTTAGAGAAGTTGGTCTTTGAAGCCAATGTTATTCCTGAGCTACTTAAACTCCAAGCCGCTGGTTTCAGGTTGGTGATGGTTTCGAATCAAGATGGTTTAGGTACGGAAAGTTTTCCAATCGCTGACTTTGATTTGCCACACAACGCGATGTTGAATATATTTTCCAGCCAAGGCGTGGTATTTGATGACGTATTAATTTGCCCGCACTTTGATGCCGATAATTGCAGTTGCAGAAAGCCTAAATTAGGGCTGATAAAAGACTACTTGCAAACAGGTAAAGTCGATTTTACGCGTTCGTTTGTGATTGGCGATCGTGATACTGACATACAACTTGCGGAGAATATGGGCATCAAGGGTATTAAGTACGACCCTGCAACTAACAATTGGCCGATGATCACACAGCAGTTAACAGTAACAGAGCGCATTGCAGAAGTGGTCAGAACGACATCAGAAACAGATATTAGGGTAAAAGTAAATTTAGACAGTTCACAAAAACCAGAAATACATACCGGTATCGGTTTTTTTGACCATATGCTAGATCAAGTAGCCACACATGGCGGTTTTTACCTTAACGTGAGTGTTGATGGTGACCTTCACATAGACGATCATCACAGTGTTGAAGATACCGCTCTTGCACTGGGCGAATGCCTGAAAAAAGCCTTGGGAGATAAGCGCGGAATTGCCCGTTTTGGCTTCGCCTTGCCAATGGATGAGTGTCGAGCCGAATGTATTATGGATATTTCAAACCGCCCTCACTTAAAATTTGATGCGCCATTTAGTCGTGATTCAGTTGGTGATATGGCGGTTGAAATGGTGCCTCACTTTTTCTATTCAATTGCGCAAACAATGGGTTTATCATTGCATTTGTCAACCACAGAAGGCAATGCACATCACCAAGTAGAAAGCCTATTTAAAGTGTTTGGCCGCGCGTTGCGTCAAGCAATAGCGAAACAAGGTGATGCCCTACCGAGTACCAAAGGATCATTATAAATGTCTAACTCATTGGTCATTGTAAATACCGGCTGTGCCAACATATCGTCAGTTAAGTTTGCATTTGAACGATTAGGTATCAACGTTGACGTGTCTGACGATGTTAAGGTAATAGCAAAAGCACAAAGAGTCCTTTTACCCGGCGTTGGCAGTGCACCTGCCGCCATGAGCAGTATTAACAAAAAAGCCTTAGCCGCTTGCTTACGCGCGTTAACTCAGCCCACATTAGGTGTTTGCTTGGGTATGCAATTGATGGTCACCGACTCGCAAGAAGGTGAATTTGGTAAAACTGATTTGACCAATAGCTTGAATTTAATTCCCGGCCACGTAAAACGTATGCAAGTAGGCAATTTACGTTTACCGCATATGGGTTGGAATAGAGTCACAAGCAAATATGCAAACCCTTTGTTTGTTGGCATTCCAGATGGCGAGCATTTCTATTTTGTGCATAGCTATGCCATTGATGACTATGCACATACGCTAGCCACTTGCCATTATTCTTCAGCTAAAAAGCAATCAGACATAGGCGCATTAGCTATTAACGCAAACGCTGAGCTAATAAGTGCTGACCCAATAATTGCCAAGCCAATAAGTGTCGAGCAACTTAAAGCTGATATTGGGACTACTTTTTCAGCCGCGATCCATAAAGATAATTTTTTCGGTGTGCAATTTCACCCAGAGCGTTCCAGTGATGCTGGTGCGCAGTTACTCAAAAACTTTATTCAGTTGTGAGAAAATAAAATGATTATTCCAGCTATCGATTTAATCGAAGGAAAAGTGGTTCGTTTATATCAAGGCGACTATAACCAGTCAACTGAATACAAACTTGATCCAATCGATGTGGTGCATCAATATGCCGATGATGGCGCGCAGTGGTTACACATTGTCGACTTAACTGGTGCTAAAGACACAACTAAACGACAATTAACCCTCATTTCGGAGATGGTGGCTACCAAGCGTATGAAGTTTCAAAGCGGTGGCGGTGTGCGCACCAAAGCAGATGTTGAAGGTTTATTAAAAGCAGGAGTGCACAGAGTCGTAATCGGTTCACTGGCCGTTACTCAACAGGAAGTTGTGGAGCAATGGATGGTCGAATTCGGTTCGGAGCATATTGTTCTTGCTCTGGATATTAACATTGACGAACAGGGTAATAAATTTGTAGCAACGCACGGCTGGCAAAAAGACTCTGGTGTTTCTATTGAAGCGTTGATTGAACGCTACTCCAAGGTTGGCTTAAAGCACGTTTTATGCACAGACATTAGCCGCGACGGCACGCTTCAAGGGGCCAACGACAGCCTGTACAAAGAAGTAGTTGCTCAGTTTCCGGACATTCAATGGCAGGCATCCGGCGGTATCGGTAGTTTGCGCGATATTGAGGTCTTAAAACCCACTAATGTCGCTGGTGTGATCTTAGGTAGAGCTTTGCTTGAAGGCAAGTTTACGGTAAAACAAGCCATTGAATGCTGGTCAAGGTAAGTAACGAATTTTTAGTCAGATTTGGGACCTTAATTGATTTAGCACTAATAAATGCGATGCAAACCTGCGACAGCTATTGTTCAAAGTTAAATATTACGTAAAATAGTCGTCATTATAAACGCTATCAAGCAACGTGCTGATAGCACAAGGTCAATAAAATTAGGCGATTAACGCCAACAACAAAAATTGGGAATTATACATGGCTGTGTTCGGGACTGTTTTTATGCCGCAAATGGCATTGGCAACTTTTGAAAATGATAAGTGGAACGATACCCAAAAAGTCTCTGCTGAGAGTATTCAAATTCACCCAGGCGCTCATGTGTTGCATTATTCAAGTACTTGTTTTGAAGGTTTGAAAGCCTTTCGTCACGAAGATGGCGGTATTTACGTATTTAGAATGGATAAAAACCTCAACCGTTTTGAGCAAAGCAGTGAACTACTTAATTTACCTAAAATAAACAAACATCAAGTTGCAGCCATGATCCTAGACATTGTTGCTCAATATGCTGATGAAGTGCCACAACCTCCTGGCTCTATGTATATTCGCCCTACTCATGTCGGTACCGAAGCATCTATCGGCAAAGCCGCAGCCCCATCACTGTCTTCTATACTATACGTGCTATTGTCACCTGTAGGCGATTACTTTGCCGGCGGCGCAAAACCATTGCGCTTATTGCTAGACGAGACAGGTATGCGCTGTGCACCGCACATGGGCATGATTAAAAGTGGTGGCAACTATGCAAGTGCATTAGGTCCTATTTTAAAGGCGCGTAACGACGTGCAAGCTGATCAAATACTGTTCTGTCCAAATGGTGACGTACAAGAAACCGGTGCCGCCAACTTTATTTTGATTGATGGTAACGAAATCATCACCAAAGCATTAGACTCTAGCTTTTTACACGGTGTTACACGCGATTCTATTTTAACCCTTGCCGCTGACTTAGGCATGACGATTAGTGAACGCAACATCAGTGTTGATGAGTTATTAGAGAGAGCCGCAAAACCCGGTGTTGAAGCAGCACTTTCAGGTACCGCTGCGGTGCTTACGCCAGTAGGCACCTTTATTCATAATGATAAAGAGCATCAAGTAGGCAATGGCGAAGCGGGGCTAACCACAATGAAATTACGCCAAGCATTGAATGATATTCAATGGGGTAAGGCTGAAGACAAGCACAATTGGCTGGTTAAAGTTAACTAATATTTATTCAAGCGCAGATATAAAAAGTGTAATAGCATAAATAATTTGATGAGCCAATTAGGTCTGCTATTGCACGCCGCTATAGACTCGAGTTACCGTTATGAACTGACGGTGTCAGGATGCTATAAAGAACAAGACCAAATTATTAACGCTGAACAATATTTCAGATTGAGTAATTACCGCCACACGTATGTCACTTCGACCAATGAGCCTTTTTCCTTGAATTCCAATGTCTCGCAAAGGTGTTTTACCAACTTTAGACCTCTGCCAGAATAAACCCGTTCTGCGTCATTCATCGTGTCCAGCTTTTTCATCACGTCAGACACATCGAAACCTGGTCCGCTGTCTTTGACAGTAATAAGAATTTTGCCACCAACCTTTTCATTAAATCGCTTTAGAGCTATATGAACAAAACCCGTGTCTACGTTATTTAGCTTTTTTTCTCGCTCATCAAAATACTGACCAAAGCCTTCTGCAGAGTTTTTTAAGGCAGAATTTAAACTTAGAACGCCATGGTCCATCGCATTCACAAATAGCTCAGTTAATATGGTGTATAAATTTTCCCACTGCGGTTCATCACCTTCAATAGCGTATATTTGATCCATTATAATAGGTATCGGGTTACCGCAACGTAAGCGTTCGACTCCTAACTTTAACTGCCATTCCCATGCAGGCATCGCCGCGTAAGAAAGTTGGGGTAGTACCTTATCACCTTGCAAGTTTTTAATTTTTTTAGTCACATCAAAACGATTCATCATGGGTATGTTAATGTCTATTAATATCAAATCAACTTGGTTTTTAATTCACATTTCAACAGCTTGAACAACATTGTAAGCTAACAATACTTCATAGCCTTGTTTTTTTAATAAAGCACTAAGAATGTCACATTGCACTTTAGAATCATCAACGACTAAGACTAATTTCGTATTTTTTAGCAAGGGAATACCAAATATACTTAACGCTGAATTGTTATTAATTTATGGAATTGGGCTATCTCTAGTATTTTATTAACCATCACACTTGGTTTGCTAATAATAAGTTCCCCTGAAAGCTTATCCGCGTGATCCTTTAATAAAAGGATCATACCTAACGCAGAGCTATCCATAAACGCTGCTTTACTTAAATCTAAGATAAACTTAATACCTATAACGTCAATTTCACTATAGGCGTCTCTAAAAATTTGATATTGAGAAAATTCAAAGCTCTCTTCAATCACAATTGTTAATACTTTTTTATCGTCTGAAATATTTGTTTTAACTGTCACTTTGCGACCATCCCGTTACTAAAATAACTCAATGTCACCTTCATCCAAAGAATCCTGACTGACACTACGATTTTGATTTTGATTTTTGCTCTTTATAGTAATTTCTCGGCAGCTGTCTCTGAAGGTATCAATTTGTTCTTGTGTATACGTTTTACTTTCGTTACAAAACTTATTGAGACTTTCATTAATTTGACGAATGCTACCGGTATTAGATTTTAAAGAATTTAATGATTGGTAGGTTAAATCCTCAAATTGTAATGAGCGAATACCTAATGCCGCCGCATTGGCTATTTGAGGCGTAATGTTAGAAAGTTCATTCACTTTTGCTTTGCTATCCTCACTAACATCTTGAATATGTTCTATCATTGTACCTATATGCTCTTTGGCTTTTAAGATAGGCGTCATATCAGCTGAAGCGATTTCTTCTACCGACGCTCTTAACTTACTGATAGTCCCTTTTGCTAAGCTAATTTCTCTGCGTATATTTTCATTTAATTCAGTTGAACTAACAGAAAGCGATCTAACTTCATTAGCAACCACGGCAAAGCCACGACCAGCATCACCAGCTCTTGCTGCCTCTATAGCCGCATTTAATGCCAATAGATTGGTTTGCGTAGCAATCCGTTCTACTTGCTCTAGCAAAGCAAAAACACTATCGAATTGTTTAACCATTTCGTCAGTAAACGCCATGGTTTGGAGGCTTTGCTTACTGGTATTAACAATCACACTGACAAATTCGTCTAAGGTTTTATTTGACTCTTGGACGAACGAGGCTAAGCTGGTCCCTTCGTCATCCCCAATACTTTGGCTTTGCAGTATCAACGCTGCAATCATAGTTTGTTGATCTTCACTAAGTTGCGTTAAGTTTTTAAAACAATCGGAGATACCTAAAACAGCCTCGCCGACTAAGCCACTAGTACGATCGATTTCATTCTCAATTATTTCTACTTCTTGTCCATAAAATTCATGTAAATTTTGAATTACTGAAACCAGTAAAGGGTTATCAGTTGCATTTTCATGAGGGGTTATTTGTTCAGTTTTATTTTCCTTTTGCTTTTTAGTTAAGAACAGCAGCGCAAGCAAGCCCAGAGAAATTAAAATATTTAAAACGTTAATTTCTAACAAAATTGCATTCACTAACAATAGTAATATTAAGCTTAAGCCAATCCTAAATATTATATTTTTATCAATATTCATCATTTTTCTTTCTCATATCTGCTTTGTTTAATAACGCAAAGTCGATAATACTGCTTGCTATATTGGCTAAGCTAATCTGCTCACAGTGCGCGTTAAGTGCATAAGCTTTACCCGGCATACCCCAGATCAAACTACTTGCTTTATCTTGAATTAGTGTCCTCGCGCCAGACTCCTTAAGACCCAACATGCCCTGGGCGCCGTCTCTTCCCATGCCAGTAAGTAATATAGCTTGAACGTTCTCAGCAAAAGGAATTAATGAATCAAATAAAACATCTACCGATGGCTTATGTCGGCTAACTTCGGCCGAATCTTCCAAGGTGCAGAATAACCCACTGCCTCTTCTTACTACTTTTAAATGCATGTCTCCTGGCGCGATGTAAGCGTGACCAACTTTTATTTTTTGACCATGTTGTGCTTCTTGAACCGTTATTTGACAGCAACTATTAAGGCGATCAGCAAATCGACCACTAAAAGATTTAGGGATATGTTGAGTGATTACAATAGCGGGTGAATTCGCAGGTAAATTTATCAATATCTTTTTAATCGCTTCAGTGCCACCTGTGGAGGCGCCAATAGCAATCAAATGATCTAGCCGTTTTAAGCCTTTAAACGGCAGTATTTTATTTTGTAAATTGCTAGCCATAACGTTGGATAATTTGAAATTTCGTTGCTCAATAGTCGCTGCTTGTTTGATTTTTGTGACTAAGGTTTCTTTAAAGCTATTTTTAGTTGCTAATAATTCTGCAACACTGGGCTTAGCAATAAAGTCTACAGCGCCAATTTCTAGGGCTTCTAAGGTGATATCCGCACCTTTTGTGGTCAACGTAGACAGCATTATTACTGGCATAGGTCGCAAGCGCATTAAATTAACTAAAAACGTAATTCCATCCATTTTTGGCATTTCAACATCCAGCGTTAAAACATCTGGATTTAGTCTTTTAATTAAATCACGGGCAACAATAGGATCTTCTGCTTCCCCTACCACTTCAATGTCAACTTCATCCTTCAGCGCATCTTTGACAATATTGCGTATGACTGATGAATCATCAACAACTAATACGGTTATTTTTTTCAATGTCTGTTCCGTCCTCTATTGCACATTAAAATAATTCTATATCGCCATCAACCTCGTTATGGTCAATGTGCTTGGAATAATCTTTTTCTCGTTGAGCGATGGTATCGTTATGTAAATTATTAAGTTTTTTAACGAATGCTCGCCCACTAGCTGGCTCAAAAATTACTTTTCTAGGATACAAATCACCGGTATCTGTAGTTTCAATTTGTATATTTTCCATTTGTAAATAATGCATTGCAAAATCAATGTTTCGCTTGCCTACATCAGTCATTTGGTTTAACACTTTGCCACCGCCAAAAACTTTAGCTAGCAAATGCTCACGGCGCCCTCCATTTTTTAATATGGTATTAATCAAATGTTCCATAGCGAAATTACCGTATCGGGTTGCATCGGAGGAAATGCCGCGCTTTCCCCAGTTAACTTCATGAGCTTTTTTATCAGTTAAAGGCAACATAAAGTGATTCATGCCACCTATATTTTCGTTTTTGTCCCAAATGCACGCCGAGATACAAGAGCCAAGAGTCGTCGCAATAGCCACATTATCTCTGGTCATATAAAACTCACCCGGTAAAATTTTGGCAACCACAACTTCTCTATATCGATCCCAGTAATGATTCACATGACTGAACTCAGGCAAACAACGTGAAAGACATTGTTTTACTTCAATACTGTTATTGCGCTCCAAAGTAATTAACCTTCAACAACTTGATTGCACAACGCGGGCTTCCTGAAAACAGTACGTCCACCATTGGAAAAATACTTTTGATAGGCCCCTAAATTCTCACTATGTCCTAATATTAATAATCCACCTGGCTTGATATATTCATAATAACGAGCGAATAATTCTTGTTGAGTCGGTTTATCAAAGTAAATAATGACGTTACGGCAAAAGATGACGTCAAAAAGCCCTTTCATCGGCCATTCATGTAGCAAATTTAATTGCTTAAACGTGATTAGGTCTCTTATTTGTTTACTCACTTTGACATTTTTACTATTAGCACCTGTTCCTTGAATAAAATACTGTTGTTGTATTTCCTTTGGTAAGTCTTCAATACGACTATTGTCATAGATACCTGCTGCACCTTTAGCAAGCACATTACTATCAATATCTGTCGCTAATATTTTAACGTCCCATTGTGGTAACTGGCTTTGCATCGCCTCTAACAATGTAATAGCAATGCTGTAAGGTTCCTCACCCGTAGATGATGCAGAAGACCAGATCCTTATCGATTTTTTTTGCGCTTGTGCTTTGTTCTCTCGAGCAATTATTTTTGGTATCTCATGTTCTTGCAAATAATCAAAATGATGCTTTTCTCTAAAAAAACTGGTCAAATTTGTTGTTATCGCATTAATGAAATAATTTTCTTCCTCTTCTGATTTTGTCTGCAATAAATGACAATAATCGCTAAAACTATCTAGTTTACGCTCTCGAATAATGCGCGAGAAGCGGCGATAAACCATTTCCCGCTTACTCTCATTGAGCAGTATCCCGGTTGTACTGTGAACGTACTCACAGACAAACTTAAACTCTTTTGTAGATAGACTATGGTCTTCGTGCCGCTCATCTGCCATTACATTTAACCTTCTACGTCATTAAAAAACAGCTCGACTGCTCGTTTCAGAAGCTCGTTTCAGATACTTTATTCAAAAGCTCTTTCACAGGCTCTTTACAAAAGCTCCTTACAACAGCTCCTTACTAAAGCTCCTTACAACCGCTCCTTACAACGGCTCCTTACAACGGCTCCTTACAACGGCTCCTTACAACAGCTCCTTACAAAAGCTCCTTACAACAGCTAGCTTCTAAAACTCTTTCCAATCGTCATCAGATTTAGTTGCACGGCGCACTGATGGCGGACGAGTCGCTGTCTCTCTTTTTACACCACCTTGCGCTGTCTTTGCCGGTGCACTTCCTACTGGGGCTCGTCTTGCCGGTGCTCTGCTAGTAACTGGCTCAGGCTCTACTTCAACACATTTAAAGAAGCTAATTTGTTCTAACAAGCCTTGAGCTTGCTCTTCCATTGATTTACTTGATGCTGACGCTTCTTCAACCAAGGCGGCGTTTTGTTGCGTCATTTCATCCATTTGACTAACTGCCTCACTCACTTCACCAATACCTGCTGACTGCTCCTTACCTGCGCTATCAATATCCTTGAGCATTTTACCAACTTCGGCAATGGCACTAACCAGTTCAGTAAAGGTTTGTCCTGTTGCATCGACTAATTTAGTACCTTGACCAACCGCTTCAACACTGTCATTTATTAAGCCTTTTATTTCTTTTGCCGCGCCTGCTGAACGTTGTGCTAGGTTACGAACTTCAGCTGCGACAACAGCAAATCCTCGGCCTTGCTCACCGGCTCTAGCCGCTTCTACAGCTGCGTTTAGTGCTAGCAAATTGGTTTGGAATGCTATTTCATCAATGACACTGATGATATCTGCGATTTTCTTACTCGACTTATTAATATCACTCATTGCTTCAATCGCGTTTTTAACAACTTCGCCACCATTGGTTGCTTTATCCATAACGCCGGAGGAAAGTTTGCTTGCTTCAGTCGTGTTTTCAGCATTTTGTTGCACTGTGCTTGTGAGCTCCTCCATTGCTGAGGCCGTTTCTTCAAGACTTGATGCTTGCGTTTCAGTACGTTGGCTTAATTCATTATTACCTTCGGCAATTTCTCTTGCAGCATCAAAGACATTTGTTGACGCACTGCGGATCTCTTCAACCATATTACCTAGGTTTTCAATAGAGCCGTTCATCGCATCAGCAAGGAGCAAGAATTGGCCTCCGTATTTACTATCCATAGTCTGCGTTAAATCACCGTCAGCTAAAGCTTGAGCAATATTAATTGCATCATTAATAGGCTCAACTATCGCTTCCATTAGCTCATTAATGTTGTTACCCAGGCCCAGCATGAAACCAGAATAGCTTGTGGTGTCGATACGGCGATCCAACTCACCACTTATTGCAGCGGTGATAAGTCCTTCGACTTGACTTTGAGCATCTTTCTCTTCGGTTAAATCTAACCATTGAACAGCTGTACCGACATGATTTTCATTTTCATCTTTAAGTGCTATCGCAATTAACTGAAAGGTTAAACTGCCAACAGAAATTTCAGTGGTAAAAGGCAGGTTAGCTATATTGCCAAGTAAGTTTTGCTGATGAGCGGGATCTTTATGGAAACTATCAAAATTAGTCCCAACAACAGTGGCAACAGAAAAAGCAGGTAAAATTGACCTTAATTCTGTCTCGCGGCGCGCCAGCATTTTAATTACCGCAGGGTTACAATATACGATCTTACCGTCCGTATCAGCCATCATGAGGTTAGTTGTCATACCCTCTATAGCAGACGATAAACGACCGACTTCAATTGCTTTGGTACGCGCTTCTGTGACATCTTGCCATTCAAGCGAATTTCCTATGTATTTGCTTTGGGAATCTAGTATTGCCGTCACGTTGAGAGAAAACGTTAAATGAGCGACTTTAATATCGGTTTGCCATGGCAAATTATTAACATCATCAAGAAGCTTGCGTTGATGTGCTGGGTTTTTGTGAAACATATCAATGCAAGCGCCTAACACCTTATCTTTATCTGCACTAAAACCTGGATACACTTTTGCAAATGTAGCTTCATTACTTTGCAGTAAAGACAAACTCGCCGCGTTAACATAAGTAATGATAAAGTCACGGTCTACCATCATAATGGGTGTTGCAGATTGATCTAAAGCCCCCTGAAGACGGACGGCTAATTCATTGTTGCTATTTGTGGTATCCATGATTTCTTTATTACCTTTATTATCTATTTCTGATTTAGTAGAAAGTGTTGTCGCTGCATTGGCCGCATCAATCATCGTATCGGCTAATATTTTGTACACCGCTGTCCACGCTCTTTTTACGGGAACTGTATATTCATCACCTAAACCTATTTCAAGCGTTTTTAGTAACGCGGCTCCGACGGTGTCGTAGTGTTTTGCTTTGACACCGTAATTCAGATGACGCTCTCCCAGTTTTTTCAGTGCTGGAATGAGTTTATCTGGATCGTTAAGTAACTTTACTGCAGCATCAAGCATCGTCATGAGCTTGGAACCCTGCTCAATCATATCTCCCTTAAACAGAGGCTTAAGCGACGGATCCATCTCAAACAAGCTTTGATAGAAAATTTGCGCTGCTTGTGGGCCAATGGGTTTCACTTTCCCCCAACTTTCTTGAACTGTCGTAATTTGTTTTGGTGTCATAGCCAAATTCCTATCGTAAACACTGTAGGGTTAAATTTAATATCTCTATTACTCTGATATCTTATTCTCAACTGACTTTTGCTCGACGATAAATAGATCGTCTTCATTTAAGAGCGTTTGTGTGTCGAGCAAAATAATTAACTTTTTTTCAATGCTAGCAATGCCTTTTAAAAAACAACTATCAATTTTGTTACCAAACGATGGTGCTTTTCGTATTGCACTTGTAGAAAATTTATAAACTTCAGAAACAGCGTCTACAACGATCCCTACAACCATTGGTTTTATTTTTTCTTGAGTGCGTAAAATAATGGTGACTGTCTTTTCGTTATAATCTAATGGAATCTGGCCAAAGCGTTGGCGTAAATCTATAATTGGAATAATCACCCCTCGAAGGTTAATTACTCCTTTAAGATAATTAGGCTTGTTAGGTAATTCTGTTACTTCACTGCACACCCTAATTTCTTGTACACATAAAATATCGACACCATATTCTTCACCTTGCAACATAAAGGTAAGGTATTCTTGTTCTAATTCAGACATGTCTATTTCACCTAATCTACTTTATGTTTTTCGATGAGCTGCAATGTTTCAACATTCAACAAAGTAACCACTTTTGCGCCGACATTTATTAAACCGTCAATGCAGGATTGCGGCACGCAACCACCAAAATACGGCGAATTTTTAATTTCGTTGTCTTCCGCGTTTAGCACATCAGAAACTGCATCAACAACGAAGCCAATCGTTCTTGACTGGTCTTCAATTTCGACCGTTAAAACGATGACTACCGTTATGTCGCTATAAGTTGCTTGACCGATATTAAATTTTAAACGTAAATCAATAATCGGCACGATAATGCCGCGCATGTTTATCACGCCTTTGACATACTTGGGTGCATTGGGTATGACAGTCGGCTGCTCCCAACTTCTAATCTCCTCCACACATAAAATATCAACGGCGTACTGTTCTTCGCCTAATAAAAATGTCAGGTATTGCTTACCACTGGTAATAAAGTCAATTCCTTCCAGTGAATATTCTCCTTGCTCGGGAATATCCTTGGCTAACGCTTGTATATCCATTAAACCAATGCTCCTTCGAGAATGTGTTCATTTTGCTTTTCTTGTGCTCGCTTCATCGCCATCTCAATCATACCCGGTACATCAAGTATCATCGCAACAGAGCCATCACCTAAAATAGTCGCGCCTGAGATGCCCTCAACTTGCTGATAGTTGTCTTTCAAACTTTTGATAACGACTTGTTGCTGAGCTAATAAATCATCAACTAACAAACCCACTTTTTGACCATCAGCCTCAACAACAACTAATAAGGCGTTATTGACTTCTTTGGTATCAGCGGGTAAGTCAAATAATTGATAAATAGGAATAACGGGAACGTTATCGTCACGCAATCTGTAGAGGGTCATATCGCCAGAAACTTTATTGATAAACTCTTCTTTTGCTTGCAATGATTCAACAATGGTAATAAGTGGAATAATATAAACTTCAGTGCCAACACGGACTAGTTGACCGTCTAATATGGCGAGCGTTAGAGGTAGGTTCACTTTAAACTTACTGCCTATACCAGGCTGCGATTCAACTTGAATTCGACCTCCTAACGATTGAATATTCCTTTTAACAACATCCATGCCTACGCCACGTCCAGAAATATCACTAATTTCTTTTGCTGTTGAAAAACCTGGTTCAAACAATAAATCAAATACCTGACTGTCGCTTAGCGTTGCACCAGAATCTACTAAGCCTTTTTCAATCGCTTTGCTTAAGACGGCTTCTCGATTAATACCTCCACCATCATCACTAATTTCGATTATAATATTGCCACCTTGATGATAAGCATCTAGTGTAATAGTGCCTGATTTAGGTTTACCATTTGCAATGCGCATATCTGACGACTCAATGCCATGATCAACTGCATTTCGAACTAAATGGACTAACGGATCGCCAATTTGCTCCATGACTGTTTTATCGAGTTCGGTTTGCTCCCCTCGAATCACTAAGTTAATTTCTTTACCCGTTTTGATTGACAAATCATGCACTAATCGAGGAAAGCGGTTAAACGCAAAACTGATCGGTAACATGCGTATTTTCATCACACTTTCTTGCAGTTCTTTGGTATTTTGTAATAGTTGGTCTAAACCGCTTTTTAGTTTTTCAAGTTTGGATATCTCAAAGTCGTTGCCTAACTCAGACAACATTGATTGAGTTATAACAAGTTCGCCCATTAAGTTAATCAGCGAATCGACTTTATCGACTCCGACACGAATAGAGCCTGAATCTTGTTTTGTCTTGGTTTTATTTTTCTCTATTTTCTCTATTTTCTCAGAAGACTGAATAGCACTTGCCGGTTGCTCAGTTACTAATGCAGTTTGGCTGTCTGATATTTCTGGGTCGACGCTAGCAGAATTACGCAGACTATCTTGGGTTTCACTTGAGCTAGATTTAGGTGATACCTCCAGCTCTACAATTTCTAATTTGCATTCATCCTCTACCCATTCAAAAACTTCTCGAATATCTTCTTCGCTAGCATCAGAGATTAATGATAATTCCCAACTGATATAAAGCTCTGTAGCATCCATTTCCGTAATAGCTGGCAATAAGTCAGTTTTAGCTTTTAGAGTCAATTCACCAAGGTCAGCTAAAGCGCTAAATAACAATAATGGGTCATTGCCGGTTTGTACTAAGTGATGTTCAGGAATAAAAGTGATGTGCCAAATTTTGCCTGCTGGTTCTTGAGTATCCTCATCACTTTTTGCAATTTCAATATGGCTTGCTGGGCCGTCAATTTCCAAGGTTTGTTCTAGCAGATGGGTTGTTTCTGTTATTTTATCTTGGTCATAGTCAGCGTCATCTCTAGCCGCTTCAATTAATAAACGCATGCAGTCAACAGACACTAACAGCAACTCTGTGTCTTTGGCGGTAATGTCGCGTCGACCGTCTCTGATCTCATCTAATAATGTTTCAACCAGATGAGTAAATTCGGTAACATTATCAAAGCCAAAAGTGCCAGCGCCGCCTTTTATGGAATGTGCAGCACGAAAAATAGAATTAATAATTTCATTATCACCTGCGTCTAAATTGAGCAGGCTGGACTCCATTAATTCAAGCCCTTCAAAGCTCTCTTCAAGAAAACTAGGAATAAATTGAGACAGATCGATACTCATAGCCTTACCTCACAACACGTTTAATGGTCGCCAGTAACTTCTCTGGATTAAATGGTTTTACCAGCCAACCTGTTGCGCCAGCTGTTTTGCCACGCATTTTCATTTCGGGAGAACTTTCAGTGGTTAGCATTAAAATAGGCGTGAATTTGAAACTTGGTAATTTACGTAGCTCAGTACAAAGGGCGATACCATCCATATTCGGCATATTTATATCGGAAATAACTAAATCATAATTGCCTGCTTTTGCTTTATTTAGCCCCTCAACACCATCCTTTGCCTCTGTCGTTTCAAAACCTGCACTTTTAAGAGTAAAACTCACCATGTCTCTGATTGAGTTAGAATCATCTACAACCAAAATTTTGGTCATTATTGTTTTCCCTTTTACGAATTTATATAAAATCAAAGAACAATGAAGTTCGCAATATAGTAAATTTAGTAGTTTAGATGTTCACTAAAAAGCAAATCCATTCATACCAAGTTGTTTAACACTCTGATAAATAATTGATGATTGCTTTTCCCAGATATAAGATTTTTTTTGTGCCGAAACATAGACCAATGCACTGAGTAACAATTGAATGCCTACCGTATCAATGCGCGTAACTTCACTACCATCAAATATAATTTTTTCGTGTTCATCGATATATTCAATAAACTGCAATTTATATTCGGATACTTCAGCAATAGTCAGTTCTGCTGGTAATTTTAATATTTTATCTGACTCCATAAATCCTCATTTGCGCATGTAATTAGACAACTCAATTCGGTTTTTGAAATCAATCAGGAATAAAACCCATATCGAAAATTTCATCTATCAAATTGACCCTTTGTTGAATTAGGCATTCCTGTTTGGGCTTTCCAACTGACTAATTTGGACCATAGAGTGCTTGTAATTAATAAGTTAAGTTAAAAGTTCTGAAAAGGTATCATTAGACATAACACCTAAATTTATTACATTAACTTATTAAACTAACTTATTACCCTAACTTATATGCATATATTATCGGAAGTTATATCAGCAGCTTTAGTTGTTTTACTGGATCAATGCGTTTACAAACAAAAATTTGATTTAAGTCAATTAAATAGGATTAAAATTAATATTTAGTTGATAAAAATCACTATAAGTGCAGGGTATGGGGAATTCACTTACTTTTTCGTGTAACTAATGACAGCTACCTAAACGCGATTAAGTGAGCTTGATCTGGTATATTAATAGTTACAATGCAATAACAATATTGCGATATTAAGTTACCCTTTTATCTGAGGTATCAGTCATTAATGTAGCAATCAAGTCTTTGATTCTTGGTGGATTGGCTAAATTGGAGTTGTTTAATTGATAAGGTCCAATGGAAGGGGGGATTCTTGAATGGAACCAATTGATTTGAGCACGCACGTTAAGAGATAATAAGTGGGAAAATTAGGAGCCGGCGTTTCGCGAAACAGGTCCTTACATGCTTACTTCGAATCCTAACAAGGTAACATCATCTTGATAGCCGGACGCAGTTGTTTCAGTTTTACAATGTTCACCACCATCGATAAATGCTAAACCACTTCGGTAAAGATGCTCTAATACTTGGTCAATCGGCTGAAGGGCAATCTCAGATAACAACGCACTCAGTTTATCACTACCAAAATAGCTCTGATCTTGTGCTTGTGCCTCAATTATCGCATCGGTATACAATACCACTTTATCTCCTGTCGCTAATGCTATGGTTTTTGGTTCAAACTCAGCCATTGAATCGTTAAAAACGCCCAATAACGAGCACTTAGTTGTTAGCTCGTGGATAGACTGATCTTCACCCTTGATTAAATAACCACAGGGATGCCCAGCTTGGCAATAACTGAAAGTTTTAGCGTTTTCATTAATAACGCCATAAAACATGGTTATAAATTTACCTGGTGGAATTCGTTTATATAGTTTTTGATTGGTTTTTCGTAAGACGTCTTCAGGATTACAATTAGCTTTAGCTGCTTCTTTAAACATATCAAATGTCATTAGCGTAAGCAGCGCAGCAGATGCCCCGTGCCCAGTTACATCGGCGATCATCACCCCATATATATTGGCCTCTATCTCAAATATGTCATAGAAGTCACCCCCGATATGGGTCATAGGCTCGAACTTAGCAGAAAAATGAAGACACTTACTGTCTGGAAATTTGGTCGGTAATATCGATTGTTGAACAAAACTGGCATGGGCCAAATCCTGTTCCATTATCGCAAAGTTTTCTTTTAATTGTTTATTGGCTTTTGCAGCAGCCTCTGTTGCTAAAATTTCTGCCGTGATGTCTGTTTGCACGCCCACAAAATGAGTTAGGATCTTTTCTTGATTGAATATAGGCGTAAGCGATAATCTATTCCAAAACAGGTCTCCATTTTTGTGATAATTTTTTAATAGCACAGTGCAAGACTCAGCATTATAAAGCGCTTTTTTCAATACACTCAGAGGCACTTGATTTTCTAACTCTTGATTAGCGCCTTGTAAAAAGCGACAGTTCCTGCCTAATACCTCTTCGCGTTTATATCCAGTGGTATGTTCAAAGCCTTCGTTAACAAAAATTAATGGCAAGTCAGGATGCTGCATATCTGCAATCGTAATACCGTCCTTTGCACCATCAATCGCCAGCTGCAATAAATCCAATGACTCACGTATTGAATGATTGTCAGTTTTCCACATACCACCACCCTAAAAATAACGATCCACTAGATACTTGGACCATAATAATTACAAAATCTGAACATAGCACCTTTTCATAATTCATATCGAGATCTTTTAAAGCAAACACATTATCGTAAGTACTCGACCTCAATGATAACCCATGTCATTAGAGTCTATTTTATTATGATGTTAGTTTTTATCTTAATTTTTGCATGAATGTACTGTATATTTAGAGGTGTCATTTGCAGTGTAATTATGTGGTTTCATTTTCCTGCCTGAATTTCTATTCAATCTTATTAACAGAAATATATATGAAGTGTATCTTATGTCGACCTGTAAAAAATCAAAAACTCTCAAGATTAAAATTAAAAGACATACAAATCAAAAGGATAATTTAGGTGGACCGCAATGTTAGCCAAACGCATAATCCCATGTCTCGACGTAAAAGACGGTGTTGTGGTTAAAGGGGTTAAGTTTCGTAATCATGAAATTATTGGTGATATTGTGCCACTAGCAAAGCGTTATGCACAAGCCGGTGCTGACGAACTGGTGTTCTATGATATTACCGCTTCCAGCGACCAGCGCGTAGTCGAAAAAAGTTGGGTGACTAAAATTGCGCAAGTGATTGATATTCCTTTTTGCGTTGCTGGCGGCATTAAGTCGGTTAAAGATGCGGGTAAAATTCTCGAAATGGGCGCGGATAAAATATCGATAAATAGTCCTGCATTATCTAACCCCGAATTAATTAAAGACTTACATGACACTTTTGGCCAACAGTGCGTTGTTATTGGGATTGATAGTTTTTTTAATGAAGAAACCGGGCAGTATGAAGTGTATCAATTTACGGGTGACGAAACGCGCACTCAAAAAACGGCATGGCAGACCATCGACTGGGTAAAGGAAGTTCAGTCACTTGGTGCGGGTGAAATTGTTTTAAACTGTATGAATCGAGACGGCGTTCGCACAGGCTATGACATCGAGCAACTTAACGCGGTGAGAGCCGTTTGTAACGTCCCGCTTATTGCATCGGGCGGTGCGGGCGAAATGCAGCATTTTGCCGACGTTTATAATCGAGCTGATGTTGATGGTGCACTTGCTGCATCCGTCTTTCACAAAGCGATTATCGATATACCTGAACTAAAAGCTTGGCTATCCACTCAAGGAATAGAAATGCGCAGCTAATGCGCATTGACTCAATAGGAAGAAGAATGAAAATCACAAACGACACATCGAAGCAATTGGCATGGGAGAAAATGGAAAATTTATTACCCGCGGTGATCCAAGATTCCCATTCAGGACGGGTCTTGATGCAAGGTTATATGGATCAAGAGGCGCTAGCGAAAACCCTTGAGTCTGGCAAGGTCACCTTTTTCAGTCGCTCAAAACAACGTTTATGGATGAAAGGCGAAACCTCTGGCAATACCTTAGATTTAGTCGATATTTCAGCTGATTGTGATCAAGATTCACTGCTAATTTTAGCGAAGCCAAACGGCCCAACTTGCCACACCGGTGCTAGCTCTTGTTGGTTTAATAGCGAACTACCAACCATGACCTTTGTTGCTGAGTTAGAGCAAATATTAGCAGAACGCAAAGAAGCGGATCCATCCACCAGCTACACGGCAGAACTCTACAGCAAAGGCATTAAGCGTATTGCACAAAAAGTGGGCGAAGAAGGGGTTGAAACCGCACTTGCCGCTGCAGTTCAAGACTTAGAAGAATTGAAAAATGAATCTGCCGACCTGTTATATCATCTGATTGTGTTACTCCAAGCGAGCAACCTTTCATTAAACGACGCTATTGCTGTGTTAAAGGCTCGTCACAATAAATAATGCACTTTTATAATAGGCTTGTGATTAAAATATAAGGACTTTAATGAACTGCATGCCCTTATCGACCAACTAGCTATTTACAATCCTAAGCGACTCGGCAAAGAAGCCGGCTTTTATACGGATCCATATAACGATTTTGGACCTTTAGGCTATGAAATGTGACGTGCAGTAAGATTAGGTGTTGATACCGGAATACACGCCTTCTTACAAAATTAGTGAACTGCTTACACGAGTCGAAAAAAAGCAAGGTGTTATTGTCAACATCCGTGAGTTTCACGTCGCCATCATCGGCAGTGACTCTCTTCCTCTCACAGTATTGGAAGAGATGATAGAAAAGCAATTCGAATGACAATAAACACCTTATATGCGTCGCGGCGAAAAATATGTAATACAAACAGTTCAAAATCTGCAGTCAAAAATAAAACATAAATCATTGATTTAATTTAATTTTAATTAATAAATTAAATTTTATGCAAATTAATTACTTTTTTTTCTTGAAAAAATTCAGTCCGTTCTCATATATGTTAGGTGGACGCCGAAAGGGTCCGCAAAAACCGCCGCCGTATTGTCGGGGCATATAAATTAAAACATATTGCTTAAAAGTAAAAGGATATGACCATGCGTACTATCGATCTATCTCCGCTATACCGTTCATTCATTGGTTCAGACCATCTAGCATCTATCATTGATGCTGCAGCAAGGAATGAAAAACAAAACACTTATCCTCCCTACAATATCGAGTTACTCGAAGATGATAAATATAGAATTACGATGGCTGTTGCTGGCTTCGCGAGAGAAAATGTGATCATTGAGGTAGTGGAAAACACACTCATTATCAGCGGCAGCAAAGAACAAACGCCTGATGAAAGCCGGAAATTTCTGCATAAAGGTATTTCGGAAAGAAACTTTGAACGAAAATTTCAACTTGGTGATAATGTAAAAGTACTGACCGCCGATTTGGAAAATGGTTTATTGCATGTCGATCTTGAAAGGGTTGTCCCTGAAGCTAAAAAGCCAAGACGTATCGAAATAGGCAGTCAGGTTATTGAAAATAAATAAACAGTAAACACCCGTTAGTTCCCTTTGGCCATCGCATTTGCGGTGGCCTTTTTGGTTGCAGAATATTATATTTCGGTTCTAAATTAATCTAGCCGCAACAACATACAAATTCCACAAAGACAATGCAATTAACACAGCAAACGTACCTAAGGTCCCGCTAATACGTTCCCAACTTGCACCTGATTTTGTAACTAAGCCATAGGCATGAGCAATACGTGCAAAGACTAATAAGACACCGCAAACATGCAAAAAAACATCAGCATTTGAAGCTATTTCTGCTACCAACAAAAGAATCAAACAAATTGGCGTGTATTCACTGAAGTTAGCATGAGCTCTTGTCGCTTTTTGCAAATCGGCTATCTCTCCATCACCTAAACTAACTAAATGCTTTCTTCTAACACTGATAACTTGAATAGACAAGGCAATAAAAACAAGCCCTAGAAGACCACTATATAATCCGGTAATAATTAAATTCATTTGGTATTTTCTTTCGTTAGTTTATAGTGAGTATAACGAATCAACTGATGGTTAATCCTAAATTACAGTGAAATATAGTAACAACTTAAAGTTACTTATTGTATTAACGTTAACGAATTATTAAATTAGCGTGATAAGCAAATAAACACCTAATTTTATGACCTTTGTCATTTTCTGTTACTAACAACTCCATATCCTTTACTGTATTATGAGAAAATATTTGAGTCATTTATTTAGACTAGGCGCGATATTAGTCATCGTTTGGTTGTTGTTGTCCAGCATCTACGAACCTCTGATGCTGTCTTTTGGGGTTATATCTGTTTTTATTTCTCTGTGGTTGACCAAACGCATGTTGCGAATAGATCAAGAGCAATCACACTCAATCCCGGTTCAGCCAGCATAGTCTTGTCAGACCATACGCTCCTGGTGCACACAATCAGTGAGCAAGGGGCTTAAGACCTCGCCCAAGGTGATATTTTGAATATCATGCCAAAGCAATATCAAGTAAAAACGATAGAGAACATTAAGCAATGACGGATTATTACCTCGTTGCAGCATTAGCCATAGTTATTGCAATGGCGTTAGGCGTTTGCAGCGCACTATTAGGCCCAAGTGTGTTTGACCGTATTTTAGCTATCGATTTATTTGGCACCTAAGCCGTATTGCTAGTAGCTATTTTTGCTTTTTTTACAGTACGTCATGATTTATTAGATATTTCCGTACTTTATTCATTGCTTAACTTTGTCGGTGTTATTGCCGCCTTAAGATTGGTGGAAAGAGGTAAATTCTTTGCCAACAATAGCGTAATCGAAAAAGGAACAAAAATGTCGACCAAATTGACGCCTCACACTACGGATCCTATGCAGTAGGGTCTACTAATTTGCAAGTGGCGCCAAAATTTACCAATATTGACGTTGATACGATGCATCAATATTTGTTAGGCACTCCAGCATCAGAGCAACATCCTCGTTATATAGCGGACCTGTTACAATTTCCTGACTTAGCTTGGGTAACTCATGTAGAGATACCACAGCAAGCTGCTTTATATGGCCTGCCAGAGGAAAGACTATGCCTTTAATTACTCATGCCGTGCTAGACTCAATATTGCAAAGTGATACTTTTGGCCCTCATGTAGACGTCGATAATATAGGGATCTCTGGGCATAGTTTTGGTAGTTTTACATCACTGACTATAGCGGGAGCGAAAATTCAGGGCCAACTTATGTGGTGGAGCTAATTGACCAAGTCCATATTTTTGAACCTAACTCACGGCAAGACAAAGAGAACTGGGAAATGTTGTTCTTCAACGCATACTTAAAACACAATCAACGAGCGCTTGTAGAGTTAAAGCATGGTCTATCAATGGATGGTGGAAACGAAAATTTGCAACTACTCGAGTACCAACGTACACAGGGTATTGTTTACTAAACAGCCAATCATTTAACCTCCGTGAAGAGTCTTAAAAAACCAATGCATCGTAAAAGAGAATTAATTGAGCATTTGATAATAGAACTTAAAGCAATCTATCAAATCGCTTTGACTGCGGCCAAAAGAGCCCATTCGACGGCGACAGACAAAGCTAATGTTGCAGAAAATAAATACGACACACTGGGCTTAGAAGCCGCTTATTTAGCGGAAGGTCAAGCTAAACGTGCATCAGAATGTCGCGCTGATTTGGAGGCTATTCAAAATTTAACAGCGCTGGACTACTCATTAAATGATCCCATTGTTGTTGGTGCTTTAGTCATATTAATTGATCAGAATGAAAAGTCACTATCGCTCTTTTTAGCGCCAGTGTCAGGGGGCCTCAAATTTGTATTTGAAGATCAAACTATGATTGTGATTACCCCATCATCACCACTGGGGAAAATATTACGGGGTAAGTTTGTCGATGATGAGTTTGAATTTGGAAGCGCTCAGCATAAGAAAAATTATCGAATTAGTGATATTAGTTAAGCACTAGTTATAAATTAGCGTTGGTCGACTTAGGCAATGTAATATTTGCAGTGATTGCTGTAGCAGGAGAAGCTAACACATTATATCCGAGCACCGCAGTCTAGTTTTCTTGTTGGGACTTAGCATCATCTTCTCGTTCGGCCTCAGCTTTTTCAGCGGACCACGCACCGGCAGCTTCTACCGCCACTATTGACGAAGTGGGCAGGACACCAATGTAGCTTTCAAGTTCGTCTATTGGAGTCGCTGTTCGCTGTGTCATTCGGTAGAGTGCATAAAGCGCGATGGCACCGAAGGTTGCACCAAGCACCAGCCAAAACGCAAAAGGGCCGAAACGTTGCATCGCCCAGCCAGATATCAGGGGCCCTGCAATCGCACCCAGTCCAAAAGTGAAAACAAGCGCCCCTGAGGCCGCCGGCATATCTTCGGACGAAAGAGTATCGTTAGCGTGGGCCAGAAAAAGTGCATAGAGGGGCGTCGTTACCCCACCTGCGAAAAAAGCAGACACCATCAAGAGCAGTAGACCCCCGCTTGTGAACCAGCCAATTGCACAAGATATTAGGCCTAGAATGGCCGCCCCAAAGATCAGATTACGCCGATCCATCCGGTCCGAAAGCCAGCCTATAGGATGTTGCAACACCAGTGCCCCAGCAAATAGCATCGCGACAAACAGTGCAACCTGTGAGGCCGTCAACCCGATCTGAGTGCCGAAGACCGCACTCATACCCGATTGCGTGGCAAAGATGCTGCCCAACAAGAATATGCCTACAGTGCCAAGCGGCGAGCCACAGAAAAGGTCACGCAAGGACATCGGGCGTGCGACGTCGACAACCGGCACTGGAGTAGCGGAAAGAAGGATTGGCGCAAAAGAAATCGATACAAGAATTGATGCACAGATAAACAGCACAGAGGTCCCTGCATCGGCTAAGGTCAGAAGGCCTTGCGCCCCTATAATACCCAGAGTCTGCGCAGTCATATAGGCTGACAGCACTTTGCCACGATTCTCATTAGTGGCGGCATTGTTCAGCCAACTCTCGGCGGCGACATAAATGCCCGACATACAAAAGCCCACGATTAGTCGCAGGAACGTCCAGGCCCAAGGTTCGGTAAATAGCGGAAAGGCGATTAATCCTGCAGACATAAAGCTGCCAAGCGCCGCGAAGACGCGCACGTGTCCCACCCGTTTGATCATCAGCGGAGAAAGGCGCGCGCCCGCCAGAAAGCCCATGAAATAGCCCGAGGTGACAATGGCTAATTCAGCAGAGGTAAAGCCTTCAATCCCACCGCGCAGACCGATAAGGGTAAAATGCATGCCGTTGCCGAGCATAATTAATACAATGCCCAGTAAGAGAGGCCAAACCCTATACAATATTTGAATCATGAAACCTCATTTTGGGATCTACGGGGTCAGAATAATCTCACTCCGGTATCTATCCTATTATTTCAGATCGAACTTGGCCAGCATGCTTTGCTGATCATGTTTAATGCGTTCTAAGTATTCAATGACTAAAGGATGCTCTTTCCATGAAATGAATGTAAACTTAATCCAACCATTCTTTCTACTCTAGTATGCACAATAAGGGTTAAAACTTATCTCAAGAATGCTTGCTACTTTATCTTCATTACCACGTAAAAAAAACACGTCGGAAATAAACTAAGCTCTTCCCAAAATTACGCATGAACCATAGAGGGTCTGTAATTAAAAAAGTTTGGTTCTATTGAAGTTTGTGAGTATGTTATAAGCCATACCGCAGTCAAAAAATTGAATTCTGGAACCCAGAGCGTTAGTTATTGAATTATTAGACTATTAAGAAGTAATTAGTTGAAATTAGCAGAAGCTCTATCTATCAGGGCCGACCTACAAAGGAAGGTGTCGCAGTTAAAAGAGAGAATTTTAAGAAATGCAAAAATACAAGTAGGGGAATGTTTCCCGTCAACTGGGTTAAGTTGAATTTCGGTGAGGTGTAGGGGCAAGCCTCGAGGGGTCGATTCCTTCAATTACTGTAATCCCCTGTACTGAGTGCACTAGAACAGAGTACTTTTATCGTTACTACCAAAAACATTGATACTTACGCTGCGACGGCGGGCAAGGGGTCTTCTTTAACTCGCCTAATATAGCGATATTGCGACGCTAACTAGGATAAATATCAGACGTCGTGGATGCAAACAATGTCCCCAAGTGTTGAGTAACTGTATTCGAAATATCAGCCGCTAATAATATAAGAGAAAAAACACCAACATAATGCTAAGTATAATAATGTCATGGTGCGGAAATTTATTCACAACATCCCTGATCGAAAGACGATATTTGCCTGCAAGATAAGTCAATTACCTACGGCGGCTAGCCGCCAATTCCAGCCTCAATAGTTTGAATCTTTATTGTCGATTTATATAGCCTAGTAATAGCCTTGATAAAAGAATCCCCATATAGCCCAAAAGTCACGAAAATACTTACGACTTTTGGCACATTCGGTCAATCGTGAACTGGCATATTCTAATTACGTCAACTCACCCAAAGGATAACGACTATGAACTTATTTCAACAACTCACTTTAGGCTCTATTTTGGTTTTATCTGCAACCGCTTTTACCCAAGCAGCAGAAATACAGCTAACCGTTAGCAATATTCAAGTAGCTAAAGGCTCTATTCAAATAGCTATTTTCAATAGCGAGGAAACCTACAATAACGGCAAGGCGGTAGTAACTAAAAGTATTAAAGTGACCGCCGACAAACTCGACGTCAGCTTTCCTAACCTAATTGATGGCGAGTACGCAATTAAGTTACTCCACGATGAAAACGACAACGGAAGATTAGATACCAACCTTGTTGGTATGCCAACTGAAGGTTATGGATTTAGCAACAATGCCGGAAGATTTGGCCCCGCCTCATATGCTGATGCTAATTTTGCGGTAGTCGGTGATACACCAATTACCATTAATATTCGTTAAGCAGAAAGTTAAGGAGACAACTATGCAACGCCGTACTTTTCTAAAAAATGCTATACAAGCCTGTGCCTATGCTGGCGCCACATTGACTGTCCCGACGATGGTACAGGCGGCTAGTTCGTCAAAAGTTGATATTGATTGGTCTTTAGGTTGGCAATCGGTAGATGTGGATAGTTTTTCACCCTTGCAAATGAAAACTATCGGCCATATTCCGCCTTCGCTTTCTGGTAACTTATTTCGCAACGGCCCTGCCAAAATGCAGCGTGGCAATCAGCACTATAAGCATTGGTTTGATGGTGACGGAATGGTACAACAATTTTCGTTTGATGCAGGTAAAGTCTCGCATCAAGGAAAGTTTGTGCAAACCGAAAAGTATATGGCAGAACAAGCGGCGGGTAAATTTTTATACGCAGGCGCTGGCACGACCTTCGAAAACACCATGCCCACTAGCAACAACGATTCGATAAATACAGCCAACACGGCACTGCTTGAATGGGACAATGAACTATTAGCCCTATGGGAGGGTGGCTCAGCTTATCGCTTAGACCCAAATTCACTATCAACGAAGGGTATCAAAACATGGAGTAAAGAAATGCAACACATGCCCTTTTCTGCCCATCCTCTGATTGACCCAACTGATGGCAGTATGTGGAATTTCGGTTTTGCACCCTACGCTGGCAAAGGCATGTTGTTTGTTTACCATATTCAACCAAAAACCGGCATCCAAAAAGTGAAGGCGATCAATTTGCCATTTTCAGGTTATATGCACGATTTTGCACAAACCCAAGGATCGCTAATATTTTTAGTGCCTCCGCATCATTTTGCTAATAGTAGTGGTCAAACGTTTATCGACAAATTTTTATGGCAGCCTGAAATGGGCTCTAGGTTGTTGGTCGTCAGTAAAAACGATTTAAACGACCAGCAGTGGTTTGAGTTGCCTGCTGGGTTTGTGTTTCATTTTGGTTATGCTACTGAGCAAAATAACGAACTCAGAGTTAACGTGAGCTGGTATGAAGATGCGAGTTTAATGTCTCAAGGCATGACTGAATTAATGGCCACAGGACAAGTAGAAAATAGCGAGCATGCTGTTTCGGCGACTATAGTGGCAAACAGGAATACCAAAACGTGCCAATTACTTAAAACAAACGTTGCGATGGAATTTCCTGGGTTTGATGAAATTGATCTAAGTGCAAATTCAAGCATTTTTGGCGTAGGTCGTAAAACTGCCCGCGCTCTTTTCTCATCAAAAAGTGTTCCCACTCGTCGACATAAAGACACCTTAGTGAGCTACAAGCCGCAGTCGGGTGAACACAAGGAATATATTTATGATACTGGCGTTTTTGCTGAAGAGCCTTTACTGATTAAGCCCAAAGACACAAACGACAGTTGGATTGTACAAACTTTTTTGGACGTAGTTAACAAGCAAAGTGGAATTAATATTTTTAATGCTGCACATATTGAGGCGGGCCCAATTGGTCAAGCTACTACTGACAGAACTCTTCCATTAGGGTTTCATGGTACTTTTATTGCTTAACAGGCTGATTAATAGCGCTGTCTAAGCGCTTTAATTTCTGCTTAAGAGGCTAAAGCTGCAGTGATTGTTTGCATATTTCGACCAGTGACTTGAAAGCCTTTAACTTTTCTACAGACTGACAATTGTTTGAGACCCATTAATTGCTATTTAGTGTCAACAGCTTTTAAAGGAAAAAATGTAATTAAACCGCGCAAAGGGATCTGACCCTCTTCTTCGCTTTTTAATTCACATTCCCCCAACCACTCGATGAGTTTGTGACGCAAGGCGGCAAATTCCTTGGGCGAAACACTTCCGGTTAACCTCATTACGATGGGAGAAATATCGTTTTCAAGTTCAGCTATGGCCGTGTTTTGAATAAGGCTAATTAACTCTTGTTGAGTATCATGAAATATTTGACGGATAAGCTTGGTCATTTCATTGTTTTCGTCTTCCGCTAAGTTGCCAGCGTTTAATAACTCAGGATCTAGCTCAAAACGCGATGCAATGGTCTGATAGTAGCGTTCTACTGTGCCGCGTTTAGGCTGTTCTCGAATAAAAACAAGTAAACCAGCCTCTACTAAAGCTTCAACATGACGATATAACCTAGGCGCTTTTAACACCATGAGATCAGCAACCTGTTTGGTTGTGCGAGGTTCAACAGAAAACTGCTCCATCAGTTGAAGCTTTAAAGGGTCAGTAAGCAAAGCCGCCTGATCTAAACGTTTAATAATGTGTGTTGGCATTTTTTAAGCACTTAAAAAGTAAGTTGGTATTAAACCATAAAAAAAATAACTTGACCATTCACTATTATGTGAATAATATAATATTCACATAATAGTGAATATTTACAAAATAGGAAATGCTTATGGTTTTATTAGATCATATTTATGTATTTATGCTGGTCATAATACTACCTGCTATCTTGCTCTACTCAGAAAAAAACCACCGTAAGCGTATTGCGCAAGTTAAACCTACTGAGCTTACAAAGGAGTATTGGCAAATCATAATATGGCAGTGGCTCGCCTGTGTTCTCCTATTCCTTTTATGGTCGAGCAATAAACGAGCATGGCATGATTTGGGTTTGAGCTTAGAAATAACAACAGGTTTTTGGGCAGGAGTCGTGTTTGTAATGATATGTATTTATTTACTAGTTAAATGGCTTCAAGACACAAAAAAAATGGCGCCAGAAGCGTTATTAACGATCAAAAATAGTTTAGGTGAACTATTAAGTATGTTGCCAAATACCTACAAAGAATTGCGGGTATTTAATGGCTTAGCAGTAACCGCAGGTATTGTAGAAGAGATACTCTGGCGAGGTTACCTGATTTGGTATTTAGGATTATTCATGCCACTTTGGCTAGCTGCAATAGCTAGTATTGTGCTATTTACCCTAGTACACAGCTATCAGGGCATCAAAAACTTGCCGCGAGTAGCCGCGATGGCGACAGTATTAACTGGTCTTTATCTAATAACTGAGTCTCTTTGGCTACCTATTATTTTGCATATGGCGATTGACCTGTTGCAAGGTAGGACCTTGTTTGAAGTAATTAAGCGCAGTGTTAATAATGATAAAAAAGGGGTATTAAAGACAGACTAAGAAAATTATTTATGACCACTTATCGTCCAAAGCCCGCATAAAAAAATAAAAGGCTGATAATTTGAATTACATTCACTATTAATTGCTTTAAATAGAACTTTTAGGCACTGTTGTAGCCATTAGAGAGTGAATGACCTTTTGAGAAGAATGACATGCAACAAAAAAAATATTTCCTCGGAGTGGCAGTCTTAACTATTTTAGTTGGCACTGGATGCTCAAATAAAGCTGCTTATGAATTAATGATGACTAATAAAAAACAAGCTTGTGGGCGCATGGCTGAAGGCCAAGCTAGAGAAGATTGTTTACGAGGTTATGAAAAAACATTTAAAGAATATGAATATCAGCGCAATAGAGTAGTGGGAGATAAAAAAATAGCAGAACCAACATTGCAGCTTCCCACAGAAAAAGACCAAGACAGCTCAAGTAATTAGGCTTGTAATACCCATTATAAGCACCCAAGTGGCGAAAAATAGTTTGAGTTTCACAACAGAAAAATAAAGAACGACTCGCTTTGCGATAATACCACCAACAATGGCACCAGCACCGGCAAATAGAAGCACATACCAGTAAATAGCTTGGGTGACAAACAGGTGGTGAAATATTGCTGACCAAACCGTAAACGCACTTAGTATGACGGCCAAGGCTATCGCTGAAGTTACATTAAAGCCGCGCAAGATGAGGTATACAGCAACCAACTCCCCGACTCCCACTGACAACCATGCCGTGATAATACCGCCAAAAAATGCAATAACGCTTAGCAATAGTACGTCAATCGGTAAAAGATGTTTAGTTAGCTTTTTCCTTTTCAATAGAGGGATCGAACCATAAATGGCGATAGCCAATAGAATGGAAAACACACCAAAAGCGATATGTAAGGATGTTTGCATTTGCTGTGTATATTCACTTAAACCAAATTGAGCGATAAGGATACCCAATATAGAAAACGGAATAGTAATTAACAGTCCTTTGTTTACATACAACCATTGAGCACCGTCATCAAGTACTTTGCTGGTGTTCGCCTTACTATCGATACCAATAGACCGTCGGTGGCGATGCCAGGTAAGTGCTCCAGCAGTCATGCCGCAGCATTGAATTGCAAAGCTTGTGGCAATAATGGCGCTATTGTGCATATCAATTTGATTGAAAAACGGAACGAAAACAACCCCACCACCCGCACCTGTTGAATTGGCAAAAATAGCACCAACAATACCTACAAATAAAAAACCAGCATAATCAAAAATGATCTGAAAACTGTTAGGCACGCTAAAAATAAGTATGAGCCAGCAGATTGCAAGCGCAGCCCTATAAGGATGGCTACTAAAAGCCCTTCGAAGAATAGTTAACAATACGACTCGCCAATAATAAAAGAGTGTTAATACATGCTGGAAAAAGAGATAGTCTTAGGTAAACAATTTCATTCAAGCCGTGAAAAATGGTCCAGTTAGAAAGCCACGATGATACAGTTATCATTTTGCTAACACCCAATCGTTCTCTTACGTGGGCGCAAGCAAAATGGATTATCGCATTCATGGTTGCTGTTGTCATGATAATTGCCATTGCCTGGACATTTGTTGGTGCTTGGGTGGTTTTGCCCTTTGCTGGCTTAGAAGCAGGTTTGTTTGCATTATTAATGTACAAAGTAACGCGCTTCACGTATTTGAAACAAATAGTGACGTTTACAGAGCAAGACATCACTATTGAAATGGGTATTGACCGTCGACAATCAACAGAATCACTTCCTCGCTCTGGTACCGATATTTATTACTCAGAAACCGACCGTAATTGGCATACGCCCAAAATCACATTGCATAATGGCAGGCAACGGGTGCAAATCGGCCAATTTCTAAATGCTGATGATATGGTGATCCTGCGTAATGAGTTAGAGAACTTAGGCCTACTTATTTGCCGAGAGCATTGGTGGAAGAATAAAGATTAAGCCAGTAATTAATTAAGACCATCGTTTCTCTATTAACAACCTTGATCCTTTGCTTGTGCTCATCGTTTAAATTAAAAACAACAGGATAGTTAAACATGAACTTATTTATTGAATCAATTGAAGGTGGAGCTTATATAGCAGGGACAGGTGAAACAAAAGTCGACACGTTTTTTTTAGACAAGTATAGCAAAACACTGTCCTTTCAGTGCATAAACAATATAAAGCTAAGAGTAGAAGGACAGAAGTTCGAAAATGTATGGCTAAAACAGAATACGCCTTATGAAGAAATGTGCGGGCTTGACAGCAGCACAGAGAGCCCTGTTATCAGGTTGGATTGGAAATAAATTAGCTGACCACCAAGTAATTAAAAAATCAACTGGTCAGATGTGCTAATAATGTTAATATCGAAAGCATGTCCTTTATTATTTGAAGCCTTATGACTGAGTTTGACATTATTATTGTTGGCGCTGGCTCTGCCGGTGCCGTTCTTGCAAATCGATTATCTGAAAATCAGCAAATGTCCGTGTGCCTGCTTGAAGCTGGTCCAAAAGACACCAATCTAGCAATACATATTCCTTTTGGTCTAGCCGCTTTAGCGGACATGAAGTCAGTTAATTGGAGCTTTCAAACCCATCAAGAAAGTAACTTAAATAACCGCGAAATGTTTTGGCCTAGAGGCAAAACATTGGGCGGTTCTAGCTCAATTAACGCCATGTGCTACATTCGTGGGGCAGCACAAAATTATAATGACTGGGCTGCGTCTGGTTTAACCGGATGGGCTTGGGATGATGTTCTCCCCTATTTCAAAAAAAGTGAAGATAACACCCGAGGCATATCTGATTTCCACGCTATCGGAGGTTGCCAAAGCGTATCAGATCTAAAGTATATTAATGCTGTGAGCCATGATTTTGTAGCCTCGTCTGTATCTAACGGGCTAGCAGAATCTGCTGATTTCAACGGTGAATTCCAAGAGGGTGTTGGCATATATCAAGTTACTCAGCGCAATGGCTCACGTTGCAGCACGGCCAAAGGCTTTTTATCTGATGCTATAAAAGCGCGTCCAAACTTGTATATAATGACAGATGTTGAAGTTAAAAAAATCACCTTTGATAATAAAAAAGCCACTGGAATTGAAGTTTTTTCGAACAGCACGAAGCAATTTTTGTTTGCTAAAAAGCGAGTCATTTTAAGTGCTGGTGCTATTGGGTCTCCGCAAATTCTGATGCAATCCGGCATTGGTAATAAAGAACACCTGCAATCCTTAGGTATTGAGGTAAAAGCGCATTTACCTGGCGTTGGACAAAATTTACAAGACCATCTGGATGGCACCATCTTATTTAAAACTCAGGCTCAACGTTCTTATGGTTTGTCTGTTCCGGCGTTACTAAAAAATGCATTACAGCCACTCAACTATTGGCTAAATAAAGAAGGTATGTTTACTTCAAATATTGCTGAAGGTGGGGCATTCTTAAAATCAGACCCTACAATGACATTACCCGATATACAGCTGCATTTTTTACCCGCTTTACTTGTAGACCATGGTCGTTCAAAACCTTGGGGGCATGGCTTCACGATCCATTTTTGTAACCTTTATCCGAAAAGTCGAGGCGAAATTTTGCTAAAAGAAATCGATGGTGAACTACACCCTGATATTCGTCCAAACTACTTGGCTAACGAAGATGATATAAAACCCTTAATTGCTGGTTTTAAGTGGTGTAGAAAGATAAGCAATACCTCTCCACTTGGCGATGGTGCAGTGGAATGGACGCCTGGTGAAGCAGTGCAAACCGATGAGCAAATTATCGATTACTTAAAAAGCAACGCTGAAACCGTATACCACCCAGTAGGTACATGCAAAATGGGCGTTGATGGAGATGAATTTGCTGTTGTTGATGTTAATTTGAATGTTAAAGGTATTACCAATTTAATGGTTGTAGATGCCTCCGTAATGCCAACTATTGTTGGTGGTAACACAAGTGCGCCTACAATCATGATCGCTGAAAAAGCAGCCGATCTGCTCAAAGCTAGTTTGCATATAATTGCTACGCCCAAAAACTCAGCTTTAGCGTAAAATAGTAAAAGGGACTGTCATAACAGCACAGTCCCGTTACTCTTCTTAACTAACAATTTTCTCTAATTCAGCACTTACGACGGCAACGACTTTTGTGCCGTCAAGCTTGTGATAATGGCATAAACCTTGATTTGCAGCTGTTTCATAATAGTTAATCAACGGCTTGGTTTGGTCGTGGTAAATGGCAAGACGGTCACGCACTGTGGCTTCTTTATCGTCATCACGTACAATCAAATCTTCACCGGTATCGTCGTCCTTGCCATCCACTTTAGGGGGATTGTAAGTAGTGTGATAGACACGCCCTGAAGCAGGGTGGACTCTGCGACCGCTCATACGGTTAACGATAACGTCGTCTGGCACGTCAAACTCAATACAATGATCAACCTTAACACCAGCGTCTTTCATTGCGTCAGCTTGCGGAATAGTTCGTGGAAATCCATCTAAAAGAAAACCGTTTGCACAGTCTTCTTGTGCAATACGTTCTTTAACTAAACCGATAATAATATGGTCAGAAACCAGTTTCCCAGCGTCCATTACTTTCTTAGCTGCAAGACCCATTTCAGTACCCGCTTTAATAGCTGCACGTAACATATCGCCAGTAGAAATTTGTGGAATACCAAACTTCTTCATTAAAAACTGAGCTTGTGTTCCTTTTCCGGCACCTGGTGCGCCAAGTAATATGATGCGCATTGAGCATCCTCCAACAAATAATTAAGGTAAATTGTAAACGAGCAAACCTTACAACTTAGGCTTCCAGTTCACAAGTCAAATTATGCTTAAAAATCATAACTTAAGACTAATAGCGAATAATTATCTCGAACTGTCGAAAAAACGGCCAGCCGACCAGGCCTGATTTACTCAATAAATAAAAAAGCGAGCCTAAGCCCGCTTTCACTATCCCAATGATTTCCCAAAAATAAGCCTATGCAGGTTTATTAAAAGGCACAGTATTAACCACTACTTAGCTAAACTAGCCAACAGGCCATTTAAGTTTTTTACAAAAGCAGACGGATCTTTCAAACTCCCCTGCTCAGATAATGATGCCTGATCAAATAACACTTCAGACCACAACTTAAATTGCGCTTCGTCTTGCACGTTAGACATTAATTTAACCAGATGATGTTCTGGATTCAATTCAAAATGATACTTCGTTTCAGGTACAGGTTGACCGGCTGAAGCCATCAATTTCGCCATTTGCGTTGTCATTCCGTTTTCATCTGCAACAATACATGCTGGAGAATCAGTTAAGCGGTGAGTAAATTTAACGTTTTCCACTTTATTGCCAAGTGCTGTTTTAATTCGCTCAATAATTCCTTCAACTTCTTTTTCAGCAGTTTCTTTGGCTTTCTTAGATTCTTCATCATCCAAGTCACTCAAGTCTAGGTCAGCTCCCGCAATAGACTGGAACTGTTTCTCACTAAACTCTGTCAAGTGTGACATTAACCATTCATCAATGCGCTCACCCATCAATAAAACTTCGATACCTTTCTTGCGGAAAATTTCTAAATGCGGACTCGTTTTAGCCGCTTGATAACTATCAGCAGTTACGTAGAAAATTTTCTCTTGGTCTTCTTGCATACGGTCAATATAGTCTTTAAGCGAAACTGATTGTACGCCTGACTCATCTGCCGTTGAAGAGAAACGAAGTAGTGCTGCAATTTTTTCTTTATTGGCGAAGTCTTCAGCTGGACCTTCTTTAACAACATTACCAAATTCAGACCAAAATGCCTGATACTTTTCAACGTCATTTTTTGCCATTTTTTCAAGCATCTGAAGCACACGTTTTGTGCAACCTTGACGAATTGATTGAGTAATCTTGTTATCTTGTAAAAGTTCACGAGATACGTTCAATGGTAAATCGTTTGAATCCAACAAGCCCTTTACAAAACGTAAATAGGTTGGCATGAATTGCTCTGCATCATCCATAATAAAAACACGTTGAACGTAGAGTTTCAGGCCGTGGGCTTGATCTCTATTCCACATGTCAAATGGCGCTTTAGCTGGAATATACAATAAGCTGGTGTATTCTGTTTTTCCTTCAACACGGTTATGCGACCACTTTATTGGATCGGCAAAATCATGCGATACGTGCTTATAAAATTCAATGTATTCTTCGTCACTAAGCTCTGACTTTTCGCGTGTCCACAACGCTGTCGCTTTGTTGACTGATTCCCAAAAACCTGGAACTGCAGGTATTTTTTCGTCGCCTTCACCGTCACTTTCAGGCACTTCTGCTTTAAACATTTGCACGGGAATATTGATGTGATCAGAGTACTTGGTAATAATTGAACGTACTCGCCAATCATCAGCAAACTCTTTTTCATCTTCACGCAAAAATAAGGTAATTTCAGTACCGCGACTTTCTTTGTCGATTGTGGAAACTGAAAACTCACCTTCACCAGCAGACTCCCAGCGCACGCCTTCGGACTTATCAGCACCTGCAACACGACTCTTAACAACTACTTTTTCAGCAACGATAAACGAAGAGTAAAAGCCAACACCGAACTGACCGATAAGTTGAGAATCTTTGGTCTGATCGCCAGATAATTTACTAAAAAACTCGGCTGTTCCCGACTTAGCGATAGTGCCTAAGTTAGCAATAGCTTCTTCTTTGTTCATACCAATTCCATTATCGGATATGGTTAGCGTACCAGCCTCTTTATTCACGCTAATTCTAACGTTGAGGTCAGGATCATTCTCATACAAACTGCCGTTAGAGAGGCCCTTAAAACGAAGCTTATCAGCAGCATCGGCCGCGTTTGATACAAGCTCTCTTAAGAATATTTCTTTATTCGAATAAAGTGAGTGGATCATCAGTTGAAGCAACTGTTTTACTTCGGTTTGAAATCCGTGGGTTTCTTGTTTGACTGTCTCAGCCATAGCCAAGTATCTCCTACTTTGTTTTCTGTTATATGAAGCCAAGTGGCACAAAACACCGTTCTATTAATAAAAAGTGTAGAATGCCACCATAAAATTCGTCGATTGAAGAGATATGTAAGGACACAGAGGGATATTTTCAAGGGAAAAAACGAAATGAAGCCAAAAATAATTTGGATTTTGTCAGTATTTATACGCCATAGGTCGGCTTATACCGGTCTTCTTCCAGCAAAGGCATGACTTATGGTATTCCCATCGATATATTCTAACTCGCCACCAACTGGAACACCGTGCGCAATACGAGTCGCTTTTATTTGCTTTTCTCTGCATATTTGCCCAATATAATGCGCTGTTGCCTCGCCCTCCACCGTTGGGTTAGTAGCGAGAATAACTTCTTGAATAGATTCCCTATCTAATAATTGAACTAACTCAGTCAAACCAATTTCAGCCGGGCCAATGCCATCGATAGGAGACAAATGGCCCATTAATACAAAGTACTTGCCTTTGTATTCTGAGGTTTGTTCTACCGCTAATACATCTTGAGGTGATTCAACAATACAAAGCTGGCCCGTTTCGCTGCGCATAGGATTTTCGCATATTTTACACAGGCGTGCCTCCGTAAAAGTGCGACAATGTTCGCAATGTGAGACATGTTCCATAGCGTCATGTAACACTTTACTTAAGGTCATTGCGCCATCACGGTTTCTTTCCAACAATGCAAACGCCATACGCTGAGCGCTTTTTGCACCAACGCCTGGTAAGCATTTCAAGGCTGTAATCAATTCGTTAATAAGAGGACTAAATGACATGTATAAAACTTCTTAAATAATAAAACCAAATAATACCATGAAGTGATGGATTTGTTATATTACGCAAGCAAGATTTTCTGTATTTTTAACTTGGTTATTAGTGGCGTCTGGTTCACAACAGCTAATAGAAAGGGCACATTTAACAAGGCATATATTGGTGTTAAAGAATGCGTTGAGTTGAGGAACTTTACGTATACGGATGTTAGGGTATCAGAGATGCTTAATCGAGATAGATTTCAGCGCACTATGTCGGCTTAAATTAAAATAGAAAAGCCGATTAAAGCAATGTGCCTAGATGCTAGCAGCATGCTCAAAATCAGCTTTTTTTGATTTAGGTCTTGTGGAAAAACTAAAAAGGCATCTTAAAGCCAGGTGGTAAATCCATCCCACCCGTTAGAGAACCCATTTTTTCTTGGCTCATTTCTGCAACACGACGAACAGCATCATTTGTTGCCGCGGCCACCAAGTCTTCAATCATTTCTTTATCATCTTCCATTAGCGACGCGTCAATATCTACTCGTCTCACATTGTGATTACAAGACATTGTCACCTTCACTAAGCCCGCACCTGACTCACCCGTTACTTCTAAAGTAGCAAGCTCATCTTGTGCTTTTTTCATTTTTTCCTGCATTTGCTGGGCTTGTTTCATCATGTTACCCATGCCGCCTTTAAACATTGTCATCTCCTGATTATTTTAGACAGAATTATAAATCTACTCTGTGGATATTTATCATTAAGAGCCCGTTGTTACCTTGGTTTTATAGAACCTTCAATAACTCGCCCTTCAAACGCTTTTAACAATTCTTGAATTGAATCATTCGTTGCCACAACATTATGAGCATGTTGGTGTCGTATTAACGATATCTGCTGCTGTATTTGAAAAGGGGTTTCGTCAACTCCGCCATATTGCACTTCAAAGGCAACTGGTTTTTGATAGAATGCGCTTAACGCCTGTGTAATCGTTGCGTGATGTTGCTCTTCGTCCAAATGCCGATTACGTTCTTCAATACGAATAATAAAATGTTCACCATGTTGCACTAAATTAGATTGTAGCAAAAGTTGCTTATTCAACCCACCGACACCAAGCTCTTCAATAAAATCACTCCATTTATTGATTTGTTTGGCTCTTAAAAGCTTGTCGCCATTTTCTAAATAAGGCGCAATTTGTGGATGAGTTACTTTGACGTTGCTTAAATCGTTCACGCCGTGACCAAACATCGCAGCGATTTCATCTGCTGTATCTAAAAATTGTTTTTCAGAAAGACTATCCACCTCATCATCGTGAACCTGTGCTGTGCTAACGTCAGTTTGTTCATAAGTTGCTATTTGCTGGCTATCAGCTGGATCATTAAAGAACGCCGCGCTTTGTGTTTTTTCAATAACCTTAGCAGTTGGCATATCAAAAGAATGATGACTAGACTTCTGTGCTTCAGAGTTCTGTTGTTCAAGCTCAACTGATGTGTGTGTTTGAACTTCTGTTGCAGATATTATAGCTACTTTCTCAAAGGGAGCATCATCAGCTTCATCAAAATTAATATCGTCTTCATCTTGCGCATAGACTGGTTCCGATGGAGGCTCAACATCCGAAGCAGTAAATTGGTCGACTGCTAGACCAGACGCATTACCAGTTGCTGAAGTACCGTTATCCCAAGGTGGAATTTCGCCTTCAATCAATGGATTTCGAACTAACTTACTTCCTCGTTCGCCTGCGCTTTTGTTTTGCGGCGACTCAGGTAAACCATCATTGGTAACGAATATTGAATTTTCCTGCTTCATTAAGCGATCAAACAATGACAGTGTGCTGCTCTCAACTTCTACGTTTGCGACTTCTTCTTCCGGTTCCTCGTTTTCAAGTAACTCGTGAAGTGCGAGTAGGTCCGAAGTCGTGCTTAGATTGTCTTGTGTTTTTTCTTCACCCGTTGCTTCGCCACTCAGGGTATGCAGCATTGAATCTGTTACTTCTGTTGTCAACAAACTGGCGGCGTTTTCCCGCTGTGTTTGCGCCTCATCATGTAATTCATGAAACTCGTCAAACATCGATTGATCTGCATCTTCATCAACAAAAGACCTGTTAAAAATATCTTGTTCAACTTGTTCAACTTGTTCAACTTGTTCAACTTGTTCAACTTGTTCAACTTGTTCAACTTGTTCAACTTGTTCAGCTTGTTCAGCTTGTTCAGCTTGTTCAGCTTGTTCAGCTTGTTCAGCTAATAGCGTATTTCTGGTGGTTTCTGTGTCAAGTGGTTGTGGCGTGATTTCAGGTTTTATTTCAACTAAACCCGCTTCTTTATGTCGTATTAGTGGTTCAGAAACGTCAGTAATATTAGGCTCTGTTGTAGCGACAGGATCAGTTTCAACTAGGTCAGCTGTTTTTTTTTCTGCTATAGCGTGGCTGTGTGCGCTTTTTAAATCAAGCTCAACTGTTTGCGCGGGACTAAATGCGAGCATTCGTAGTATAGTCATTTGCAAGCCTGTAAAAGCATCTGGCGCAAAAGGTAAGTCCTTCTTACCTTGCAAAACTAATTGATATAGTAGCTGAATATGTTCAGCAGATACCGACTTGGACAATTGGTAAACCGCTCGCGCACTCACAGTTTCAATTTTGCAAATATCAGGCACGATTTGAGTTAACGACACTTGATGCAACAAACTTAAGAGTTCTGATAGCACTTGTGAATAGTCTGGCGCATGCACACAAATTTCATCTAGCTGTTTGAGCGCTTCCTGACTGTCTTTTTCAATCACGGCTTTTACCAAACGTAACACTTGGTTTTTGTCTAGGAGGCCTAACATGTCCGTGACTATTTGTGACGTTATTTGGTTATTCCCCTGAGCGATAGCTTGATCAGTTAAGCTCAAGGCATCACGCATACTGCCTTGTGCAGCTCTTGCTAAATGCGATAAAGCGATGGGATCAGATGGAATGCTTTCTTGAATTAAAATATACTCAAGTTGCTTTTGAATTTGCTCTCTGGACAACGCTTTAAGGCTGAACTGTAAGCACCTTGACAAAATAGTGACGGGTAACTTTTGCGGATCAGTCGTGGCCAATAAAAACTTTACGTGAGGAGGAGGCTCTTCCAATGTTTTCAATAGTGCGTTAAAACTATGCTTGGAGAGCATATGCACTTCATCTATCAAATACACCTTAAAACGCCCACGAGTAGGTTTATACTGAACATTATCGAGTAGTTCGCGAGTATCTTCGACTTTTGTTCTCGACGCAGCATCAATTTCAAGTAAATCAACAAAGCGACCTTCGTCAATATCTCTGCACGCATCGCATGTTCCACATGGCGTTGCACTTTGCCCTGTTTCACAGTTTAGGCTTTTTGAAAATATGCGAGCGATGGTTGTTTTACCGACGCCTCTTGTGCCGGTAAAAAGATATGCATGATGCAATTTGTCGTTATCAAGTGCATTGGAAATAGCACTAACAACATGCTCTTGGCCTACTAGCTCAGCGAATTTTTGTGGTCGCCACTTCCTTGCTAATACTTGATAGCTCATAGTAATTAGTTACTCACCTTCAAATTCAATTAAACTAAATGGTGTTACACCATGTTCTTTTAACTTTTTATCACCGCCAATTTCAGGCAGTGATATAACAAAACCTGCATGTTCAGTAATTCCACCCAAACGACGGATCAAGTTAGCAGTAGCGACCATAGTACCACCAGTAGCTAACAAGTCATCAATCATTAGTACCCTATCACCGGGTAAAATAGCATCTGTATGAATTTCTAATGTATCGGTGCCGTACTCGAGCTCATAAGTTTCGGAAATCACCTCTCTGGGTAGCTTTCCAGGTTTTCTGACTGGGACAAAACCAATGCCCATTTCTAATGCTAACGGCGCACCAAAAAAGAAACCTCTGGCTTCGGTGCCAACTATCTTTTCAAAAGTCATTCCATTAAATTGAGATTTCAATTGTTCGATACACGCGGTAAAAGCTTCATGGTCTTGAAGTATGCTCGTTACATCACGAAACATGATCCCTTTCTTTGGATAATCAGGGATTGTGGTTATTGCAGATTTGATTAGTTCAATTGTCACTTAGCTACCTAAAACAGATTAATTGCTGAAAAAGAATACATACCAACCAGAGATTATATGCATAAGAGGGAGTGCAAGCAGAGTAACCAAAATAACTAACAGATACCAGCCGTTAAAAGCCTCTTTAAATTCAGTGTCATCACTCATTGGCACAACCTTATTTGTTGACTGTAATTTTAGAGCGGTGAATGTTACTTGATCGAAGTCAAAAAAAACAGGATTTGATCGATTTCTTAATAGAAGATTTTTATCTATGGTCAAAGTTCAGATAGCCACGTTGAGCATATCGTAGCGTGGTTTGTAAACTCCTTCAAATGTTAACTATTTACGTTAATAATACGCGCACGGCATTGGCATGCAACTTTACGCCAACGTTTACTATGGGGGCATTGGCTAAGACGCTTTGTAACCTATTCTAAAACCACCCCAATGCTTTCCATTGACATAAATGGGAGCGGATAAATCATGCATAACCTCACCTGTATCACGCTTATAAGTTTGTAGTAAAAACAACTCTTTATTACTCCCACATCTTGCTCCCGTGTAGTCATCGAAAATACGTTTTGTTCTATTACCGACTAAATCTTTTTCGTAGTCGCCACACAGAGGTTTCGAAAAACACTTATTGTGAGTGGGAAAATAACCGTTTCTATCAACTGCGCCAGCGTAAATAATAAACGCATGTTGTTCTAGGATTGGTTCTTGTATCACAGGTAACGCTTTGTCGGTGAATTTATCAAATTTGGTAGCATGCTTTATTGGGTTCGTATTTAAAATAACTTTATAATCGGTATCAAACAAATCAATCTCGCTTATCCATGCATTTTGAATCGATTGTTCAAACAAGGCGGCTATTTTAGAAGCGACGTCAATAGCCATTTTTTGCACTAATGCGTTTCTGTTATCTAAATCAAAATTGATTAAAGAACGAAAAACCCCCTCTGTTTGATGGCATAGCTGAAGTACTTTTTCAGAGACATCTTCAAGTTCGTGTTTTAGTGAGCCTGTAGACAAAAATAGACTCTCAGCGTGCGTAGAAATACCGCTATTAACCTCTTTTGTCTGGGCCACACAAGCAGACAGAGCATCCATCGATTCTTTGGCTGACATTGACGTTGATGCTGATTTACCTACACGCTCTGCAGCCTGCGCTACGTAATCAGCCATTTGATTACCAGCCGTAGCTACTTTATCAATGGCAACCACGGACGCATTACTACCATTGGTGATTTGCTCCAACACAGACTCAATACCTTGGGTTGCTTCAGTCGTTCTTTTTGCTAAATTTCTCACTTCATCGGCAACAACCGCAAAACCCCGGCCCTGCTCCCCCGCCCTAGCCGCTTCAATAGCAGCATTTAATGCTAACATGTTAGTCTGCGAAGCAAGTTGATTAATAGTTTCTACGATACTCGCTATGTCATTTGCATTTTCTCTCAAACTTAGTAGCAGAGAATTTGTATCGTTTATTTGAGACTGCAGGATATTTTGTTGAGTTGACACTTTTTGCAGTAATTGCACTGAATCATTTGCATCCCCATAGGAATCAGAAATATTGCTTAATGCTTGCTGGCTAAGCTGAATGATTGACTCATTTGACGTTTCAATTATACAAACACGTTCAGCAATCTGTTTGGTACTATCAACTTGAGCGTCAAATAAATTTGCTAGTTTGTCAACAAAATGAGAAATATTGGCGCTGCCTATCGCTATGCTACTCGATTGCTGAGCAATATCTTCGCCTGCGTTTCGCATCTTTATTAGCCTACTATCAGCTTGCTCAATTGCGGGAGACTGCGAAGTCCCAGCTGCAAGGTCAATAAGAAAACTGGCAGCTAAAAAGGCAATAGCAGCAACAAAACCAGTGAACATGGGTCCTAATTCTAAGCCAAAACAAATATACATTAACGCAAATAAAGCAATCGAACCTAGCATTCTAGCAAAAACAAATAATTTCAAAATACAGCCCTCAGTCAGTCATTAATTATGTGAGCAACATGCATGTGGAAAAACTTATAAGACCACGATAATAGGGAGGTTATCGCCATAAAAGCAAACTTATTAACTACGACTTTTGTCGCAGGTCAATAAAAAATAACAAAGTAATGAAGGGCTGAGTCAAGAAGGGAAGCCTCATCCATGAGGCAAAAAAAGGGATTTTTGTATTACATCAACTGCGTATTTTAAAAATTATTTATCTAAATTAGCAACTGAAAACTCGTCAGGACTAATAAAACCATCAGTATTAATATCCAGTGAATCAAATAACTCATTGAGCACGTCATGAGATACTGCTTCCGCTTTAGAAATCAAGCCATCAGCATCGCTATCCAAAGCTTTAAACAGGTCTTCATTTGAGAATGCACTTGTTGATGTGAGGGCTAATGTGAAGGCCAAAGCCGCTATAGATAGGAATATATTGCGTTTTGTACTCATAGTGATAATTCTCCAGTTACATTAAAAGTTGGTGAGAAACAATACTCTCTCAAGACAGCTATATCAGAATCTATGCCAGTTTTAATTTCTACATACATTTCATATAGTTAAATTCATCGGCAGCAAAATTTCGTATTACATATAAGGTAATGTGTTTCTTTTCTGCAACGCATAAAAATAGCTTTTATGAATAAACGAGTAAGTACATGTAACTATTAGATAATTTATTGTATGAAATGGACGACACTTATATTTGGAAATGATCAATATGGATACGCTAGTGACTAATAGAGAAGGCGGTTAACAAAGAAGGCGGTTAATAAAGAAGGCGGTTAATAAAGAAGGCGGTTAACAAAGAAGGTGGTTAACAAAAAAGGCGGTTCATGTTCTGTGCGCAGAAAAGTAGACGTAAAATTAAGGACCAACGTTTATCTAAAAATAAAAAAACCACCGTATAGTGGTTTTTGAAGAGGTAGGCTATCTCAATAAAGAGATAGCCTGCTACCGTTAATAAAACAAACTTTTATTAATTAGCGCTAAAGGTGATGTTATCGAAATAAACAACACTTTCTACGGTTCTCTCGCCCGCAATGAAGTCAGGAAATACGATCACGTCAACAAGGTCCGAAGTATCACCAAGACCGATATTACCCGATAAATCAAAAGTCATTTCTTCCCAAGCATTAACGACTGTATTAGGTATTTTAAGCTCTCCTTGAGCTCCGCCTGCTGCATTAGCAAACTTGATACCAACATCACTAATCGTCGTTTTCCACACCATAATACGCACAATCGAATTAGTCGCGTCTAGCGTAAAGGTTGGAGCAGACTCAGTTTCTGTTCCTGCATAGAACGCAGCACCGATAGGTGCAGTAAACTTAGCAACCGTCGCTGACGTATTCGCACCCGTCATATCAGGGTTAGCCACAAACTCTAATGGAGCGGTAGTATCTTCAAATACGGTCCACGTACCTGTGTTGCCAGCAGGCTCAAAATCAAAACCTAAAGTGCTCAGGGTAACAGGCGGCTCAGCACTGCCTGCCGTTCCAGGGAACGTAATGTCGTCAAAGTAGAATGTCCAGTTGGCTGCATCATTCTCTGCGTCACCTGCTGTGCCATTGTCAAAGATTAGAGTGACGCCAGTATTACCTGCACCGGAGATCCCGGTAAAGTTGAAGCTTAACTCTTCCCAACCCGAACCACTATGAGTTGCCGTTATTTCACCTACGGGTCCGCCTTCAAGTTTAAACAATACAGGCACTTGTCGCTCTGACCATACCTTCATCGTGATCATGGCGCCAGCAGGAATATCAATAGCGCTATCTAGCGTTAATGTACTGCCACCAAAAGTAGCGCCAGCATTTTTAACCATTCGGCCAACTTGTGCACTAGTGTTGATGCCAGAAGCGTCCGGGTTAGCAATAACGTTTGCTACACCGCCTTCAAAATCAGCGAAAGCATAAGACTCAATTGCACCTTCAAAATCGGTAACCGTGGTGTCACCAACTTCGCCGCCACCATCATCACCTGCTACTGGGAATATGATGTCATCAAAGTAGAATGTCCAGTTTGCTGCATCATTTTCTGCGTCGCCTGCTGTGCCATTGTCAAAGATTAGAGTGACGCCAGTATTACCTGCACCGGAGATCCCAGTAAAGTCGAAACTTAACTCTTCCCAACCCGAACCACCATGAGTTGCCGTTATTTCGCCTACGGGTCCACCTTCAAGTTTAAACAAAACAGGCACTACTCGCTCAGACCATACCTTCATCGTGATCATGGCGCCAGCCGGGATATCGACAGCGCTGTCTAGGGTTAACGTACTGCCACCAAAAGTGGCACCGGCGTTTTTAACCATTTGACCAACCTGTGAGCTAGTGTTGATGCCAGAAGCGTCCGGGTTAGCAATAATGCTTGCTACACCGCCTTCAAAATTAGAAAAAGCATAAGACTCAATTGCTCCTTCAAAATCAGTAACTGTGCCATCTCCGCCGCTTACATCGCCGCCACCCTCAACACTAACTATCTTGAAGTTATCGATAAGGTACTCTGCACCAGCCGCTTCACCATAGCTTGGGAATACCATAAATACATCGATTCCACTAAAATTTAAGCTACCGCCGCTAAGCGATGAAAGTGGGAATGTATATGTTTGCCAAGTGTCCAATGCTGGCGCTGAATGACCTTCAACACTGCTCGATAGTGGAACTTCAACTGCGTTCGCACCACTGCCAGACTCAACTTTAAAGAACCAACCATTATTAGGCGCAGTTGTATTTGCAAGCAGTTGTAACTCGAACTTAATCTGACCATTAGAGACGATGCCGGATGCATCGAAAGGCACGCCGTTGACAGCTGTACTGCTTCCACCTTCACGCGCAATGAAGCCTGCCACGCTTGGTTTAGTTAGTGGGCCAAACTTCATAGCTTGGTCACGATCAGCATCATCGGGAACTGTGAATATAGTTGTTGGGCCACCATTGTCCGTCCAAGCTGCCCATTCAGGTAACTCAGCATTTTCAAATACGCTAAGCTCCAACGTTTCCACATTAGCTGTAGCAACAGCAATAGTAAACATTTGAGTCGCTGCATCAGTGCCATCACTGACCATTAATTCTACGTCGTAATCACCTGCGATATCAGGCGTACCCGATAGAATAGCGGTAGCTACATCAAACGCAGCCCACGCTGGCACGACTGAAGCAGAGAAAGTCAGATCATCAAAATTATCATCTTCTGCAGTGGCTGTGTAGGAGTAGGCAGAACCGACCATGCCCGCTACAATTCCAGTACTAGTAAAAGTAGGCGCAACTTGGTCTGGCGCAGCTGAAACCACAATGGTAAATGACTCAGTTGACGTATCAGTGCCATCGGTAACGGTTAGCGTAACATCATGATTACCGACATCTGCACTTACGGGAGTGCCAGAAAGAACGCCAGTAGCAGGATCAAATACTAACCATGCTGGCAACGTTGTTGCTGCAAGAGTCAATGTATCTGCGTCAGCATCCGTTGCAGCGAAAGTATAAGTGTATACTTGGTCTTCATTTGCTGTGGTTATTCCGGTGCTACCTACTACTGGCGCATTGTTGGCCGCCGGCGGAGACGGAGGCGGTGCTAGATCGTCATTTCCACATGCCGCCATTCCGAATACCAGTCCTGTTATCAGAACTAGCCTTTTTAATTTGAATCCGTGTGTACTAGCTTTCATTGTTCATTCCTATATAACTATCTAGTTATTTATAAATTTGCACCGCAATACGTTAACAAGTATTTACGTTACGTTTACTTTATATTCACATTTGAGATTATAAGGAGAAGGAATTGTGATCAACTTAAACTAGACTAAGTGAACTTTTAAAGCGTTCAAGTGGACTTTAAAACAGTTGTGAGCGAACTGAAGTAATATCACAGAAAGCTATGTGTGCTTGACTTACTAATTTACATTCACTGGAAATCAATAAACATATTTGCGGTCAAACGACCACATTTTGGGTCTGAATTAATGTCAGTATCAATATCAACTATGGTTGAATGTAATAAATTCCCAGGATAGATAATTAGCCGGTTTGGTTTGTATTCAACTTCGTGGTAAAGCTCATAGTGCTTATCTGAACAGGTCACATATTTCTGCATTGGGTCGCCGTTTTCAGCGATGAATGCTTTTGCTGAACTGACATAATGTTCGCTGCGGCTATCACTAATTCTTTCATAGCCTGTGGGAATATGACGGAAAAAACCGGTATTTCCATGGCTTCCTGAATTTAAATAATGTAACACAGCAAAATGATAGGCTTTGCTGGTGTCAAAATGCGGCATGCATTGTAAGAGGTGTAATTCACTTTGTGCTTTAGTCAACAATGAGTAACTTTGATTGAGTGGTATTAACTTTAACTCTATGGGTACTTGGTAGACCTGACAAATCCCTCGATAAACAGCCTGCAGAATGGTGATGACATAAGGTTGTGGAAGTGGGGAACGTATACCAGGATAAAATGTTGCAAGGTCATTAGTAAATTTACTTGTAGTGCAGGCGTAATTAATTACATCTTTATTATCGACTGCTAGGTCATCGATTATTATGATTGGTGTTTTCTCTTCCCCGATCTGAATAATTTCAGCTTTAATATTAGGATTAATTAAAAAACTGGGTTGTTGTTCTTGCATGCGTTATTCAAACCCTAGATAAAATGGTAACAGGGTGGAGCCGTTTGCTTGCTCAACCCTGTTAAATAGTAAATAACGCTAAGTGTTAACGCTCGATGGGCAATAATGCTTGATAAAATCATTGCTGTCAGGCCAGTTTTCAACCTGTCGTTTTACTCTGGATTTAATATTATTTAAGAAATCACGCAGTTCATTGTCACTCATCATATCGACAATAGGATGATATTGCTCTGGCATCAAGCCCTGACCCATCATCACCTGTATCCAAGACGTTTCGCCAAACAATTCGTCTGCTTTTTTAAAAACTTGGCCACTTTCTCTAAATAAACTCATGCGATGTTTCAGGCTGTTAGGTACATCCATACTGCTACAATATCGCCAAAAAGCGGTGTCTTTGCGTTCGGTCAGATGATAATGAAGAATAATAAAGTCTCTGATGTTTTCTGCTTCTTCTTTAGTCTGAACATTATACTCTTCGATGTCTGACTGCTTAATACCTTGTGACGGAAACATTAGCAATAAACGTACAATTGCCCTTTGAAACAGATGAATACCAGTAGACTCTAAAGGCTCAATAAATCCAGATGACAGACCCATTGCTATGCAGTTTTTATTCCAATGTTTTCTGCGTTGGCCGGTTTTAAATTTGATGACACGTGGCTCGTTTAGACGCTCGCCTTCGATATTATCTAGTAAGGTCTTTGTGGCTTCCTCGTCTGACATGTATTTACTGCAAAAGACAAAACCATTACCGGTTCGATTTTGCAATGGAATACGCCATTGCCAACCAGCGTCACGCGCGATTGCTCGCGTATAAGGTACAGGCTTGCCGACAGTTTTGGTTTGTACCGCAATTGCACTATCACAAGGTAGTACATGACTCCAGTCATCGTAACCAGTGTGCAATGCTTCTTCAATTAACAAACCTTTAAAGCCGGTACAGTCTATGAATAAATCGCCTTCGACTACCTGACCTGAAGCAAGGGTAAGTGAATCAATATAACCTGACTCTTCGTCCAAAGTGACCTTAGCAATCTTGCCTTCAATACGCTTTGTGCGGTATTTTTCGGCTATTTTCCTCAAAAATTTAGCATACAATCCGGCGTCAAGATGATAAGCATGATTTAGTTCTTGTCCAGCTAACACAGCGAACTTGCCTTCTCTAGCACCTAGATGCTCTGGCACATAATCACCAAGTTGTGAGGCTATACCGCGTTCGCGTCCTTTCAGCCAAAAATGCTGAAAACCTGCTGCCCAGCAACCTTGTCCTAAGAAGCCAAAAGAATGAATATAGTCTTTACTAACGTCGCGCCAATTTTCAAAAGAAATACCCAATTTAAAGGTCGCATTAGTGGCCGCCATAAATTCTTGTTCGCTAATACCTAATAACTGATGAAAAACATGTAAGGTAGGAATTGTGGCTTCCCCGACACCAACGGTGGGTATTTCATCGGACTCTATCAAGGACACGTCCAGATTATTACCAATTAATTTTGATAATGCGGCTGCGGCCATCCAACCAGCGGTGCCTCCGCCTGCAATAATCACCTTCTTAATTTTTCTCTGTTGTTTTTTCAAAATAAAACCTTGGTAATTAATCTTAATGTTTAATATGACAGACTAAGCTTTTGCTTGGGGCTTACTGTTTTAATTTATTTAATAGGTCAGCTCTTAATTTTCTTGCCGCTAATTCATCATGAGGCTTTGACAATACGCCTTTTGCTTGGTTAGGAATATGATCCAGATTTTGCTCATCGTGATCGAAAATATAATAGTCAAAATGTGCTTTCCACGCTTGCCGCTGTGCCCTTGGTAAATCTCGTAAACTCAGCATGGCTAGCATCAGTGCATTATTTGGACGGCCCATAAAAGCGGGACTATCTCGCCACCAGTGAGTGACTAACACATTAAATGCATCTAAGCCCTCAACATGATGCCACCACATACTGGGCATAAAAAGTGCGTCTCCAGCCTCCAATTCAGCTACCTGAGCTGCAGCCATTGCTTGTTCAAACTTCGGATATTTAACTAGATCCGGTTGCTCAAAATCGACTAGGCTAATATCTTGGCCTCCGGGCGCAAATTCCATTGGTCCTACATATAGGTTAGCAATTTGCTCAGGTGGAAATAATGTGAATTTTCGCCTTCCAACGACACAACAAGCCAAATTATTAGGAAAATCATAATGTGCTGCTATTTTGCTCCGATTGCCAATCCAAATAGTGGTTAATGGATCGAGGTGGTCTATCGACGCATTATTCTGTTCATTGTAGCCAGGAAACCAATTATTAATTTCGGTAGAGCCTATATACATTGTAGGAGGCTCGGGGTCATCAACATGTGCTAGTAGCTTATCCAGTACCTGATTCAGATTAGCTTTTGAACTGGAAAAATTAAAACCATTCATCTTCTCGTTATAAAACACCCGACCTTTAGTTTCTGGCTTTCCGTAGTACACATTTATAGGAATATCGGAATAAAAATCACGCAAATAATCAGCAGCTTTGAGCGGTGACTCTTTTCCTGCAATGACGACTGGCCATTTATTGGCAAAACCTTTGAGAATAAGTGGTTGCGAAGACGATAACACAAAATCAGGAATATCACCGGGCTGGCAATTATTAATTTCTTTCACTTTCTTATCTATCGCTTTCACTAAAAACACCCTTTAAATCATGTAATTTAAATATTACAGACCCAGTTGTATATTTTTTCTATTTAAAAGCCCACGTACATTAGATTGAGACGCGATAGCCATATATATCGCTTGCAAGTAACCTCTTGCATGCAATATCGCTAATGTGTCAGCACTCAATTCAGCGACCTTATCTTCACTAATGACGTAAAAACCCAGCATTTGATTTTGAGTTTTGTCATTCAGCTCAATTTCCAAGGTGAACGGTTCTAGCAATTTATGTTCAACTAACAGGTTTATAAATATTTTACTATCCACCATGCCATGATGAATAGCTTCCAGCATATCCGCCACACTATCAAGATAAGGTGTGTTACCACCGAATTCTAAAAATAACGCGTGCCCTTGTTGTTGGTTTACTCTAGGGTGGTCCATATCAATATGCAATACTCTTTGCTCTTTGTCTTCGCCATCCTCATTGGTTTTCTGCACACCAATCAAAAAAGGTTGTCGGGTAACGCTCAATGGAATGTAAGGCGCGTCCCACTTATTATCAGTCAGAAAAAGATTTTCTTTGTCTTGAAACCCAAATATAGCGACTGAAAAGAATTCGCCAGTATTAACATCTTTGTTAAAAAATATAGGGTAATAGGCTTGTACACTTCTAAATTCAGCTGGGAAAGTCAGGCTATACCAAAGATTGTCACCGTATTGTTGCGAACGTTCGGTAATTATTTTTACATCTTGATGATCGATACTATTAAGTAATACGGTAGTTGCCATTTTCATTCCAAATTTCATTATTTATCTGTGTGATAGTCTACTGCTTATTGAAACACATATTGCGACTAAATTTTTGGTAAGCCATATAGTTTGATTTTATTAATTAACTCACGATTCGACGGTAGTGAGGATAAAAGTTGCTTCGTTTGTTTAACGTTTTCAGCAAATAATACCTGCGCTTTTTTCGACTCATCCACCCTTTTTGTGTTGACCGGCTGTGTAATGAAGTCCATACCATAAAGGATGTATTGATAACTAGCTGGTGGAAACATTTCCTCTGTGTGGGTAGCATCGTAATGATAAGGCGCCCGAGTTTTCCACAATAGTAATTGTTCTTTTAAGGTATCAGGAAGTTGCTCGGCATCAGATATCTCACGCCAATACGCTGAGTCTGTTCTCTTACTCAGCACATAGTGTAACTTTAGAAAATCAACGATATTAAGCCAACGGTGTAAAAATTTAGCATTAAAACGTTTGGCTACAAGATCCATTGCTTCACGATCCGCTGGTAACTGTTCGCTGATCATTTTTGCAGAAAGCTCTATTAAGGCTAAAGCTGTGGCCTCTAAAGGTTCAATAAAGCCAGCAGATAAACCCACTGCTACACAGTTCTTATGCCAGAACTTTTCTCTGTGTCCCGGCGAAAAATCTATCTTGCGGATTTTAGTCGACTGCGCTGCACTCTCGCCCATTATCGGAGTAATGTAGTCACGTAGTGCTTTTTCTGCTTCAACATCAGTAATATGTCGGCTGGAATAAGTGTAACCAACTCCTCTGCGTGACGGCAGTCCTATATCCCATATCCAACCCGCAGATTGCGCAGTAGAGCAAGTAAAAGAAGCGATCGGACTGTTTGAGTCCTGATGAGGCACATGTACCGCTAACGCAGAGTCATTAAACAGAATATGTTTTGTACTAACAAAAGGAACTGCATAATGTTTAGCTAGCAAAAGAGAAGCAGTACCTGTGCAGTCTATAAACAAATCACCTGTAATATCACCATTATTTTTAGTGGTAATAGTAGCGATGTCTCCGTTTGAAGAACTATTAACCTGCGTTACATGGTCGATGATGTGTTTGACCGCTAACTTTGTGGTGCAATGCTTTTGTAGCAAGGCCGCAAATTTACCCGCATCTAAATGATACCCGTAATTAGCATAGAAGTCGTATTCTGCAGTAGAAATCTGTTTAGGCGCCAAGCCATGCTCACCTAAATGGCTTTGCACGCCAACTGCGTCGGCAAAACTTACTTTGTGCCGATAGGGTTGCCAAAATGACGCAAGGTTGGTGTCATTAAATCCATGCGGTAATGTAAATGGATGATAATAATGTTCGTTGGTATTGCTACGCCAATTTGAAAATTTTGAGCCTTGTTTAAAACTCGCATCACATTCCAACAAAAAATCGGTTTCACTAATACCCATTTTTTTCAGGGTGCTGCGCATAGTAGGCCATGTACCCTCACCTACGCCAATAGGAGCGACATCGGCCGATTCAATCAGAGTGACCTCGATACCGACATTAGGATCTGTTGAATGCTCTGCGGCGATAACTCCAGCGGTTAACCACCCTGCAGAACCACCACCGACAATGACTATTTTTCTTAAGGGCTTGTGCATTTACTTACCTGAATTTAACTATATTTCAAAAAGACCCAAAAATATTACTAAACCAACATTACGATTACAACTCACCGTGTATAAAGGTTTTAACAACTCTGTATGTAACCGTCTACAAGCTCCCCGTGAGCTTTCAATAAACCACATAACTCTTTTTAACGGTTTGGAAAACAGTATTGATCACAGAGAAAAAATATAGACTTTCATTTACAGCGTAATTGTGATTCTTTTGGAAAAATATTTTGATACAAAAAATAAAAGAGGCCGCATGAATTATGATTAATTCTTGCGGCCTTAGTGAGCTATTTATTGACTGCGGTCAACAGCTTGTGTGCTTACTAGAAAGTATAACGTGCACCAAACGAGTAACGAGATCCTTGTTGAATAGCCGCAAGAACCTGTTGTTCAGAACGTCCACTTACACGCAGATTCTCTTCCGTCACGTTGATACCATTCAAGTAAACCGTTAAGCCTTTGATTTGTGGTACGTCATAACTTACCGTTAAGTCTAACTGCCCATACTCTTCAATATAACGAGGGCCAGGACCTGCACTGCCATCCTGCACTAACGATACAATGTATTTATCACGCCAGTTGTACGCAATACGTATTGACAAGCCATCCATTTCATAAAATCCGACCACGTTAGCAGAATCACTAATACCCAGTTCAGCCAATTGTGGGGCTAAAACAAAGTCATCGTGAGTATTATCGGTATTAGTCGCGGTATAGTTGATTATGCCGCCAAATCCAGATTCGCCGAATAAATGCTGTACTGCAAACTCAATACCATCGTAACCGGTTGTGCCGCTAACATTTAGTGGTGTCTCAATTTTGAAATTCAATAAGTCGTTGAGCGCTGGGTTACCCGCAATAACAATGTTGCCCTCGTCTTTATAAACATTAGGGTCAGTTGCACCGTAGGTATCAAATATATATTGACGTTGCGCTAAACCGTCAGTGCCTACTGCGGCAAGCGCCTCTTCTACATAAGGACCAGTAGCTGGGTTAAGTATATTGAACTGGTTGTCTATAGGCAGTGTTAGAATGTCGTTTTCAACATCTTTAGTAAAGTATCCCAACGAAATATAGCTACCTTCGTCATAATACCATTCGGCCGAGAAATCGATATTGGTAGACTCAAGAGGTAATAGCCCCGGATTACCCGTAGAACCAGTACCACCATTAAATCGAGCATTAGCGTCCAATCTAATACCACCTATCATTTGATTGTATCTTGGACGCCCGATAGTCTTGCTATAGGCAGCACGCAAGACGATGTCATCAGTCACATTTAAATTGAAGTTAATACTTGGCAGAGTATGGTCATAGCTAGCTTCTTTTGTTTCGTATAACACATTACCGGTGCCGACAAGTGCAAGCTCAGTTACACCGTTCCAGAGAGCTGCAGGAAAAAATACAGGTACTGAAGAAATCGCCTCTATATCTGTTTCTTCGTAGCGGACGCCAAGGTGGACGTCATAGAACATGTCACCAATCTCACCCTCATAATTATACTGAACGTATACCGAGGTCATTTCTTCTCTGGTATATTGGTCTGCATCCGTACCGTAGTTAGTAGATGGGCAGAAGGAATTACCGCAATCTCCTGTAGCTGCAGATTGAACGCTTAAGTTTGCGGCGGCTATATCTCTTACCGCAGCAAAATCGAATTCAAAATATTGATTCAAAATCTCCACAGGACCCGTATGACCGTCAAAATTGCCACCACTTAGATTGTCGAATTGGCTCAATATGTCACGAGGAAATAATAAATCGTCAAACAAACCAGTTGGGCCCTCGCCACCCCAGTTATTGCGTTGCACACCTTTTATACGTGCCCTATTTTGTGAATTAGTTAATGCGATACCAAAATCGATACTGCCGTGTTCTTCTAAGACATATTCACCACCAAATTGCGTTTGTGATATTTCAGATGCATTTTTAGTGTTTGTAAACACGCTCCCTGTAATCTGAAAATCTGTGGCTGTGGCTGAGTTACCGCCTACGACGGATAGCACAGGTCTTTCGCCAGTGAAATCAGTGGCTGTATTTTGGCGAACTAAAGCGCGCAGCTGCATTTCGTTACCAGAGCCTAGTGGGCTATTAGGGCTGCTATTTGCAGAAGATTCATGGTGATCAAGTATCAGGGTCAGATTATCATTCACTTTCCAGTCTAGGTTTAAGCCTAGAGACTTGGTATCATCTTTAACGCTGAAGTTTTGTCCACCAATAGCTAGATCTGCAGGTAAAACCTGAGGATTAGCGTTAAGGTCAACGTTGTGATCTTCAGAATATATTAAAGGAGAAGCAATAGGTCCGTCAGACCAAACGTTCGTTGTGTCACCGAAATTATACCAAGCAGAAATAGCGTTGCTTTGCGTATCATTTTCTTTTTGTACATAAAGATAATCTACTGTAGCGGTAAGATTATCTATTGGCTTATACTGCAACACTAAATGCGCATTAGATCTTTTACGCTGCTGTTCTTCAAACTTATAGATTGTGGCTTGCGGTACCGAAAAAATATCACTGTCGCCAAATCGATTCGTTTGTGAATCATCGTTTGCTACGCCGCCCCAGTTGTTAAAATCACCGGCAAAGCTTCGGAAAAACGAGGTCTGTGCTTGCTGACTGCCACTTTCACGCTCTGAATAACTGGCCGAAAGTGCAATACCAAACTTCCCATCATCACTGGTATTTGAATATAGTCCTGATAGTTGCGGCGTGAATCCACCTTTTTTGGTTGTAGCATCATCTAACGCTTCGACACTGAACGTTGCCTTCATACCAGGGCTATTCAGTGGTTCTGCGGTTAAAATATTAATCGTTGCGCCGATACCACCAGTAGGTATATCTGCTTTAGATGTTTTATAAACTTCTACGCCGCTCACACCCTCGGCCGCTAAATTAGAGAAATCAAAATTACGTTCTCCGGTCGTTGTTGGCATTTGACGGCCGTTCAATATCACTAGGTTGCGATCTGGGCCAAAACCGCGAGCGCTGACCTTGGCGCCTTCTCCATTTGAACGTTCAATAGAAATACCGGTAATACGCTGTAATGACTCTGCTAAGTTACTGTCAGGGAATTTACCGATATCTTCTGCATTTATAGAATCAACAATACCAGTAGATGTGCGTTTGACATCCATGGATTTGATCATACTGCCACGGATACCCTTAATTTCGATAATTTCCGTCGCATCTGACTCTGCAGTGTCTGGCGATTCTTGTGCAAAACCAGGCGCCATGATACCCGCACCAAGTATTAATGACAGGCTAGCTGCCAAAGGGGTTTTCGTAAAAATTCTAGTTTTCATGTGTGTCCTTAAATTTCTTTTTTTTAGTCATACTGTTCAAATGTTTACAAGGCCGTGTAGGTACTTACCCCCCGTCAGCAAAAAACGTTAAGCGCTTCATATACTGCTATAACACGACAAATTCATTTTCTAAATAAAATCTACAAGCGTAAAATGCTTGGGAAATACCTCGATGAAAATTCTATGTGAAAATTGTAACGCAAAGGTTAATAAATAGGCGTTAAATACGCTAAAGCGGGATATTTGGGCGGTAAAGTGGAAAAAAACTGAATTTAGGCTAGTTGAGCTCTAGCTAAAATTCATAAACAATTACTATTATACAAAATTTGGCAGTGATGAATAACAACCGCATTGTATTTCTTATTGGAGGTCAGCTTAGGCCAATACCTATTGCGGAATGGTGCTTGCGGATACTCACGCGCCGCGCTGAACTGTATCGTTGAAGACTAAACTATATAGCTAAATAGTTTAACGTCTAGAAAGAAAAAACCCGTCACAGGGACGGGCTCTTAAATGGGAGCCTGACGGTGTGCTACTCTCACATGGGGAAACCCCACACTACCATTGCCGCTAATACGTTTCACTTCTGAGTTCGAAATGGGATCAGGTGGTACCGTATCGCTATTGCCGTCAGGCATAAACTGGGTGCAACATCATCGCGCTCTGTGCGATAACGC